>JAIYAC010000024.1 GCA_027489245.1 Neisseriaceae bacterium | reverse complement strand
GTGATGGTGGCCGTGCCGGTCTGGTTGGCCGCAGGCGTGATGGTAACGGTACGGTTGGCACCGCTGCCGCTAATGACGATATTGCCGTTGGGAATCAGCGTGGTGTTGCTGGAGCTGCCTGTCAGCGTCAGTGCGCTGGCTGCCGTTTCGGTATCGCCAATGGTGACCGCCAGCGCGGAGGTAGCGCCAGCTTCATTGATGGTCTGGTTGGCAACGTCGGAGATGGTGGGGGTGGCGTTCGTGGCAACGGGTATCTCGAAGGTCTGGACACGAATCGTGTAGTCCGCAGGATTGGCTGACGTCGTGGTGGTGCTGACAAATATCAAGCCGCGGCCGTATCCCGAAGCCATATAGTAGCTGGCTCCGGCAGACTCGGTGTGGTACCACTGATCAGCATCATAAATACCGTACGAGTAACCCGAGGCAAAATCCCGTTCTACTTCCACCACCGCGCCTGCCGTACTGTATCGAGTCACTTTAGCGACATCAGACCCACTGTAGTCTGCATCCCAAACGTATGGCGAAGTCACACGTAACAAGACATATCCCTCACCACCAGGGGTGAGAATAGGAACGAATGATGAATCAGCTCCTGACACACCAACTGGCAGGTTCACATCAGAAGCAGTGGTGGCATTGGAAAGATCGCTACTAATGACTCGATTAACGGCAGAGGAGCCACTATACATGCGGGTTATAAGCGAAAAACTCCCCCCCGGCAAACTAACCAAATTAACCGAGCTGTCATTACTTATATTTGAATAAATCTTGAGGTAGGATGCTCCATTCTGGTTGACTACCGTGCCAGAGGCATCAAACTTCATCAGCATGATGTTTGAATTGCTGGCACTGCTACCATCACCACTCCATGCCGTCACAAAGCCGCCATCGCTTGCAGCAATAATGTCAAAGGCTCTTGGATAGCCTTCTCTATCGCCGGTCTGACCGCTGCCAGCAACTCTTATCTCAGAAGTAACAGCACTACCTGCCTGTGTAAAAACACGCACAGCATAGTGCGAGTTTGTCGATAACTGAAACGCGAACGCGATGTTTCCATTATTTAACTGGACGGCTTGCAACCAACGCGTCTGACTAGAACCGGTTGTGGTATTGATTTGGGTCTCGGCTTGAACGATCGCACCAGTTTGATCGATGATCTTGAATTTAGCGTTATAATACGAAGAAGGAACTGATGAATCATTTGCATTATAGGCAACAAGAATATTGCCATTACTCAGCGCAACAACCTTAAAATCTACGTTGGTCTTTGCGATACCTTGATAACCAAGCGCATCCAGATCAATGGTATTCAGCAACGTCCCTGTTTTGTCAAAAATTTTAATTTCTTTTTCTGAATCTTTAGCAAGAACCAGTGCTACTTTTCCTTCAGGCAGCCCAACAACATCATAAACACCCGCATTATCTACTGTTTCAGCAACATATGCTGCGTCAGGTGTCTGCAATGACAATACAGCTGAATCAAAATTAAAACTGTCTAATGAAACGGTATCAATAAAGCCAGACTTTTTCTCAAGGATCCAATCGCCACCCAAGCGACTAGCACCGGTCAGATCATCCGATGCTGCAACATCAGCCCCGGTCGCGGCGGCAAGGGCATCAACAAATGCCGCACCAGTATCACCCTTGGCGATATCACAGCCATAAATCAGCAAATCACCATTTTCGGACAAAGCGCGACCCAACTGTCCTAATGCGTCACTTCGTGTTTCTAATGCATTCAGGTCAAGTTTGGTGGTACCCAATATGAGCTGACCATCACTGCCGTGGCTCAGAATATGAATGGCATTGTAGCCGCTGTGGCTAGCGGCCCATGCGGCCAACTGTGCCAGACCATCCTGACTGCCATCAATCAAGCGCACTTCGATACCGGCACCAATACCCGCAATCAGCGTCTGGTAGTCGGCCACGCGGCTATCGACAAATGCCACTTCCTTGCGCCCGCCATCGGCCGCTGCGTCGCCGGCACGCACCAGCACCGGTTCCTGCAGACGGCTGGCTTCTTGCTGCCGGGTCACCGCTTGTACCACTTTGTTCAGTGCTGCACTCAAGCCACTATCCGCTTGCACGTCGCCAACCGCATGATCGGTAGCGGCATCGATAGCCGTGCTGACCGCCGCCGCATCAAACATGAAGCGTTGCTCGAGTACCCTTGGCATCACCCGTGTACGTGCAGGCACCACCGCCGTCGCCACCGCCTGTTCCGCGCCAGCTACCTGACTGCTGGGCCCGGAGGCTGGTTTGCCCTTGGCATGGACTTTCTCGGCCACCGCAACAAAGGTACGGCTGACTTCATTCCAGATGGAGCGATAGTGACGGTTGTTCATGGCATTCTCCTCGGGCCGGTGGCACCGATGCGGCCCAAGCCAAGGGCGGGGCCGAGTTGCGATAGGCAGCCGGCACGTGCCGGCCTGTTACGTGTTCGGGAGCTTACTTAGTTGGCCGGCGGTACCATCAGTACCTTGCCGCTCATCCCAGCCATCAGGTCGGCAAACTTGCCGTCGATGACGGCATTAACCTTGATGGACTGGCTAACCGGGTCTACCCGTGCCCCCAGCCGCTGGATGCGCGCTGGGTAGGTCTTGCCGGTCTCATCAATGCGGACTTGGAAAACGGTACCCGGCTTCATCCAGGCCAACCAGCGCGATGGCACCAGAAACGCCAGTTCCAGCACCGAATCATCGATGATGTCCAGAATGGCCTGGCCAGCCTGGGCAAACTGCTGCTCGCGCAGCTTTTGTTCAGCCACCCTGCCACTGAATGGCGCAGCGATACTGCATTTGCCAATTACCGCCGCCCCCGCTGCGACATCCGCCTTGGCCTTGCGCACCTCGGCTTCCGACGTATCCAGTTCCAGTTTGCCCACCGAATTCAACTCCGCCAGACGACGGTTGGTGCTATAGGCTTTGTCTGCGGCACTTTGCGTAGCGCGGGCACGACTCAGCTGGGCAGCCTGCAAGGAACAGTCAAAGGTGATCAAAGTCTGCCCAGCCTTGAATGCAGCCCCTTCTGGCACCGTAATGCGGGAAATCTTGGCGCCGATTTCTGCAGCCAAAGTGGTGTAGCGTTTGGGGGCCAGCTGTGCACGGATTTCGCGCTGCTCCGTCGCCGGCTTGGCAGCTACCGGCGGGCGGGCGGCCGGCTTGGCCAGTGGTAATGGGGCCGGTGCCTGCTGCGCAGCCAGCGGGAAAGAAGCCAGCAATATGGCCAGCACGGGCACGACACGACGGGTATTCATCACAACTTGCATTTCGACTCGATCAAGGAGTAGTAACGGCTGGCAGCTTGCCTTGTTCCCAGGCATTCAATGCCTTGGCTACCTGGTCTTTAAGCTCGGCAAGCGATGTCTGACGGCTGGCATCCAGTGGCAGCTCCAGCCCTAGGCTGGCCTGAAGTCGCGAGCCTGCAGCTTGCGCATTGGAGAGCGCCTGATAACGACGCAGCGTAGACAAGATGTAGGACGTTTGTTGCGACACGCTATCCAGTTTGGTCTGGCGCTCTGCCAGTACCTGGTTGTTGACGTGATCGGCCAGGCGTTTGTCAACGCTGGCAATGGCATCGGCCCGGTTGAACTGCGCAGCGGCATTGGCATATTGCAAACGGGCAATGTTGAGCTGTGATACCACCGCCATCTGCGTTGCCATGCGTTTCTGCTCGGCCAGCGTCACACCGGCCTCGGCCAACTTGCGCTGGGCAGGCATCGACAGGAAGCCCAGCAAGTTGAAGGAAACCTGCACCCCGGTTTCCTGCCAGGTCTGGTTGATCAGATAGCTATCATTGCTGTTCTTGACGGCGTAGTTGAAAGACAAGCCGGGGAACATCTTGAGCATCGCGCGTCGTGTTTCCTGCTGCGCAATACGGGCGTGATAAATGCTTTCCCGCAGCTCGGGGTTCTGCAGCAGCGCGTAGGTTTCCATCTGTTCAACCGGCGTATCCAGCCATACCGTGTCTACGGCACTGCGTGGCTCGATCAGATTACGTACCTGCAGGATAGGTAGCTGGGTCAGGCCAGCCAGCTCGATACGTGCCGTAGACAGCTCCTGCTCCACCAGTTCGAGCATGCGCAGGTTTTCCAGCAATTGACGCTGGTAGCGCAGCGGCTCCAGAGGCGACTTCAGCTTTTCTTCTTCAGCTTTGCGGGCATCGGCCAGTGCTTCCTCACCCTGGCGGATGGTCTGGCGGATGGACGTATTGAGCTTCTCGGCGGCAACCACACGCCAGTAAGCGGTACGCACATCCTGGATCAGGTTATGCAGCGCCTTGCGACGGCGCTCGGTGGCGATAAGAACTCGATCGGCATTCTGCTTGGCAGCGTAATAGCTTTGACCGAAATCCAGCAGGCTCCAGCTGAAGCCAAGTTCGCTGGAAAGCGCGCTACGGCTAGAAGATATCGACGGGTTAGCCAGCGACGGAGCACCAGTCACCGAGTCCTTGCTCCGGGAAATCAGGTCGCTGTCACGGTCACGGTAACCGGCACTGGCAACCAGGCGAGGCAACATGTCGAAATTGCCCAACTCGAATTGCCCAGCCGCCACCGCTTCTTCCATCAGTCGCACACGGCGTTCTGCGTTGTACTTGATGGCGCGCGCAATCGCTTCTTCCAGCGTCAGCTCGCCCGCCAGTGGCTCCAGGTCTTTATCCAAAGCCTGCCTGTCTTCACTGACTGTTTTCTGGATTTCGGCAGAGCTCAACGGCGTCAAGTCGACGGACGCACATGCAGATAAACCTAGCAATAGCGCAGCTGCAGCCATCGGACGCAACACAGCAAAGGAAGCAAGCATGGGGCTGTCTTTTCTCATAGGAAGGTCTTTCGTGCAGAGTGTTAGTCAGTGACAAAGTGAACGCACACCAAGAATAGAGCATTTACATTAAGAATGTCACATTGATACACATACATTGTTTATAAAATTACTAGCCATTTTTATTAGTTGCGGCTTTGTTGCACAAATCAGAGATTGCGGCCGTCCAGTAGAATGACAGCATGAGCAAGCCTCTTCCTCCCAAGGGCAATTCCCCCTGAAAACCAGCGGCTTTAGAAGTAGAACTCTCTCGAATCGAGGGGGCTCTACCAGATGAAGAGATCAAGATCTTCGGATAGCCAGATCACTGCGGTGCTCAAGCAGACAGACTGTTCCGGAGTTATGCAGAGAACACGGCATCAGTTCAGCGACGTTCTACAAATGGCGAGCCAAGTTTGGCGGTATAGACGCGTCGCTCATGGCGCGGATCAAGAAACTCGAAGCTGGGAATGCTCGTAAGCTGGGAATGCTCGGCTGAAGAAGATGTACACCGAAGAGCAGCTTAATGAATCGCCCCTCCTTTCCTATTCCTGTTCGACGTTTGTGTCGTGTCATGGCAGTGCACCCTAGTGGCTACTACGCCTGGAAAGCCTCCCCGCATTCACCTCGTGCGCGCGAAGACCAGCGCTTGCTGGGGCAAATCAAGCAGGCCTGGCTCGAGAGTGGCGGCGTCTATGGCTACCGCAAAGTCTATGACGACCTGCAGGCACAGGGAGAACGCTGCGGCAAACATCGTGTGGCACGGCTGATGCAGCAGAAGCGCCTGCGTTCGCCGACGGGCTACCACCGACGCCCTGGGCATTAGAGTGGCCGCCCGGCGATAGTGGTGCCGAACCACCTGCAACGCCAGTTCACTGTGGATGCGCCGAATAAAGTTTGGGTGACGGATATCACGTACATCCGCACGCATGAGGGGTGGTTGTACCTGGCTGTGGTGCTCGCCCTGTTCTCGCGACAAGTGATTGGCTGGTCGATGCAGTCACGTATCGATTGAGAGTTGGTGCTGAATGCCTTACTTGATGGCGGTATGGCGACGCCAGCCCACGCAGGAGATACTGGTGCATTCAGACCAAGGGAGTTAGTTCAGTAGTTACGACTGGCAGGACTTCTTGAAGGCCCACCGCTTGGTACCGAGCATGAATCGACGCGGCAATTGCCACGACAATGCTGTTGCGGAGAGCTTCTTCCCGCTGCTGAAACGGGAGCGTATCAAGCGAAAAACCTATCACGACTGGGAGGAGGCCGTCGTGACATCTTCAATTTGACATACAATTTATGAAAAATAAATTTAACACCTGCCACGACTTTGGGTTTGTTTTCGACTTTAATTGGCTGCAACAACACCACCGTTGGCAGCGATGCACAACACCACTAGACTGACCAGTCTATTTGTCTTATCATGCAAGGCATGGCACGAGAACGACTACACACCGACACCCGCGAACACATCCTGGCCACTGGCGAGGCGCTGATTCATGGCCGCAGCTTTACGGCCATGGGCCTGACCGAGCTCTTGAACGAAGCCGGGGTACCGAAGGGGTCGTTTTATCATTACTTCAAGTCGAAAGAAGACTTCGGCGTCGCCATGCTTACCCGCTACTTTGCGGTGTACCGCGAGCGTGTGGGCCTGCTGCTGGCCGATGACAGCATGGGTGATGGCCGTGCCCGGCTGCTGGCCTATTTCCGGCAATGGCTGGACAACCACGCCCACTGCGAAGCACACAGCTGCCTGGCAGTAAAACTGGCGGCCGAGGTGTCCGACCTGTCCGAGCCGATGCGCCTGGCGCTGCACGAGGGCATGGACGCTATCGTGCACAGGTTGGCCGCATGCATCCGCGCTGGCCAGGCCGATGGCAGCATCAAGCCGCAGCTGCCACCCGATGAAACCGCCTACGCGCTGTACAGCCTGTGGCTGGGCGCCGCACTGATGCAGAAAACCCAGCACAGCCTGGTGCCGCTGCAGGCGGCGATGACGCATACCGAAGGCCAGCTGGCACCCTGCCGCCCGGCAGCCTGATAAAGACACATACCGTTTGCCCACGGGCAGGCGGTTTTTTTGCAGCACAATCTAGACGACTGGTCTAATAATTTATTCTTCGGAGCTTGTGATGAATCACGCGATTGAACAGATGCAACAACACCGCAGTATCCGCAGCTACCAGGACAAAGCGGTACCGGCCGAGGTGCTGGACGCGGTACTGCGCGCCGCCTGGCATGGCCCTACTTCCATCAACGGCCAGCAGGTGTCCCTGGTGGTGGTACAGGATGCCGCCCGCCGTGCGCGCATTGCCGAGATCGCCGGCGGCCAACCGTGGATCGCGCAAGCGCCGGTATTCGTTGCCGTGGTGGCCGACTTCTACAAAACCCGCCTGGGCGTGGCTGCCGCCGGTAGCGAACAAGTGATCCACGACAGCGTGGAAGGCTTTGCCGTGGCAGCGGTGGACGCTGGCATCACCCTGGGTAACCTGATGACCGCCGCCCGCGCCGCCGGCCTGGGCGTGGTGCCGATTGGCGGTATCCGCCGCGACCCGGCCGCCATGATCGAGCTGCTGGGCCTGCCCGAACTCACCTTCCCGCTGGCCGGTGTGGTGCTGGGCTACAGCGCCGACGACAGCGCCGTGAAGCCACGCCTGCCGCTGGCCACGTTTGCCCACAGCGAGCGCTACGACGCCGACGCCCTGCCAGGCCACATCGCCGCCTACGACCAGACCCTGCAGCAACACTGGCACAACCTGGGCCGCGCCGACGGCGAGCCGTGGAGCCAGAGC
Source organism: Neisseriaceae bacterium (assembly GCA_027489245.1). Taxonomy (GTDB): domain Bacteria; phylum Pseudomonadota; class Gammaproteobacteria; order Burkholderiales; family Chromobacteriaceae; genus Vogesella. Next base: position 66,377 of record JAIYAC010000024.1, on the reverse strand, counting down.
ATCGCCCGTTATTACCAGCAAGTGTATTTCCCGCAAGTGGCCCCGGTAGCACGCGCCCAGGGCTTTGGATTCGACCGCTAAACCGCAAATAAAGGACACACCCATGCAAGCCGACAAACTGCTTACCCCCGTGCGCCTGGGCGCCGTTACCCTGAACAACCGTGTGCTGATGGCACCGCTGACCCGCCTGCGTAATACCGAGCCGGGCGACGTACCCACCGAGCTGGCCATCGAGTACTACCGCCAGCGCGCTGGTGCCGGCCTGATCATTAACGAAGGCACCCATATCTCCCCTACCGCCAAAGGCTACGCCGGCGCACCGGGTATCTACAGTGAAGACCAGATCCAGATGTGGCAGCGCGTGAACGACGCCGTGCATGCTGAAGGCGGCAAGATCGCCATCCAGCTGTGGCACACCGGCCGTATCTCGCACACCAGCCTGCAGCCGGGCGGCGAAGCACCGGTTGCCCCGTCTGCCATTGCCGCCGATAGCAACACCAATATCCGTGACGAAAACGGCCAGCTGGTACGCGCCCCGGTATCCACCCCGCGTGCGCTGGAAACCGCCGAAATCGCTGACCTGATCGAAGACTATCGCCGCGCCACCGACAACGCGCGCCGCGCCGGTTTCGATCTGGTGGAAATCCACGGTGCCCACGGCTACCTGCTGGACCAGTTCCTGTCGCCAGCGGCCAACCAGCGTACCGACCAGTACGGCGGCAGCGTGGAAAACCGCGCCCGCATCGTGCTGGAAGTGCTGGACGCGGTAATCGCCGAATGGGACGCCGACCACGTGGGCATCCGCCTGTCGCCGCTGGGCGTGTTCAATGGCCTGTCGGAAACCGACCAGCAAGAGATGGCGCTGTACCTGATTGGCGAAATCGCCAAGCGTGGCATCGCCTTCCTGCACCTGTCCGAGCCGGACTGGGCAGGCGGCCCGGCCTGGAGCGATGACTTCCGCCAGCGCGTGCGCGCCATCTACCCCGGCACCATCGTGGCAGCCGGTGGCTACACGCTGGAAAAAGCCGAAAAACTGATCGGCGCCGGCCTGATCGACGCCGTGGCCTTTGGCCGCAGCTTCATCGCCAACCCCGACCTGCCGGCCCGCCTGGCCACCGGCGCACCGCTGAACCCGCCGCGCCCGGAAACCTTCTACGGCGGTGGCGCCGAGGGCTACACCGACTACCCGGTACTGGGCCAGTAAACACCCTGCCCCGCAGGGGTGGACAACACGCTATTGCCTGCGGCCAACGTTGGCCGCAGGCCCGGCTGCTGACAAAGTACCGACCAAGGTCTGACCGGACCCGGCAAAGCCGGGCCGCTTCATGTCAGTGCTTGAATCCGCAGCCTTGCTGTTTAGACAACAAACCCTGTGTGCACGGCAAACAGGGTTTGTCATCCATATCTGCCTGCGGCCAAGGTTGGCCGCAGGCCATCACGAGAGATACACCATGAAAAACGTTCTGTTTGTGCTGACCAGCCACGACCAGCTGGGTGATACCGGCCATAAAACCGGTTTTTGGGTAGAAGAATTCGCCGCACCTTACTACGTGCTGGCCGACGCCGGCATTAACGTGACCCTGGCCTCGCCACTGGGTGGCCAGCCCCCGATCGACCCGAAAAGCGCCGACCCGGCGTTTGCCACCCCCGCTACCCAGCGCTTTGATGCCGACAGCGCGCTGCAAGCCCGCCTGGCGGCTACCCTGCCGCTGGCCAGCGTGAATGCGGCCAACTACGACGCCGTGTTCTACCCCGGTGGCCACGGCCCGCTGTGGGACCTGGTAGACAATGCCGACTCGCTGCGCCTGATCGCCGACACCATCGCCGCCGGCAAGCCGCTGGGCGCGGTGTGCCACGCCAGCGCCGCGCTGGTCAACGCGCAAGCCGCCGATGGCACGCCGCTGGTGGCCGGTAAACAGGTGACCGGCTTCAGCAACACCGAAGAAGACGCGGTACAGCTCACCGCCATCGTGCCGCTGCTGGTGGAAGACGCCCTGCAAGCCAAGGGCGGCTTGTATAGCAAAGGCCCGGACTGGGCACCGTTTGTACTGGAAGACGGCCTGCTGATTACCGGCCAGAACCCGGCCTCGTCCGAAGGCGTAGCGCACGCGCTGCTGGCGCGCCTGCAGGGCTAAGCTGGCGATAGCTGGCTTGAAAACAAACAGGGTTGGCCGCGGCCAACCCTGTTTTGTCTGGTACAGGCACTCGCTCATACCGCCCCGCGACAGCGTAAACGCTGCCAGCCCCTGCCACTGCGGTTGCCACTACGGTCAACACAGCATGGCGGTGTCGCAAGCCGGCCTGCTTTGCCAGGTGCTTAGGCCGACGCCTGCCGGGCGTCAGGCGGCAACACGGTTTGCAGCTCGCCGATCGCCTGGGTCAGCGCATTCTGAAAGTGTTCTTCGGCCAGGCGACCGGTGGCCAGCTCGTCAAAACCATCGCGGATCATGGTGACGATGTCTTGCTCCTGGCGCTGCGTTAGCCCCATGGACAACAGCGCCGCCTCTACCCTGTCCAGCACGCTGTTCAGGTGCAAGGTGGCATCGGCACGGCTCTGGCGCTGCAGGCGGTCGATATCGCCCAGTACGCGCCCCAGCTGCGCCACGGTATCGCTAATGGCACTGCCCTGGCGGCGCGATTGCTGCTCGTATTGCAGGGCGTGCAAACGGACCTCGGCCGACTCGGCCAGCACGGCCAGGTGGTCACGCAGGCGGCCGCAGCGTGCCTCGTCGTGCAAAGGCATATTGCTGACCATCAGGTGCAGGCACGGGTAGCTGATGGACAAGCGGTTCTTGAACTGCACAATGCGCTCCATGCCGGCCATATGGTGCAGTACCGAAATCTCCAGCGGCGATACCTGGCCATGGCTTTTCAGCGCCAGCGGGGCCGCATCGGGGGGCAGCAGCTGGACGATACCTTCCACATCGAAAGCCTGCAGCGCAGCCAGCACGGCCTGTGCCAGCGCCGGGTAGTCGGCGCAGTGGTTAAAGTGCTTGAGCGCATCGATCAGCATGCCGGTTTCGCTCATGCTGCTCATGGCCACCATCGCGGTACTGGTGGCGTAACCGGCCTGCTGACGCAGCTGCTGGCGCTCGGCCACGTTCTGCAGGACACGCTCCACCTTGGCCAGCAATACCTGCGGTTCTACCGGTTTGTTGACAAAATCTTCGCCACCCACCGCGTAGCCACGCACGTGTTCGTCTACCCCGTCCAGCGCGGACAGGAACATCACCGGCACATCGGCCAGCGCGGGGTCAGCCTTGATGGTTTCGCACAGGGTAAAGCCATCCATGGCCGGCATGCGTACATCGGCCAGCAGTAACACGGGAGGCTGCTGCCGCATCATGGCCAGCGCGGTTTCCGGGTGGTTGGCGATACGCACCGGGTAATGCTGACCCAGGGTTTCTTCCATAAAACCCAGCATGAATTCATCGTCATCCACCATCAGGATGGGATGCGTGTGGTCTATCGTCATGTCGTTCTCCTGTTGCCCTGACAGTATAAGCGAACAGCATCACTGTGTAGGGCACACTATTGATAAACAGCACGAACACTCATTAGCTAAGCTTATCGAGTAGCACCATCCACCTCGCGCCTGGGCGGCTGCAGCAAACCACCACGGCAGGCCTTCATTTTTTGGCATAAGGTGCCATGCGCTTGACAGCTTTTACCGGCTACCTAGAATCTGCTGGGGATAAAAAGCCTGCTTTTCCACCATCGGGCCTGCGTAATGCACTGGCCATCGCCCCACGGAGCGCCCATGCAAGACCTGTTCATCCTCGCGCTGGACCAAGGCACCACCAGTTCGCGTGCCATCCTGTTCAACCGCAGCGGCGACATGGTGGCCACCGCGCAGAAAGAGTTCCGCCAGATCTACCCGCAGCCGGGCTGGGTAGAACACGACCCGATGGAAATCTGGGCCGGCCAGGTGGGCGTGGCGGCCGAAGCAGTGGCACGCGCCGGGGTAACAGGCCGCCAGATCGCTGCGCTGGGCATTACCAACCAGCGCGAAACCACGGTGGTGTGGGACCGTGAAACCGGCCAGCCGGTGTACAACGCCATCGTATGGCAAGACCGCCGCACGGCAGGCTTCTGCGACGAGATCCGCGCCCGGGGCCTGGCGGACACCATCCGCCACAAAACCGGCTTGCAAGTGGATGCGTATTTTTCGGCCACCAAAATCCGCTGGATTCTGGACAACGTACCGGGCGCGCGCGAACGTGCCATGGCCGGCAAACTGGCTTTTGGCACCATAGACAGCTGGCTGATCTGGCAGCTGACCCATGGCGCGGTGCACGTTACCGACGTATCCAACGCCTCGCGCACCATGCTGTACAACATCCACACCCTGCAGTGGGACGACGAGCTGCTGGCCATGCTGGGCATCCCGGCCAGCCTGCTGCCGCAGGTAAAAAGCTCCAGCGAGGTATACGGCCATACCCACGCCGCGCACCTGGGCGTGGCCATCCCCATCGCCGGTGTGGCCGGCGACCAGCAGGCGGCGCTATTCGGCCAACAGTGCACCACGCCAGGCATGGTGAAAAACACCTACGGTACCGGCTGCTTCATGATGATGAATACCGGCGACAAGCCGGTACCGTCGCATAACAAGCTGCTGACCACCATCGCCTGGCAAGTGGGCGACAAGGTGCAGTACGCGCTGGAAGGCAGCATCTTTATCGGTGGCTCGGTGGTGAAATGGCTGCGCGACGGCCTGGGCATCATCAAGCAGTCCAGCGATGTGGGCCCGCTGGCAGCGCAGGTAACCGACAGCGACGGTGTGTACCTGGTGCCGGCCTTTGCCGGCCTGGGCGCACCGCACTGGCATGCCCAGGCGCGCGGCACGCTGCTAGGCATGACGCAGGGTACCCGCGCCGCCCACATCGCCCGTGCCGCGCTGGACAGTATTGCCTTCCAGACCATGGACGTGCTGGGCGCCATGCAGGCCGACGCGGGCATCACCATCGCCGAGCTGCGCGTGGACGGCGGCGCCAGCGTCAATAACATGCTGATGCAGTTCCAGAGCGATATCCTGGGCACCGCCGTGGCTCGCCCGAAAATCACCGAAACCACAGCGCTGGGCGCAGCCTACCTGGCCGGCCTGGCGGTGGGCTACTGGCAAAGCACCGACGACATCCAGGATCAGTGGCAGCTGGATACACGCTTTACCCCACAGCAAAGCGCCGACGCGGTAGCACGCTACATAGCCGGCTGGCACCGCGCCACCCGCGCCGCCATGGCCTGGGCCAGCGACCCTGCCTAAACGCATCAGTGGCAAATCACACTCGGGTAAAACTGCAGCCCGACACGTGCCCCCACAAAGAACATAAAACACACATTGAATGTGTGTTTTACGTTGTACCGCATGATCTGCCTCACCTATTTTCTACACTCAAGGCTGAAAGGTAGCCGGAGCCGCACAAAGGACAGACAGTGGAACAGTACGATTTGCTGGTCATCGGTGGCGGTATCAATGGCGCGGGGATTGCCCGCGATGCGGCAGGGCGCGGCCTGCGCGTGCTGCTGTGCGAGAAGGACGACCTGGCCGCGCATACCTCGTCTGCCAGCACCAAGCTGATTCACGGTGGCCTGCGCTATCTGGAGTATTACGAGTTCGGCCTGGTACGCAAGGCGCTGCAAGAGCGCGAGGTGCTGCTGGATGCCGCGCCGCACATCATGTGGCCGCTGCGCTTTGTCATGCCGCACGACGCCGCCCAGCGCCCGGCGTGGCTGATACGCTGCGGCTTGTTCCTGTACGACCACCTGGCGCGCCGCCGTCGCCTGCCCGCTAGCCGGCGCATCCGCCTGGACGGCCACCCGGCCGGTAGCCCGCTGAAAACCAGCTACCACCAGGGCTTTGTCTATTCCGACGGCTGGGTCAACGACGCCCGCCTGGTGGTACTGAACGCCATCGATGCCGCCGAGCGTGGCGCCACCGTTCTCACCCGCACCGCCTGCACCGGCGCCCGCCGCCACGGCGATGGCTGGCAGGCCACCCTGCAGCGCGCCGATGGCCAGCAAAGCACCGTCAGCGCCCGTGCCGTTGTCAACGCCGCCGGCCCCTGGGTGCAGCAATTGCTGGGCAGCGTGATCCAGGCCCCGGCCAGCAAAGCCATCCGCCTGGTAAAAGGCAGCCACATCATCGTGAAGCGCCTGTTCGGGCACCCCTACGCCTACATTTTCCAGAACCCGGACCAGCGCATCATTTTTGCCATTCCCTACGAGCAGGACTTCACCCTGATCGGCACCACCGACGTGGAATACCACGGCGACGCCGCGCAGGTAGCCATCGATAGCGACGAAGTGGCCTACCTGTGCCAGATGAGCAACCGCTACTTCTCGCAGCAGATCAGCCCGGCCGACGTGGTGGCTACCTACGCCGGCGTGCGCCCGCTGCTGGACGACGACGCGGCCAACGCCAGCGGCGTCACCCGCGACTACGCCCTGGCGCTGGACAACAACGGCGCGCCGCTGCTGTCGGTATTCGGCGGCAAAATCACCACCTACCGCAAGCTGGCCGAACAAGTGGTAGACCAGCTGGCGCCGCTACTGGGCAACACGCGGCCAACGTGGACGGCTGGCGCGCACCTGCCGGGTGGCCAGCTGCCCGGCGGCGACTTCGACGCTTTCGTGGCAACACTGCAAGCCGACAAACCATGGCTACCGGCCCCGCTGGTGCAGCGCCTGGCTCGCGCCTACGGCAGCCGTGTACACGCCGTGCTGGGCAACGCCGCCTCGCTGGCGGGCCTGGGGGAGGAGATTCAGCCCGGCTTGTACGAGGCAGAGCTGCGCTATCTGGTAGACAAAGAATGGGCCACCCGCGCCGACGACATCCTGTGGCGCCGCAGCAAGCTGCGCCTGCACCTGCCAGCGGGGGCAGACGAGGCGGTGGATGCCTGGCTGGCGCGCCACTGCGGGCAGCCTACGCGCTGACTACGGGGTTGGCCGCGAGCTCAGCGCGACGGCTGCCACGCCATGCGCACCGCCAGCGCGGCCAACACACAACCCATCAAGTAGCGCTGTAATGCCAGCCAGCGCGGGCGGCGGGCAAAACCGGCAGCCAGCCTGGCGGCAAACAACACAATCAGCAGGTTTACCGTAAAACTGATCGCGATCTGGGCCAGCCCCAGCTGTAGGCTCTGCCGGAACACGCTGCCAGCCCCGGGCACCACGAACTGCGGCAGGATGGAAAGATAAAACACAGCAATCTTGGGGTTCAGCACATTGGTGACGAAGCCCATCGCAAACAGGCGCCGCGGCGAATCGGCCACTAGCTCGCGGGTAGCCAACGGCGACCGGCAACTCGGGTGCACAGCCTGCCAGGCCAGCCACATCAGGTAGGCCGCGCCACCCCATTTCAGCGCTGCGTAGGCAAAGGGTACGGCAAGAAACAGCGCGGTCAGCCCCAAAGCCGCCGCCAGCATGTGCAGTAAAAATCCAGCCACCACGCCCAGCAGCGAGATCAGCCCGGCGCCGCGCCCTTGGCACAGGCTACGGGATATCAGGTACACCATATTCGGCCCCGGCGTCAGCACCATCAGCAGTGCGGCACCGGCAAACATGGCCCAGTGACTTGTATTCATCTCTTCTCCCTGTTAGTGGTAGCACGTCACAGTCAGCACCCACCGCCATGACATAGGGATTATCCTAAACACAAGAGGCAAGAGGCAAGTCGGTCTTTGCACATAGCTCACTTGTCCAGTATCACCTGCATTTCCGCTACCACCGGCTGATCGGCAAACAAGCCATCCGGCTGTGCTACCTGCGCTGGGTAGTATCCGAACCTGGCATGCCTGAGAGGGCATGAGGTAGCCTTCGCCTTCAACACCGGGTTGGCCGCCGACGTGGCGCACACGCACGGCCCGTGACACACCCTGCCCTATCGCACCGTGGGCAGGCTGCCGCCTTTTGCGCATAATGACCCGTCCACTTCGCGGCGCGTTCATCATGGCTACCCCCTCCCGCATCGTCTTCATCCTGCATGGCAGGCACCGCCCGCAGGGCTTGCCCGAGCACCTGCTCGCCCCGCTGCGCGCCGATTTCGACATAGACGTGCTGATGACCAGCAGTGCCGACAGCGCCACCCGCTACGCACGCGAAGCAGCGCTATCCGGCGCGCGCTGGGTGGTGGCGGTAGGCGGCGACGGCACGGTACACGAGGTGGTCAACGGGCTGATGAGCGTGCCCGAGGCCACCCGCCGCGATGTCGCCCTGGCGGTGCTCCCCACCGGCACCGGTAACGATTTTGTGCGCAGCCTGGGCAGCGGCCACAGTCTGCCCGGCCTGATCGGGCTGATGGCGGCCGGCCAGGTTCACGCGCTGGACCTGATTCGCGTGACGCTGGCCGACGGCAGCGTGCGCTGGTGCAACAATATCGGCAGCATCGGCATTACCAGCGATATCGTGCGCCGCGTCAAAGCCATGCCGGCACGGCTGCCGGCCAGCATGGCGTTTTACAGCGCCGTCAGCACCGCGCTGCTGCGCTGGCAGCCACAGCCCATGCGGCTGACGCTGGATGGCCAGCTGATAGAAGGCCGCTTTACCTGCGTGTCGGCGGCCAACGGGCGCTTCTTTGGCAGCGGGCTGGGCATTGCCCCCGAGGCGCTGCTGGACGATGGCCTGATGGAAGTGGTGCTGATCGCCAACGCCGGCAGCCTGGATTTTATCCGCCTGCTACCGCAGCTGCGCCAGGCGCAACGCCTGACCGACCCGCGTGTACGCTACCTGCGCGGCCGTGTGCTGCAGGTAGAGGGCGAGCCGGCACGCTGCCCGCTGGAGCTGGACGGCGAGCTGGCCGGCCACGCGCCGGTGCGCTTCGAGCTGGTACCCGGCGCGCTACGCTGCCTGCGCCGCCTGCCGGGCTGAGCCAGGCAGGCGCAGCGCCACGCCGCCGCCGTTCTAGGGTAGAATGGCCGGTTTTTCGCGCCGGGTGAGACCGATCCCGTGTGCGTCTATGCTGAATAACCTCGACTGTTTTTCGACGGAACCATGACCAAGACACCTAAAGCCCTTGTCGTTCTTTCTGGCGGCCAGGACTCCACTACCTGCCTGTACTGGGCCATGCGCGAATTCGGTGCGGCCAACGTAGAAGCCGTTACCTTCGATTACGGCCAGCGCCACCGCGTGGAGCTGGACTGCGCGCGCAAGATCGCCCAGCTGGCCGGCGTACGCCAGACCGTGCTGCCTATCGACACCTTTGCTGCCATCGGCGGCAACGCACTGACCGACGACAGCATCGCGCCGGAAGAAGGCGCCCGTGACGACGCCGATACCGCGCTACCCAATACCTTCGTGCCCGGCCGCAACCTGGTGTTCCTCAGCTTTGCTGCCGCGCTGGCCTACACACGCGGCATCGATCACGTGGTGACCGGCGTGGCGCAAACCGACTACTCCGGCTACCCGGACTGCCGCGAAAACACGCTGAAGGCACTGGAGCTGGCGCTGCGCCTGGGCATGGATAGCCGCGTGACCCTGCACACACCGCTGATGTTCATGAGCAAGGCCGACACCGTGCGCCTAGCACAGGACGTAGGCGCCATGGACGCCATGGCCTGGAGCCATACCTGCTACAACGGCGACGTGCCGCCCTGCGGCCGCTGCGCCTCGTGCGAGCTGCGCGCCAAGGGCTTTGCCGAAGCCGGCGTGGCCGACCCGCTGGTGGTACGTACCGGAGGTGCCGCATGAACGCCCGCCACCATCTGCTAGGCGCCGGTTTTGAAGCCGCGCGCAACCTGCCAGGCGTGGGCGAGCACGGCCACAGCTTTCGTGTACAGCTGCGCACCGCCGCGCTGCCGGACACCCTGCCCGCGCTGCAAAGCGCCCTGCAACAGGCGGTAGCACCGTTCCACTACGGCAATATCAGCCAGCACCTGGCCGACGCCAGCGACCTGTCGCTTGCGCGCCACCTGCTGGCCGCCTGCGGCCAACCCGGCAGCCTGCACCTGGCCAGCGCACCAGACCGTGGCGTGCTGCTGGGCGAAGACGGCCGTGAATACGTGTACTTCGATACCCGTTTCGAAGCCGCGCACCAGCTGCCCCACGTGCCACCCGGCCACAAATGCGGCCGCCTGCACGGCCACGGCTTTGGCGTGCGCATTGTGGCCGACGCGCGCCACGCCACGCTGAATGACATCCTGCTGCAAGCCTGGCCACCGCTGTTTGCCCAGCTGAACCACCGCTACCTGAACGATATCCCTGGCCTGGACAACCCCACCAGCGAGGTGATGGCGGCCTGGCTGTACCAGCAGCTGCAACCGCGCCTGGCCGGCCTGGCCTGGGTGGAAGTGCGCGAAACGCACACCGCCGGCAGCCAGTTCGACGGCCACACCTACCGCATCTGGAAAGAGCAGCACTTTGAAAGCGCGGTGCCGTTTGACGCCGCCGGCAACTACACCGGCCACAGCTACCTGATCCGCCTGATGCTGCAAGGCAGCGTAGACCGCGTCATGGGCTGGGTGCTGGACTTTGGCGACGTAAAAGACCGCTTCAAGCCCATCTACCGCCAGCTGGACCACAACCCGCTGGACAAGCTCAGCGGCATTCGCGCCGCCGATGCCGGCAGCGTGGCCGAATGGGTGCACGGCGAGCTCAAGCCGCTGGTGCCGGAGCTATCGCGCATCGACCTGATGGAAACCCCGGAGCAAGGCGTCTCGCTGACCTTCCGTGGCGACATGCAGTGGCCGTTACTGTAAGGGGGCGAGCATGGCGAACTACACCGTAAAAGAAATTTTCTACACCCTGCAGGGCGAAGGCCGCCAGGCAGGCCGCGCCGCCGTGTTCTGCCGCTTTAGCGGCTGTAACCTGTGGAGCGGGCGCGAAGAAGACCGCAGCAAGGCCATCTGCCAGTTCTGCGATACCGATTTTGTCGGCACCGGCCCCGACGGCGGCAAGTTTGCCACCGCCGCCGAGCTGGCCGCGCGCATCGCCGCCACCTGGCCGGCGGGCGCCACCGGCGGCCAACCTTATGTGGTGTTTACCGGCGGCGAGCCGCTGCTGCAACTGGACGAGCCACTCATCGACGCCCTGCACGCGCTAGGCTTCGAGGTGGCGGTGGAAACCAACGGCAGCCTGCCCGCCCCGCGCGGCATAGACTGGATCTGCGTCAGCCCCAAAGCCGGCGCCGACTGGGTACAGCGCAGCGGCCACGAGCTGAAGCTGGTCTACCCGCAGCCCACGCTGCTGCCAGGCCAATTACCCGCCGACCTGCAGTTTGACCACCTGTACCTGCAGCCGATGGACAGTCCGCTGCAGCGCCAGAATACGCAGGAAGCCATCGCCTGGTGCATGGCCCACCCGGCCTGGCGGCTGTCGGTGCAGACGCACAAGGTCGTCAACATCCGCTAAACCCTCCACCCCGTTTGCCGTGCAAACGGGGTTTTGTTTTGCCGCCGGCCGTCACACAAGCCACACAAAAAGATACTCGAAAATTTTTTTGCCGCAGTGTGTAATGAACTGCAATGTGGGCCGACTAAAGCTGGTAACGCGATACAACACGCGTTCCAAACCCACTATCCACACAGGAGAATCACCATGTCCGCTACGTCCAAAACCCTGCTGGTTTCTGCTTTGTCCGCTGCCATCGCCATGGCTGCCGTTAGCGCCCCGGCTGCCGCTGCCGACAAGGAAAAGTGCTACGGCATCGCCATGGCAGGCAAAAACGACTGTGCTGCCAACGGCCACAGCTGCGCCGGCCAGTCCAAGGTAGATAAAGACGGTACCGAATGGAAATTCGTGGCCAAAGGCAGCTGCACCAAGATGAATGGCACCCTGGAACCGATGAAGAAGTAAGCCTGCCACGGCTTGCTGCATGACGGGGCTGCGGCCCCGTTTCTGTTTCTGCCCGGGTACCCTGCCATGACTGCCACCCTCCCCCTTAGCGCCGGCATCGGCCTGCGCCACCCGCACTACCGCCAGGTACTGGCGCAGCAACCACCGCTGGGCTGGATAGAGCTGCACAGCGAAAACTTTTTCGATGGCGGCCAGCCGCTGGCCATGCTGCAACAGTTGGCCGCACGCTACCCGCTGTCGCTGCACGGCGTGGGGCTGGGCCTGGGCGCTGCCGCCCGCCCCGACGCCACCCACCTGGCCGCGCTACGGCGCCTGCTGGACGCGGTGCCGGCCGTGGCGGTGTCCGAGCACCTGTCGTTCAACCACGACGCCAGCCAGCGCTTTGCCAACGACCTGCTGCCCCTCCCCTACACCCGCGCCATGCTGGAGGTGGTAGCGGCCAACGTGGCCGAAGCGCAGGACGTACTGGGCCGCCCGCTGCTGATAGAAAACCTGTCCAGCTACCTGGCCTACCCCGGCAACGACATGCACGAGGGCGAGTTCCTGGCCGGGCTGGTGGCACGCACCGGCTGCGGCATCCTGCTGGACGTGAACAACCTGTACGTGAACCAGCAAAACCTGGGTACCGACGTAGACGCCTTTCTGGCCGCGCTGCCAGCGGACGCCATCGGCGAAATCCACCTGGCCGGCTATACCGAGCGCAGCTTTGACGACGGCAGCCGCCTGCTGGTGGATACCCACAGCCGCCCGGTGTACCCGGCGGTGTGGCAGCTATACCGCCAGATCATCGCCTGCTTTGGCGTGCGGCCAACCCTGATCGAATGGGATATCGATATCCCGCCGCTGGACACGCTGCTGGCCGAAGCGGCCACCGCGCAGGCCATCCTCGATCAGCACACAGGAGCGGCAGCATGAACGAAACCGCCTGGCAACACGCCCTGCTGGACGCCATCACCACGCCGCAGTGGCAGCCCGACCCGCGCTTTGATGCTGCTGCGCTGGCGGTATACCGCAACAACTACCGCGTAGGGCTGATGGAGATGCTGGCGCTGGTGTACCCGATTTGCCGCCAGCTATTGGGCGACGAGTTCTTCGAGGCGCTCAGCCGCGAATACGTGAAGGCCACGCCGTCGGCCAGCGGCAACCTGCACCGCTACGGTGAGGGGTTTGCCGGTTTTGTCGCCGCCTTCGAACACACCGCGCACATCGGCTACCTGCCCGACGTAGCACAGCTGGAGTGGGCGCTGCACCGTGGCTACTACGCTGCCGATGCCACGCCGCTGGCCATCGACACCCTGGCGGCCATCCCGCAGCAGCACTGGGGGGCACTGTGCTTTCACTGCCAACCAGCCTGCCACGTACTGGACAGCCAGTGGCCGCTGGCCAGCATCCACGCCCACCACCAGCCCGCCACCGCTGGCTGCGCAGTCAATCTGCACGAAGCACAGCCACTGCTGCTGTGGCGCGATAGCGATGACCTGATGCAGCTGCTGCCGCTAGCCCCCGGCCAGGCGGCCTTCTGCCAGGCGCTGCTGGGCGGCACCACACTGGACGAAGCCAGTGCGGCAGGGTTGGCCGCATCGCCGGAGTTTGACCTGCAAGCCGCGCTGCTGCTGGTACTGCAGCACGGCGTGCTATCTGCCATCAAGGAGCCATCATGAACGCCCTTCGCACCCTGCTGCGCCGCAGCCAGCCCGCCACCCACTGGCTGGACACCTGGCTGCTACCCATCGCCCTGCTGGCGCTGCGCCTGTACCTGGCGCGGGTGTTCTTTCTGGCGGGTTTGACCAAAATCGAAGACTGGGACACCACGCTGTTTCTGTTTGCCGAGGAATACCGCGTGCCGCTGCTGTCGCCAGCCGTGGCCGCCGTATTGGGCACTGCCGGCGAGCTGGTGCTACCGCCCTTGCTGCTACTGGGCCTGGCCGGGCGCTTTGCCGCGCTGGGGCTGTTTGTGCTGAACATCATGGCCGTAGTGAGCTACTGGCACGCGCTGGAAGGCAGTGCGCTGGAGTTCCACCTGCAATGGGGGCTGATGTTGCTGCTATTGCTGGCCAGCGGCCCCGGCAAGCTGGCTGTGGACGGGCTGATCAAACGCCGGTTTGGCTGAGGGCGTGGCATAATCGCAGACAGTCTTTCATTACCCTGCTACCTACACCATGAGCGTTCGCCCTACCCTGGTTTTGCAAGCCCCCCATCTGGACACTGCCCGCGTGACCGAGCTGGCCATTCTGGCCGGCACCGAGCCGGTGGCACCTGTTGACGGTATCGCCCGCCTGGCTGCGGCCAACCCCGAGCGCCGCGAGCTGGTGCTGGCGCGCGCCAGTGGCCTGGGCGTGGACGCCAACTACGTAGACAGCCAGCGCCGCTTTGCCGACTTCGGCCTGGTGGTGTCCGACATGGACTCCACGCTGATTACCATCGAGTGCATCGACGAGATCGCCGACATGCAGGGCCTGAAGCCACAGGTAGCCGCCATTACCGCCCGCTCCATGCGCGGCGAGCTGGATTTTTCGCAGTCGCTGCGCGAGCGCGTGGCGCTGCTGGCCGGGCTGCCGGAAGCCGCCCTGGCCCGCGTATACGAAGAACGCCTGCAGCTGATGGCCGGTGCGCGCGAGCTGCTGGCCGCCTGCCGCGAACACGGTATCAAGTTCATGCTGGTGTCCGGTGGCTTCACCTACTTTACCGAGCGCCTCAAGGCCGAGCTGGGCCTGGACTACACCTACGCCAACCAGCTGGAAATCATCGATGGCAAGCTCACTGGCCGCGTGGTGGGCGATATTGTGGACGCCGAAGCCAAGCGCCGCCTGCTGATAGAAAAACGCAGCGAACTGGGCCTGGCACCGGAACAGGTGATCGCCATGGGCGATGGCGCCAACGACCTCTTGATGCTGGCCGAAGCCGGCGTGGGCGTGGCCACCCACGCCAAACCCGTGGTGAAAGCCCAAGCGCAATACAGCCTGAGCGTGAGCGGGCTGGACGGCATCCGCAAGCTGTTCCTGTAAGCCATGTCTGCCCCCCTGCTGCTGCAGCTGGATACGGTCAGCTTTGATGCCGAGCTGCCGCTGGCCTACCAGCCACAGGCCGACGCGCAAGCCATCGCCCAGGCGCTGCTCGGTACGCGGCTGGCCTTGTCCATTCTGGCCAGCCCGGCAGACAGCGCCGAGCCAGCCGGCACCCTGCAGCGCCTGGAAGCCAAGCTGGACTTGGCGCTGGAGCTGGCCCTGCAGCAACGCTACCCGCAGGCTGGCGCACTCACCCCTTGCCGCATCGGGCTGGAAAGCCTGTGCTGGCTGCACCCCGTGCCGCTGGATATCGGCAGTAGCGGCATCGTTTCGCTACAGCCGCGCACGCCTTCTGCGCTCACCCTGCAGCTGCCGCTTAGCATTCAGCAGTGCCAGGCCGCTGGCGACGGCTACGCCATCCAGGCCAGCTGGGCCGGCAGCCTGGGCGACGCCCAGGCCGACTGGGAGCGCTGGGTTTTCCGCCGCCACCGCCAAGCTATAGGGCGCCGGGCATGACGCCTTCCGCCCTCCATCAGGCCGAGCAAAGCGCCCTGCGCATGAGCCGGCTGCTGCCGGTACTGTCTGCGCTGTTTTTGCTGCTGCTGTGGTCGGTGGTGGTAGAAACCCTTGGCGAGCGGGCCACCTTCGCCCGCCAGCGCATCCATACCGAACAACACAGCTGGCTGAACCAGGCTGTACGGGGTATCGACACCCGCTTGCAGGCGCTGCGCGAAGACATACTGCTATACCGCGAGCCGGGTGACGGGCTGGCGCGCCAGGCCAATGGCTTGTACCCGCTGGAAAGTGGCCGGCTGTGGCGGGTAGATGACATCATGCAGACCCAGTTGCACGGCGAGCTGCAAGCGCTGGACAACACCGCACAAGACAATGTACGGCAGCTGCTGCAGCAGCCCCTGATAGACGGCAAGCTGCTGGTGATCGATGCCAGCACCCCGCGCGACCCCGAGCGCCTGCAGATTGTCGTGCCGCAATGCGACCAGGGCGGCTGTCAGGCTGCCCTTACCGGCCATGTCCGCTTTAGCGAGCTGCTGGACAGCGACCTGCTGGCCGACGACCCGCAGATCGTGCTGACCGACAGCAGTAACAATGCACTGCTCAACCATGGCAGTAGCCCGCAAAAGCTGGAAAGCTATCTGGAAAGCAAGCTGCTGCACACCAGCCAGGCCCAGGCCGAGCTGGCCAGCGTACCACTGCACCTGAGCGTGCACCTGCCCCCCGTGCGCTACGCCGAACCCTTTGTGCTGTTTGCGTTCTACCTCATCGGTGCCGCCACCCTGATGAGCGGTGCGCTGGTGGTGATTCTGCTGCGGGTTGGCCGCAGGCTGGCGTTCATCCTGCAGCGCAGCGAAGAAGTCAACCAAGCCACCCAGCTGCTGACCCTGACCAACAACAGCCTGCGCGACCGCCTGCGCAAGCTCATCGAAGAACAGCGCGACCAGCAAACGCTGATCGACACCGTCCAGGTAGGCGTGCTGCTGATTGATGCCGAGCACAAAATCGTGATTACGGCCAACGAAGCGGCCAGCCGGCTGCTGGGCTACACCCGCCAGGCCCTGTACCGCCGCACGCTGGAAAGCCTGTTTACCTCACCCTTGCAATACAGCCAGCTGCTGGCCCTGCTGCAAGAACAGCAACAGCTGAGCGAGCGCGAAGTGGAGCTGAACACCCGCCACGGCGAGCGGCTATGGAGCGTGCTATCCATGCGCGCCCTGCTGTTTCGCGAACGCAGCGCCTATGTCCTGAGCTTTGTCGACATTACCGAGCGCCTGCTGCACGCCCAGCGCATGGAAGAAGAAAAGCAGGCCACAGAGCGCGCCCTGTCGCAGCTGCAATCCACCCAGCACGAGCTGTACCAGCGCGCCACCTGCGACGACCTGACCGGCATCGCCAACCGCCGCCATTTGTTGTCCGGTGCGGGCAAGGCGCTGGAGCTGGCGCGACTGGACAACCAGCCCTATAGCGTGGCGGTGCTGGATATCGACCACTTCAAATCCATCAACGATAACTACGGCCACGCCAGCGGTGACATCGCGCTGCAGCGCATGACGCAGTTCATCACCGCCGCCCTGCCTGCCGAGGCGCTGTTTGGCCGCATGGGTGGCGAAGAGTTTGCCATTACCCTGCCAGGCTACGGCCTGAGCGAAGCGCATGCGCTGATCGACAACATACGCCAGGGGCTGGCAGCGCAAGCCCTGCCCATAGATGGCAATACGCTGCATATCACCTTTTCGGCCGGTGTGGCCGAGCGTAAACGCCACAGCAACCAGCTGTCCGAGCTGCTGAAAATAGCCGACCACGCCATGTACCAGGCCAAGCACAACGGCCGCAATCGCGTGGAAAGCGCCTTTCCGCCACCCGACAAGCCGCGCTGAAGGTTGGCCGCATGAAAAAGCCACCTCGCGGTGGCTTTTTGTCTTGTTGCGAAGCTGCCGGTACGGTACTACGCCAGCGCGGCCAACAGCTTGGCGTGGATGCCGCCAAAACCGCCATTGCTCATCACCAGTACCTGGTCGCCTGCGCGGGCTTCGGCCACGATGGCGGCCACCAGCGCATCGATATCGTCAAAGCAGCGCGCCTTGTCGCCCAGCGGCGCCAGCGCCTCATCCACGCGCCAGCCCAGGTTGGCCGCACCGTAGCAGAACACCACGTCGGCGTCCTGTAGCGAGCCCGGCAGCGCTGCCTTCATGGTACCCAGCTTCATGGTATTGGAGCGCGGCTCCAGCACCGCCAGAATGCGCGTGCTGCGGCCAACCTTGTGGCGCAGGCCGGCTACCGTGGTGGTAATGGCGGTGGGGTGATGGGCAAAGTCGTCGTACACGGTGATATCGCGCACGGTGCCTTTTACTTCCATGCGGCGCTTCACGCTCTGGAAGCGCGACAGCGCGTCGATGGCCACGGCAGGCGTCACACCCACATGACGGGCAGCCGCAATGGCGGCCACCGCGTTGAGGCGGTTGTGTTCGCCCGGCACGCCCCACACCACGCGGCCTTGCAGCTGGCCATCCAGCAGCACATCAAAGCTGCCGTCGGCGTCGGCCGCACCGGCTTGCCAGCCGCTGTCGGTGCCAAAGGTTTCTACCGGTGTCCAGCAGCCACGGTCCAGCACGCGCTGCAGGCTGGCTTCGCGGCCATTGGCCACCACCAGGCCCTGCCCCGGTACGGTACGCACCAGGTGGTGGAACTGGGTTTCGATCGCTGCCAGGTCGGCAAAGATATCGGCGTGGTCGTATTCCAGGTTGTTCAGCACGGCAGTGCGCGGGCGGTAATGTACGAACTTGCTGCGCTTGTCAAAGAAGGCGGTGTCGTATTCATCGGCCTCGATCACGAAAAACGGGCTCTGGCTGGCCGCGTCCTGCACCGGGGTACCCGGCAGGCGGGCCGAGATGCCAAAGTTTTCCGGTATGCCGCCAATCAGGAAGCCCGGCGCCAGGCCGGCGTCCTGCAGGATCCACGCCAGCATGGAGCTGGTGGTGGTCTTGCCGTGGGTACCGGCCACCGCCAGCACCCATTTATCGTGCAGCACGTTCTCGGCCAGCCATTGCGGGCCGGAAATATACGGCAGGCCGCGGTCGAGAATGGCTTCCATCAGCGGCTTGCCACGCGTCACCACATTGCCCACCACAAACACATCGGCGCCGATATCGGCCTGCTCGGCACCAAAGCCTTGCATCAGCTCGATGCCCATGGCTTCCAGCTGGGTGCTCATCGGCGGGTAGACGTTGGCATCGCAGCCGGTCACCTTGTGGCCGGCGGCTTTGGCGATGGCGGCGATACCGCCCATGAAGGTGCCGCAAATACCGAGAATATGGATATGCATGATGTGCTGCAGACAGAAATCGGGAAAGGCAGAAGCATACCGCAAAGCCGCCGTGGCTTGGTGGCCACGGCGGCTTTTACGCGGTGTATCAGAAGAACAGCCAGGTTTGCAGCACGAACAGCGGCAGCAAGAACACCATGGACCACAGCATGTAGCCAAAGAAGCTAGGCATCTTGATACCACGCTGCTCGGCAATGGCTTTCACCATGAAGTTCGGCGCGTTACCGATATAGGTGTTGGCGCCCATGAATACCGCGCCCATCGAGATGGCCAACAGCGTTTGCGACAGCGGGCCCATCAGGGTGGCGGCATCACCCGAGGCCAGGTTGAAGAACACCAGGTAGGTCGGCGCATTGTCCAGGAAGCTGGACAGGATGCCGGTCATCCAGAAATACATGGCATTCAGCGGGGCGCCGTCCGGGCCCGTGACCACGCCCACCAGCGGTGCCAGCGCACCAGCCTGGCCGGCTTGCAGCACGGCAATCACCGGGCCGATGGTGATGAAGATACCGCCAAACAGCTTGGCCACCTCCAGGATCGGGTCCCAGTTGAACTCGTTACCGGCACGTACCTGATGCGGGGTAATTTTCAGCGAGATCGCGGCAATCAGCAGCAGCAGGCCATCGCGCACCAGGTTTTGCAGCGCTACCGGGGTGCCCAGCACGTCAAAGCTGATACCCGGCTTCCAGAAGCCCGACAGCAACACCGCCGCAATAATGGCCAGCAGCAGCGGGATATTGCGCAGGCCGTACAGCTTGATGGGCGCATCGGGGGTCTTGTCTTGCGGCAGCACGCCTTCCTTGCGGAAGAAATAGCTGTCTACCGCGTAGAACACCGCCAGCAGCACCAGCACCGACAGCAATACCGGCAGCGCCATGGCCGACACCGTCCAGAAGAAATCCACCCCTTTCAGGAAGCCCAGAAACAGCGGCGGGTCGCCCAGCGGGGTGAGGCCGCCACCAATATTGGCCACCAGAAAGATAAAGAACACCACCACGTGCACATTATGCTGGCGGTTGTCGTTGGCCTTGATCAGCGGGCGGATCAGCAGCATGGCTGCCCCAGTGGTGCCCATCAGCGACGCCAGCACTGTCCCCAGCGCCAGCAGGCCGGTATTCAGCGCCGGCGAACCATGCAGATTACCCCACACCAGAATGCCACCGGACACCGTGTACAGCGCAAACAGCAGCACCACGAAGGGGATGAACTCGGCCAGCATGGCGTGCACCACCAGCGCGGCACTGGTGGCGGCACCAAAGCTCAGGGTAAAGGGCAGCAGGAACAGCAGTGTCCAGGCGGCGGTGATCTTGCCGAAATGGTGGTGCCAGAAACCGGGGGCAAAAATGGGAAACAACGCGATGGACAGCAAAATACCGGCAAACGGCAGGCCCCAGGCCAGGGACAGGGTGGCGCCGTCCAGGCTAGCCGCCTGAGCGAGGCCGGGTAGCAAAGACAGCAGTAATGCGGTGGCAAAACGATTCATCGGGGCTCCTTGTACAGACAGCGTGGCCGCTGCTCTTTTTGTAACGAATTGTTGTCTGACCACAGTTTAACCGATAAATTCCATTATTACTTTTATACAAAATCAAAAACCGTCTGCTACCGGTGGCAGGCGCAAAAAAGCCCTTCAGCATAGCAGAAGGGCTGGCGATGACAGCGGCAAACGTGATGCCGCAGCGGTACCGTGTTTAGCGGGTACCTTTCTGGATGAACTCGATCTTGTAGCCATCCGGATCTTCCACAAAGGCAATCACGGTGGTGCCGTGTTTCATCGGGCCGGCTTCGCGTACCACTTTGCCGCCTTTGGCGCGCACGGCGTCACAGGTGGCGTAGGCGTCGGCCACTTCTACTGCCAGGTGGCCAAAGGCGTTGCCCAGCTCGTAGCTGTCGGTATCCCAGTTGTGGGTCAGCTCGATCACGCTGTTGCTGTCTTCGTCGCCGTAGCCGACAAACGCCAGGGTAAAGCGGCCTTCCGGGTAGTCGTGGCGGCGCAGCAGGGTCATGCCCAGCACTTCGGTGTAAAAGGCAATGGAACGGTCGAGCTGGCCGACACGGATCATGGTATGCAGCAGGCGCATGGGGTTCTCCGGCAAATAGGTCTGTGCACCGCTGGCGTACAGGCCAGCGCGCAGACAAATAAAAGGTTGGCCGCATGGCGGCAAGAACGGGCAGATGGGGGCGCTACGGCCCAGTTAAAGCCAGCCGGGCAGAACAGGCTGTTCAGCCATAGCGAAACAGGCTGTCGCCATGGGTTTTCAGCCACTGGCGCGCCGGCTGCCAGCCCGGGTACAGGCGCCCTACTTCGGCCCAGAAAGCGGGCGAATGGTTCATGTGGCGCAGGTGGGCCAGCTCGTGGGCAATCACGTAATCCAGTACTGCAGGCGGCGCCTGCACCAGGCGCCAGTTCAGGCGAATAATGCCCTGGCTGGTACAGCTGCCCCAGCGGGTGCGCGCCGACGACAGCGCCCAGCCGGACAACGGCCGTGCCGCGTGCGTTTCCCACGCGGCCAGCCGGCTGCAAAAGCCCTCGCGAGCCTGCTTTTGCAGCCAGGCCACCACCGCTGCGGCCAACCTGGCCGGCTGCTGCAGGCCGGGGCCGGCCAGGTGCAGCATATCGCCCTCGATGCGGGCGCGGTGCCGCGTGCCATCTTCCACCACCAGCTGCAGGGTGTGCCCGGACAGCATCACCGTGCCACGGCTGGCTTCGCGCCGGTTTTCTTCGGCCTGGTGGCGGGCCAGGTGCGCCATGATCCAGTCGCGTTTGCTGGCCAGAATATCCTGCAGCGCAGCCAGCGATACCGCAGGCGGGGCGATCAGCTCTACCTCGCCATCGCGTATGCGTATGCCCACGCTCTGCCGTGCGCGGCGCGTTAGCCGCACCGCGAGCGGGCCATCAGGCAGGGAAAGGCTGAGCGGCGCGTGCTTTGCGTTCATCGGGGTGGGCAAACGGACCGACGCCACCAATCTCGCGCTGGCGCGCCTCTATCCAGGTTTCGGCGGCCTTCATCATGGCTTCGGGGCCGGCGTAGTCGGCCGGAAACAGCGCCGGGCCGATCACCACGGTGATTTCGCCCGGGTGCTTTAGGAAGGCGTTGCGCGGCCAGAATTCGCCGGCATTGTGCGCTACCGGCACCATGGGCATATCAAACTGCACCGCCATGCGCGCCGCGCCCAGCTTGTACTTGCCCGCCAGGCCGGGGCGAATGCGCGTGCCTTCGGGGAACACGCTGATCCAGAAGCCGTGCTGTTTGCGGTTCAGGCCTTGTTCCAGCAGGCGGCGGTTGGCATTGGCACGGTCGGAGCGATTAATGGTGATGGGGTTGGTCAGCGCCAGGCCCCAGCCGAAAAACGGAATCATCAGCAGCTCGCGCTTGGCCACAAACACCTGCGACGGAAAGATCTCCTGCAGCGACAGGGTTTCCCAGCCGGACTGGTGCTTGGCACAAATGATGGCCGGCTGATCAATGATGTTTTCCTGGCCGATAACGCGGTAGCGCAGGCCGACCACATGCCACAGCAGCCAGGTCAGCACCCGTGCCCAGCTTTCGCCCACCAGGTGGCGGCGGCGGCGCGGCAGCGGTGCACACAGAAACAGCACCGCACAGAACAGCGGGGTGAGGATGGCCACCAGCAGCCAGTAGATCAGGTTACGAATCAGCAGCATGGCACTCAGTTGTCCAGGTTGATCAGGTAGTCTGCCGCGTCGAACAGGTCGTCGAATACCTGCGTGCCGGCGGGCAGCCCGCCTTTGTCCAGCGTGCGCAGGCCTTTGCCGGTGCGCACCAGTAGCGGCAGGCCGCCGACTTCGGCTACCGCCTGCAGGTCGCGCAGGCTGTCGCCTACCATGGGCAGGCCATCGCCGCGCACATTAAAGCGTTCCATCACCTCGTGCACCATGCCGGGCTTGGGTTTGCGGCAGTCGCACTGGTCGTCGGCGGTATGCGGGCAGAAGATCACCGCATCGATACGGCCGCCGGCCTGGTTCACCAGGCGGTGCATTTTTTCGTGCATGGCGTTCAGCGCGTGCATGTCGAACAGGCCACGGCCGATGCCGCTCTGGTTGGTGGCCACCACCACGCGCCAGCCGGCCTGGGTCAGGTTGGCAATGGCTTCCAGGCTGCGCGGCAGCGGCTGCCATTCCATGGTGTTCTTGACGAAGTCGTCGCGATCCTGGTTGATCACGCCGTCGCGGTCGAGGATGACAAGTTTCATGGTGTCCTTTTAGGCCACGAAAATTAAAATGCCTTTTTCGCCACGAAAGCACACAGAAAACACGGAAGCGAAAACCCGGCTACGTGCCGTCTTCTGTGCCTTCCGCGTGTGTCCGTGGCGAAAACGAACTTACTCCGCCAGCAGCGAGATATCCGCCACACGGTTAAACAGTGCCGCCAGGCTGGCCAGCAGGGCAATACGGTTGCCGCGCACGGCCAGGTCGTCGGCCATCACCATCACGCCGTCGAAGAAGGCATCTACCGGCGCGCGCAGCGACGCCAGCTGGGTCAGCGCCCCGGCAAAGTCGTGGGCGGCAAACTTCGCTTCCACGGCAGGCGCCAGTGCCTGGATGGCCTCAAACAGCGCACGCTCGGCGTCCTCGGCAAACAGCGCCGGGTTCACCGTGGCGATATCGCCTTCGGCTTTTTTCAGGATGTTCTTCACGCGCTTGTTGGCCGCAGCCAGGGTAGCGGCTTCCGGCAGCGCCTTGAACTGCGCCACGGCGGCCAGGACGGCGCCCACTTCGTTCAGCCGGGTCGGGGCCAGCGCCAGGACGGCGTCGATCTCGTCGGCTTTGTAGTCGTTGGCCAGGTAGTTTTTCAGGCGTTCCAGCGTGAAGGCGTACACCTCGTCCACCACGGTGGCGGACAGCAGGCCGGCCGGGAAAGCCGCCGCTGCGTCGGCGATCAGCGCTTTCAGGTCCAGCGGCTGTTCCAGCACCATGCGCAGCACGCCCAGCGCGGCACGGCGCAGCGCGAACGGGTCTTTGTCGCCGGTAGGAATCAGGCCAATGCCCCAGATACCCACGATAGTTTCCAGCTTGTCGGCCAGGGCCACGGCGGTAGCGATGGGGCCTTGCGGCAGGCTGTCGCCGGCAAAGCGCGGGTGGTAGTGGCCTTCGATGGCGTCGGCCACGGCGGCGTCTTCACCGTCCAGGCGGGCGTAGTAGCGGCCCATGATGCCTTGCAGCTCGGGGAACTCGCCCACCATGTCGGACACCAGATCGGCCTTGGCCAGATAGGCGGCGCGTGCGGCCAACGTGGCGTCGGCACCCAGCTGGGTGGCGATGGCGGCGGCAATGGTCTGCAGGCGTTCTACACGCTGCAGCTGGCTGCCGATCTTGTTGTGGTACACCACATTGGCCAGGCGCGGCAGGCCGCTGTCCAGGCGCTGCTTCTGGTCTTGCTCGTAGAAGAACTTGGCGTCGGACAAGCGGGCACGCAGTACGCGCTCGTTGCCGCCGATGATGTAGCGCGGGTCGTCTGTCTGCAGGTTGGACACCAGCAGGAAGCGGTTCATCAGCTTGCCTTCGCCGTCCAGCAGCGGGAAGTACTTCTGGTTCTGCTGCATGGTCAGAATCAGGCATTCCTGCGGCACGTTCAGGAACTCGGCTTCGAAGCCGGCTTCCAGCACCACCGGCCATTCCACCAGGCCGGTGACTTCGTCAAACAGCGCGTCCGGGGCGGCGATGGTGGCGTTCAGGCGGGCGGCGGCTTCGGCCAGCTTGTGGCGGATCAGCTCGCGGCGGGCGGTGAAGCTGGCAATGACTTTGCCTTCCTCGGCCAGGGTGCGGGCGTAGGCATCGGCGTTGGCCACGGTCACGTCACCGGCAGACAGGAAGCGGTGGCCGCGGGTAAGGTTGCGGCTTTGCAGGCCCAGAACCTCGCCGGCGATCACGTGCTCGCCGTGCAGCATCATCAGGCCGTGCACCGGGCGCACGAATTGCAGGTCCAGGTCGGCCCAGCGCATCAGCTTGGGTGCTGGCAGCTTTTTCAGGGCGGTGGCCACGATGCCGGACAGCACGGCAGACAGCGCCTCGCCGGCTTTGGTGGATTCGTAGGCGTACACGTCCTGCTTGCCGTCGTGCACGGTGGTCAGCGCGGCCACGTCCACGCCGCAGGAGCGGGCGAAACCGGCCAGCGCGGGCGACGGCTGGCCGTCTTTCATGCCGGCAGACACCGCCGGGCCACGGCGCACGGTGTGCTGGTCGGGCTGGATGGCGGCCACAGCCGGAATCTGCACCGCCAGGCGGCGCGGGCTGGCGTACACGTTGGCCGCCGCGTCGGCCGCGGCAAACTGCAGCTTTTTCAGCTCGTCGGTAATGGTGTCGGCAAAGCTGTTGGCCAGCTTTTCCAGTGCTTTTGGCGGCAGCTCTTCGGTGAGCAGCTCAATCAGCAAGGTGGCTTGTTGGGTCATGGTCATTCAATCTTTTCGCTGGGGGCGTTAGGTGCCAGGCGGCAGACAATCTTCAGCATGGTTTCGGCGATGGAGCCCTGCTCCACCGGCACGAAGGTCCAGTTAAAGCGCTGCAGCTGGAACATCTGGGTGTAGACATGCTGGTTGCGCTTGGTCCAGTAGCTGGTGTTCACAAAGGCGTATTGCATGTTCTGGCAATCGGCACGGCCTTCAAGGCGGCGTACCTGGTAGCTGATACCCAGGCTGTCTTCCTGCTTTTTCTCGGCGTAACGCTCCTGGTTGATGAAGCGGACAAGGCCTTCGTTCACATTGGCAATGCTGTCCAGGTCGATGGCCAGCTCCAGCGCGTCACCACTTTGGTACACCTGGAAGTTGCCTTCCTGCTGCGGGGCTTCCTGCTGGCTGGCCAAGTACCAGGTCAGGCCGGCCAGCACCGCAATCAGGGTGAAAAAGGCTACCGCTGTCTTCATGGCTTAGTCTTTTCTGCACATCGGGAAGCCCAGGGCTTCGCGCGCATCGTAATAAGCCTGGGCCACACCGCGGGACAGGTTGCGGATGCGGCCGATGTAGGCGGCACGCTCGGTGACCGAAATGGCGCCACGGGCATCCAGCAGGTTGAAGGTGTGGCCGGCTTTCAGGATGGTTTCGTAGCCCGGCAGCGGCAGGCCGGCGTCCAGCAGGCGTTTGGCTTCGCTTTCGTAGTCGGCAAACTGTTTGAACAGCAGCTCGACATTGCTTTCTTCGAAGGCGTATTTCGATTGCTCGAACTCGTTCTGGAAGAACACGTCGCCGTAGGTCACCACGGTGCCGTCCGGCAGGCGCGTCCACACCAGCTCGTAGACGTTTTCGATGTCTTGCAGGTACATGGCCAGGCGTTCCAGGCCGTAGGTGATTTCACCCAGTACCGGCTTGCAGTCCAGGCCGCCGACTTGCTGGAAGTAGGTGAACTGGGTCACTTCCATGCCGTTCAGCCAGACTTCCCAGCCCAGGCCCCAGGCGCCCAGCGTGGGGTTTTCCCAGTCGTCTTCCACAAAGCGGATGTCGTGAATGGCCGGGTCGATGCCCAGCTCGCGCAGCGAGCCCAGGTACAGGTCCTGGATATCCGGTGGCGAAGGCTTCAGTACCACCTGGAACTGGTGATGCTGGAACAGGCGGTTCGGGTTTTCGCCGTAGCGGCCATCTTTGGGGCGGCGGCTAGGCTGCACGTAGGCAGCGTGCCACGGCTCCGGGCCCAGGGCGCGCAGGAAGGTGGCAGTGTGCGAGGTGCCTGCGCCCACTTCGGTATCGTACGGCTGCAACAAAGCGCAGCCCTGACGGTTCCAGTAGTGCTGCAGGGTGAGGATGATTTCCTGGAAAGTGAGCATGTGGCGGAATCTGAATGATTGAAAAACAAAGCCCGATTCTAACCGTATAGGGGAAGGCGGGGAAAGCGTGGCGCGGCGGCAAGCAGGCTGCGGCCAACCCTGGCACGCCATTGGCAGGCCATTTGGCGCAGTGCTTGGCTGCCTGGTGGCCAGCCAGGTGCCGCCGACTGTCTGCATAAAATGCCACAGCTAGCGAGCAGACCATACAAATTGCATCAAATTAGTGGCAAATCGGCCTTTGTTTCACACAAAATCATAAAATAAGTACATGTTCTATATAAAAAGCTAGCAGATACCCCGCCAGCTACCCGGCTGCCTCCCACCCAAGGCAAGCAGGCATGCGCACAGGCGGCACACCGCACACGCAGGAACACAGGCTCACACCATGATCACACTGCCCGCTTACCACCCAGGCAGCCTGCTACACGATAGCGGCACCTCGCTGATCTACCGCAGCCAGCACCGGCAAAGCGGCCAACCTGTCATCATGAAGGTGTTGCGCAACCCGCAGCCACAGCCCGCCGAGGTGGCGCGCTTTCAGGCCGAGTATGCCTGTCTGCAGCGCTTTGCCCACGCCGGCATCGTGCAGCCGCTGGCCCTACTGCAGCACCAGCAGCACTGGGTGATGGTGCTGGAAGACTGCGGTGGCGTGGCGCTGAGCCAGCTGCTAGCGCAGGCCGGCCAGGCATTGCCACCGGCGCTGGTACTGGAAATGAGCCTGCAGCTTTGCGATGCGCTGGACTGCGTACACCAGGCACAGCTGGTACACCGCGATATCAACCCGTCCAATATGGTGTGGAATGCCGACACGCACCAGCTACAGCTGATCGACTTTGGCCTGGCCCAGCCGCCTAGCTACGAGCACCCCACCGGGCCGTTACACGAAGGCACGCTGGCCTACAGCTCGCCCGAGCACACCGGCCGCACCAGCCATACGCTGGGTTACCGTGCCGACTACTACTCGCTGGGTGTCACCCTGTACCAGCTGCTCAGCGGCCGGCTGCCCTTCGACAGCCAGGACGCCATGGAGCTGGTACACAGCCACCTGGCACGCAGCCCGGACTTTCAGCTGCCCGCCTTCGCCGCCCTGCCGCCGCAGCTGGTAGCCGTGGTACAGCGGCTACTGGAAAAACACCCGGACCGCCGCTACCAGACCATCGCCCTGCTCAAAAATGACCTGCAGCTGTGCCGCCAGCTGCTGGCCGACACCCAGCCCGCACACAACCCTGCCGCCAGTGGCAGCCCGCGCGGCCAACTCGTCCTGCCGGGTAACCTGTACGGGCGAGCCCACCAGGTAAACCAGCTGCTACAAGCTTTTGCGCGCTGCCGTGGCCCGCACAACGAGCTGGTGCTACTGGGTGGCTACGCCGGGGTGGGTAAATCGGCCCTGGCCGACGCCCTGCGCCAGCCCGCCAGCGAACAAGGCAGTTTCTTTGTGGCGGGTAAATGCGAGCAGTACAAACGCCACACGCCCTACGCAGCCGTCATCCAGGCGTTTCAGGACTTGCTACGCCAGCTGCTGACCCTGCCGCAAAGCCAGCTGGCACAGTGGTCGCAGCTACTGCGCCAGGCACTGGGTGAACAAACCGACATCCTGTGTACCCTGCTACCAGAGCTGGGCCTGTTGCTGCCAAGCCAACACGTCAGCCCGTCGCTGCCACCGCAAGAAGCACAACACCGGCTACACCGGCTACTGCTGACCCTGGCCACCACCTTTGCCAGCCCCTACCACCCGCTGGTGATCTTTCTGGACGACCTGCAATGGGCAGACCCGGCCACACTGGGCCTGATAGAACAGCTGCTCACCAGCCCGCAAGCACGGCACATCCTGCTGCTGGGAGCCTACCGTGACAACGAAACCGGGCCGGCTCACCCGCTGGCAAGCCTGCACAGCACCCTGGCGCAACAAGGCGTCGCCGTACAAACCCTGCACATTGCGCCGCTGGCGCAAGAGCACATCAGCCAATGGCTGGCCGACACCCTGCAATGCCCGGTAGACAGCATTAGCCCACTGGCCACGCTATGCCTGCACAAAACGCAGGGCAACCCGTTTTTCCTGCGCCAGTTCCTGCGCAGCCTGTACGACCGCGGCCTGCTGTTCTACCACCCGGCCGAGGCGCGCTGGTGCTGGCAACAGCAAGCGCTGGACAACACCGCCTTTACCGACAATGTCGTGGCGCTGATGGTAGACAAGCTGCGCAGCCTGCCCGCCAACACCCAGGCCCTGCTCCAGCTGGCCGCCACCCTGGGTAACCGCTTTACCCTGAGCCAGCTAGCGCGCATTGCCGCCCTGCCGCCAGCCAGTGCACGACTACAGCTCAAACCCGCACTGG
The DNA here is from genome assembly GCA_027489245.1 of Neisseriaceae bacterium. GTDB lineage: Bacteria > Pseudomonadota > Gammaproteobacteria > Burkholderiales > Chromobacteriaceae > Vogesella. Next base: position 37,642 of record JAIYAC010000024.1, on the reverse strand, counting down.
CCGACGAACTGATACGCCACGGTAGCCACGACAGCACCGCCGGGCAAGACGACTACCGCTTTGTACACGACCGTATCCAGCAAGCCGCCTACGCCCTGTGCGACGAAGCCGGCCAGCTCCAGCAACACCTGAAGGTTGGCCGCAGCCTGCTGGCGCACAGCACCCAGCTGCAAGATGACCTGTACGCCATCCTGGAACAGCTGAACCCGGCCATATCACTGCTGCACGACCCGGCCGAGCGCGAACAGCTGGCCGTCCTGAACTACAAAGCCGGCCAGCTGGCACAAGGCGCAGCCGCCTACCCCGCCGCCCTGCACCACATGCAGCTGGCACAGCAGCTGCTACCCGACCACGCCGCCAGTAACGACCTGCGCCTTATCCTGCTGGGCCTGTGTGATGCCGCCAGCCACTGCGGCCAGTTTGCCCTGGCCGACAGCCTCTACCCGCAGCTGCAAGCCCACAGCCCCTGCACCGCCACGCAAATCGAAGGCTATCTGGTGCAGATGCACCAATACCTGCTGCAAGGGCGCTTTCACGATGCCCTGCAGTTGCAACGCCACGGCCTGGCCAGGCTGGGCATTACCCTGCCCACAACCCAGGCCGAACAAGCCACCCAGCTGCAAGCACTGGAAGACGCGCTGGGCACCGCGCACGGCCTGCCCCACTGCACCGTACTGGACGAGCTGGGCCAGATGACCGACCACACGGCGCAAGCTGCCATGGCGCTGCTGTTTGGCGTAAGCCACGCCGCCTACCTGTCCGGCCAACTTACCCTGGACGCCATCGCCATCCTGCACATGACCCGGCTATCGCTCACGCACGGCCACAGCGAGCTGTCGCCCTACGCCTACGCCCTGTACGGCTTTACGCTGGGGCAGCTGCACCAGCAGTACCAGGTTGGCGAGCAGTGGGGCCAGCAGGCGCTGGCACTGTCCAGCAAGCAGCCCCATCTTGCCATCCGCGGCAATACCCACTTCCTGTACGCCAGCAAACTGGGGCACTGGCAGCACCCGCTGCGCAGCCTGAACGGCTATTACCAGGAGGCCCTGCACTGGAGCCAGGAAAGCGGCGACCTGCTGAACGAGGGCTATATCCTGGCCGTGCGCGGCACCGACCGCATCATGCAGGGCCAGTACCTGCCCGCCCTGCTGGAGCTGGGCGAGCAAGACCTGCAACGCCTGCAAAACCCTGCCCGGCAAGACATGTACGACTGCACCCGTGTCAGCAGCGTACAGCCGCTGTGCTGCCTGATGGGGCTAAGCTACCAGCCGCACAGCTTCGATGACGAATCGTTCAGCGAACAAGACTTCCTGCAGCACTACCAGCACAGCCCGCTGCACCTGGCCTACTACCATTTCAGCAAGCTGTTTACCGGCTACCTGCTGCGCAGCCCCGACGCGGTCGCGCTGACCGACCAGCTACCCCACATTGCGGCCAACGTTGCCGGCCAGTTCAAGGAAGCCGAAGCCACGTTCTACAGCGGCCTGATTCTGGCCCGCGCCCTGCGCGAACAGCCGGCGCACCCCGAGCGGGCGCACTGGCAAGCGACGCTGGCCGCCTGCCTGGCCCGTCATGCGCACTGGGCCACGCTGTGCCCGGACAACTTCGCCGCCCGCAACAGCCTGCTGCAGGCCGAACAAGCCCGGCTGCACGAGCAGCCGCTCGCGGCGCAACAGCACTACCAGCAAGCCATAGAGCACGCCAACCGGCACGGTTTTGCCCATATCGCCGCCATGGCCTGCGAAAACTATGGCGACTACTGGCTAAGCTGCGGCCAACCTGCCATTGCCCAGCTCTTCCTGACGCAAGCCTGGCAGGGCTACCAGGCCTGGGGGGCCAGTGGCAAAGCCAGCCAGCTGCAGCAGCACTACCAGGCCGCTGGCGTGCAGCTCGCCCAGCCGCCAGCGGATGCCAGCACGCCGCCCGCACACACACCCGGCAGCCACACCGCGACAGACAGCACCGGCTCGCTCGACCTGGCCTCCATCCTGAAAGCCACCCGAGCCCTGTCCGGCGAGCTCAGCCTGGACCGGGTACTGGCCCGGCTGCTGGACATCGTGCGCGAGAACACCGGCGCGCAATACGCCCGTCTGCTGCTGCACTACCAGAACCACTGGCTGCTGGAACAAGGCGACAGCCAGCGCAGCAAGCCCGACCCCGTGCTGCTGGACGCCCGCCAGCACCCGCAGCTGCCGCTATCGCTGCTGCGCTACGTGATCCGCACCGGCGAAGCCCTGATAGAAGGCAACCTGGCCGCCTCGCCACGCTTCCATGCCGACCCCTATGTAGAACAGCACCAGCCCGGCTCGGTACTGTGCCTGCCCATTTTGCGCAAGCAGCAGGTCATCGGCGTGCTGTATCTGGAAAACCGCCAGACCCAGCACGCGTTCAGCCACGAGCGGCTCACCTTCCTGCGCATGCTCACCCTGCAAGCACTGGTCTCCATCGACAACGCACGGCTGTACGACAACCTGGAACGCCAGGTACAGGAACGCACCGCCCGGCTAAACCAGATACGGCTAGAGCAGCAAGCCATTCTGGACAACGCACTGGTCGGCATTGCCTTTGTGCGCGACCGCATCTTCCAGCAATGCAACCTGGGCTTCGGGCAGATACTGGGCTACCCGCAAGGCGCGCTGGACAAACAGCCCACGCAGCTGGTTTACCTGAGCGAAAGCGACTACCAGCTCACCGGCCACCTGACCCGCAGCAGCTATCTGGAAACCGATATGGCGCTGCGCCGCCAGGATGGCAGCGCGGTATGGTGCGCCATCAGCGCCAAGCTGGTGAACCCGGCCGACCCGGACGCCGGCATGGTGGTGGTCATCATGGATATCAGCGCACGCAAGGCCGCCGAGCAGGCCATGGCCGAATCGCGGCAGCGCGCCGAGGACGCCACGCGCACCAAATCGCTGTTTCTGGCCAATATGAGCCACGAAATCCGCACCCCGATGAACGCCATACTGGGCATGGCCCGGCTGGCCCTGCAACGCGACCCCGACCTGCAAGTAGGCCATTACCTGCACAAGATCCTGGCCAACGGCGAAGGCCTGCTGCAAATCCTGAACGACATTCTGGATTTTTCCAAAATAGAAGCCGGCAAACTCAGTCTGGAAAGCGTGCCATTCACGCTGGACAGTGTGCTGGAACGCGTCACCGACGTGATGGTGCTGCGCATCCAGGGCAAACCCATCGAGCCCATCTGCCAGATGGCGGCCAACGTGCCCGGCCGGCTGATAGGCGACCCGCTACGGCTGGAGCAAATCCTGTGCAACCTGGCCAGCAACGCCGCCAAATTTACCGAGCGCGGCCAGATTGCCCTGTCGGTGAGCGTGGCCGAGCAAGACGCCCACAGCGTCACCCTGAGCTTTACCATGCAAGATAGCGGCATCGGCATAGAGCCGGCCCTGCGCGAGCAGCTGTTCCATTCGTTTACCCAGGCCGATGGCTCGGTCACCCGGCGCTACGGTGGCACCGGCCTGGGGCTGGCCATTTGCAAACAGCTGGCCAACCTGATGCAAGGCGAGCTACTGGTAGACAGCCAGCCCGGCCACGGCAGCCGCTTTACCCTGCGCCTCACCCTGCCATGGCAAACCGATACCGCCCCCGACACCCCGCTGCCTGGCCGCCACATCCTGGTAGTAGACGACCACCCGCAAGCACGCAGTGCGCTCAGCAATATGCTGTTCAGCCTGGGCATGCAGGTCAGCGAAGCCAGCGATGGCATGGCCGCGCTGGCCCGGCTACACCAAGCCTGCGAGCAAGGCCAGCCGGTAGACCTGGTCCTGCTGGACAGCCAGATGCCAGGCTGGAGTGGCACCGACACCCTGCAACGCCTGCGCGCCGCCCGCCTGCCGCGCGAGCCGGCCGTGGTCATGCTGACCCAGCCCTATGGCGATAACGAAGACGAGCAGCCAGCCGGCCTGCAAGGCACCCTGGCCAAACCCCCGCGCCCTGCCAGCGTACTGACCCTGCTGCAAAGCCTGGCCGGCCACGCCCTGCCCGCCCCGCCCGACGAAAAACAACGCCTGGCCCTGCAGCTGGCCAGCCTGTCCAGCGTCGCCGGCTGCCGCGTACTGCTGGTAGACGACAACGCCATCAACCGCGAAGTGGTGCTGGGCATGCTGGAAGACAGCGGGCTGCTGATCGACATCGCCGAAAATGGCGTGGATGCCGTAGACGCCGTCAACATAGGCCACTACGACCTGGTGCTGATGGATATCCAGATGCCCATGCTGGACGGCTTCGCCGCCACCCGGCAGATACGTGCCAACCCGGCACACGCCAGCCTGCCCATCGTGGCACTCAGCGCCCACGCCATGGTCAGCGACCACCAGGCTAGCCTGGCCGCCGGCATGAACGATCATCTGGACAAGCCCATCGTACCCGACGAGCTGATTGCCGCCCTGCTGCGCTGGCTACCCGCCCACCAGCCGCGCCGGCAGCTGGCCGCCACACCACGCCAGGGCAGCCACAACCTGGCGCAACGCCTGCAATACCACTTTGTCAGCAGCTACCGCCAGCTACCGGCCAAGCTGCAGCTACTGCGCGAAGCAGGCGACTGGGCCGCGATCGAATACCACACGCACAGCCTGAAAGCCGCCGCCGCCTATGTGGATGCGCAGCGCCTGGCCCGGCTCGCCAGCGATATCGACAGTGCCCTGCGCGACCATCAGCGCCTGGCCGCCGAAGCGCTACTGCCCGAGCTGCAGGACGAGCTGGAAAAAACCCTGCACCAGCTACAGGCAGCGAGCAGTCCACCCGCCCGCAGCACCGTCACACCCAAAACACCGCTGGAGCAAGTGCGTCTTTTGCAACATTTGCAAGATAAGCTCAAACACGCCGACTCCCGTGCCGATGAGGCATTAGCGGCACTTTTTGATGCAATGCCTATCGATTGCCATGAGCATTTGATTAATATTGGTAAATTACTTGATCAGATAGAATATGATCAGGCTTACAGACAGCTGCAAACACTGATCAAGACACTGGACTTGCCCATCGGAAGTACCGCATGAAACAACAACAAAAAATCCTGATCGTGGACGATGTCGTCATCAACCTGCACCTGCTGGACGGCCTGCTGAAGGCCGACTACACCGTACTGATGGCCAAAAACGGTCAGCAAGCCCTGCAGCTGGCGCGCGAACACCACCCTGATCTGGTATTGCTTGATGTGGTCATGCCGGAAATGGACGGCTTTGCCGTACTGCAAGCCCTGCGCCACGACGCGCGCACCAAGCATATCCCGGTGATCTTCATCACCGGCCAGGACAGGCCGGAAGACGAGGCACAGGGCCTGCTGCGCGGCGCGGTGGACTACATCACCAAACCGCTGAACGAAGTCATCGTCAAAGCCAGGGTCGCCACCCACCTGAAGCTGGAGCGCCAGCGCCGCATGCTGGAAAGCCTGGCCAATATCGATGGCCTGACCGAGCTGCCCAACCGCCGCCAGCTGGACCAGGTTTACCAGGGCGAATGGGAGCGCGCCCGCCGCAACCAGCTGCCGCTATCGATCGCCATCATCGATGTGGACTGCTTCAAGCAATACAACGACCACTGCGGCCACGCCATGGGCGACCGGGTACTGCAACAGCTGGCGCAAACCATTGCGGCCAACCTGGGCCGCCCCGGCGACCTGGCGGCACGCTATGGCGGCGAGGAGTTCGTGGTGATTCTGCCCGCCACCCAAAGCCAGGGGGCCTGGCAGCTACTGGAAAGCATGCGCCACACGGTAGAAAACATGGCCATCCCGCACCCTGCATCACAGGTCAGCCCGGTGGTCACCATCAGCGCCGGCGTCGCCAGCCTGCAACACGGGGCCGATACCCCGGCCGCGCTACTACAGCTGGCCGACCAGCGCCTGTATCACGCCAAACGCAGTGGCCGTAACTGCGTGGTAGGGGACACCGGCATCAACAGCGAGCTGGGCACCCCGCTATACAGCCTGGGCTAAACGCCACAGGCCACTGCGGGCTGCCAGGGGGTTCACAGCACGCGGTCGCTGCGGCGGCGGTACCAGCCGGTAACCGACAAACGCTGCTGCCGCGCCGGCAGTACCTCGTGCCAGAAGCGGTCTGACAGGAACAACACCAGCGTACCGGCTTCCGGCTCGATATCGCGATACTCGCTGCACGCCTCGTCCAGATACAGGCGGATCTGCCCGCCCGCATCCTGCGGCCAACCTTCATTCAGATAAAACACCGTGGTCAGCGTGCGCGCGTCGTCGTCCTGGAAACGGTCCAGGTGCTTCTTGTAGAACGCGCCCGCCGGGTAGACGGCAAAGTGCGATTCCAGCTCGGCCAGGCCCAGGTACAGGCCGCGGTTCACCGCGTGCATGATGTCGTCCATGGCGGCGTTATACGCCAGCACCGCCGGCTCGGCGGCTACCTGGTCCAGCCACAGTACCGAGTCGCTGCGGATCTCGGCGCGGCGCGCCTGGCCGGTGGCGCGGCCGGTGGCTGCCTCGTGAAACAAGCCCTGCTGCCATACCGACAGGCAGGTGTCGCGCAGATTTTGCACCAGCGCAGCGGGCAAGGCGTGCGGAATCACCACCCAGCCCTTATCGGCCAGGGTGTCCAGCACGGCATCCAGGTCAAATTGCAAAACAGTCATGGCGGCATCCGGCAAAAAACATCAAGGCGGGCTTTGTACCATGCGCGCAGCCTGCCGCCAATGCGCCAGATCAAGCGCCCGGGTGCTCGGCCACGTGGTGGTGCTGGCCAGCCAGCCAGGCCAATACCAGCGGAAAATGATCGTTGGCCGCATCCGGGTGCGTCAGCAGACTCACGTGGTCGTAATCGTGGCGATGGCCGGTGTGGCGCGCCAGCAGGTGTACGCGCGACAGGTGGGCGCCGCTCTCTGCGCGAAAACGCCGCACGTCGTCGGGGTGGCCACGGCAGGGGTCGTTCTGCGCGGCAAAATACAGCGCCGGCGGCAGGCTGTGGCGCTGCGCGGCGGCGGCGTAGTCGAAGCCGTCATCGCTATCTACCCAAGGGCGCACCTTGGCCCACTGCTTGCTCTGCCAATGGCTCTTGTTGCTTTCGTCGTCGGCCCCCAGGCCGATACGCTGCGCCGGCAGGTAGCCCACGCTGCGGCACAGCAGCCGCGCCACGCCGTTCCACATCAGATCCACCTCCAGCAGCTTGTTCAGGTTACGCACGTGCACGCTGCGCTTGCTGCCGAAATACACCAGGCTGGCCACCTGCGGGATCAGCGCTGGCTGGTATAGCAGCGCACTGCTCATATGCACCCCGCCCCAGGAGTGCGCCATCCAGTGCACTGCCTGGCCGCCACTATGCTGGCGTACCGCCGCGTGTAGCGCCGGCAGGTCTTCGCGAATGATCTCGGTCTGGCCGTGGCGGGCATGGCGGCTGATGCGCGGCGTACTGCGCCCGCGCCCGCGCAGGTCGGCCACGTACACGTCGTAGCCCTGGCTGGCCAGGTAATGCGCCAGCCCTTTACCGCTATCGGAATAAAAAATGCGCCCGTTGGCCATCACCCCGTGCACCATCAGTACCGGCTGGCCGTCGTGCTGCGGGTGGCGGATGCGCTTTACGTACAGGGTATCGCTGGCGGTAACGGGCACGAACAGGTCTTCTTCGCGGTTTTTCATGGGGCCTCGGCTACGGGATGGCAATAATCAAACAAGCGCTTGAATCATCCGTATCCAGAGCGGCGCCGTCAATCGTCATGCCAAAGCCGTGGCGTGATGGCTGCGCTGGTTGCCACCGCGCAAACCCCGTAGACTGCCGCCTTTGCACCTTACCCGGCCCTGCCCATGCCTTTTTCTACCCTGGCGCTCGACGCAGCGCTGCAACGCGCGCTGGCCGACGCCGGCTTTGACACCGCCACCGCTATCCAGCAAGCCGCCATCCCGCCCGTGCTGGCCGGCCACGACGTGCTGGCCACCGCCCGCACCGGCTCGGGCAAAACCGCTGCCTACTGCCTGCCGCTGCTGCAAAAACAGCTGGCCGCTGGCCGGGGCTGCAGCCTGATCCTGCTGCCCACGCGCGAGCTGGCGCAGCAGGTAGGCGACACCCTGTGGCAGCTGTCTGCCCACCTGCCGCGCCCCAAGATCGTGGTGGCCTACGGTGGCGTATCGATCAACCCGCAGCTGATGGCGCTGCGCGGCGGGGCCGATTTTCTGGTGGCCACGCCAGGCCGCCTGCTGGACCTGATCGACAACAACGCCGTGCCGCTGGGCAGCATCGACACCCTGGTGCTGGACGAGGCCGACCGCCTGCTGGCACTGGGCTTTGCCGACGAGCTGGGCCGCATCCTGGCCCTGCTGCCGGCACAGCGCCAGACGCTGATGTTCTCGGCCACCTTTGCGGCCAACATACAGCAGTTGGCCGCACGCCTGCTGAACCAGCCGCAGCGCGTGGCTATTGCCGACGAAGCGGCGCCGGACATTCGCCAGCGCGCCATCGAGATCAACGCGGCCAACCGCTACGCCGTGCTGCTGGCGCTGCTGCGCGAGGCGGCGTGGCCGCAGGTGCTGGTCTTCGTCAACAGCAAGCACGACGCCGCCGAGCTGGCGCAATGGCTGCAACGCGAAGGCATCCGTGCCGCCGCCCTGCACGGCGAGCTGGCGCAGGGGCGGCGCGAGCGCGTACTGGACAACCTGAAAAACGGCACGCTGCAGGTGCTGGTGGCCACCGACCTGGCGGCGCGCGGTATCGATATCCCCGACCTGCCCGCGGTGATCAATGCCGAGCTGCCACGCTCGCCGCAGGATTACACCCACCGCATTGGCCGCACAGGGCGCGCCGGGCAAGCAGGAGAGGCCATCAGCCTGATCGACGCCGATAGCCGGGCGCATTTTCGCCTGATAGAAAAACGCCTGGGTTTGAAGATTGCCCGCGAGCAGCTGGCCGCCTACCCGGCCACCGATACCCCGGCCGCCAGGTTGGCCGCAGCCGACGATAACGGCGGTATCAAGGGCAAACGCATGAGCAAGAAAGACAAGCTGCGTGCCGCCGCTGCGCAAGGCGGCAACAAAACCTAGTTGCGGCTATGGGTGGCCGCCAGCAGCTGTTCGAAGGCGGCCAGCGGCTGCGGCGCGCCAAACAGATAACCCTGGAAGTGCTGGCAGCCACAGGCCAGCAAGCTGTCGTACTGCGCCTGGCTTTCCACGCCCTCGGCCAGCACATCCAGCCGCAGGTTTTGCGCCAGGCCCAGCACCGCACGCACGATGGCCGCATCGTGGCCGTCATTCAGCATACCCTGCACAAACGACTGATCCAGTTTCAGTTGGTCCAGCGGCAGCTTTTTCAGGTAGCTGAGCGAGGAATAACCGGTGCCGAAGTCGTCCAGCGCCAGGTGCACCCCCAGGCGGCGTAGTGCGTGCAGCTTGCGGCTGCCGCTGCCATCGTCGTCCATCAGCACACTTTCGGTCAGCTCCAGCACCAGTTGCGCAGGTGATGCGCCGGTTTGCGCCAGGATGGCGCGCAGCTGCGCGACAAAATCCGGCTGGCGCAGCTGGCACACGCTCACGTTCACCGACAGGCTCAGCCCCGCGGTGTGCGGGTTGGCCGCCCAGCGTGCCAGCTGCCAGCAGGCCTGCTCCAGTACCCATAGCCCGATGGGCACGATCAGGCCGGTATCTTCGGCCAGCGGCACAAAACGCTGCGGCGACAAATCGCCCAGCACGCTATCGTGCCAGCGCAGCAGGGCTTCGGCACCGCAGATCTGGCCACTGGCGTCCACTTGCGGCTGGTAGTGCAAGCTCAGTTGTTCTTCGGCCAGCACGCGGCGCAGCGCGCTTTCCAGCCGGGCCTGCTCGGCCACGCTGCGCTGTAGTGCCATATCAAAAAAGCGCACGGTATTACGCCCTGCTGCCTTGGCGCTGTACAGCGCCATGTCGGCACGCTTCATCAGGTCGTCACATTGGCGCGGGCCGTCGGCAAACAGCGAGATACCGATACTGGGCGTGCACTGGTAGTCGTGGCCGTTCAGGTCGTAGGCAGCGTTGAGCGCCAGGCGCAGGCTTTCGCCCATGCGCTGCGCCACGGCAGCGGCGTCGGCGACATGGCTGCCCAATGCCGGCAGCAACACCACGAATTCGTCGCCGCCCAGCCGCGCTACCGTGTCGCTTTCGCTGACCCCGGCCTGCAGCCTGCGGCCAACCTGCTGCAAAAGCGCATCGCCCTGGTCGTGCCCCAGGGTGTCGTTCAGCGTCTTGAAGTTGTCCAGGTCGATAAACAGCAGCGCGCCCTCGCCGTCCGGGTGCGCCAGCGCATGCTGCAGGCGCTCCAGTAGCAGGCGGCGGTTGGGCAGGCGGGTCAGCGGGTCGTAGTAGGCAAGCTGCTGGATTTCCTGCTCGGCTGCCTTGCGCTGGGTAATGTCGGTGAGCATGGCCACGTAATGGCTTACCTCGCCACGCGCGTCTTGTACGGCGGTAATGGTGAGCCATTCGGGGTAGATTTCGCCGCTTTTGCGGCGGTTCCAGATTTCGCCACTCCAGTTGCCGTGGCTGAGTAGCTGGTGCCACAGATGGGCATAAAACGCCGGGCCGTGGCGGCCGGAGCTCAGCAGCACAGGCGTTTGCCCTACCGCCTCGGCCTGGGTGTAGCCGGTAATGCGGGTAAACGCACTGTTCACCCGCAGAATCACGCTGCGGGTATCGGTGACAAAAATGCCTTCTTGCGAATCGAACGCCGCGGCGGCAATGCGCAGGTCTTGCTCGTCGCGCGCCCGCGCCCGCGCCAGGCGCTCGAAGCGCAGGAAATACAGCGTGGCCACGCCCAGCAGTATCAGCAGCACGCCCGCCACGACCCAGGCCGTGCGCCAGGCTTCCTGCCGCCAGGGCGCCAGCGCACGCGCCTCGTCCAGGTGCACGGCCAGCACAAAGGGATACACGCGCGAGGCACGGTAGGCAGTGAGCACGCGCTGCCCACCCGGCCAGGTTTCGCGGTAGCTGTCGGCATCGGTCTGCGCCAGCCTGGCGGCCAGCAAGCGGCTGGGGCCTGGCTGGCCAGGGCGAGCCTGCGGGTCGGTGCTGATCATCAGGCTGCCGTCGTAACGCAGCAGCGCCACCTGGCCCTGCTGCGGGCTGATGTGGTTGCTATAGAAATTCAGGAAATAATCGGTATTCAGCGCGGCCAGCACGGTGACCCAGCGTTGGTCGTCCTGCATCACGTCCAGCGCCACGGGGATAAAACTGATGCCGCTCTGCGCTGGCTGGCCAGCCAGCGGGCTGTCGGCAAAATCCCGCCCGGCGGTGAGCGGGCCGGTACGCAGCACGCCCAGCGGCTCGGTACTTTGCGGCATGAACTGGCTACGCGGCAGGCGCAGCCCCAGGTTGGCCGCATTGGTGCTGGCTTCCACAACCCCCTGGCCGTTTTCCAGTGCGATGGAGCGGATATAAGGCGCCTGCTGCAGGAAGGCTTTCAGCTTGTCGCTGCGCTGCGGGGTGCTGCCAGACAGCAGCAAGGTACGCTCCACCACGTTCAGGCTCTGGGTGAGCTGGTCTTCCAGTGCACGCACCGTCAGGTTGGCTAGCGCAAACTGGCGCGCCAGCGCCTCGCTACGCAAACGCCACTGCACCGAAGCGGTGGCCAGTGCAGTAAACAGCAGTACCAGCGCCACCACCATGACAAAGGTAGCACGCTGGTTCAGGCCAAGCCGGGTCTGCAGGCTACTGTACTGACTCACTGGCTACCCTGCTCTAGCGCTCGGCTACCGGGTCCAGCTTGTGGCGTTTGATCGCCGCAGCCAGGCTGCCATCTTGCCGTGCGCTGTCCAGGTAGCGCGTTACCCGGGCATACCAGGCGTCGTCACCCTTTTTCATGGCGTAGGCGTAATGGGTAAGGTGGTAGGTGGCAGGTGGGGCCACCAGGCGCGCCCAGTCGGTGGTTTCCAGCATGCGGCGGCTAAAGGGGTAGTCGGTCATGAACACATCAGCGCGGCCGGACTCTACTTCTTGCTCGCGCCCCTGCGGCGTATCGGTCACCAGCAGCGTGGCCTGCTTGAGTTTTTCGCGCATCACCGGCTCGTGCAGCGTGCCTTTGGCCACCGCGACCACCATGCCGGGCTTGTCGATGTCTTCCCAGCGCTGAATGCGGCGGTTACTTTTGGTCGTAATGGCGTAAATGTCGCTGATCAGGTGCGGGCGGGTAAAACGCAGCTTTTCGCTACGCACCGGGTTGATACCGATAGCAAACATGGCGATATCGCAGCGGTTTTGCTCGATATCGGCAATCAGGCTGGCAAAAGAGCTATCCACAAAGCGCACCGCCACGCCCAGGTCGCGCCCCAGGCCCTGTGCCATGTCGATATCCACACCGCTAAGCTGGCGGGTTTTCGGGTTACGGTAGGAAATACCGTAGTAGTCGGGCCAGATGCACACGCGTACTTCACGGGCGGCCAGCACATCGTCCAGGCGGCTGGCACTGGCGCTGGCAGACAAGGTGGCCAGGGCGGCCAGGCAAAGCAGGGCAAATTTCATAGCAGGTTTCCAGGCGGGCTAAGTGGCGGCGCAATATCCATTTTAACAAGCAAAAAGCATAAAAACACGCACTTAAAATTAATACTTTCTATCTAATGCACACCTTATCAGCCACGTATTTACTCAGCCATGCACTAGATCAAGTATTGCTTTGCACCTGGCCGCGGGCGGTGCACCGCCTGGTGGGCGCCGCCTGCGGCAGGTGTTGGCTGCCGCTCAGGCTTCCCAGCGCTCTTCGCGCCATTCGGCCATGGCTTCTTTGTCCAGGAAGGTCCAGGCCACCACGCGGCTGATCTTGTTGCCCTGTGCCATGTCCAGCGTGATCACGCGCTGGGCGTTGCACATTTCCAGCTCGCGCAGCAAGCCGCGTACGTTGTCCACCTTGGACACCAGCGAGCTGAACCACGCTACCTGGCGGCCGTAGCGCACGCTCTGGCGCGCCATGGTGGCCAGGAAATACTCCTCGCCGCCCTCGCACCACAGCTCGTGGTGGCGGCCGCCAAAGTTCAGTTCCACATTGGCCATGCGCTGGCCGGTGAGGTTGGCTACCTTGCGCCGTGCGGCAGCGTCGGCCTCGGCGGCCGAGCCGTGGAACGGCGGGTTGCAGATGGTCAGGTCGAAGCGGTCTTCGCGCTTGATGATGCCGTCGAACACGTTGGCCGCATCGGTTTGCTGGCGCAGCTTCAGGCCGCTTTTCAGCTGCGGGTTGGCATCCACGATCAGCCGCGCCATGCGCAGCGCGTCGGCGTCGATATCGCTACCGACAAAGCGCCAGCCGTACACGTGGCGGCCGACTATCGGGTAGATGCAGTTGGCGCCCACGCCGATATCCAGCACGGTGGCGCGCTTGGGAATGGTGCCTTTATTGCTCTTGGCCAGCAGATCGGCGGCGTGGTGCAGGTAGTCGGCGCGGCCGGGTACCGGCGGGCACAGGTAGCCGGGCGGAATATCCCAGAACAGCACGCCGTAATGGTGCATCAGTAGCGCGCGGTTCAGCGCTTTCACGGCGGCGGGGTTATGGAAGTCCACGGTTTCGATGCCGTGTTCGTTGTGGCGCACAAACTCGGCCAGCTCGGGGTTGGCCGCAATCAGCGCCACAAAGTCATAGCGCTCGCGGTGCACACTGCGAAAGTGCAGGCCGGGTTTGCCGTCGCCGGCAGGGAGGGTAATGGTCATGGCAGATACCGCAAAATCAATCGGCGGATTGTACGTGCTTTGCACGGTCAGGGCGAAGAATACGCGACACCGCGTATTCAGTATGGCCGCTGCCCGCCCTAGCATGGCGGCTGATTTCAATAACAGGAGACAAGCCATGCTGGCCAATCTGTGGCGCCTGCTGGTAGCGCTGTGCGACCTGCGTGCCCTGGCACGCGTACTCACCGGCCGCCCACCGGTGGATGTGGTGTTCATTACCAACCTGCGTGACGAGGACGAGCGGCTACGCTTTTTTGGCCGCCAGACACCGCGTCTGGGCCACGCCAACGGCCCGCGCATTTACCTGCGCGGCGTGGCTGGCCGTGTGCGCGGCATTTTTGTCACCGCCGAAGAAATGCTGACCCGCGATGGCCGCCGCCTGGCCAAGGCACAATTCATCGCCGCCACCGAGTGGGCCGAACAGAACGGTGCCCGTGTCATCTTGCTGGCAGCCTCCACCAAGCGCCTGTTTGGCCGCGACGGTGCCGAGCTGAAGGCACGCTTCCCCAAGCTGCTGTTCACCATCGGCGATAACGGTACCGCCAACATGCTGCTGGCCGACGTGTTCCGGGCGCTGCAAACGCACGCCATCGCCCCCGGTCGTGGCCGCGTACTGGTCATCGGCCCTTACGGCATTCTGGGCTCGGCTATCCTGCAGCCGCTACGCAACGCCGGCTACGAGGTGGTGGGCTACGGCGGCAATGCCAGCGCGCTGGCCGAGGTACAGGCCGAACACGGCATCGCCGTGCACACCCGTGTTGCCGATATTGGCCAGGTTGACGCGGTGGTGGCCTGCACCCACAGCCAATCGGCCAAACTGCAGGCCGACGAGGTGGCACTGCTGTGCCGGCCAGATAAAAAGCTGGTGGTAATCGACGTGGCCGAGCCAGCCAACCTGGACATCGAGCAATACGCCCGCTGCCGCACCCGCGTTATCCGCCAGGATGCCGGCAACGCCTACTCGGCCCAGCTGCACTACGTGCTGGGCAGCTTGTCCTGGCGTTTGCTGATGCTGTCGCGCGGGGTGGTGTTCGGCTGCTTTGGCGAGGCGCTGGCACTGCATTACAGCATCCACACCCTGGGCATTAGCTGGCTGGCCGGGCGCGACTGGTTTCAGGTCAGCGCGACCAACCGCCAGTGCGTAGATAGTGCCTTTGCCGAAATAGGCCTGGGCCTGCCCGAGCCACGCTGCTTCGGTCAACCGGTCGCCATGCCCGCGGCGGGCCAGGGCAGCACCACGGCAAACACCGCCCCCTTGCCAGGCGTGGAGCGCACCTCCAGCGTATAGCCGGCCGCCTCGCACAGCGAATGCGTAATGTGCAGGCCCAGGCCATGGCCGTCGCCGCCCTGCCCTGCACCACGCTGGAACGGCTGCAGCAGCCGCTGCAGCTGGCCAGCAGCCAGGCCGGGGCCGCTGTCGCGCACCTCGATCACCCGCGCGTCGGGCCGGTAGCGCACCCCCAGCAGCACCGACCCGCTAGCGGTATAGCGGATGGCATTCACCAGCAGGTTATCCAGGATGCGCCCCAGTAACAGCGGCGCCGCCGGGTAATGCCAAGCGCTGTCGTGGCAGACCAGGCGCAAACCTTTGGCGGCCGCTACCGGGGCATGGCGCTGGCAGGCATCGGCTAGCAACGGGCCCAAGGGCAAGCTGGCCGGCACCGTCTGCAGTTGGCCGCGCGCCTCGGCCATCAGCCCGCCCAGCAGCGCCTCGCTGTAATCCAGCGTGCGGTTCACGTGAGCCAGTACCGGCGCCGCCTGTGGCAGCGGCGCCAGCGCCCCTACCGCCAGCCGCAACGATGCCAGCGGCTGCGACAAATCGTGGCTGGTGGCGGCCAACTGCAGCTGGCTGGCCCGCGCTTGCTGCCGGGCAGCGGCCGTCGCCGCCTCGGCCTGCGCCAGCTGCAGCGCTTCTTGCTCATGGCGGCGGCGGCTATCGGCCACACGGCGCTGCAATAGCTGCACCTTGCGCGCCAGCGCCACCGCAAAACACAGTGCCTCGGCGGCATAGCCCAGCTTGGGCAGGGCAAAGGGGGAAACCGGCAAGGCCAGGCCGCTGAGTACCAGGCCAAACAGCACATTGGACAGCAGCACGTTCAACAAGGCGCCAGCCAGAAATGGCACGGCCAGCGGCGAACCCCGACGCCCGTAGTACGCACCGGTGTAGAGGATCAAGCCCAGATAAGCCAGCGCCGACAACAGCGATGGCCACAGCCAGCCAGCGTACCAGTACGCCAGGCCAGCCAATGGCAAAGAGGCCAGCTGGGCCAGATACGCCCGATACAGGTGACGGTGGCTGCGCGCCACACCAAACAGGCTAAGGGCAAACAGCGACTGCAGCAGCAGCACCACGCCCATCAGCAAGGGTGGGGCCAGCTGGTTCCAGCCACCCGCCTGCGGCCACAACCAGGCGAAGGTATAGCCTTCCAGCTGCAGCAGCATGGCCATCATTGCCGCCGCCAGCGCCGCATACAGTGCCAGCGTACGCTCGCCCGCCAGCAGATACTGCAGCAGGGAAAACACCATCAAGGCCAGCAACACCCCCAGCTGCAGACCGTTTGCCATATTGCTGTCCGCCAGGCCCGCCTGCCACTGCCAGCGCGGGATGATGCCCAGCTGCAGCGGGGTATTGCCGTGGGTGCGATAGCGCAGCAGCAAGCTGTCGCCCGCCTGCAGGCTGTCGGGCAGCGGCAGCGCCAGCATGCGCGCCGGCAGTGGCCGTGCCGTATAGGCAGACCCTTCTTCCAGCCGTATCAGCTGCCGCACGCTGCCATCGGCGCGGCGGTGCCATAGCTGTAAAAAGCGGACATCCGGCACCCCCAGCACCAGTACCCGCTGCGGCCCGGCCTCGGCGGCCAGCACGGGGCGCCATGCCCAGTCTGCTGCCGCACTGCGCCACGGCTGGCGCAGCTGCAAAGGCCAGTGCACCGCCTGCTGCCAGGCCTGGGCTTCGCTTAGCTGGCCGCGCTGGTCTTGCCAGTAGTGTGGCTGTGCCGACAGTGGCAAGCTCCACAGCAACACTAGCAACAGGGACGCCAGGCTGCCTACAATGCTGCGTATTGATTTCATGGAAAATTGTTGAAAATGCACTCAGCCGTGATCATAGCCGACGACCACGCCATTTTTCGCGACGGCCTCAAGCTATTGCTGGGCATGCAGCCCGAATTCCAGGTGGTAGCCGAGTGCGGCACGCTGGACGCCCTGCTACCGCTGGTACAACAGCATCAGCCGCAGCTGGTGCTAATGGACTACAACATGCCCGGCGGCAATGCACTGGCCACGCTGCAACACCTGCGCCAGCGCTACCCGGCACTGCGCCTGGTCATGCTGACGGCAGAACGCGGCGGCCAGCTGCTGGCCCAGGTACAGCAAGCCGGTGCCGACGGCCTGTTGCTGAAGGAAGGTAGCGCCGCCGACATGCTGGCCGCACTGCAACGGGTGCTGGCCGGCCAGCGCGTGATCAGCCCGGCAGCCAGCGCGCTGATGCAGGACAGCCAGGTAGCGCTGACCGCCCGCGAATACCAGGTGCTGCAGCTGATCTGCCAGGGTTGGCCGCACGCCGACATTGCCGCGCACTTTTCGCTGTCAGTACGCACCGTGGACAAACACCGCGAAAACCTGCAACGCAAGCTGGGGGCCAGTAGTGCCGTACAGCTGATCAACCGCGCGCGCGCGCTGCAGCTGTTCAGCGACTAAGCAGCGCATATGACAAGGCCGCTACAGCAAGGCCAGCCCGCGGGCTGGCCTTGCTGTCTTCACGGCGAGCGCTCAGGCGAAAATATCGATGATGTTGCCGGCCACCTTCACGCCGTTCACCACGCTCTCGCCGGTGGCGGCCACCGTTTCGTACACCACCTCCGCCGCCTCGACCGCCGTTTCTGCGGCACCGGCAGCCAGGTTGACCGCACCACTGGCCAGGTCCAGACCGGCTTCGCCGATGTCCAGCGCCGCTTCGCCAAAGTCGCCGCTCACCGTATCGACCACCGCCTCACCCGCGTGGTACACGCCCTTGCCCAGCCCCACCATGCCTTTCAGCATCTGGCTGCCGCCTACTGCCATGCCGCTATAGCTCATCGCTACTCCCCGCTGCGCAAAGCCACCAGCATGCCGCGCCGGGCAGGCACGCGGGTTGCCACATTGTTGCCGCCGGTAACAAGGCTTTTACAAACTGGCCGCCACCTGCCCCGGCAGCTGCTGTTCGAACTTGGCCCACACGCGGCGCATATCGCGGGCCGAGGCAAACCCTGCCCCCTCGGCCGCACGCTCCACCGGCACGCCCTGCTGTAACAGCTGGCGCACCACCGCCACACGCAGGCGCTGCTGGTATTCCACAATGCTTACCCCGGCCTGCTGGCGAAACAGCCGCGTGAGGTGGCGCGGGCTCAGGTGCACCCTGGCCGCCAGGCTATCCAGCGGCCAGTGCTGCGCCGGGTCGCGCGCGATGGCGTCTTGCGCGCGGTGTACCGCCGGGTGCAGGTGGTTGCGGTAGGCCAGCCACGGCGACAGCTGGGCATCGTCGCCGGCGCGGCGGCTGTACAGCACCATGCGCCGCGCTACCCGCGCGGCCACATCAGGCCCGGCATGGCGCTCAATCAGCGCCAGCGCCAGGTCCATGCCGGTGGTAATGCCGGCCGAGGTGGCAATGTGGCCGTCTTCCACAAACACGCGGTTATCCAGCACCCGCGCGCGTGGTGCGGCGGCGGCCAGCTTGGCGGTAATGCTGTGGTGCGTGGTGCAGGCGCGGCCATCCAGCAGCCCCGCCATGCCGGCCAGCAGCGCGCCGGAACAGACGGTGGCCAGCGCTACCTGCGGGCGGATGTGCTGGCGCAGCCAGGCCACCAGCTGCTGCGCCTCGGGCGTGGCGTAGTCCAGGTCTTCCGACACCGTGCCCACCACAATCACCAGGCTACCGTCGGCCACCGCCACAGGCAGCGGGTCGATGCGCGACACCATCCCCAGCGAGCTGACGCATTCGGTAGCCGGGCCGGCAATGTGCAGGCGAAACGGCGCGCCCTCGTCCAGCGCCATGCGAAACGCCTCGGCCGGGCCGACGAAATCCAGCGCCAGGTAGCGCGGGGTGAGCAGGAAGTAGATGTCTGTCATGCGGCCAACCTTGTCTGCGTACAGCGGCTTACAGCTCGCCCAGCTTGATATCCGGCTGATAATCGCCGTCCACCTCTTTAACGATGGCCTGGCCGGCGATGACGCGTTCGCCATTGAAAGTGAGCGTGGGCGCGCCGTGCAGCTGCCAGCCACGGTTCAGCGCCTCGGTCACGCGGTGGCAGAAGGCGCTGTCGTCGGGGCCGGTGAGCAGTCGGTACAGTTTCATGGAGCGGGTCCTGTGGTCAGAAGGTGTGACGATACACGATGAAGCCGCTATCCCGCGCCACGCGGTCGTACAGCTGGCGGGCGGCGGCGTTGTCGTGGCGGGTGTGCCAGTACACGCTGGGGCTACCGGCAGCCTGCGCTGCGGCCAGCACGGCGGAAATCAACTGCCGTGCCACGCCCTGCCCGCGCGCCGCCGGCACGGTAAACAGGTCTTGCAGGTAGCAGGCGTGGTGCGCCATCAGCGTGTTGCGGTGAAACACATAGTGCGCCAGCCCCAGCAGCTGGCCGCCGCGCCAGGCCAGCTGCGCGTGCATGGGCTCGGCGGGGTCGAGGAAGCGTTGCCAGGTCAGCTGGCTGATGGTGGCCGGCAGCGCCAGCTCGCCGTGGCGGCCATAAAAAGCGTTGTAGGCGTCCCATAACGGCAGCCAGGCATCGTAATCAGCCGGCTGCGGCGGGCGCAGTTGCAAGGTATTGCACATGCGGCCAACCCTACACCGGCTGCGGCTTACGCCACAGGGCCAGCAGGCGTGGGCCGAATACGTTCACCGCCAGCCCGGCCAGCAGCAGCGCGCCGCCAGCCAGCTGCCAGAAGCTGAGGCGCTCGCCCAACACCAGCGCGGCCGACAGCACACCAAAAAACGGCACCAGCAGCGAGAACGGCGCCACCACGTTGGCCGCATGGCGGCTAAGCAGCTTGCTCCACTGGCCGTAGCCGAACAGCGTGGCCACCAGCGCCAGGTAGGCAATGGCGAACAGGCTTTGCGGCGTGGCCACCTGCGCCCACACAATGCGCTCGGCCTCGAACAAACCCGACAGCGCAAAGAACGGTAGCACTGGCGCCAGGCTGCTCCACACCACCAGCCCCAGCATGTCGGGTTTGTAGCCCGCCGCCACGATGCGGCGCACCACCACATTAGACAAGGCCCAGCTGGCGGCACCGCACAGCGTGAGCACGAAGCCGGCTAGCGGCAGGTTGGCCGCCCCCAGGCCGCCGATCAGGTACAGCCCGGCGCTACCGATCAGCAGGCCGGCCAGCTGCCACGGGGTAAAGCGTTCGCCCAGCCACAGCATGCCGATAATCAGCGTAAAGAAGGCCTGCGACTGCAACACGATGGACGCCAGCCCGGCCGGCATGCCCAGCTTGATAGCGGTAAACAGGCAGGCAAACTGCCCCAGCCCCACGCTCAGGCCGTACAGCGCCAGCCAGCGCCACGGGATGGCCGGCCGCCGCACGAACAGCAGGCCCAGGCCAGCGGCGGCGCTAAAACGCAGCGCCCCCAGCAGGAAGGGCGGCACGCCGGCCACGCCCCATTTGATCACCACAAAGTTGAAACCCCATACCGCAACGATTGCCAGCGCAATCAGCCGGTCTTGCCAGTTCATGGCCTGCTCCCCAAGGTTGGCCGCACGCAGCCAGGATGAATGACAACGAGCTTACGCATGCTGGCCGCCCGCGCACAGCAACAGTGCGTTCCGATTTACGGGATACAGCCGCTTTCAACGCTGCGTGGGTGGCAGCCCACCCTGCGCGGCCAACAACGCGGCGTGAGCGGCCAGGTCTACCGGGCGGTAGGTAACGGTGGCGGTCGCCGGGTGCGCGGCCAGGCCGGTGCGGCCAACCCATTGCCGTGCCGGGCGGATGGGGCGCGGGGCGAAGCCGCCGCCGCAGTTGGGGCAGACGTTGTGCAGCACCTGCTCTGCGCAGCGGGCGCAGAACGTGCACTCGTAACTGCAGATGCGCGCGTCGGGGCTATCCGGCGGCAAGGGGGTGTTGCAGTGTTCGCAGCTGGGGCGCAGTTGCAGCATGGGGTGTCCTTTCAGGTTTCAGCATCCAGCCGCGCCAGCACGCTGGCTACGCTATGGATATGGGCAAAGCGGCCGGCCAGCACCAGCTCGGTACGCTGGCAGATGTCGTCGGCGCTGTACACGCGGCCGCTGTGCGGGTGGGTCATGTCAAAGGTCAGCGTGGCCTCGGTGACAAAATCCACGGTAAAGCCCAGGTCGCTGCCAACGCGGGTGGTGGTTTCGCAGCACTGCTCGGTGCGGATGCCGCTGACAATCAGCCGGTCTATGCCGCGTGCGGCCAACCATGCCTGCAGGCCGGTGTCGGTAAAGGCGTTATGGACGTGCTTGGTAAAGGTGGCGTCCGGCGCTGGCGGTAGCCACGCCATGGGCTGTACATGGCCGCTGGCGGCGGCAAACGGGCCGTCTCCGTCCTCGTGCAGCACGTACACCACTGGCACGCCGCGAGCACGGGCACCGGCGATCAGCGCCAGCAGCGCGTGGCGAAAGGGCGGCAGCCGGGTGTCATCCCAGTAGCTGCGGTGCAGGAAAGACTGCTGAACATCAATCACGATCAGGGCAGAACCGGACATGGCGAGTTACCTGTATGCCAGTGGAGATAAGCTTATTGTGCCTGGGCTGCCAGCCGGGCAACATGCCGGACCAGGCCAAATACAGGACAAATCACGCCACGCCGCTATCTAGCGGCACCGCCATGTATCAAGGTTGTTACAAAGGGGACAAGGCGGCGACACAGCCCGGCCGCATACTGCCAGTATCGGCCCTGCGCCGCAGCCACCAAGGAGCCCTGTCATGACCAAGAAAACCCTGCTGCTGGCCACCGCCTTGCTGGCACTGGCCACCACCCTGCCCGCCCGAGCGGACGAGCCCGCCCCGCCGCCGCACGGCCCGGCCCACGCGGTGCCGCGTGACATGCCACCGCCACCGCTGGCCGTAGTACTGGAAGACGCCCTGCCTGCACTGCAGCTAAACGATGCCCAGCAGTCGCTATGGCTCAAAGCCGAGCAGGATGACCTGAACCAGCGCACACGCCAGCAGCGTGGCCTGCAACACGCCGGTTTCAAGCTGCAGGAAAAGCTGGCGGATACCCGCCTGAGTTTGTCGCAAGCGCTACGTGCGGCCAGCCTGGCCGCCCCCGGCATGCAGCCCTCGCCCGCCTGGCTGGCATTTTTTGATAGCCTCACTAGCCAGCAAGCCGGCATCGTGCGCCAGGTGTTACAGTCGCCACCGCCCCCGCTGCACGATATGCCACCGCCCGGCTAAGCGGTAACACCCGGACCAACACGGCCGCGCTGCCACCATGCAGGCTGCACGGCGCCCCCCAAGGAGCATGCATGAACGAACACGGCATCCGCCTGCTGATTGTGGACGACGACCCTGATATCCGCAGCCTGCTAGCACACTACCTGCAAGGCTATGGCATGCAGTGCCTGTGTGTGGGTGACGGCCACAGCCTGCGCAGTACGCTGGAAAGCGAACAGGTTGACCTGATTATCCTGGACCTGATGCTGCCGGGCGAAGACGGGCTGTCGCTATGCCGCTACGTGCGCGCCCAGGGCGACACCCCCATCATCATGCTCACCGCCCGTGGCGAGTCGGCCGACCGCGTCGTGGGGCTGGAGCTGGGTGCCGACGACTACGTGGTGAAACCCTTCGACCCGCGCGAGCTGGTCGCACGCATTCACACCGTACTGCGCCGGGTGCGGGGCAAACCGGGCACGGCGGCCGACCAGGATACCGTGCAGTTTGCCGGCTGGCGGCTAAGCCACCAGAAGCGCCAGATCACCACGCCCGCCCAGCTGCTGGTACCACTGTCCAACGCCGAATACCGCCTGCTGTGCGCCTTTCTGGCCCGGCCGCAGCGCATTCTCAGCCGCGAACAGCTGATGGACGCCGCCCGTGGCCGTACCGTCGAAGCGTTCGACCGCAGCATCGACCTGCTGGTATCACGCCTGCGCCAGAAGCTGGGCGACGACCCGAAACAGCCGCAGCTGCTGAAAACCGTGCGCGGCGAAGGGTACCTGCTGGACTGCAAGGTTAACTGAAAGCCACCGTATGAAATGGCCTGTGCCTGATACTGTTTTTACCCGCCTGTTTGGCCTGGTGCTGGCGGCACTGCTGTGCAGCCACCTGGTGATGACCGCGCTGTTCATGATCTTTGCCCCCGACGGCCCGCCACCAGACAGAAGGCCACCCGCCGCCGAGGCACCGCATCCGGGCAGCCCCCCGCCAGGCGGGCACAACCCGCGCGACAAAGGGGAGCGCCGCATGCCGCCAGAATTCTGGGCGGGCTTTGCCATACAGTTGGCCACCGTCACACTGCTGGCCTGGTATGGCGCGCGCCGCCTGGTACGACCTATCGAGCAGCTCACCCAAGGCGCGCGCGAGCTGGGGCGCACGCTGGATTCGCCTCCTATAGACGAAACCGGCCCGCTGGAAACCCGCCAGGCCGCGCAGCTCTTTAACGATATGCGCGCCAAGCTGCGCCGGCAGATGGACGAGCGCAACCATTTCCTGGCCGCGGTATCCCATGATTTACGCACCCCGCTGACGCGCATCCGCCTGCGCGGCACGCAAATAGAAGACCGCACGCTACAGCAGCGCCTGAACCAGGACATTGACGATATGGCCGCCATGCTGGATGCCACGCTGGCCTACCTGCGCGATAACAGCCAGCAAGAAAACTGGGCGCAGCTGGATATCGAAGCACTGCTGCAAGCCATGGCAGAAGATGCCCAGGAGCTGGGCCTGCCGGTCAGCTTTATCGGCCAGGCCAGCCAACTACGCACCCTGCCCGCCACCCTGCGCCGCTGCCTGGACAACCTGCTGGAAAACGCCTTGCGCTATGGCGTGCGTGCCGACATCAGCCTGCAGCAAAGCGACACCACGGTGGAAATCTGCATTCGTGACCACGGCCCCGGCATACCGGAGGCCGAACTGGCACGGGTATTCGAGCCCTTTGTGCGGCTGGAAGACTCGCGCAACCGCCACACCGGCGGCACCGGGCTGGGGCTGACCATTGCCCGTGATGCGGCGCGGCGCATGGGCGGGGAACTCTACCTGAGCAATGCCAGCGATGGCGGCCTGATTGCGCTGCTGGTACTGCCACGCTGAGTCGCCACTTTGTATCGACCATGATACAAAGTGGATAAAACATGCTTACAACAGCGCCATAAAGTGTCATGACCCGCTACGGGCCTGTGGCAGGCATTGGCCCTGTACTACCCGGGCGGGCTTTCTGACCCTTCAGGGAGAATGACCATGAGTAGCGTAACAAGCAGTACCAGCAGCTACGTGCCCAACATGATGCAAGGCCCGGGCGGGCCACGCGGCATGCGGCAACGGCCGGAAGCCAGCGAGGTCGCCCAGCAGATCTTCAGCAAACTGGACACCGATAACCAAGGCTATCTGGAGGCGGGCGATTTTGCCTCGGCCATCAGCCAGCTATCGCGCAGCGGGCAAAACAGCAACACCGCCAGTAGCGACGAGGTGTTTTCCAGCCTGGATAGCGATAGCGACGGCAAAGTGACCCAGGACGAGCTGAGCAGCGGCATCAAGTCGCTGCAGGAGCAGCTGGATAGCCAGTTCAACGCCATGCGCATGCAGGGCGGCATGCCAGGCATGGGCGGCGGTGGTATGCCACCGCCGCCACCGCAAGGCGGGCGTGGTGGCCAAGACAAGGGCCTGGACCAAAGCCAGCTGGGCGACATGGCCACGGCAGCGGCAGAGTCTGGCAATACCCAGGCCGCCAGCCTGTTCAGCCAGCTGGCGGACAATTTTGACGCCGCCGACGCAGACGGTGACGGCAAAGTCACCTTCAGCGAAAGCGTGGCCTACCAGCGCCAGCAAGAGCAAGCCGGCAGCACGGGCAGCGACAGCAGCAGCGACTCGGCCAGCACCGGCACCGTGGCCAACAGCCAGGACAGCCAGGGGCGTATCGCGCAGCGGCTGATGGAAATGATGCGCGCCTACGATGACTTTAGCGCGCCGGACGAAGGCAGCAGCATGCGCTCTGCCGCCTAGCCCGGCTACTCATCGGCTACTGGCAGCCTGGCTGCTGAAAAACAAACCCCGCTTGCCAGGCAAGCGGGGTTTGTTGCGGCCAACGTTTGGTGTGGTAAGCGTGCGCTACTGGATGGCCAGCGTCACGGCCAGCTGGTAGCCCTGCCCGCGTACCGCCTTCAGCGCATTATTGTCGCAGCCCGCCTGGACCAGCTTCTTGCGCAGGCGCACCAGCTGCACTTCCAGATTGGCTTTGCTGTATTCCTCCAGCCGCTTGCCCAGCAGCTCGATCATCTGCCAGGTTTCCAGCTGCCGCCCGGGCGCGCGCGACAGGCCGGCCAGCAGGGCAAACTCGGACGATGTCAGCCCCACCAGGCCACCGGGGCCAGACAGTTGCTGCTTGTCGGTATGCAAGAGCCAGCCATGCTCCGGCCCCTGGCCGGTAAGGCGGCGCGCCAGCGAACGCACGGCCGCCAGCAACTCTTCCAGCGAACAGGGCTTGGTCAGGTAAATATCTGCGCCACTGGCGTAGCCTTCTACCTTGGCCGCAATGCTGTTGCGGGCGGTGGTCATGATGATGCCCACATCGGGCTGGGCTGCACGCAGGCGGCGAGACAGGCTGATGCCGTCTTCACCCGGCAGGTTCAAATCCACGATGTACAGGTCGGGCTGAAACGGCAGGTCGCCCAGCGCCTCGGCACAATCGACACCTTGTACGTGGTAGCCCTGCACGCGCAGCGCGTCCAGGGTGACTTCTCGCAAGACATCGTGGTCTTCTACGACCACGACATTTAACGGGTTGATACGGGTAACCATACTTCAAATCTCACGATATTGGCTTCAGGCCGGTAAGACACCATACCTTGCAGCTGGGTACACAGGCCTCGCACCAGATAGAGCCCCAGGCCGGAACCGGTTTTGCTATGCGCGCCAGGACTTCGATAATACTTTGTAAACACCTTGCTTGCATCCGGCATGCCTGCAGATGAGGCAACATTGTCAACTGATAGCCACACGCCAGCGGATTTCGCCCCCCATTTAACATTAATTACGCTGGCAGCTGGCGAGTACTTCATAGCGTTGTCTATCAGGTTGGATAACACCGTGCGCAAGAGCTGGCTGTCACTGTGCAGCAGCGGCACGGTGCCGGGGTGCAGTACAACCCGCTCGGGCTCGCGGCTGTTATGGCATACATCCTGCACCAGCTCGGCCAGCACAATGGTCTCGCGCAGGATCTCCAGCTGGCCCTGCTCGATACGGTCGGCCTGGGTACAGCGCTCTACCACCGCATTCATGTCGTCTACCGCCCGCTCGGCGTGCAGCAGGATACGTTGCTCGCCCAGCTGCATGCGCAAGCTGCCCAGCGCCATGCTGATCACCGACATGGGGGTTTTCAGCTCGTGGGTGAGCATGGCCATGAAGCGGGATTGCTCCTCGCTTTGCTGGCGTTCAATGGCGATCTGTTGCTGCGCCAGCTCCAGCTCTACCGCAAAAGCATGCCGCTCACTACGCAGCTGGGTGGAGCGGCGCTGCAGCAGCACAAAGGCCAGCGCGCTGATCAGCAGCGACTGCATCAGTTGGCCGTACTGGTTCATTTCCAGCACATTGCCGATACCCAGCAAGGGCAGCATGGTCAGGGCAACGACCGCGATAGACAGCGTATACAGCACACGCAGTAGGCGGCGCAACGGGTGCGGGGGGACCAGCCAGGCTGTCACGGCCATCAGCAGCACCTGCACGGGTGCCATCATGGTATTGGTCTGCATCACGGGCTGGACAATGCCGAAAGCCAACAACAGAAACAGCAAAGGGAAGTAGCAAGGCAGCAGCTTCAGTACCCATTGCAGTAGCCGCGGCGGCGAAAACCCCAGTAGCAGGTGGCGGTGAAACAGCAGGCTGGCCAGACAAAACAGGGTGGATGTCCAGCTGGTAGCGACATCGGCCAGCTGCGGGTAGCTTGCCGGTGCCAGCATGCTGTAATAGCCCATGAAGGCCAGGTTGAGCAGCAATGACAGGAGCTGGTAGGGGATAAACAGCCCCACTACGCGGTCGCGGCTTTCGCGGTAATCGGCAATGGCCCACACCAGCAGCCATAACAGGATGGCGTAGTACAGTATTTGCCAGGCTGATTGCCGCACATCAAACTGCAGCGCCTGCTGCAGCGGCTGGGCCTCTACGCTGAGCATGCTGGTACTGGTAGTGTGCAAACGCAGGTAGTACACCGCTTGCGCTGGCATCTGCCGCACCAGAAAACACGGGGAAATACCGGGGTAACTACGCTTTGCATAGGGGTAGCGGTCGCCGTCTACTTGCTGCTGCCAGCGCCCCTGGGCATCTTGCGCGTACAGGCGCACTTCATCCAGATAACCGGGGCGTACGCGCAGCACCAGCGGCTCGCCCGGGCTAGCGTTGTGCACGGTAATGCGCAGCCAGGTCACCGAGGGGGTATAGCCACGCGCCAGAATGCCTGGCAGCGGGGTAAAAAGCTGCTGGCGTACCTGGGGCAAATCCAGCTTGCCTTGCGGGTCTATCAGGTAGGCGCGGGACAGTACCTGTGTTTGCATCGCCCAGGCGGGCGACAGGCACAGCAGCCAGAGCCATAAGAACATCCGTAATCGCACCACTTGCCCCGTGTTATTCCGCCGCGAACGGCGCCAAGAGCGAGAGTATCGCATAGCTGGTGCAGGAACTCGGCACGCGAATAGGCGTCCATGCGCCATTACCCCTTGGTGAAACCACGATGCGTACTGCCCATCTGCTATTTCTGTCCCTGTCCATCAGCCTGCCTGCCCTGGCGGCAAACAGCGGCCAACTCTACAAAGACCCGTCCTGTGGCTGCTGCGGCCAGTGGGCTGCCCATATGCGTGCCAATCAGCTGGCACTGCACAGCCAGGACCGCACCGATATGGCTCAGCTGAAAGACCGCCTGGGCGTGCCGGCCAACTTGCGCGCCTGCCATACAGCGCAGGTAGG
This sequence comes from Neisseriaceae bacterium, assembly GCA_027489245.1. Lineage (GTDB taxonomy): Bacteria > Pseudomonadota > Gammaproteobacteria > Burkholderiales > Chromobacteriaceae > Vogesella. The sequence goes on along the minus strand of JAIYAC010000024.1, from coordinate 9,891 downwards.
GCGCTATGTCATCGAAGGCCATGTCCCGGCGGCCATGGTGCAGCAGATCTTGCGCGACCAGCCATCCATAGCAGGGTTGGCCGTAGCAGGCATGCCGCAGGGTAGCCCGGGCATGGAAACCGGGGTGCGGGAAAGCTACCAGGTGATCGCCTTTACCCGTACCGGCCGCCAGTATGTGTATGCCACCGTGAAAGGGAGCTAGCCATGTCGGTCAAAAAACGTATTGTCCTGATGGTGGCGGGCATCGCGACCCGGTGGCTGTGGCAGCGCGTAAAGCGGCAGGTGTTCCGCCGCTAGCACGATGAGCCGCTTGCGCTGAAAGCCGTCACGTGTACAGGCCCTGCACCGGCCTAGCCGCGCACGCTAGCCGGATGCAGGGTACGACGGCTACAGCTGAAAGCGTGCGGACAGCTCGGACAGCTTGTCGGCAGCCTGGCTGATGGACTCGGCCATGTGCACCGTCTGCTCCGATGCCTCACGCGTGCTGGACGATATCTTGGCCACCGCGTACAGGTCTTCACGTATGGCCCGGCTAGCGTTTGCCTGCTGCTGCAGCACCTGCTCCACTTTCTGCATAGTGGTACAAACCGACTCGGTACCCTCGCGGATTATCCCTACCGCCTTGCCGCCATCCTGCGCCTGTGCGATGCCGCCATGCAGCTGCTCGACCATTTCGTCCATACGCTGCTTGGCTTGCTGGCTGTTTACCTGAATACGGCCAATGGTCTGGGTGATCTCCCCCGTCGCCTGGCTGGTACGCTCTGCCAGCTTGCGCACTTCGTCTGCCACCACGGCAAAACCGCGGCCCTGCTCGCCCGCCCGCGCGGCTTCGATGGCCGCATTCAGGGCCAACAGGTTGGTCTGGTCTGCCACATCGCGAATCACGCCGATCACCGCGCTGATACTGCCCAGCCGCCCGGCCAGGTCGTCTATGCTGCTTTGCGTGGCCATCACCAGGGTGCCGATCTCATTCAGCCGTCCCACGGCCTCGGCAATGACTTTTTGCCCGTTGGCCGCACTGTTGATGGCGTCGTCACTTTGCAAGCGTGCGTCGCGCGCCTGCCCTGCAGCACCGGCAACCTGCTGGCTGAACTGATCGGTAGCCTGGCTGATGCGCACCGTGGCTTCGGTTTGCTGCTGTACCAGCACCCGGCTGCCAGAGGCCTGGTCCACAATGGCGTGGCTGCTCTGGTTCAGCGTCATGACAGACTGGCTCATATTGCCCAGTAGCTCACGCAAGGCGGTACGCATGGTCAGCACGGCGCCAAAAATGCTCTGGGCCGGCACCTTGCCTGTCAGGTCTTCGGTACCGCTGAGGTTACCTGCCGCCACCTTCTGTACCAGCGCCTGTACATCGCTCGGCTCGCCCCCCAGCTTGGCGAACAAGCCACGTACGGAAAGCAGTATCACGGTGGCGATGCAGGCCACCATCAACAGGCACACCAGCACCTGCCAGCGCGCGGTATGCCAGAAGCGCTGGTCGACCTCGGCAAAGCTGATACCGGTACCCACGACCCAGTGCCAGCGCGGTGTACGCTGCACCACCGACAGTAGGTCGACCACCTCGCCCTCGCGCAGCGCCTTCCACCAGTACTGGGCAAGTTGGCCGCCCGATTGCTGTAGCGCTGCACGCATGATGGCGCCAACACTCTGGCCATCGGCATCCTTGAAGTCGTTAAAGCTGGTGCCATGCAGCTGCGGGTCTAGCGGGGTGGCGACAAAGTTGAGCTTCTCGTCCGCCACGTATACGTACTCGGAACTGCTGTATTTGTTTTCCCGCAGTATCCGGGTGGCAATGTCTTTGGCCTGGGCATCGGTCAGCTTGCCGCTGGCGGCCATTTTTTCCAGCTCCAGAATGCCGGAGTAGGTACTGAACATCAGCTGCTGGATTCGCGCCCGGTTATCCTGGTCGCTCATCTGGCGCATGGTATAGGTGCCTGCCAGGGCAATAGCCAGCATGCTGATCAGTACCAGTAACAATACCCCCCAAGCCTTGTGTTTCACTTTCATGGCCTGCTCCTGTGTCTGTGTGTGGCGCCAACTGGGTGGCGGATGAAGGTACGTAAAGGCATTGTGGCATGGCAAAACGCGTGGTATCTGAGTGGTATTATCGAAATGAAAAACCATCCGGTAGCACCGTCTTTTTTTTACATCATGCTTTCAATCGCAATAAAAAAACCCCTTCCGGATACCGGAAGGGGTTGAGAGAGATGACAAACGCTGTTTGCCACGCAAATAGCGTTTGTGTTGTAAACAGCAAGGCTGCGGATGCCGCTACTGCTGTGGTGCGGCCCGGCTTTGCCGGGTCCGGTGCGCGTCAGACAGACCCTCGGTCAGAAGCCAAAAACCCCCTCCGGATACCGGAAGGGGTTGGGCTTGAAACGGTCTGGCGATCAGGCCGGGCGTTTGGCGCGGGCGATGTCGGCGATTTTCACGCTCCATGCCGCCGGGCCGGTGTTGTGTACCGAGGTACCGCAGGAATCTACGGCGACGGTAACCGGCATATCCTGCACCTCGAACTCGTAGATGGCTTCCATGCCCAGGTCGGCAAAGCCCACCACCTTGGAGGCCTTGATGGCCTTGGACACCAGGTAGGCCGAACCGCCCACCGCCATCAGGTACACCGCTTTGTTGTCCTTGATGGCTTCGATGGCAGCCGGGCCGCGCTCGGCCTTGCCGATCATGCCCAAGAGACCGGTCTGTTCCAGCATCTGGCGGGTAAACTTGTCCATGCGGGTGGCAGTGGTAGGGCCAGCCGGGCCCACCACTTCGTCACGCACCGGGTCTACCGGGCCAACGTAGTAGATGAAGCGGTTGGTAAAGTCTACCGGCAGCTTTTCGCCCTTGTTCAGCATGTCGACCATGCGCTTGTGCGCAGCGTCGCGGCCGGTAAGGATCTTGCCGTTCAGCAGCAGCACGTCGCCCGGCTGCCAGCTGGCCACTTCTGCCGGGGTAATATTGTCCAGGTCCACACGCTTGCCATTGCTGGTGTCGTAGGTGATTTCCGGCCAGTCTTCCAGCTTCGGCGTTTCCAGCACGGCCGGGCCGTTACCGTCCAGGTGGAAGTGGATATGGCGCGTGGCGGCGCAGTTCGGGATCATGGCCACCGGCAGGCTGGCGGCGTGGGTCGGGTAATCCAGAATCTTCACGTCCAGCACGGTGGTCAGGCCACCCAGGCCCTGGGCACCGATACCCAGCGCGTTTACTTTTTCGAAGATTTCCAGGCGCAGCTGCTCTACACGGGTCAGCTCGGCGCCGCTGGCGGCCTTGGCTTTCAGCTCGTGGATATCCACGTGGTCCATCAGCGACTCTTTGGCCAGCAGCATGGCTTTTTCCGGGGTACCACCGATACCGATACCCAGGATGCCTGGCGGACACCAGCCGGCGCCCATGGTCGGGACGGTTTTCACGACCCAGTCAACAATGCTGTCGGACGGGTTCAGGGCGTAGAACTTGGATTTGTTCTCGGAGCCGCCGCCCTTGGCCGCACAGGTCACTTCCACGCCATCGCCTTCGACGATCTCGAAGTGCACTACGGCCGGGGTGTTGTCCTTGGAGTTCTGGCGCTTGCCTGCCGGGTCCAGCAGCACGGAGGCGCGCAGCTTGTTGTCCGGGTTGTTGTAGGCACGGCGCACGCCCTCGTTCACCATTTCCTGTACCGACAGGGTGCTGTCCCACTGCACTTTCATGCCCACTTTCAGGAATACCACGGCAATGCCGGTATCCTGGCAAATCGGGCGGCGGCCTTCTGCGCACATGCGGCTGTTGATCAGGATCTGCGCCATGGCGTCTTTGGCCGCCGGGCTTTCTTCGTGCAGATAGGCCTGATACAGCGCCTCGATATAGTCTTTCGGGTGGTAGCAGCTGATGTACTGGAAGGCATCGGCGATGCTCTGGATGAAGTCTTCCTGACGGATGATGGTCATTGTTGGGTTCTCCAGCGTAGGGGCTGTGTTGGGTTTGTGCCGCTATTTTAGGCGTTTCGCCCACGGGCAGGAAGGCGCAATGCTGCAACGCAGGAAGATAAAACCAGAACAATGCAAAACCGCCGGCACAGGGCCGGCGGTTTTGTTGGGCATGCATGGCGGCCAACGTTGGCCGCATGCGGCGATCAGCCCTGGTGGTAGCCGGTCACGCGGGCGACTTCTTCCTTGGAGCCCAGGAACACCGCCACGCGCTCGTGCAAGCCGTTTGGCTGGATGTCCAGGATACGCTGATGGCCGTTGGTGGCCAGGCCGCCGGCCTGCTCGATGATGAAGGCCATCGGGTTGCCTTCGTACATCAGGCGCAGCTTGCCCGGCTTGGCCGGGTCACGCGCGTCTTTCGGGTACATGAAGATACCGCCGCGGGTGATGATGCGATGCACCTCGGCCACCATGGAAGCCACCCAGCGCATATTGTAGTCCTTGCCCAGCGGGCCTTCCTTGCCAGCCAGCAGCTCGCCGACGTAGCGCTGTACCGGGGCTTCCCAGTGGCGCTGGTTGGACATATTGATAGCGAACTCGCCGGTGGTGGCCGGTACGGTCATATTGCGGTGAGTCAGCACCCAGGAGCCCAGCTCGCGGTCCAGCGTGAAGCCGTACACACCCTGGCCAAAGGTCAGCACCAGCATGTTCTGCGGGCCGTACACGGCGTAACCGGCGGCGACCTGGCGGCTGCCTGGCTGCAGGAAATCGGCTTCGGTAGGCTGGGTATTGCCTTCCGGCGCTTCCAGTACCGAGAAGATGGTGCCCACGGAGATGTTCACGTCGATATTGGACGAGCCATCCAGCGGGTCGAACATCAGCAGGTAGCGGCCACGTGGCATGTGCTCGGGGATGGAGTGCGGCAGCTCCATTTCTTCGGACGCCATGGCACCCAGGTTGCCACCCCATTCGTTGGCTTCCAGCAGGATGTCGTTGGCGATCACGTCCAGCTTTTTCTGGGCTTCGCCCTGTACGTTGCCGGTACCGGCATCGCCCAGCACGCCAGCCAGCGCGCCCTTGTTCACGGAATGGGCAATGGCCTTGCAGGCGCGCGCCACGGTTTCGATCAACAGGCGCAGGTCTGGCGGCAGCGCGCCGTGCTGGCGCTGTTCTTCAATCAGGAATCGGGAGAGGGAGATACGGCTGCTCATTATTGTCCTCGTATCACATAGGTCGCAGAAAAGGTTGGCGAAGTTTACCACCCTGCCCCGCCATGCTGGGGTGTTACCTGCGCACTACATGCATCAGCAAAGAAAAACGCCCGACCAGGGCAAAACGGAAGCCGTTTTGGCCAGTCGGGCGTGTGGCAGAAACTCAACGCTTAGGCGTTCAGTTCCTTGGCCAGGTACAACCAGGTTTCCACCACGGTATCCGGGTTCAGCGAGATGGTCTCGATGCCCTCTTCTACCAGCCACTTGGCAAAGTCAGGGTGGTCCGACGGGCCTTGGCCGCAGATACCCACGTACTTGTCCAGCTTGCGGCAAGCCTGGATAGCCAGATGCAGCATGGCTTTCACGGCTTCGTTGCGCTCGTCGAAGGTGGTAGCGATCGGGCCGCCGGAGTCACGATCCACGCCCAGGGTAAGCTGGGTCATGTCGTTGGAGCCGATGGAGAAACCGTCAAAGTGCTGCAGGAACTTCTCGGCCAGAATGGCGTTGGTCGGCAGTTCGCACATCATGATCAGGCGCAGGCCGTTTTCGCCGCGCTTCAGGCCGTTGGCAGCCAGGATCTCGATCACTTTTTCGGCTTCGGCCAGGGTACGCACAAACGGGATCATCACTTCCACGTTGGTGAGGCCCATCACGTCGCGCACTTTCTTGATGGCGCGGCATTCCAGCTCGAAACAGTCGCGGAAGCTGTCGGCCACATAGCGGGCTGCACCACGGAAACCCAGCATCGGGTTTTCTTCGTGCGGCTCGTACAGTTGGCCGCCGATCAGGTTGGCGTACTCGTTCGACTTGAAGTCGGACATGCGCACGATAACCTTTTTCGGCGAGAACGCTGCGGCCAGCGTGGACACGCCTTCGGCGATCTTGTCCACGTAGAAGTCTACCGGGCTGGCGTAACCTGCGATGCGATCGGTAATGGTCGCTTTCAGGTCGGCCGGCAGGGTATCAAACTCCAGCAGGGCTTTCGGGTGAATACCGATCTGGCGGTTGATCACGAACTCCATGCGCGCCAGGCCCACACCTTCGTTCGGCAGCTGCGCGAAGTCGAAAGCCAGTTCCGGGTTGCCCACGTTCATCATGATCTTCACCGGCGACTTCGGCATCTTGTCGAGCTCGAGCTCGATGATTTCCACTTCCAGCAGGCCATCATAGATGTTGCCGGTGTCGCCTTCGGCGCACGATACGGTCACTTGCATGCCGTCGCGCAGCAGGTCGGTGGCGTCGCCGCAGCCGACTACAGCAGGAATACCCAGCTCGCGCGCAATAATGGCCGCGTGGCAGGTACGGCCGCCACGGTTGGTCACGATCGCAGCAGCGCGCTTCATTACCGGTTCCCAGTCCGGGTCGGTCATGTCGGTTACCAGCACGTCGCCGGCTTTGACCTGATCCATCTCGGACGCGTCCTTGATCATGCGCACAGTGCCCTGGCCAATCTTCTGACCAATGGCACGGCCTTCACACAGGACGGTGGAGGTGTTTTTCAGACGGTAGCGGCGCAGGGTGTCCTTGCGGTCTTCCTGCGATTTCACCGTTTCCGGACGCGCTTGCAGGATGTACAGCTTGCCATCCAGGCCGTCGCGGCCCCACTCGATATCCATCGGGCGGGCATAGTGTTTCTCGATGATCAGCGCGTACTGGGCCAGCTCGGCCACTTCGGCGTCGGTGATGGAGAACTGCTTGCGCAGGTCTTCCGCCACATCAACGGTTTTCACGGAACGGCCAGCTTGCGAGGCGTCGGTGAATTCCATCTTGATCAGCTTGGAGCCCATGGTCTTGCGCAGAATGGCAGGACGACCGGCTTTCAGGGTTGGCTTGTGAACATAGAACTCGTCCGGGTTCACCGCGCCTTGTACCACTGTCTCGCCCAAACCGTAGGAAGAAGTGATAAACACCACGTCTTCAAAACCGGATTCGGTATCGATAGTGAACATCACGCCTGCCGCGCCGCTATCGGAACGCACCATACGCTGCACACCCGCCGACAGTGCCACCACATCGTGGGCAAAGCCTTTGTGTACGCGGTAGGAAATAGCGCGATCGTTATAGAGGGAAGCGAATACGTGCTTCATGGCGTCCTTGACGTTGTCAAGGCCACGAATATTCAGGAAGGTTTCTTGCTGGCCTGCGAACGAGGCATCAGGGAGATCTTCTGCGGTTGCAGAGGAACGTACTGCTACGGAAATATCGGCACCACCGGCATCGGCAACCATTTGGTCCCAGGCAGTCTTGATATCTTCATCAAGCTTGGCCGGGAATGGTGTGTCGATAATCCACTGACGGATTTCCTTGCCGACACGAGCCAGCTCCGTTACGTCGTCGATATCAAGCTTCGACAGCGCGGTGTTGATGCGGTCAGCCAGACCGTTGTGCTGGAGAAAATCCCGATAGGCGTCTGCTGTGGTAGCAAAACCTCCCGGAACGCGCACCCCGGAATGGGCAAGCTGACTGATCATTTCGCCGAGCGAGGCATTCTTGCCGCCTACTCTCTCGACATCGGTCATGCGCAGGTTCTCGAACCAGATGACGTAGTTCTCTGCCATCACTTCACTTCCTGTGTTGGATTGGACGATAGGGAAGCACGCATTCTAGCCGAACAAACCCCGGTTTGCGTAGCGACTTTTGCATCGCACAACACAGGGCTTTCCCTGATTTTTCAGCATACTGGATAAAAAATACGATTTATCCCACTGAATTAGTAGGGGGAAATGTAATACCGCCACTACATGACATACGGCCAGATCGGTAGCCCGCTTGATCTGCCTGCTTGCCGCTGGCAGCAAAACGGCACAGACTTCATGCCAGCGTACCAACCCAAGCACAGGACACACCATGCCACACCGCCGCTCTGCCTTCTTTGTCTCCGACCGCACCGGTATCACTGCCGAATCGCTGGGTAACACCCTGCTGACCCAGTTCGACACCGAAGAATTCAAACGCGAAACCATCCCCTTCATCGATACCATCGAGAAAGCACAGGAACTGGCGCTGCGCATTGATGAGGTTGCCCAGCAAGACCACGAAAAGCCACTGGTGTTCACCAGTATCATCAAGGCCGACGTGCGCGCCGCACTGAATATCCCCAGTGCGCTGGTGATCGATTTCTTCGAAACATTCATCGGAGAACTGGAAAAAGAGCTGGGTGAAAAAGCGACACTGGAAGTGGGCAAGGCGCATGGCATGTCCAACGAAGAAAAATACGATCACCGTATCGAAGCCGTGAACTACTCGCTGAACCACGACGACGGCGTGAAGCTGAAAGACCTGGACGAGGCCGATGTGATTCTGGTGGGGGTATCGCGCTCGGGCAAAACGCCTACTTGCCTGTACCTGGCCCTGCAATACGGTATCAAGGCGGCCAACTACCCGCTCACCCCGGAAGACCTGGGCAGCCCCACACTGCCTAAGATCCTGCTACCGTTCAAGAGCAAGATTTTCGGCCTGACCATCGACCCGAACCGCCTGCATTTCATCCGCTCCGAGCGCCGCCCGGATTCGCGCTACGCCAGCATGGACAACTGCCGCCGCGAGGTAAACGAGGCCGAATCGATGTTCCGCCACCATGCCGTGCCGTTTATCAGCACCACGCATAAATCCATCGAAGAAATCGCCTCCACCATCATGCACAAAGCCCATCTGGGCCGCCGTTTCTAAACACGCGGCCAACGCATGATGGGCCCCGGGCGCGCTGCTACGGCATGGCGCACCCGGGGCTTTTGCTTGCCGGCACCCGCAAACAAAATATGTGCATTTTTCCTGCATCGTTCTATGCTGAACACAGGTTCGCCCACCGCAACCACCTGCAGGAGAGCACATCATGAGACTGGAACACTTCAACCATATCGCCAACCTGATCGGCTTGAAGAAGAAGTCCCGCGAAGCCGTATGGCTTATAGAAATCGACGGCATGACCGGCTATGCGGCCTCGCGTCAGCTGGATATCAGCCAATCCACCGTCTCCCGCGCCCATGCCCGTTTTCGCAAGGCGCTGAACGAAATCAACCAGCTGACCCCCTACCTGCCACTCTGATCGCCCCGGCGGCCAGCCTGTGTCTGCAGGTTGGCCGCATCAGTCAAAGCGTGCGCTCTGCACGTAGCCATCAAACCCCAGGCAATCGTCTACCCGCTGTCGCTGCACTGGCGACAGCTCGTCTAGCGCCACCCAGGCCCAGGCGGTGTGCTCCTGGCTCAGGCATATCGTGGCCCCATGGGGTAAGGTGCAGCGGAACACAAAAGCCTGCGAATCGTATTGTGCGTGGTAATACACCCCCGACAGATAGCGTATTGCAACGGTCACACCCAGCTCTTCCGCGCATTCCCGCAGCAACGCCTGGTGGATGGTTTCACCCGGCTCCAGCGCACCGCCAGGCAGCCCCCAGGCCTGGCGGCCATAGCTGGCTTTCAGCAGTAATACCTCGCCGGCAGCATTGCAAATCACCGCGTGGCTGCTCAAACGGAATCGGTCGTCAAATGCCATCTTCCCCTGCCTTGTCCGGTGTCGTTTCTGCCAATGTTGTCGCATAAGGGCGACTTGCCAGCCAGCACCCTGCTAATGATTGCGTTATTTTACAGAAATGTGTTGACAGCAAAACATCACTTCCGTATAGTTCGCCTTCTCGCAAGACAACAGTCAAACGAGAACAGCGCACCCGTAGCTCAGTTGGATAGAGTATTTGGCTACGAACCAAAGGGTCGGGCGTTCGAATCGCTCCGGGTGCGCCACAATCTGTCCCCATCGTCTAGAGGCCTAGGACATCGCC
>JAIYAC010000009.1 GCA_027489245.1 Neisseriaceae bacterium | reverse complement strand
TGATAGTGCAGATACCTGTGTGAAAGTAGGACACCGCCAGACGCCCGATACCGAAGCCCAGCTCATACGAGCTGGGCTTTGTGCTTTGCGGCGAAGAAACCCCCGCCGTTTGATGAGAAAAGCCCGCGCAAGCGGGCTGTGTTGTTGGTGCGTGGCGCAGTCGACGAATGCTACCTGCGGCCAACGTTGGCCGCATCGATATCAAAACAAAACAAAAGCCCGCTTGCGCGGGCTTTGTTATTGATACTCGCCGATCAGGCGCGTTTTAACCTGGTTTTGAGCAGGGCCAGCGGTGGGGGGAGCAGCTGATCTGGTGTGCTGAGGCCCAGGGCGTAGCGGATGACTTCTTTCTTCGCCGGGCCGCTGTGGTTGGCCAGCTTCAGCCTCGGGTAACGCCTTCTTTCAATGGCGGCTTGCCTTGCTGTATCGGTCGAGGCGTGTTCTGTATCACGCATCACGAAATCAGCCGCATAGCCTGAAAACTAGCGCCGCGTTATCGCGCCGGGTGGAGTGCCAGTATGTTTGTTACAACCACTGGCGCATTAAGCGGGTTATCGTTTTTTTGTAAAAAGATCCTCCTGCAAGCCGCCCATACGTAAAGGACAGATGGGGTGCGATGGTGTTTGCCCGCGCCACGATTAACGTAAAAAAGCCCGATCCAAGGATCGGGCTTTTGTCTGGGGTGTGAGACCTTGGCGTGGACCTCGGCTAGCGACCCAGTGCGCTACGGTAGCGTGCGGGGTGAAAGCGTAGCGTCATGAGGAGCAGGATGAGCACGGTGCCAGCCAGCATTTGCCACGACAGGCTGTAGCTGGCGGTAAGGTCGCGCAGCCACCCCGCGGCAAACGGGGCGATGGCGGCCAGCAGGTAGCCGATACCTTGTACAAAAGCGGTCAGATCGCCGGCGGTTTGCGCATCGTCTGCGTGCTGCAGGGTCAGGATCATGGTGAGCGGGAACAGGCCGCCAATGCCGGCACCCAGTAGTGCGACAAACAGCAGGCTGTGTTGGCCCGGTAGCCAGGCCAGCCCTGCCAGACCGATAAGGTTGGCCGCCAGGGTAAGCAGCAGCCAGGGGCGCAGGTCGTGGTGGCGGGCGGCGATGATGGGCAGTAACAGGCCGGTGGCGACTTCGAAAGCGGTCATGTAGCTGAGCATCAGGCCGGACTGCTGTGCGCTGTAGCCCATGAAAACAAAGAAAGGGGCGAGCCAGGCCAGCGTGCAGACATACACGCCTGTGCCAATACCAAAGTACAGCGCCAATGACCAGGCGCGGGCTTTGCCGAACATGCGGCCGATGTGTGAGGCGCTGCTGCTGGCGTGGCTGACTTCAGCAGGGGCTTTGCTGTGCCATAGCAGGGCGGCCAGGATGGCGGGGATGGCCCATACCGCGAGTGCCGGGCTCCAGCCTAGTTGGCCTGCCAGCCAAGGGGTGCTGCCTGCGGCCAGGGTGGCGCCGCCCATGATGGAGGTAACGTACAGGCCCATCATCAGTGATACCCGGCTGCCGCCGTGCTGTTTGATGAGTGCTGGTACCAGTGCTTGCACAATGGCAATGCCCAGGCCGGCAATGCCGGCCGACAGCATGAGCGCCGTGGTGGTTTCGCTGAGGCGTAGCAAGCAGGCGGCGGCAATCAGCAACACCCCGGCCAGGATGCCGCCTTTGCTACCCAGCCAGCGTTTGAACAGCGGCAGGGCGAACGCGCACAGGCCGATCATGGCCACAGGCAGGGTGGTCAGCAGGGCGGCGCCGCCAAAACTCAGGCCGGTGGCGGCGCGGATGGGCTCCAGCAGTGGGCCGGTGCCGGCCAGAATGGGGCGCAGGTTGAGCCCGCACAGGATGATCAGAAGTGTTAGCAGGGTACGTGTGTGTGATGGCATGGTGTTCCCCATCGGCAGCGCACGGCGTCAGGCCGCGCGCAGCCTGACGGTATCATTCAAAAAGAAGAGGTCAGGTGTTTTCCAGTGCAACCAGCCAGCGTTGCAGCAGCGTGGCCAGGGCTTGCTGGTCGTCTGCTGGCAGGTGGGCAAGCAGGTCGAGCTGGGCGTCTGTGTGCGGTATCAGCGCCTGGTTTACTTTGGCCAGGCCGCTGGCGGACAGCCGGATCATCACGCCGCGGCGGTCGGCGTCGTCTGGCAGGCGTTCTACCAGGCCGGCGTTTTCCAGCTTGTCGATGCGTTTGCTGATGCCACCGCTAGTCAGTAGCAGCGATTGGGATAGCTGTGACGGGCTCAGGGTGTAAGGCTCGCCCTGGCGGCGCAGGGTAATCAGTACATCGAATTCGCCATACTTCAGCTGATGCTGCGCCAGTACGCCATCGCGTACTTGCTCGAAGTAGCCCATCAGGCGCGCAATGCGCCCCAGCACCGCCAGCGGGGTGGTGTCCAGGCTGGGTTGGCTGTGTTGCCACTCGGCAATAATGCGGTCGATCTGATCCATGCTGCGTAGTGTAGACAAAACTTCCCCGGAAGTCACTTCCTTGGAAGATAAAAGTGTAATCTGCCGCTAGCCATTCATCGCGGCATGCTGCCGTTAGTCCACGCATTTCACCCTTGGTCGCAAGCCTGCACAGGCCAATGGCTCACGATTTAAGCTGCTGGCATCAATCGTGAGGAGTCAGCGATGTCTGCCATTGAAGTCGTGAATGTTTCCCGGCGCTACCAGCTGGGTAGCGTAGCGGTGCCAGCCCTGCGTGACGTGAGTCTGCGCATTGCGGCCAATGCCTTTACCGTACTGAGTGGCCCGTCAGGCAGTGGCAAATCTACTTTGCTGAACCTGCTGGGCGGGCTGGATCACCCAGATAGCGGCCATGTCATCGTGGCGGGCCAGCGGCTGGATACGCTAGACGATAACCGCCTTAGCGATTTTCGCGCCCGCCATATCGGCTTTGTGTTCCAGCACTTCAACCTGCTGCCGGTACTGACAGCCCGTGAAAACGTGGAATACCCATTGCTGCTGGCCGGTGTGGCCGCCAGCGAGCGCCGCCGCCGTAGCACCGAGCTGCTGGACGCGGTAGGCCTGGCCGACCGTGCGGCCAACCTGCCGGGCCAGCTGTCCGGTGGCCAGCGCCAGCGCGTGGCCATCGCCCGTGCGCTGGCCTTGCGCCCGGCGCTGGTGCTGGCCGACGAGCCCACGGCCAACCTCGATAGCCATACCGGCGCCGCCATCATTGCACTGATGCGCGATATGCAGCGCCAGTATCAGACCTGCTTCGTGTTCTCGTCGCACGACGCCCAGCTGCTGGCCGCTGCCGACCACGCCGTGCTGCTGCGCGATGGCCAACTACAGGCACCCGCTGCCGTACAGGAGGCTGCATGAACACGTTACAGTTGGCCGCACGCAACCTGATACGCAACCGCCGCCGCACGCTCACCACCTTGCTGGCGATGATCGTCGGCGTGGTGGCGGTGCTGATTTTTGGCGGGTACGACCGCAACATCCGCCTGGGTCTGGAGACTGACTTTGTGCGCGGTAGCGGGCACTTGCAGATTCAGCATCGTGATTATTTCTTGTTTGGCAGCGGCAACCCGGCGGCCTACGGCATCCGTGACTACGCACAGCTGATGCAGAAACTGCAGGCCGACCCGCAACTGGTCCCGCTGCTGCAGGTGGTGACGCCGGTGCTGGACCTGGGGGGCATTGCCGGTAACTTTGCTGCCGGTGTGTCGCGCACCGTGTATGGCCGCGGCGTAGACGTGGCCGGGCAAAACCAGCTGAAACAGTGGAACGCTTACCGCATGGTGGGCCTGCCGCAGCGCAGCGTGGCGCTGACCGGCACCGCGCCCAACGCCGCCGTGGTGGGTACCGGCGTAGCGCGTGTACTGCAGCTGTGCGCAGCGCTGAACGTAGCCGGCTGCCCGCAGCCGCTGCCTGTGCACCCGCAGGGCAGCGCCATGCCGGCCGACCTGGCAGCCTTGCCGGTAGTGGCTCCTGCGGCCAACGTTGGCCGCGTACAGATCGAGCTGCTGGCCGCCCGTGCCAGCGGTGCGCCCAATGTGGCCAGCCTGCAAGTGGTGAAGGCCGAACAGCAGGGCGTGAAAGCGCTGGATGACATCAGCGTGCAACTGCATCTGGCGCAGGCGCAGCAACTGGTATACGGCCAGGATACCCCGCAGGTGAGCGCCATCGTGCTGCAGCTACGCCACAGCAGCGACATGCCCGCCGCACGGGCCCGGCTGGTACAGCTGCTGCAAGGCGGCAGCCAGCCGCTGGTGGTACAGGACTTTGCCACCCTCAACCCGCAGTACGGCCAGATTACCGGCATGTTTGCCGCCATCCTCGGCTTTGTGGCGGTGCTGATCGGCGCCATCGTATTGTTTACCGTGGGCAACACCATGAGCATGGCGGTGGTGGAGCGCACGGTGGAAATCGGTACCCTGCGTGCGCTGGGCCTGCGCCAGGCCGGTATCCGCCGCCTGTTTGTCAGCGAAGGCCTGCTGCTGGGGGCGGGTGGTGCGCTGCTGGGCAGCCTGCTGGCGCTGGGCGTGGCGTGGCTGATCAACCATAGCGGCCTTACCTGGCTGCCGCCGGGCAATAGCGAGCGCATCCCGCTGCTGGTACGTGTAGCCGGCGAGTACGGCATGCTGCTGGCCACCGCTACCGGCCTGATCGTGCTGTCGGTACTGTCGGCCTGGTGGCCGGCGCGACGTGCCGCCCGTCTGGATATCGTGGAGGCCCTGCGTCATGCGTAACGCCCTGTTTACCCTGCTGCTGGCCGCCGGGCTGGCCCAGGCCGCGCCGGATGCGCAGCAGCTGCTGGCGGCCAGCGACGCCATCCGCAACCCCGGCCAGTCTTTTTCGCTGGACAATACGCTGATCGAATACCGCAACGGCCGCGAGCAAGGCCAGACCCAGCTGCAGATCTACGCGCGCCCGGCCAGCGACAGCGGCCAGTACCGCAACCTGATCCGTTTTCTGGCCCCGCTGCGCGACGCCGGCAAGCTGATGCTGAAAAACGGTAACGAGCTGTGGTTTTACGACCCGGCCAGCAAGGCTAGTGTGCGTATCTCGCCGCAGCAGCGCCTGCTGGGCCAGGCGGCCAACGGCGACGTGATGACGGTCAATCTGGCGCGTGATTACCGTGCCCGGCTAGACGGTGAAGAAATCATTCAGGACGGCGAACGCCAAGCGCGCGCCAGCTACCGGCTGGTGCTACAGGCCAGCCACGACGACGTCACCTACCCGCGTATCACCCTGTGGGTGGATGCGGCCAACAGCCGGCCCATCAAAGGTCAGTTTTACAGTGATAGCGGCCGCTTGCTGAAAACCGCCTATTACCGGCGCTTCCAGCTGCAGCTGGGGGTGCAGCGGCCATCCGAGACGGTGATCATCGACGGCCTGGACCCGGGCTGGATTACCGTGATGCGCACCGGCAACCTGGCGGCGCGTGATATCCCGGAAGCCTGGCTGCAGCGCGACTACCTGCCGCGCTTCCGCGTGGAGTAGGCGATGCAATGGCATGCTTACTTATTGCTGTTGGTGATCCTGCCACTGGCCGCGCAGGCAGAGGGTAGCACGGCCGAGCTGGATGCGCTGGCGCTGGCCGATAGCGCCGTCAGCAAGCCGCAGGCCGATAGCCCGCTGCACGGCCAGCTGCAGCTGTCGCGCTGGCAGGGCAGCCATTGGCAGGGCTTTGCCAGTGTGCGGCTGGACAGCGTACTGCAGCCCGGCCTGCGTGCGGTGCTGGCCAACCGGCTGGACTTGCGGCCGCTGGCCGGCGGGCCGGCGCAGGTGAACTCGCTGCAGGAGGCCTACCTTAGCTGGCAAGCCTCGCCCGGGCTGGCGCTGGATGTTGGCCGCATCAACCCGCGCAGCGGCGTAGCTCGGGGTTTCAACCCGCTGGACGTGTGGCGCGACAGCGGCTTGCGCGCCGCTACTTCGGCCGACCCGGCCAGCGCGCGCGATAACCGCCTGGGCGTGGTGATGCTGCGCGCCCAGCAGCTGCGCGACGGTGGCAGTATCGGCGTATTACTGGCGCCCGCGCTGGCCCGTGCGGCCAACCCGGCGCCGTGGTCACCCGACTGGGGTAGCAGTAATCGCCGCGAGCGCTGGCAGCTGCAAGCCAGCGCTGCGGGTAGCGGTAGCCTGCGTACGCAGTGGCTGCTGGCCGGTGGTGCCGGCGAGGCACTGCAGCCAGGCGTAGCGGCTAGCTTGCTGTGGGGCGATGCCACCACGCTATACGGCGAGGCCAGTGCCAGCCGCAGCCACGACCTGGCCGGTGGCGGCGCGCATCGCTGGCGGGCGCTGGCTGTAGCGGGCGCTAGCTACACCACCGCGGGCAAACTCACCCTGGCAGCCGAGTATCACCATAATGGCCGCGCACTCAGCCAGGCCGCGTGGGGGCAGCTGAGTGGCCGCGACTATGGCCAATACCGGCAGCAGGCCAGCCAGGCTGCCTTGCCGGCTACGCGACAACAGCTGTTTTTCTATGCAGATTGGCAGGATTTTTTGCGCCCGCAGCTGGCCGCCACGGCGCTGCTGCGGCATGATCTGGCAGACCATAGCCGTTTTACCCGTTTGTCTTTGCGCCAGCAGGGCGAGCGCAGTGCGCTGGCCCTCAGCCACGAGTGGGGCCATGGCCGGCCATTTGGCCACTTTACGACGCCCGCGCGCTGGCAGTTGGCCGCGGACTGGTATTTCTGAACCTGGCCGGGAGGGCATATGAGCCGACCCCATGTCGCGGTGGATATCCGCCGCGAGCTACCATTTTTGCTGCTGGTGAATGCTTTCATCGCCACGCTGGTCACCCTGCTGGGCGAAAACGAGCATTTCCTGTTCAACCTGCTGGTATCCAACTGCATCGGCTTTCTGATGTGGGGCAGTACCTGGCTGCTGTGCTATGCCCTGAAAGTCGAGCGCGTTGCCTTCTGGCAAATATTGCTCTGTATGCCGCTGGCGGTAGTGCTGGGTTTTACCCTGGCGGCAGGTATCTGGCCCGGTGTGGTGCCTGCGCGCATCAGCGGGGCGGGCGACCTGGCGCTACAGCTCAGGAAGTTCGGCATGATGGCACTGGTAACCATTTCGGCCGCCAGCCTGTTCTACTACCGTTACAACCACCAGCGCCATCTGGCCCTGCTGGCCGAGGCGGCACGGCGCCAGGCCGAGATGCAGCAAGCCGAAACCGCCGCCAGGCTGGCGCTGCTGCAGGCCCAGATCGAGCCGCACTTTCTGTTTAACACACTGGCCACGGTCCGCAGCCTGATCGGGCAGGATGCGGCCCTGGCGCAGCGCACGCTGGACCTGCTGAACGACTATCTGCGTGCCAGCCTGAGCCGTACCCGCCGCAGCGCGGTAACGCTAGCCGACGAGCTGGCACTGGTGACACCGCTGCTGGATATTGCCTGCCTGCGCATGGGGCAGCGGCTGCATTACCAGCTGGCCATCCCGCCCGAGCTGCTGGGCATCCCTTTGCCACCATTACTGCTGCAGCCGCTGGTAGAAAACGCGCTGCAGCACGGCCTGGAGCCGTCGGTAGCTGGGGGTACGCTGAATGTCAGCGCTAGTGCCAGCGGCAAAACCCTGTTGCTGCGCGTCGCCGATACCGGCCTGGGCCTGAGCACCCAGGGCGGCGACGGCGTGGGCCTGGCCAATGTGCGGCAGCGGCTGGCTACGCTGTATGGCGACGCAGCCCGGCTGGCGCTGTATGCCAATAACCCGCATGGCGTTATTGCCGAGATAACCTTGCCGCTGCCCGGGGAGCCCGCATGACCAGTGTACTGATTGCCGACGACGAGCCGCTGCTGGCCGCCAGCCTGGCTCGGCGCCTGCAAGCCTTGTGGCCGGGTGTAGGGTTGCTGCCGCCGGTGCATAACGGCATCGACGCCGTAGCGGTGCTGGCGAGCCAGCAGCCTGATGTCGCTTTTCTGGATATCCGCATGCCAGGGCTCACCGGCTTGCAGGTGGCCACCGCCGCCTCGCGCAGCCGTGTGGTGTTTGTGACGGCTTACGACGAATACGCGCTGGCCGCTTTTGATGCCAGTGCCGTGGATTACCTGCTCAAGCCGGTTAGCGACGCGCGCCTGGCGCAGTGTGTGGCTAGGCTGCAGCGTGATACCCGCCCGGTGCCAGACCTGGCCGCGGTACTGGCACAGCTGGCGCCGCAGCCGGTACGCAGCTGGCTGCAATGGCTGCACGCCGGCCTGGGCGATACCACGCGGCTGATTGCGGTAGACGAAGTGCTGTATTTTCAGGCCAGCGACAAATACACCGAAATCGTCACCGCGCACGAGCGCCACCTGATTCGGCTGCCACTCAAAGAACTGCTGGCCCAGCTGGACCCGCAGCGTTTTGCCCAGATACACCGCAGCTACATCGTGAGCCTGCCGCAGGTTGGCCGCATCGAGCGCGATATGCTGGGCCGCCAGCAAGTGATCCTCAAGGACGGCCGGCCATTGCCGCTGTCGCGCAGCCACGTCGCGCAGTTTCGCCAGATGTGAGGCAGGCTGCTTCCCGCAAGGTATGGCTTTAAAGAAATGACGTCGGCTTGCCAATCTGGATGTGCATGCGCTTGTGCATGTCTCAGACAAGGAGCTGTCATGAAACATCATGCCTATCTTGCCGTACTCGGTTTACTGTCCGGTACCGCGTTCGCCACGCCACACACGCCGGCGTGCCAGCTGGCCAGCCTGCAGGCGGTGCCCTGGGCTGCGCTGCAGCCAGCGTTGCAAGCCCGCTATTGTTCCCCTCGCCACCCGGAAGCGTGCCAGGCGCGCCTGGCCCATCTTCAGCAGCTACAGGGCTATATGGCAGCAGATGCCAAGGTAAACAGTGTCGGCTTGGCCGCTTTCATGTTGGCCACGGTGGTAGTGGAAACCGGCATCCGCCAGTTTTCCCCGGCGGCGGTGGAGCGGGGTGAGGGCGCAGGCAAGGTCTACGGGCAGATAAACCCGCGTACCGGGCAGCGCTATTACGGCCGGGGCTGGGTGCAGCTGACCTATGATCACCAGTACCGCAAGGCCGGCGAGCTGCTGGGCTTGCCGCTGCTGGCGCAGCCTGATCTGGCGCTGGTGCCGGACAACAGCTACCGCATTCTGGTGGCGTCGTTAACCGAGGGCATACCGGAGGTCTACCGCCAGAATGCTAACGGGGCCAGCAATGGCCAGGGGCCACGGGTGAAGGCCGGCGATTTCATCACGGCTACCCAGGCCGATTACGCGCAGGCACGGGCGGTGATCAACGCCAATTGTGTCGGCAAATGCAGCGCCAGCAGCCGTAGATACTTCCCCGGCAAAGGCTATCTGCCGACACAGGATTTTATCGATGTTGCAGGCAAGACCGAGACGGAAGCCCTGTTTTTCGAAAAGGCGCTCTGCCAGGCTGCCAGCACTGGCTAAGGCCTGCAACGCCATGCACCAGCCCGGCACGGGAAACCTGCCGGGCTGTTTTGTTTCTTGTCGCTGGCGAAGGCCGGGAACCGTTAGTCGCGCTGGCCGGTCTTTGGTCGCATAATGCCTTTTTTGTAAACCGATTCATATAGGATTGATAGCGGTTTTTGTGACTATCAACCAGCAAGGAGCAGACATGAAACAGGGGATGGCGGGCGTGGGCCTGTTGTTGGCCGCCATGGCGGTGCAGGCCGGTGACTGGCAGGCAGGCATCGGCGCCGGTGTCGGCAGCACCATTTACCGTGGAGAGAACAGCAGGGGCGTGGCTATACCGATGCTGGGCTATCAGGGTGAGCAGTTTTACGTGCAAGGCCCGGAGCTGGGCTGGAAGCAGCCGCTGGGCAGCAATCTGACGGCCACTGCCAAGGCGCAGTGGGAGTTTGACGAGTTCAACCCCAAGGATAACGACATTGCCGCACTGCGCCAGCTGGATAAGCGCAAGCAGGGCGTACTGGCTGGCGGCGAGCTGAGCTGGGCGCTGGACCCGCGCACCACGCTGTCGCTGCAAGCCATGCACGACGCCGGTAGCCGCCATCAAGCCACGCTGACCACGGTGGCGGTAGAGAACGTGCTGCCGTTCAGCACGCAACAGGATGCTTTTGTGGTATCGGCCGGGGCCAGCTACCTGCCGAAGGCCTATCAGCAGTACTACACCGGCGTGAGCACCAGCGAGGCCGCCCGCAGCGGTTTGCCGGCCTATCAGGCCGACTCGGCTACCCGCTACCAGCTGGGTGGGAGCTGGCGCCACGTGTTCAACCGTAATCTGGCGGTACTGACCCGCGTGTCGGTGAGCCACCTGCCGGCGGCGCTGAAGTGGTACGCCGCCGCCCGCACCGGCAGCCCGCTGGTGGAGCGCAACGTCACCGTTACCGGCATGCTGGGCGTGCATTACCGCTTCTGAGCCCACTGACGATGAAAGCCCCTGTCTGCAATAGCAGGCAGGGGCTTTTTGCTTGTTGGCCGCTTGCGGTCGGCGGCGGCTCAGGCCTCGCCCAGCCAGCTGGCCGGAAGCGCGCCTGCCCAGCCAAGCTCACCCAGCAGGCGGGCAAAGTCGCCACTGAGGGGTGCCGTCAGCGTTAGCGGCTGGTCGCTGTGCGGGTGGGTGATCTGTAGCTCGACGGCGTGCAGCAGCATGCGGCCAACCTCGTACTGCGTCTGGAAAAAGCGGTTATGCACGCCCTTGCCGTGGGTGGCGTCGCCGATAATCGGGTGGGCAATGTGCTTCAGGTGGCGGCGCAGCTGGTGGCGGCGGCCGGTTTCCGGGTGCAGCTGCACCAGCGCGTAGCGGCTTTGCGGGTAGCGGTCCACCGCAAAGGGCAGCGTGCAGCGCGCCAGCGTGCGGTAGTGGGTAAAGGCTGGCTGCGCGTTCAGCTGGGCGTTGCCGTGCACGTATTCGCGTTCGTCCGGCTGGCGGGTAATGGCATGGTCGATGTCGCCGCTATCAGCCGGGTGGCCACGCACCACCGCCAGGTAGGTCTTGGCTGGCGCACGGCAGGCAAAAGCGTCGTTCAGCAGGCGGGCGGTGGCGCTATCGAGTGCAAACAGCAGCACGCCGCTGGTGCCACGGTCCAGCCGGTGCACCGGAAACACCTGCTGGCCAATCTGGTCGCGCAGCATCTGCACCGCAAACTGCGTCTCGCGGCGGTCGATCTCGCTGCGGTGCACCAGCAGGCCGCTGGGTTTGTCGATGGCAATCAGGTGCGCGTCGCGGTACAGGATGGTCAGCATGAAGGTTGGCCGCAAAAGGGAAGGCGCGCAGTGTAGCAGTGCAGGGTGAGCTTGGCGATGCTGTGCCCTGTTGCCCGTGGTGGCACACCAGTGGCAGCTTCTTGGGCGATGGCGACGCACACCGCAAAGGGGTGGTCTCCGCCAGCACGGCCTTGGGTGCGAGCCGTAGCCGGTTTGCCCTGCAAAAACGTGATGAGGCAAACGCCCTGAGCCAGGCGGGTCATATAGAAGCATTGCTGTTGGCATTTTTGCGGCGTAACAATGGCGCACAGGGCGCAGGATGCTGGCCTGCCCGCGACAGCAGGCGGTGGCCAGGCAGGCGGCGTGGCCTGTGTGACTGAGCGCCTGGAGGGCTGCCATGGCAACAACCGTTAACCGTGTAGCGTGGGAATGGGCTTTTGTCGCCATTACCGCTTTTTGGGGCTGGTCGTTTTCGGCCATCCATTTTGCGCTGCAAAGCCTGAGCGATGCCGCGTTCAACACCTGGCGCTTTGCCATTGCCGCGCTGTGCCTGCTGCCCATCTGGTGGCTGCGTCGAACACCGCTGACCCGCCACGACTTGCTGGGCGGCGGCCTGGCCGACCTGGCGTTGTTTGCGGCGTTTCTGTTTCAGACCAAAGGCTTGCGCCACACCACAGCGTCCAATGCCAGCTTTATTACCGGGCTGGCGGTCATCATCACGCCTTTGCTGGCGTGGCGCTGGCTGGGCCTCATCCTTGGGCGGAAGCAGCTGGCTGGTGCGCTACTGGCCGCCATCGGCTTGGCCATGCTCACGCTATCAGACATGCAGCTGCGCCTGGGCGACGCGCTGGTGCTGGGTTGTGCCTTGTTTTTTGCCGTGCATGTGATCGTGCTGTCGCGTGCCAGCAAGCTGGCCGATACGCTGAACATCACGCTGATGCAGCTACTGGTGGTGGCCGGCTTGTCTGCCGTGCAGGCCGGGTTGGATCGCTCGCTGCTGTGGCCGAACCTGCCCACGCTGCTGCATAGCGTGCTGCCGATTGCACTGCTGGGTACCGCCCTGGGTTTCTTTGTGCAGACACGGGCGCAGGTGGGGTCATCGCCCAACAAGATTGCGCTGATTATTGTGATGGAGCCGGTGTTCGGCGGGGTGTTTGGCTACCTGTTGGCGGGGGATAGGCTGACGCTGTTCAACTGGTGCGGCGCGCTGTTGATTGTGCTGGCGATGCTGCTGACCGAGTGGCAGTTTGGCCGCCGCCAGACGGCGGGGTAAGCATGGCGTAGCGGGCGAGGGGGATAAAAAAGCGGCCAACCGGGTAAGGGTTGGCCGCTTTGCTTTGCTATCAGCTTGATCGCTTTACTTCACCACGGTTTTGCCAAAATCCACGCGGCCGAAGGGGCTGACGCTATAGCCGCTAACGCTGGTGCTGGTGATGGCCGCCGCGGTGGGGTGGGCCAGCGGTACCCACAGCGCCTGCTCCTTGATGATTTGCTGGGCACGGGCGTAGTTGGCCGCACGCAGTTTCGGGCTAGCATCGCGGCGGGCGTCGGTAATCAGCTTGTCCAGCGCTGGGTCGCAGAAGCGGGCAAAGTTGGTGCCGCTCTGTACCGCTGCGCAGCTGAATTGCGGGGTCAGGAAGTTGTCGGCGTCGCCGTTGTCGCCGGCCCAGCCCATGAACAGCACGTCATGCTCGCCCGCTTTGGCGCGCTTGATCAGCTCGCCCCATTCGATGACCTTGATCTCGGCCTTCACGCCGATCTTGGCCAGGTCGGCCTGCAGTACTTCGGCGCCGGCTTTCGGGTTGGGGTTCAGCGTGCTGCCGGTGGGGCGAATCCAGATGGTGGTGTCAAAGCCATTGGGCAGGCCGGCGTCGGCCAGCAGCTTTTTGGCGCGGGTGATGTCCAAGTTGTAGTCCTTGATGGCCTTGTTGTAGCCAAACGTGGACGGCGGGAACGGGTTGACGGCGGCGGTGGCGCTGCCGGCAAACACCACTTTCAGGTAGTTGGCCTTGTCGAAGGCCAGGTTGACGGCCTGGCGTACGCGCTTGTCGTCAAACGGCTTGTGCTGGCTGTTCAGCGCAATGAAGGCGGTGGAGAACATCGGCACGGTCAGCACCTTGATGCGGGCGTCGCCAGCCGCATCGCTGATGTCTTGCGGCTTGGGGCCGAGCGCGATCTGGCACTCGCCGGTTTTGACCTTTTGCAGGCGTACCGCGCTATCGGGGGTGATGGCGTATACCAGGCGCTCTACTGCCGGCTTGCCGCCAAAGTAGGCAGGGTTGGCCGCATAGCGCACGGCGCTGTCTTTGGCCGAGCTCTGGAACACGAAGGGGCCGGTGCCGACCGGCTGCGCGTTCAGCTGCTCAAAGTTGCCGGTTTTGGCCAGCTGGGCGGCGTACTCTGCCGAATAGATGCTGGCAAAGCCCATGGTGAGCAGCGGCACCAGGGTGGCATCAGGCTGGTTCAGCTCAAAGCGCACGGTACGGGCGTCCACTTTCACCACGGCCTTGATCAGCTTGTCCAGCTGGAACGATTTGGCGTGCGGGTAGCCATTGGGCGCGCTCTTGAACCACGGGTGGGCGGGGTCGATCATGCGCTGGAAGCTGAACACCACGTCGTCGGCGTTCAGCGCGCGGCTGGGGGTGAACCAGGCGGTTTTGTGGAAGGCGACCTTGTCACGCAGCGTGAAGGTGACCGACAGGCCATCCGGCGCTACCTGCCAGGCGCTGGCCAGGCTGGGCACCACTTTGCCCTGGCGGGCGTCGTAATCTACCAGGCGGTTGAACAGCACGTCGGCGCTGGCGTTGGTGGTGGTGAGCGAGTTGTAGCGCACCACGTCGAAGCCTTCCGGGCTGGCTTCGGTGCAGACGGTCAGCGGTTTGGCCAGCGCGGGCAGCGACAGGGCCAGCAAGGCGGCAAGGGCGGTAAGGCGAGCAGTCATGGCGTGTCCTTCGGGTCGGCGGCGGTGCGAAGTGCCCGCCGGGCAATGATAGCCAACAGCATACCGAAAGCATGTATTGCTATGCCAAGCATTATTTACGCTAAGCATTTTCCCATTTTGCACAAGCCAGCCATGCCACGCTGTGGCCAAGTGCCTAGCCGTAGCGTTGCAATAGCGGGCTGGCGGTGCGTTGCAGCAGGCTGGCCAGGGTAGACAGCGCCAGGCGGTGGCGGCCGTGCAGGTGGTGGGCAAACACGGCGGTGTATTCCAGGTGGGGCACGCCGCCACGGTGGCGTTTGAATTCGCCGGCACCGCTGCTGTAGTGCAGCGCGAGCTGGCGCTCGTGCGCCTTGGCCAGCAGCAGCGCCATCAGCTGGCGGTACAGGCCCAGCTCGGCCGGCAGGCTGGTGTCGTAACCCAGTAGCGGGGTGGTGAGCCAGCCGTAGCGTTCATACAGGCCGATGCAGCCGACTATCTGGCCATCCAGCGCCAGCGCGTGCAGCGCCAGAAAGCGCTGCTGCAGGCACAGGCGGAAAAACGCCGGGGTGAAGTCCGGGTTCAGCGCGGAGTGCTTGTCGATAAACAGTTGGCGAAAGCAGCGCTGCAGGGCCGGGATGTCGGCTTCGCTCAGCTGGTCCGGGCCCAGTAGCGTGAGCGCGCTGCCTTGCAGCAGCTTTTGGTCGCGTTTGACATTAGGGCTGCGCCACACGGCCGGGTCGGCCGGCTGGCACAGGTAAACCTGGCGCGCGGGGATGAGCAGCCAGCCCTGGGCTTGCAGCATGGCGGGCAGGCCGGGGTTGGCCGCATCGCACACATTGCGCAGCAGTAGCGGGGCGTCTGGCTGGCGTGCCAGCAGGGTGTCGGTGAGCAGGGTCAGCTCGTCTTCGCCCCATTGCGGGTGCAGGTTGGTGGAAATCAGCCAGTTGTTGATGTGCCAGGCGCTGTCCAGCCGGGCAGCGCTGATGAGCCCGCCCAGTGGCCCGCCGGCAGCAGCGGCCAGCAGGCGGGTGGCGCGCCCGTGGCGGGCGGCTTCGGCCTGCGGGTAGTGCAGCCAGGCGGCACGCGGGCTGGCCACGTAGCTGTCGCCGCTGGCTTGGCGGGTTGGCCGCGTTACCGGTATGGCGGGGGTGCCGGCGTCGCTGCAGCAAACCTGGCAGGGGGCGTTGGCCACCCAGTGCTGGCCACCCAGCTGGCGTGCCTGGCTGAGCCAGTGGGCGTGGCTGTCTAGCAGTAGCGGGTTTTCCAGCCGGCTCATGTGCGCTTGGTGTACACGTGCACACCGCCGTAGATGGCGGCGCGGTCGCGCTGGTGCAGCTGGCGGTTGTAGGCGGGGTCGGTTGCCCAGCAGGCCAGCAGCTGCGGTGCCAGGCGGTGCTCCAGCGGCGAGCTGCTGCCCCCAGTGCGGAACACCACGCGGGCGCCGGGTGCGGCGGTGCGGGTGATCTGGCGCCACAGCGCATTGAGCTGGGCGTCGTCCATCCAGTCTTGCGCATCCAGCAGCACATAAGCGTCCAGGCTTTGCGGGGCGCGCTCGTCCAGAAAGTCGGTTAGCGAGTGGTGGTGCAGCTGCAGTTTGCCTAGCTGCTGGCGGATGGTGTGGTAGTGCGCTTGCTGCAGGTACAGCGGCAGGCTGCGCTGGTTGTCGGTGTCGTAGCGGCGGGCAAAGGCTTGCTGCGCGTAGGGGTTTTCGCTCAGCGGGAAGTCGCAGGCCAGGCGGCGCATGCGGCTTTCAAACAGCGCAGGCAGGTTGCCGTCTGCATCGGCACGCAGGGCGGCAAACTGGGCTGGCGGTATGCCCATGCTGTACAGCAGGCTTTCGCGGTGGCACAGAAAGCGCAACAGTGGGTGGCGGAATACGGGTGCCAGATGGCGTTCGAACAGGGTTTTCTGTTCTTCCAGGCTGGTGGCTTTGGCCAGCTGGCCCAGGTTGCCGCCCATTAGCCGGGCCAGCACATGGCTCAGACCGATAAAGCGCCCCAGCAGGCCGTGGCGGTAGGCGTGGCAGGTAAACAGGGCATAGCGCGGTGTGCCCCACAGATCACGGTGTTCCCAGTACTGGCGGGCGCTTACCGGCAGCGCGGCGGCAATGTAGCGGCGGTAGCGCTGGGCGTTCTGGCGCTGGCTGGCGTCGCCCAGAAAATCCAGCAGGGTGGCGTAGTCGGGCAGCTCGGCAAACGCCGCTTTTTTCAGTGCCAGCATGGCCAGGTGGGTATCGTTCAGGTCTACCGCGTGCACTTCGGCGGGCTGGCGGCTGAGGTAGGCCAGCGCGTTGCAGCCACCGGACGAGATGGTGAGCAGGCGCATGCCGGGGCGTAGCTGCAGGGCGGCGATGTCGACTTCCGGGTCTTCCCAGATTTGTGCGTACACCAGGCGGCTGAACCAGCTGGCAAACAGGCGGTCGCCTATGGTTTTCAGGCCGGTGGTGGTGGAGTTGCTCACTGCCTGGCTAACTAGCTTGTGCGTGCTCATGCGGCCTCCTGAGGGTGTTTCATCGAATAGTGCGGGCTTGGCATGGCAGCTTGATGACAAACTGGTTGCGCGGCGATGACGCTGGGGGCTTGACAGGTGTGTTACAACATAACATAAGCTAATGTTACGTTATAACGCCGGAGTAAGCCATGCTCGCCAAACAAGACCCCCGCCTGCCCGTTACCGTGTTGTCCGGTTTTCTGGGCGCAGGCAAAACCACCTTGCTGAACCATATCCTGCATAACCGCGAGGGCCGCCGCGTGGCAGTGATCGTGAACGATATGTCCGAGGTCAATATCGACGCGCAGCTGGTGCGCGAGGGCGGCGCCGCGCTGAGCCGTGCCGAAGAAAAACTGGTAGAGATGAGCAATGGCTGCATCTGCTGCACCTTGCGCGAAGACCTGCTGGTAGAAATACGGCAGTTGGCCGCAGCCGGCCGCTTTGACTACCTGCTGATCGAATCTACCGGCATTGCCGAGCCGCTGCCGGTGGCGGAAACCTTTACCTTCCGCGACGACGACGGCCACAGCCTGTCCGATATTGCCCGGCTGGATACCATGGTCACTGTGGTGGACGGTTTTAACTTTCTGCGCGATTACAGCTCGCAAGACTTCCTGCACCAGCGTGGCGAAGCCGCCGGCGAAGAAGACGAGCGCACCGTGGTAGACCTGCTGATCGAGCAGGTAGAGTTCTGCGACGTGATTGTGCTGAACAAGACCGACCTGATGTCGGCGGGTGACATCCTGCGGCTGGAGGCCATTCTGGCCACGCTCAACCCGCGTGCGCGCATCGTCAAAAGCCACTTTGGCCGCGTGCCGCTGGATACCGTGCTGGATACCGGCCTGTTTGATTTTGACGCGGCGGCCGACGCCCCCGGCTGGCTGCAGGAGCTGCGCGGCGAGCACGTGCCGGAAACCGAAGCGTACGGCATTGCCAGCTTTGTCTACCGCGCGCGCCAGCCTTTCCATCCGCAGCGTTTTTACCAATGGGTACAGCAAGAATGGCCTGGCGTGGTGCGCTCCAAGGGTTATTTCTGGCTGGCCACCCGCCCCATGCTGGTGGGCAGCTGGTCGCAGGCTGGCGCCATGTCGCGCCACGGGCTGGGCGGGCTGTGGTGGGATGCGGTAGACCGCGCCGACTGGCCGCAAGACGACGAGAGCCGCGCCATCATTGCCACCCGCTGGGCCGAGCCGTGGGGCGACCGCCAGCAAGAGCTGGTGATTATCGGCATGGGCATGGACCAGGCCGCGCTGACCGCGGCATTTGACGCCTGTTTGCTGACCGACGCCGAGCTGGCCGCCGACCCGGCCGCCTGGGCCAGCATGGCAGACCCGTTTCCCCAGTGGGGTGAGGTAGAAGAAGACAGCGAGGCGCTGCCGGCATGAAGGCGGACATCCTGATTCGCAACGCACGGCTGGTAAACCGTGGCGGCGTGGCCGAAGGTGACCTGCTGGTGCGCGGCGGGCGTATCGAGCGCATTGCCAGCCGTATTGATGCCGACGCCCGGCACCACATCGACGCCGCAGGCGGCTGGCTGCTGCCCGGCATGATCGACGACCAGGTACATTTTCGCGAGCCGGGGCTTACGCATAAAGGCTGCATCGCCAGCGAGTCGCGCGCGGCGCTGGCCGGCGGCATCACCAGCTTCATGGATATGCCCAATACCCAGCCCAGCACCACCACGCTGGACGCGCTGGCGCACAAGGAATGGTTGGCCGCACAGCACAGTGCGGCCAACTATGGCTTTCATTTTGGTGCCGCCAGCGACAACCTGGACCTGGTGGCCGCGCTGCCACCGGGCCGCGTGGCGGGGGTGAAAGTGTTCATGGGCGCCAGTACCGGCAATATGCTGCTGGACGAACCGGCGCTGCTGGAGCGCCTGTTTGCCAGCGTGCCCACCATACTGCTGGCGCACTGCGAGCACACACCTACGGTAGAGGCTGAGACTGCCCGCCTGCGGGCGCAATACGGTGACGAGGCAACGGCAGCGCTACACCCGCAGGTGCGCAGTGCCGAAGCCTGCTGGCAGAGCAGCAGCCTGGCGGTCAGCCTGGCGCGGCAGTTTGATACCCGTTTGCATGTGTTGCACCTCAGCACCGCGCGGGAGCTGGCGTTGTTTGATGCCGGCCCGCTGGCGGGCAAGCGCATTACTGCCGAGGCCTGCGTGCACCACTTGCTGTTTGACGAGGCCGATTACGCCACGCTGGGCAACCGGCTGAAATGCAACCCCTCAGTGAAAACCGCCGCCGACCGCACTGCCTTGCGGCAGGCCGTGGCCGATGGCCGTATCGATGTGATCGGTACCGACCACGCGCCGCATACCACCGAAGAAAAAGCCCGCCCGTACTGGCAGGCACCCAGCGGCCTGCCGCTGGTACAGCATGCGCTGCCGGCGCTGATGGGCCTGGTGGACGACGGCGTGCTGACGCTGCCGCAGCTGGTGCAGAAAACCAGCCATAACGTGGCCGAGCTGTTTGGCATTCGCGATCGTGGCTATCTGGATGAAGGCTGCTGGGCCGACCTGGCACTTGTGGCACCTGGTGCTGGCCCGGTGCTGCCGGTGATGTCGCGCTGTGGCTGGTCGCCATTCGAACGCCGCCCGCTGCGCCACCATGTGCGCGCCACCGTCGTATCCGGCCAGCTGGCTTGGTATCAGGGCCGTTTGCAGCCCGGCGTACAGGGGCGGGCGCTGCAGTTTGCCGGCAGGGTGGGGGGCTGATGCGCGATATCGTTATCACACCGCATCTGGCGGATTGGCCGCAGATCTTTCAGCCCGAGGTGCAACTGCTGTGCTGGCAGCGCCCTTTGCCCGCCGGGGTGGCCGGCTATCTGGACAGCCTGGCCGCCAGCGGCAGCTTGCGGCTGGGCTATCGTGGCGTGCTGTCGGCAGGCGACGCGCCCGCACTGGCAGCCTGGCCGGCGGGCGCGGGGCGGCAGGCGCTGCAAGACGACATTGCCCTGCTGGCCGATATGTACGCCACCTTGCTGGGCTGTGCGCAGGTGGGCTGGCGGGTAGAGGTGCTGGATGGCAGCATGTGCCCGCGTTTTCATGTGGACCGCACCGGTATCCGCCTAGTGTGCACCTGGCGCGGGCCGGGTACCGAATGGCTGGCCGGGACCGCTGCCGACCGCCGCTTTCTGGGGCGTGGCAGTGGCGGTTTGCCCGACGAAACCTCCGGCATGATGCGCACAGGCGAAGTTGGCCGCAGCGTGGCGGGTGAGGTGCTGCTGCTGAAGGGTAGCCAGTGGCAGGGCAATGGCGATGGCGGCGCCATCCACCGTTCGCCAGCCGTGGGCAACCAGCCGCCCAGGGTGTTGCTGGTGCTGGATGCCATGTATTGAGAGGGTAGGTAGTCACGGCGGTGATTGCATTTGCCTATGGCATGCCGCTACAGATGGATACGTTTTGCTTGATCTGTATCAGGTTTGACGGGTGTACATGGGCGGCGCTTATTGCTACGATAAAAAGAATTAATCGCATTTGCTGATGCGGTTTTCTTACCAGCAAGGAGCGCGCTTTGCCACATACTGCCACCCCGCTGCACCAGCTGCCCAAGGGCGCACGTGCCACCATTATCGATATCGCCAGCCACAGCCATTTTGGCGAGCTGGACGCGCAAGTTACCCTGCGCCTGAAGGAGCTGGGCTTCTTGCCCGGCGCGGTATTGCAGGTGATCGGTTTTGGCCTGTTCGGTGCCGACCCGGTAGCCGTGCGCATTAACGGCACCAAGTTTGGCCTGCGCCGCAGCGAAGCCGCCAAGATCCTGACCACTGTTCATCCCGCCTGATTACGCCATGTCTTCATCTCTATTGCGTTTTGCCCTGGTGGGTAACCCCAACTGCGGCAAGACCGCGCTGTTTAACAGCCTGACCGGTGCGCGGGCCAAGGTGGCCAACTACGCCGGTGTCACCGTCGAAAAACGCCTGGGCAGCCTGGCTGGCCTGGGCCGCCCGGCCGAGCTGATCGACCTGCCCGGTACCTATAGCCTGTACGTGGCCTCGCCCGACGAGCAGGTGGCGCGCCGCGTGATACTGGGCGAAATGGCCGGCGAGGCCGCGCCCGATGTGCTGGTGGCGGTGGTGGACGCCACCAATATCAAGCTGGGCCTGCGCCTGGTGCTGGAGCTGCAGGCGCTGGGCCTGCCCATGATTCTGGCGCTGAACCTGGCCGATACGGCACGCAGCCGTGGCATTACCATCGATACCGCCATGCTGTCGCAACAGCTGGGCATGCCGGTGGTAGAAACCGTGGCAGTACGCAAAAACGGCGTGGCCGACCTGCAAGCCGCGCTGGCGCAGTGTGCCAGCAGCGCCGGCAGCCGCAGCGGCCGCCTGGCCCTGCCCGAGCGCGCCGAGGCGGTAGAACACCTGTACGCCCGTATCGATACGCTGCTGGCCAGCAGTGTGTCGGCGCCGTCGCACGCCCCGGCGTGGCAAGACCGGCTAGACGCGCTGGTGATGCACCCGGTGCTGGGCCTGGTGCTGCTGGCCACTATTTTGCTGCTGATGTTCCAGGCGGTGTTTGCCTGGGCTGCACCGGTGATGGACGCCATCGACGGCAGCATGGCCTGGCTGGGCGAAACCGTGGGCAGCTTGCTGCCGGCCGGTATCCTGCACGACTTTGTGGTGGACGGCCTGATTGCCGGCGTAGGCGGCGTGCTGGTGTTTTTGCCGCAGATCATCATCCTGTTTGCCTTTATCCTGGCGCTGGAAGACTCCGGCTACCTGCCGCGTGCCGCATTTTTGCTGGACCGTCTGATGCGTGGCGTGGGGCTGTCCGGCCGCTCGTTCATCCCCATGTTGTCCAGCTTTGCCTGCGCCGTGCCCGGCATCATGTCTACCCGCAGTATTGCCGACCCGAAAGAGCGCCTGCTGACCATCCTCACCGCGCCGCTGATGACTTGCTCGGCGCGCCTGCCGGTGTACGCGCTGGTGATCGGTGCCTTTGTGCCGCAGCACACCGTGTGGGGCGTGTTTAATCTGCAGGGGTTGACGCTGTTTGCGCTATACGTGGCCGGCATTATCAGCGCCGCGCTGGTGGCCTGGGTCATGCGCCGCCGCCAGCCCGCCAGCCAGGGCTTCCCGTTGCTGCTGGAGCTGCCCAACTACCGCTGGCCTAATGCGTACCACTTTGCGCTGGGGCTGAAAGAGCGGGCGTGGATTTTCCTGCGCCGCGTGGGCACCATCATCCTGGCGCTGTCTATCGTGCTGTGGTTTCTGGCCACCTTCCCGCACGCGCCGGTGGGCGCCACGCTACCGGCTATCGAGTACAGCTTTGCCGGCATGCTGGGCAAGCTGATGCAGCCGCTATTCGACCCGCTGGGCTTTAACTGGCAAATGTGCATTGCACTGATCCCCGCCATGGCTGCGCGCGAGGTGGCAGTGAGTGCCCTGGCTACCGTGTACGCAGTAGGCGGCGAGGACGCGCTGGGCGGTGCCTTGGCACACGACTGGGCGCTACCGGTGGCGCTGGCCTACCTGGCGTGGTTTGTGTACGCACCGCAGTGCCTGGCTACCATCGCGGTAGTGCGCCGCGAAACCAACTCGCGCCAGGCCACGGCCATTTTCACCGCCTACCTGTTTGGCCTGGCTTATCTTGGCGCACTGCTGGTACGCCATATTGCGGGCCTGTGGGCCTGAAGCAAGGAGACGAACATGAATGAAAGCATTCAGGGCGCCATTGTTGGCCTGATCGTGGCGGGTGCTGCGCTGTATCTGCTGCGCAAGTATCTACCGCGCCGCCATAAGCCATTGAAGGATGCGGCGGCCAAAGCGGATGGCTGCGTAAGCTGCGGCAGCTGCAAAGGCGGCGGCTGCCACTAGCCAGGCTCACGCCACTGCTACCCCCTGTTTGCTACGGCAAGCAGGGGGTGTTTTTTTGCTTTGCCTGCCAGCGGGTGTGGCGCTATGGGTCTTGTGCAGGGCGCCCGCCTGTTCTAGGCTAAAATCTATTGAAACGTAGGGCTCAAAACAATGAAAAAAGCCTTGTTGGCTGCTGGCGTGGCGGCGTTGTTGCTACCTGTTTTTACCGTGGCAGCCACCATCAAAGCCTACACCGAGGCGCTACCCCCACTCAATTTTGATGAAAATGGCCGCGTTGGCGGCTTTGCCAGCGAGCTGCTGCAGATGATGGCTACAGACGCAGGCCACACCGTGCAGCTGGCGCTGATGCCTTGGCTGCGCGCCTACCGTACGGTCAAGCAGCAGCCTGGTACCGCGCTGTACAGCATTGTGCGCAACCCGGAGCGCGAGCAGCTGTTTCGCTGGATTGGGCCCATCGCCCCACGCCGTATCATGGTGTACACCTTGGCCACGCGGACGGATGTGGTGGTACGCAAACAGGCCGACCTGCTGCGCTATCGCCATGGCGTGTTGGCCGCATCCAGTGCCGCCAGCCGCTTGCAGCAGCTGGGTGTGCCGGCGGCGCAGCTGGAATATGGCCAGAGTGACGAGGTGAACCTGAAAAAGCTGTTGCTGGGGCGCGCCGATACCGTGCTGATGCTGGACTGGGCCATGCAGTGGCAACGCCAGCAACAGCAGCTAGACCCGGCGCGCATCCGCCCGGTGTGGACGCTGGACCAGCGCTACCAGTACTGGTTTGCCTTCAATAAAAAAACCGACCCGGCCGTACTGCGCAGCCTGCAGCAGGCGCTAGAGCGCATCAAGGCCGATGGCCGCCTGGCGGCACTGCAGCGCCGTTACGGCGCCTGATCCCACGGGGCGCCGGCAAAGCGCGCCAGCAGAAAATCCAGCAGCGCCCGTACCGCCGGCGACAGGTGGCGGCGTGACGCGTACAGCGCGTAGATGGTCATCTGCGGTACGTCCCAGCCTGGCAATACCTGCTGTAGTTGGCCGCTGGCCAATAGCGGCGCCGCCAGATAGGTAGGCTGCAGCGCGATACCGCCGCCGGCCAGTGCTGCGTGCAGCAGCACGGTGGCCTCGTTGGCGGTAAAGCGTGTCGGTACGCTTACGGTTTGCCATTCCCCATCCCGGCCAAAGCGCCAGGTGCTCCGGCCAAAATTGGCGTAGCCCAAGCAGCGGTGCTGCGCCAGCTCGGCCGGGCTTTGCGGCCAACCCTGCGCCGCCAGGTAGGCCGGGCTGGCCACCAGCAGCGATTGGCAGCTGGCCAGCGGCCGGGCGATCAGCGCCGGGTCGGGCTCGCTGCTGATGCGGATGGCCAGGTCGATACGTGCTTCTACCAGGTTCAGCGCGGCATCGCCTACGTTCAGGTCTATCTTCAGCTGCGGGTGCAGCGCCAGAAAGTCGCTGATGGCGGCGGCCAGGTGGGCGTGGCCAAACGACATGCTGCTGGTGAGCCGTAGTTGGCCGCGTAGTGTGCCATCCGGCGGGGCCACCTCGTCTGCGGTTTCTTCGGCCAGTGCCAGCATTTGCAGGCAGCGGCGCAAGGCCTGCTCGCCCGCATCAGTCAGCGTCACACTGCGGGTGGTGCGCTGCAGCAGGCGGGCGCCCAACCATTGCTCCATTTCGGCCACGTAGCGTGTGACCATGGCGCGCGACATGCCCAGCCGCTCGGCACTGGTGGTAAAGCTACCGCTGGCGGCCACGTCGGCAAACACCTGCATGGCGGTGAGTCTGTCCATTATCTGCTCGATTTGTGCAACAAATATGCGCAGTTTATCGCGTTTATCTGCGCGGATTTGGAAATTATAGTGTCGTCCATACCCGATGCACACCGCGGCAGTGTTTGCCGCCTCATTGAAAGGACTGACCATGATTCGCCAAACCCTGCTTGCTGCCTCTTTTGCCCTGGCCTTCGGCGCCGCCCACGCTGCCGAGCCGCTGAACCTGAAGGTGTACAACGCCGACGGCAACAGCTTCCACGCCAACGCCGTGGTAGTCAGCGGTAAGAGCGAGGCGGTGGTGATTGACACCGGCTTTACTCGCGCCGACGCTTACCGCATTGCGGCCAACGTGCTGGACAGCGGCAAGACGCTGAAAACCATCTTCATCAGCAACGCCGACCCCGACTACTACTTTGGTGCCGAAGTGCTGAAGCAGATCTTCCCGCAGGCCGAGGTGGTGACCACCGCCGCCGTACGCGAGAAAATCAGCGCCAAGCTGGCGGGCAAGGTAGCCTTCTGGGGCCCGAAAATGGGTGCCAACGCCCCGGTAAAACCGGTGCTGCCTACCGCACTGGCGGCTGACAAGCTGACGGTAGATGGTGAAGAGATTGCCATCCGCGGCACCCATGGCGTGCTGGCGCACCGCCCTTATGTGTGGATTCCGTCCATCCGCGCCATCGCCGGTAACGTGGCCGTGTTCGGCAAGCTGCATGTATGGACCGCCGACACCCAGCAGCCGGCCGAGCGCCAGGCCTGGGTCGCCCAGCTGGACGAGATGAAAGCCCTGAAACCAGCGGTAGTGGTACCTGGCCACATGCTGCCAGGCACCGCACTGGATACCAGCGCCATCGACTACACCCGCCAGTACTTGCTGCGCTTTGACAGCGAAGCGGCCAAGGCCAAAACCGGTGCCGAGCTGATCGACGCCATGAAGCGTGCCTACCCCGAAGCCGGCCTGGGCATTGCGCTGGATATCGGCGCCAAAGTGAACAAAGGTGAAATGCAATGGTAAGCGCCAGCCTGCATTACTACTACGACCCGCTGTGCGGCTGGTGCTACGGCGCCGCGCCGCTCACCGCCGCCGCGGCCGCCATCCCCGGCCTGCGAGTGGTGCTGCACGCAGGTGGCATGATGAGCGGTGCCAACCGCCAGCCGGTGTCGCCCCAGCTGCGCAACTACGTGATGCCGCACGACCAGCGCATTCACGCGCTGACCGGCCAGCCGTTTGGTGATACCTACTTTAACGGCCTGCTGCTGGATGGCAGCGCGGTGTTCGACAGCACACCGCCCACGCTGGCCGTGTTGGCCGCAGAGGCACTGGCTGGCCAGGGCCTGGCCATGCTGCATCGAGTGCAGCGTGCCCACTACGCCGAAGGCCGCCGTATTGCCGATGCCACGGTGCTGCAGGCGTTGGCTGCCGGGTTGGGTCTGGATGAGGCTGCCTTTGCCGCCGAATACCAGCGCCAAGCTGGCGAATTCGATGCCCACGTTGGCCGCAGCCACCGTGACATGGCTGCCAACGGCCTGCGCGGCTTCCCCTCGCTGCTGCTAGAGGTCAACGGCCAGCTGCAGCGGCTGGACATCTCGCCGTGGCTGGGCCAGCCCACTGCCTTTGCCGGCCACCTGCAGGCGCTGCTGGATGGTGCCACCGCAGAGCAGGCCGCCGATGGCGCATTCTGCACGCCGGAGGGCTGCCGCTAAGCCTGCGGCCAACGAGCAAAACACCCCGTCAGCCAGGCTGGCGGGGTGTTTTTTATCGGGCACGCCCAGCGCCCTTACTGGCCGCTAAAACCGGCCAGCACATTCACGGTATTGCTACCGATGGCATCCACCATATAGCCGCCTTCCATCACAAACAGCGTCGGCAGGCCCAGCGCGCCTAGCATGGCGCCGATGCGGCTGTAGTGCTCGCTATCCAGCAGGAAATGGCTGATCGGGTCATCCTTGAAGGTATCCACCCCCAGCGACACCACCAGCACGTCCGGGCGATAGGCCTGCAAGCGCTGGCAGGCGTACGCCAGCGCCACCTGGTAGCCATCCCAGCCCGTGCCGTGCGCTAGCGGCAGGTTCAGGTTGTAGCCCGCGCCGTCACCGCTACCGGTTTCGTCGGCGTGGCCGCTGAAATAGGGGTAGCTCACCAGCGGGTCGCCGTGCAGCGAGATGAACTGCACATCACTGCGCTGATAAAAGATGCTTTGCGTGCCATTGCCGTGGTGAAAGTCGATATCCAGCACCGCCACCCGTGCCGCGCCGTGGTCGCGTGCATATTGCGCGGCAATGGCGGCATTGTTCAGATAGCAATAGCCGCCCATGTATTCGGCCGCCGCGTGGTGGCCAGGCGGGCGGCACAGCGCAAACGCCGCCTGCTCGCCGCCCCGCACGGCCTGCATGCCGCTCAGTGCCAGGTTGGCGCTGGCGCTGACCGCGGCCCAGGTGCCGGGGGTAATGGCCACGCCGGCATCCATGGCATAAAAGCCCAGCTTGCCATCGATATGCTGCGGCTCGATATCGTGGCGCAGGTCGCGTACCGGCCACACCAGCGGCAGGGCATGGTGTTGGTGGCCCAGTGCTTGCCACTCGTCCCAGGCCTGCTGCAAAAACCGGACGTAGCGTGAGCTGTGTACGCGGGCGTAGCAGCTGGCATCAAAGGCCTGGCCGGGCAGCACCGTGCCCAGCTGGCTTTGCAGTACGCGCTGCAAGATGGTATCGGCGCGGCCTGGCTCCTCAAAGCAGGGCATCAGGTGGCCGTCTTTCAGCTCGCTGCCGTGGTGCAGGCGGTGGGTGTCACTGTAAAAGGTCAGCATGGCGGGCTCCGCAGTGCAAAAGCCCAGTATCCGGCGCGGTAGCAGAAAATGCTTTGCTATCTGCCTGCGCCGCTTCGCATAATGGGCAAACTTTTTCCGAATTGGCGCGTATATGAGCGAAAAATTTGCCGACAAGGCGCTAGATGAAACCGACTTGTCGCTGTTGCGCCTGGTGCAGGCGGATGGCGCGCTGTCCGCCACGGCGCTGGCCGAGGCGCTGTCACTCAGCGTTACGCCGTGCTGGCGCCGCCTGAAACGGCTGCAGCAGGAAGGCTATGTGCGCGATTATCAGGCCAACCTGGATCGCCGCCGCCTGGGGCTGGACGTGCTGGCCTTTGTGCAGGTGCGCTTTGGCGTGCACGGCGGTGAGCTGCCGAATGCCTTCGAGGCGGCCATGTGCCAGCACCCGCAGGTGCTGAGCTGCCACAAGATCACCGGGGACGCAGACTATCTACTGCAGGTGGTGGCGCGCACGCTGGACGACTACAGCGTGTTTGTGGAAACCATCCTGCGCCAGACGCCGGGCGTGGTGTCCATCCATTCCAGCCTGGCGCTGCGCGAGATCAAGGCCGGCAGCCGCCTGCCGCTGTGAGGGCGGCAGGGCAGATTAAAAAAGGGCTACCCGTGTCGATAGCCCCTTTGGTGTCGCAGCATGATGCTTTATTGCGGCACGCCGTCCTTGCCGTACAGCGGCGAGCGCGGGCCGTATAGCAGGCCATTGGGCCGTGGTGCCAGCAGGCGCTGGCTAGCCAGGCCTGCATAGGTATGGGATTGTTCGGTCAGGTTGTTGGCAATCTGGTTGACGACTGCCGCAACCAACAGGCCGACAAGGCCGCCGCTATTGTTGTTCTGCTGTTCGCTACTGGATGCCGAGGCGCTGCCACTCCACAGCAGCTTTCCCGTTTTCAGGTCTACCAGCCGCGCATCAGCGCTCACTGTGACATCGCTGCTCACCACCATGAACGTTGTGCCGTAGCGCTTCACGTCTACATACAGGGCGGCATCGGCACCAAAGATGTCGCGCAGCTTGTTTTGCGGCAAGGCGTGAATATCGCCGGGGCTGCTCAGGCCATTGTTACGGAACATTTCGTCTACCACGGCTACGGGGTACACGTAATAGCCCGCTTCACCCAGTGGCCGGCTCATCTGGGACAGCATACTGTAAGTGGCTTTGACATCTGGCGAGCTGTTCAGTGGCGGCAGAATCAGTATCGACGCAGGGCGGCTTTCACGATAAGCGGTGTAATCGTAGGCCTTTGGCGTGGCGCAGCCCGCTAGCAGCATGGTGCTAGCCAGCAAGGCCAGCAGGCCTGTTTTGATAAGGTAGCGCATGGTTTCTCCTTATTTTTTAGGGTTGCGCATCAGGTAGTCCATGAACGATGCGGACTCCGGGTACAAGGTTTTTTCCAGCTCGAATTGCTGCCGGGCCTGGTCCATACGGCCGGCCTTGCTGTACAGCAGCGCCAGGTGGGCGTGGTAGCCAGGGGGCAGCTTGGCATCACTGGCGCGGGCTTTTTCTACCTCGGCCTCCAGGGCGATGATCTGTGCCTCATTGCTGTTGCCATCGCCTTTGAAGTATTCGTATACCTGTGGCTGGTAGCTGCCCCAGTGATAGAGCGGTTTGGCCTGATTGGCGCAGCCGGTCAGCAGCCAGGCCAGTAAGGCTACGCTGCCAAATGCTTTTAGCGGTTTGCTCATGGCGAGTCCTTTACTGTGCCGGTTGCCAGGCGCCGGTCTCGATGCCTTTTACCAGATTGTTTACAGCTTCGCGGATGGCCAGGTCCAGCACCTTGCCGTTCAGCGTGGAGTCGTAGCTGGCAGTGCTGCCAAAGCCGATAATCTCGCGGTTCGACAGCGCATACTCGCCAGCACCTTGTGCAGAAAAGACGATTTCGGAGGTCTGTACATTGACGATGTTCAGGTTCACCTTGCTGTAGGCAATTTGCTGTTTGCCACGGCCCAGAATGCCGAACAGCTGCTGATCGCCTACTTCTTTGCGGCCGAATTCGGTCACGTCACCGGTAACCACATAGTCTGCGCCCTTGAGTTTCTGGGTCTGGTTCTTCAGTTTGGCTTCCTGGCTGGTTTCGCTCATATTGTCGCGGTCCAGCACATTGAAGCGGCCGGTTTGCTGCAGGTGGGTAATCAGCGTGGTTTTGGCCTGGCCACCCAGGCGATCGACGCCGTCGGAGAAAATGCCGCGCATATAGCTGGAGCGGTTGTCGAATTTGCCCACCGACAGCAGGCTGCGCTGGCCGGTGTAGGTGGTGCCGGCGCTGGCTACTTTGGGCACATCCAGTACGCGGGCCTGTTCGGTCGTGGAGCAGCCTGCCATCAGGGTGGCGGCACCTGCTAGTGCGAGCGGAAGCAATACTTTTCTCATGTTCAGTCCTTGGATGGTCTATCTGTCCGGAAGCGGGCGCAATGCTAGAAAAATGCGCTGGCTGGATATGATAGGTAACATCTGAAAGTCATGAATCATGGCAATATAATTGACTGTAATGGTGCCATCATAGAGTGTTGTTCCTGAATTAACGAACCCTCGCCAGCAGTGCTGGCGAGGGTTTTTGTTGGCCAATGACCCGGCTTGTACGCGTCTTAATCCAGCTTGCCCGTAGCGCGCAGGTGCGAGGTGTGGACATTGTCTGCCGTCAGCGCGCTGCCGTTGGCCACAGCGGCCAGCCAGTCTGTGGTGGTGGCTACGGCAGCGAAGCCGGTGTGCATCACCGTGCAGTACACGCGGTGGATTTCCTCGGCGCTGGCGCTGCCGGCGGCGTTGCGGTAGGGCAGCGAACCGCTGGCGTCGTGCAGCAGCTCTACCTGGTAGCCGTCGTGGCTGGCGTGGATGATGGTGCTGGCGTCGCAGTTGTGGGTCATGTAGCCGCAGATGGTGAGCGTGTCGATGCCGTGCTGGCGCAGCCAGGTGTCCAGCCCGGTGCCGGTAAAGCAGCTGGCGTGCTGTTTATCCAGCAGCAGCTGGTGCGGGCGGGCGGCTACCTCCGGGTGCAGTGCGGCACCGTGGCTGCCGTCGGCAAAGATGGGGCTGCCGGCTGAGGCGATGTGGCGTACCAGTACAACCGGTATGCCTGACAGGTTGGCCGCATCGATGGCTTGCAGGATGCGCGGCAGGGTATGTTCGCGTGGCGGGTAGCTGATGGGCAGCTGGCCGTCGAAGTATTCGTTTTGTACATCGATAACGATCAGGGCGCGTTGTGGGGTGCTCATGGTGTGTTCCGTAGCGGGGTGGGGATGGCGCTAGTGTGCCGCTGTGCCGGCGGCATCGTGAGTGGCCCGTATGACAATATGCGTTAAGATCGGGCCATATCGTATGGTGGGGGTGCGGCATGAACAGGCAGGTGGCGGTGGTGGCGTTTGACGGTATCAGCCCGTTTCATCTGGCGGTGCCGTGCGCGGTGTTTGGCGAGCACTACGCTGCGGCGCTGGGCTACCGGCTGCAGGTGTGCAGCTGGGAAGCCGGGCCGCTGGCCAGTAGCGTGGGTTTCCAGCTGCTGGGTCTGGCCGGGCTGGATGCGTTGGCGCAGGCGGATGTGGTGATCGTGCCCAGCTGGCGTAACGTAGACGAGTTGGCCGCACCGGCGCTGCTGCAGGCCCTGCGCGATGCGCACGCCCGTGGCGCGGTGGTGATGGGCCTGTGCCTGGGCGCCTATGTGCTGGCGCAGGCCGGGCTGCTGGATGGCATGGCCGCCACCACGCACTGGGCGTATGCCGACGACTTTGCCGCGCGCTATCCCGCGATACGCGTTGCGCCGGATAGCCTGTATCTGGACAGCGCCGGGGTGCTGACCTCGGCCGGTACCGCGGCGGCGCTGGATTGCTGTCTGCACTTGCTGCGCCAGCAGTGTGGTGCCGCGGCGGCAGGGCAGGTGGCGCGCTATCTGGTGACCCCGCCGCACCGCCAGGGCGGGCAGGCGCAGTATATTGCCCAGCCGCTGCCGGATAATGCCCGCGATAGCCGGCTGGCGGGCCTGCTGGACGCGGTGCGCGCCAGCCTGCAGCAGCCGCATACGCTGGACAGCCTGGCGGCGCGGGCGCTGATGAGCCGCCGTACCTTTACCCGCCATTTTCGCCAGCTTACCGGCAGTACGGTGCAGCAATGGCTGCTGGCCGAGCGCCTGGTGCGGGCGCAGCAGCTGCTGGAAACCACGCCGCTGACGGTAGAAGCCATCGCGCAGCAGGCGGGTTTTGGCAGCGCGCTGTCGCTACGGCAGCACTTTCGTCGCCGTTTTGGCGTGTCGCCGGGCGACTGGCGCCGCAGCTTTGCCGGCTAGGTGCGGCTAGGTACTGCAGGGTTGGCCGCAGCGTGCGGCCTGCGGGCTCAGGGCTGTACGCGGCATACTTCTTCGGCGCCTTGCCATTCCCACACTACGGTGGCTTCGCCTTGGTGTTCCCATAGCCAGCTATTGCGGCCAGCGTAGCGCGTACCGCTGGCCGCTGCTTGCTGGTACATCAGCTCGCTGCGGTCGCCGCGCTCGGCAATGAGCGTGGCTGGCTGCGTGGCGTAAAAGCGTACCTGCATATCGTTAGCCGCCTGGGCGCCGCACTGGTAGCGTGCGCTGGCCTGTGGCGGTAGCAGCTGGTAGCGCGCCTGCAGCTCGGCAATGCGCAGTGTGTAGCTATCGTGTACGCAGGCGGCCAGGTCGCCAGCTTTCCAGCAATCGTCCCGCCCTTTTACCCAGCCGCGTTGCTCGGCTTTTAGCGTGGCTTGCAGCGGTTTGCCTGCCTTGCGCAGTGCTTTGTCATACACACGGGCCAGCTGGCGGTCCAGCGCTGCCAGTGCGGGGGTGTTGCATACCTGCTTTGCCGCACTGCTGGCGGCTTGGCTACAGGGGAAAGACGGTGCGGCGGGGGCGGCCAGTGCGGGCAAGGGTAGCAGGATCAAATAGCGTAGTGCTTTCATGGTGCGGGCCTTTCGGGTGGCTTGTGCCGAGTTTATGCCAATGGTTGGCTATTTATTTTATAAAAAGGTATTTAACTTTTTACGGTGGCTATGTTCTTATAGAACTTGATGATTTGATGACGTGTCATGTATTACGCCGTGTGAGCGAGTACGTGGCATGCCAGTGAAGGAACAAGCATGAACGCAGCCAAGCGTATCAAGAAAATGATGGACGAGTCTGGCCAGTGCAGACAGCTGGCGGTATTGAAGCAGCTGGCCCTGGCGCTGGAATTAAAGCTGCCATTCGAGTTGGCCGCCTTGGTACAGCTGGATGCCAGCCACTTTCAACTGGCCCAGCAGCTATTGGCCGACTGGCATGGCCAGCACCATATCGACGCCCGTGGCCGGCTGATGGAGCGGCTGCTGGCGGAAAATCCGGCGTTGATGCGCCCGGCATCCGTGGCCGTGGTACAGCGCAGCGCGCGGCGGCCTGCCACGGTGCTGGCCTCGAGCGCCTAAGCGCCCTGGTGTACCAATCCTAGTTGGCCGTTTGCGCCAGTGCGGCCCCGGCCTGCGGGGGCAGGCGGCGAAATTGTATGGCCGATAGCATGGCCAGCAAGCCCATTACTAAAAACGCCCAGGAAAAATCGCTGCTTTGCAGCACGCTATGCCCCTGCCAGCTGGCGATGCCTTGCAGGGCAAACGCCGCCAGCGTGACGCCCATGCCCGAGGCCAGCTGCATGCCCACGCTGGATAGCGTCGAGGCGTGGCTCATGTCCTGCTGGCGGATATCGGCAAAGGCCAGCGTGTTCAGGCTGGTGAACTGCAGCGAGCGCAAACAGCCGCCCAGCAGAAAGGTACA
Source organism: Neisseriaceae bacterium (assembly GCA_027489245.1). Taxonomy (GTDB): domain Bacteria; phylum Pseudomonadota; class Gammaproteobacteria; order Burkholderiales; family Chromobacteriaceae; genus Vogesella. The sequence continues at coordinate 105,412 of JAIYAC010000009.1, read as the reverse complement.
CAGCATCAGCCAGTGCGGGCTGTGGGCGTCAAACAGGCCGTAAGCGGCAAACGAGGCACCGCATAGCACGCTGTTGACCAAGAGCACGCGGCGAAAACCAAAGCGTGCCAGCACCCGGCTCACCATGGTTTTCATGAAAATGGCACCAATGGCAGTGCTGCAGGTCAGCATGCCGGACTGGAACGGCGTCAGCCCGAAACCCAGCTGCAACATCAGCGGCAGCAAAAACGGCGTAGAGCCCATGCCGGCACGAAACAGAAAGCCCCCCAGCACGCTGGCGTTAAAGGTGGGGATGCGCAGCAGGCTCAATTTCAGCACCGGGTGGCTGTGGCGGCGCGCGTAGGCAGGGTAGATGGCCAGCAGCAGCGCGCCGGTGAGCACCAGTGCGGTAGACCACGCTGCCGACAGCATGTGTTTGCCCTCGGTAGCCAAACCCAGCATGGCCAGAGACAGCCCCAGGCCCGTGAGGGCAAAGCCTGCCCAGTCTAGCGGCGGCACGTGCTCGTCGCGCAGGTTGGCAATATAGCGGCCCGCCAGCAGCAGCCCCAGTGCGGCAATGGGCAGGTTGATCAGGAAAATCCAGCGCCAGTGAAAATAGGTGCTGATAAAACCACCCAGTAGCGGCCCCAGTACCGGGCCCACCAGCGCCGGCATGGTGACATAGCCCATGGCGCGCACCAGGTCTGCTTTGGCCGTGCTGCGCAGGATCACCAGCTTGCCCACCGGCACCATCATCGCCCCGCCCATCCCCTGAATAAAGCGCGCCGCCACAAAGCCCGCCAGGCTGCTGCTCAAGGCACACAGCAGCGAGCCGGTGGCGAATACCGCAATGGCCGCGCGAAACACACGCCGCGTGCCAAAGCGCTCGGCCATCCAGCCGCTGATGGGGATAAACACTGCCAAGCTCACCAGATAGGACGTTAACGCCAGCTTCAGCGCAATCGGGTTCACCCCCAGGTCTTGCGCAATGGCCGGTAGCGAGGTGGAAATCACCGTGGCGTCCAGGTTTTCCATGAACAGCGCGGTGGCAATAATCAGCGGGGTCAGCAGGTGGCGGGGCAGGGTGGGCAGCATGGGCGTGGCCGGGTGCAGGCAAGACACGGCACTGTAGCAGCTATCGCCCTGGCCATGCGCCAAACAGGGCAGAACGCGCTGTTTTAGCAGTCATCGGCGCAACAACGCCCTGCGGGCGGCTGCCGGCAGGGCGTTAATCTTGCGGGTGCCGTGTTTTACAGTGCTTCCAGCGCCAGCAGCTCTTCTACCGTCTGGCGGCGGCGGATCAGGCAGTCGCTCTCGCCATCTACCAGCACTTCGGCAATCAGCGGGCGGCTGTTGTAGTTGCTGGACATGGACGCGCCGTAGGCACCGGTGTCGTGGAACACCAGCAAGTCGCCCACGTTGGCCGCAGGCAGGCTGCGCGGCAGTACCACGCCACCGTCGCCCTGGGTGAACACGTCGCCCGATTCGCACAGCGGCCCGGCTACCACACTGGGCTTTTCGCCACGCGCTACGCCGTCTTGCGGCACCACGGTGATGTGGTGATAGCTGCCGTACATCGACGGGCGCATCAGCTCGTTAAAGCCGGCGTCTACCAGCACAAAGTGGTTGCGGCCAGCGTCTTTGGTGGCGCGTACTTCGGCCAGCAGGTTGCCGGACTCGGCCACCAGGTAGCGGCCCGGCTCGATTTCCAGCGCCAGCGGGTGGCCCAGCAGTGCGGCGGCTTCGTGGCGGGCGGCGTCCCACAGGCCAAAGTAGTGCGCGGTGTCCACGGTGGCGTCGCCATCACGGTAGGGGATGGACAGCCCGCCGCCAGCGGAAATGGCGTGCAGGTCGTGGCCGGCGTCTTTTACCAGGCGCACCAGGTTCACCATGGCGCCGCAGACTTCTTGCAGATGGCCGTAATCCACGCCGGAGCCAATGTGCATGTGCAGGCCCACCAGCTGCAGGCCGTGCTGGCGAATCACCGCCAGCGCTGCGGGCAGGTCGCTATGCCAGATGCCGTGCTTGCTGTGCTCGCCGCCGGTATTGGTCTTGTTGCTGTGGCCGTGGCCAAAGCCGGGGTTGATGCGCAGCCATACGCGGTGGCCGGGGTGGGCGGTGCCCAGCTGCTGCAGCATGTCGATGGAGCCGGCGTTCACCGGAATAGTGTGTTCCACCACCAGCGCCAGCGTGTCGCGGTCCAGCAGGTCGGCGGTAAACACAATGCCGGATGGCTCGCCCTGGGCGTCGTAGCCGGCGGCCAGCGCACGCAGGATCTCGCCGCGCGACACCGCGTCTACCTTCACGCCCTGTTCGCGCATCAGGCGCAGGATGTGGGTATTGCTGCAGGCCTTTTGCGCAAAACGGATGGTGTCAAACGCGGCCAGCTCGGCAATGCGCTGGCGAATGGTGGCGGCGTCGTACGTCCACAGCGGGGTGCCGTAGCGGGCGGCCAGGCCGGCCAGGCGGGAAGTGTCGGGTGTTTGCATCGCTTTGTCCTGTTATATGTGCCGTCGTGCGGCGTGTTGCCCTGCATCATGCCCGCTGCCGCGTATGCGGTAAAATGCTATTATTTTGCCAATTGATTCATTTTTGATATGAGGTGGGCGTGGAAATCAGTCACCGCCACATCGAGGTATTCCGCGCCATCATGCTCAGTGGCAGCGTCACCGGTGCCGCCGCGCTGTTGCGCACCTCGCAACCCACCGTCAGCCGCGAGCTGGCGCGGCTGGAGCAGCTGCTGGGCTACGCGCTGTTCCTGCGCGACAAAGGCCGCCTGCAGGCCACGGCGCGGGCGCTGGCGCTGTACGACGAGGTGCAGCGTGCCTACGTCGGCCTGGCTAGGGTGAGTGAAACCGCGGCCAACCTGGCGCGGCTGGATCAGGCACAGCTGGCGCTGGTGTGCCTGCCGGCCTTTGCCCACGCGCTGCTACCGGCGGTGTGCCGCCGCCTGCACGCGGTGGCCGGGCAGGCAAGGGTAGCCATTACGCCGCAGGAGTCACCGCTGCTGGAAGAATGGCTCAGCGCGCAGCGCTTTGATATCGGCCTGACCGAGCACAGCGAAGCGCCGCCCGGCACCCGCCTGCAAGCGGTGCTGGAGGCCGACGAGTTGTGCGTGCTGCCCGAGGGTCACCCCCTATTGGCACACAGCGTACTCACCCCGCAGCATTTTGCCGGCCAGCCTTTTGTCAGCCTGTCGCCGGACGACCGCTACCGCCGGCTGCTGGATGCGGTATTCGAGCAGGCCGGTGTGGGCCGCCAGCTACTGTGGGAAACGCACAGCGCGGTATCGGTGTGCGCGCTGGTGCGCGAAGGGCTGGGCGTGGCCATCGTCAACCCGCTTACCGCCCTGGCCATGGCTGGTAGCGGCCTGCAGCTGCGCCGCTTTGCCGTGTCGGTGCCGTACCGTGTGAGCCTGGTGCAGCCGCTGTACCGCCCGGCGTCGCCCTTGACCACCACTTTTATCGATATGCTGCAGCAGGAGGCCGCCAGCCTGCAGCAAAGGTTGGCCGCACTGTAGCGGCGGGCCGCAGGCGGCTGACAAAGTACCTTTCAAGGTTTTGCCGCACTAGGCCAGGCCGGCTGCGCCACGTAAGTGCTTGAATTCGCAGCCTGGCGGTTTGCAAGGCAAAGCCCGTTTGCGGGGCAAGCAGGCTTTGTCATCCATATCAGCTTGGCCACATTGTCGCGGCCAACCCTTATCATGCGGCGGCTGCGTGCCGCCAGCAGGAGACATCATGCGCAAGATCGTCATCGCCCCCGATTCCTTCAAAGAAACCCTTAGCGCGCAGCAGGTAGCCGACATCATCGCCGCCGCGCTGGCGCCGCACCTGCCGCATACCGTCTTGCACACCGTGCCGGTGGCCGACGGCGGCGAAGGCACACTGGACGCCCTGCTGGCAGCCACCGGTGGCCGCTACCACTACCTGGACGCTCGCGGCCCGCTGGGTGCGCCGGTACGTGCCGCCTGGGGCATGCTGGGCGATGGCGAAACCGCCGTGGTAGAGATGGCCGCCGCCAGCGGCATTGCCCTGGTGCCACGCGAGCAGCGCGACCCGCTGCGCGCCTGCAGCTACGGCACCGGCCAGCTCATCCGCGCCGCGCTGGACCACGGCGCACGGCGGCTGATTCTGGCTATAGGCGGCTCGGCCACCAACGACGGCGGCGCCGGCATGTTGGCCGCACTGGGCGCGCGGCTGCTGGACGCCACCGGCGAGCCCTTGCCACCGGGCGGCGCGGCGCTGGCCAAGCTGGCCACGCTGGACCTGTCGGCGCTGGACCCACGGCTGGCACAGTGCCGCATCGACATTGCCTGTGATGTACGTAACCCGCTGCTGGGCGAGCACGGTGCCAGCGCGGTATTCGGCCCGCAAAAAGGCGCCACGCCTGCCATGGTGGCGCAGCTGGACGCCGCGCTGGCGCGCTACGCTGCCGTGCTGCACGCCACCACCGGCTGCGATGCGGCCAACTTGCCCGGTAGCGGTGCCGCCGGCGGCATGGGTGCGGCCGCGCTGGCGGTGCTGGGCGGGCACATGCAGGCGGGCATCGAGCTGGTGCTGGAAGCCGCCGGGCTGGCCGCTGCGCTGCAGGGCGCCGACCTGGTCATTACCGGCGAAGGCCGGCTGGACGGCCAAAGCGCCTTTGGCAAAACGCCGGTGGGCGTGGCCACGCTGGCGGCTCGCCATGGCGTACCCACTATTGCCATCGGTGGCAGCCTGGGCGACGGGGTAGAGGCGCTGCAGCAGCACCACATCCGCGCCGTATTTGCCTGCGTGGACCGCATCACCACGCTGGATGCCGCACTGGGCAACGCTGCGGCCAACCTGGCACGGCTGGCGGGCAATGTGGGCGCGCTACTGGCGCTGGGGGCGGGCGTGTCTCGATAAACACAGCTTACTGGCCTGTCAGGCAGGCAGCCAGGCGCTAGGCTTGTGGATAGGGCGGCCATTTGTCATAGTTGCCATATCGAAATGCTGCTGGTATTTCATATGTTCCGCCCGCTGCAAAAAGCCGCCATGACCCTGCTGGGGCGCCTGAAATACTTTCGCGCCCCGCCAGTCATCGTATTCGACCCGTCTACCTACCGTGTCAAAGGCGCCGATGTACGCGAGCTGCTGGGCGTATTGCAGCCCGGCGATATCCTGCTGCGCGCCTACGATGGCTATCTGGACAGCTGGTTTATCCGCAGCAGCTGGCCGCTCGGCACCGGCCAGCGCCGCAAAGGCCGCTTTACCCATGCCGCGCTCTACGTTGGCCGCATCGGGCCGCAAGACCGCGAGCACGCCGCCGCCGATATCAGCGGCTACGCCTGGGACCAGGACCGCCGTATTCCCGCCACCGCCCTGCCGGCGCACCAGGAAGCCATGCGTGAGCGCTTTTTCGATAGCGTACTGCAAGCAGGCGACGATGGTAGCTGGCCCGATAACGCCATGGTGATTCACGCCATGGCGGAAGGCGTGCAGATGGAAGACATCCTCAGCTTTTGCCGCTGCGACTACCTGCAGGTGCTGCGCCTGCCCGATACGTTTCAGGGCGTAGCGCACACTGATGTGGCGCCGGTTTTTGCGCTGCAGCCAGGCAGCGCCGAACAGCGCCTGGCCAGCCAGCTGCTGGCCGACCACACCCTGCAGCGCCACGAAGCCACCCAGCTAGCCTGCGCGGCGGCGCTGGGCAAGCTGGGTGCCGAGTACGACTTTGCCTGCAACGACGTGAAAGCCTTCCAGAGCTTTAGCTGCGCCGAGCTGGTGTTCTATTGCTACCGCGGTGTAGCACAGTGGCTGGACATGCGCCCGCGCCTGCACGGCTTTCTGGGTCTGTGGCCACGCCGGCTAACGGTAACGCCGGACGACTTTACCGATACCCGCTTGCAGACGGTATGGCAAAGCCGGTCCTTGCGCAGCCTGTGAAGAAAGGGCTGGGTCATTACAGGGGCTTGTTCAGACCTTCCCTTGGGATGCAACATCATTTGGAGAGAGCTGCCGATGTGGTTCAAAGTGAAAAAAACGGTAACTACCATCCCGTCGGAAGAGGATGTTCGCCGGTATTCGTTGCGGCATCTGGCCGAGGTGTTCGGCGTACCCGAGGCGTCGCTGCCCCTTGATGCTCGCTTTGGGTATGAGTTGAAGGCGGACCCGCCTTCCGACTTCAAGTGGAACCAATTCGACATCATTGACGGCGACATCAGGGATGTCGCTGACAAGCGGATTCTCAAAGAGATGGCGCAGGGGAAGCTGGTCATCCAGACTGTCGGCGACTATTGCGAACACATGGTCCGCTGCAGCGTTATCAATCACGAAGAAGTCGCTCGCGTTCTTCGGTTGCCCGGCAGACTTGAACGATAAGAGGTAGCAAGTAGAGTTGGCTAAGACCAATAGGCCATGCCCGCCACATTGCAAGGATGAGTTGGTGGGTACGCTGCACTCAATCCTGCCTGCATTGTTATCTGCTTGAATCAACCAAATATATACCTGTTAAGGTGAATATTTCACGTTAGGCAAACTGCACTCATATGACTCCTCGAGATCTTTTGCTAAAAAATTTAGAGCCTAAGGTTATTTCATTCTTCAATAGTCATGGCTTTCGGTTTTCGAGTGGAAAGCTTGAGTTCAATCGAACTATAGGACCCATTAAGCAGACCGTCGTAATTTGTTTGAGCAAGTGTAATAAGGAAAATGACTGCACTTTCTGGAGTGTGTGGAATGTCTCATCCAAAGACTATGCGAAATGGCATGAAGAGCAGTGGGGTATTCGCCCTGCGAACAACGCTTTAGGTGGTGCTTCTGATTGGAACATCACTGAATGGAAGCGCGGACCCGACAAACACTTCCAACTTTTGGGCAAACCAGAAGATGCGGATGAAATGAGCGAGTTCTTGGCATGTGTAGCGAGGGCCGGCTTTCCATACCTAGATAGAATTTCGTCTTGGGCTGGTGCGGCCGAAGAACTGGTGGCTAAAAAATGGATGTTTGATCGAGCAGCAGACTTCCTCCTCATTGCAGGCGAACACACCAGAGCCAAAGAGGTTCTACTTGAAGGTGTTCGCAATTTTACAGTCGATCTTCGCCACGACAATTTCAACGAATTACCGTGCATTGAGCAACGTCTTCAAAGGTATTTTGATGATTACATTATTTAACCTGGCAGTTGAGAGGAACGTCCGCAAGCTGCGCTTGTTGCACGGTAGATTAGGCTGAATGAAATGAAGCCCAACGCTTATCGCGTTTTCAAGGGAGTTGGCATGGTTTGTAGGCAGATATGTTGTGCGCAAGAATTAATCAAATATATACCTGCAGGGTGTATATTGCACGTTAGGCTGAATAAGTAATGATAAAGATTAGATATAGCGAAAATGAAGACGTTGAAATTAAAGGCTCAACCCTTGAGTTCATGGAGCTGCGTCAGGTATTTCAAAGCATCGCCACGAAGAAATTAAGTCATATAATATTTAATGTGGAGGAGGATTTTGATCCTTCTCCATATTCAATGGTTCTTTCCGAGCTGAAATGCGTACTGGCAACAGAGAATTGTATTCAACCTAAAGATGGAAAGCTCATCATCAGTGGAACCGCTGAATTTTACAATAGCCTATCTGGTAGCATCCCGGTTGAGGTTGATGATCCAGTATCCGGAATGAATTATCACGTACATTATGATTGGGTGAGTTTTGATCAGTATTTGGGTGTGAATGCAATTGGAATTATTTTTTCAGTGAATTGCAATGCAGACTCGGCACGGTTGAATGTGGCTGAATAAAATTAAGCGCAGCGGTGGTCGCGTTTTCAAGGGAAACAGCATCTTTGCAGCGAGGCTGCTCGGTAAACGTTGGGCGTTGTTGCGCTCAATCCAGCCAACGGGCAGGACCGAAATAGGGAAGCTTCTGTGCTTATCAACGACCATGAACACACCTATCCAGTTCTTCGCCTTCTTGTGTGCCGTACTCGTATCTCAACCAGTGGAAGCGCAAGTACTTCGTGACTATCGCTGCATTATTGAGCGGGTTGCTGTCGCGCAAGATTCTCCAGTGCAGTCACTCGCCCTTCGAGAGAAAAGCTAATTAAATCGAGAGTTTACAGTTAACCGCCAAAGCGGAATCATGACTGGTGCTCTCAATAATTCGTACCTGACCAAACCACAGATCATTGATTTTGGCTCGGATGACAACTCATACAAAATCATAACAACTTTGCGCCGAGAAGAAGGTGCAGGTGCAGGCTCCAATGTCTACGTATTGGTAGTCAACGAGTACGAAATGGGGGCCAGAAAATCATTCGTTTTTCTCGAAAACGGCAATGTATATTTTGGTCACTGCATCCATTTTTGAAGGCAATCGCCCGACAATTGTTAACATGACAGGTTTGACTTTGCTGTACTCAATGCGACCTGAAGGTGTGGCCTGCGGCTAACCTGCCGAGCCTGCACTGCCAGTGGGTAGTAGCTACAGCAGCGGGGTATTATCCGGCTCGCTGTCCAGCAGCTGCGGGTCGGCGGCCTGGCGGCGCTGGTAGTGGTCGCACCAGCTCAGGTAGTCGTCTATCGGCATGGGCTTGCTGTAGTAGTAGCCCTGGCCGATATCGCAGCCCAGCAGCCACAGCTGCTGCATGGTTTCCTGGTCTTCTATGCCTTCGGCCACCACGCTCAGGCCCAGGTGGTGTGCCAGGTCGATGGTGGATTCCACAATGGCCATGTCGCCGCGGTCTTCTACCAGGTGGCGGATAAAGCGCTGGTCGATTTTCAGCTCTTGCACCGGCAGCAGCTTCAGGTAGCCCAGCGAGGAAAAGCCGGTACCGTAGTCGTCTATGGCCAGCCGTATGCCTAGCGCCACGATGTCGCGCAGGATGGCCAGGCCTTTTTCCGGTGCGGCCAGCATCAGGCTTTCGGTGACTTCCAGCCGCACCAGCGCCGGGTTGATGCCGGTTTCCTGCAGCAGCTGGCGCAGCATGGGCAGTAGCTCGGGGTCGAACAGGCTGCGTACCGACAGGTTCACCGATACGGCCACGCCGGGAAAGTCGCCCTGCCAGCGTGCGCACTGGCGCAGGGCTTCGCGGATGGTCCAGCGGGTCAGCGGCTTGATCAGGCCGGAGCTTTCGGCGATGGGGATGAACTCCAGCGGCGAGATAAAGCCTTCTTCCGGGTCGAACCAGCGTGCCAGCGCCTCGGCGGCGACCAGCTTGCCGGTGCGGATATTGATCAGCGGCTGAAAGTGCTGGGTCAGCTGGTTTTGCGCCATGGCGTCGCGCAGGCGGCCAAAGCGGTAGTGGTAGCGCACAAAGGCTTCGTCCTGGCTGGCGTCGTACATGGTGGCCGGCACGCCATGTTGCAGGGCTTGCAGCATGGACTGCTCGGCTTTGTGCAGCAGCACCTCGGCGCTGCTGCCGTGGTGCGGGTAGGTGGCAATGCCGGCGGTGTAGTCGATGTGCACCGGGAAGCCGCGTATTTCAAAGTCCAGGTTGTAGCTGCCTACCATGCGCGTGGTGTTATCCAGGTCGAATTGCGGTTTGCGCATGTGAAAAATCAGCAGCATTTCCTCGCGGGCGATGCGCCCCAGCCTGCCACCGTCGCCCAGTAGCTGCTGCAAGGTGGCGGTAATGGCTTGCATCAGTTCGTTGGTGGCGTCGTTGCCGATGATGTTGCTGATCTCGGGCAGGCGGGACAGGCGCATGGCAATCACCAGCAAGCCACCCTGGCGGGCCTGGGCCTGGCCGATTTCCTCTTGCAGTACCGGCAGGATGCGGGTGCGGTTGGGCAGCTTGGTGACCGGGTCGTGCAGGGCCAGAAACTGCAGCTGGTCCAGATAGTGCTGGGCGGTGGCGGTATTGGCCAGTACGCCTTCGTGCAGTTTTTCCTGAAAGCGGCTGCGCAGCAGGTTGAAGCAGGCGGCAATCACCGACACAAACAGCAGCGACGACAGATAGTGCGGTATCTGCACCGGGTCGTAGGGGTAGGCCAGCGCGGTGCCACGCAGCGCCAGCAGCAGTACGCCAACCTCCAGCAGAAACAGGCTGCTCCATAGCCAGCCCTTGCGCTGGCCTTTGATGAAAAACGCCATGAAGGGAAAACTGTACGCCCAGAACAGCCCGGTGCCCCCTACGCCGCCGATGACGACCAGTGCCCCGAATACCAGAAAACCACACAGCATCAGCAGGTTTTCAGCCCAGCGCAGATGTTGGCCGCGCCGCGCCAGGCGGATGGCGGGTAGTAGCAGCAGCAGGGCGCCCGCTACCTCAATCATCCCGAGTATCGGGAACGGGGCCAGCAGGGTGTTGAACAGTGCAAAGAGCACGGCCACCACAAAACCGATAGGGGCAATGGTCAGTACGTTATCCCGGCGTTCTTGCTGGCCCAGGATTTCTTTGCTGCCTTGCCCCAGCAGGCTGGAAAAGAAGTGCCACAACGTGGGCGTGTGTTGTTCGGGTGTGTTGGGCATGGCGGGTTTGACGTTGGTCGGCGTAGCAGGATGGACTTGGGTGGAATTTTCTCATGCCATCGGGCATGTGTGTGTTTTATAGACACAGTTGTGCATGCTTTGTGCATGACGGGTGGGGCGCACCGTAGTGATCGCTGCTATTCGATATTAACGACCTACTTTTTATGGTAGTACCTACAATGTTATTTATCGATTTCAGGAATAGCCACCATGCTGCGCGCCGTATTGCTGTTGTGCTGCCTGTGTTTTGTGCGCCCCGCTTGGGCCATGTCTGTGGCGTTTATCAACCCGGGGCATGCCAATGAAACCTACTGGTTCACCGCTAGCCGCTGTATGCAGGCCGCCGCGGAAGACCTGGGTATTTCATTGCGCGTAGAGTACGCCGCACGTAACTACAAGCTGGCGCTGGAGCACGCACGCACACTGGCCAGCCTGCCAGCGGGGCAGCGGCCGGATTATGTGATCCTGAGCAACGAGTTCGGCACCGCTGCCGAGCTGATGAGCGTGCTCGGCGGTGCCGGCATCAAGACTTTTCTCGCCTTTAGTGGCCGCGGTTCCGGTGTGGCCGGTGCCGAGCTGGGCAAGCCACGGCAAAAGTTTCCCTTGTGGCTGGGTTCGCTGGAGCCGCTGGCGCGGGATGCGGGCTACCTTACCGGCCAGGCCTTGATTGCCCGGGCGCGCCAGGCGCGGGTGCCGCGCATAGGGGGCAAAATGCCCATGCTGGTGATTGGTGGCGACCGTAGCACACCTACCTCGGTTTTTCGTTTGCAGGGTTTGTACCAGGCGGTGCGTGATGCGGGCGACGTAGTCGTGGTGCAGGAGGTGATGGCCGCATGGGACCGCCAGCGTGCGGCGCGCCAGGCCAGCTGGCTGTACCGCCGCCACCCGCAAGCGCGCATGGTATGGGCCGGTAGCGACCAGATGGCCATGGGGGCCATGGCCGAGTGGCGCGCACGCGGTGGCCAGCCAGGCAAAGACGCCTTTTTCAGCGGTATCAATACCTCGCCGGAGGCACTGCAAAGCCTGAGTGATGGCAGCATGGCCACGCTGGCTGGCGGCCATTTTGTTACCGGTGCCTGGGCGCTGGTGATGCTGTACGACTACGAGCACGGCAAGGATTTCGCCAGCGAGGGGCTGGAGCTGCAGCGCCCGCTGTTTGTCCGCTTTGACGCCGCGTTGGCGCAGCGCTATCTGAAAGCGTACAGCGATGCCGATTTCAGCCGCGTGGATTTTGCCAGCTACAGCAAGGCGAAAAACCCGGGTATCCAGCGTTACCGTTTCAGTTTTCAGGCCCTGCTGCCCTAGGCCGCCTGCCCGTGCGGCTGGTTGCCGTATTCAGGTAGCCAGCGTGGTGTGGCTGAGGCTGTCGCTAAAATGACACGCCATCCATTGTTGTATCTCTTCCACAAACAGCCTCACCTTCAGCGCATTGCGCCGTGCCGCCGGGTACACCGCGTACACGTGGTCGCGCCCGAAGCTCTCGCCGGTGCAGTGGTAGTCGGCAAAGACCTGCACCAGTTTGCCTGCCCTGATGTGGTGCAGTGCACTCCAGCGCGGGCAGGGCAAGATGCCTTGCCCGGCGCAGGCGGCGTCCAGTAGCAGATCAAAATTATCCGAGCGGATACGCCCCTGCGGCTCCACCCGCAGGCTGTGGCCATCACGGGCAAAAAACCATGCCGGGTTCAGCAACGGGTGGCGGTATACCAGGCAGCGGTGCGCTGCCAGGTCGGCCGGGCTGTGCAGGGGTGGCGCGCTGGCCAGGTAGGCGGGCGAGGCGCACACCATCACGCGGTTATCGCCGATGACCTTGGCGATCTGCCCCGGCAGGTCGTGGTGGCCCAGGCGCAGCGCCAGGTCGTAGTTCTCGGCCACCAGGTCTACGTAGCGGTCTGCCAGGCTGATATCCAGCTCCACCTCGGGGTAACGCTGCATGAACGCCGGGCAAAAGCCCGACAGCACGGCGCGGCCAAACGATAGCGGCGCGGTAATGCGCAGCACGCCGCGTGGCTCGCCGTCCAGCTCGCGCAGGCGCTGGCCGACACGCCCCAGCTGCTGCATGGCTTCGCTGGCGGTTTCCAGATAAATGCGGCCCGCTTCGGTCAGCGCCACCTGGCGCGTGCTGCGCGTCAGCAGCCGGGTGCCCAGCGACGCCTCCAGTGCATTGAGCGCCTTGGTCATGGCCGACGGGCTTTTGCCCAGTTTTAGTGCGGCACGCGACAGGCTGCCGGTTTCTGCTACCGCGATAAAGGCTTGTATGGCCTGAAATGTATCCATCAGTTTTTCCATCCGGGAAAAAAAGAACTGCCTGCTTCGTACTTTATCCTGCCGCGCACTTGCGCTCATGATGTTTTCACCGTTGCACGCATTTGTGCGTACCACACCAGGGAGAGTGCCATGAAAACCAGCTTCAAAGCCCTTGCCATCTGTATCGCGGCTGCTTGTGTGCCACCGTTGGCCCAAGCAGCCGGTACCTTGAACATCTACAACTGGGGCGAATACTTTGCCCCCGACACTATTGCCGGATTCGAAAAAGAAACCGGCATCAAGGTGCGGCTGGATGTGTACGACAGCAATGAAGTGTTGCAGACCAAGCTGCTGGCCGGTGGCAGTGGCTACGACCTGGTGTTTCCGTCCAATGATTTTCTGACGCGCCAGATTCAAAGCGGGGTGTACCAGAAGCTGGACAAGCGCAAGCTGCCCAACCTGAAAAACCTGGACCCGGCTTTTGTGCCCAAAGTCAGCAGCGTGGACCCGGGCATGCAGTACAGCGTGCCGTATATGTGGGGCACCACCGCCATTGGCTACAACGTGGACAAAGTGAAGAAAGCGCTGGGTGGCCAGCTGCCGGCCAACAGCTACGACTTGTTGTTCAAGCCCGAGGTGCTGGCCAAGCTGCAAGGCTGCAATGTGGCCTATAACGACGCCGGCAGCGTGATGCTGCCCATGGCCATGCGCTACCTGGGGCTGGACCCGAACAGCACCAGCGCCAAGGACTACGACGCCGCCTACGCCGTACTGGCCAAAGCCCGCCCGTACGTGAAGCGGCTGATCGCCACGCCGGTGATGAACGACCTGGCCAACGGCGAGGTGTGCGTCAGCACGGGCTATTCCGGTGCTGTGCTGGTGGCCAAACTGCGTGCCAAGCAGAACAAAAACGGCCAGAACATCGCCTACACAATTCCGCAGCAGGGCGCGCCCATGTGGTTTGACAGCATGGTGATCCCCAAAGACGCCAAGAACGTCGACAACGCCCACCTGTTCATCAACTACATCCTGCGCCCGGACGTGGTCGCCCACATCAGCAATGCCGTGATGTACCCCAGCCCTAATGCGCAGGCGACCAAGCTGATGAGCAAAGACCTGACCAGCGACCCCATGATCTACCCCGACGCCGCCCGCATGAACACCTTCTGGGTACAGCGCCCGCTGGAGCCCGCCGTACAGCGCATCCAGACCCGGCTGTGGCAAAAATTCAAGACCGGCCGCTAGGAGCACACCATGACCACCCCCACCGGTTTCCTGTACGACGAGCTGTTTCTGCAACATAACGCCGGTCGCCAGACCTACCACGGTATACATGGCACAGCCGACGCTGGCGCCGAGTTCGACTGCCCTGAGCGCCTGGCTTATACCAAGGCGCTGCTGGACGCCACCGGCATGACAGCACGGCTGCAGCCGCTGGCCTACCAGCCGGCTGACGACGCGGCACTGCTGCGCGTCCATACGCCGGCTTACCTGGCTCAACTGGCGGCCAACTGTGCAGCTGCGGATGGCGATGGTATCGAGCTAGGCCCCGATGCGCGTGGCGGCCCGGCCACCGAGCGCATCGCCCGCGCCGCGGCCGGCGCCGCCTGTGCCGCAGTAGACGCCGTGCTGCAAGGCCAGGTTGGCCGCGCCTACGCGCTGATTCGCCCCTCTGGCCACCACGCCGGGCCCGACTACGCCATGGGCTACTGCTACTACAACAACGTGGCGGTAGCGGCGCGCCACGCCCAGGCGCAGTACGGGCTGCAGCGCATCGCCATCATCGACTGGGACGTGCACCACGGTAACGGCACCCAGCATGTGTTCGAAGCCGACGCGCAGGTGCTGTTCTGCTCGCTGCACGAGGAAGGCAACTACCCGCTGGAAGGCGGTAGCGAGCGGGACCAAGGCCAGGGCGCTGGTGCCGGCTACACGCTGAACATCCCGCTGCCAGCCGGCAGTGGCTATGCCGCCTACGCGCTGGCGTTCGAGCAGGTGTTGTTGCCGGTGCTGCGCCGCTTCGGCCCCGAGCTGATTCTGGTGTCGGCCGGGCAAGACGCCAACGCCTACGACCCGCTGGGCCGCATGCGCCTGACCCGCCCCGGTTACCGCGCGCTGGCGGCCAGCCTCACCGCTGCGGCGGGTGAGCTGTGCCAGGGCCGCATCGTGATGCTGCAGGAAGGCGGCTACAGCCTGCCGTACCTGCCGATCGCCACCCTCGGCGTTATCGAGGGGCTGAGTGGCCAGCAGGTGGATTTCGACGACCCGCACTGGGTGCCGGACCGGCCACTGAGCAGCGGCGAGGCAGCTGCCGTCGCCCGCGCCCGTGAAGCCCAGCGCACATACTGGGCATTGCAAGGAGAGCAAGATGCGTAACGTGACTGTGGCCACCACCCAGATGGCCTGCAGCTGGGACCGTGCGGCCAACCTGGACCGTGCCGAAGCCCTGGTGCGCGCTGCGGCGGCGCAAGGGGCGCAGGTGATCCTGCTGCAAGAGCTGTTCGAAACGCCGTATTTCTGCATCGACCAGCGCCATCACCACAACGCGCTGGCCGCGCCATTCGACGCCCACCCGTGGCTGGGGCGCTTTGCCGCGCTGGCGCGCGAGCTGCAGGTGGTGCTGCCGGTGAGCTTTTTCGAGCAGGCAGGCAATACCCAGTTCAATAGCCTGGCCATGATCGACGCCGACGGCAGCGTGCTGGGCCACTACCGCAAGATGCACATACCGGACGGCCCCGGTTACAGCGAGAAGTTCTACTTTGCGCCCGGCGACCTGGGCTTCAAGGTGTGGGACACCCGCTACGGGCGGCTGGGCGTGGGTATCTGCTGGGACCAGTGGTTCCCCGAAACCGCGCGCATCATGGCACTGATGGGCGCTGAGCTGTTGCTGTTTCCCACCGCCATCGGCAGCGAGCCGCACGACCCGGGCATCCAGTCGCTGCGCCACTGGCAGAACACGCAGCGTGGCCACGCTGCGGCCAACGTGATGCCGCTGCTGGCCAGCAACCGCGTGGGGGTGGAGCACGGCGAGGCCGGTACGCACATCACGTTCTACGGCGGCTCGTTCATTGCCGCAGAAGACGGCGAGCTGCGCGCGGAGGCGGGTAGCGAAGACGGCACCATTCTTACCGCCACCTTCGATCTGGATGCGCTGGCGGCCAAGCGCCGCGCCTGGGGCGTATTCCGCGACCGCCGCGTAGAGCACTACGGCACGCTGCTGCAGTACGCGGTTTGATGCCGCCATCCCGGCCCCGCGCCGCCTGTTAGCCGGGCGGCGCGGGGCTGTTTCATGCCACTGGCTGGCAGGCGGTAGCGGCGCCGGCCGGTTGGCGCTGGCGGTGCGCCAGCCACACAAACCCTGCGCCCAGCAGCGACAGTGCCATCATCACCACCAGCAGTGCGTCCGGCGGCCAGCGCAGCAGCACCATGCCGGCCAGTACCGGGCTGATGGCGCCGCCGGCCTGGGCCAGGTTCTGTGCGCCGTAGTAGCTGCCGCGCAGGTGTTCCGGCGCGATGGCGTCGATGTACAGGTATTCGGCCGGTACCAGCAGGATCTCGCCCAGCGTGAACACCACCATCCAGCCCACCCACGCCCACAGGCTGTCGCTGAGCGCACAGCCGGCCAGCCCGGCTGCCAGCAGCAGCGACGAGGCCATGATCCAGCGCAGCAGCGTGTGCGGCCGCAGCAGTTTGCCCAGCGGATACTGCAGCAGCACCACGGTCAGCGAGTTGGTGGTAATCAACACCGACATCCAGCGCAGCACCTCGGCGTCGCTGCGCGTCTGTAGCAGGTACAGCGCCAGGTAATCGGAAAATCGCGCCTGTACCACGCAGGCCAGCAAGCTGCCCACGGTGAACAGGATCAGCGTGCGGTCGCTGCGCAGCACCTGCAGCGTGGCGGCAAAGTCCGGTGCCGGTGCGGCGGACGATGCGGCCAACCTGTCAGTGGGCAAGCCGCGCAGCAGTGGCAGGCAGGCCAGCACCAGCGCGGCCGCCAGCCAGAACGCTAGCGCCGGACGGGTGGCGGCCACCAGGCTGGCCAGTAGCGGCCCGGTGGCGTAACCCACATTGGCCAGCGTGTAGCGCAGCGAAAAGGCGCGGCTGCGTTCGGCTGGCGGCAGCAGCGCCGCCAGTAGTGCCTTCAGCGTGATGCCGAACAGCACCAGCGCGCTTTCAGTCAGCAGTAGCGCGCCGGCTGCGGCCAAGGGCTGGCGGCAGAATGGCAACAGGGCAAAGCCCGCCGCCATCAGCAGCAGCGCCGATAGCAGCAGCCGGCGCGGCGCCAGCCGGTCGACCAGATAGCCGGCGTACAGGCTGCCCAGGGTGGCCAGCAACAGCACGCCGCCCAGCAGCAGGCCGATGTCGCGCGGGCCTAGCGCTAGCTGGCGGCCCAGGGTGAGTACCAGCAGCGGCGAAACCAGCGCACGCGCTACCGACAGACCAAAGCCGCACGCCAGCAGGCGGCGCACGGTTGCAGGAAAAGCCATGATGCAGCTCCTAGTGGATGATGGCGTCAGTGTGCAGTCAAAAGGTGAAGTCAAAAATGGAAGCTTGCCGCATAATTTGCTTCCTCTTTTCTGCGAGTCCCCCCGCCATGCGCCTGCACGAGCAATACCGCCTGCTGCAACAGCACTACGGCGAGCAGCCGGTCAGCCCCGGCGTGGCCGAGCTGGCGGCGCTGCTGGCGTGCAGCCCGCGTAATGTGCGCCTGCAACTGGCCAAGATGCAGCAGCAGGGCTGGCTGGTGTGGCAGTCGGGGCGCGGCCGCGGCCATCGTTCGGTACTGCAGTGCCTGCAACCGCCGCAAGACCTACAATGGCAACGCACCCACCGTCTGCTGCAGCGCGGCGAGCTGGAGCAGGCCTTCGCCAGCCTGCCGCCGGCGGGGCGCAGCCAGTTGATGGCGCAGCTGCCGGCCTACCTGGGCGCCAGCGCCAACCGCCGCCAGCTGCGCATCCCCATTCACCGCCCGCTGGCCACGCTGGACCCGCTGCACGTTACCAGCCGGCTGGAAGCGCATCTGGTGCGCCAGGTGTTCGACCGGCTATGCGGTTTTGACATCGCCAGCCAGAGCTTGCTGCCAGCGCTGGCGCACAGCTGGCAGGCCGACGCCGCGGCGCAAAGCTGGCGTTTCTGGCTGCGCCCTGGCGTGCTGTTTCACGATGGCAGCCCGCTGGATGCTTGGGCGGTGGCGGCCAGCGTGCAGCGCCTGCACGAGCAGGCCGGGCCGTGGATGCAGCAGTACCGTGGCCTGCGCGCCATCCGCGTGCACGACGCGCTGTCGCTGAGCTTTGATCTGGCCGACACCAACTGGCTGTGGCCGCAGCGGCTGACCACGGCCAATGCTTCGATCGTGCCGGTGCGCCGTGCTGATGATTTTTCGCGCCTGCCGGTGGGCAGCGGCCCGTTTCGCGTTGCCCGGCACAGCCCGCAGCGGCTGAGTCTGGAGGCCAACCTGCGTTACTACCGCGAGCGCCCCTTGCTGGATGGCATCGATCTGTGGGTGCTGGAAGCCCCCGCCAGTGCCGAGTTTCACCTGCGGCTGGATCAGCCGGTAAGCGGCCGCAGCCAGCCGCTGCAGTCGGCGTGTACCTACCTGCTGGCCAATACGCGGCGGCCGTGGTGCCGCAACGACGCGCGTCGCCGCGCCTTGCTGCACTGGCTGTCGCAGCCGCCGCTGGTGGCGCCGGATGACCCGCTGCGCGTGCCGGCCAGCGGCCTGTTGCCGGACTGGCGCCAGCCCGGCGTACAGCCAGCCGCGGCGCCGCTGCCGGCTGGCCAGGTGTTGACGCTGGTCACTTACGAGCTGGCCAGCTTTCAGCCGCTGGCGCAGGCCATTGCCGACAGGTTGGCCGCAGCCGGCATCGGCTTGCGCATCCGCACACTGGACTACCCGCGTTACGAGCGTTTCGACGACTGGTGGGACGACACCGATCTGGTGCTGAGCAGCGAGGTGCTGCACGACGACCGCGACTACAGCTGTTACGAGTGGCTGGGCGGCAACCCGCTACTGCGGGCGGCGCTGGGCGAGGGCGGGGCGGCGCGGATGGCAGCAGCGCTGCAGGTGGTGCAGGCCACGCCAGTACGTGAGGCGCGCATGCTGGCCTACCAGCGCATTGCCGACTGGCTGGTGGCCGAAGGCTGGCTGTTGCCGCTATCGCACGAGCGGCAAGGCGTGGCGGCCAGCCCCCGTGTGGGCGGGCTGGCACTGGGGCTGAACGGCTGGATGGATTTTGCCAGCCTGTGGCTGCGCGACGACGACGGCTAGGCCGCCCACCGGCTGCGGCCAACCCTGGGGTGGCAAGGTTGGCCGCATCGCCTGCTTATTTGACGCGATACACCTGGCCGCTGTGCGCGCCTTCCACGCTTTTGCTGAACGCCAGCGCGGCGCGGGCGGCGGGTACCGGCTCGAAACCGCGGAAAAACGGCGCGTATACCGGCATCGACTCCACCAGCACGCCGGGGCTCACCACATTGATGCGCAGGCCGCGTGGCAGCTCGATGGCAGCAGCGCGGGCAAAGCCTTCCAGCGCGGCATTCACCATGCTGGCACTGCTGCCGGCCACGATGGGCTCGTCGGCCAGCACGCCGCCGGTGAGGGTGAAGCTGCCGCCATCATTCAGCCGGCCTTGCCCGGCCAGCACCAGGTTCACCTGGCCCATCAGCTTGTCGTCCAGACCGATGCGGTAGTGCGCGGGGCTGAAATCGGCCAGCGGGGCAAAGTGCACATTGCCAGCGGCGCTGACCACGGCGTCCAGTGGGCCGGCGGCATCGTACATCGCCTCCACGCTGGCCATGTCGGCCAGGTTCACGCGCAGGGTGCCGCTATTACGGCCAGCGGTAATGATTTCGTGGCGTTGGCTCAGCTCGGCAGCTACCGCCTGGCCCAGGGTGCCGTGGGCACCAATCAGCAGGATACGCATGGTCATTTCCTTGTGTTTGTTTACGTATCAGCATGTTATCTTGCTTTTGCATGGCGATAAGCAGGGTAAAAGTAGAATGACTGTCAACATCAAGAAAACAATCGACCTGGTCAGCGAGGCGCAGCAGCTGCAATGGGCCATGGCGTTTACCGCGGTGGTAGAAGAGGGCAGCTTTACCGCCGCCGCGCAGCGCATGGGGGTGAGCAAGGCGCTGCTGAGCCGCCAGGTGCGGCAGCTGGAGCAGGCGCTGGACGCGCAGCTGCTGTACCGCACTACGCGGCGCTTGCTGCTTACCGACGCGGGCGAGCTCTACCTGGGCCATTGCCGCGACTGGCTGCTGCGGGTGCAGTCGGCTCGGCAGGCGCTGGCCGAGCTGCGCGAGGAGGTGGCCGGCCGCCTGCGGCTTACCGTGCCCACCAGCTTTGGTGGCGTGTTCATGGCGCAGGCCATGCTGGCTTTGCGCCAGCAGTACCCGGCGCTGGAGGTGGAGCTGGACCTGTCGGCGCGGCCGCACGACCTGGAAGCCGAAGGCTTCGACCTGGCCATCCGCGCCAATATCAGCCCGCCAGAGCGGCTGATTGCGCGCCCGCTGGCCGAGGTGGCCGACTGGCTGGTGGCGGCGCCAGCCTACCTGGCGGGCAGGGCTCTGCCGCACGTGCCGGCTGACCTGGCCGCCCATATCTGCCTGTGCAACAGCCATATCAGCCACAGCAGCGAGTGGGCTTTTCACCGCGATGGCGAGCTGGCCAGCGTGACGGTAAGGGCGCCGTTATTAGCCAACGATTACAACCTGCTGCGCAACTTTGCGCTGCAGGGCGCCGGTATCGCCCGCCTGCCCAGCTATCTGGTGGCCCCGGACGTGGCCGCCGGGCGGCTGCAACGCTTGCTGCCGCAGTGGCACGGCCGTGGCCAGAGCCTGTATCTGGTTTACCCGCAGCGGCTGCCACAGCCAGCGCGGGTGCGGGCGCTGGTGGCGTTTTTGCAGCAGTGGTTCGCCGCACCGGCGCAGGCACTGCTGCTGGGGCAGATGGCATCGTGACTGCGGCCAACCTTGTCACGCAAGGTTGGCCGCATGGCATGGCAGGCAAGCAAATTTAGAAGGTGTCGCCCGGTACGCGTACCCAGCCTTCCATCAGGATGCGTGCGCTGCGGCTCATGATGGCTTTGGTCACTTTCCATTGGCCGTTTTCCTGCACCACCTCTGCGCCTACGCGCAGGGTGCCGGACGGGTGGCCAAAGCGTACCGCCTCGCGCGCGCTGCCACCGGCGGCCAGGTTCACCAGCGTGCCGGGGATGGCGGCGGCGGTGCCGATGGCCACCGCGCAGGTGCCCATCATGGCGTGGTGCAGCTTGCCCATGGAGAGCGCCCGCACCAGCAGGTCCACATCGCCCGCCGCAATGGCCTTGCCGCTGGACGCGGTGTAGTCGCGCGGTGGGGCCACAAAGGCAATTTTGGGCGTGTGCTGGCGGGTAGCGGCTTCTTCCGGTGTCTTGATCAGGCCCATGCGCAGCGCGCCGGCCACGCGAATGGCCTCGAAGCGCTGCAGCGCGGCGGCGTCGCCATTGATGTGCTCGCGCAGCTCGGTGCCGCTGTAGCCGATATCGGCGGCATTGACGAACACGGTGGGGATGCCGGCGCTGATCATGGTGGCGGGCAGGGTGCCGATGCCTGGTACGTCCAGCTGGTCTACCAGGTTGCCGGTGGGGAACATCGCGCCGCCATCGTCACCGTCGTCGGACGGCTCGAGGAACGCCAGCACGATCTCGGCAGCGGGGAAGGTAACGCCATCCAGCTCGAAATCGCCGGTTTCCTGTACCTGGCCATGGCTTACCGGTACATGGGCAATAATGGTTTTCTGGATGTTGGCCTGCCAGATGCGCACGGTGCACATGCCATCCTGCGGCACGCGCTCGGGCGCCACCAGGCCGGCGTGGATGGCAAAGGCACCGGCGGCGGTGGACAGGTTGCCGCAGTTGCCGCTCCAGTCCACAAACGGTTTGTCGATGGAGACCTGGCCGTACAGGTAGTCCACGTCGTGGCCGGGCACGCTGCTTTTGCTCAGGATCACGCACTTGCTGGTGCTGGACGTCGCCCCGCCCATGCCGTCGGTGTGGGCGTTGTAAGGGTCGGGGCTGCCGATCACGCGCATGAACAGTGCATCACGCGCCGCGCCAGGCTGCTGGCAGGGCGCGGGTAGGTCTTGCAGGCGGAAAAACACGCCCTTGCTGGTGCCGCCACGCATATAGGTGGCGGGAATGCGGATTTGTGCTGGATAAGACATGACCACTCCTGTTGTCTTGATCATCATGACTGCGGCCAACCCGGATAGTCAGGTTGGCCGCAGTCAGCATCAGGCCGCGCCCGCCAGGAAGTCCTGGGCGAAGCGCTGCAGTACGCCGCCGGCCTGGTAGACGCGCACTTCGGCGGCGGTGTCGAGGCGGCAGGTGACCGGCACCTCCACGCAGCTGCCGTCACGGCGGCGTACCACCAGTGTCAGGTCGCCACGCGGGGCCAGCTCGCCCTGGATGTCGTAGGTTTCCGTACCGTCCAGGCCCAGTGTCAGCCGCGTGGTGCCGGGCTTGAACTCTACCGGCAACACGCCCATGCCGATCAGGTTGGTGCGGTGGATGCGTTCGAAGCCTTCGGCCACGATGACTTCTACCCCCGCCAGGCGTACGCCCTTGGCCGCCCAGTCGCGCGAGCTGCCCTGGCCGTAGTCGGCACCGGCCACGATGATCAGCGGCTGTTTGCGCGCCATATAGGTTTCGATGGCTTCCCACATGCGCATCACTTTGCCTTCCGGCTCGACACGAGCCAGCGAGCCTTTTTTCACTGCGCCGTCTACCACGGCCATTTCGTTCACCAGCTGCGGGTTGGCAAAGGTGGCGCGCATGGCGGTGAGGTGGTCGCCACGGTGGGTGGCGTAGCTGTTGAAGTCTTCTTCCGGCAGGCCCATCTTGGCCAGGTATTCGCCGGCAGCAGAGCTGGCCAGAATGGCGTTGGACGGCGACAGGTGGTCGGTGGTGATGTTGTCCGGCAGCACGGCCAGCGGGCGCATGCCCTTGAGCGTGCGCGGGTTGGCCGCCAGTGCACCCATGCCTTCGGTGTCCCAGTACGGCGGGCGGCGGATATAGGTGGACATCGGGCGCCACTGGTACAGCGGGCTGTCGGCTTGCTGTGCTTCGCCCAGGTCGAACATCGGGATGTATACCTGCTTGAACTGCTCCGGCTTCACGCTGGCGGCCACAATGGCGTCGATTTCCTCGTCCGACGGCCACAGGTCTTGCAGGCGGATCTCGCGGCCGTCTACCACGGCCAGCACGTCCTGCTCGATATCAAAGCGCACGGTGCCGGCCAGCGCGTAGGCCACCACCAGCGGCGGCGAGGCCAGGAAGGCTTGCTTGGCGTAGGGGTGGATGCGGCCGTCGAAGTTGCGGTTGCCGGACAGCACGGCGGTGGCGTACAGGTCGCGGTCGATAATCTCTTGCTGGATGGCCGGGTCCAGCGCACCGGACATGCCGTTACAGGTGGTGCAGGCGTAGGCCACGATGCCGAAGCCCAGCTGTTCCAGCTCGGGCAGCAGGCCGGCGTCTTCCAGGTAGAGCTTGGCCACCTTGGAGCCCGGCGCAAACGAAGTTTTCACCCACGGTTTGCGCGTAATGCCCAGTGCGTTGGCTTTCTTGGCCAGCAGGGCGGCAGCCACCACGTTGCGCGGGTTGCTGGTGTTGGTGCAGCTGGTGATGGCGGCAATGATCACGGCGCCGTCCGGCAGTTGGCCGCGGGCTTCTTCGTCGCGCGCGGTGGCCAGCTTGGCTGCGTCGGCAATGCCGCGCTCGGCCAGTGCCGAGGTAGGCAGGCGTTTGTGCGGGTTGGACGGGCCAGCCATATTGCGCACTACGCTGGACAGGTCAAAGCGCAGCACGCGCGGGTATTGCGCGGTTTTCAGGTCGTCTGCCCATAGCCCGGTGTGGCGGGCATAGTTTTCTACCAGCGCCACCTGTTCCGGCTCGCGGCCGGTGAGCTTCAGGTAGGTGATGGTCTGCTCGTCGATGTAGAACATGGCGGCGGTTGCACCGTACTCCGGGCACATATTGGAGATGGTGGCGCGGTCGCCAATGGACAGGCTGTCGGCGCCTTCGCCAAAGAATTCTACCCAGGCGCCCACGACGCGCTCTTTGCGCAGGAATTCGGTCAGCGCCAGTACGATGTCGGTGGCGGTAATGCCGCTTTGGCGCTGGCCGGTGAGCTCTACGCCCACGATATCGGGCAGGCGCATCATGGATGGGTGGCCCAGCATCACGGTTTCGGCTTCCAGGCCGCCGACGCCGATGGCGATCACGCCCAGTGCGTCTACGTGCGGGGTGTGGCTGTCGGTACCGACGCAGGTATCGGGGAAGGCCACGCCGTCGCGCAGCTGGATCACCGGCGACATTTTTTCCAGGTTGATCTGGTGCATGATGCCGTTGCCGGCCGGGATCACGTCCACGTTCTTGAAGGCGGTGCGCGTCCAGTTGATAAAGTGGAAGCGGTCTTCGTTACGGCGCTCTTCGATCGCGCGGTTTTTCTCGAAGGCCTGCGGGTCAAAGCCGCCGCACTCTACCGCCAGCGAGTGGTCCACGATGAGCTGGGTGGGTACCACCGGGTTCACCTGGGACGGGTCGCCACCCTGGTCGGCGATGGCGTCACGCAGGCCGGCCAGGTCCACCAGGGCGGTCTGGCCCAGAATGTCGTGGCACACCACGCGCGCCGGGTACCAGGGGAAGTCCAGGTCCTGGCGGCGAGCTATCAGCTGGGTGAGGGCGTCGGTGAGCAGCGCAGGCTCGCAGCGGCGCACCAGCTGCTCGGCCAGCACGCGGGAAACATAGGGCAGAGTGGCGTAGGCGCCTGGGGCGATGGCGTCCACGGCAGCGCGGGTGTCGAAGTAGTCGGCCGGGCTGCCGGGCAGCGGTTTGCGGTATTGGCTATTCATGGCTTGGGCACGAGGGTGTAGTGCCTGCCTGGCGGCCAACGTTGGCCGCAGGCGGGCGTGTTATTCGGCAAAAAGGCCACGCTGCAGGCAGCGTGGCCGGGTGCTTAGCGCTGGGCCAGCGGCACGAAGGCCTGGTCTTCCGGGCCGTTGTAGTTGGCCGACGGGCGGATGATCTTGCCGTCGATGCGCTGCTCGATCACGTGGGCGCTCCAGCCACTGGTGCGGGCGATGACGAACAGCGGCGTGAACATGGCTGTGGGCACGCCCATCATGTGGTAGCTCACGGCGCTGAACCAGTCCAGGTTGGGGAACATTTTCTTGATGTCCCACATCACCGATTCCAGGCGCTCGGCGATGTCGTACATCTTGGTATCGCCCGCGGTTTTGGATAGCTCGTGCGCTACTTCCTTGATGACTTTATTGCGCGGGTCGCTAATGGTGTACACCGGGTGGCCAAAGCCGATCACCACTTCCTTGCGCTCAACGCGGGCGCGAATGTCGGCCTCGGCTTCGTCCGGGCTTTCGTAGCGCTTCTGTACCTCGAATGCCACTTCGTTGGCGCCGCCGTGTTTCGGGCCGCGCAGCGCGCCGATGGCGCCAGTGATGGCGCTGTGCATGTCGGAGCCGGTGCCGGCGATGACGCGGGCGGTAAAGGTGGAGGCGTTGAATTCGTGTTCGGCGTACAGGTTCAGCGAGGTATGCATGGCGCGTACCCATTGCTCGGACGGTTTTTCGCCGTGCAGCAGGTGCAGGAAGTGGCCGCCGATGCTGTCGTCGTCGGTTTCTACCTCGATACGCTTGCCGTTGTGGCTGAAGTGGTACCAGTACAGCAGCATGGAACCCAGGCTGGCCATCAGGCGGTCGGCAATGTCACGCGCACCGGCGATGTTGTGGTCGTCTTTTTCCGGCAGCGCGCAGCCCAGGGCCGATACGCCGCTGCGCATCACATCCATGGGGTGGGCGTTGGCGGGCAGGGCTTCCAGCACGGCTTTGACCGAAGCAGGCAGGCCGCGCAGGCTTTTGAGCTTTTTCTTGTAGCCGGCCAGCTCGGCACGGTTGGGCAGCTTGCCGTGCACCAGCAGGTAGGCGACTTCTTCGAACTCGGCCTGGGCGGCCAGGTCCAGAATGTCGTAGCCACGGTAGTGCAGGTCGTTGCCGCTGCGGCCAACGGTGCACAGGGCGGTATTGCCGGCCGCTACGCCGGACAGGGCGACGGATTTTTTCGGTTTGCCAATCACTACTTCACTCATGCCACTTCTCCTTTGTGCTGCCGTACCCGCGTGCGGGAGGCCTGCTGTGTCATTGCGGCGCGGCCGCGAACGTGAATTAGGGGTGCAGGGCTGGCCAGGCTCTCTGTGTTATGTGTGGCGTGCGGCCAACCCTGCAAAACGTGACTTATTTGTTTTTGCCTTCGGCAAACAGCGCGTCCAGCTTTTGCTCGTAGCTGTGGTAGCCCAGGTGCTCGTACAGGTCCATGCGCGTCTGCATGGTGTCCACCACGTTTTTCTGGCTGCCGTCGCGGCGGATGGCGCCGTAGACGTTCAGCGCAGCCTGGCTCATGGCGCGGAAGGCCGACAGCGGGTACAGCACCAGGCCTACGCCATGGGCGCCCAGCTCTTCGGTGGTGTAGAGCGGGGTGGCGCCAAACTCGGTGATATTGGCCAGAATGGGCACCTTCACCGCCTCGGCAAACTGCTTGTACATAGCCAGGTCGGTAATGGCTTCGGGGAAGATCATGTCGGCGCCAGCTTCTACGCAGGCCACGGCGCGTTCGATGGCGGCCTCCAGGCCTTCTACCGCCAGCGCATCAGTACGGGCCATGATCACCATGCCGTTTTTACGGGCGTCGGTAGCGGCCTTGATGCGGTCGACCATTTCTTCCTGGCTGACGATGGCTTTGTTCGGGCGGTGGCCGCAGCGCTTTTGCTGTACCTGGTCTTCGATGTGCACGGCGGCGGCGCCGGCTTTTTCCAGGTGGCGCACGGCGCGGGCGATGTTGAAGGCGCCGCCCCAGCCTGTGTCGATGTCTACCAGTAGCGGTAGCTCGCTGGCATCGGTAATGCGGCGCACGTCGATCAGCACGTCTTCCAGTGTGGTAATGCCCAGGTCGGGGATGCCGCAGGAGCAGGCGGCCACGCCGCCACCGGACAGGTACAGCGCCTTGAAGCCGCTGTGCTCGGCCAGGCGTGCGGCGTAGGCGTTAACCGCGCCGACTACTTGCAGGGGTTTTTCTTGGGCTACCGCGTCGCGGAAGCGTTGACCGGGTGTCGTCATCTGGCGTCTCCTGCCTGTGTTCTGGGGTACTTGCCTGGCATTCTAGCAAGTGCTTGGTTTTTTGATAAGCGTTTTCTGTCCGCTTGTTTGTCAGTACGCGACAGTGTGGCACCTTTGCCTGCCACATCTTGAAACACAGCCGTCAGGGCGCATCTGTTATACAGCCTGCTGCTTGCGTGTGCGTGTTTGCTGGCGTGTGAACTTATTTTGACGAGGGCTGGTCATAGCAGTGCCTTGCATCGGCGCGAGCCGGCACTAAACAAAACCAAGCAGGGCGAATCAGGGAGAATTTGATAACGATGAGTGATCGTGAGCTCGACCAGCAGCTGGTGGAGAGGGCGCAGCGTGGAGAAAAGCGCGCTTTCGACTTGCTGGTGTCGAAGTATCAGCGGCGATTGTCGCGCCTGTTGTCGCGCTTTATTCGTGACTCGGCCGATATCGAAGACGTGACGCAAGAGGCTTTTGTCAAAGCTTACCGCGCACTGCCTTCGTTTCGTGGCGAGAGTGCTTTTTACACATGGCTATACCGTATTGGCATCAATACGGCCAAGAATTTCCTGACCTCTGCTGGCCGCCGGCCAGTGGTGAGCGCGGAGTTCGAGGATGAGGATGGCGAGAGTCTGGACATGGCAAGCCAGATACCGGACCACCACACCCCGGAAGCCGAGATGATGAATCAGCAGATACTCTCTGCCGTAAATGCGGCGGTAGAGCGTTTGCCTGAGGAGCTGCGCACGGCCATCAGCCTGCGCGAAATGGAAGGGCTGAGCTATGAGGAAATTGCCAGCGCAATGAATTGCCCGATAGGCACGGTGCGCTCACGGATTTTCCGTGCGCGTGAAGCAATCGCGACCGAGTTGCGTCCTTTGCTGGATACAGCCAAGAACAAAAGATGGTGAGCAGATTATGAAAGAAACCCTTTCTTCCCTGATGGATGGCGAGCTGAGCGACAAGGACGCCGCTCAGGCCATGCACATGCTGGGCAGTGATGACCAGCTAAAAGCCGCCTGGCAGGAATACCACCTGATCGGCGACGCGCTGCGCGGCAATGCCTTGTTGCAGGTCGACGTGCGCGAGCAGGTATCGCAGGCATTGCAGGCCGAACCTACGGTGCTGGCCCCGCGTAATCTGGTGCAAAAACGCAGCCGCCCGGTGGCACGTTTTGCGCTGGCTGCCTCGGTTGCCATGGCCGGGGTAGTAGGCTGGTACAGCTGGCAAGGCCAGCAGGCCGGCGACCCGGCACTGGTGGCGCAAGCAGTACCTACGCCTGGTGCCCAGGTGCAAGTGGTGAATGCGGCCAACCAGTCTTATCTGGACGCGCATCAGGATATCAGCCTGAGTGATGGCCTGGCCCGCGCCAGCCTGGTGCAACCTGCGGCGAAAGGTCTGCATTGATGCGTGTAATAGCAGCCTGTGTTGTAGCAGCCTTGCCCTTGGCCGCCATGGCGGATGACGACTGGGCCTTGCTGGACAAAGCCGCCGAGGCGGCAGTAAACCTGCCGCTCAGTGCTACCTATATGCATCAGCTGGGTAGCGAGCTGGAAACCTTCCGCTTGCAGCGGGCGGTGGACAGCGGCGTGGTGCGCGAGCGCCGCGAATCGCTGGACGGCATGCCGCGCGAGATCGTGCGCGTAGGCAACGAGCTGACCTGTTACGCGCCGGACGCCAAAGCGCTTAGCGCGGCCAAGCTCAGTGCCATCAAGCTGTTTCCTGCCTTACTGCCCGACAATGCCGAAGACCTGGCGCAGGGTTACCACCTGACGCGTGGCGGCATGGACCGCGTGGCGCAGAAGGACTGCCAGTGGCTTGTGCTCAAGCCGCGCGATGCCGCATCGCGCTATACCCAGCGTTTCTGCATCGACCCGCAAAGTGCACTGCCGCTGAAAGTGGTTACGGCCACGGCCAAGGGTGAGGTGGTCGAGCAGTTTGCCTTTACCGAGCTGCAGTTGCAGCCACCCAAGGACAAAGCACAGCTTAAGCCGCGCTACAAGCAAAGCCTGGTGCTGGGCAAAGTAGGCGGTGTGCAGCAGGGCATGCAACCCATGCACGATATCAAGGGCCTGCCCAGTGGCTTTCGCATGGTGCGCTTTGTGAATCGCCCACTGCCAGGTCATGAAAAAGCCGTACAGCACTACGTGTTCTCCGATGGCTTTGCCAAAGTGTCGCTGTTTGTCGAGGCGGCCAGCGGGGAGGGCGTCAACCAGACGGCTGCCACTGCGGCCAACGGCATTGGCGTGGCCTCGCGCCAGAGCGGCGACATGCTGCTGACGGTCGTGGGTGATTTGCCCGAGGCCGGCCTGCAGACCGTGCTGAAGAATATCCGCCTGACTGCCAAGTAAATGATAGAAACCGAAGCGCGCGTGCTGTCCACAGAGCCCGGCTTTGCCTGGGTGGCACCGCGTCCGCACTCGCCCTGCGGGCAGTGCCACCCGGTGCACGGCTGCCGCTCTTTGCAGATGGCGCGCCTGTTTGCCCTGCGCGAGCCGCGTTTCCGTGTGCTGGACCCGCTGGGCGTGGTGCCTGGCCAGCGGGTGAATATAGCCGTGCCGGCATCCGGCATGTTGCGCAGTGCTGGCTTACTATATGGCCTGCCGGTGCTGGCGCTGATCGCGGGTGCCGTGCTGGGTAGCCGCTATGGTGATGCCCTCGCGGCGCTGCTGGCGCTGGCTTGCCTGGTGTTCACTTTGGGCTGTGTGCATGTGTATGCACGGCGATTGGCGGGGGATGCCCGCTATCAGCCGCATATTGCCAGCCTTGTCGATGTTCAGACTGTTTCCATGGAGTTTGTCAAAACATGCCGATCAAGAAGCTGATTGTCTCTTCCATGATGGTGGCCGGCCTGCTGGGTGGCTCCGCACCACTGATGGCCGCTCCGCAGCTGGCCTTGCCGGATTTCACCCAGCTGGTGGAAAACCAGGGCCGTGCCGTGGTCAATATCCGTACCGTGCAAACGGTGCGCGAAGTGGTGCGTGACGTGCCGGAAGGCATGGAAAACGACCCGTTCGCCGAATTCTTCCGCCGCTTTGCCCCGCCGCAGCTGCGCGAATACCGCACCGGTGGCATGGGCTCGGGCTTTATCCTGTCTGCCGATGGTTATGTGCTGACCAACGCCCACGTGATCGCCGATGCCGACGAAATGATTGTGACGCTCAACGACAAGCGCGAGTACAAGGCCAAAGTCGTGGGTTCGGACGCCCGCACCGATGTGGCGCTGCTGAAGATCGACGCTACCGGCCTGCCCTTTGTGAAGCTGGGCAAGGTAGATCAGCTTAAAGTAGGCGAGTGGGTGCTGGCCATTGGCTCGCCGTTCGGTTTTGACAATACCGTTACCTCGGGCATTGTGTCGGCCAAGGGCCGCCACCTGCCGGACGAGTCCTACGTACCGTTCATTCAGACCGATGCCGCCGTCAACCCGGGCAACTCGGGTGGCCCGCTGTTCAACCTGAAGGGCGAGGTAGTAGGGATTAATTCGCAGATCTACAGCCGTAGCGGCGGCTTCATGGGTATCTCGTTTGCCATTCCGGTCGATGTGGCGCTGGACGTGGCCGAGCAGCTCAAAAAGCACGGCAAGGTGAACCGTAGCCGTATTGGTGTTTCCATTCAGGATGTATCCAAAGAGTTGGCCGCATCCTTTGGCCTGCAAACTGCCCAGGGCGCGCTGATTACCCTGGTGGAAAAAGACGGCCCTGCCGCCAAGGCTGGTGTGCGTGCCGGTGATGTGGTGCTGCAGGTGGGGGGCAAGGCAGTGGAAAGCAGCGAAGACCTGCCGCGCCTGCTGGGTGGTGTGCAGCCTGGCAGCAAGGTAGAACTGGGCGTGTGGCGTGGCCGTACCCTGGTAAAAGCTACCGTGGTCACCGCCGAGATGCAGGACGAAGACCCGCGCACCGCCGAGCGTGCCTACAAGGGCAAGCAAGAAGGTGCGCAGGATGAAGTGGGCACCAGCACCGGCCTGGCGCTACAGGCCGTGGCGCCGGCCTTGCTGCAGAAGCTGGGTGTGAAGTTTGGCCTGGCGGTGCGCAGCGCCACCGGCCCGGCATTGAAGGCCGGCCTGCAGCAGGGTGACGTGATTGTTGGCGTGGGCGGCGAAGAGCTGCAAAATGCGCGCCAGCTGGTGCAGGCCATTCAGGCTGTGCCGTCCGGCGATGCGCTGGCGCTGCGTGTGCTGCGTGATGGCGCGCCGCTGTTTGTTGCCTTGAAACCCGAGAAGAAAACCCGTTGAAAACGCTAACCTTATATTTTCGCGAGTACTGCAGCCTGTGCCACCAGATGCTGGCGCAGCTGCAGCCGCTACGTGCACAGTACGGCTTTGATATCGATGTTGTCGATGTGGATGCCGACCCGGTGCTGGAAGAACGCTACAACGAGCTGGTGCCGGTTCTGGTAGATGGCGACACCGAAATCTGCCATTGGCACCTGGACGAGGCCAGGTTGGCCGCACGTTTGGCTGCACACACGGGCGAAATCGGCTAAAATCCGCGCCAGTGTTGAGTTAGCAAGGGCACATCTCGGTGCCCTTAATTTTTGCTGGATTCCGATGAAACATATCCGAAATTTTTCGATTATTGCCCATATTGACCACGGCAAATCGACCCTTGCAGACCGTTTTATCCAGTATTGCGGCGGTCTGGAAATGCGTGAAATGAGCGCCCAGGTGCTCGACTCGATGGATATCGAGAAAGAACGCGGCATTACCATCAAGGCGCAAACCGCTGCCTTGCAATACAAAGCGCGTGACGGCCAGGTGTACAACCTGAACCTGATCGACACCCCCGGTCACGTGGATTTCTCCTACGAAGTATCGCGCTCGCTGTCTGCCTGCGAAGGCGCACTGCTGGTGGTGGATGCCTCCCAGGGCGTAGAAGCGCAAACCGTGGCCAACTGCTACACCGCCATCGAGCTGGGCGTAGAAGTGGTGCCGGTGCTGAACAAGATCGACCTGCCCGCGGCCGACCCGGAGCGCGTCAGCCAGGAAATCGAAGACATCATCGGTATTGAAGCCATCGACGCCGTGCGCGCCTCGGCCAAGTCCGGCATTGGTATCGAAGACATCCTGGAAACCGTGGTCAGCAAGATTCCGGCGCCGGAAGGCGACCCGGAAGCGCCGCTGAAAGCCCTGATCATCGACTCGTGGTTTGATAACTACGTCGGCGTGGTGATGCTGGTGCGCGTGATCGACGGCAAGCTCAAGCCCAAAGACAAGATCAAGTTCATGGCCACGCAGGCCGAGCACCTGTGCGAACAGGTGGGCGTGTTTACACCGAAATCGGTACAGCGCACCACACTGAATGCCGGCGAGGTGGGCTTTGTCATTGCCGGTATCAAGGAGCTGAAATCCGCCAAGGTAGGTGACACCATCACGTTGGCCGCCAAACCGGCCAGCGAGGCGCTGCCAGGCTTTAAAGAGGTGCAGTCGCAGGTGTTTGCCGGCCTGTACCCGGTAGAAAGCCACGATTACGAAGCCCTGCGTGACGCGCTGGAAAAACTGCAGCTGAACGATGCTTCGCTGAAGTACGAGCCGGAAGTGTCGCAGGCGCTGGGCTTTGGCTTCCGCTGCGGCTTCCTGGGCCTGTTGCACCTGGAAATCGTGCAAGAGCGCCTGGAGCGCGAGTTCGACATGGACCTCATCACCACCGCCCCGACGGTGAACTACGAAGTGGTGATGAAAGACGGCGTGGTGGAAGTGGTCTCCAACCCGTCGCGCATGCCGGACGCGGGCAAATACGAAGACCTGCGCGAACCCATCATCACCGCCACCATCCTGGTGCCGCAAGACTACGTGGGCTCGGTGATGACGCTGTGCAATAACAAGCGTGGCGTACAGCGCAATATGCAGTACATGGGCCGCCAGGTCATGCTGACGTACGACCTGCCGATGAACGAAGTGGTGATGGACTTCTTCGACAAGCTCAAGTCCACCAGCCGTGGCTATGCCTCGCTGGACTATGAGTTCAAAGAGTTCCAGAGCGCCGACCTGGTCAAACTGGACGTGCTGGTGAATGGCGAAAAAGTGGATGCGCTGAGCCTGATCGTGCACCGTGCTTCCAGCGTGTACCGTGGCCGCGAGCTGGTGTCCAAGATGCGCGAGCTGATTCCGCGCCAGATGTTCGATATCGCGGTGCAGGCAGCCATTGGCGGCCACATCATCGCCCGTGAAACCGTCAAGGCGCTGCGCAAAAACGTATTGGCCAAGTGCTACGGTGGCGATATCACGCGTAAGAAAAAGCTGCTGGAAAAACAGAAAGCCGGTAAGAAGCGCATGAAACAGGTGGGTAATGTGGAGATACCACAAGAAGCCTTCCTGGCCATTCTGCAAGTCGGGGATAAATAATG
Source organism: Neisseriaceae bacterium (assembly GCA_027489245.1). Taxonomy (GTDB): domain Bacteria; phylum Pseudomonadota; class Gammaproteobacteria; order Burkholderiales; family Chromobacteriaceae; genus Vogesella. The sequence continues at coordinate 72,269 of JAIYAC010000009.1, read as the reverse complement.
GGTTCGAATCTGGTGTGGATCTGGTCGGTGCTGGCGATTGTTGGCGTGATGCTGATCCTGTTTTCCGGCAAGGATGCCGACGGCAAGTCTGCGTCTACCGAGTGGGGCTATCTGGCCGTGCTGGGTGGCTGCTTTGGCCTGCTGTCCGGCTATATGACCTTTTCCGCCGTGATGCTGATCATTGTGCTGGTCACCGGCAGCATCTGGGCGCTGGACAAGTTCATGCTGGCACGCCGCCGCGAGCCAGGTGCCATGGTGCCGCACTACATCGATTTTCCGCGCGGGTTTTTTCCCATCATCGCGGTGGTGTTCCTGTTGCGCTCCTTCCTGGTCGAGCCATTCCAGATTCCTTCCAGCTCCATGCGCCCCGGCCTGATCGTGGGTGACTTCATCCTGGTGAACAAATTCAGCTACGGTCTGCGCGTACCGGTACTGAACAACGTACTGGTGCCGGTGGGCAAGGTAGCGCACGGCGACGTGGTGGTGTTCAATTACCCCGAAGACGAAAAGGTGAACTTCATCAAGCGTGTCATCGGCCTGCCGGGTGACGTGGTGAGCTACCGCGACAAACAGCTCACCATCAATGGCAAGCCAGTGGCGCACGTGAGCCAGGGCGAGCACCAGTACCTTGAAAAAGGCCTGATGATGGTGCAGACCCAGCAGTACCAGGAGAACATCGAGGGCAAGACCTTCCGTACCCTGGTGGTGCCGGAAGCACCAGCCTATATGCCGCAGGGTGTGCGCCAGTTTGCCGGCCGTGAAAACTGCGAGTATGTCGAGAACGGCTTTACCTGCAAGGTGCCGGCTGGGCAGTACTTCATGATGGGCGACAACCGCGACAACAGCGAAGACAGCCGCTACTGGGGTTTTGTGGAAGACCGCCTGCTGGTAGGCAAGGCCTTCCTGGTGTGGATGAACTTTGGCGACCTGAGCCGTATCGGCAGCCGCATTCATTAAGCGAGGCAGTATGCGCAAGCAGCAAGGGTTTTCTTTACTGGTGGTGATGGCCATGGGCATCGTGGCCGCTACCGTGGTAGTGATGTTTCTCAAGATCGTGCCGGTGTATTCCGAATACTATGCCGTCAAAGAAGCACTGGACACCATGGCGCAAACCCCCGGCAAGGCTGACTACGAGCTGCGCCGCGATTTTGCCAACCGTGCGGCGGTACAGGACATCGTATCGCTGCGTGCCGACGACCTGGTGATCGTCAGCAGCCCCACCATTATTGGCGTGGGTGCCCGTTATAGCCGCGAAGTACCGTTACGCGACCATGTGAAACTGGTCTTTGACTTTGAATACCAGGCAGGGGCACCTGTACTGAAAGACGCAAAATAAACTGTGAGCAACCAAGACAACCGTTTCCGGCGCCTGACCCAGGCGCTGGATTATTTTTTTACGCAGCCTGCGCTTTTGCGCCAGGCGCTGACGCATCGCAGCTTCGGTACGCCCAATAACGAGCGTTTCGAGTTTATCGGTGACAGCATCCTGAACTACACCGTGGCGCGTATGCTGTTCGACCGCTTTCCGCAGCTGAGCGAGGGTGAGTTGTCACGCCTGCGTGCCAACCTGGTTAACCAGAATACGCTGGCCGAGCTGGCGCACGAGCTGAAGCTGGGCGACTATCTGTATCTGGGCGAGGGCGAGCTGAAAAGCGGCGGTTACAACCGCCCGTCCATTCTGGCCGATGCGCTGGAAGCCACCTTTGCTGCCATCAGCTTTGATGCGGACTTTATGGCGGCCGAACAGGTTGTGCGCCGCTTGTACACCAGCCGTGTAGCAGCCATCGACCCCACCAAGCACGCCAAAGACGCCAAAACCCGCCTGCAAGAAGCCCTGCAAGCCCGCCGCCATACCTTGCCGCGCTATACCATACTGCAGCAAAGCGGCGAGGCGCACGAGCAGAGCTTCCGTGTGCAGTGTGACCTGGCCGAGCTGTCCATCATGACCACCGGCGACGGCAACAGCCGCCGCGGTGCAGAACAGCAGGCTGCCGAGGCGGCCTTGCTGCTGCTTGAACAACATTTTGCCGCTGGCAAGAAATAAACCATGACCGATATCACACACCGCTGCGGCTTTGTGGCCATCGTAGGGCGCCCGAACGTGGGCAAATCCACCCTGATGAACCACCTGATTGGCCAGAAGATCAGCATCACCTCCAAAAAAGCGCAAACCACCCGCCACCGTGTTAACGGCATCTACACCGAGCCGGCGGCACAGTTTGTGTTTGTCGACACCCCCGGTTTCCAGACCTTTCACAAAGGCGCACTGAACGAAACGCTGAACAAGAGCGTAAAAGACACGCTGGGTAGCGTGGATTGCGTGCTGTTCGTGCTGGAAGCCATGCGCTTTACCGGTGCCGACCGCGAAGTGATGGCGCTGCTGCCCAAAAACACCCCGGTGATGCTGGTCATCAACAAGCTGGATAAAGCCAAAGACCGCCTGCTGCTGTCGGCGTTCATCGAAGAAGTGCGCGCCGAGTTTGAATTTGCCGACGTGGAAGTGGTCAGCGCCAAGCACGGCCAGCGCCTGGCCGAGCTGCTGGACAAAGTGCGCCCGCACCTGCCCGACTCGGTACCGCTGTACCCGGAAGAAATGGTTACCGACAAGAGCCAGCGCTTCCTGGCCGGCGAAATCGTGCGCGAAAAGCTGTTCCGCTACCTAGGCGAAGAGCTGCCGTACGAAATGAACGTCGAAGTGGAATCGTTCGAAGTGGACGGCAGCATGTTCCGCATCCACGTAGCCGTGCTGGTAGACAAAGAAGGGCAGAAGCCCATCGTGATTGGCCGTGGCGGCGAGAAACTGAAAAAAATCTCTACCGAAGCGCGCCTTGACATGGAGCAGCTGTTCGACTGCAAGGTGTACCTGGAAGTCTGGGTAAAAGTGAAATCCGGCTGGGCCGACGACGTGCGCTTCCTGCGCGATTTCGGCCTGAACTAAGCCCACGCCAAAGGTTGGCCGCATGCTAGCACGCACCCCCGCACCGCCGTACTGGGCGGTAGTCTTCAGCAACCAGCGCACCAGTGCCGACGCGGCGGGCTACGGCGTTACCGCCGAGCAGATGGTAGCGCTGGCAGCCGACCAGCCCGGCTTTCTGGGGGCCGAAAGCGCACGCGGTGCCGATGGCTTCGGCATTACCGTATCGTACTGGCAGAGCGAGGCCGACATTGCCGCCTGGCGTGCCCACGCCGAACACCGCGTGGCCATCGCCGCCGGTTTCGACCGCTGGTACACCTGCTTTGCCACCCGCGTAGCCTACGTTGGCCGTGACCACCTGTGGGACAAGCCGCAAGCCGATGCGCCAGGTCAAGGTTGATCGCCAGCCGGCCTACGTGCTGCACACCCAGCCCTACCGTGAAACCAGCCTGCTGGTAGAGGTGCTTAGCCGCGACCATGGCCGCTTCACCCTGGTGGCGCGCGGGGCGCGCCGCCCGCGCTCCGACCTGCGCGGCCAACTACTGCCGTTTCAACCCCTGCAGCTGGCCTGGTTTGGCAAAGGCGAGCTGCGCACCCTGCACACGGTAGACTGGCGCGGTGGCGTGCCACAGTTTGCCGGCCAACGCCTGGTATGCGGCTTTTACCTTAACGAGCTGCTGCTGCGCCTGTCGCCGCGCGACGACCCGTCCCCCGAGCTGTTCCAGCTATACGACCGCACCGTGCGCAGCATGGCGCGCGCCGACAACCTGGCCGATATCCTGCGCCGTTTCGAGCTGAACCTGCTGACCGTACTGGGCTACGCACCGCCGTGCGCGGAAGACGCTGGCGGCCAGCCGGTGCAGGCGGATGGCTATTACCTGTGCCGCTTTGGCGAGCTGCCGCAGCGCGTGGCCATGCCAGACGCCAGCCCGCGCCAGCTGGTACTGGGGGGCGACAGCCTGCTGGCCCTGGCCAGCGCCGATTTTACGCAGCCGCACAGCCGCCGCGACGTACGCGGCCTGCTGCGCCTGTATCTGGATGAACTGCTGGGGCCGGAACCGCTGGCCTCACGCGAACTGTTAACCACGCTTTACGCGCTGCAAGAAGACAGCGCCCCCAGCCGGAGACCATCATGATTCTGCTAGGCGTCAATATCGACCACGTTGCCACCCTGCGCCAGGCGCGTGGTACCCGTTTCCCCAGCCCGATCGAAGCCGCCCTGGTGGCCGAAACCAGCGGGGTCGACCTGATTACCCTGCACCTGCGCGAAGACCGCCGCCATATCCAGGACCACGACGTGGACGCCATGCGCGCCACCATCAAGACACGCATGAACCTGGAAATGGCGCTGACCGACGAAATGCTGGCCAACGCGCTGCGCGTGAAGCCGGAAGACGTGTGCCTGGTGCCGGAAAAGCGCGAGGAAGTCACCACCGAAGGCGGCCTGGACGTGATCCGCTACTTTGACGAAGTGCGCGAGTTCACCCGCCAGCTCACCGAGGCCGGTATTCGCGTGTCCATCTTCATCGACCCGGACGTGAAACAAATCCAGGCCGCCTGGGACGCCGGCGCCCGCGTGATCGAGCTGCACACCGGCGCCTACGCCCACGCTGATTTCCAGCACGAGGCCCAGCAGGCCGAGCTGGCGCGCATCCGAGAAGCTGCTGTATTTGGCGACCACCTGGGCATGGTAGTGAACGCCGGCCACGGCCTGAACTACCACAATGTGAAGCCGATCGCCGCCATCCAGGAAATTGCCGAGCTCAATATCGGCCACGCGCTGGTCAGCCACGCGCTGATGGTAGGCTTTGCCAATGCAGTGCGTGAAATGAAGGCGCTGATGATCGAAGGCCGCCAGGGGCTGTAATGATTTACGGCATCGGCACCGATATGGCGCGCATCGACCGCTTTCAAGCCCTGCTGGACCGCTGGGGGCTGAAAGCGGGCCGCCGCCTGCTGGCCCCGCCAGAGCAGGTCGAGCTGGCCGCTGCGGCCAACCCGGCGCGGCTGCTGGCCAAGCGCTTTGCCGCCAAAGAGGCGCTGGCCAAGGCGCTGGGCACCGGTGTACGCGCCCCGGTGCTGCTGACCGCCATCGCCATCACGCACGATGCGCTGGGCAAGCCCATGTTTGCCTACGACGACGCCTTGCACGCCTTTCTGGCCGCGCGCGGCATTGCCCGCGTGCATTTGTCCATTACCGACGAGGCCGAGCACGCGCTGGCCTTTGTGGTGTGTGAAACCGGCCTTGCGGCCAACCTTTGAACTTGAACATGAGCACACTTACTCTGCCGCGCGGCCCGGTGATGGCCGACGTTGCCGGCTTTAGCCTGAGCGATGACGAAAAGCAGCGTCTGCGCCACCCGCTGGTGGGCGGCGTGATCCTGTTTCGCCGTAATTTTGACAGCGTGGCGCAGCTCAAAGCGCTGACTGCCGAGATCCGCGCGCTGCGCCAGCCCGAGCTGCTGATTGCCGTGGACCACGAAGGCGGCCGCGTGCAGCGCTTTCTGGCAGGCTTTACCCGCCTGCCGCCCATGCGTGTGCTGGGCGAGCTATGGGACGCGCAAGGCCAGGCGGTGGCCGAAAGCACGGCCGAGGAAACCGGCTACGTGCTGGCCGCCGAGCTGCGCGCCTGCGGCATCGACCTGAGCTTTACCCCGGTGCTGGACCTGGACTGGCAGCACTGCGCCGTGATCGGTAACCGCAGCTTTCATGGTGACCCGGCGGTGGTGACCGCGCTGGCCAGTGCACTGCAGCGCGGCCTGGCCCGCGGTGGCATGGGCAGCTGCGGCAAGCACTTCCCCGGCCACGGTTTTGTCGATGGCGATACCCACGTGGCCATGCCGCAAGACCTGCGCAGCCTGGACGAGATTCGCGCCGCTGACCTGCAGCCGTTTGCTGCCCTGGCAGCCAGCGGTATGAAGGCGGTGATGCCGGCACATGTGATCTACCCGCAGGTAGACAACACCTCGGCCGGTTTTTCCCGCGTCTGGTTGCAGGATATTCTGCGCGGCGAGCTGGGCTTTGACGGCACCATCTTCAGCGACGACCTCACCATGGAAGGTGCTGCTGGCGCTGGCGATATCGTGGCGCGTACCGAGCGCGCTTTTGCCGCCGGCTGCGATATGGCCCTGGTGTGCAACCGGCCAGACCTGGTAGACGATCTGCTGGCCAGGTTGGCCGCACCGGTGCAGCCACAGCTGGCGCAGCGCCTGCAAGGCATGGCCGGGCAGGGCGAGCAGGCAGCGTGGGAAAACACCGTGGCTAGCGCAGACTTTGCCGTGGCAGCAGCCAGGGTGGCCGCACTGGCGGTGCCACCGCAGCAGCTGGCAGCCGGCCCGCAGGTGGGCGAGGCGCACTAGGCGGCTACACGCTGCACGGCCAAATGCACAAGGCCTGTCTGCATGGGCAGACAGGCCTTGTGGCATGAAAAAGCCCGCCGTAGCGGGCCTGGGTAAGGTGGCGTTCAGAACAGCTCGATATCGCCGGTGTCGCTGCCACCACTGCTGCCGCCCCCGGCCAGCTGCAGTTCGCTGGGGCGGGCGCGGGTACGGCGCTGGTCGTTCCATTGCTTTTCATGCATGTGCAGCCGTGCCAGCGAGCTACGCAGCTTGGCCGCCAGGTTGCGCAGGTCTTCCGGTGACACGGCGTGAATGCGGCTGCAGTCCAGCGCATCCTGGTTCAGCTGGATCAGGATGTCACCAGACGATTTGGAGTCGTGCACGGCTTGTGCCTGCATGCTCACCGCGTTGCCGATTTCGCTGGCCGAGGCATTGATTTCGCTGATGGAGCGGGTGATGTTGTTCAGCTTTTCGCGCGAGGTATCGGCATGGGTGGCGGCAAAGCCGGCGCGCTCCAGCGACGTCGTCATGGCGCCCACGACCTTTTCGGTGCCGCGCTGTACATCGCCCATAATGTGCTGTACCTGCTGGGTAGCTTCCTGTGTGCGGTGCGCCAGCTTGCGTACCTCGTCGGCGACCACGGCAAAACCCCGGCCGGATTCGCCGGCGCGGGCGGCTTCAATGGCCGCGTTCAGCGCCAGCAGGTTGGTCTGGTCGGCAATGTCCTTGATAGATGACAGGATGCCGCCAATATTGCCGGATGCTTGCGCCAGGGCGCGGACGTCGCGGGTGGCTTCCTCCAGCATGCTGGCGACGTCGGTCACGCCATTGATCACGATCAGCGTGGCCTCGCGGCTTTCACTCATGTCCTGCTCGGCATGTTGCGCCGCAGCGGTAATTTGCTCCAGGTCCACGCGCAGGCGCTCCGCTTGCTCTATCATGCGGGAAATCGCGCCAATCAGTACCTGGCCGTGGCTGGACTGCAGCAGGTTTTTCTGCAGGATGGCGCTGTAGGTGTCGGTCAGTTCTTGCGACATGGGTATCAGCCGTGCGCTGGAGCCTAGTACTTGGGTAAAGATGTCGTCCAGCTCTTCCAGCAGCTGGTTGAAGTGGCGGCTGCAGCCCTCCCAGTCCGGGCTGGTAGCCAGGTCCAGTGTCTTGCTAAAGTCGATAGGTTCTTGTTTAAGCGATTGCAGGTGTCGGCGAAAGATGCGGGCAGGCTTGATAAAGTGCTTCTGGATGCGCCATGCCAGCGTGGCCATCACGGCCAGGCCGGTAAGCAGGCTGCCTAGCAGGCCGGTGATGCCACTTTCCGGTAACAGTAGGCCAAGTGCAGGAATCAGGAACAGCGGGATAAGTGCGGGTGCAATCAGACGAATCAGCGTAGCTTTCATGTTCTTCTCGGTATGGCTGATGCCACGGTTGTACTGCCAGTGTAAGGCAACACTGTTTGGCGAATGTGACACATGACTATGCGCAAAGTATACCCTTGTACACGTAGGGTTTTGAAAGCAATTGAGCAGGTATTTTGAAGATGCAGAAGTTTTTTCACTGGATGATGCGTGGGGTGAGCGATCACTTTGCCAGCCGTGAAGTGCAAGACGCAGTAGACCTGCTGATTGCCGAGGTAGAGCCCAAGGTAAAGCTGCTGCCTGGCGGCCGGCGCCAGCTGCGCCGCGGGGTGCGGCACATGCTGGCGCAGCTGCAGGATGTGGGCAGCTTGCTGCCCGCGCCGCTGGACCTGAGCCCCGCAGGCTATAGCAGCGACCGGCGAGTGGGTTTGCTGTTTGCCTCGCCGCAGAGTCTGTGCGACAGCCTGCGCGCCAGCGATGCTATCCGTGCCCACCTGGCCAGCCCGCAGTCGCCCGAGCAGCTACAGGTGATGCTGGTGATGCAGCTGAACGAAGAAACGCGGCTGGGCAGCCAGCTATTGCCGGATGGCAGCGTGCGTAGCGACGTGCCCCAGCGCGTGCTGTGCTTTGAGCGGCACCGGTTTATTGCCGCCAGTGCCCGGCACGACGAGCTGCTGCGTATGGCGCGCCAGCAAGCCTATGGCCTGCTGTGCCGCAACCTGGCGTATGGCATCAGCCAGGCCGAAGGCGAGCGCCGGCTGCTGGAGGTAGAGCGCCGCGCCCTGCAATTGCAGCTGCAGCACAAAACCAATGTGCTGAACGCCGAGGCGCTGAACCTGCATGGCAGCATGACGCCAGCGCAAATGGCGGAACGTCTGGCGCAGGTAGAACAGGCCCTGGCGGCATCGCAGCTGGTGGCGTCGCTACAGGGCAAGCTCAAGCTGATACGGCAGGTGATCGAGTCGCCGGATGATTTTGTGCAGGCCAGCCTGCAAACCGCCTGGGTAGACCGCATGGGCGTGGTGCTGTCGCCCGCCGAGGGCGGCCAGCAGCTGGACTACGCCAATATCGAAATGGGTTATCTGCAGAAGCGCCGCCGCGTGGTGTTTGCGGCCAACCTTAGCCGTGCCGACCTGCGCGAATGGCAGCAGCGCTGGCCCGCTCTGGAAAGCTGACCGTAAAACGGCGCTAGCCGTCGCATACAATCAGCGGCACCTGCATTTCTGCCGCCGAGAGCCCGCCATGGTTGCCCAGCAACGGCGGGCGTTTTTCATCGCCTACCATCTGTAGCAGCCCCCAGTTGTCCTTCATCAGCAAGACAAAATCACCAGCGCGTTCGCCCAGCAGCGGGTGGTGCGGCGGCGGGCCAAACCAGCCTTGTGCGATGACATCCGCGGCGGGCAGGCACCACGCTATATGGCCCAGCGTGTGTTCGAATGCGGTGCGGAAGGCCTGCACCATGCCCGGTTTGACATGGCAGATAGCCGCCCGCGGCTCGCCGCTCAATGGCTGGCGCAGCAGCGCGGCCAGCGCCGGGTAGTCGTTCAGAAACAGCAGGCGCTCTGGCGGAATATCCATCTGGCCATGGTCTGCCGTGATCACCAGTTTGCAGCTGCCGGGCAGCGTGGCGGCCAGCTCGGCGCAATGCTGCTGCAGGCGTGCCAGCAGCGCCTGGGCTTTGGGGTGGGTGGTGCCTTTGCCGTGCATCAGCGAATCCAGGTCGGGGATGTAGGCGTAGACAAACTTGCGCTGCGGCGTGGCCGCCAGTGTGTCCAGGCTGGCAAACAGCGCGTCGTAACTGCGCCATGGCAGGTGCTGCGCCTGGCCGCCGTGGTGGCGGCTGTAGTGCGAGTCGGCAATGTACTGCGGCTGCAGTACATACTGCTGCCGGCCCTGGCCCTGCAGCGCGGATGGCCGGCTGTAAAGCCGTGCGGCCAGGGTGTCGCTATCGGGCACCTCGCCGCTGGCCCAGTGGCTGCGTAGCGGCAGCGGGGTGGCAATGCAGCCGGCTTCTGGTGCCCAGACGTGCCACGCCAGCAGGCTGTGCTGGCTGGGCGGCAGGCCGGTCATCAGCGTGGTAATGGCTGCCGTGGTGGTACTGGGGAAGACCGACGACAGCGTGGCGCATTGCTGCCGCTGCAGCCAGCCGCCTGGCACCAGGGCGTTCAGCTGGGCGCAGCCCATGCCGTCTATCAGCAGCAGGATGACCGTGTTGCAGTCATCCAGATCGTCTAGCGCCAGGTGGGCCAGTGGCGGGCAGCTGGCGTTGCCATGCAGGCGCGCGGCCAGGTTGGCCAGGCTGTGCTGGTAATCGGGTAGCTGGCACTGCGCCAGCAGGCTGTCGGGTAGGGGGCTCACTGTTGTGCTTTCGTGCATGTGTTTATAGTGTGGGTTTTACCTTGTCTGGCGGGTTTTGTAAGCATCATGAGTGATTTGCGTGTGAGCTGTACCGAGTGCGGTGCCTGCTGTTCGGCGTTTCGCGTGTCTTTCCACCGCAGCGAGTTGGCCGCAGATGGCCACCCCGGCGTACCCGCCGACATGGCCGTGCACGAGGTAGGCAATACCTGGCGCATGGTAGGCACCGACGACAGCGCCGCCAACGGCCAGCCACCGCGCTGCGTGGCGCTATGCGGCACCGTAGGTGAAGCGGTGAGCTGCAGCATCTACGACCAGCGGCCGTCGCCCTGTCGCGAGTTTGGCGCGCTGGCCAGTGTCGGCATCTACGAAGCGGCCTGCAACCGCGCCCGCGCCCGCCACGGCCTGCCACGGCTGAAGGTGGAGGATGGCTGGTAAGCCTGGTGGCAGCATGCTGCCGTGCAGCCGAAGTATGAAATGATCACCGTTTTGACGGGCGCTATATTGAGAAAACAGGCTGCGTACTTGCTGGGCTTTGGCCGCTTGGCCCGCTGAAGCTTCCCCCGGAATCCCACCAGGACTGAATCGCACGCTATGAATCCAAGCTCAAGCAAACAATGGCAGCAGCGGGTCTGGTCCTGGCTACAGATGGGTGTTGATCCGGCATTAAGCGGCGCAGTACGCAGGCGGCAATACATCACCAATGCCGTCCCTGTACTGGTGTTGACGATGGTGGTGTTCTATTGCCTGCTGTTTTCCTGGTTGGGCAATGCGGCGCTGGCTTTCCTCAGCCTGAAAATGATGGCGATTCCACTGCTTGGCATGGTGTGGTTTTACTGGCAGCAGCGTAGTGGCCGGCCGCCGCACTACTGGAAAGCCTGCCTGATCTGCCAGGCCACCGTGCTGGCCGGCATTCTGGGCGGGCAGGGTACGCAGATTGGTGGCCATCATTATTTCCTGTTCTTTTTTCTGACTACCCCACTTGTTGTGCCTACTCATGACAAGCGCGGCATGATTATCGTCAGTGGTATCTGTATCAGCTGGTTCTGCCTGTTCGAATGGTTTACCTGGCCAGCCAGCGCGGCGGTGCAGGCGTTGGGCCAGGCCACCATCAAGCTGCTCTACCTCAATGTTTTGCTGTCCGCTACGCTCATTCTGTTTATCGCCATGCTGGCCGGCGACTACTTTTCCGAGGCGCTGGAGCGGCGCATCCAGCAAATGGCCAGTACCGACGAGTTAACCGGTCTGGCCAACCGCCGTGTTTTCTACCAGACACTGTCGCAATGGCAAGCTGCCTACCACAGGAAGCTGCGGCCATTCTGCGTGGCTGTACTGGATATCGACCACTTCAAACACATCAATGACACCCATGGGCACGAAGCCGGAGACCAGGTGCTGTGTGCCTTGTCTGGGCTGTTGCAGCAAGGCGTGACGCAAGAAGACCGAGTCTGCCGTATCGGCGGGGAGGAGTTTGCCATCCTGCTGGCTGACCGTACGCTGGGGCAGGCATATGCGGTGTGTGAGGCGCTGCGGCAGCGCATTGCTGCTGAGCCGCTGCCGGCCGGCAATACCGCGCTGACGGTTACCGTAAGCTTGGGGCTGGGGCAGTGGGATGCGCTGCAAAATGAGGCGAATTTTCTTACCGGCATAGACCGGGCACTCTACGCCGCCAAACATGCCGGCCGTAACGCAGTGCACCTGCATCACGGCCCGGGTTCGCAGACACCATCGCCGCAGTAGGATGGTCAGGTGCTCATGCTTGCGTGAGCCGGGTTGGCCGCAGCGCGGTTTCAAGGCGGGCAAGCATGGTTGCAGGCAGCCAAAACAAACCCCAGCCTGCAGGCTGGGGTTTGTTTTGGCGACACCGGGCGCCAGCCCTTGTCTTCGTACAGCTTCAGCACCTTGCGCAGCACGGCGCGCGGCGAAAAAGGGCGGGTCTAGCTGTACGCCAGGCTCAGGTGGTTGTCCCACTTTACCGGGAAGCGCTGGCTGCGGCGCGGGTCGATTTGCAGGGTCTGGCTGTCTATCCACACGATCTCGCCCAGCTCATTGCTGGTAATGAAGTGGCGCTGGTCGCGGCTGAGGGCGATGCCGGCCGGCTTGCTGAGCGCTACGTGGCCCAGGTAGCTGCCGCTGCCGTCCCAGAACACCACGGCGTCACCTTTGGTGGCGGTGCAGGCGATGCGGTTGGCGCCGGCGGCCACGCTGGCGGCGTAGCCGTTGCTGGCCAGCGCCAGCGCGTCGGGTGTGTCCAGCAGGCGCAGGCCTTGTTCGGCGTTCCAGATGGCGGCCAGCGGGGCGGCGCCGTCGCCTTCGTACTGCAGTGCTACCGCGAAGTCGCGGGTGTTGATGCGGGCCAGGTGGCGCAGCGACAGGCGCTTGTCGTCCAGCACGTAGCTGGCGATGCTGCGGCCTTGCGCAGGGTCCACGATGTCGATCTGCGGCTTCATATTGTTGCGGTTGAGCTTGATGCGGCCGCTTTCCGGCAGGGTGAGGATGCCGCCGTTGGCCACCAGGATGTTGCCGTCGTCCAGCGCCTTGAGCTCGTGCGGGCCGATGCCGCCGCTGGGCATCTCGCGCAGTGGCTGTAGCGTCTGCGCATCGCGTACGGTCAGCAGGCCGTTACCGCTGTCGATGTCGTTGTCGGTGGTGTACAGCTTGCCGTGCGCCAGAATGCCGTGGCCGAAGCCGTGGCGGTTGTCGGGGTAGTCGTACCAGGCCAGCTGGCGGCCGCTGCGCCAGTTGAAGCGGGCGATCTGGTAGCCGGGGCGGCGGGCAAACACCAGGCATTCGCCGGGGTGGGCCGGGTCCAGCGCCAGGTGGTGGCCGCGCTCGGGCAGGGTGAGCTGGCTGCTGGCACCGGCCAGGCCGGCGCGGTGCTGGTTGCGGCCAACGTCGCAGGCCGAGATGATGGCCGGCTGGTCGGGCTCGCCGGCCCAGCTGCGCAGCGGCAGCGCCGCCAGGGTGAGGGCGCCGGCTTGCAGCAGCTGGCGGCGGGTAAGCTTAGTCGCCATCGGATTCATTAAAGCTGAGGGTGATGTCCAGGGTGTGCGCTACCGGGCCTTCTATCTGGGCCAGCAGTTTTTCCAGCGCCTGCACGGCGGGCTTTTCGCGGCCGCTATGGCCGTTTTTGGCCAGGTTTTCCGGCAGCTTGTCCAGCGCGGCCGCTACGGCCACGGTGGCGTCTTGCAGGGCTTTGGCTTGGGCAGGCTGGCCTTTGGCTAGCAGCAGGCTGTTGACGCCGGGCTGATCCGGGCTGCCGGTGAGCACGGCTTGCAGCAGGCTGAACTGGGCTTTCAGCAGGGCACGGCCTTCGCCGCTGCGCTGCGCGTTGACCAGCTCGGGTTTTTGCTGTGGCAGGCGCGAGATTTCCTTGTGCATCTCGTTAACGCCGGCCAGAGTCAGGTTGATGACTTCTTCCAGTGGCTGGCTGGCGTTGGCGTATTGGGCGCCGGCTTGGCCGCTGCGGCCGAGGTTGGCCGCAAAGTCTTGCCAGGCTTGCGCCAGTGCCGGGGTGTGGCTGGCGATTTCCTGGCCGTTCTGTTGCAGCCAGGCGCAGCGTGCGGCATCGCCCAGGTTTTTCTGTTGTGCAAATAGCTGGTATTCGATGGCGGCAAAGCCTTTGGCGGCGGCACCGGCTTCTTCGTAGCTGTCTTTGCTGCGGCCCAGGTTTTCGCTGACGGCTTGTTCGATCAGCGCAGCGCGTGCTGGCTTAAAGGCGATCACACGCTGGCTGCGCAGCTCGGCGGTGGGGCCCCAGTTCAGCGGGGCGACGGCCATCCAGCTGCGGTAGCTTTGTCGCCATTGTTCACGGGCGCTGGCCAGGTTGGCCGCACTATTGTCCTGGCAAAGCTGTGTCAGACTGCGGCTTAGCGCCTGGCTTTGCTGGCTGAGGGCGGTGTAGCGGGGTAGCAGAGTGTGGCGGGCCAGGCTGTCGATAAAGGTTTGCTCGGCACTGGCGGCGTGGGCTAGCGGCGCGGCCAGTAGCAGGGTGGCCAGCAGGGTGCGTGACATGCGGTTTCCTTTGTGTGCGCCGGGCCCGTGGCTTGGGCCCGGCTGGTAGGGTGCGTGGGGCCTTACAGCGAGTTCAGGAAGCGGAGTATGGCGTCGCGGTCGGCTTTGCCCAGTCTGGCAAACCGGCGTTTGGCTGTCTCGGCTTCGCCGCCGTGCCACATGATGGCTTCGGTCAGGTTGCGTGCGCGGCCATCGTGCAGGTACTGGGTGTGGCCGCTGACATCGGAAAACTGGCCAATGCCCCATAGTGGCGGGGTTTTCCATTCGCGGCCGGTGGCCAGGCCATCCGGGCGGTTATCAGCCAGGCCCGGGCCCATGTCGTGCAGCAGCAGGTCGGTGTAGGGGCTGATTTTCTGGCCGGAGACTTCCGGCAGGCCGGCCAGCTTGCCGGTGGTGTAGCTTGGCGTGTGGCAGGTGGTGCACTCTATCTGGTTAAACAGCAGTTTGCCGCGGCGTACTGCCAGGGTGTCGGCGTCGCGCTGCGCCGGTACGGCCAGCGTGCGGCTGTAGAAGATGACGGCGTCCATCTTGCTGGCGCTGATTTCCGGTTTGCCACCGTTCGGGGCTGTCAGGCAGTCGCGCTGCGATGGCATGCATTCTTCTTTGGGGAATTTGGCCGAGGTAATGCCGATATCGCCATTGAACGCGCCGGCAGTCTGGTGGGCGATGGTCGCTACGTTGGCTTTCCAGCCAAAGCGGCCCAGCAGGGTTTTATCTGCGTAGGCGTCGTGTACGTAGTTGGGGCGGCCGCTAACGCCTTCGTCGTCGGCAGCTTGCGCTTTGGCGTTGGCCAGGATGTCTTGTTCTTTGATCGCTTCCAGCAGACCCAGGCCGATCATTTGCGGGGCGATGCGCGGCGAGATCTGTACTTGCGGGTGCAGCGGGCCGTAGCCCAGCTCGGTAAGCTGGTAGGCGGGCTGGCGCAGGCTGTAGCTTTCGCCATCGGCAAAGCGGCCGGCTTGTTCGGTGTAGCTGATGGCAATCTTGCCTTCCGGTTTTACCCCGGGGATGGCGTCGTTGTTGAACTGGCCGCCGTAGTTGGGTTCTGGCAGGTTGCCGCCGTTTTTGCCGGGTATGGACAGGCGGAACAGCAAGGCTAGCGGCTGCTCGGCTTGCAGGCCGTTTTCAAAATTGGGCGTCGCACCACGGCCATCCAGCGCGTGGCAGGCGCCGCAGGAGCGGGCGATGAAGTGCGGCCCCAGGCCGTCGCGCGCGGTGGTGGACGAGGGGGCTTCTACCCAGGCTTTCTTGAAGAAAGAGTTGCCGATGAAAAACTGTGTCTGGCGGTTGCTGTCCATGTTGGCCGCAGGCAGCGAGAAGGCATTGCGGCCTACTTCGTAGACGGTGGTGTTGCCGCCCAGTTTTTCGTCACCATCCTGGTAGGGCGCCACTTCTTGTATGGCAGTAAAGCCCAGTGTGCCCAGGATTGCAGCCGTGCCACCCAGCGTGGCTGCAAGGGAGAGATATTTCTTTTGCATGGTGTTTTCCGGTCAATGCAAATACCCGCCTGCGGCTGCAGGCGGGGTGGTGGGTGGTGGTGGTGAGGCGGCTTAGCCGTTAACGTTCAGTTTCTTGATACCCAGTGCTTTGGCGGCTTCTACCAGGCTGGTGGCCTGTTTTTTCAGCGCGGCAACCGTGGCTTGCACGCGGCTGCGGCCTTCTTTTTTCACGATTTCCTGGTCGAACGGGGCCTGAATGCCTTCCGCGGCTTTCAGGGTGGCGTCCATATCGGCGGTAACACGCTCGGCGGCCTTGCTGTTGCTGGCGGCCACCAGGTCACGCAGGCTGGCGCCTTTTACCACGCTGCCGTCTACGCGCTTGTATTCACCCAGCCAGACATTCTGGATGCCTTTGGCGTTGTTGATCACGTCGCGGTGGGTGTTGTCGGAGAAGCAGCTGTGCTCGTCTTCCTGGTTGCGGCTATCCAGTGCCACCTCCATGCGCTCGCCAGCCAGCTCGGCGCGCGACAGCACACCAATGCCCACCATGATCTGGCGGATGGCGTCCGGGTTTTTGGCAAACTTGGCGCGGTAGTTGTTGCTGCCCGGCTTCCACTGGCTGGCAACGCTGGCCAGGTCGTCTACCAGCAGCTCGGCTGCCACTTTCAGGTATTCGCGGCGGCGGTCGGCATTAGGCGCTTTGCCGTCGACAAAGTCGGTAAAGCTGCGTTTGCCCGGGCCGGCGACGTCAAAATCCTGGCCCCACAGCAAGAATTCGATGGCGTGGTAGCCGGTGGACACGTTTTCTTCACCGCCGCGTTCGTTCAGCGACGACAGTTTTTCTTTGGTGATGGCTACTTTGCGGTTATTGACGATGCCGGCGTTCGGCTTGCCTTTTACGCCATCAATATAAGCCTCATCCAGTGGCCAGGCATTGATCTGGCCTTCCGGGCCTTTGGCATCGTCGATGGGGCCGCCGTAAAAGCGGAAGGCTTCGGTCTGGCCATACGGCTCGCGTGCGGCCAGCCAGGCTTTGCGTGCCTTGGCCAGGGTGTCTTCCGACGGGGCGGCGACAAAGGCCTCTACCGCGGTTTTCAGTTCACGCGCACCCTGCAGCGAGTCTTCGTAGCTGGCAAAAACGATCTGGCTATAGGTTTCTACTACACTGGCGCGGTTTACGTCGGCCGCAAAGGTGGCCGGGGCGAGCAGGGCAGAACCAAGGGCAAGTGCAAGCAGGGTTTGGCGCATGAGAGTAAGTCTCTTTATTGGTTGTAAAAAGTAGTATTGATGATAAGTATTATCATTTGACTAGTCAATCGGCACTTGCCAGCGGTTTATTTTGCGCCAAGCGCCCTTTTTACCGGTGTGGCGCTGGGTGATGTGCGGCCTTCGTGGTATCCTTGCGCCCCTTTTTTTGCACAGTGACCCGTCACCGTTACATGCGAGACCCTTGCGATCACTACACTATCGACCTGATTGGCGGTACCCGCGCCAAGCCCGGGCGCAAGCCGCTGGGCGAGCGCGCCATGACGCCAGCCGAGCGCAAGCGCCGCAGCCGCGAGCTGCGCCGCAACCGCTTGCAGGAGCTATCGGTAACGGTAGAGCTGTCACGTGACGCGCAAAAAGCGCTGGATAAGATGATCGAGTGGTGGGGGGTGAGCAAAAAAGAAGCCATCAACCGTGCCATGCTGATTGCCTGCCAGTCGCAAACCGGGCGCACGGGCACGCTGTTCGAGTTTGATGCCGAGTTCCTGCTGCCGCAGCCGGTAAAAAAGCGCAGTCGCAAAAAAGCCGAGTAAGCCGGGCACGATCAGAAAAAGCCAGTCAACCATGACTGGCTTTTTTTATTGGTGCTTTTGCGGCGGTGCTGTGCGCCTTAGTCGTTTTTCTTTTCCCTGCTATCCATGGGGATGGCAGGCAGGTTTTGCATGGCGGCGTGGCGGGCATCGTCTTCGCTGTGCAGGTAGCGCCGCGTGGTCTGTATGCTGCCGTGGCGCAGATTCTGGCTCACCATCAGCAGGCTGATGCCGGCATCCAGCTGGTGCGTGGCGGCGGTGTGGCGCAGCCAGTGCGTGCTGGCGTGCTGCAAGGTTGGCCGCATGGCGTCGGGGGCCTGCTGGGCAGCACGTTGCAGGATTTCCTTGATCAATAGATACAGCGCCTTGTCGCTAATGCCCTGCTGTGCGCCGCGGCCATCGCCCAGGCGGCACAGCAGGGGCGTGTCTTCCCCGCTCGCGGGTAGCGGGCTCAGGCCCAGGTGCAAGCGGTAGCGCTGCAGGGCGGCCAGCAGGGGCGGGCTGACGGGGATGTCGCCAGTGCCGGTTTTGCCGTGCACGCGCCACCACCAGTTATCCCGTTTCTGATGCATATCCCCCATGCGCGCCGCGCTGGCCTCGCTGCGGCGGGCGCCGCTGTAGTACAGCAGGCTGAACGCCCAGATAGCGCGTTCGCGGTGGGCTATCTGGCGTGGCGAATCTGCCGGCAGCGCCTGCAGGGTGTGGCAGATGTGCGCCCAGCAGTCGGCGTCAAAAAAGCGGCCGTTTTCTACTGAGTGGCGTTGCCGCGGGGCCTTGTGCAGGCGGAAGGGGTTGCCGCTCAGGTGGCCGGCGTGGTTCAGGTAGCTGTACAGGCCACCCAGGATGGTAAAAGCGTGCTCGATACTGCTGGCAGATAGTGGGCCAGTGAGCGGGCGCCACTGCGGGTGGCTGCGCGGCACGGCCGGTCCGATCCATTGCGCTGCCGGGTGGGGGTGGGCCAGAAAGCGGCGGTAATCGTGCACGTCCTCCCGCTTCACCTCGGCCAGGCGCTGCTGTCGGCTGCCTAGCCAGAGCAAAAATCGCTCGGCCTCTTTGCGGTAGCTGCGCAGGGTGGCGGGGCGCTGGGTGTACTCCGCCAGCCACACCAATACCGCCTCGGCATCGCTATCGGCGTGAATCAGACTGTTTTGTGGGGTGGGAGTGAGTGCGGGCAGCAATTTTTGCGGCTTTCTTTGGTAAAAACTTCCGATAAGTATAATTATCGGAAAAGTAATTGGCAAATCATTAAAAATTACATGTATTACGTAATAAAAATTACGAACAAAAAAAGGGTATAATGCGTAAAAATCAGGAGGTATTTATGGATATCTATGCGCGTATCCGGCAGGTGGCATTTGATATGGTGTCGGAGGGCGAGTGGCCTACCGTGGTAGAGGTGCGGGCCCGGCTGGGCACTGGCTCGAATACCACCATCAACAACACGCTCAAGCAGTGGCGGCAGGAGTTCCTGTCGCGCATGGCCACCAGTGTGCGCCGGCCGGATTGGCCGCCGGCACTGGCTGATGCGTTTGGCCAGCTGTGGCAAAAGGCCTGCGATGTGGCCGAGGAAAATCTGGCTGCTCTGCGTGAAGAGGTGAGCCTCAAGCTGGAGCAGGTGGTGGCAGAGTTGGCCGCAGCGCAGCGCGAGCTGGATGCGCGGGCCGATCAGCTGACCAGCCTCTCTGGCGAGCTGGCCCAGCAGCGCGAGCTGGCGCAGCAGGCCAGGCAGCAATTGGCAGAAGAGCAAGGGCGGCGGCAGGCGCTGGAAGAAAGCCTGACCGGCCTGGCTGCATCGCTGGATGAGGCGCGTGCACAAACGCTACAGCAGCAAAAAGAGGCCGATGAGCGCGTGGCGGCGCTGGAGGCACGCCAGGAGGCGCGCGTGCAGCAGCTGGCCGTGGAGGCGGCGCAGCGCGAGGCGCTGGCATACGATCGCTTTGAGGGCATGCGTGTGCGTTTGTACGAGCAGGTGGAAGAAGAGCGCGCGCAAATGAAGCAGCGCACGCAGCTGCTGGAGCAGCAGCTGGCCACGGCTGCACAGCAGCTAGAGGCGCAGCGCAGGCAGCAGCAACAGCAGCAGGCTGACAGCGCGCGCGAGCTGGGCAAGGCGGCGGCCATGCAGGATGCGGCGGTGCAGCGCGAAGCGCAGCTGCAGCAGGCTTGCCAGCAGTGGCAGCAGGCGGATGTGGAGCGGCAACAGCAATTAATGGTGCTGGCTGCTGAGGCCTCGGCCTTGCGTACCGAGCTGCTGATTGTGCGCGAGCAGCGCATGCCACAGTTACAGCAATGGCTGCTGCTGCATCGCGAACAGTTGGCCGCACTGCCGGTAGACGAGGCGGCAGCGCAGCTGGCGGGGTGGCTGGGCTTGTCAGCCGAATAGGCGGCTAAAGCGTGCGCAGATTTGCTCTAGCGCAGCGCGGTCGCTGTCGTCGAACGAGGCCAGCTCGATGGAGTCGACATCCAGCACGGCACGTACGGCGCCGGCCTGATCCAGCAGTGGCACCACGATTTCCGAACGGGATAGCGACGAGCAGGCAATATGGCCGGGGAAGGCATCCACGTCCGGCACCACGAGCGTAGTGGCTTGCTGCCAGGCGCTACCGCACACGCCTTTGCCTTTGCGAATGCGCGTGCAGGCGATGGGGCCTTGGAAGGGGCCCAGTACCAGCTCGTCGTTTTTCACCAGATAAAAGCCGGTCCACAGCCAGCCAAACGTGTGATGTATGGCGGCGGCCGTATTGGCCATGGCGGCGATCAGGTCGTCTTCGCCATCGATCAGGGCAAAAGCCTGCGGGAGCAGGGTGGCATAACGCTCGGCCTTGGTCTGGCCGTCGATGATCAGGTTTTCAGCCATGCTCATTCCTGGGTAAGGTGGGAAGGTGGGCAGCATAACAAAAAAGCCGGAGGCTGTGCCTCTGGCTTTTTTGTGGTGAGTCTGGCCAGTGCGCGTTAGTGCACTGGCTTTGTAACAGGAGGGCCGCCGATGCTGATGGTTTGGTGATGCGGCCCGGCTTTGCCGGGTCCGCTGCCGGATGTGTCTATCTTTGCGTGCGGCCCGCAAAAAAAGCCGGTGGCTGTGCCCCCGGCTTGTTGTCTGCCTGCAAGCAGGCTTACATCATGTGTTGGCCGCCATTGATGGCAAAGTCGGCACCGGTGATGAAGCCGGCGATATCGCTGGCCAAGTAGTTTACCAGGCCAGCGATTTCTTCCGGCTGGCCCAGGCGGCCTACCGGGATCTGGGCAATGATTTTGTTGCGTACGTCTTCCGGTACAGCCATCACCATGTCGGTGCCGATATAGCCCGGGCTGATGGTGTTCACGGTAATGCCTTTGCGCGCCACTTCTTGTGCCAGCGCCATGCTGAAGCCGTGCATGCCGGCTTTGGCGGCGGAGTAGTTGGTCTGGCCAAACTGACCCTTCTGGCCATTGATGGACGAGATGTTGATCACGCGGCCAAAGCCACGTTCCAGCATGCTATCCACTACCGGTTTGCACACGTTGAACAGGGAATCCAGGTTGGTGCTGATAACCGCATCCCAGTCAGCCTTGCCCAGTTTGCGGAAGCTGCTGTCGCGCGTGATACCGGCGTTATTCACCAGCACGTCTACCGGGCCGATATCGGCGGTAATTTTGGCAATGGCTGCCTGGCAGGAGTCGAAATCGCTCACGTCGCATTGTACGGCGTGTACTTCAAAGCCCAGGCCTTTCATGTCGGCAGTCCAGGCTTGCTCCTTGCCGGGGCGGCTGTAGGTGGTCACCACGGTGTGGCCGGTTTGTGCCAGGGCTTTGCAAATGGCGGTGCCGATACCGCCCATGCCACCGGTAACCAGTGCGATACGTTTTGTCATGGTGCTGACTCCTTGTCTGTATGTAATGTGGGTACACACATTACCGTTGAAATTTTTCTTCTGGGTGACAGATTAGAGTCAGTGCCATGAAATGTAAATGGTGTTTTCCTCTATAGATATTATTTAATTTGCATTTTGAGCGTGGGTGACCAGTTTCTGCAGCAAGGCCAGCCTGGCCGGTGCGATATGGCCATCGTCGCAAGCCTGCTTGATCGCGCAGGATGGCTCCATGCGGTGGCTGCAGTTGTGAAAGCGACACTGCCCAATGTACGGGCGCACTTCCGGGAACAGCGCTGGCAGCTCGGTGGCGCCAATATGGCCCAGGCCAAACTCCTGCAGGCCTGGCGAGTCGATCAGGTGGCTTTCGCTATCCAGGTGGTAGAGCGCGGCATGGGTGGTGGTGTGCTTGCCAGAATCCAGCGCAACAGAAATGTCCCCGACGCGCGCGGCGGCCTCGGGCAGCAGGGCGTTGGTCAGCGTGGACTTGCCCATGCCGGATTGTCCGACAAGTACGCTGGTGTGGCCTTGCAGTAGCGGTCGCAGCTCGGCGGCGCCATCCAGTGCGCTGACCACGGCCAGCTTGTAACCCAGCTTTTCATAAGCCTGCAGTTTATCCAGCCATGCGGTGGTTTCTGGCAGGTCGCGCTTGTTTACCAGGATGACCGGCTCAATGTCGGCGGCTTCTGCGGCCAGCAGGCAACGGTTCAGTAGCTCTTCATTGGGGCTGGGTACGGCGGCGGTAACAAAAATGATGCGGCTAACGTTGGCCGCAATCAGCTTGGTGCGCCAGTCGTCCTGGCGGTAGAGCAGGCTGCTGCGCTCGTCTACCGATTCGATGACGGCTTGTTCGTCGTTGATGATGCTGAGCTGGACGTGGTCGCCGCAGGCAAAATCCACGCGTTTGCCGCGGCTGGTGCAGTCATACGTGCGGCCGGCGGTTTCTACAATGAAACGGCGGCCGTAGCTGCGGATAATCTGGCCCGGTTGCTTCATGCGCGGGGGAGCAGGGCTTCTGCTTTGGCGGCACAAATAAAGTCGTTCAGCGTCAGGCCGCCGGCGTCGTGGGTGCTAAAGCGGACCACGGCGCGGTTGTAGTGCACCGACATGTCCGGGTGGTGGTCTTCTGCGTGGGCTACCCAGGCCAGGGCGTTCACGAAGGCCATGGTTTTGTAGTAGTCGTCAAACATGAAAGTTTTGACCAGTTCGATGCCTTCCACTTGCCATTGCGGCAGGTGGCCCAGCAGTTCGGTCACGGTTTGCTGGCTCAGCGGGTGGGCGCCATGTTGCGCTTCGCAGTGAAGCTCGAGCAGATTCATGTTGTGGTTCCTTGCAGGTGGGCGATACGCAGGCTCGCCGGTGGGTGGGAGTCGTAAAACGCGGAGTGTAGCGGGTCTGGCGTGAGCGTGCTTGCATTGTCACGATAGAGTTTCATCAGGGCACTTTGCAGTGCGCCAGCCGAGCTGTGTGCTACGGCATAGCTGTCGGCCTGGTATTCCTGATGGCGCGATAGCAGGCTGCCCAGCGGCGCCAGCAAAAAGGTAAAGGCGGGGGCGCACAGCATGAATAGCAGCAGCGAGTTGGCCGGGTTGCCCTGGCTGACGTTCAGGCCGGTATGGAAGTGGCTGTTGTGCAGTAGCAGGGAAAATATCGCCAGGAACGCTAGTGTGCTGGCAAAGGTGAGCGCCAGCCGGGTACGGATGTGGCCGTGGTGGAAGTGGCCCAGCTCGTGCGCCAGTACCGCTTCGATTTCATCGGCATCCAGCTGCTCAAGCAGCGTGTCAAAAAACACGATGCGTTTGTTTTTGCCCAGGCCGGTAAAGTAGGCATTGCCATGGGCAGAGCGGCGCGAGCCATCCATGACAAATAAGCCTTTGCTGGCAAAGCCGCAGCGCTGCAATAGTGCCTGGATGCGGCTTTGCAGTGCGGTGTCTTGCAATGGGGTGAAGCGATTGAAGCGTGGTGCGATCAGCGTGGGGTAGGCCCAGCTGAGCAGCAACACAAAGCTGCACCATGCCAGCCACGTCCACAGCCAGAAGTACGGGCCGCCGTGCGCCAGTAGCCACAGTGCCGCGGCCAGGACTGGTGCGCCGATCAGGGTGCCCAGTAGCATGCCGCGTAGCAGGTCGGCCGCAAATAGCGCGGGAGTGGTGCGGTTGAAGCCGAAGCACCGCTCCAGCACAAAGGTGCGATACAGGGATAGCGGCAGCCCGGCGCAACTGCTGGCAAACAGGCACAGGCCGATCGTGGCCATGCCCGCCAGCAGCGTGTTGTCAAACCAGCTGGCGCCAAGCTGTGCCGCCAGGGTGATGCCGCCGCCAAAGGTGAGCAGTAGTACGGTGACTGTATCGAGCAGCAGGCTGGCAAGATGCAGCTTGCTGCGGGCGCAGGTGTAGTCTGCCGCTTTCTGGTGGGCTGCCAGCGTAATGCTGTGAGCAAAGCTGGCGGGTACCTGCTGCCGGTGGCGGCGCACGTGGTTGATCTGGCGGTGCGTCAGCCAGGCTTGTACCGCCAGGCTGCCCAGCAGGGCCAGCAGGGTGGCCCACGAAAATGCATTCATCAAGTGCGTTTGCCCTGTATGGGGTAAATATCAGAAAATAGCTGAATTTTGAAAGAAGCTCATTATGCCGCAAGAACCAACGCACCTCATCTGGCTGGACATGGAAATGACCGGCCTGAACCCGGATGGCGACCGTATTATCGAAGTAGCCATGATCATCACCGATAGCCAGCTGAACGTGGTGGCCGAGTCGCCGGTACTGGCCGTGCACCAGCCCGATAGCGTGCTGGATGCCATGGACGACTGGAACAAGAATACCCATGGCAAATCTGGCCTGGTGGCCCGCGTCAAGGCATCTGCCGTGAGCGAGGCGCAGGCCGAGGAGATATTGCTGGATTTTCTGCAGCAACACGTGCCGGCAGGCAAGTCCCCTATGTGCGGCAACTCCATTTGCCAGGATCGCCGCTTCATGGCGCTCTGGATGCCTAAGCTGGAAGCCTACTTCCATTATCGCAATCTGGATGTTTCCACCCTGAAAGAGCTATGCAAACGCTGGCGGCCAGAGTTGGCCAAAGGTGTGGTGAAAAAAGGCAAGCACGAGGCGTTGGCCGACATTCTGGAGTCCATCGAAGAGCTGCGCTACTACCGCGAACATTTCCTGAAAGTGTAATGCCTGCACATGTCTACTGACCGCATCTGCATTAACGAGCAGCCCGTCTGGGCTCGCCTGCATCAGCACCAGCGCGCTACGCGCCATCTGCACATGAAAGAGCTGTTTGCTCAGGACGCGCAGCGTTTTGACCGCTACTCCCTGCAGCTGGATGGTCTGATGCTGGACTACGCCAAAAACCGTATTACCGACCGCACACTGGAATTGTTGCAAGAGCTGGCTCAGGCGGCAGACCTGCCAGGCTGGATGCGCAAGATGCGTGCCGGTGAGCGTATCAATATCAGTGAAAAGCGCGCTGTGCTGCATAGCGCCTTGCGCTTGCCTGCGCAGGCAAGCTTGTTGCTGGATGGCGAAGACATTGTGCCGCCTGTGCATGCGGTGTTGCAGCGCATGGCGGCATTTGCGCAGCGGGTGCGCTCGGGAGCGTGGCTGGGCTTTAGCGGCCAACGTGTGCGCCAGGTGGTGAATATCGGTATTGGTGGCTCGGATCTGGGCCCGCTGATGGTGGCTGAGGCGCTCAAGCCCTATGCCGACCCGGCACTGACGTTCCACTACGTATCCAATGTGGACGGGCAGCACCTGGCGCAAGTGCTGCAGCAGTGTGATGCGGCGAGTACGCTGTTTATCGTGGCATCGAAATCGTTTGCCACGCCGGAAACCCTGCTGAACGCCCAGGCGGCACGCCGCTGGTTTTTGCAGCATGCAGGTGAGGCGGATATCGCCCGCCATTTTGTGGCGGTGTCCACCAATGCGCCTGCCGTGCAGGCTTTTGGTATCGATACGGACAATATGTTCGGTTTCTGGGACTGGGTGGGCGGGCGTTATTCTGTCTGGTCGGCCATTGGCTTGCCGGTCATGCTGCAAATCGGCCCCGAGCGCTTTGCCGAGTTTCTGGCCGGTGGTGCACGGATGGATGAGCACTTCTTCAATACCCCGTTCGAGCGCAATATCCCTGTTTTGCTGGGTCTTATTGGTATCTGGTACAACACCTTCTATGGTGCCCATACGCACGCCATCATGCCCTATGACCACGGCCTGCGCCGTTTGCCGGCGCATATCCAGCAGATGGACATGGAGTCCAACGGCAAGCGGGTGGGGCGTTATGGCGAGCAGCTGGATTTCGATACCGGCCCAGTGATCTGGGGCGAGGAGGGGGTGAACAGCCAGCATGCCTTCTTCCAGCTACTGCATCAAGGTACGCGCCTGGTGCCATGCGATTTCATCATTGCCATGAATACGCACTATCCGTTGGGTGACCAGCACCGCGTACTGGTGGCCAACTGCTTTGCGCAGACAGAGGCGCTCATGCGTGGCAAGACCGAGGCGGAAGTGCTGCAAGAGCTGAGCCATATCAGTGGCGACGAGCTGGACATGTTGTTGCCGCAAAAGCTGTTTCCGGGCAATCAGCCTAGCAATACCATCGCGCTGGATAAGGTAACGCCTTATAACCTGGGCATGCTCCTGGCAATGTACGAACACAAAGTATTTGTGCAAGGGGTGATCTGGGGGGTGAACTCGTTTGACCAGTGGGGCGTGGAGTATGGCAAGCAGCTGGCTAGCCGCCTGCTGTCCGAGCTGGAAGCAGGCCAGGTGGCAGCCCATGATGCGTCTACCTGCGGCCTGATGCGCCACTTCATGGAGCGTAACCATGACTCTGCATGAGCTGGCTGCGCAGCTGGGCCAGCAGTTGGCCGCAGCGGGGCAGCGTGTGACGGTAGCTGAGTCCTGCACCGGTGGCGGCGTGGCGGCGGCGCTGACTGCCATTCCCGGTAGTTCGGCCTGGTTCGATCTATCGGTTGTCACCTACAGCAACGAAGCCAAGCAGCGCTTGCTTGGGGTGCCCGAGGCTACATTGCAGGCTCACGGTGCGGTCAGCTTGCCGGTGGCGGCTGCCATGGCAGAAGGGGTGCGTCGCTTGGCGGGTGCCGACTGGGCCATGTCGGTAACCGGTATTGCAGGCCCCGGCGGGGGTACGGCGGAAAAGCCCGTAGGTACGGTGTGCTTTGCCGTGGCGCATGCCGCTGGCACAGAGGCGCGCAGCTGTCATTTTGCGGGTGATCGCGAGGCGGTACGGGCGCAGGCTGTGGTGTGGGTGCTGGGCTTTTTGCAGAGCTGTCTTTCCGGTCAGGGCGGTGCACAATAGCGATAAAAAATGCCTTTTGTGTGCAGTTTTCGTGATATTTATGCAAAAACGCAGGTGTCGCCCTGTGCGGCTATGCGTATAATCACGCCCCTGCTCGCATAATCGGAGCAGGTTTGTTGGCGCCAATGCGACGGCAAGCCTGCTTTCTAATATGTTGGCCGTGTGTAGCGGCAAGTTTATCGCTACTATGAGCCAGCCACTTTACAGACACGACGTTGGGAGAGACATCTCATGCAAATTACCAAGAAAAAGCACCTCGCAGTTGCTGCTGCCCTGATGGTAGCCGCCTCCTCCAGTTTTGCTTTTACCCCTGCAGTGGTCTACGACCAGGCTGGCAAATTCGACAAGAGCTTTAACGAAGCTGCTTACACCGGCGCCGAGCGTTTCAAGAAAGCCACGGGTGTCGCTTACCGCGAAGCACAGATCGCCAACGAAGCGCAAAAAGAGCAAGTGCTGCGCAACCTGGCGCGCAAAAACGTTGATCTGGTAATTGCTGTTGGTTTCTCCTTTACCCAGGCTGTTCAGACCGTGGCTGCCGAGTTCCCGAAAGTAAAATTCGCTATCGTGGATGATGTGGCCAAAGGCGACAACGTGCAGTCTGTGATCTTCAAGGAACAGGAAGGCTCCTACCTGGTAGGTATGGCAGCGACCCTGGCTTCCAAATCCAAAAAAGTGGGCTTCATCGGTGGTATGGACGTACCGCTGATTCGTGCCTTCGGCTGTGGCTATACCCAGGGTGCCAAGGCAGCAGATGCCAAGGTAGAAGTGGTATCCAACATGACCGGCACCACCCCGCAAGCGTTCAACGACCCGGCTCGCGGTGGCGAACTGGCTCGCAGCCAGTTTGACCGTGGCGTAGACGTGGTATTCCACGCTGCTGGCGGTACCGGCATGGGCGTTCTGCAAGCGGCCAAAGACAAAAACAAACTGGGTATCGGTGTGGATTCCAACCAGAACCACCTGTTCCCGGGCTTTGTGCTGACTTCCATGCTCAAGCGCGTGGACAACGCTGTCTACCAGCTGATGCTTGATGGCCAGAAAGGCACCTGGAAGTCTGGCGTGGTAACCATGGGTCTGAAAGAAGGCGGCGTGGATTGGGCACTGGATGCAAACAACCGCAAGCTGATCAGCAAAGACATCGAAACCAAAGTGAACCAGGCCAAGAAAGACATCATTTCTGGCAAGGTAAAAGTGGTTGACTACCGCGCTGGCAATAGCTGCCCGGTAAAATAATGTTGTAATCGTCTGTTTGATCCAGACGACTTGTGCGGCAAGCAGTTCATTCTGCTTGCCGCACTTTATTGTGTCTGCGGTGGCGGTATAGTGAAGCCTGCTGCCGCAGCATGACCCGGCTGTAGATTTACCCGGGAGGGGTGCCCCCCGCGTGCCAGGTGGCAGGCTTGCCACGCCGCCCGCCGGGGAGGTGGATGGCCAGCCGGGCTGGCTATCGTCTGATTATCGAGTTTTCGTTTGGCGCGTGCGGCAAGCAATACCCTGCTTGCCGCACTTTGTTGTGCCTGCGGTATGCGGGGCGCTGTATGAAAAAGGCATTTTAACCGAGAGCGAGATCACTATGGCCGAATTAGCCATCGAGCTCATTGGCGTGAACAAACACTTCGGTGAAGTGCATGCCAATAAGAACATTACTTTCGGAGTTCGCAAAGGCACGGTTCACGGCATTATTGGCGAGAACGGTGCTGGCAAATCCACACTGATGAGCATTATTTATGGCTACTATCAGGCGGATTCCGGAACCATCAAGATTAACGGCAAGGCTGAGCGCATTCGTTCGTCGCATGCGGCTATTGGCCTGGGTATTGGCATGGTGCATCAGCATTTCATGCTGGTAGACCCGTTTACCGTGCTGGAAAACATTGTGCTGGGTGCCGAAGGCGGCGTGACGCTGGAGGGCAGCCTGGCTGCCGCGCGTACCCACCTGCAAAAGCTGAACCAGGACTACGGCCTGCAAGTCGACCCGGATGCGATTGTGGGCGAGTTGGGGGTGGGCACGCAGCAGCGTGTGGAAATCCTGAAAACGTTGTATCGCGGTGCCGATGTGCTGATCCTGGACGAGCCGACGGCCGTGCTGACGCCGCAAGAGGCGGACGACCTGTTCCGCATCCTGCGCCTGCTGCGCGACCAGGGCAAGACGGTCATCCTGATTACGCACAAGCTGCGCGAAGTGCTGGATATTACCGACGATGTCACGGTAATGCGTGCCGGTGAAATCGTGGGGCAGGTGCGTACCGCAGATGTCACCAAGGAAGACCTGGCCGACCTGATGGTTGGCCGCAAGGTGAACATGCACCTGGACAAGGCCGCTGCCGTGCCGGGTAAAAAGGTGCTGAGTGTTTCCGGCCTGAACCTGGTGGACAGCCGGGGCGTGGCGCTGCTGAAGGATATCGGCTTCGACCTGCACGCTGGCGAGATCGTGGGTATTGCCGGTGTATCCGGCAATGGCCAGTCCGAGCTGCTGGAGGTGCTGTCCGGCATGCGCGAGGCAACGTCCGGCTCGGTGCAATTCAAGGGCATGGAGCTGGCGACGCTGAAAACCCGCGAGCCGAAGGCGGCTGCCTATCGCAAGCTGGGGATTGCCCATATTCCGGAAGACCGCTCGCGCGAGGGCATGGTGAAGGACTTCATGACCTTCGAAAACGCCATTCTGGGCTATCACGATGACCCGAGCGTGCGCCGTGGCTTCCTGTTTAACCGCAAGGCCATCATTGAGCGCTGCCGTCGTTTCATCGACGAGTTCGACGTGCGCCCGGCGCTAACGCACCGCCGTATCGGCTTGTTTTCCGGTGGTAACCAGCAAAAAGTAATTCTGGCGCGTGAAATTCACGCCAACCCGGACCTGCTGCTGATCGGCCAGCCTACCCGTGGCGTGGATATCGGCGCGATCGAGTTCATTCACAAGCGCCTGATGCAGCTGCGTGACGAGGGCAAAGCCCTGCTGCTGGTGTCGGTGGAGCTGGACGAGATCATGGCCTTGAGTGACCGCATTATCGTGATGAACGGTGGTGCCATTTCCGGCGAGCTGCCGGCGGCAGAAGCTACCGCCACCTCGCTGGGTTTGTTGATGGGGGGACATAAATGAGTCAGCCAGCCAATATGCCGCGCTGGGCCAGCCTGTGGCTGATGCCGCTGCTGAACCTGTTTGCGGCACTGTTTGTATCGGGCCTGGTGATTGCACTGATCGGCGAAGACCCGGTGGAGTGCCTGAAACTGATGATTAACGGTGCCTTCGGTTACCCCGAGGGTATCGGCTACACGCTGTTTTACACGACCAGCTTTATCTTTACCGGCCTGGCCGTGGCGGCGGCGTTCCATGCCGGCCTGTTCAATATCGGTGGCGAAGGCCAGATGTATCTGGCCGGCCTGGGCGTTACGCTGGTGTGCTTGCAGTTTGATTACTTGCCGGCGTACGTGGTGATTCCGCTGGCCATGTTGGCCGCTATCCTGTTTGGCGGCGCGTGGGCGCTGGTGCCGGGTTATCTGCAGGCCAAGCGTGGCAGCCACATTGTGGTCACCACCATCATGTTCAACTTTATTGCCAGCTCGCTGATGACCTGGCTGCTGGTGGACAAGCTGCGCATGGAAGGCTCGCAAACCCCGGCTACCCGCGAGTTCGCCCAGAACGCCTGGGTACCCATGCTGCACGAGCTGTTTGCGCCGCTGGGTGTCGAGCTGCCCAACACGCCGCTGAACGCCAGCTTCTTCCTGGCGCTGATGGCCTTGGTGCTGTTCTACCTGGTGGTGTGGCATAGCCCGAAAGGCTTTGTGACCCGTACCGTGGGCCTGAACGAAAAGGCCGCCCGCTATGCTGGTATTCCGGTAGACAAGGTGATTATCGCCGTGATGTGCGTATCGGGTGCCTTGGCGGGTCTGGCGGCCATCAACGAGCTGCTGGGTTCTACCCACCGCATGAATATGGGCTTTACCAACGGTATCGGCTTTGTCGGTATTGCGGTGGCGCTGATGGGGCGTAACCACCCGGTGGGTATTTTGCTGTCGGCGCTGCTGTTTGGCGCGCTGACGCAGGGCGGCCTGGACTTGTCGTTCGAGAAGCCGGCCATTACGCGCGAGATGATCATCTTTACCCAGGGTTTGATCATCCTGTTCTGTGGTGCGCTGGAAAACCTGTTCCAGACCCCGCTATCGGCTGCGTTCAAGCGCATGCTGAAGAACCAGTAAGGAGCACAGCATGGACATGATTTTTAGTGTGCTGGACGCCACGCTGCGTGTGAGTACCCCGCTGGTGCTGGCCGCGCTGGCCGGTTTGTTCTCCGAGCGCTCCGGTGTGGTAGACCTGGCGCTGGAAGGCAAGATGTTGGCCGCAGCCTTTGCTGCCGCCTGCGTGGCGTATATTGCGCAGTCCCCGTGGGTGGGGCTGGGGGCCGGCATTGCCGCCGGTATGGCGGTGGCCATGCTGCATGGTGTGGTGTCGATTACCTATAACGGCAACCAACTGATTTCCGGCGTGGCCATCAACATGATGGTGTCGGGTGTCACCCCGGTGCTGGCACTGGCTTGGTTCCAGCAGGGTGGCCGCACGCCTACGCTGTCGGACGAGGCGCGTTTTACCGCCATCGACCTGCCGTTTGCGGACGCTATTGCCCACAGCCCGGCGTTGAAAACCTTCTTTGGCCATAACATTCTGGTGTACCTGGCCCTGCTGCTGATTTTCGTGGTGAGCTGGGTGGTATACAAGAGCCGCTTTGGCCTGCGTCTGCGCGCCGTGGGTGAAAACCCGCATGCGGCGGATGCGGCGGGTATCAGCGTGAAGGGTGTGCGCTATATGGCTCAGGCCATTGGCGGTGCGCTGTGTGGTGTGGCGGGTGCTTATCTGGTACTGGCGCAAACCGGCGCCTTTATCCAGGATATGACTGCCGGCAAGGGCTACCTGGCGCTGGCGGCGCTGATTTTTGGCAAATGGCGCCCGTGGTCTGCTGTGCTGGGCTGCCTGATTTTTGCCTTTACCGACGCGATCCAGATTCGCCTGCAGGGCGTGGAGCTGCCGCTGATTGGCAGCATTCCCGATGCCTTCATCCAGGCGTTGCCGTATGTGCTGACCGTGGTGTTGCTGGCGGGCTTTATGGGCCGTGCCGTCGCGCCGAAAGCCATTGGTGTGCCGTTTGTGAAATCACGCTAAGTTGGCCGCAAGCCATGACAAAACCCCCTGCCGGTGGCAGGGGGTTTTTCTTTTGGCACCGTGCCAAACGCGAGCGCTTGTTCGGCTTTACTGTTTGTCTTTGTCGCCCAGCTTGGCGCGCGGGTGGGCGGTGTCGTACACCTTGGCCAAGTGTTGAAAGTCCAGGCTGGTGTAGATCTGCGTGGTGGCCAGGTTGGCGTGGCCCAGCAGCTCTTGCACCGCGCGCAGATCGCCGGAGGACTGCAGCATGTGGCTGGCAAAGGAGTGGCGCAGCATGTGCGGGTGCACGTGCTGTTCGCTGCCGTTGTGCAGCGCCCAGCGTTCCAGCCGGCGCGCCAGCTGGCGGCTGCTGATGCGTACGCCTTTGCTGGAGACAAATAGCGCTTCCTCGCCATCGGCAGCCTGGCGTAGTGGCAGCCAGCGTTGCAGGGCGGCGACCGCCTTTTTGCCGATGGGCAGGATGCGCTCGCGGTTGCCTTTGCCTTGTACTTTCAGCAAGGCCTCGCGCAGGTCGATGTCGGCCAGGTTGATCGACACGGTTTCGGATAGGCGCAGGCCGGAGGAGTACATCAGCTCGAAAATGGCGGCGTCGCGTATCTCGCGCTCGTCTTCGGCGGGGGCGTCCAGCAGCTGCATGGCGCTGTCTACGCTCAGCGTCTTGGGCAGGCGCTGCCCGGCGCGTGGCGCACGCACGCCGGCGCAGGGGTTGGCCGCCAGCCATTCGCGGCGGATCATCCATTCGAACAGGCTGCGCCAGGTGGACAGCATGCGTGCCAGCGTGCGCGGCGACAGGCCGTGGCGGCGCAGCTGGCCCAGGGCGCGCTGGATGGCCGGGCCGTCGGTTTGCTCGGGCTGGCTACTGCCTAGCAGCTCGGCCAGCTTGGTGAGGTCTCGACGGTAGGCGATGCGCGTGTGCTCGCTGCGTGCGGCCAACCTTAGCTGGTCGTCGTAGGCGTCGATCAGGGCTTGCCAGTGGGCGTCCATCAGCCGCGCCGCATTTTGGCCATCTGCATCAGGCGCTCGAAGAAGTGCATGTCCTGCTCGTTTTTCAGCAGCGCACCGGCCATGGGCGGCGGGGTGTTGCTGTCGCGGTGCTGCTGCAGCTGTTGTTCGCTAATGCCTTCGCTGTCCAGCAGCTTCAGCCAGTCCAGCAGCTCGGAGGTGGTAGGTTTCTTTTTCAGCCCGTTCATGTCGCGAATGCCGGTGAATACTTCCAGCGCTTCGCGTACCAGCTGCTGGCGGATGTCGGGGTAGTGCACCTGGATGATCTGCTGCAGGGTGTCGCGGTCCGGAAAGCGGATGTAGTGAAAGAAGCAGCGGCGCAGGAAGGCGTCCGGCAGCTCTTTTTCATTGTTGGAGGTAATGATGATGATGGGGCGATGGCGGGCTTTGATGAATTCCTGTGTTTCGTGCACAAAGAATTCCATTTGGTCCAGCTCGCGCAGCAGGTCGTTGGGGAATTCGATATCGGCTTTGTCGATCTCGTCGATCAGCAGAATGGCCTGTTCTTCGCTGGCAAAGGCTTGCCACAGCTTGCCCTGGCGGATGTAGTGGCGAATGTCGTGTACTTTGTCATTGCCCAGCTGCGAGTCGCGCAGGCGCGATACGGCGTCGTACTCGTACAGGCCGTGCTGTGCCTTGGTGGTGGATTTGATCGGCCACACGATCAGCTGCTTGCCCAGGGCGCGGGCAATTTCCTCGGCCAGCATGGTTTTGCCGGTGCCGGGCTCGCCTTTTACCAGTAGCGGGCGCTGCAGGGTGATGGCGGCGTTCACGGCCATCATCAGGTCGTCGGTGGCAATGTAGTTGTCGGTGCCGTTGAAGCGGGTTGTCATGGTTTAGCCTGTGTGTTGTTATGCTGAAATGCAAACAGCCGCCTGGCGGCGGCTGCTGTCGGTGGCTGGCTTAGTTTTTTGCCAGCTCGGCCTGGAGGTCGTCCAGGGTAATGTGCCAGTAGTGCATCATGTGGCGCAGCAGCAGCATTTCCGGATCACTGATTGTATTGTCCGATTTGCAAATGTCCAGCGCCAGTGCGCAGCAGATCACGCGCTTGTTACGTTCAGTCACGCCGTCCAGGATGACATTGGTGCGCTCGGAGGCCAGCAGGTGGATGGTGCCGTCTTCTTCGGCTTCATCGGAAATATCGTCGCAGTAGTCCACCAGCACCTTGATGAAGTCCTTGCGGCCGAGATTCAGCAGCTCGTAGACGTGCAGGTTTTCCAGTGTCTCGATTTCGCGCGGGTCCATATTGCCATCGGTAATCATGAACATGGCAAGAATGCGTGCCAGGGCTTCCGGGCTGTTTGGCGCGTATTTTTTCATGGCGCGTTTCCTTTTTCGTGTGCCGCCAGCCGGGCTGTGAATGCCATGGGGGCCGGGGAGACTTTTCGTTGTTGATAGTCAAAAAACACCACACCAGTTTTGATGCGTAGTGTTTCTTGTTGTGTCCGGGTGTTGCTGGCGATGTAAACGATGTCAAAGCCGTAGCGGTTATGGTCTGCCAAGCCTAGCTCGAAGCGCAGCACGTCGCCATGAAACACTTCTGCCTTGTACATTACCGCAGCGTCGCTAACGATAATACCGAAGCCTTCGATATTTAGCTCGGTGTAATCGAGAGATTTGAGCCAGCGCAAGCGTACTTCGTGTGCCAGGCGCAACGCGGCGTCGTTGCCCATGTGCCCACCGTAGTTGATGTCGGCAATGGCGACGGACAGTTCGGTGCGGAACACTATGCTTTGCGGTAAATCTAGTACGATGCGAGCCATGCGCTTGTCCTTATTCCAATGATCTAATACTGCGCTTGCTGTTAATCTTTATCAATGCCTATGTGATGGCTTGCGCTAGACTTGAATAACACGTGAGACAGGAGGGCATATGTATCAGCGAATTTATATTCCGGTAGACGACAGCACCACATCCGCGCTGGCGCTGGCAGAGGGGTGCAAGCTGGCGAAAGAGGTGGGGGCGGCCTTGCGTCTGGTGCATGTGGTCGATCTGGCACAATTTGGCTGGGGTGGTGCCGAGTTTCTGGATGCGGCAGAGCTGCAAGGTGCCATCAAGCAGGCTGGCGAGCAGGTGTTGGCCGCATGTCATGCCAAAGTGGTGGCGCAGGGGCTCTCGGCGGAAACGCATATTCTGGAAAGCTGGGGTGACCGTATTGCCAGCGTGATTGTGGAAGATGCCAATAGCTGGGGGGCTGATCTGATGGTGATGGGCACGCACGGCCTGGGAGGCTTGCTGCACTTGCTGATGGGTAGTGTGGCAGAAGGTGTGCTGAAGCAGGCGGATGTGCCGGTGCTGTTGGTGCGCAACCCGGGCGATGACTGACTGGTTTGTCTGCCATAAAAAAACCCCGGCCAGCTGGCCGGGGTTTTCATGTGCTGACGCTTAGGCTTCGGCAGTGTCTGCGCTGCCTTCGGTCTGGGCATCCATACGGGCACGTACGGCTTTGCGCAGGCTCTTGTACAGGTCAGGGTGGGTCTCTTTGAGGTATTCCACGATTTCGAAATCTTCGCGACGTACTTTGGTCAGGTCGATTTGTTCAACATGTACCAGACGCAGCAGCTCGCGTACTGGCTTAGGCATGTTGCGGCCGCTTTCGTAGCGGCTGCCGCCAGACTGGGTAACGCCAATACGGCTCCAGAATTCTTGCTGGTTCAGGCCCAGTTTGCGGCGGATTTCACGTGGATTGGCGATTTTGTCAAACAGTTTCATAGCGTTCCTCGCTTCTGTTCAATTCAGGGATCCGGATGCTATCCGGGTGACGTTTTAAAGATGAAACTATGGAACAAGGTCATTGCCGAGTCCCTTTATGTACTGCATATGATAGCAGTATTTTTAAGCGATCAAAAGAAAAATGCTCTAGGGATTGTCAATAGATTTTGATCAACAAATTTAGTTCAATCAAAATTTGTGAAGCAGAGGAACGGGTAATGCGAGGGGGAGGGGTGGCGAGCCTGAACCCCGGCACTTGCACTGAATAGCTGTGGCTGCTTCCTTCCGGACCTGACCAGGTTGGCTACCGTACAATGCGGGGGGGCCCGCCATAGAGAGAACGCATAATACATGCCTTAAGCCTGTCTGCCAAGCCTGGCGCGGGTTTTTTAGCCGAAAAACCCAGTCTGACGAGGTTTGCATGCTGCTAGCAATTGGGTATGCTGCCCATAGCACACCATTGTTGAAAGGCACCCGTCATGACCTGTCTGCCCCATACCGAAGCGATCCTGTCCCGATTGTTATCGTTTGACACTACCAGCCGCGACTCGAACCTGGCACTTATTCAGTGGGTAGCAAGCTGGCTTGAGCAGTATGGTGTGGCGAGTACGCTCACATTTAATGATGAAAAAACCAAGGCGAACCTGTTTGCGCATCTGGGTGACCCGGCGCTGCCCGCCGTGGTGCTGTCGGGGCATACCGACGTGGTGCCGGTGGATGGCCAGCACTGGCACTATCCGCCTTTCGAGATGACGGTGCGCGAGGGCCTGGTATATGGCCGTGGCAGTGCCGATATGAAGGGTTTTATCGCCTGCGTGCTGGCTGCCGTGCCGCGCTGGCAGCAGCTTCAGGCGGGTGTGGGCATGACGCGCAGCCTGGGCATTGCGCTGTCGTATGATGAAGAAATCGGTTGCCTGGGGGTGGGGCGGCTCATCGATGACCTGATTGCGCGCCAGGTACCAGTGGCAGGCTGCATTATCGGCGAGCCTACCATGATGCGCCCGGTGATTGCGCATAAGGGCATCGCCCACTACCGCGTGCACGTGCGTGGCCGTGCGGCGCATTCGTCGCTGACCCCCCAGGGGGTGAACGCCATCGAGTATGCGGCACGGCTGGTAACGCATATCCGCAAGCTGGCCGATACCGAACAGTCATTTGGCAGCCGTCATCCGCTATACGATGTGCCGTTTGCCACGCTGCAAACCGGGCTGATCAAAGGGGGCAATGCGGCCAACATTGTGCCCAAAGACTGCGAATTCGTGTTCGAGATGCGTTGGTTGCCGGGCGACCAGCATGAGCGCTTTGTGGCATCCGTCAAAGACTATGCGCAAGTCTTGCTGGCAGAGATGCGGCAGGTCGCACCCGAGGCGGATATCCAGTTTGAAGCCCTGGTGAATTGTCCGCCGTTTGAATATTCGCCGGGTAGCGAAATTACCCGCCACGTCGAAGCGCTATGCCATGGCTGCAGCCACGATGCGGTGGCCTATACCACCGAGGCTGGCCGC
Source organism: Neisseriaceae bacterium (assembly GCA_027489245.1). Lineage (GTDB taxonomy): Bacteria > Pseudomonadota > Gammaproteobacteria > Burkholderiales > Chromobacteriaceae > Vogesella. Next base: position 35,532 of record JAIYAC010000009.1, on the reverse strand, counting down.
TTTCATGAGGCAGGCATGCCGTGCGTGGTGTGCGGGCCTGGCTCGATCGAGCAGGCGCACCGCCCGGATGAGTTTGTCAGCCAGGCGCAGCTAGCGGCTTGCGATGCCTGGCTGGATCAGCTGTTCTTGCGCCTGAAACAGGCATAAGGCGGCGGTAAACTACTTTACGCCCGACGCGTCCAGCCTCAGAATCCCTGCTCCCGAATAAGGGGCCGAGTACCCGCCCTGTCACAAGCAGGGCGGGTTTGTTATTGGTTTTGACGTTGGACCGCATATGAAAAACGAAACAAGACCCGCAGCACAACAGACTGCGGGCAATAGCCGGGACGCCTTTACCTCCAGCTTTGGCGTGCTGGCCGCAACGCTGGGCTCAGCAGTGGGGCTGGGTAATATCTGGAAGTTTCCTTACGTTACCGGCGCCAACGGTGGTGCCAGCTTTCTGGTGGTATACGTACTGGCTACCCTGCTGGTAGGCCTGCCGGTGATGATTGCCGAGATCATGCTGGGCCGTAAGGCCAAAGCCGATGCGGTGACCACCTTGCGTACCCTGGCGCCTGCCGGTCAGCCATGGTGGCTGATTGGCGGCTTTGGGGTGATTGCCGCTTTTCTGATCATGTCGTTTTATTCCGAAGTGGCTGCCTGGGTATTTGCCTACGTGTTCAAGGCGCTGCGCGGCGAGATTCTGTCCAGCGACCCGGCGGTCACGTCGGCGGCGTTTGGCGCCCTGATCAGCGACCCGGTGCAGTCGCTGCTGTGGCAGTGGGCCGTGCTGCTGATGATTGGCGGCATTTTGCTGATGGGCGTGGCCAAAGGTATCGAGGCGGTTACCAAAAAACTGATGCCGGTGCTGTTCTTGCTGCTGCTGGTGATTTGTGCGCGTAGCCTGATGCTGCCGGGCGCCATGGCGGGCCTGTCGTTCCTGTTTACCCCTGACTGGAGCAAGATCACTGGCGAGGTGGTGCTGGTGGCCATGGGCTTGGCTTTCTTCAAGCTGTCTATCGGCATGGGTACCATGATGACTTATGGCAGCTATTTCCGTGACGACCAGAACATTCCTGCCACCACGCTGCGTGTCATGAGTGCCGACTTGTTTGTGTCCATGCTGGCCGGTATTGCCATCTTCCCCGCGGTGTTCAGCTTTGGCTTCAAGCCGGAGGCCGGTCCATCGCTGTTGTTCATCACCATTCCGGCGGTGTTTGCCAGTATGCCGATGGGCCACCTGTTCATGGTGCTGTTCTTTGTGCTGGCTGCAGTGGCCGCTACCGGTGCCATGCTGTCGATTCTGGAAGTGCCGGTATCGGTGATGGCAGGCCGCCTGGGTGTATCGCGCAAGAAAGCCACGCTGATCAACCTGCTGCTGCTGGCGCTGATTGGTGCGACCTGCGCGCTGTCCAATAGCCTGCTGGCTGACGTCAAACCGTTCGGCATGACCTTCTTCGACCTGTTTGACTATATCTCGTCGTACATCCTGATGCCGCTGGGCGGTATTTTCATCTGCCTGTTCGTGGCCTGGGTGTGGGGTAAGGGTAATATGGCCGCAGCGCTAAGCAATGACGGCCGACTGGCCAATGGCAAGGTAGTGGCCGGCCTGTACGTGCTGTTGAAGTGTGTGACCCCGCTGCTGATCTTGCTGGTGATGCTGAAGGGTCTGGGCTTGCTGTAACCCTGCGGTGTTGTCACTGAAACAAGGTTGGCCGCAGTGTGCGGCCAACCTTTTTGTTTATGTCGGGAGATGTCATGAAAATTGTTCGTATCAGCCAGCAGAATATCGTGCCGCAACAAGACCGGCCCAATCCGCAGCGCCTGGTGGCAGGTAACCCGTTGCGGCATACCTGGCCGGTCTATGACAGCGCAGATGGCGTGTGTGCTGCCGGCATCTGGTCGTGCGAGACGGGTGCCTGGCGTATTGCTTTTGCCGATAACAAACACGAGTTTTTTGCCATTATCACCGGCTGCGTCTGTCTGATGGACGAGCAGGGGCATGCAGAGACATTCGGCCCGGGTGAGGCGGCGGTCATTCCGGCCGGCTTCCGTGGCGAGTTTCGTGTGCTCGAGCCGGTAAGCAAGTACTACGTGATCGTGACGGCGGCGGTGGCTGCGCTTTAGTCGCGCTGGTAGGCGTCCGGGTCAACTGGCGGGGCGTCAAAGCCGTTGATGTCTCTGGCCGGTTTGTTCAGCTGGAGCAATATCAAGCCGTTGAGCCCGCCAAAAAACCAGGCCAACAGGAAAAATACCGAGTAAGCACTGAGCTCGTCGCGGAATAGCTGCTTGCCGTGCAGAGCCAGTTCGTAGGGGTCGAAGACCGAGAAGAAGCAGGTGGTGGCCAGCAGGGCGGTCAAGAACGAGGGCCATAGAACCAGAATAAGCTTGCGCATGGGGTGCTCCTTGGTTTGCCGGTATGCCATCCAGTATAGGCAAATGAAAAAAGCCGCGCAGTGCGCGGCTTTTTTTGCTCAAGGCTTATTTCACCTTGTTGGCGTACATGAAGTTTTCCAGCTTGTTCTCGGCCAGGTTGAACCAGCCGTGTTGCAAGGTACGGAACTTCTTCCACTCGGTATAGATTTTCTTGAAATCCGGGTTGGTGGTGGCTTCCTTCTCGTACAGCTCGAAGGCAGCTTTCTGCGCGGCTTTCATGATGTCGGCCGGGTACTGGTGCAGCTTGGTACCTTTTTGCAGCAGGCTCACCAGTGCCACCGGGTTCTTGGCATCGTATTCGGCTTGCATGCTGATGTTGGCTTCTGCTGCGGCCACTTCAAACGCAGCCTTGTATGCTGGTGGCAGCTTGTCCCATTCTTTCTTGGAAACATAGAAAGACAGGTTCGGGCCCGGCTCCCAGAAGCCCGGGTAGTAGTAGTGCTTGGCGACTTTGTAGAAGCCCAGCTTCTCGTCATCGTACGGGCCTACCCATTCGGTAGCGTCGATGGTGCCTTTTTCCAGCGCCGGGTAGATGTCACCACCGGCCAGGGTTTGCGGTACGGCGCCCAGGGCGGCCATGATCTCGCCACCAAAGCCCGGAATGCGCATTTTCAGGCCTTTGAGGTCGGCCAGGGATTTCACTTCTTTACGGAACCAGCCACCCATCTGCGTGCCGGTGTTGCCACCCGGGAAGTTCACCACGTTGTACTTGGCAAAGAACTCGCGCATCAGCGCCATGCCACCGCCGTAGTACAGCCAGGCATTTTGCTGGCGGGAGGTCAGGCCGAATGGCAGGGCGGTATCAAACGCAAATGCCTTGTTTTTGCCCACGTAGTAGTAGCTGGCGGTATGGCCGCATTCCACGGTGCCGTTCTGTACCGCGTCCAGAACCTGGGTGCCCGGTACGATCTCGCCGCCCGGGAAGGAGCGGATCTGGAACTTGCCGCCGGTCAGCTCGCTGACGCGTTTGCCCAGCTGTTCTGCTGCGCCAAAAATGGTGTCTAGGCTTTTCGGGAAGCTGGACGCCAGGCGCCAGCGTACGGTAGGGCCGTCATTGGCGAGTGCCGGGGCGGCCACTGCTGCGGTGGCCAGGCCGGCAGCACCGGCTTTCTTCAGAAACGAGCGTCTTTCCACAGTGATCTCCTTGTGTTGTGTACTGCTGTGCTCTCAGGCTTTGTGGTTTGCCTGAAAATCTATGTGTTGCCGGATACGATGTCCAGCAGCTTGTTTCGATAGAGGCGACATGACATCTGTCGCCTCATTTTGTGTGGTTTATTTGCCTGTCAGTTCTTTGAGCAGGTCGTCGGACTGGCTGCTATCCGGTGCCGAGGCTTCGCTGGCCGATGCATCGGCTGCCGGGATCTCGGCTGGCAGCTCGGCAGATGGCGCGTTATCCATCTGTTGCATGATGGCCGCAGCGTCTTCGGCATTGGTTTGCACTTCTTCATGCAGCGAGCCGGTCACCAGTTTCGGGAAGGCAATCAGCAAGCCCACCATCACCAGCTGGATCAGCACGTAGGGCACAGCACCCCAGTAGATGTCCGTGCTTTTGACTTCCTTGGGGGCCACGCTGCGCAGGTAGAACAGCGCAAAACCGAACGGCGGGTGCATGAAGGAGGTTTGCATGTTCACCCCCAGGATCACGCCAAACCAGATCAGGTTGATGTCCAGGCTCTGTGCTACCGGGGCCAGCAGCGGCACCAGAATGAAGGCGATCTCGAAGAAGTCCAGGAAGAACGCCAGGAAGAACACCATGATGTTCACAACGATCAGGAAGCCGGTAGCGCCGCCAGGCAGGCCAGTCAGCAGGTGCTCTACCCACTGGTCACCGTTTACGCCCAGGAAGGCGATACGGAATACACGGGCACCGATCAGGATGAATACCACGAAGGTGGACAGCTTGACGGTGGAATCCATCGCCTGTTGCAGCAGCTTCATGTCCAGGCGCTTGTTCATCAGTGCCAGGATGATGGCGCCGACCGCGCCCATGGCGCCGCCCTCGGTAGGGGTGGCAATGCCTAGGAAGATGGTACCCAGTACCAGGAAGATCAGCAGCAGCGGCGGAATCATCACCAGTACTACGCGCTTGGCCAGCTGTGCGCCGCGCAGGGTGCGGGCCTCCGGTGGCAGCGCCGGTGCCCACTGCGGTTTGAACAGGGTAATCAGGAAGATAAAGATGGCGTAGAACAGGCACAGCAGCAGGCCCGGTGCCATGGCACCAGCGTACATATCACCTACCGAGGTACCCAGCTGGTCGGCCAGCACGATCAGCACCAGCGACGGCGGAATGATCTGTGCCAGGGTGCCGGAGGCGGCAATCACGCCGGTAGCAATGCGCGTGTCGTAGCCGTAGCGCAGCATGATGGGTAGCGAGATCAGGCCCATCGAAATCACCGAGGCGGCGACCACGCCGGTCGTGGCGGCCAGCAGCGCGCCGACAAAGATTACCGCGTAGGCCAGGCCGCCGCGCACCGAGCCAAACAGTTGGCCGATGGTGTCCAGCATGTCTTCTGCCATGCCGGAGCGTTCCAGTATCAAGCCCATGAAGGTGAAGAACGGTATCGCCAGCAGCGTATCGTTACGCATGATGTCGTATACCTGGTTAGGCAGGGCTTGCAGCAGCTCGGGGCGCAGCAGTTCAAAGTGGATACCGATCCAGCTGAACAGCAGGCCGACTGCGCCCAGGGCAAAGGCTACCGGATAGCCGATCAGCAAAAAGACGATCAGCGAACAGAACATGATGGGGGCTAGCATGTCGAGGCTCATACCGGCTCCTTGTGAACGTCAGTGTTTTTTTCGGAAGGGTCAGCAACCAGGCCTTGCAGGAAAGCCACGCGCTTGATGACTTCGGACAGGCCCTGTGCCAGCAGCAGCGAGAAGCCCACCGGAATCAGCAGGAAGACCGGCCAGCGAATCAGGCCGCCGGCGTCCGACGACATTTCGCCGCTCGTCCAGGCGTCCATGAACATGGGCCAGCCATACATGATGATGATCACGCAGACCGGCGACAGAAACAGCAGGGTGCCGATAATGTCGATAATGGCCTGGCCACGCTTGGACAGCTTGCTGGCCAGCAGGTCGATGCGGATGTGTTCGTTCTTTTGCAGGGTATAGGCAGCAGCCAGCAGGAATACGGCCGAGAACAGATACCACTGGATTTCAAGGAAGGCGTTGGAGCTGATGTCGAACGCTTTACGGACGACAGCGTTTCCGGCGCTGATGAGCACGACGACAAGCACGAGCCATGACGCAGCCCGGCCCACGCGTGCGTTGATCGTGTCGATAAGACGCGACAAGGCAAGCAGTGAATGCACTGGTTTTCTCCTGTGTAGTGTTTTTACAGCTTTAGCTGCTTTTTATCAGCCTTCTCCAAGGCTGCTACCGTTTTCGGCTGATGCTATAGAAACACAGGGCGGGGCACTTGCAAAGTACAAGCGGGTAGGGGATTACCCTTGGTTGTTTGGCAGGGTACGTTTTAGCTGCAAGCGCAGGCTGTCCTGGCGGGTGTGTACGGCTGCTATGCGCCAGCCTTGCAGCGGCTGGTAGCCCAGTACGGTGGTGTGCAGCCAGCGTTGTACGGCGGGGATGTCGCGCCAGTGCAGGGTGAGGTGTTGTTGGTCTATGGCCAGCCAGGGCAGGGGTGCGGCCAACCTTTGCAGCAGGCGTGTCGCCATGCCGCTATTGGCCACCAGGCTGGCGGCCTTGCCCAGCAGGTGGCCACGCAGGCCGGATTGCATGTCGTCGGCTTGCAGGCGGTAGCGCAGGCGCAGGCTGTCATCGTCTGGCGTGGCGGGCTCGGGCTGGCAGTGCAGCTGCAGGACGGTGGCCGCGGGGTGGTGCAGGTGTAGCCAGAAAACCGCACCGTGTTCGTCCAGCAGCAGGTCTTCCACGGTGAGTTCGTCGCTATCCAGCCAGCTTTTCAGTTGTTTGAGTAGTAGCGCGGCGGGCAGGCTGATGCCGTCGCGGTGCAGGCGCGGGCGCAGGGTTTGCCAACTGTGCCAGCGTGAGGTGTCCATCTCAGTCGAACAGGGTTCGTGCGCCCTCGTAACGGGCGGCGAAGTAGCTGTTGTCCAGGCGGTCGACGCGAATCACGCTATTGCTGCGCGGTGCGTGCACGAATTTGCCGTCACCTATATAGATGCCCATGTGCGAAAACGGTTTGCCCAGCGTGTTGAAGAACACCAGGTCGCCCACGCGCAGGCGGCTGTTGTCGATGGGGCGGGCCAGGCTGGCGATCTGCGCGGCGTTGTGCGGCAGCTTTACCTTGGCGGCGTTCTGGTAGATGTAGGCCACCATGCCGCTGCAGTCCAGCCCGGCTTCCGGGTTGCTGCCGCCAAATTTGTAATCGATATCCAGCAGGCTCAGGCTGTACATCAGGATTTCGCGGCCAGCGCCTTCGGCTTGCAAGCCCGCCAGGCTAATGCCGGGGCGGCTGGCGGGCTTGGCCGGTTTTTTTGGCGCGGGCGGGGCGCTGGCGCAGCCTGCCAGTGCCAGCGCCGTGGCCCATAGCACCAGCCCTTGGCGGCTGGCCAGCTGCGCGAGGGTGGTGCGTTTCGTCATGCCTGTTTTGCCTCCAGTGCTTCCCAGCGCTCCAGTTTTTCCAGCAGCAGCAGGTCGATCTCTTCGATACGGGCCTGCCAGCCGCGTGCTTCCAGCGGGGCGCTGCGGTAGGCGTTAGGGTCCAGCAGTTTCTCGTTCAGCTGGGCTTGTTCGCTTTCCAGGTCGGCGATCTCTTGCGGCAGGCGTTCCAGCTCGCGCTTTTCGTTAAAGCTGAGTTTCTGCGTGCGGGCGCTGCGGTCGCGTTCCGGCTTGGCGTCAACGTTGGCCGCATTGCCGTCCTTGCGCGCCGGGGCGTCCTGCTTCATGGCCGCCATGCGTGCTTTGGTGTCCACCCAGTCCTGGTAGCCGCCCGGGTATTCTTCCAGCCGGCCTTCGCCTTCAAAGGCAATAACCTGGGTGACCACGTTATCGAGAAAGGCGCGATCGTGGCTGACCACAAATACGGTACCGGTGTATTGCTCGATCAGCTCTTCCAGCAGCTCCAGGGTGTCGATGTCCAGGTCGTTGGTGGGTTCGTCCAGCACCAGAACGTTGGCCGGGCGGGTAAACAGCCGCGCCAGTAGCAGGCGGTTGCGCTCGCCACCGGATAGCGAACGCACCGGGCTGCGCGCGCGCTGTGGCGAGAACAGGAAGTCTTCCAGATAGCTCATCACGTGCTTTTTCTGGCCACAGATTTCCACAAAGTCGTTGCCCTGGCTGATGATGTCGGCCACGCTGGTTTCTTCATCCAGCTGGGTGCGGAACTGGTCGAAGTAGGCTACTTCGAGCTTGCTGCCACGCTTGATGCTGCCGCTGTCGGCTTCCAGCTCGCCCAGAATCAGTTTCAGCAGGGTGGTTTTGCCGGCGCCGTTGGGGCCGATCAGGCCGATTTTGTCGCCACGCAGGATGCGGCTGGTAAAGTTCTTGATCAGCGTGCGGCCTTCAAAGCCTTTCCTGACGTGCTCCAGCTCGGCCACCAGCTTGCCGGAGCGCTCGCCGGCATCCAGCTGGAAGTTGACCTGGCCTACGCGCTCGCGACGGGCGGCGCGCTGGCGGCGGATTTCTTCCAGACGGCGCACGCGGCCTTCGTTGCGGGTGCGGCGCGCTTCCACGCCTTTGCGGATCCACACTTCTTCCTGGGCGTGGAATTTGTCAAAGATGCGGTTTTGTTCTTCTTCTACGGCCAACTCTTCGGCTTTGCGGATCTGATAGGCGCCAAAGCTACCGGGGTAGCTGCGCAGCAGGCCACGGTCCAGCTCGATGATGCGGGTGGCGATATTGTCCAGAAAGCGGCGGTCGTGGGTGATCAGCAGCACGCTGCCGGCAAAGTTCTTGATCAGGCCTTCCAGCCACTCGATGGCGCTCATGTCCAGGTGGTTGGTGGGTTCGTCCAGCAGCAGGACGTCGGGGCGGGACGCCAGCGCACGCGCCAGGGCGACGCGCTTTTTCCAGCCGCCGGACAGCTCGCTGACCAGGGTGTCTGCATTCAGGCCCAGGTGGGACAGGGTGGTGCTGATCAGGGCGTCGAACTGCCAGCCGTCGTGTGCTTCCAGCGCGTGCTGGATATCGGTCATGCGCGCCAGTACGTCTTCATGGTTGGCCGCAGGGTCGGCCAGCTGCTGCGTCAGGTGGTGGTAGTCGGTGAGCAGGGCTTTGAGCGCGCCCAGGCCTTCGGCGACGGCTTCGAAGACGGTGTGCCCGTCACTGAATACCGGCTCTTGCGGGACGTAGGCTACCTTGATATCGCTTTGCTGGATGATGCGGCCATCGTCCAGCTTTACCGTGCCGGCAATGGCTTTCAGTAGGGAGGATTTGCCGGCGCCGTTGCGGCCGATCAGGCCGACGACCTCGCCGCTCTCCAGCGAAAAGTCCACTTTGTCCAGCAGGGCATGGTGCCCGAAGGCAAGGCAAGCGTTATCTACGGTAATCAGGGCCATAATGTATTCGGGGTGTACGGGGCAATTGCAATGGCGGCGATTGTAGCATGAGCGCGTGTTTGCCCTTCGCCTGCCGCCTTGTGGCTGCTACAATGCGCGCCAACTTGAAGCCTGCCTGCCGGCGGGTATCTGTGAAAGGATTCGCCATGTATTTTGTTGACCGATCGGTAGCCGTAATCAAACCCAAAGCCCCGTTTCTGGCGTGGCTCAACGCCGTGCCGGACAACGACATGATCGAGCTGACGCTGGATACGCTGCGCGCAGACAGTACCGTGATCCTGCTGCCGGAATTCGACGAGCCGGAAGAGGCAGTGGCCCACATCGACGAGATTTTCGAGCAGCTGTTCCGCCTGGAGCTGGCCTCGTGGTACGAAGACGAGTCGCTGTGGCCGCAAGACCGCTCGCTGAAAACGTTCTGGGAATGGTTTGATGTCGAGATCCACTCCACACTGCTGGATACCGTGGACGCTGACATCATCAACTCGCCGGTTGACCCTGCCTGACGGGTAGCCCGCCGTGCACCAGACAGCCATTCCGCCTTTTGCGGCCAACCTGGCAAGCAGCCGGCTGGCTGGCGGGGTGTTGCTGCTGATGTGGCTGGCCTTGCTGGCTGCGGCCAGCGTGCTGGATACGCAGTCGCAGCTGATATTGTTGTTGTGCGGCGGCCTGGCCAGCCTGTCCTTGCTGCGTACTAGCGGCATGGCAGGGCGGGCCGGCAGTTTTTCTGTTGATGCGCGCGGTGCCTGCCATGTGCAGTTGCAGCGCGTGGCGCTACAGCCCGCCTGTGTGGCGCTGCCCTGGCTAGTGGTGCTGCGTGGCCGCACCACCGATAAAAAAGACCTGACCCTGCTGGTGTGGCGCGATGCCGTGCCGGCAGACACGCACCGGGCGCTGCGTGTGTACGTGCAGTGGTGCCGCACGGCAGCGGCCAACCTTGCAGAAGAAGAGTAAAGATGAGTACGACTACCCCACCGCATCGCGACAGCAGCCTGCAAGACTGGCTGCGGTATCAGGAAGGCCTGCACGTTACCGCTATTGATATGGGCCTGGCCCGCGTGGCCGCGGTGCGCGACGCCATGGGCCTGCAGCCTGACTTCCCCGTCATTATCGTGGGCGGCACCAATGGCAAAGGCTCGGTGTGCGCCATGCTGTCTACCATGCTCAGCCGTGGCGGCTTCAAGGTGGGTACGTATACCTCGCCGCACATCATTCGCTACAACGAGCGCATTGCCATCGATATGCAGCCGGTGAGCGACCAGCGCATTGTGGATAGCTTTGCTGCCATCAACGATGCCCGTGGCGAGACCTCGCTGAGCTATTTCGAGTTTGGCACCCTGGCCGCCATGCATACCTTCATGGCCGAAGGGGTGGATGTGGCGGTGCTGGAAGTCGGGCTGGGCGGCCGTCTGGACGCTGTGAATATTTTCGAGCCCACGGTGTCGGTGGTGGTGAGCGTGGACCTGGATCACCAGGCCTACCTGGGCGACACGCGCGAGCTGGTGGGTTTCGAAAAAGCCGGCATTTTCCGCGCTGGTAAAGTGGCCATCTGCGCCGACCCCAACCCGCCGCAAAGCCTGCTGGACCACGCCGCACAGCTGGGGGCCGACCTGAAGCTGGTGGGGCGCGACTTTGGCATTACGCGCATGGACAACCAGTGGTCATTCCATATGGGCGATGTGCACAAGCACGCACTGCCTATCCCGGCCCTGCGTGGCGAATACCAGATGGTGAATGCCGCGGCGGCCCTGGCGGCGCTGGAAGCGGTAAAAGCCTGGCTGCCAGTAGGGATCGGTGCCATCAAGCGCGGGCTGCTGGAGGTGGACTGGCCGGGGCGCTTCCAGGTCTTGCCGGGCCGCCCGCTGACTATTCTCGATGTGGGCCACAACCCGCATGCAGCGCGTGCGCTGGCCGATAGCCTCAAGCGCATGGCTTTTGCCAGCCAGCGTATTGCTGTGTTTTCCATGTTGGCCGATAAAGATTTGGCTGCTGTGGTGAGCCTGTTGAAAGACGAATTTGACGTATGGCTGGTGGGCGGGCTGGACATGCCGCGCGGCCGAACCGCAGAAGATATCGCCAGCGAGCTGGAAAACCTGGGCGTGAAGGGTGTCAGCCGTTACCAAACGGTACCTTTGGCCTGGGATGCTGCCTTATCGCAGGCCGGCGAGAATGATAGAATCGTGGTATTCGGCTCTTTCCACACCGTGGCCGAGGTGATGGAACATCGCCTTCACCGCGCATCATAAGGACACCTGATGGCACTTTCCACCCATGACGAACTGCTGTTGCTGCGCAAGCGTGCGCGCCGCCGCCTGGTGGGCGCCATCGTGATGGTGAGCTTGTCGACTGCAGTGCTGTGGAATGTGGTGGATGCCCTGCCGGAGCAGGCCATGAAGCCGGAGGCGGTGGATATCACCGGTTTGCAGGCGGCTTCGCAGCCTGCCGCCGTGGTAGCGCCGCCTGCAGCGCCGGTGGCGGCATCGCAGCCGGTTACCGACCTGCTGGCTACGCTGCCGCCAGAAGAGCCTGAAGCAGCGTCCTTGCCGGCCGGCCGCCCGCCGGTCGTGCTGGCCAAGCCACCCGTGGCAGAGCCGGTGCCCATCGCCGCGCCCGCCGCGCCAGTACCGGCGGCTGTGCCGGTGGCCAAGCCCGAGCCAAAGCCCTTGCCCAAGCCAGAGGCTCCGCCCGAACCTAAACCGCAGGCCAAGCCAAAAGCCGAGCCTAAGCCTGCGCCTAAAGAGCCCGCCAAGGACAACAAGCCCAAGCCTGCGGTAGAGAAAAATGCTGCCGACCCGATGGCCATTCTGGAAGGACGTGAGGCGGCGCACGCCGAGCCGGCCAAGCCAGCCAAAGAGAAAGATACGGCTACCGACACCGCGCCCGCCAAGGCCGAAGGTGGCAAGAAATTCAGTATCCAGCTTGCCGCACTGTCTGATCCGCAAAAAGTGGATGCTTTGCGCAGCAGGTTGGCCGCAGCAGGGGTGAGCGCCCGTTTCAGCAAGGTGCAAACCAGCAAGGGTGAAGTAACCCGCGTACGGGTAGGGCCGTTCAAATCGCGCGAAGAGGCCGATGCCGCTATGCGCCGCCTGAGCAAAGCCGGGGTGACCGGCATTGTGGTGGGGGCGGAATGACCTGGCTGGACTACCTGATTCTGGCGCTGATTGCCGGCTCTATCATGTTGTCACTGTTTCGCGGGCTGGCAGCGGAGGTGTTGTCGCTGTTTTCCTGGTTTATTGCCTTCTGGGCGGCGCGTAGCCTGTCGCCCATGCTGGCGGAGTTCATCCCCTTGCCCGGCGAGGGCTTGCGGCTGGTGGCAGCTTTCCTGCTGTTGCTGGTGGGGGTGTGGCTGCTGGCCGGCGTGCTGCGCGCCTCGCTGACCGTGATGCTGGATGCGGTGGGGCTGGGCGGGGTAAACCGTTTTTTTGGTGCTGTATTCGGCTTGATACGTGGCATGTTGCTGGTGACGGTGGTGATGATTCTGGGTGGGCTCAGTAACCTGCCGCAGTCACCAGCCTGGCAAGATGCCTTGCTGGTGTCGCCGTTTCAGGCCGTGGCGGTGGCGACCAAGCCGTGGCTGCCGGATGCCTTGGCGCAGAAAATGAAATTTTCATAGCTTTGCAATAGAGGGGTGATGATGCGTTGGCATCGTCACCCCTTGTTTTTACTCGTGTAGTCTGGGGATTAACTATGTGTGGAATTCTTGGGGTGGTAGGTCAGACACCCGTAAACCAGCTGTTGTATGACGGTTTGCAGTTGTTGCAGCACCGTGGTCAGGACGCAGCCGGTATTGTTACGGCCAACGGCAAGACCTTTCACATGCACAAAGGCAGCGGTTTGGTGCGGGATGTCTTCCGCACCCGCAACATGCGCTCCTTGCAGGGCAACGCCGGTATCGGCCACGTGCGCTACCCCACCGCCGGCTCGGCATCTTGCCTGGCCGAAGCGCAGCCGTTTTACGTGAACTCGCCGTTCGGCATTGTGCTGGCGCATAACGGCAACCTCACCAATACCGACGAGCTGAAGTCGGACATGTACCGCAACGACCTGCGTCACATCAACACCAACTCCGATTCGGAAGTGCTGCTGAACGTGTTTGCGCACGAGATCGCCGCCCGCGTGGAGGGTGCATCGCTGACTGCCGACGCCGTGTTTGGCGCGGTAGAGGCGGTACATCGCCGCGTGAAAGGCGCGTACGCCGTGGTGGCCATGATTGCCGGCTACGGCCTGGTGGCATTCCGCGATCCGCACGGCATCCGCCCGCTGATCATGGGCTGCAACGAGGTGGATAACCGCACCGAGTACATGTTTGCCTCCGAATCCGTAGCGCTGGATTGCTCCGGCTTCAAAGTGCTGCGCGATGTACTGCCAGGCGAGTGTGTCTACGTGCGCTTCGACGGTGAAATGCAGGCCAAGGTGTGCGCCGAGAAAACCCAGCTGGCGCCTTGCCTGTTCGAGTACGTGTACTTTGCACGCCCGGACTCGGTCATCGACGGTGTGTCGGTGTACCAGTCGCGTCTGGTGATGGGCGAGATGCTGGCCGAGAAAATCCGCCGCCAGTACGCCGACATGGAAATCGACGTGGTGATTCCGATTCCAGACTCCAGCCGCCAGAGCGCGCTGCAGCTGGCCAACGCGCTGGGCCTGCCGTACCGCGAAGGCTTTATCAAGAACCGCTACATTGGCCGCACCTTCATCATGCCAGGCCAGGCGGTGCGTAAAAAATCGGTACGCCAGAAGCTGAACCCGGTGCCGATGGAGTTTGCCGGCCGCAATGTGCTGCTGGTGGATGACTCCATCGTACGCGGTACCACTTCCAAAGAAATCGTGCAGATGGCGCGTGATTCCGGTGCTAAAAAGGTGTTCTTTGCCTCGGCTGCCCCGGCTGTGCGCTTCCCGAACGTCTACGGTATCGATATGCCAACCCGCGCCGAGCTGCTGGCTACCGGCCGCAACGAGACACAGATTGCAGCCGAAATCGGCGCTGATGCGGTGATTTATCAGGACCTGGACGCGCTGGAGCAGGCAGTGCACAGCCTGAATCGCGAGCTGAATGTGTTTGAAGCTTCGTGCTTTAGCGGCTGCTACATTACCGGCGACATCAACGAAGCGTACCTGGACGCGATCGAGGCGGCGCGCGGCAAGGGCAAACCTGCTGGCAAAGAAGCGAAAGATGGCGAAGATGCAGGCAGCCAGATGGTAGACCTCAACCTGAATGTGGCTGAGCAAAACCTGATGTAATGTGCTTATAACGACAAGGGTTGGCCGCTGCGGCCAACCCTTGTTATCGTTAGGCTTTGTATTCAATCGCCCGTGTCGAGACCCAATATGTCCAGTGACGACCCTTGTCTGAGCCTGCACCCGGAAACCCTGGCCATTCGTGCTGGCCGCGAAACCAGCGAGTATCGCGAGCATAGCCAGAGCCTGCAGCTTACTTCCAGCTTTACTTTCGATAGCGCAGCCCAGGCTGCCGCCATGTTTCTGGGCGAAATCGATGGCTTTACCTACTCGCGCTTTACCAACCCTACCGTGTCGGCATTCCAGCAGCGCCTGGCGGCCATGGAGGGCGCCGAGCGTGCCGTAGCCACCTCTACCGGCATGGCGGCCATCCAGGCCACCATGCTCACCCTGCTGAAAAGCGGCGACCACATCGTGTCCTCGCGCAGCCTGTTTGGCTCTACCATTAATCTGTTCAATGGTGTGCTGGCCAAGTTTGGCGTGGAAACCAGCTACGTCGATGCGGCCAACCTGGATGCCTGGCGTGCCGCCATCCGGCCGAATACCAAGGTGTTTTTCCTGGAAACCCCTTCCAATCCACTCACCGACCTGGCAGACATTGCCGCCGTGGCAGCCATTGCACACGAAGCAGGGGCCTTGCTGGTGGTGGATAACTGCTTCTGCTCGCCAGCCCTGCAGCAGCCCATCAAGCTGGGCGCCGACCTGGTGGTGCACTCGGCCACCAAATACCTGGACGGCCACGGCCGCGTGATGGGCGGTGCCGTGGTGGGGAGCGACAAGCTGGTGGAGCAGGTGTACCTGCACGTTCGTACAGCTGGCCCGTCGCTGGCGCCATTCAATGCCTGGGTGCTGTTGTCTGGTCTGGAGACGCTGCATTTGCGCATGGAAAAGCACTCTGCCAACGCCCTGGCGCTGGCGCAGTGGCTGCAGCAGCAGCCTGCTGTAGAAAAAGTGTTTTACCCGGGCTTGCCAGACCACCCCCAGTACGAACTGGCGCAGCGCCAGCAGAAAAGCGGTGGGGCGGTACTGTCGTTCCAGGTAAAAGGCGGGCGCGAAGCAGCCTGGAAAGTGGTTGATGCCATCCAGTTGATCTCGCGTACGGCCAACCTGGGCGATGTGAAAACCACGCTGACACACCCGGCATCCACCACCCATGCCCGCATCACCCCGCAGGCCCGCGCTGAGGCGGGCATTACCGAGGGTTTACTGCGCGTGGCGGTAGGGCTGGAGCACATAGAAGACCTGAAAGCGGATTTGCTGCGCGGTCTGTGAAGAAACAGTTGTTTCAATCAAGCGGCAGTCTAAACTGAAGACTGCCGTTTTTGATTGCAAAAATTATAAAGGCTAGGCGATGCAATTCTTGACATGCGTCAATTTTAAACGTAAGTTTCAAACGCTTGTTCTAAAGTCATGATGAGCAAGGCGACGCAATTACTTACCCCGATCAAGGTGCAAGACAGCATGGAAGCGAATAAACCCGATACGGCAACACGAATTCTGGACGTCGCAGAACGTCTGTTCGTCGAGCACGGTTTCGAGGCCACCTCGCTTCGCATGATTACACAGCAGGCAGAGGTCAATCTGGCGGCTGTGAATTACCACTTTGGTTCCAAGGATGCCCTGTTTGAGTCCGTATTCATGCGCCGTATCGGCCCCTTTGTGGCGGCCTGTCTGGCCGAGCTGGATACGCTTGAACAGTCTGGACAAGCACTGACAGCCGAGCAACTGGTGGTGAGCTTCATCCGCCCGTGCCTGGCCCTGTCTAAAGACCCTGCGAGGGGCGGGGCGCTGTTTGTCCGGTTGATGTCGCGCACGCTGGTGGAAAATCACCGCCTGCTGCGCGAAGCACTGAATCAGCAGTACAGTATTTTTGTACAGCGCTATACCAGTGCGTTTCAGCGTGCATTACCCCAGTTTGGGGCCGAAGACATCGCATGGCGCATGCATTTCGCTTTCAGCGTAATGTTCAACGCCTTTGCCGGTAATGATGTGTTGAAGATTTTTGTCCGTAGCCAGGTGGTGACCGCCCGCGACCCGGACATGATCGTGAAACACCTGGTACCTTTTGTCGTGGCAGGGTTGACGGCGCCCATCTGATTGACTTTTCACAGGGTCAACACGAGGGTTAACCATAATGACATCTGCCGTTATTCTCGTCCTGCTGATGGGCGCGCTGGCTTACTTCCGCGCGCCTGTTATTGCCTGGACTATCGCCATTGCAGGCTGGCTTGCTAGCCTGCAGTTTGTCTGGGGCTGCCAGGTTCCTGTTGCCGTATGGGCCGTTTTCGGTGCTATTGCGGCAGTGCTGAACCTGACCCCGCTGCGCCGTGCCGTATTCACCGGCCCGGTGTTCACCATCTTCAAGAAAATCACCCCTGCCATGTCCCAGACAGAGCAGGAAGCGATCAACGCCGGTACCGTATGGTGGGATCGTGACCTGTTCTCCGGCAAGCCTGACTGGAACCGCTTGCTGTCGTTCCCGGACCCAAAGCTCACCGCTGAAGAGCAGGCCTTTATTGATGGCCCTACCGAAGCGCTGTGCAAGATGATCGACGACTGGAAGATCACGCACGAGCTCAAAGACTTGCCGCCGGATGTATGGCAGTTCATCAAGGACCAGGGCTTCCTGGGCATGATCGTCAAGAAGAAATACGGCGGTCTGGAGTTCTCCAACTACGCGCACGCCAAAGTGGTGACCAAGATCGCTACCCGTGGCGGTACGGCAGCCGTGTCGGTGATGGTGCCGAACTCCCTCGGCCCCGGCGAGCTGCTGCAACACTATGGCACCGAGGCGCAGAAGGACTACTACCTGCCGCGTCTGGCCAAAGGTGTGGATGTACCATGCTTTGCACTGACCAGCCCTTATGCTGGCTCCGATGCCGGCGCCATCCCCGATTTTGGCGTGGTATGCCGCGGCAGCTACACCGACCCGCGCAGCGGCCAACATCACGAAAACGTGCTGGGCATCCGCGTAAGCTGGGAAAAACGCTGGATCACGCTGGCGCCAGTAGCCACGGTGCTGGGCTTGGCGTTCAAGATGTACGACCCGGATCACCTGCTGGGTGACAAGGAAGATATCGGCATTACCTGCGCACTGGTGCCTACCGAGCACGAAGGTGTGTGCATTGGCCGTCGTCACTTCCCGGGCGGTGCTGCCTTCATGAACGGCCCGACCTGGGGTAAAGATGTGTTCATTCCGCTGGAGTGGATCATCGGCGGCCGCGAATTTGCCGGCCAAGGCTGGCGCATGCTGGTGGAGTGCCTGTCGGTAGGCCGCTGCATCTCCTTGCCTGCCATGTCGGTAGCCTCCGGCAAGGTGGCTTCCTACACCACTGGCGCGTATGCCCGTATCCGCGACCAGTTCGGTTTGTCCATCGGCAAGTTCGAAGGCGTAGACGAAGCCATGGCGCGTATTGGTGGCTTTACCTACCAGATGGAAGCCTCGCAGGATCTGGCATTGACTGCCCTGGATATTGGCGAGAAACCGTCGGTATTGTCTGCTGTGCTGAAGTACCACAACACCGAGCGCATGCGCAAAACACTGAATGACGCCATGGACGTACATGGTGGCAAGGCAGTGGTGCTGGGCCCGCGTAACTATCTGGCGCGCGCTTATCAGGCGATTCCTATTGCCATCACGGTAGAGGGTGCCAACATCCTGACGCGTTCCATGATCATTTACGGTCAGGGTGCCATCCGTTGCCATCCGTTTGTACTGCGTGAAATGAAAGCCGCCATGGCCAATGATGGCGCCGAGTTCGATAAAGCCATCACCGGCCATATCAACTTTGTCATCAGCAACGTATTCCGTTCCCTGTGGATGGGCCTGACCGGTGCCAAGTTTGTCGGCAGCCCGAAAGGCGGCGATGTAGCGACTTACTACAAGCAGCTTACCCGTTTCTCCAGTGCCTTTGCCTTGCTGTCCGACATGGCCATGTTCAGCCTGGGCGGCTCGCTGAAGTTCCGCGAAAAACTGTCTGCTCGCCTGGGTGACATGCTGTCCAACCTGTACATTGCCTCGGCTTGCCTGAAGCGCTTCGAGCGTGACGGTGCCCAGAAAGAAGACCTGCCGGTGCTGAAGTGGGCGGTAGAGACTGCCCTGTACGACCTGCAACAAGCCATGGACGGTTTCCTGGCCAACCTGCCAAGCCGCGTGTTGGCCGCAGTGCTGCGCAAGGTGATCTTCCCGTGGGGTCTGACCCTGAAGCCTGCCTGCGACCGCGTTGGCACCCAGGTTGCGCGCAGCCTGATGGAATTGGGCCCAACCCGCGACCGTCTGACCAAAGGCATGTTTGTGTCGGCTGACGAAACCGACCCGGTAGGTGTGCTGGTGCCAGCTTTGAAAGCCATGCTGGAAACCGAACCCGTAGAGCAGAAGCTGCGCAAGCTTGGCCGCGACGGCAAGTTCAAGACCATCACTGCACGCGAACGCCTGGCCGAAGCTTTGGCCGGTGGCATCATTACTCAGCAAGAGTTTGATGCCGTAACCCGTGCACGCAAACTCAAGCGTGACGTCATTATGGTGGACGACTTCGACATGAAGATGGAGCACCACGACGAGCAATTGCTGCAGCGCTTGATTTTCTGATGCACTAGCATGTAAGTGGGGTGGGCGATCGTCCACCCTCCTGCTGATGTCATTTTGCTGGCAGAGTGACATCAGGAGGGGCAAACATGCAAAACAACACGAGTGAACCTGTGCGCCAGCCGGTATTGCGGCTGCGTGCCGAGCCGCGTAGTACCAATGCCCATGGCCGGGTGCAGGCAGGCTGGCTACTGCACCAGATCGATCTGGCGGGTGCCACCTTTGCCGAGCGCATCACCAAAGGTGCCGTCACTACCGTAGCAGTCAATGCTTTCCAGTTTGCCCACCCTATTCATGTGGGGGATGTGGTGTCCATTTACGCCAGCTGTTTACGCCAGGGGCAGAAGTCGGTCACGCTGAAACTAGAGGTGGAGGGGGAGCGCATGTCGGGGGAAGTGGTGGCTATTACCGACCTGATTACCACCTATGTTGCTATAGATGCCAATGGTCACTCCCGTCTCATTTGATGCATTGTGTGTTTCAAGATAGTAATGAAACAACCGTTTGGAACGAATGCTCGAAAATGCTGGAAATACTTATCTAGTCTGGTAGTATCAATGTTAGATCGACGATACAGTACGGTCACAACAGCATGACAAACAATGCACAGAGGGAATGACACATGAAACTGAAACACCTCAGCCTGTCCGTGATGATGATGGGTGCCTCCGCTGCCGTGATGGCCTCCGGCTACCATTTTGGTACCCAGTCGGTAAGCGCGCAGTCCACTGCCAATGCCAGTGCGGCCGAAGCTGCTGATGCTTCCACCATTTTCTACAACTCTGCCGGTATGACCAAGCTGGAAGGTACCAATTTTTCCGGTGCCTTGAATCTGGTGGCCCCGAGCGTTGAGTATAGTAACGCTACTGGTAACTACACTAATACTGGTACGCCTCGCCCTATTGGTGCAGCCATTACTAATGGTCCTACAGGTGGTGCTGCTGCAACCAGTGGGAAAATTACTGAAGATCTGGTTGCAGTACCTCACCTGTACGTTAGCCATCAGCTTAACGATAAGGTGTACGTAGGTTTGGGTGTTTATGTGCCATTTGCATCCGAGACAGAGTATCAACGTAATTCTGTCCTGCGTTACAACTTGAATGCGACCTCGCTGAAAACAATTGACTTTAACCCGTCCATCGCATTCAAGCTGAATGAGCAACACTCGGTGGCACTTGGTTTGATTGCTCAGAATGCCAAAGCGCATCTTCGTCAGTATGCAAACTTTGGTGCTCCGCTTGGAAACGGTACCTATGATGGCTTTGCCGATGTGGATGGTGACGATTGGGGCTTTGGCTACAATTTGGCGTGGCTCTGGGATGTAGACAGCAATACTCGAGTCGGGGTGAACTACCGCTCAAATATTGAACATACGCTGAGCGGTACAGCGAAGTGGAACCGTCAAGCTACCCCTTCCGGCGCTTTGAATACTACGCTTGCCACCCTCTTTCCAGATAGTGAGTCGGCAAGTGTAAAGATTACTACTCCGGAATCTATCTCTCTGCATGGCTTGCGTAAGGTAGACCCGAAGGTAACGCTGTTTGGTGATCTTACCTGGACTAAGCACTCACGCTTCGGTACAGCGCAGCTAAAATACGGCACTAATAAAGCTGCTGCTGGCCAGTCCGATACTACCTATCTGAACCCAGCCTGGAAAGATACTTATAAGGTATCTCTGGGCGGTTCGTATCAGTATACCGATGCTCTGCAACTTCGCGCGGGTGTGGCTTACGACAAATCGCCAGTGCCGGATGATGATCATCGTCTTGCAACCATGCCGGATAATGACCGTACCTGGTTCTCCTTTGGTGGTAAGTATGATCTGAACAAGCATTCATCCGTCGACTTTGCTTACTCCTACATTATGATTAAGGATGCTAAAGCGAATGTTGATGGCCGCTGCTTGACACAAGGCCAAAGCACTTGCGTGTCGAGTCAGACTGTAGGTTCTGCCGATTACAAATCTTCCGCCCAGATCGTTGGCGTACAGTACAACCAGCGTTTCTGATGCACTGATCGTTGCGGCCAACTTCAAGTTGGCCGCATTAAACACGGCCACGTAAAGCCGTGTTTTTTTGGAAAAGATGCTGAATTTTGGTTCAGATACTCTAAATCAGATCTTTCCCCAGATTGCTTACCCGGAACCTATAATCCGGGAAGCCTTTAACCATGTTTGTTCGTTAAGACAACCGAGGAAACCATGTCTCAGACCAAATTCATCGTGCGCAAGGTAGCCGTTCTGGGTGCCGGCGTGATGGGGGCGCAAATCGCCGCTCATCTGGTTAATGCCAAGGTGCCAACCGTTCTGTTCGACCTTCCTGCCAAAGAAGGCAACAAGAATGCGATTGCACTGAAAGCTATCGAAGGCCTGAAAAAGCTCAAGCCGTCCCCGCTGTCCAACAAGGATGCGGTGAACTTTATCCAGCCAGCCAACTACGAAGATCACCTGCATCTGCTGAAAGACTGCGATCTGGTGATTGAGGCGATCGCTGAGCGCATGGACTGGAAGGCAGACCTGTATGCCAAGGTGGGCCCGCATCTGGGCGAAAACACCATTTTTGCTACCAATACCTCCGGCTTGTCTATCAACCAGCTGGCCGATTCGCTGCCGGCGGCACTGAAGCCACGCTTCTGCGGTGTGCATTTCTTCAACCCGCCGCGCTATATGCATCTGGTAGAGATCATTCCGTGCGTGGGTTCTGATGCCGGCATTCTGGATAACCTGGAACGTTTCCTGGTGTCCACGCTGGGCAAAGGCGTGATTCGCGCCAAAGACACCCCGAACTTTGTCGCGAACCGCATTGGCGTGTTCTCCATGCTGGCTACCATTGCCAACGCAGAGAAGTTTGGTATCCGCTTTGATATCGTGGATGACCTGACCGGCCCGCGCCTGGGTCGCCCGAAGTCCGCTACTTTCCGTACCGCCGACGTGGTAGGCCTGGATACCTTTTCCCACGTGGTGAAGACCATGCAGGACACTCTGCCACAAGACCCGTGGCACGCCCTGTTCCAGTCGCCACAATGGCTGCAGAAACTGATCGCTGACGGTGCCTTGGGTGCCAAGACCAAGCGCGGTATCTACAAAAAAGAAGGCAAACTGATGTTTGTCATCGACCCTGCGACGGGCGAGTATGTCGGTGCCGGCCAGAAGGGTGATGATGCCGTCAAGGAAATCCTGAAGATCGCCAATCCTGGCGAAAAATTCAAGAAGCTGCGCGAAAGCGAGCACCCGCAGGCACAGTTCCTGTGGGCCTGCTTCCGCGATGTGTTCCACTACATCGCCTTCCATCTGGGTGATATTGCCAACTGCGCGCGCGATGTGGATTTTGCCATTCGCTGGGGCTTTGGCTGGTCTGCCGGCCCGTTTGAAACCTGGCAATCTGCTGGCTGGAAGCAAGTGGCCGAGTGGGTAGATGCCGATGTGAAAGCCGGCAAATCGCTGGCTGCGGCCAACCTGCCAGCCTGGGCGCTGGAAGCGGACCGTGCCGGTGTGCACTTTGTCGATGGCTCGTTTGACGCAGCAGCGGGCAAGCTGGTTGGCCGCTCCACACTGGACGTCTATGCACGCCAGCTTGCTCCGGCAAAAGTGCTGGGTGAGGCCGACGGCCTACTGGGTGAAACCGTATTCGAGAACGACGGTGTGCGTGCCTTTACCACCGGTGACGACGTACTGGTGGTGTCGTTCAAGTCCAAGGCTCATGCTATTGGTCCGGACGTCATCGATGGCGTGCATGCAGCACTGGATATTGCCGAAGCACGCTTCAAGGGCTTGGTAATCTGGCAAACCGAAGAGCCATTCTCGGTCGGTGCCGATCTGCAGTCCATGCTGCCAGCCTTCATGATGGGCGACTGGGATGCTATCGACACCATGGTGCGTCGCTTCCAGGAAACCTCCATGCGTCTGCGTTACAGCCAGATTCCGACTGTCGCTGCTACCCAGGGTTATGTGTTTGGCGGCGGCTGCGAGTTTGCCATGCATTGCGACAAGGTGGTGGCTGCGCTGGAATCCTACGTGGGTCTGGTCGAGGTGGGTGTAGGTCTGCTGCCAGGTGGCGGTGGTTGCAAAGAGTTTGCCGTACGTGCCGCCCGCGAAGCCAAAGGTGACGTACTGGCTGCGCTGAAAGACTACTTCATGGCGATTGCGACCGCCAAAGTGGCGACCAGTGCGCACGAAGCGCAGGAAATCGGCTTCTTCCGTGCTACCGACAACGTGGTATTCAATACCTACGAGTTGCTGCATGTGGCCAAACAGCAAGCACTGTCCATGTACGAGTCGGGCTACCGTCCGCCGATGGCTGGTGGCAAGTTTGCTGTGGCTGGCCGTGCTGGTGCTGCCTCCATCAAAGGCCAGCTGGTGAACATGCTGGAAGGTAATTTCATCAGCAAGCACGACTTTACCATTGCCGGCCTGATTGCCGATGTGATGTCCGGCGGTGATGTGGAGCAGGGTACGCTGGTCAATGAGCAGTGGATTCTGGACCTGGAGCGCAAGGCATTCATGACTTTGCTGAAATCCAGCAAAACCCAGGACCGCATTGCCAATATGCTGACCACCGGCAAACCACTGCGTAACTAATCACAGCCAGAATGCGGGCAAGCTGGCGGCTGAGGGGCTAAGCCAGCTTTGCCGGAAGGAGATTTTAAAAATGGTTAAACAAGTACAGGAAGCTTACATCGTCGCCGCCACCCGTACCCCGGTGGGTAAGGCGCCACGTGGCATGATGCGCCACGTACGCCCGGACGATATGCTGGCACACGTTATTACCGGCGCACTGGCCCAGGTGCCTACGCTGGATCCGAAGCTGATTTCCGACTGCGTGGTAGGTTGCGCCTTTCCGGAAGCTGAGCAAGGCCTGAACATGGCACGTATTGGCGTGCTGCTGGCTGGCCTGCCGAATACCGTAGGCGGCATCACTATCAACCGCTACTGCTCGTCTGGCATCAACGCGGTGCAGATGGCTGCCGACCGTATCCGCCTGGGCGAAGCCGATGTGGTGATCGCGGCAGGTTCCGAGTCCATGTCCATGGTGCCGATGATGGGCAACAAGGTTTCGTTGAACCCGGAAGTGTTTGCCAAAGACGAAAACTACGCCATCGCTTACGGCATGGGTCTGACTGCAGAAAAAGTAGCGCAGCAGTGGGGTGTATCCCGCGAAGACCAGGATGCGTTTGCAGTAGAGTCGCATCGTCGTGCGCTGGCGGCCATAGATGGCGGCAAGTTCAAGAACGAAATTACCCCGCTGGAAGTGACCTATCGCACCCCCAATCTGGAAACCGGCGAAGTGGTCAGCAAGACCCGTGTGCTGGATACCGATGAAGGCCCGCGCCGCGAAACCACGCTGGAAGGCCTGGCCAAGCTGAAAACCGTGTTCGATGCCAAGGGTTCGGTCACCGCGGGTAACTCCTCGCAAATGTCCGATGGTGCCGGTGCCGTGATTCTGGTATCCGAGCGTGTGCTGAAAGAGTTCAACCTGACGCCGCTGGCGCGCTATGTGACCTTCTCGGTAAAAGGCGTTCCGCCGGAAATCATGGGTATCGGCCCGAAAGAAGCGATCCCGGCAGCACTGAAGCAGGCTGGTCTGGCGCAGAGCGACCTGAAGTGGATCGAGCTGAACGAAGCCTTTGCCGCACAGGCGCTGGCGGTGGCGCGTGACCTGGAGCTGGATATGTCGCTGGTGAACCCGCATGGTGGCGCTATTGCCCTGGGCCACCCGCTGGGTGCGACGGGTGCTATCCGTACTGCGACGCTGATCCATGGTATGCGCGATGCCGGCCTGCAAGGCCATGGTATGGTGACCATGTGTATCGGTACAGGTATGGGCGCTGCCGGTATTATCGAAGTGCTGTGATGAGCCTGTTGCGGCCAACGTGATAGTTGGCCGCAACAACAAAAAAGCCGGCTGCGAAGCCGGCTTTTTTCATGAGCTGTGATGTGTTTACAGGCGTTCCAGTGTTTCAAATTCTACCTGCTGGCAATCTTCGAACGTTGCATTGCTGTGCAAAATGCGAATCTGGTACGACTTGCCGTTGGCCGCAAAGGTCAGCTCTTTACCATTGTCTGCTAGCCGCTTCGGTATCAGAAAAACACGTTGCCCCTTTTTTGCATTGGTCTGCGTAATGTACAGGCCGCTGCTGATATTGCTGCCATCGGCGTTACCTTCACTCAGGCTGACCGGTAGGGGCAGGCTACCCAGCACTTCTACACCCACGCGGGTCCCGCCCTCCGCCAGCCGCTGTACACGGCGTATCACGCATAGCTGACCCGGGTATTCTCGCGAGGAAACCCACATGGTGCGCCCGATCATCAGGCTTTCTACCGAGCGACCCAGATAGGTCAGGCCAAAACCGGCTTCACTGGCATCGTTCACGCGCCAGTCATCATTAATATCATCCTGGGGTAGCGCGCTGCGGTTCACTTTGAGGTGGTGGGCGATTTTTTCAAAGCCGATTTCAACCTTGGCATGCCCGCTCGAGCTGAGTCGCTCGTGCTGGCGCATGGATTTACCGCCGTCTTGCGACCAGCGCGACGACAGTTTTTGCAGCAGGTTGCGCCAGGTTGGCGTGTCCATGGCCGGGAGTGCTTGTTTAAAGCCCTCGGGGATGCCTTGGTCAAAATCCAGAATCAGGTCGGCCAGACGGTTCACCACGAAGTCACCTGACCAGTAGCGGCACCCTTTGCCTAATGTGCCGCGGCGCAGCAGCTGTGGCGGGGCGGGGAGGTCCAGATTGATTACGTACTGGAAGTCACTTTTCGAGGCGGTATTTTGTAGCTTGATGCCCTCTGACAACCGCGCCAGCAACAGGTGAATGGCCTCGATCTCTATCGTGAGCAGGTTGTCTGTTTGTGCCAAATGCAGCATGGCGGCCTGAATCAGCAGCTGTTCACCGGAGGTGGATTCCGGCTGCTCTTCGTACATGGTGATGGCTTTACCATGAAAGCCGTGTTGCTCCGCAAACTGGTACAGACGATATGCCTGCTGCCAGGTGTTGCCATCAGCAGAGATGTAGCGCAGCGCGCTCCACTTGATCAAGCTGAGCTGGTGGTGCAACGCCCGGATGGCGACGCGCTCGATCTGGGCATCAATCTGGGCATTCTTGCTGCTCTGGAACTGGCGCAAGCAGAGCTGATAGCCATTGGATAGCTCTGTCCAGTAAGCCAGAATGCTGGGCAGGAACGATTTGGAGCGCGATGCGCCGATCAGGAATTCCTTGCACAGCTTTCTGTGCATTTCCACTGCCCGTGTGTCGACATACAAGAGGGTGGTAATGCGGTCTTTTAGTGTGACGCTGGCATCTTTGTTGATCTTTGCCACCGCCTTGATGATTTCGACCAGCGCCGTGTAGTACTCGGCATTCGGCAAATTCTTGACCAGCATGGTCGCCGACTCAGTCGACTCGCTTGAGGTCTTTTTTCTGCCTGAAATAGTGCTAAGGATGGCTTTGATATCAATCATTGGATACGGGGTCGGTTTCGGTTGGCCGAATCATGCTATGAGCTGCCTATAGTAGCGTAATCTCGTTATCGATAGGAAGGCTGGCCCAATGGCAGCCATCTTTTATACGAATGTATTGCTTTGCAAGCAGTCAAATGTCGTGCGATTTTTATACACAATGCAATTACAGAATGAAGTGCGAGTATAGTATTTTTACGTCATTTTGTATTGCTTATGTGTTCTTGGTCATGGTTCTCCCTGACTGTCACTAGTGGGTGTCCTTCTACGAGACAGTTGTGGAGAAAATCATACAATCGTTTTTTTGATTTATAGAACACTCGCCTGCAGGTTTTTTGTCTACCGCCGAACGTGTAAATTGAGTACTCACTCTAATTTTGGAGTGCGCTCAAGTATTGTGACATCAAGATCACAAGTCATTCACAGAGGAGATGTTATGGGCAAATTGACCGCGGCTAAACGCATTCTGGCGACGGCAGCGTTGCTGGCTGCCGGCTTGCAGCCGGCCTTCGGTATGGGTAGTGTGCCTGCTGACAGCGAGGCTACTTATACCAAAACCAAGTACCCGATCGTGCTGGTACACGGCGTATTGGGGTTTGATAGCCTTCTGGGTATGGATTACTTCTACGGGATTCCTGCCGAGCTGCAGCGTAGTGGCGCACAAGTTTATATCGCCCAAGTGTCGCCAGCTGACAGCTATGAGCGTCGTGGTGAGCAGCTACTGGAGCAGGTTCAGCGCATCGTAGCCATGACAGGTTCGCAGAAGGTTAACCTGATCGGCCATAGCATGGGATCACCTACCTCTCGTTACGTGGCATCAGTTAGGCCAGATCTGGTGGCATCGGTGACCAGTGTGGGTGGTGTGAACAAGGGTTCTAAGGTGGCAGATGCACTGCGTGGCGTACTGCCCCCAGGTTCTGTGACCGAGTCGGTCGTGGCTGCGGCGGGTGGGGCTTTTGCTAGCATGATCCGCTTGTTCTCTACCGGCAGCAGCCTGTCGCAAGACGAGCTGGCTACGTTGAACTCGCTTACTACACCGGGGACACTTGCTTTTAATAGTCGCCATCCGCAAGCAGTACCTGCTACGGCTTGTGGCGAAGGTGCTTATCAAGTCAACGGCATCCATTACTTCTCCTGGTCCGGTGCCCAGCCTTACACTAACCCGCTGGATGTGGGTGATCCTTTGTTGGCCGCAACCGGCTTGGTGTTTGGCGCTGAGCCTAACGATGGTTTGGTGGGAACCTGCTCGTCGCACCTGGGCCAGGTTATTCGCGACAACTATCGTTTCAACCATCTGGATGAGACCAATATGTTCTTTGGTCTGGGTAACATCCTGGAAACCAGCCCTGTCACGCTGTTCCGTCAGCATGCCAACCGTCTGCGTAACCTGGGAGTGTAAGCATGCGGCTGCAAGGCAAGGGATGGCTGGTGCTAGTGTTGGCCGCACTAGGCGGCGCATACTGGTGGCAGTCGGGTAGTGCCGAGCAGCCTGTAGCAGAGGGGGTGTTTGCCCCCTCGCTACGGCAAACATCGGTAGATGGCCTGCCGCCGGCGCCGGTGAGTGGCAAGATGGACGCCAAACAGCTGAAAGCGCTGTTTGATTATTATCTGGCTACGCAGGGCGAGCGTACCTTTCCGGAGATTCGTCAGGAGATAGACAAGCAACTGGCAGCGCGTCTGAGTGGCAAGGCTTTAATGGATGCGCAGGACTTTTTCCGTCGCTATCTGGCCTATCTGCATGACTTGGGGCAGGCAGGCAAAGCGACTCGCCCTGTATCCACAGACGTGGTGGGCCAGATGGGCCAGCGCCTTCAGTTGCTCAGCCAGATTCGTGCGCGGCACTTTACCCCGCAGGAGCTCGAGCTGCTTTTTGCACATACGGATGCGATGGATCAGCTAATTTTGCAGCGGATGGCTATTCAGCGCAGACAGGACATCAGTGAGGCAGAAAAGCGCCGTCAACTGGACGTTCTGGAGCAATCGTTACCGCCCGAGCTGCGTGCTGCTCGTCAGCAAATGACACAGCATATTGCACTGGCAGATGCTGAGCGAAGTTTGCGTCAGCAAGGCGGTACGCCAGCGCAGCTACAGGCTTTGCGTGCAGGTATGGTGGGGACGGAAGCGGCGCAAAGGCTGGCAGCCGCGGATGCAGAGGCTGCCGCATGGCAAGCCAAATTGCAGCAATGGCGGCAGGCGCGCGAGCAGCTTGTCAAAGATACCGCGTATTCGGATCCACAGCGACAACAGGCATTGCAGGTGTTAGAGCAGAAGCTGTTCAGCGAGAACGAACGTAAACGCTTGCTTGCGTACCAGTAGTGACAGCGGGGTAGGTACCACTTTGTACGATTGCTTTTTGGCGTAGCAAAGGCCTGAAACCATACGTAGGTGCAGCTTTGGGTGCTACGGGTAGTTCAAAAAACGAGCAGCGTGTCATGCGCTGCTCGTTTTTTGTTGTCAGGCAAATAGCTGTTGCAGGCCCAGACCAGGGTCGGCTTGGCGCATGAATGCTTCGCCCACCAGGAAGGTGTGCACGGCGTGGTCACGCATTTTTTGCACATCGGCAGGCTGGATGATGCCGCTCTCGGTGACGGCAATGCGGTCTTTACCGATTTCCGGTAGCAGACGCAGCGTGGTGTCCAGGCTCACTTCAAAGGTACGCAGGTTGCGGTTGTTCACGCCCACCAGCGGTGTGTTGAGCTGCAATGCTGCTTCCAGCTCGTACTCGTCATGCACCTCTACCAGTACGGCCATGCCCAGCTCTTGCGTCAGCGCTTCGAAGTCGCGCATTTGCGGCAGGCTCAGGCAGGCGGCAATCAGCAGGATGCAGTCGGCGCCAATGGCACGGGCTTCGTAGATCTGGTACTCGTCTACCATGAAGTCCTTGCGCAGCACCGGCAGCTGGCAGGCGGCGCGCGCGGCCTGCAGGTAGTCTTCGTGGCCCTGGAAGTACTGCGCATCGGTCAGCACGGACAGGCAGGCGGCGCCGGCTTGCTCGTAGCTTTGTGCAATCTGGGCAGGGTTGAAGTCGGCACGAATCACGCCTTTACTGGGGCTGGCCTTTTTGGCCTCGGCAATCACGGCGGCTTGGCTGGCGGCATGCTTGGCGCGGATGGCAGCCACAAAATCGCGCTGGTCGCCGTGGCGGCCTTCTGCTTCTGCGCGCAGGCTGGCGAGAGAGCGTTGCGGGCGGCGCTGGGCAATTTCTTCTACCTTGGTGGCACAGATTTTTTTCAGAATGTCAGACATGGTGCGAGGGCTTTCTGCTGTGCGCTTAGGCGCGCTGGTATGAATCGAAAAATGCTAACAGACGCTGGGGTAGCCACGCTAGTGTGCCGGGGAAGGGCCCGCTGACAAAACCGACGTGGCCGCCTTCGGCTGGCTGCTCTAGCAGTACTGATGTACTGACATCGGCCTGGCCGGGCAGGGCATGTGGCGGCAGGAAGGGGTCGTTGACCGCGTTCAGCACCAGGGTTGGCCGCATGATCTGCTTGAGCAACGGTTTGCTGCTGGCGCGGGCCCAGTAGTCCTGCACGTTGCGGTAGCCGTGCAGGGGGGCCGTGACGAGGTTGTCGAACTCGCCAAAGGTGCGGGCGCGTTGTACGGCACGGCGGTCGAACAGGCCAGGGTGGTGCCGCAGCTGGGCCAGTGATTTGGGCTTGAGCGTATTCATGAACATGCGCGTATACAGCAAGCGGCCCACGCCGCGGTCCAGCCGGGTACTGGCAGCAGCCAGATCGAGTGGCGCCGAGATGGCTGCCGCGGCCAGTGGTATGGCCTGGCTACCTTGTTCGCCCATATGCCGCAGCAGCATATTGCCGCCTAATGACACGCCTGCGGCGAAGAGCTGCGGGTTTTCTGCGGCCAACCTGCGGCAAATCCAGCCGATTTCCGCCGCGTCGCCGGCGTGGTACGCGCGGGGCTGGGTATTTTCGATACCGCCGCAGCCGCGAAAGTGTGGTACCGCGCCATGCCAGCCACGCGCTTGCAGTGCGCGCATCAGGGCGATGGCGTAATGGCTGTGGCTGCTGCCTTCTAGGCCATGAAATAGCACCACCAGCGGTTGGCCGGCTTGGCCGTCAATGCGGTCTACCGCGATGTGGCCGCCATCCGGCGTGGCCCACAGCTCGCGGCGATAGGCGGGTGGAGCCTGCTTCAGCATGAGGGCAGGCCAGATAGTCTGGGCGTGGCTGCCGGGCAGCCAGCGGGGCGCTTGGTACGCGGTCACACTGCAGGCTTGATGGCGGACTTGGGCCGAAAGGCTTTGACCACTTCCTCGCGCGTTTCCACGTACGGGGCGCCGATCAGGTCCAGGCAGTAGGGTACGGCGGCGAAAATGCCGGGTACGGTGACGACGCCGTCTTCGCGCAGGCCTTCCAGTGTTTCGCGGATGGCCTTGGGCTGGCCTGGCAGGTTCAGGATCAGGCTTTGCTTGCGGATGACGCCTACCTGGCGTGACAGGATGGCGGTGGGCACGAATTTCAGGCTGATCTGGCGCATTTGCTCGCCAAAGCCTGGCATCACGCGGTCGGCCACCGCCAATGTGGCTTCCGGTGTGACATCGCGCAGCGCAGGGCCGGTGCCGCCGGTGGTGAGCACCAGGTGGCAGCCTTGTTCGTCTACCAGCTGGCGCAGGGTGGCTTCGATGGTGGCTTGCTCGTCCGGAATCAGGCAGGTGGTGGTCTCGAAGGGGCTGCGGATGCACAGGCTAAGCCAGTCCACCAGCGCAGGAATGCCCTTGTCTTCGTACACGCCCTGGCTGGCGCGGTCGGAGATGGATACCAGCCCGATTTTCAGAGTCATGCCTCGTCGTCCTGTTCGATAGCGTCTTCAGGGGCATTCTTCTGGCGGCCTTGCTCCGGGATCAGCTCTTTGATCATCTGGAACAGCAGGCGGGTTGCTTTCGGCGGCTTGGCTTCATCGCGCTCTTTGCGGGCGTTACGCACGGTGGTGCGCAGCTGCTGAACGTCAACCTCGGGGAAGTCGTCGATGAAGATCTGCACGTTCTTGTCGTCTTCCAGCAGGCGTTCGCGCCAGCGTTCTACCAGGTGCAGCCAGCGGGTGTGGGTGCTGGAGTCGCCACGCAGTGCGGCCAGCTTTTGCTCGATCGGCTCCGGGTCGATATCGCGCATCAGTTTGCCGATGTATTGCAGCTGGCGGCGCTTGGCACCGTTGGCGTTAAAGCGCTGGTAGTCCAGCACGGCAGCCAGCAGGGTGTCATCCAGCTCCATCTTTTTCAGTTTGGCGGCAGGCAGCTCGGTGAGCG
The DNA here is from genome assembly GCA_027489245.1 of Neisseriaceae bacterium. Lineage (GTDB taxonomy): Bacteria > Pseudomonadota > Gammaproteobacteria > Burkholderiales > Chromobacteriaceae > Vogesella. The sequence continues at coordinate 4,110 of JAIYAC010000009.1, read as the reverse complement.
CGCGGCCAATGTTCTGCAGCGCATCCATGTCGCGCTTGAGCTGGGATTTGCTGGGGGGCAGGCCATTATTGCTGCCATTGTTAAAAACGTTCGACATTCGCTAAGACTTGATTAAGGTTTCAAGCTGGTATGATACCGGAAAAGAACCCGTCACGGCCGACTGGTGTGTGCCCCCGTCGTGCCTTATCACTAGAGAAAACCATATGGCAGAGCAGATTTTTTCGTATACCGAGGCCGCACTGGAAGCCATTGCTGCCCGTATGCTGGCGCTGGCCCAGGCTGGCGGTGCTACCGCTGCGGAAACCGATGTCTCCGAGGGCTGCGGGCAGAATGTGTCGGTACGCTTGGGCGAAGTGGAAACCATCGAATATAACCGCGACAAAGGCGTGTCGCTGACGGTGTATCTGGGCCAGAAGAAAGGCCACGCCAGTACTTCCGATTTTTCTGACAAGGCGCTGGCAGACACCGCCGCTGCCGCACTGAATATCGCGCGCTACACCGCCGAGGACGACTGCGCCGGCCTGGCAGACCCCGAGTTATTACTGAAGGCCGGCAATCGTCGTGACCTGGACCTGTATCACCCTTGGGATTTGCCGGTAGAGCAGGCCATTGCCCTGGCGCGCCAGTCCGAAGACGTGGCGCGTGGTGTGGATGCCCGCATCAGCAACTCGGAAGGTGGCACCGTGGCCACGCACGCTACGCGCCACTGCTATGCCAATAGCCATGGTTACAGCGGTAGCCTGACGACCTCGCGTCATAGTCTGTCGGCGTCGGTGGTGGCATCGGGTGCCAACAGCATGCAGCGCGACTACTGGTACAGCACGGCCCGCCATGCTGACGACCTGTTGTCGGCAGAAGAGGTTGGCCGCATCGCTGGCGAGCGTGCCGTGCGCCGCCTGGATGGCCGCCGCGTAAAAACAGGCCAGTACCCGGTGCTGTTCGAGGCGCCAGTGGCGGGCAGCTTGTTAAGCCATCTGGTGCAGGCGGTGAGCGGTGGTAGCTTGTACCGCAAGTCCAGCTTCTTGCTGGATAGCCTGGGGCAGCAAGTGGCCGCACCGCTGTTGAATATCAGCGAAGACCCGTTTGTATTGCGCGGCCTGGCCAGTGGCTGCGCCGACGATGAAGGCGTGGCCACCACGGCACGCCAGTTTGTGCAAGATGGTGTATTGCAAGGCTATTTCCTGGGCAGCTACTCGGCACGCAAGCTGGGCATGCAAAGCACCGGCCACGCGGGCGGCGCCCATAACCTGGTGGTGCAGCCTACGCTGGCCGGTGGCCTGCCGGCGTTGCTGGCACGTATGGGCACCGGCTTGCTGGTGACCGAGCTGATGGGGCAGGGCATCAATATGGTGACCGGCGATTACTCGCGCGGTGCCAGTGGCTTCTGGGTGGAAAACGGCGTGATCGCCTACCCGGTGGAGGAACTGACCATTGCCGGCAATCTGCGCGACATGCTGCAGGGTATCGATGCCATTGGTGACGATATCGATTACCGTGGCAGCCGCCATATGGGTTCGGTCCTGCTGGGCAATATGATGGTGGCGGGCGAGGCGTGACGCCAGGCTACTGGCCGCAGGCCTGCGCCGAGCTGTCGCAGCGTAGCCCGGCGCTCGCCGCCTTGATTGCGCAGTATCCCGCCAGCGTGCTGAAAACACGGGGCGAGCCATTCGAGACGCTGCTGCGGGCCATTGTCGGGCAGCAGATTTCCATTGCCGCGGCCGATGCCATCTGGGCCAGGTTGGCCGCATTGCTCGATACCACCAGCCCGCTGGCCGTGGTGGGTGCCCCGCCGGATGCGCTGCGGGCGGTGGGCTTCTCACTGCGCAAGGTGGAATACGCGCAAGATCTGGCGCGGCATTTTCTGGATGGCCGCATCGACCCGGCGCGTTTTGATGCGCTGGACGACGAGACCATCATCCGTGAGCTGGTGGCTGTGCGCGGCATAGGCCGCTGGACGGCAGAGATGTACCTGATCTTCAACCTGTGTCGCCCGGATGTATGGCCGGTGGATGATATCGGCTTGCAAAAAGCACTGGTGGTCATTCACGGCTTGCCGGCGCGACCCGCATTGGCCGAGCTGCGGCAGATGGGCGAGGCCTTTCGCCCGTGGCGCAGCGTGGCTACCTGGTATTTGTGGCGCATGCTGGACCCGGTAGAGGTGCAGTACTAGCGCACAAACGCTGCCGCATGGCGGCCGGTGTTCCATACTCAAAGCAAAACAGGGAGCGAGATATGGACAAGCCTATCGTCGGGCTGGTGCTGGCAGGTGGCGGCGCACGGGCAGCCTATCAAGTAGGGGTGCTGATGGCGGTGGCGCACATGTTGCCGCGCGATCATGGCAACCCGTTTCCCATTATCAGCGGTACGTCTGCCGGCGCCATCAATGCCGTGGGGTTGGCCGCAGGGTCGATGCACTTTCGCCGCGCCACGGCGTTTCTGGCCAAGATGTGGAAGGGCCTGCATGTTAGCCAAGTGTACCGGGCAGACTGGCCATACTTTGCGCGCGCCTTTCTGGCATGGGGTGGCTCGGTACTGACGGGTGGCAAGCTGGTGCACAACCCGGCCAGCCTGCTGGATAACAGCCCCCTACGCGAGCTGCTCAGCCGGTCGGTCAATTTTGATGGTGTCTCGCGGGCAGTGCAAAGCGGCCATCTGCGTGCGCTATCGCTGACGGCGTCCTGCTATACCACCGGCCAGTCGGTCAGTTTTTTTGAGGGGTGCGACGATATTGACGAGTGGCACCGCTACCAGCGTCTGGGCGTGCGCGAGTCTATCGGGGTGGACCACCTGATGGCTACCTCGGCCATCCCCATGGTGTTTCCTGCCGCCACCATCAATGGCCGTTTTTATTGTGATGGTGCTATTCGCCAGATGGCGCCACTGTCGCCCGCTTTGCATCTGGGGGCGGAAAAGCTTTTTGTCATCAACCTGAATACCGAGCAGCGGCCGAGGCCTGAGCGGCGGCTGGTGGGTGACCGCCCCTCGCTGGCCATGGTCTTTGGCCATTTGCTCAACAGCATCTTTTTTGACAGTATGGCCACCGATATGGAGCGCCTCAGTCGCGTGAACCATACCATCTCGTTGTTGGATGAGCAGGTGCGGTGCAGTGGCCGCACGGCGCTAAAACGGGTAGATGTGCTGAATATTTCACCGAGTGTGTCGCTGGAGGCGATTGCCTTCAAGCATGTAAAAAGCTTTCCGCCGGCCATGCGCTTTCTCATGCGGGGGGCGGGGGCCATGCGCCAGCGTGGTTCGGTGCTGGCGAGCTATCTGCTGTTTGATCCGGCATATGGCAAGGAGCTCATCGACCTGGGCTACAAGGATGCAATGGCCCGGCAGGATGAAATACTGAATTTTCTACAAAAAAACTAGTCTGCTATGGGTGCGGCTGTTGTGCACCGCTATTTTCAAGGGGGTTGTAATGCGTTTATCCAGACGGCAGGGTTTTGCCGCCATCGCGGCCGTGTGTGCCGCATCCATGGGCTTTGCCCTGTATGCCCAGCACGGCATGGGCCTGGAGCCGTGCCCGCTGTGCATTTTTCAGCGCGTGGGTGTTATTTCTACCGGCGTATTGGCCGGCTTGTTTGCCTTGGTGAATCCGCAAAGGTTGGCCGCAAAGCTTGCTGCATCGCTGGTGGCGCTGACTGCCCTGGCGGGTGGCGCGGTGGCGGCGTGGCATGTGTACCTGCAGCACTTGCCCAAAGACCAGGTGCCGGCATGTGGGCCTGGGCTGGATTTCATGCTCGAAACCTTGCCGCTAACCCAGGTGCTCAATACCGTGTTCAAAGGCAGTGGCGAATGCGCCGAGTTGGGCTGGACCTTTCTTGGTCAGTCCATGCCGGTGTGGACTGGCGTTCTGTTCGTTGTGCTGATTTCGATGGCGCTGTGGAATGGCTGGCGCAAAGACTGATCTGGTTTCACTTGCCACGCCAGCATAGCCAGCCCTATATGGGCTGGCTTTTTTATGTGCGGTATTTGTGGTGGGGTAGGGCTGAAATGCAAAAAGCCTTCCGCGAGGAAGGCTTTTTAATGGTTGGCGGAGCGGACGGGACTCGAACCCGCGACCCCCGGCGTGACAGGCCGGTATTCTAACCAACTGAACTACCGCTC
>JAIYAC010000017.1 GCA_027489245.1 Neisseriaceae bacterium | reverse complement strand
GGCTTCGTGGGTGGTGAGCGAGAGGGGGAGCAGGCCGAGAGCGTGCTGGAGGTTGTCGCCGAGTTGCAGGGTGAGCTGGCGCGTGTGCTGGGTGAAGGCGCTGGCAAAGCTGGCTAGCAGGGTGGCGATATCGGCCATGGCGGCAGTCCGGCAGGTCAAAACGGGACTATGCCATTATTCTTTGTGATCAATAAAAGCCTGTTAGGGGGAAAGGGATATTTTGGTCATCGGACTTATCAAGTCATGACGCGTGGCGTAGCGATATGCTTGTAAATAACCCCGCCGCCACGCGGCAAGTGTTGGCGGGGTTGATGTGTACGCTATCTGGTGCATTGGGGGCGGCGGTGGTCACGGCATCCAGCTTGGGGCTGCTACGTGTGATGGTTATGTAGCCCACGTGCGTCCCCTTGTTTTTTTCAGGCAGAGTCGGCTTTGCCGGCCATGCTGGCCAGCGCTGCCAGCCGCGTGGCCAGCATGGCCGGGCGCCGCCCGGCGTCCTGTGCTGCCTCCACGCTGCGTATGGCCTGGCGCACCAGCATGGCGCCGGGCCAGCGTAGCGGCTCGGGCGGAAACTGCGCCAGCGGCCCCTGCGCTAGCGGGCTGCGCGTCCAGGCATTGTCCTGCCCTAGCAGCAGGCTGCTCAGCAGCTGCCCGCCCAGGTGGCACTGCACCACGCCATTGCCGGAATACCCCATGCCGTAAAACACCCGCCGGTAGCCGGGCAGCACGCCAAAGAACGGCAGGCCGGTGGCCGAACGGTCGGACGCGCCGGTCCAGCTTTGCGCCAGCGGCACCTCGGCCAGCGCCGGAAAGAAGCGCGAGATGGCCGCCTGCAGTTGGCCGCAGTAGGCGCTGGGCTGGTCAAAGTAAGCGTGCAGGTGGTTGCCCCAGGCAATGCGGTTGCCGCCTTTGCCCAGCATCAGCCGCCCGTCCGGCGTGCTGCGCCAGTAGTGCACAAAGGTGCGCAGGTCGCACACCGCCTGGCCACGGTCCAGCCCCAGCTGCCGGATAATCTCGGGCGCGGGCTCGGTAACCACCATGTCGGACGATACCAGCACCACACTATCGGCCAGCTGGCCAAAGCGGCGCGGCATGGCTGCGTTCAGCGCCATCACCGCCTGCCGTGCCTGTACGCAGCCCTGCGCGGTATGCACCCGCACCTGTTCCCCCTCTTGCAGGGTGGTCATGGCGCTGTGTTCGTACACGCTGATGCCCATGGCGCGGGCCACGCGCAGCAGGCCGCGGACCAGCAGCGCCGGCTGCAGGCTGCCCGCCGCCGGGCTGTACACGCCGTGCTGCAGCTGCGCGCTGCCACCCAGCGCCACGGTAGCGGCGGCGCCCAGCGGCTGCCAGCGGTTGCGGCCAACCTTGTCCAGTGCGGCCAGTACGCCATCCAGCAAACCAGCCTGCGCGGCGCTGCTGGCGGCGTATACTGCCCCGCCCAGGCGTATGCCCGCATCTATGCCGTGCTGGCGGCAGAAGCGGTCGATGTCGTGCACGGCTTGTTCCGAGGCGGCTACCAGGCGGCCGGCCTCCTCGGCGCCGTACAGCTGGCACAGCGACAGATATTTGGTGCTCCAGGTCAGCATGCAGCCACCGTTACGCCCCGACGCGCCGCTGCCGCACAGGTCTTTTTCCAGTACCACGATGCGCCAGTGCGGCTGCGCCTGCTGCGTCATGATGGCGGTCCACAGGCCGGTAAAGCCACCGCCCACAATGCACACGTCGGCCAGCAGCTCGCCCTGCAGTGGTACCGGCTGCGGCTGGCCCTCGGCGGCTAGCGCCTGTTGTAGCCAGAAGGCTTGCTGGCTCACGGGCGTTCCCCATTGGCCAGGCGTGCCTCGATGGCGTCCAGCACCGCAGGCAGCTCGATGAGGGTGTCCACCACGTAGTGCGCGCCGGCAGCGCGCAGCTGTGCTTCGGCCGGGGCGCGGTACTCGGCTTGCTGCGCCGGACTGAGCGCTGCCCATTCGTCGGCGGTCAGCCCCACGGCGTTGCCGCTGGCGGCCAGGCCGACTGTCCACATGCCGGCACGCAGGCCTTCGGTAATGCCCGGCACGGTATCGTCTACCTTCACGCAGTGGCGTACATCGCCCACGCCCAGCGCCAGGACATTGTCCAGCACCATCCACGGGCCGGGGCGGCCGCCGGCGGGTAGGTCGTCGGTGGCCACGGTGTGGTCCGGCGCGTAGCCGGCGGCGGCGGCCAGTGGCAGCAGCTGGTCCATCACCACACGCGGGTAGCCGGAGCAGCTGCCTATTTTCAGGCCGCGTGCGCGCAGGCTGTCTACCGTGGCAATGGCGCCGGGGATGGGGGCGGAGTATTCGCCCACGCGTGCCACCTGTAGCGGCATGAACTCTGCGTACAGCGCGTCCACGTCGCTGTCCTGCATGGCGCGGCCAAAGCGCGCCTGCCAGCGCTCGGCCACGCCCGGCAGGCGGCCCAGCGCCTGGATGTGGTCCCATTTGGCCAGGCCCATGGGTACGCGGGCTTCTGCCATGCTGACCGGTACGCCGATGCGCTCGAATACGTCGATCAGTACCTGGGTGGGGGCAAAGGAGCCAAAGTCCACGACGGTGCCGGCCCAGTCGAAAATCACGGCTTCAAGGTGTTGGTAGGTGTGCATGGTGTGTTCCTCAGGCAAGCCAGCCGAGCTGGCGCAGGGTGGAAATGATGACGTGGCAGGCCTGGCCGATTTCGGCCTGGTCGATAGCGCCGATACAGCCCACGCGGAAGGTTTCCTGGCTGGTGAGCTTGCCGGGGTACAGCACAAAGCCCTGTTCGCGCACCGCCTGGTACAAGGTGGCAAAGCGGTAGTCCGGGTGCGCCGGCGCGTGGAAGGTCAGGATGATGGGGGCCTGCAGCGCGGGCGGCAGAAACAGCGCCAGCCCGGCTTCGCCCAGGGTGTGCTGCAGCTGCGCCGCGTTGGCCGCATAGCGCGCCAGGCGTGCCGGCTGGCCGCCTTCGGCCAGGTATTGGTCTAGCGCAGCGCGCAGCGCGGCAACCACATGCGTGGGCGGGGTAAAACGCCACTGGCCGGTGGCTTGCAGGTAGTCGTGCTGCGCGGCCAGGTCGAGCGACAGCGAGTGGCTGTTGCCGCGGCTGGCGGCCAGGCTGGCCTGGTTGACGATGACAAAGCCCATGCCGGGCACGCCTTCCAGGCATTTGTTGCTGCTGGCTACCAGCGCGTCGATGTGCAGCGCGGCCACGTCGATGGGCAGTGCGCCAAAGCTGGACATGGCGTCCACAATCAGGCGGCGGCCGGCGGCGTGCACCACGGCGGCCAGCTCGGCCAGCGGGTTCAGCATGCCGGTGCTGGTTTCGCAGTGCACCAGGCCTACGTGGGTAATGGCCGGGTCGTCGTGCAGCAGCATGGCCAGGGTGGCGGCGTCCGGCGGGGTGTCGTCGGCGGTGGTGTACAGGCTGTGTTCGCGCCCCAGATAGCGGGCAATGTCGGCCATGCGGCGGCCGTAGGCGCCGCCGGCCAGCACCAGCAGCTTGCCGCTGCGCGGTACCAGGTTGGCCACAGCGGCTTCGACGGCAAAGGTGCCAGAGCCTTGCAGTGGTACGCACACGTGGCTGCCCTGGCCGCCGGCAATGGCCAGCAGGTCGTGGCAGACGCTTGCGGTCAGCTGGTTGAAGCGGCTATCCCACGAGCCCCAGTCAGTGAGCATGGCGGTTTTGGTGGCCAGGCTGGTGGTGAGCGGGCCGGGGGTCAGCAGTATCGGTTCGCGCATGGTGTTTCCTTGCTTGTCTAGATGTCTTTGTGGGGTCAGAAAAACCGGGCCGCAGCCCGGTGGGGCAGGGTTTATAGCGGGTGGCGCCAGCGCTGGCTGCGTGCCAGCAACCAGTGCGACAGCAGGGCAAACAGCAGGCAGGCGGCGCCGCTGCTGGCTACGATCAGCGTGGCCATGGCCGCGGCGGCAGCGGTATCGCCGGCGTCGTCCATGTTCAGCACGGCTACGGCTGCCAGCACGGTGTCAGGCGTGTACAGAAAGATCACCGCCGACACGGTGGTCATGGCCGACACAAAAAAGTAGCGGGCAATATCCAGCACCGCCGGCAGGCAGGTGGGCAGGGTGACGCGCCACAGCGTGCGCCACAGCGGGACTTTCAGCGAAGCGGCCACCGGCTCGAAATCGCCATCCAGCTGCGCCAGCGCGGTGCGCGCCGTCATGTGGGCGGTGGTGTAAAAGTGCGCCACCGAGCACAGCACCAGAATGGCCAGCGTGCCGTACAGGCCGTGCAGCGGGTTGGCCGCATGGTTGAAGAAAAAGATATAGCCCAGGCCCAGCACCAGCCCCGGTACCGCCATGGGCAGCATGGCCAGCGCGTGCAGCAGCTGCCCAGCCGTGCCGGCGGTGCGCAGCTTGCTGCTGCCCCAGGCGCCCAGAAACACCAGTACCGTGCCGGCCAGCGCGGTATACAGCGCCAGCTTCAGGCTGTTGGCAAACGCCAGCCAGCCGCCGCCGTCTACCAGGTCAAAGTCGAAATGCTGCAGCGTAAAACCCAGCTGGTAAGGCCACTGCTGCATGAAAGCGGCGGCAATGGCGGTACCCAGCAGCACCAGCAGTGCACCACCCACCGCGCTGCAGTACAGCAGCGCCAGCAGGCGCGCCAGTGGCTGGCGCAGCGGCTGCAGTGGCTGTGCGCGCGCCGATACCTGGGTGCCTTGGCGCCGTTGCAGCCAGCGGTCTACGGCAAACGACAGCAGCGCCGGCAGCAGCAACAGCAGGCCAATGACCGCGCCGCGCGGGAAGTTCTGCTGGCCGATGACCTGCTTGTACGCCTCTACCGCCAGCACTGGGTACTGGCCGCCGATGACCTTGGCCACGCCAAAGTCGGTGACCACCAGGGTAAACACCACCATGGCGGCCGACACCAGGCCGTAGCGCGTGGCGGGCAGGGTAATGGTGGCAAAGCGGCGCAGCGGGCCGGCGCCCAGCGTGCGCGCCGCCTCGTACAGCCTGGCGTCGCCCACTGCCAGCGAGGTCAGCAGAATCATCAGCGCGTGCGGAAAGGTATAAAACGCCTCGCCCAGCACGATGCCGGCAAAGCCGTAGATGCTGCCGTCGGCAAACCAGCTTTTGAGCAAGCCCTGGTGGCCAAACAGGTACACCAGCGAAATGCCCGGCAGCAGCGATGGCGCCAGCAGCGGCAGCAGGGCCAGCAGGCGGAACAGCCCGCGCCCCGGCAGGGCCACGCGGGTGAGCGCAGCGGCGTAGCCGTAGGCCAGCGGCAGCACCAGGGCGGTGGTGGCCAGCGCCACCTGCAGGCTGCCGCCCGCTGCGCGGGCCAGCCCCGGCTGTGCCAGCGTGTCGCGCAGCGGTGCCAGGCCGGCAAAGCTGCCGTCACTGGCCAGCATGGCCTGGCCCAGGATGGCGGCCAGCGGTAGCAGCACGGCCACCACCAGCAGGGCCAGCAGCAGCCACAGCAGCCAGCCGGCCTGGGTTTCGTCGCGGCTGGCGGCCAGGCGGCGCGGGGTACTCAGGCTAGTCATGCTGCTTCTCCTCGCCGGCAAACACGCGCAGCCGTGCGGCGTTCAGCGACACCGGTACGCGCTGCTGCGGGCTGATATCCAGCTGTGCCAGCTGGGCGTGGGTGATGTCGGCCACCACGTTGGCCGCACCCCAGGCCGGTACGTGCAGGCTCACACGGTAGATGGGGCCCAGCAGTTCCAGCTTGGTGATGTCGGCCAGTACCGCGTCGGGCGTGGCTGGCCAGCGCGGGTGCAGCACCAGGTCTTCCGGGCGGATAAACAGGGTGAGCGCACTGCCGGACGGGGTGCCGTGCGGTGCGGGCAGCAGCAGCGACACGTCACCCAGCGTGGCGTGCAGCGTGCTGCGGCTGCGTGCGGCCAACCAGTTGCCCTGGCCGACAAAGCTGGCCACAAAGCGCGTGGCCGGCTCGCGGTACAGCGTAAACGGCGTGGCGCACTGCTCGATGCGGCCGCCGTTCATCACCACCACGCGGTCGGCCATGGTGAGGGCTTCTTCCTGGTCGTGCGTGACCATGATGGTAGTAATGCCCAGCTTTTGCTGCAGGCTGCGAATCTCGCGGCGCAGGTGTTCGCGCACGCGGGCGTCCAGCGCCGACAGCGGCTCGTCCAGCAACAGCAGGCTGGGCGAGGTGGCCAGTGCGCGCGCCAGCGCCACGCGCTGCTGCTGGCCGCCGGACAGCTGCGCCGGGTATTTGCCAGCGATCTCGTCCAGGCCGATCAGCGCCAGCAGCTCGGCGACGCGGCGCTGTTTGTCGCGGCGGGCACCGCCCAGACCGTAGGCGATGTTGTCGGCCACGGTCAGGTTGGGAAACAGCGCGTAGCTCTGGAACACAATGCCGTAGTCGCGCTGCGCCGGTGGCAGCAGGGTGATGTCGCGGCCATCCATGACGATCTGGCCGCTATCGGGTACATCCAGCCCGGCGATCTGGCGCAGCAGCGTGGTTTTGCCGCAGCCGGATGGGCCCAGCAGGCAGACGAATTCGCCCTTGCCGATGGTGAGGTCCAGCTGGCTCAGTACCTGCTGCTGGCCAAAGCGTTTGCTGATGCCGGCCAGTGTCAGGTAGGGGCGGGTAGCTGCGCCATCGGCTGGCGGGGCTTTGTGCAGCAGGGTGGTGGGGTCGAGCTTCATGGTGTGGCTTTCAAAACGTTGGCCGCAATAGCCAGGTAGTGCGCCAGCGGCGGCGGGCTGGCGGCAGGGTCTTTGGCCAGGTCGTCGCAGTGGCGTAGTGTCAGGGCATCGGCTGCCCACGGGCGGGCGGCAAAGCGCTGGCAGGCGGCGGCGCTCATCACGCCGCCTTGCAGTACCAGCGAGGCTTGCGAGGCCGGCGACAGCGCGGCGTGGTAGCCGGGCTGCACGGCGCACAAATAGCGTTTGGCGGCCACGTGCAGGGCAATGGGCTGCAATACCTCGTCCGCAAACAGGTGTTGCAGGCTGTGTACGGCCACCGCTTCGTGGTGGTCGTTGAGGCCGTTTGTGATGTCTTCGTCGCCCTGTTCGCACACCAGGTGGCCCAGGTCGTGCAGCAGGGCGGCGGTAATCAGCGCCGGGCTGGCCCCCGCTTGCTCGGCCGCGTGGGCGCTTTGCAGGGCGTGCTGTAGCTGGCTGATGGCTTCGCCGCCGTACAGGCGCGTGCCACTGCCGGCCAGCAGGCTGGCGACATCGTCCAGGTGGGTAAGCGGGGTGCTGGGCATGGGGTGCTCCGGCGGCGGGCCTGGCCCGCCGCGTGGGGTGGCTTATTTCGGTTCGGATTTGTTGTCGTAGCGGCGGGTCCACTCGGCCAGGATGCGGTCACGGTTGGCTGCAGACCAGCGCAGATCCTGCTTCACCAGGCGTTTTTCGTAGTCGGCGGGGATGTGCGGGTTGGGCTTGGCAATGCCGGGCAGGGCGACGATGGCAAAGTTTTTCTCGTACAGCTCGTTGGCCGACTGCGAAGCAGACCAGTCTGCCAGGCTGCGTGCGGCGGCCAGGTTGCGCGTGCCTTTCATGATGGCGGTGGCTTCTACGTCCCAGCCCAGGCCTTCTTTGGGGAACACCAGGTCGATTGGCGCACCGCCGTCTTTCAGCTTGGCGGCGCGGTATTCAAAGGCAATACCGATAGGGAACTCGCCGGCAGCGGCTTGTTTGCACGGCTTGGAGCCGGAGTGGGTGTACTGCGCAATGTTCTGGTGCAGCTTGTCCATATAGGACCAGCCTTCTTTTTCGCCAAACAGCGTGAGCCAGGCGGTGACGTCAAAATAACCGGTGCCGCTGGAGGCCGGGTTCGGCATCACGATCTTGCCTTTGTATTCCGGCTTCAGCAGGTCTTTCCAGCTTTCCGGTTTTTTCAGGCCCTGTTTGGCGGCCTCGACGGTGTTAAAGCAGATGGCGGCGCCCCAGACATCCATGCCTACCCAGGCTGGCGGGTTGCTGTCGTCTACATAGGCCTTGCTGAGTCTGGCCACGTTCTTGGGGGCGTACGGCTGCAGCATGCCTTCTTTTTCCAGCACCAGCAGCGAAGACGCTGCCACGCCCATCACCACGTCGGCTTGCGGGTTGGCTTGTTCGGCCAGCAGCTTGGCGGTAATGATGCCGGTGGAGTCGCGTACCCAGCGCAGCTTCACGTCCGGGTATTCCTGCTCGAACTTTTGCTGGTAGGCCTTCAGCTGGTCGGCTTCCAGTGCGGTGTACACGGTGAGGGTGGTGTCGGCCAGGGCGGCCAGGCTGGTGGTGGCCAGCACGGCGGCCAGCAGGGTGCGGAGGGTGTGCATGTCGTGCGCCTTGTGTCGGGTTGGGAAACAAGGCGCACTGTACGCGGCCAACATTACAGGGGATTTACATCTAGATGTCTAGATGAGTTTGTGTGCCTTGCGCCACACCTTGCTGGGGTGGTGTGGCACGCCGCGGGGGTTACAGGCTGTCGGGGGTGATTTCTACCTGGACGTTATCACCGCCAAAGCGGGTGATGCCGTATTCGATAGGCGTGCCGGCACTGTCGGTGTATACGCTTTCCACGTACAGCACCGGTTGCTGCTTGCCCTGGCCTAGCGCGGCGGCCACTTCGGGGCGCGGCAGGCGGGCGCTGATGCGGCTCAGGCTGCGGCGAAAGCTGGCGATGCCCAGGCGGGCAAAGGCTTCGCTGGTGCTGCGGCTCTGGCGGTAGTGCTCGATAAAGCCATCGAAGCGCGGCAGGGGAAAGTACTGGGTACAGACGCTAACCGGCTTGCCATCGGCCAGGTCCAGCGCCTCTACCCGCAGCACCTGGCTACCGGTAGGCACGGCCAGCATCCGCGCGACGGCGTCGCTGGCGGGCTCGAAATGACAGGACTGGATATCGACGTCGCTGACCAGGTGCTGGTCGCTGAGGCTGTGGGAAAAGCGGCTGCTTTTGCCCAGGCGGTAGGCAATGATTTCTTCTTGTACAAAGGTGCCACGGCCGCGCTCTATGCGCACGAGGCCTTTGTCTTGCAGGTGCTGGATGGCCTGGCGTACGGTGTGGCGGTTCACGGCAAAGCGCTCTGCCAGGGTGGTTTCATTGGGCAGGCGGCCGCTCAGGGTGCGGGCCAGGATTTCCTGGCTGAGGGTGGCTTCGATTTGCAGCCACAGCGGCGTGCCGGCGGGGCGGGCGGTGCGTTTGTTCATGGTGTGCGGGCAAAAAGGATTTGCGCGACATTACCATGACAATGTGACAGCTGACAGCGCGTGTGGTGGCTGTGCGGTAGCCGAAAAGGCAAAAGGCCCCTGTCTTGCGACAGGGGCCTAAATGCTTGGTGCCGGAGAAAGGAGTCGAACCCTCGACCTTCTGATTACAAGTCAGCTGCTCTACCAACTGAGCTACACCGGCGTAGGACGCGAATATTAGACAAGCCCGCCCGCTTTGGCAAGCCCCTGCATGCAAATTTTTTGCATGCAGGCAGGTAGAACCAGGGCGGCAGGCGGGTTTACTGCATCCACACCAGGTTGGCCCATATTTCGTCCAGGTGGATGCGGTGCTGGAAGAGGCGTTTCATGTGCTGGCTCCTGCTGTGTGATGGATTAAGGCCATCATGCTGCATTGTGATTTAAAAGTTAAATTGATAATAAAAATACAATAGCTAAATTATTGCTATGGCCGTTGCCGCCTGGCCTGGCACGGGTATCAAGGTGTCGCGCTATTGCCGACAGCAGCCCACCTGGCGGCCAATAGGCGGGCAGTTGCTGCGGCAGTACGGGGTATGCGCTATGGTGGGTTTAATGTGTCCGGATACGGACTACCACCACGGGGGAGCGCCTTATGTCTTGGTCTGCCGGTTATGTCACGGATGTGGATTACACCTACGGGTATTACAGCGAGCTCAACCCCAGCCACGCGCGCTTTGTGCTACAGGACGCCGGCTATGCGCTGCCGGCCTGGCATACCGCCTGCGAGCTGGGTTTTGGCCAGGGCATCAGCGTCAACCTGCACGCCGCCAGCGGCAGCCTGCAGTGGTACGCCAACGACTTCAACCCGCAGCACGCCGCGTTTGCGCAGGAGCTGGCTGAGGCCAGTGGCAGCGGTGCCGTGCTCAGTGACGAGTCTTTTGCCGAGTTTTGCACACGCGACGACCTGCCACAGTTCGACTTTATCGGCCTGCACGGTATCTGGAGCTGGATCTCGGCTGACAACCGCGCCCTGATCGTGGACTTTGTGCGCCGCAAGCTGCGCGTGGGCGGGGTGCTGTATATCAGCTACAACACGCTGCCGGGCTGGGCGGCGTTTACCCCGCTGCGCAAACTGTTTGCCTGCCACGCCGAGCGCATGAGCGCGCCAGGTACCGGCGTGGAGGCGCAGGTCAAGGCCGCGCTGGATTTCAGCCAGCAGCTGTTGGCCGCAGAGCCGCGTGCGCTGGCCGACAGCCGGGTAAAAGACAGGCTGGGCACCATCGCCAAGCAAGACCCGCACTACCTGGCGCACGAGTATTTCAACCGCGACTGGGAGCCCATGTACTTTGCCGACATGGCCGCCGCGCTGGCCCCGGCCAAGCTGGCCTACGCCTGCCAGGCCAACACGCTGGACCAGGTGCCGGTGCTGCACTTTACCCCGGAGCAGCAGGCGCTGCTGGACGGTATCAGCGACCCGCTGTTTCGCGAAACCGTACGCGATTACATGCAAAACCAGCAGTTTCGCCGCGACTACTGGATAAAAGGCGCCCGCAAGCTGGCCCCGGCCGAACAGCAGGCGCAGTGGGCGCGCCTGCGTGTGGCGCTGGCGGTGCCGCGCGACCAGGTAAAAATGAAGCTGGCCTTGCCGCGTGGCACCATCACCCTCACCCCCGCACTGTACGATCCGGTGCTGGATGCGCTGGTCGATGGCCAGCCGCACACGCTGGGCGAGCTGGCCCGGCAGCTGCTGGGCCCCGCCATGCAGCGCAGCCAGCTGGTCGAAGTGATTCGCGTACTGGTGGGCGCGCGCATGTTGCTGCCGCTGCCCGAGCAGCCCCCCACCGACGGCCAGGCCGCCGACCGGCTGAACCGGCACCTGATGCAGCTGGCCCGGCACAGTGCGCGTATTGCCGTACTGGCCAGCCCGCAAAGCGGCGGCGGCGTGCCGCTGTCGCGCTTTACCCAGCTGTTTATCCAGCAGTATCTGGCGGGCGAACACATGGCCGATGGTTTGGCCAGGCATGTGCACGCGCTGCTGCAGCATAACCGCGAGCGCGTGGTACACGAAGGCAAGATGATGGAAAGCGATGCCGCCCAGCTAGCGCACCTGCAGGGCATGGCGCAGCTTTTTCTGCACGCCGAGCTGCCTTTATTGCAAGGCATGGACATTCTGCCCAAAGGGTGATGCCAGCCCGCGCAGCACAAGCAACCCCGCTTGTAGGGCAAGCGGGGTTGCTTGTTGTTGCGGTGCCGTTGCCAGGCCGGCGTGTGTCAGCTGCGCAGCAAGGGCAGCGGGGTAAAGCGCCCGCCCAGCACGGCGGCTGATGGTTTGCCCCACCAGGTTTCGCACACGGTGGCGTACAGCTGGCGAAAGTCTACCGCGTAGGGCAAGTTGCCATCGCTGAGGCCGGCCAGCTGCGGCGCCTGGCCGTACAGGCCGCCCGCCACACGCCCACCCAGCACAAAGTGGCTGTTGACGGTGCCGTGGTCGGTGCCCTGGTTGCCGTTTTCACGCGGGCGGCGGCCAAACTCGGCATAGCTCATCACCAGCGTATCGTCCCAGCGCCCCTGTGCGGCCAACCCTGCCTGCAGCGCGGCCAACCCTTCGGCCAGCTCGCCCAGCAGCCGCTGCTGGGTGCCTGCTTGCCCGGCGTGGGTGTCAAAGCCGGTCAGCGTGAGCCGTGCCACCACCACCTGGCTGCCGCCAGCCAGCGTTTCCAGCAGGGTATGCACGGCACGGCCAAAGTTGCCTGGTGCGTCCGGGATGCGGCCGGGGTCTTGCGCGTTGCCCATGGCCTGCCGGGCGGGGGGCATTTTGCCGATGTCGCTGGCGGCGCGGCGGATATCGGCCTCCACTTTCAGCACATGCGCCAGTGCACTGCTACCGCCCTGGCTGGCGGCTGCCTGGGCCAGCCGTGCCTGGCGTGCAAAGTCGGCCGCGTTGCGCAGCACCACGGCGCGGGCGCCGCCGGCCAGTGGGCCTAGTGTCTGGCTGCCCAGAATCAGGCCGTCGCTGGCAAAGGCATCACCGGCCGGGTACTGCTGCAGCAGGCGGGTAAGCCAGCCGCTGCTGAGGGTTTGCGTACTGTGGCTGGCGGTGTCCCAGATATCGATGGAACGAAAGTGTGACAGGTTGGGTTCGGGGTAGCCCACGCCCTGCACGATGGCCAGCTGGCCGGCTTGCCACAGTGGCAGCAGCGGCGCCAGCGCCGGGTGCAGGCCGCGTTGTTCGTCCAGCTGCAGTACCTGTTCGCGGGCAATCGCCAGGGTTGGCCGCAGCCGGGGGTAGTCAGGGCTGCTGTAGGGGATGACGGTATTGAGCCCGTCGTTGCCGCCTTTCAGCTCTACCAGTACCAGCAGGCGCTGATAGCCGGCCGGGGCGATGGCGTAGGCCAGGCCGGGTAGCTGCACGGTAAGCAGGCCGGCGCCGAGGGCGGCGAGAAACTGTCGTCTTTGCATGGTGGTGTCCTTATTGCAGCTGCCAGGCCGGGTCTTGCAGCAGCTGGCGCAGCGCCAGCTGGGGCGAGGCGGGGCGCGGTAACGGGTTGGCCGCAGGCAGGGCGGGTAGCCAGCTGGCGGCGGCGGGGTGCTGCTGTAGCCAGTCCGGCGCGATCTGTGGCCGTGGCGGGTTGCCGCCGGGGCGGGTGAGGCTGTCCAGAAACTGTTTGCGCAGCAGCAGGCTGTCGCTGTTGATCCAGGCGTCGCCACCGGGCCAGCCGCGCACATTGGGCGGGTCGAACAGGTCTTGCCCCATGCGGCGGTTAAGCTGGGCCAGCGCTTGCCAGTCGGGCACGCTGATGTCAAAGGTGGCGACGGTGCCCACGGTCAGCTCCACGGGTGACTTTACCTGCTGGCCACTGCTTTGCCAGAACGCCGGCGTGAGCAGCAGGGCGCGTACCAGCGGCTTGATCTGGTAATCGCGGGCAAAGCTGGCGGCCAGGCGGTTCACCGTGGTGTCGTCCGGGGTGGGCGATACCAGGTACAGCCACAGCTTGCGGGTGATGAAGCGGCTTGTGGCCGGCTGTGCCAGCAGGGTGTCCAGCACCGCGTCGCCGTCCAGTGCGCCGCGGTGGCCCAGTACGGTTTTCTGGCCACTGTCATGGCGGCGCGGGCGGAATACCGGCTCGCCGTTGTCCGGGTCCAGCTGCCAGCCGGTAAAGGCGCGGGCGGCTTCGCGGATGTCCTGCTCGCTGTAATGGCCCTCGCCCAGGGTGAACAGCTCCATCACCTCGCGGGCAAAGTTTTCGTTGGCCTGGCCCTGGCGGCTGCCCACGGTATCCAGGTAGCGCAGCATGGCCGGGTCGCGGGCAATGTCGTGCAGCAGGCTGGCAAAACTGCCCAGCGCTTCGCGCCGCAATAGTGCGTTCTGGCGGTACATCAGCTGCGCGCTTTTGACCTTGTTCTGGCCGGACACGAAATGGCCGTGCCAGAACAAGGTGAGCTTTTCGGTGACCGGGCTGGGAGTGGTGGCCATTTCCTGCAGCCACCAGGCGCGCAGGGCCAGGCCGCGCCGGGTTTCAGTGTCGCGCAGGGCTTTTTTCTCGTCTTCGCTTAGCTGCTTGCGTGGCGGGTGTAGCAGCGGCTCCTTCGCCCAGTCTGGCGGGGCGCTGGCGGGCTCGCTGCGGCTACTGGCCAGAATGTGGTCTACCGCGGCCTCGCGTTCCAGCGGCGCCAGCGCGGCCACCTGCGCCGGCGGTGCGCCAAAGCCAGTACGGCCAAGCAGCAGGCGGGCGCCGGCGTCGCCGATGTGGGCGGCCAGCGCCGGCAGGGGCAGCAGCAACATCAGGGTGGCGAGTTTGCGCAGCGGAAACATGGCGTTCTCCTGACAGATTTATCTATCAAGTATGGCGCTTATTTGTTGGGTCGGTGTGAAGCGGGGGCGGGCAGGTGTTAACGAATGTGACACAAAGCTCTATACTCGCGGGTCGATCACCGGGGGTGCCTGCGCGTGCGGGCTGAGAGATACCCCATAACCTGATCTGGATAATGCCAGCGGAGGGAGCGTGATGGGTGTATGCCCGTGTCCCGCTTTCTTTTTTGGTTGCGTCATCACCAAAAGAGGATGTCTGAAATGTTGAATAAGTCTGTACTGCTGCTGGCGCTGGCCGGCTTGTCCCTGTCTGCCCTGGCCGCCGAGCTGCGCGTGATGACGCACAGCTCGTTCAGCCTGCCCAAAGACCGTATTGCCGAGTTCGAAAAGCAAAACGGCGTGAAGCTGTCCATCATCAAGGGCGGTGACGCCGGCGAGATGCTGAACAAGCTGATTCTGACCCGCGCCAACCCGATCGCCGACGTGGTGTACGGCATCGACAACACGCTCATCGCCAAAGCCAGCACCGCCGGCATCCTGGCGCCTACCAGCAGCAAGGTTGGCCGCACCGAAAAAGACGCCCAGCTACCGGGCGCTGTGGCGGTGGACTACGGCTACGTGACGCTGAACTACGACAAAGCCTGGTTTGCCAAGGCCAAGCTGCCGCTACCGGCCACGCTGGACGACCTGGCCAAGCCTGCCTACAAAGACCTGCTGGTGGTAGAGAACCCGGCCACGTCCAGTACCGGTCTGGCCTTTATGCTGGCCACCATCGCCGACCGTGGCGAAGACGGTGCGTTCAAATGGTGGGAAAAGGTACGTGACAACGGCCTGAAAGTGAGCAAAGGCTGGAGTGAGGCCTACTACACCGACTTCAGCCGCAACGGTGGAAGCCGCCCCATCGTGGTGAGCTACGCCAGCAGCCCGGCGGCCGAGGTGTTCTACAGCAAGGAAAAAATCAGCGAATCGCCTACTGCCAACCTGCTGCTCAAAGGCGGCGTGTTCCTGCAGGTAGAAGGTGTGGCGCTGCTGAAAGGTGGCAAGGAGCCGCAAGCGGCGCAGGCGTTTGTGGATTTCCTGCGTAGCGACGGCGTGCAAACCGGCCTGCAGACCAAAATGTGGATGTACCCTGCCGTCGCCGGCACCGCCATCGACCCGGTGTTCGCCCACGCGCAGAAGCCGGCCAAATTCAGCAACCCCAGCCTGGCCGCCATGAACAGCAAAACCGCCGCCTGGGTCAGCCGCTGGAACCGCCTGGTGGTGAAGCAGGCCAACTGAGGCGCGTGTCACCTGCGGCCAACGTTGGCCGCTGTCGCGCGTAGCAAGGGCGCCTGCGGCGCCCTTGCTCCTTTTTACCACCATCACCCCGCCCGATAACCCGCACCGCCCACCGACCCCTTTGCCCATGAACCGCTACCGTACCCTGCCAGCCTTGCTGCCGCTGGCTTTCCTGCTGCTGATGGTGGCCGCGCCGCTGGCGCGCTTGCTGCAGGAAGGCCACGCCGGTTTCAACCTGGCGCTGCTGCAGGACAGCTACATCCAGTGGCGGCTGGCGTGGTCGCTAGGCCAGGCACTGGCCACCTGCGCGCTGGCCTTGCTCATTGGCCTGCCGCTGGCCTGGGTGCTGGCGCGTTTCGACTTTCGCGGCCGCCGCCTGCTGCTGCGGCTGCTGATGCTGCCCTTTGTCATGCCCACGCTGGTGGCCGGCATGGGCGTGCTGGCGCTGTTCGGCCCGCACGGCTTGTCCGGCATGAATCTGCAGGACACACCATGGCTGCTGCTGTACGGCAACCTGTTCTATAACCTGCCGCTGCTGGTGCGCGCCGGGGTGGACGGGCTGGAGCAGGTACCGGCCAGCCGGCTGGCGGTGGCGCGCACGCTGGGCGCGTCGCCGTGGCGCACCTTCTGGCGGGTGGAATGGCCGGTGGTGCGGCCGTGGCTGGCGTCGGCGCTGTGCCTGGTGTTTCTGTACTGTTTTTCCGGTTTTGGCCTGGCGCTGCTGCTGGGCGGCCAGCGCTACGCCACGGTAGAGGTAGAGATCTACACCCTGGTGGCCTATGAGCTGAACCTGGCCGACGCCGGCGTGCTGGCGCTGCTGGCGCTGGCCGTGGGCGCTGCCGTGGCCTTGGGCTACGCCGCACTGGAGCGTGGGCTGGCGCGGCCGCAGCGGCTGGCGCCCACCCTGCGCCAGCCTGCGCAAGGTTGGCCGCAGCGCCTGCTGTTGGCGGCGGCGCTGGCAGTGCTGGCGCTGTGTTGCCTGCTGCCGCTGCTGGCGATTGTGTGGCGCGCGCTGCAGGCCGACGCGGCGGTGTGGGCCATGCTGGCCACACCCGAGGTAGCCGATGCGCTGGGCAATACGCTGCGTTTTTCCGGCGCCGCGCTGTGCCTGTCGCTGCTGCTGGGCCTGTGCCACGGTTGGGCGGCGCAGCGCTGGCTGGCTTTGCGGGCGCTGGTGTTTTTGCCGTTCATGGTGTCGCCGGTGTGTCTGGCTTTCGGCCTGTTGCTGCTGTACCCGCAGTACAGCGCCAGCGTGTGGCTGCTGATTGCCGCCTACGCCTTGCTGGCTTACCCCTTTGTGGCCAAAGGCGTGCTGTCGGCTGCCGCCGCGCTGCCGCCGCAGCTGCCGCAGGCGGCGCGCACGCTGGGCGCTACACCGTGGCGCAGTTTTTACCGCGTCAGCCTGCCACTGATGCGCCCGGCGCTGCGCCGTGGCCTGGCTTTTGCTGCCGCCACGGCTGTGGGCGAGTTTGCCGTCAGCCTGTTTTTGTCGCGGCCGGAGTGGGCCACGCTCACCACGCTGATCTACCAGCACCTGGGGCGGCCCGGTGCGGCCAACCTGCAGCTGGCGCTGTTGTTGTCTTGTCTGTTGATGCTGTTTGCCCTGCTGGCCTTTGTGGCCATCGAGTGGCCGGAGAAAAACCATGCTCGAGCTGATTGACCTGACCCTGTCCTACGCCAGGCGCACCGTGCTGCAAGGCGTGAGCCTGCAGGTGGCTGCGGGCGAAACGCTGGCGCTACTGGGGCCATCCGGCGAGGGCAAGTCCAGCTTGCTGGCGCTGGTGGCCGGCCTGCAGCGGCCGGACGCCGGGCGTGTGCAGCTGGCCGGGCAGGACATCACCCGGCTGCCGCCGGAGCAACGCCACATCGCCATGATGTTTCAGGACCACGCGCTGTTTCCGCACCTGGACGCTGCGGCCAACGTGGCGTTTGGCCTGGTAGAGCGCGGCACCGGCAAGTTGGCCGCACGGCAGCAGGCGCTGCAGATGCTGGCGGCGGTGGGCCTGGGCGGGCGTGGCGAGGCGGCGGTGCACACGCTGTCCGGCGGCGAGCGCCAGCGCGTGGCTTTGGCACGGGCGCTGGTGTGTCAGCCACGGTTGCTGCTGCTGGATGAGCCGTTTTCCAGCCTGGATACCCACCTGAAGCAGCAGCTGCTGGCCGATGTGCGCCGCCACCTGGCGGCCTTGCAGGTGCCGGCGTTGCTGGTCACGCACGACCGCCACGAGGCCTTTGCGCTGGCGCAGCGCGTGGCCATTTTGCAAGCCGGGCGCATTGTGCAGCAGGGCACGCCGCAGGCCATCCTGCAGGCGCCGGCCAGCGCCTGGGTGGCACGTTTTGTCGGCATCGATAACGTGTTTGATGACCACGCCATCCCGCCGCAGGCCTTTGTACTGGGCGCCGGCCAGCCGCGCCGTGATATCGTGGCGACCCAGGCGCAGGCCGACGGCTGGCGCGTGACCGTGGCGGGCGACGGCGGCCAGCCCTGGCAGCTGCTGCTGGGCGTGCGCGAGCTGGCGGGGCAGGGTGCGCCGCAGCCCGGCCAGCAGCTGGCTATCGGCCTGGACCGCCGCCAGTTGCTGTACTGGTAGCCATCCGCCGCCGCGTTTTTCTGATTTGCTGCTGTTTTGTGTACAGATGATGGGTGATGGCGGGGCAAAGCACGGGTAAAATGCCGCATCGACTTGCTATACAGAACACGTCCCGCCTATGAAACCGCATATTGTTGCCACCCTTACCGAAGCCCGCAGCGCGCTGGACGCCCTGCTGTCCAACCCGCAGGCGCTGTCTGCTATCGAGGCAGCCGGCGATGCGCTGGTGAATGCCTTCAACCAGGGGCGGCGCGTGTTCAGCTGCGGCAACGGCGGCTCCATGTGCGACGCCATGCACTTTGCCGAAGAGCTGTCCGGCCGCTACCGCAACGACCGCCGCGCTTTGCCGGCGGCCAGCATCAGCGACCCCAGCCACATCAGCTGCGTGGGTAACGACTACGGTTACGAGGCCATTTTCTCGCGCTATCTGGAAGCGCACGCCGGCGCCGGCGACGTGCTGCTGGCCATTAGCACCAGCGGCACCAGCAAGAACATCCTGGCCGCGGTCAAGGCCGCCAAAGAGCGCGGCATGGTGGTGGTATCGCTCACCGGCCGCCCCGGCTCGCTGATCGGCAGCCTGGCCGATATCGACGTGTGCACTCCCGGCGGCCAGTACGCCGACCGTGTGCAGGAGCTGCATATCAAGGTGATCCACATTCTGATCGAATCGGTAGAGCGCGCGCTGTTTCCGGCTAACTACGCCTGAGCCGGCCCGCCGCTAAGCAAGCCCGCCTTTGTGGCGGGTTTTTTTGCGCCTGCAGCATGCTTATGGCGTATTTTGCCCCTGTGTGTCGATGTGCACGATTGGCATGCTATTGGTTTTGGATTGGTATTTTATGTTTCGCGTGGCAAAGCGCTGGCACAAGCTGCTGTACATGGTGTTTTACAGCGTACCCGGTGGCAGGCTGATGCGGTTTCACGGCCTGCGGGCCTGCTAGGTAGAAATACTTACAGGCCTTTTTTGCGATTGACGGCACCAGGGCGCGGCGCTAAATATCAATAAGTTAAATTTGCAAAATATCGTTGCAAAACTTATAGAAATTATGGAGTGCCACCATGTTGTCTACGCTTACTATCGGCCAGCGTTTAACCGTGCTGGTTATTGTCTTGCTGGCGATTGCCATGACGCTGGGTGGTTACGGCATGCATACCCAGTCGGCGATTTTGCATGATTTTTCAAGTACTTATCACGACCGTGTGGTGCCGTTGCAGCAACTGAAAAAGGTCAGTGACGGTTACGCTGTCAGCATTGTAGACGCCGCGCACAAAGTGCACGCGGGGGCCATGGACAAGGCAACTTTCCTGAAAGAATTGGATGCGGCGCGTGGCACCATCAGCCGCGAGTGGCAGGCCTACCGCGCCACCTACCTGACCGACCAGGAGCTGGCGCTGGCTGGCCAGGCCGAGCAGGCCATGAAGCGTGCGGACGGCGCGGTAGACCAGCTGCGCCGCTTGGTGGAGGCGGGCGACGAAGCACCGCTACTGGTATTCAATAACAAGCAGCTCTACCCGGCGCTGGACCCGGTATCCGGCAGCATTTCGGCGCTGATAGACCTGCAGCTGAAAGTAGCCGCCCAGGAATACGCCGATGCCGAAGCCAGTGCCAATTTCAGCGCCCGCCTGTCGGCCATGCTGATGGTGGCCGGTGTGCTGTTTGGCGCGCTGCTGGCCTGGCAGATCATCCGTAACCTGCTGGCACAGCTGGGTGGCGAGCCCAAGGATGTGGTTGCGCTGGCGCAGCGTATTGCCAAGGGCGACCTTAGCCAGAAGCTGCAGGTGCGCACGGGTGACAGCAGCAGCGTGGTGGCGTCCATGGCGGCCATGCAAAGCGGGCTGATTGCGCTGGTACGCAACCTGGAAAGCATCATCGCCCGCCTGAGCGTGAACGCTAGTGAGCTGGCGGCGGCGTCGGAGCAAGTGGCGGTGAGTACCGAGGAGCAAACCCGCGCGGCAGCGGCCATGTCGGCGTCGGTAGAGCAGCTGTCGGTCAGCATCAGCTCGGTGAGCGATAATGCCCGCGATGTATCGGTAGACGCCAAGGCATCCGGTACGCTGGCGCGTGACGGCGAGCGCATCATCGATCACACCCTGCGTACCATCAATACCGTGGCCGATATGGCGCGCGGCTCGCAGCAGCAGGCCGACATGCTGGGTGCCAAGTCGCAGCAGATTTCCAATGTGGTGCAGGTAATTCGTGATGTGGCCGAGCAAACCAACCTGCTGGCGCTGAATGCCGCCATCGAGGCCGCGCGTGCCGGCGAGCAGGGCCGTGGTTTTGCCGTGGTGGCCGACGAGGTGCGCAAGCTATCGGAACGCACCGCATCGTCCACGGCCGAGATCAGCCTGATCATCAACGAGATGGTCAGCAGCAGCCAGCAAGTGGTGAAAACCATCCACGATACGGTGGATGAAATGGACGCCGGCCTGCAGCAAACCCTGCAGGCGCGCGAGGCGGTAAGCGGCATTAGCGGCAATATGGCGCGTATTAACGACTCGGTCGCGGCCATCTCGATTGCGCTGGCCGAGCAGCAGTCGGCCAGCGGCATGGTGGCCAGCAACGTAGAGCAGGTGGCGCAGATGTCGGAAGAAACCAGCACCGCCGCCGTGCAGACGGCCAGCTCGGCCGAGCAGATGGAGCAGATGGCGCACGAGCTGAAGGCCACCATCGACTTTTTCAACCTGCCGCAGCCAGGCCAGAGCCGTGATAGCGGCAGCCACATGGCCGGTGCAGGCGTGGCAGTCGCCAGCGCGCTGTAGTGTGGCTAGTAGCAGGTAGCAGGTAGCAGGTAGCAGGTAGCAGGTTGGCCGCAGCGCGCCTTGCGGCCAACCTGGCTGCCTAGCTGGCGGAGGCTTCGGTTGCCGCCTGGCAGGTATCTACCCATTGGCCATTGACTACCTCTGCCAGCAGCGCGGGGCTCATGCGTACTGCGGTATGCACATCCCCTGCGGCGGGCAGCACCTCGTCAAAATCCTGTAGCGAGACATCGATATACACCGGCAGCGGCGTGGCCAGGCCAAACGGGCATACCCCGCCTACCGGGTGGCCGGTCAGGGCTTGTACTTCTTCGGTGGGCAGCATGCGCCCCTTGCCGAATACCGCTTTGAATTTCTTGTTGTCGATGCGGGCGTCGCCGCGTGCCACCAGCAGGATGGTGCGCTCGTCGGCTAGCCGAAACGCCAGTGTTTTGGCAATGCGCCCCGGCACCACGCCGTGCGCTGCTGCGGCCAACGCTACCGTGGCGGTGCTGGTTTCCAGCTCGATAATGTCGATCGCCAGATGGCTGGCGGCAAAGAAGTCACGGACGGATTGCAGGCTCATGCTGGGCTCTTTCCTTAAAAAAGCCATTATCTGCCAGCGGCGGCGCCATGCAAACGGGCAGCGATACGCTGCCCGTCACGGTGGTGGAATACAGCGCCCTAGCTGCGTGCGATATCGCCCAGTTTGTCCGAAATATCCTGCGAGGTAGCGGCCTGCTCTTCGCTGGCTTCGGCAATCTGCACCACAAAATCACGCATCTGGTTCACCTCCTGCACGATTTTTTCCAGTGCGGCCTCGGCGCGCTGGAAGTCGCTTTCCGTGGCGGCCACCTGCTGGCGGCCCTGCTCGATAGCGGCCACGTTTTGCTGCACGTCCTGCTGGATTTCCTTGATCATGCCGCCAATTTGCTGGGTGGCAGCGGTGGTGCGCTCGGCCAGCTTGCGTACCTCGTCGGCCACCACGGCAAAGCCGCGGCCCATTTCGCCGGCGCGGGCCGCCTCGATGGCCGCGTTCAGCGCCAGCAGGTTGGTCTGGTCGGCAATGTCCTTGATCACGTTCACGATCTGGCCAATGGCCTCGGAGCGCTGCCCCAGCGACGTCAGGCTGTCTGCCGTGCTGCGCACCATATTGGCCACGGTTTTCATGCTCTGGCTGGTCTCGTCCACAATCACGACCCCTTGGCGGCTTTCGCGCAGCATCACTTCGGCCGACTCGGACGCCGACGCCGTCTGCACCGCCACGTTTTCGATGGTAGCGCTCATGCCCTGCATGTTCTGCGAGATTTCCCCCACGCGCTCTTCCAGAAACTGGCGGCGGCTGGCGGTTTCTGCGGCCAGCTTTTCCGCCATCACATTGGCGCTGACATCGCGAAAGCTGGCCATGAAGCACAGCAGCTCGCGGCTGTTGCCCTGGCGCCAGATGGGGAACACTTTTGTCTCGAAGGTGATGTTGCCCACCGGGATCATGGCCTTGTGTACGGCTAGCTTGCCGCTGGCCAGGTCTTGCAGAATGGCGCGGATGCGGTCTGGCGATACGTGAAACTGGTGGATGGAGTGCTGGTAGGCCTTGTCTACGTCTACCCCGGGGCGAAACTTCTGGTTCATGGCCGAGCGGTGCTGTGCCAGCGTGTCGCGCGCCGTCTTGTTCATGTAAATGATGCTGTTTTCCGGCGTGGTGTCTGCCAGCATGATCAGGTTGTCTACGCAGTCCAGCATCTGGCGTAGCTGGTTGATTTCTTCGTCTTGGGCGCTACTGGTTTGCTGGCGTTTGATAAAACTGAACATGGTGGTCTCCCCGAGGTGTGTCTGGCACGACACTTTTATTGATAGCTTCTATGTAGCACGCTGTAGGTTTCTTTGTCTGCCACGGTGACGCCGCGGCGTATTCCTATCGATTTCGTTGTGGCACTTGAAATACAGCGAGCTTTTTTAAATAAGCAATATGATTAAAGCCATGCCATTACTTTGCCAGCAAGCGTGGCCAACTAGCATTCCGGCTGTTAATATACGAACCATATATAAACCGTATAACGAGGTGGCAATGGGCATCGTCAAGATTTCCGAACAGATGCACGAGACGCTGCGCCAGACCAGCGGGGCGCTGAGCCGCTCCATCAATGCGCAGGCCGAGCATTGGCTGCGCGTGGGCATGCTGGCCGAGCTGAACCCCAAGCTGAGCTATAGCGATATCTGCCAGCTGCTGATTCGCGCCGAGGCCGGCGAGCGTCTGCCGGGTATTGCCTTGCCACCCACCACGCAGGAGCACGCCTGATGGCGAACCAACGACAAGTAGTGCTACGCAACGCCGAAGAAATCGCCCTGTCGCGCCGAGCCGGTGCGCTGGCTGCCGAGCTGTTGCAGATGATCGGCCCGTACGTTCAGCCCGGTGTGACCACCGACGAGCTGGACCGCCTGTGCCGCGAGTACATCATTAATGTGCAGCAGGCCAAGCCGGCCAACATCGGCTACCACGGCTACCCCAAAACCATCTGTGCCTCGGTAAACCACGTGATTTGCCATGGCATCCCCAACGATAAAAAGCTGCAGGATGGCGATATCGTTAATATCGACGTGGCGGTGATCAAGGATGGCTGGTACGGCGACAGCAGCCGCATGTACTACGTGGGCACGCCGTCGCCGCTGGCCAAGCGCCTGGTGGATACCACCTACGAGGCCATGTGTGCCGGCATCCGTGCCGTACGCCCTGGCGCACGTCTGGGTGACGTGGGCCACGCTATCCAGCAGGTGGCGCTGCGCGAGGGCTTTAGCGTGGTGCGCGAGTACTGCGGCCACGGCATTGGCACCGTGTACCACACCGAGCCGGAGGTGCTGCATTACGGCCGCCCCGGTACCGGCCTGACGCTGGCACCGGGCATGATCTTTACCATCGAGCCGATGATCAACGCCGGCAAGGCCGACATCCGCCAGCTGGCTGACGGCTGGACTGTGGTGACCAAAGACCGCTCGCTGTCGGCGCAGTGGGAGCACATGGTGGTGGTAACCGAAGACGGCTACGACGTGCTGACGCGCTGGCCGGAAGGCGTGGGTAGCTACGCGCCGATCTGACACTGTTTGCCGTACACGCCAAAGCCCCGGTCTGCTGACCGGGGCTTTTTGCATGCTGGCTTGGGCAGGTATCAGGCCACCGCGCCGTGGCCCAGTACGTCCAGCTGCCAGTGGCCGGTAGCTGCCTGACGTGTGGCGTGTATCGGCCAGCGGTACACCTGGCTGAGCAGGTCGCCGTGTAGCAGCGCCTCGGGCGGGCCTTGTGCTACCAGCTGGCCGTCGGCCACCAGTAGCAGCCAGTCGGCGTAGTTGGCCGCCAGCTGTAGCTCGTGCAGCACGCAGATCAGGGTGCGGCCCTGTTGCGCCAGCTGCTGCAACTGGCGCAGCAGTAGCTGCTGATGGCGGATGTCCAGATGGTTGCACGGCTCGTCCAGCAGCATCAGCGGCGTGTCCTGCGCCAGTGCACGGGCAATGGCGGCGCGCTGGCGCTCGCCGCCCGACAGCGTGGCCAGGCGCTGCCCGGCCAGGCCCTGCAGCGCCATGCTGCCTAGCGCCTGCGCCACGGCCTGCTGGTCGGCTGCGCTACTGCGCCCCAGCCAGCCCAACTGCGGGCGGCGGCCCAGCATCACGTAGTCGGCCACGCACAGCGGGCTGTCGGCGCCTTCGTGCTGGCCCACCCACGCCAGCAGGCGCGGCTGGCCGGTACGCAGTGGCTGCCCCAGGCTGTGGCCGTGACAGTCGCCATGAAAACCGGCCAGCGCGCGCAGCAGTGTGGTCTTGCCGGCGCCGTTGGGGCCGATGATGGCGCACAGGCTGCCGGCGGGTATCTGTAGCTGGCGCGCACTGAACAGGCAGCGGCTGCCGGCGTGCACGGCGATGCGGTCCAGCTCAAAGGCGGGGGCGGGCATGGCGGCCTCCTTGCAGGCGGCGGAACAGCCATAAAAAGAACACCGGCCCGGCAAAGGCTGCCATCACGCCGGCCGGCAGGTCTACCGGGTAGGCCACTTCGCGGCCCAGCGTATCGATCAGCAGCAGGAACAGCGCGCCCACCCAGGCCGACCACAGCATCAGCTGGCGCCGCGTACCGCCGCCCAGCAGCGCGATGGCGTTGGGCACCATCATGCCGACAAAACCGATAATGCCGGACAGCGTCACCGCACCACCGGCCAGCAGCGCCGCCCCCACTGCGGTAAGCGTGCGGGTGCGGCCAACCTGTACCACCAGCGAACGCGCGGTGTCGTCACCCAGCAGCAGGCAGTCCAGATCGCGCGCCACCAGCAGCAGTATGGCCGCGCCCAGCGCCATCACCGGCAGCACGTAGCCGTGCTCGGCAAAGCGCGCCTCGGCCAGGCTGCCGGACAGCCAGCTCATGGCACCGCGCAGCGTCAGGTCGTCGGACAGAAACAGCAGCAGGCTGACGATGGCGCCGCAGCAGGCACCCACCACCACACCGATAATCAGCAGCCCGGCCTGGCCGCCTTGCAGCAGGCGGTTCAGCAGCAGAATCAGCGCGGTGACGGCCAGGCCGCCGCCAAACGCCGCCAGCGGCACGCTCAGGCCGCCCACGCCCAGCGCGATCACGGCGATGACCCCCAGCGCGGCGCCGGACGAGGTGCCGATCAGCCCCGGGTCGGCCAGCGGGTTGCGAAACAGCGCCTGCAGCGCCGCGCCGCTCATCGCCAGTGCCGCGCCTACCAGCAGCGCGTTGGCGATGCGCGGCAGACGCAGCTGGCGCACGATGGGGTCGTGCCAGTCGGGTACCTGCCATTGCCCGGCGCCAAAGCCGGCCAGCAGCCAGATCAGCGCCAGCCCGCTCAGTGTGGCCAACCCTAAGCCCGCCCCCGGCAAGCGCGGCCAGGCGGGCAGGATGCCCAGTGTGCGGCTGCTGCTCATGAGGCCAGCGCCCGCAGTTTTTGCACCGTGGCCGGGCTGGCTACGCCCAGGCGCAGGAAGTCGGCCGCTGGCCAGGCCAGCACGCGGCCTGTTTTGACCGCGGGGCTGGCGGCCAGCTCCGGCCGGGCTTTCAGTGCGGCCAGGCTACCGAATACCGGCGTGTTGTGCGCCGCTACGATCACCACATCCGGCGCGGCGCGCAGCCAGGCTTCCGGCGTCATCGGCAAAAAGCCCTGCACGTCGGCGGCGGCGTTCACTGCACCGGCGGCGCGGATGATGGCGTCGCCCGCGGTGCCGCTACCGGCCACCAGCCGGCCGTCGTAGCTAAACAGCACGCGCTTGCCCTTGCCGCTGCGTGGCTGCAGCGCCAGCAGCCAGGTGCCGGCCAGCTGCTCGGCACGCTTGGGCTGGCCCAGCGCCTGGCCTACCTGGCGAATACCGTCGGCAAAGGCGGCCGGGTCTTCGCTGTGGCGGATGCGGCCAACCTTTAGCCCCAGTGCTTGCAGCTGGTCGTAGATGGCTGGCGGCTGCGCCTGGTCGCTGCCCAGCACCAGGTCCGGCTTGCTGGCCAGCACGGGCTGCGGTGTCAGCGCGCGCGAGCTGCCGATTTCGGGCACACGGGCCAGCTGTGGCTGGCGCGCCAGCTTGTCGCGGCCAACCAGCAGGTGCTGCGCGTCCAGCGCCAGCACGATTTCGGCTACGTCGGCGGTCAGCGCCACCACGCGGGTCTGTGCCGGTGCGGCGGCCAGCGCCGGGGCCATGGCCAGCGCCAGTAACAGCGGCAGGCGTTTACGCCACATGTTCGGCCCCTTTGCGTGGCAGTGCCTCGGCCAGCTCGCGCCAGCCGGCCAGCTCCGGTTCGCCCTCGGTACGCTGGCCAAAGAAGCTGACAATGCTGTGGCCGTGGGCATCGAACGCCTCGATGGCGGTGATGATGCCGTCGCGCGTGGGGCGGCGCACCAGCCAGATCTCGTGCAGCTGGCTGTCTTGCAGGTGCAGGTTGAAGCCGGGGTCGAGGATGTTCAGCCACTCGCCGATGCGCTGCACGCGCTGGATGGCGCCGGTGTGGATCTGCACCATGCCGCTATTGCCGACAAATACCATGATGGGCAGCGCGCTGTCGGCGGCGCGGCGTAGCAGGGCGTCTGCTGCGTCGGCGGCCAACAGCCAGGCGTGGCCGGACGGTGCGTGGCGGAAGGCTTGCTGGCGGGTCAGGCCGTGTTTGCGCAGCAGGCCGTGGAAGTGGTGTACATCCTGCAGCGCCAGCCAGGCGTCGGCAAAACCGGCGGCGTCGAAGCCTTCGGGCAGCGCCTGGCTGGCCGGTGCGGCCTGGGTGTAGCTGCTATCGAGCAGCGGCGCAGGGTCGGCGTCGGCAAACTCGGCCACCAGCGCCTGCCAGGCGGGCACGGCGCTATCGTCTTTCAGGTACAGCTTGTGGAGGGCGTGGCCGGCGGCGTCGTAAAACTGCAGCGAGCGCAGCGTGCCACGCGGGCTGGCTTGTTCGGCGGCGTAGGCGTGTACCCAGTGCGCGGGGAACAGGCGCAGGTCCAGCCCGCCCGGGTTCAGCACTAGGCCTACTTTGTCGGATAGCGTCAGGTTGTCGTAGCGGCCGTCTTTTTCGTGCACGGCCAGTTCGTTGCGGGTGATGGCTTTCAGCGTGCCCAGTGCTGCCAGGCGCGGCAGCAGGGCGGGCAGGTCGCAGTGCAGGCGGGTGCTGCCGGGCAGGCAAGCCAGCAGCTGGGCCTCGCTGACGCCCAGGGCGGCGGCGGCGTCACGCTGGCGCAGGTGGGTTTGTTCGGCTTTTAGTGCGTCATAGCGCTGCAACAGGGTAAGGGGCGCGTTCATGTCTGTCCTTTCAGAAGCGGGTTTCCAGGCTGGCGCTGATGCTGCGGCCGGCCTGGGCGTAGAAATCCACAGCACTACCGGTGAGGCTTTTCACGTCGGCCCATTGCCAGTATTTCTTGTCGCCCACGTTGTGTACGGTGGCGCGCAGCGTGGTGTGCTTGGCTAGCTTCACCCAGCCGCCCACGTCCAGCGTGGCGTAGCCGGGGGCCTTGAACTGGCTGGCGCTGGCGGCGCGGGTTTTGGCGGCTACCATGGTCAGCAGGGCATCGCTGCCCCATTGCCCTTGCTGGTAGTGCGCGCCCAGCGTGGCTTTCAGCGGGTCGATGCTGTTGAGCGGGGTGCCGGTTTTGCGGTTGCTGCCGTGCGCCCAGGCCACACTGCCGTCCAGCAGCAGGGCGTGGCTGGCCTGCCAGCCGGCGCGGGCTTCCACGCCGTGGGTTTGTACGCTGTCCAGGTTCTGGTACTGGAAGATGCCGCGTGGCGAGTTGGCGTCGGTACCCAGGGTGACGGTGTCGATGAAGTGGCTGTAGCGGTTATAGAAGGCGGTAAGTTGGCCGCTGAGGCTGCCGCCCTGGTACTTGCTGCCCAGCTCTATGCCGCGCGAGGTTTCCGATTTCAGGCTGGCGTTGGGGATGATGCGGTAGCCAGCCTGCGCGTTGTTGAAGGTCATGAACGAGCTATCGAACGGTGGCGCGCGAAAGCCGGTGCTGAGGTTGGCAAAGCCGGTGAGCCCGCCAGCCAGCGGCAGGCTCAGGCCCAGCCGTGGCGACCAGGCGCTGTCCTGAAAGCGGCTTACCGGCACCGCGCCGCCGCTGCTGGCCTGGTAGATGGCGTCGCTTTGCGGCGTCATGGTGTAGCGGTCGTAGCGCAGCGCCGGGGTAAGGGTAAGGCTGCCCAGGCGGAACTGGTCTTGCACAAACAGGCCCAGGCGCTCGCTGCGGTTATCGGGGAAGGTTTTGCTGCTGGTGGTGGTGCTGCCGCTGGTGGTACGCGTCAGCCGGCTGGTGTCGGTGCGGGTGGCTTCCACGCCGGCCAGCACGCGGTGTTCGCCCAGGCGCCATTCCAGCTGGCCGTCCAGCCCGCTGATGTCCTGGTCGAAGCGGTGGTTTTCGTAGCGGGTGCCGGTGTTGCGTACCTCTGCCGCCTTGTCTTCGTTACGCAGCGTTTGCTGGTACAGCTTGAGGTTGGCCGCCGCCAGGCTGCCGTCGCCCTGGTAGCGGTATTCGGCGCTGTAACGCTGGCGGCGGGTGTCGTCGTCGCTGTCGCGGTCGCGCACGGTATAGCCGGTGGCGGCGCCACGGGCGCTGAGCAGCTCGGTCTGGCGCTGGCGGTCGAAGCTTTCCACGCCCAGCAGCAGCTGGTGCGGGCCGTCCTGGCCTAGCGCCACCTTGGCCAGCACGTTGCGGGTGTCGGTCAGCTGCGGGTCGGCCACGGTGCGCTGGCCGCCTTCTATGTCGCGGCTGGCGGGGGTGTCCAGCTGGTGTGCACGGCGCTGGGTCAGCATCAGCAGCGCGGCGGTGTTGTCGCCGGCGGCGGCCACCGTGGCGGTGCTGGCGCTGCCGCGGCGGGCGCCGTCATACGATTGCTTCAGGCCAAAGTGCAGCGGCTTGTCACGGTCGACAAAGTCGGCCGGCTCGAAGGTGTGCTGGCTGATCACGCCGCCGATGGCGTCACTGCCGAACAGCGCCGACGCCGGGCCTTTGATGATGTCGATCTGGCGCAGGGTGTCCGGCTCTACCAGGTCTCGCCCGGAGATGGCGCCGCTGCCGCTCATATAGGCTTCGGGCAGGCGGGTGCCGTCTACCTGCATCAGGATGCGGTTGGTTTCGATACCGCGTATGGTCACACCGGCGTTGCCGCGCCGGCCCTGGTCGCCCGGCACGGACACGCCGGGTTCTTGCGATAGCAGGCTGTCCAGGTCGCTGGCGTGCTGGCGGTCCAGCTGCGTGCGGCCAACGGCCGAGATATTCGGCGCGGTATCGGCCAGCTGTTCGCTGATGCGGTTGGCGGTAACCGTGGTGGTTTCCAGCACGGTGGGGGTGTCGGCAAAGACAGGCAGGGCCACTGTCGTCAGACAGATGCCCGCCAGGGTAATACGATCCTTGGACACGGATCTTCTCCTGTATGCGTGGCACCGTGGCTGGCGATGGCTGGCTCGGTGGGGTGGGTTGCGGTGTTACTTCACCAGTATCAGTTTGTCGTTTTGTGTCAGTTGCAGGCGGTAGTACTGGCCACGGTGGCAGATCAGCAGCTGGCGGTCGCGCGCAAACAGGGTGCGCGTATCCAGCACGGTGTACGGTTGCTTGTCTGCGGCAGTTTGCGGCCGCGGTGCGGGTGCGTGCGTCATGATGTGACCTCCTTTGATGATAATAATTCTTATTAACTTTAAGGGCAAGCTCCACGCGGCTCACACACTGGGCCGGTACCGCGTCGTGTGCTGAATTCTCTGGGGGCTGGCAAAGGTTGGCTGCTGGTGGCTGGTAACAATCATTGACATTTATACATTTGGTATATTTTTATGCGTCATGGTTTTGCATGTATCATCACGCCTTTGCCTTTGCCTTTGCCTTTGCACTGGCGCGGTAGAACCCCTGCCACTACCGATGGAGAACCCTCATGCGCATGCGTTCACTATTACTGGCTGTCTTGCTGGCCTCCAGCCCGGCCCTGGCCCTGGCCGACTTTCAGGCTGGCGAAGCGGCTTACCAACGCCAGGATTACTCCGCCGCTCTGGCCGCCCTGCAACCGGAAGCCGCGCAAGGCAACGCCGCTGCGCAGGGTTATCTGGGCGTGATGTACTACTACGGCAGGGGTGTGCCAAAAGACGCTATCCAAGCGGTCAGCTGGTTCCGCAAAGCGGCCGAGCAGGGCGATGCCGCAGCGCAGTACTCCCTTGGTGTGATGTATGCCAACGGTGAAGGTGTGCCGAGAGACGCTGCCCTGGCCGTGGCCTGGTACCGCAAAGCTGCCGAGCAGGGCGATGCAGATGCGCAGTACAACCTTGGAGTGATGTATGCCAACGGTAATGGTGTGCCGAAAGACGAGACTCAAGCGGTGGCCTGGTACCGCAAAGCTGCTGAGCAGGGCGATGCAGATGGGCAGTACAGTCTTGGCGTGATGTATGCCAACGGTTACGGTGTGCCAAAAGACGCTATCCAAGCGGTGACCTGGTACCGCAAGGCTGCCGAGCAGGGTTATGCCGCAGCACAGGTCAACCTTGGTGTGATGTATGCCAAAGGTAGTGGTGTGCCGCAAGACGCTACCCAAACGGTGGCCTGGTACCGTAAGGCCGCCGAGCAGGGTTATGCCGCAGCGCAGTTCAACCTTGGTGTGAGGTATGGCAATGGTGATGGTGTGCCAAAAGACGCCGCCCAGGCGGTTGGCTGGTACCGCAAAGCGGCCGCGCAGGAGCATGCCAGTGCGCAGCACAACCTTGGTGTGATATATGAACACGGTAATGGTGTGCCGAAAGACGCCGTCCAAGCTGTGGCCTGGTACCGCAAAGCGGCCGAGCAGGGTTACCCCGCAGCACAGGTCAATCTTGGCGCGATGTATGCCAAAGGTAGTGGTGTGCCGCAAGACGCCACCCAGGCGGTTGCCTGGTACCGTAAGGCCGCCGAGCAGGGATATGCCGCAGCGCAGTTCAACCTTGGTGCCCACTATCGCTTTGGTCAGGGCGTACCTGCCAGTAGCGTGATTGCCTACGCCCTGTACAACCTGGCGCAAGTGACGGGTAATGAAAAGGCTGCCGATAATCTGCGCCAGCTGACGCAGGAGATGTCCAGCGCCGAGGTGGCCGCAGCGCAGCAGCTGTCGCGCCAGATGTCGCAGCCGGGCCAGCTGCTGGTGGTACTGGACCGTTTCCAGGAAACGCTGCCTGCCTTCAAGGCTGCGCAATGCCCGTAGGCCGTAGCCGGCCCGTTTCCGGCCCGCTCGGCGCGGGTGGCGGGGTATCCCGCCAGATCACGCATGGCAGGTTTTTTGACAAACGGGATGTGCGTTACACCAAGATAGTGCGCAATGGCTCCGGCATTCCGCCTGAAGTGCGCGAGGTGCAATCGCGCGAGATTGTGGCCCGCGTGCTCGACGCGACCGACTTTGCGGGTAATTGGGTCATCGGCAACGATACGCCGATGGACAAACTGGAGACGCTGCCGGCGCAGATCGCCACCACCAAGCAGCATCTGGCCAGTCTGTAAGCTGTGGTATGAATAAAGCGCCCGGCGTGTCATCAACACGCCGGGCGCTTTGTCTTGCGGCCAACCTTACCAGTTGCTTTCGCGCTCTGGCGTGGCGGTAATCTGGTGGATGGACAGGTCGGCGCCGTTGAACTCTTCTTCGTCCGACAGGCGGATGCCCACGGTTTTCTTCAGCACACCGTACACGATATAGCCGCCGCCAAAGCCCACCGCTACGCCGGCGGCGGTGCCGGCCAGCTGCGACAGCAGTGTGACGCCGCCGGCGCCACCCAGCGCTTCCAGCCCGAAGATACCGGCGGCAATGCCGCCCCAGGCGCCGCACAGGCCGTGCAGCGGCCATACGCCCAGTACGTCGTCGATCTTCCAGCGGTTTTGCGTCAGGGTGAATAGCCAGACAAACATGGCACCGGCCACGCCACCCACGACTAGCGCGCCTACCGGGTGCATGATGTCGGAGCCGGCGCATACAGCCACCAAACCGGCCAGCGGGCCGTTATGGATAAAGCCAGGGTCGTTCTTGCCCAGCCACATGGCGGTGAGGGTGCCACCTACCATGGCCATCAGCGAGTTCATCGCCACCAGGCCCGAGATGCCGGTCATCTTTTGCGCGCTCATCACGTTAAAGCCAAACCAGCCCACAATCAGGATCCACGCGCCCAGCGCCAGGAAGGGGATGGACGACGGCGGGTGCGCCGCCACGCGGCCTTCTTTGGTGTAGCGGCCACGGCGTGCGCCCAGGTGCAGCACGGCTGCCAAGCCGATCCAGCCACCCACAGCGTGTACCACTACCGAGCCGGCAAAATCGTGAAACGGTGCGCCCAGGTTGGCCGTCAGCCAGTCTTGCACGCCAAAGTGGCCGTTCCAGGCGATGCCTTCAAAAAACGGATACACCAGGCCTACCAGCAAAAAGGTGGCAGCAGACTGCGGATGGAATTTGGCGCGCTCGGCAATGCCGCCAGACACGATGGCGGGAATGGCGGCGGCGAAGGTCAACAGGAAGAAGAACTTCACCAGCTCGTAGCCATTGGCCTGGCTGATGTGTTTCACATCAGCCAGAAAATCCACGCCATAGGCCACGCTGTAGCCCACGAAGAAGTAGGCGATGGCCGACACGGCAAAGTCGGTGAGGATTTTCACCAGCGCATTGACCTGGTTTTTCTTGCGCACGGTGCCCAGCTCCAGAAAGGCAAAGCCGGCGTGCATGGCCAGGATCATCACGGCGCCCAGTAGCAGAAACAGTACGTCGTTGGGGGTAGTGGCAGGCATTTCATGCTCCCTGATGGATATTATGGTGCAGGGTGAGCAATAACAGTGCCAGATGACCGTTTTCGGTGCGTGACGGTCACAAGTCTTGTGTAACTAGGTGGCTATGCGTTTTGCGTGGCGATATTTGGTGCGAGTCGCTGTAAGTGTTTGGTGCAAATATCTTTTTGTGCACTGTTATTGTGCCTACATGCACCGGCATGGTTGGCCGCAGCCGGCTAGCCTTTACCCGCGTAGCCGGGCCAGCGCTGCAGGGCGACACGCTGGGCTGGCTGGCTAGCGTATTGTAGCTTGCAGTCCAGTGGCGCCGGGGCGCTGATGGCCAGCAGCAGGCCGTGCTCTGGCAGCGCCAGGTGGGCGGCGTAATGGTCGATCTGGTGGATGTAGCGCGTTTGCTGTGGTGTTTCCCAGCGGCGGCCGTGGTATTTGCCCAGCGCTTCTTTCAGTGTCCATACCGCCCAGAATGGTTCGCCGGGCAAGGTAATGGCTGGCTGTGCGGCCAACCATGCCGACTCATCTGCAGCCAGCAGCTCGCCCAGCGCGGCGGGCGCGGGTGCGGTGGTTTGCTCTATGTCCAGGCCCAGCGGGCGGCATACCGATACCGCCGCCGCGACCCATGGCCCGCTGTGGCTGATGGACAGGCCTAGCGGGGCAGGTGCGCCTTCCAGCAGCAGACAGGGTGGCTTGCTGCTGTCCATGGAAAAGTGGCGAAGCGGCAGCGACATTAGCTGCGAGGCCGCCTGTAGCGCCAGCTGGCGGCCCAGGGTTTTCAGGGCTTCGCGCTGCGCCTGCGCCTCTTCTGGTAGCGGTTCTGGCAGGCGTTCCAGCAGGATCAGGGTATTCATTGCGGGTGGGTGGATACGGTTGTCATGGTCGGCAGCTTAGTCAGGAAACACCTATAAGTCACGCGCCAATGCGGCCTTAGCTATCCAGGTTCAGCAGCCAGGTTTCTTTTACCTCTTCCATCACCACGTAGCTGCGCGATTCGTTGGCCTGCGGCAGCTTCAGCAGAATGTCGCCCAGAATCTTGCGGTACATGGACATGTCCGGCAGGCGCACCTTTAATAAATAGTCGTACTCGCCGGAGACCAGGTGGCATTCCATGATGTCGGGCAGCTTTTGTACCTCGCGGCGAAAGGCGTCGAAGATATCGCCCGACTTGGCCGACAGCTTGATCTCCACGAATACCAGCAGGCTGGCGCCCAGCGCCTGCGGGTTCAGGCGGGCGTGGTAGCCCTCGATCACGCCTTCACGCTCTAGCCGCCGCACGCGTTCGGTACAGGGCGTGGTGGACAGGCCGACTTTTTCGGCCAGCTCGGTCATGGCGATGCGGGCGTTGGCCTGCAAGTGCTGCAGGATTTTGATGTCCAGTTTGTCCAGCTGGCGGGTTTTGTCCATGCTGCGTTGCGGTTTCACTTTTTTGGCCTTTTTTAGCGGTGATATTGACTGGATGATTATTAAATATAAGTGAAAAAAACTGCGTTTTAATCAATATACTACGCAAATTCACTGAGCGGCAAAAGCCGCCGATCGCACACACGACAGGACAGCCCGCGCTGTCCTGTTTCAACAGGGTAGCCTGGAGGTAAACATGAAAGTCATCGTTCTTGGTGGTGGGGTTATCGGCATTTCCACAGCATGGTATCTGGCCAAAGCCGGCGTCGACGTGACCGTGGTGGAGCGTCAGCCCGGCCCCGCGCTGGAAACCAGCTTTGCCAATGCTGGCCAGATCTCCCCGGGCTACGCTGCGCCGTGGGCGGCGCCTGGCATCCCGGCCAAGGCGGTGAAATGGCTGTTCCAGAAGCACGCGCCGCTGGCTATCCGCGTGGACGGCAGCACCTACCAGTGGGAATGGATGGCACGCATGTTCGCCAACTGCAACCCGCAGGCTTACAACGTGAACAAAGGCCGCATGATGCGCCTGGCCGAGT
Organism: Neisseriaceae bacterium; assembly: GCA_027489245.1. Lineage (GTDB taxonomy): Bacteria > Pseudomonadota > Gammaproteobacteria > Burkholderiales > Chromobacteriaceae > Vogesella. The sequence goes on along the minus strand of JAIYAC010000017.1, from coordinate 40,939 downwards.
ACAGCCGTGACATGATCCGCGAGCTGAAAACCGAAACCGGCCTGGGCTTTGAAGGCCGCGAAGGTGGCACGCTGCAGCTGTTCCGCAGCCAGCAGCAGGTGGACGCCATGGGCAAGGACATCGAGGTGCTGAAAGAGTGCGGCGTGGCCTACGAAGTGCTGGACGCCGACGGCTGCGCCCGCATCGAGCCGGCGCTGAAAAAGACCAAGCACAAGCTCAAGGGTGGCCTGCGACTGCCGAACGACGACACCGGCGATTGCCAGATGTTCACCACCCGCCTGGCCGAGATGTGCGCCGGCCTGGGCGTGAAGTTCCTGTGGGGCAAGAGCATCGACAGCATCCAGACCTACGGCGACAAAGTGACCGGCGTGGTGGTGGAGGGCGAGCTGCTGAGCGCCGATCATTACGTGGTCGCCACCGGCAGCTACTCGCGCGAGATGGTCAAGGCCATCGGTATCGATATTCCGGTGTACCCGGTAAAAGGCTACTCGCTGACTGTGCCGATCACCAACGGCAAAGGCGCGCCGGTCTCCACCGTGCTGGACGAGACCTACAAGATCGCCATCACCCGCTTTGACAACCGCATCCGCGTAGGCGGCATGGCCGAGCTGGCCGGTTTTGACCTGAGCCTGAACCCGAAACGCCGCGCCACGCTGGAAATGGTGGTCACCGACCTGTACCCGGACGGCGGCGACGTATCGCGTGCCGAGTTCTGGACCGGCCTGCGCCCGATGACCCCGGACGGCACGCCGATTATCGGTGGTACCCGCTACAGCAACCTGTCGCTGAACACCGGCCACGGCACGCTGGGCTGGACGATGTGCGCCGGTTCCGGCAAGGTGCTGGCCGACCTGATTACCGGCACGCAGCCGGACATCCTGGTAGACGGCCTGTCGATGCAGCGTTACGCCAAGCAAGGCGAAACCCTGGTGGTGCCGATGTTCCAGCCTGCTGCGGCCAAAGCCTGAGACTGCCATGCGCCCATTGATAGCATCCATTCGCCTGGATCATTTCCGACATAACTACCTGCTGGCGCGCCAGCAGCACGGTGGCCGCGCGCTGGCCGTGGTGAAAGCCAATGCCTACGGCCACGGCGCGGTGCGCTGCGCCCAGGCGGTAGCCGACGTGGCCGACGGTTACGCCGTGGCCTGCCTCGAAGAGGCACTGCAGCTGCGCGCCGCCGGCATTCGCCTGCCCATCCTGCTGCTGGAAGGCGTATTCGAGCCAGCCGAGCTGGCCGAGGTGCAGGCGCACGAGCTGTGGCTGGTGGTGCAAAACCGCGAGCAACTGGCCATGCTGTTGGCCGCACCGGCCGACAAGCCGTATCGCGTGTGGCTGAAGATGGATTCCGGCATGCACCGCGCCGGTTTCTTCCCGGCTGATTACGCGGCGGCTTATCGCGAACTGGAACAGAGTGGCAAGGTAGACGCCATCGTCAAGATGACGCACTTTGCCCGCGCCGACGAGCCGGGCTGCCCGGCTACCGATGCGCAGATCGCCGCTTTTGATGCCGCCACAGCGGGCCTGGGCGGTGAAACCAGCCTGGCCAACTCGGCTGGCATCATGATCCACGCTGACGCGCACCGCGACTGGGGCCGCCCCGGCATCATGCTGTACGGCGCCACGCCGCTACCCGCCGGCCATGCGGCCAACGTTGGCCTGAAGGCGGTGATGCAGCTGACCACGCGTATTTTTGGCGTGCGCGAGCTGGGCGCCGGCGAGCCAGTAGGCTACGGCGCGTCGTTCCATACCGAGCGGCCCACCCGTGTGGGCCTGATGGCCTGCGGCTACGCCGACGGCTACCCGCGCCTGGCGTCCACCGGTAGCCCGGTACTGATCGACGGCACGCCTAGCCGCGTGATCGGCCGTGTGTCGATGGACATGATGACGGTAGACCTGACCGATATCCCGCAGGCAGGTGTGGGCAGCACGGTTGAGCTGTGGGGAGATAACATCAGCGTGAACGATGTCGCGGCGCATGCCGGCACCATTGGCTACGAAGTGCTGTGCAATGTGAAGCGCGCACATTTCCACTACGAATAAGGCATGGCAATAGCATGGGAGTGCAGAGTGTTGCGCTTTTCGTGCTGTATAAAACCCCCTTGGCCGTCATGGCAAGGGGGTTTTTCATGCTGACGTGCCTGCGCGCATTGGGTGTGAGAGGCATGGCACTGCCATTAAAGCCTGCGAGTCGGCAGAAAATGGCTATCTACATGTCAAATATCGGCTACCTTGATTTTTAGCAAACTATCGAAACGATATTATTTTGATAATAAAGCCTTATTTGTGATGCTAGGGACGTGATGGGTCGACTGTCTGTGCTGTTCTGGGTCAAAGTATTGGGCTTATTGCCAGGCGAAGTTGGCCACGGCGATGCCGGCAGTTTGCTGTCGCCGCATCGGCATATGCCATTGCTGGCCAGCCGCCGCGCCCACATGCTGCTGAACCGCGTACGGTTGTTTGCGTGCCTGTTTTCCATCCTGACGCCCCTGTGGATTGTGGTCGACCTCTACACGCTGCCATCGCCGCTATCCTGGCAGCTGGCAGGGCTGCGCATTCTGACGACGGCCGCCTTTGTCAGCCTGACCCGTGCATTACGCCCCGATGGCCGCTTGCTGAACGCATGGCGCGGCATGGCCATGCTGTTTGCCATTCCTTCGCTGTTCTATCTGTTTTCCCACTTGTTGCTTAGCCACTACGCACTGGTAGGTGTGTCCGGCATTATCAGCGCCGGCTACACCTTCTTGCCCTTTGTGCTGCTGGCCGGGCTGGCGATCTTTCCGCTTACCCTGCTGGAGTGCCTGGCGTTTGCGCTGCCCGCTTTGCTGGCGCATTTGCTCTCCGGCTATCTGGAGTGGTCTGCCATGGTGCCGCCGGTGTTCTGGGGGGCGTTCTGGCTACAGGTACTGATAGCAGGGGTGTCGGCGCTGGCCTGTACGACCCAGCTGGCATTCATGACGGCGCTGGTGCAGCAGGCTGTGCGCGACCCGCTGACCGGGGTGTTTTCACGCCGTAGTGCAGAAGAAATGCTGGAGCTGCTGGCCGTGCAAGCCCAGCGCAGCAGTATGCCGCTGGCGGTGGTGTTTATTGACCTAGACCATTTCAAAAGCATCAACGATAACTTTGGCCACGCCGCGGGCGACCAGACACTCAAAAGGTTGGCCGCAGACCTGGGGCAGCTGCTGCGTAAAAGCGACATCCTGTGCCGCTGGGGGGGCGAGGAGTTTTTGCTGCTGCTGCCGCAAACCACGTTGCCGCAAGCGCGGCTGGTGTTGCGCCGGGTGCGCCGCCGTGGCCTGGGCCTGCGCCCGGATGGCCAGCCGCTGACGGCCAGCATGGGCGTGGCCGAATGGCATGAAGATGACGCTGCAGATTGGCCCGCACTTTTGGCACTGGCGGATACACGCATGTATCAGGCCAAGCAGCAAGGCCGCAACCGGGTGATATACGGCGATGAGCCTGTATTACCCAGGGCGGGTTAGTGGGTGCCTGCGGGGCAACATCATGCTGTTTTATCTTCGGCAATAAATTTTACTTTTACGTAAACCGTTTATATTTATAAATAATTACTTGAAAACCCTAACGGCATGAAGAAAGAATGAAGCTGGCAAGCCAGTTTGCAAGGACCCGTTCATGCCGCTTGAGTCTACCCTGTCGTTGTCGGCTCCCGCCGGTGACGCCCAGCCTTTAGCCTGCGCTTACTGGCTGGCAGATACGGCACGCAGCCGCTTCCTGTTTGTGTCCGCGGGTTTCGAAGCCTTGTGGGGCAGGCCCCTGTCTGCACTGCACGAAGACCCGTCGCGCTACCTGGCCGCGGTACACCCGGATGACCTGGCGCAGTTTGCCGACGCCCAGCCAGCAGCCTCTGGCCGCCGCCAGCGGCTGTTTCGCTTGCGCCAGCCGGATGGCAGCTACCGTGCCGTAGCCGAGTGCACCTTCAGCATGATTTCCCCGTTTGGCGGCGAGCCGCGTCTGGCCGGTGTGTTGTTCGAGCAGCCGGCAGACCTGGCGCAGCTGCCCGAGGACTGGCTGGCCGGGCGGGAGAATATCGTGGACGAGCTGGCCGGCCTGTACCAGCGCAGCATCAGCAACGATGACAACCTGCGCCACCTGTTTGCCTATTCCGCCATTGCCGTAATTGTGCTGGACGCCGAGGGCTATGTCTGCGAGTGGAACCGCGAGGCAGAGCGCCTGCTAGGCTGGTCTGACAGTGCCGCGCTGGGGCGGCCGCTGGCGGCGCTGCTGGTGCCCGCGCCGCTGCATAACCGTTTTCACGACTGGCTGTTTTCGGACGATGGCGGTGCCATGGCGCATACCATGCGCCCGCTGGAAATCCCCGCGCTGCACAGCAATGGCAGCCGCGTGCCGCTAGAGCTGTCTGGCTGGCAGTTTGTGCTGTCCGGTTTGCCTTATCGCGGCATTACCCTGCGCGACATGACGCGCCAGCATGTGGCCGAGCAAGTGCTGTACGAGCACATGGAACGGGCGCGCATGCTGTTCGAGTTTGCCAGTATCGCCATGGTGGTGCTGGACCATACCGGCCTGATCATCGACTGGAACATCCACGCCGAAGAGATCTTTGGCCTGCACGGCGAGCAGGCGGTAGGCCGGCCGCTGCTGGAGGTGCTGCCGCTGTCGCCAGAGCAGCTGCCTGACGGCTTGCTGCTGGGGGACCAGGGCATGCAGCTGGCCGAGGCTACTTCGCTGGAGTTCACCCTGCAGCGTGATGGCCAGCTGCAGCATGTCGACGCCTCGTTCTGGCCGTTTTCGTCCAGCCAGCAGGGGTTTATCGGCGCGTTTTTCCGCGATATTTCCGCCCGCCGCCGCAGTGAAGACGCCCTGCGCCAATCCGAAGAACACTACCGTCTGGTCATCGACAATGTGCGCGATGGCATTGTGGTGGTACAGGGCATGCGGATTGTGCTGTCCAATCCGCGTGCTGCCGAAATCAGCGGCTATAGCATTGCCGAGCTGGCCGAGATCGATTTTGCCAGCCTGATTCACCCGGATGACCAAGGGCGTGTACTGGATATTCACCGCCGCCGCGTGGGGGGCGAGCAGGTAGAAGCACGCGATGATCTGCGGGTGGTGAATAAAAACGGCGAGGTGCGCTGGGTAGACAGCGGCGTGGTGCTGATAGAGTGGCATGGCCGCCAGGCAGCACTGGTATTTTTTACCGACATCACCCACCGCAAGCGCCTGGAAAAAGACCTGACCAGCACGCTGCGCGAGCGGGAATCCATCCTGGACAACACCATTGCCGGTATGGCGTTTGTCGATGGCCAGGGCTTTGTGCGCTGGGTAAACAGCACCGCCGCCGAGCTGTTCCAGACCACGCCGGAGCGCATGCAGGGCGGTAGCCTGGAGCGCTATTACGATGTGCAGCAGGATTTTCTGCGCACCACGCGTGATGCGCGGCTGGCCTTTGCCGAAGGCCGCGCCTACGCCACGGAAATGCGCATGCGCACGGCCTGCGGCCAACTACTGTGGGTGCAGCTATCCGGCAAGCCCATCAACCCCGAACAGATGGCGCAGGGGACGGTATGGGTGATGATGGATATCAGCCGCCGCAAAGAGCTGGAATTCGAGCTGCTGCGCACGCATACCGAGCGCGAGGCCATCTTGCAGTCGGCGCTGGTGGGCATGGCCTTTGTCACCAATCGACGCCTGCTGTGGATCAACCGTACCTTCTCGCTGCTATTGGGCTATAGCGAAGCCGAGCTGATCGGCATGAGCAGCCGTATTTACTTCCGTAGCGACGAAGAGTTCGACAGCTTTGGCCGCGACGCCTACGGCTGCCTGGCTGCCGGCCAGATCTTTACCACCGAGCGGCAGCTGCAAACCAAAAGCGGCAAGCTGATCTGGGTGCAGATGAACGGCACCAGTATTGTGAAAAACCAGCCGGACAAAGGCACCATCTGGACGCTGGTGGATGTGTCCGAGCGCCATGCCGCCGAGCAGGAAATCCGTGATGCACTGGCCAAGCAGCAAGAGCTGAATGTGTTGAAGTCGCGCTTTGTCTCCATGACCTCGCACGAGTTTCGTACCCCGCTGGCTACCGTGCTGTCTTCCGCCGAGCTACTGCGCCACTATCACGACCGCTTGCCGCCAGAGCGGCGCGAAGCGCTGCTGGAATCCATCCAGACCTCGGTACAGCGCATGACCGATATGCTGGACAACATTCTGCTGATCGGGCGGGTAGAGGCCGAGCGCGTGGAATTTGTGCCGCAGCCGCTGGATGTGGCGCGCTTCTGTCACCACCTGGTACACGAAGTCAGCCAGGCGTCTCACGCGCGTGGCGAGGAAGTGCTGGCCAGTGTGGTGGTGGACATGGTGCTGCCACAGCCGGTATTGCTGCTGGATGAAAAGCTGCTGCGCGAAATTCTGGGCAACTTGCTGAGCAACGCGTTCAAGTATTCCCCCCAAGGCGGCGAGATCCGGTTTTCTGCGCGCTGTGATGGCAGTGAAATCATTTTTGACGTGCAAGACCAAGGCATAGGCATTCCGCCAGAAGACCTGCCACAGCTGTTTGATGCCTTTCACCGTGCCCAGAACGTGGGGCCGATACCCGGTACCGGCCTGGGCTTGTGCATTGTGCGCAAATCAGTCGAGCTGCATCACGGGCAGATCACCGTCAGCAGCGAGCAGGGGCGCGGCACGCATTTTTGCGTGCGCCTGCCGGTGCAGGAACAGCAGAAAGGGCGACCAGCATGAGGCGTATTCTGGTAGTGGAAGACGACATTGCCATTCGTAACAACATCATGGCGCTGCTGCGGCTGGAAGGCTACGAAGCCGATGCGGCCGGCGACGGGCAGGAAGCGCTGGACTACCTGCGCAGCCATGTTTACGCACTGGTGATCAGCGATGTGATGATGCCGCGCATGGATGGCTACGCCTTGCTGCGCCAGCTGCGCAGCCAGCCCGCCACCGCACAGCTGCCGGTGATCCTGCTCACCGCGCTGGCCGATAAACAAGACCAGCGCCAGGGCATGAACCTGGGCGCAGACGACTATCTCCCCAAGCCCTTTCAGCGTGAAGACCTGCTCAATGCCATAGAAACCCGCCTGGGTCGCAGCGCCCAGCAGCAGGTAGAGGCACATCGCTTGCAGGCCGAGGCACACCGGCTGCGCTATCTGGACCAGCTAACCGGTCTGGGCAGCCGTATGGCGCTGCTGGAGGCACTATCCGGGCAGGGCGGGCTATGCGAAACCCCTGGCCAGCTGGTGTTGGTCCTAGTGCTGGGGGTAGATCATTTTTCGCGGATTAATGACTCGCTGGGCTACCAGGCCGGCGACGCTGCGCTACGCGAGTGTGGCCAGCGGCTGGAGCAAACCCTGGGCGACATGGGGCGGGCTTTTCGCCTGGTCGGGCCCAATTTTGCCGTGGTGGCCCAGGTGGGCGAGCCCGCCGCCGCCCAGCTATTGGCTACCTGTTTGCAGGAGGCCTGGCTGCAACCCATGACCGTGCTGGGCGAGGAGATGTTTATTCCGGTGAGCATCGGTTATTGCCTGTTTCCAGCCGACGCCTCGGATGCGCAGCAGCTGCTGGGGCGGGCCGAGGTGGCATTGCACCAGGCCCAGGGCATGGGTGGCAGCCAGGTGCTGGGCTATACCGCGCAAATGAATGCCGAGGCCAGCGAGCGTTTGCGGCTAAGCAACGACCTGTACCGTGCGCTGGAACGCAACGAATTCGAGCTGCACTACCAGCCGCAGATTTCCCTGCAAGACGGCAGTCTTACCGGTTTCGAGGCGCTGCTGCGCTGGCATCACCCGCGGCTGGGCCGGGTGTCGCCGCTGCGCTTTATCCCGCTGGCTGAAGAAAACGGCCAGATCATTTCTATTGGTTGCTGGGTATTGGCCGAAGCCTGCCAGCGGCTGGCCAGCTGGCAGCACGTCGCACCGGGCGTGCGCATGGCGGTAAACCTGTCGGCACGGCAGTTTGCTGCGGCCAACTTGCTGCACAGCATCGAGGCAGCGCTGGACTTTAGCGGTTTGCCCCCCACGCTGCTGGAAATCGAGATCACCGAAGGCACCGCCATGGTGGATGCCGAGCGCACGGTAGGCACCTTGCTGCAGCTGAAAAGCCTGGGGGTGAAGCTGGCGCTGGATGACTTTGGTACCGGTTATTCCAGCCTGGCTTACCTGAAGCGCTTTCCGCTGGATGTGCTTAAGGTGGACCAGTCGTTTGTGCGCAATATCCTGACCTCGTCAGGCGATCGTGCCATTACCCAGGCGGTGATTTCCCTGGCCAGTAGCTTTGGCATGTCGGTGATTGCCGAAGGGGTAGAGCGGGAGGAACAAAAACAGTTATTGCAGCAAATGGGGTGCGATGCGTACCAGGGCTACCTGTTTAGCCCACCGCTGAGTGCCCGGGATGTTGCAGAGCATTTGCCAGACTGGATGACAGCAAGGGTGCCGACATGACCATTTTTTTTGAAGAAGACAGTGTGGCCGCTGTAGCGGTTGCCCAAAGTGCGCCAGCTATCCGCATTTTCATGGTGGAAGACCAGCCACCGCTGCGTTTTAACTTGAAACAATTGCTGGAGCTGGAGGGCTTTGCGGTAGAAGAGGCCGCAGACGGCATGAGTGCCTTATCGCGGCTGGATGTGCTGGCCAGCCAGGGGCACACCTGCCCGCAGCTGGTCTTGCTGGATGTCGGCCTGCCGGATATGGAAGGCTACGATATCTGCCGCGAGATCAAGGCCGATGCGCGCCTGGCGGCCATTCCGGTGATTTTTTTGTCTGGCAGGGTAGAGCTGGAAGACAAAATGGCCGGCTACGAAGCTGGGGCGGAGGACTATATTGCCAAGCCCTATGTGAATGCCGAGCTACTGAGCAAAATCAGCGTGGCGCTGCGTAACGGCGAGGCGCGCCAGGCGGGCCAGCAGTTGCAAGGCCAGGTAGCGAATGCCATGCAGGCGGCGTTTACTGCCATGACCAGCGCCAGCGAAATCGGTATTGTGCTGCAGTTTTTGAAAAGCACTTTTGTGCTGCCGGATAACACCGCCTTGCAAAAGTGCATGTTGCAAGCCCTGCAAGACCTGGGGCTGGATGCCAGTGTGCAGCTGCGCTCTGCCCGTGGGGTAAGTACGGTCAATGGCGAAGGCCCTTGTGGCCAGCTGGAAATCGGGCTGATCGACACCCTGGCGCGGCGCGGGCCGATTGTGGATGCCGGGCGGGTGACGGTGTTCAGCTATGGCCACGTGTCGCTGGCAGTCAAAAACATGCCGCGCGAAGACGAAGAGCGTAACGGCCGCTTGCGTGACAACCTGGCTTTTCTGGTAGAAGGCGCTACGGCGCGCCTGGCCGCGCTGGATGCTGCGTGGCAGCAGCACCAGCAAGCCGCCACACTGGCGCAGCTGGTGTCGCGCACCCGTGCGACGCTGCAGGTCATTGATAACCGTTTTCGCCAGCAGCAGTGGAGCAGTAACGACATCATGTTGCGCCTGCGCGAGGACATCGAGCGCGCCTTTGTCAGCCTGGGGCTGACCGAAGGCCAGGAGCGCATGCTGGCTGGCCTGGTGGCACGCGCTACGCAAGAGGCGACCGAGCTGTACGACCAGAGTGCCGATGTGGATAGCAGCATGAAGGCGCTGTTGCAGGCGCTGGAGGCCGGCAGCGCCGCATCATAAGGGGGCCATATCACCCCAGTCCTGGCGCAGCAGCCGCTCGCGCCATTCATCCCCCAGGCGCTGGCTTTCTGCCACCGCCTGCGCCCATAGCCGACGACGCAGGGCGTCGTCGTGCGCAAAGCGTTTCGGGTCGCCACGGTCTGGCAGGCGGCCCAGCGTCAGGCTGGCCAGGTAGGCCGGGCTGGGTGTCACCAGCAGGGTGCTGCTGTGGTGGGCAGCAACGGGCTGGCGCCATGGCAGTGCCTTGTCAAACCAGCCCGGCACAATGCGCGGCTGGTAGTGCAGGTACAGCGTGATGCCGTCCTGCCGTTGCCATGGGTAGTCCAGGTGGTAGTCCAGCAGCCCGCCATCGCGGTATACCCCTGTGCTGGCGCCGGGTATGGCTACCCCGTCAAACAGCCCCGGTACACCGGTGGTGCCCAGCAGCGCAGGCAGCAGGTTGGCCGCAGACAGCGCCACGCGCTGGGTGGGGATGCGGTCTTGCGGGGCAAACGCCAGTGCGCTGCGCGCATCGTGGCAGATCAGCCGCTCGAAAACATGGCGTAGCTGGCCGCGCCCTGCGGTATTGCACGCCGCCGCCAGCGCCAGGCCGGCCAGCAGGGGTGCGCGCTGCTCATGGCGCAGCAGGCCGCGTGCGCGTACCAGGATCAGGCTGAGGCGGTAGTACGGGTGCTGCAGTATGGCGTTCAGGCCATCCGGCCCTAGCGTGTCGTGTAACAGGGCTTGCCAGTTTTGATAAATCAGCGCCCGCGTGGGCTGGCGGCTGTAGTCCTGTGCCACATAGTTGGCCGCAAAGCGCGCCAGGCTGGCCGCCGGGTCTGCCTGCATGGCGCAGGCAAAGCGCCAGCCTCCTATCGATGCCCCCACCAGGTCGCGCACCGCAGGCTGCCCGGCCAGCCAACCGAACACCGCCTGGTCCAGCCCGGACAGCCCCAGTGCCTTGGGGCCACCTGCCGCGCCGGGCAGGGTGGTGATATCCAGCGCCTGTAACCCGTGTTGCTGTAGCCGGCGGCGTGCTGCCGGGCCGGCTTTCAGGGTGAGGGCCGGTGCCGAGCGCAGAATAATGGCAGTCATGGCTGGAGTGTCTAGTACAAAAGCGGTCATAATACCCGACTAAATTACTTTACCGGAGTCTGTCGTATGCCTCAGGCGTATCTGGATGCCGTGGGCTTGTCCCTGCCGGCTGCTGCTGTTACCCATGCTGTAGGCCAGCTGGCCGCTGCATTGCCGGGCTTGCCGCTGGCGGCCCCGGCGGATGTGTATCGTTATCTGGTGCCCAAGCTGGGCGAGGGCGGGAGCTGCTCGCTGGTGGATGAGCTGGACGACACCCCTTATAACGTGGCGCCTTGGCTGGGTGGCGAGAGTGCGGCTGCTGATGCCATGCTCATGCAACTGCAGGCGCTGGTGGAGGCCACGCTGCAGGTGGTGGCGGCCGACTGGCTGGGTGTGTATTGCCGCTTTGAGCGTGATGGCCAGGCGCGGCTGGTCAAGCTGGCCTACCGTGGCCTGCCCAGTCGTGGCGAGTTTCCGCTTACCGAAGACTTTGCCTTGTTCAGCAACAATAGCCGCGTAGGCTTGAGCGGCCGTGCCGCCATCGTGGCCGACGTGGCTGCCTGGCAGGCTGCAGGCGGGGCGTATTACGAGTGTGACCCCAAGGTGCAAAGCGAAGTGTGCCTGCCGGTGCTGGCCGCAGATGGCCGCGTGGTAGGCATTCTGGATGCAGAAGACGCCCGGCCTGGTTTTTTTGGCGAGGCCGAGCAGGCGGCGCTGGCCGCCTTGGCACTGGCTTTGTCGGTACCGTTTAGCCAGCTTGGCAGCGCTGTTGAAAAAAGCTGACTGATGTGTTCGTTTGATTGATCTTTCTCAATTGGTGGGGGCATGGCTACCATGCCTCGCCTGTTTTCCTAGAATCGGAGTCTATTTTGAGCCAAGCCGACACCCAGCCCCGTGTAGATCTGGTTGCCAGTTGCAAGCTGCCTACGCCTTGGGGTGTGTTCCAGATGCATGGTTTTGAAGAGCAAGGCGGGCGCGAGCACGTTGCGTTGACGCTGGGCGATATCAGTGGTGGCGATGCCCCGCTGGCCCGCGTGCATTCCGAATGCCTGACCGGCGACGGCCTGTTTTCCCTGCGTTGCGATTGCGGCTTCCAGCTGGAGGCCGCACTGGAGGCGATTGCCGCCGAAGGCCGCGGTATCTTGCTATATCTGCGTCAGGAGGGCCGTGGTATCGGTCTGATCAACAAAATTCGCGCCTACAAGCTGCAAGATGGGGGGGCTGATACGGTAGAAGCCAACGAGCAGCTGGGTTTCCCGGCCGATATGCGTGACTTCCGCATTGCTCGCGAAATGCTGGCGCTACTGGGCGTGGACGCGGTGCGCATCATGACCAACAACCCGCGCAAGATTGCCACGCTGGAGCAGGCTGGCATCCGGGTGGCCGAGCGCGTGCCGCTGCAGGTTGGCCGCAACCCGTACAATGACCACTATCTGGACACCAAGCGCGCCAAACTGGGCCATCTGTTCGGCCGTTAAGTTTCTGGCCCTGGTGGCGATAAAAACCTGAACAGGGGGCAGCATGATCAAGATTGCACCAGTAGGCAGTGCCGAGGGCATTAGCCAGCATACGCCGCAGCAGCTGCCAGGCCATGGCCAGCCGCACGGCCACGGGCATGCTGCCGCCGTCACCACCTTTAGCGCCAGCCTGCTCAGCCAGCATGCCTTGCTGCTGGACCCGGACGGCCAGGCGGGGGAAGATGCCAGTCCGGCAGAGCTGGCGCACGCGCTGGGCCAGCTGCTGGCGCTGCTGGAAGAGCGCCTGGCAGACATGCGCGAGCGCGCACTATTGGCCGGCGGCCAGCCGGCGCATGGCTTGTTCAACGAGCTGGTGCAGATAAGCGAGGTGGTGGCGCGGCTGGGGCACCTGTGGCAGCGCCTGTGGCTGACCATGCCGGAAGCTTGCGAGGCGGCCCGGGGCCGTATTCATGCAATGTTTGTCACCGTGCATTTTTTGCTGCGGGTGTTGCAGCACAGCGCCGAGCCGGCAGATTGGCATGCGCAAAGCCAGCTATGGGGGCAGTACGAGGCGATATTTGCCGCCTAGCCCGGTGGCGTAGCGCTGTCGGGCGGCAGGCTGTGGTGGTGTGGTGTGTTGAAAAAGCAAAAAACCGGTCAGCTGACCGGTTTTTTTAATTGGTGGTGGAGGTAAGCGGGATCGAACCGCTGACCTCTTGCATGCCATGCAAGCGCTCTCCCAACTGAGCTATACCCCCACGCAATGTGGCGTCCCCACGGGGATTCGAACCCCGGTTACCGCCGTGAAAGGGCGATGTCCTAGGCCTCTAGACGATGGGGACCTAGTGTGTTTCCTGGTGGAGGTAAGCGGGATCGAACCGCTGACCTCTTGCATGCCATGCAAGCGCTCTCCCAACTGAGCTATACCCCCTGACACCAGCTCTTCGTTTCGCATCGCTGCGTTGCGAAGAGGTGCGCACTTTAACTTGCCACCCTGTGGCCGTCAAGCGTTTTGCTGCACATTTTTTCAAGAAAAATGCACTTAATCTGCAAGTGCATGATTTATATAAGGGTGTGTTCCGTGTGGCCCGGCATTTATTGCAATGCGGCTGATGCCGGTTTTCCCGGGTGCACGCGCAAGGCGCATTGGGCCTATGTTCGCTGGGCGATGCCCGGCAGCATCGGCATGCACTGAGTAGCGTGTGTCAGCACACACAAGTTGGCCGCACGCGTTGACATGCGGCCAACCTTGGTGGTGGCTAGTCGGGGCTGCTGTGTGCAGTAGCTGCTACCGGCGTATGCAGGCTGGCCCAGTAGCCATAGTTGATTTCCAGGTTTTCCTGCAAGCTGGCCAGGTCTACGGCTTGCTGGCCCATGATCTGCACGGCACGCAGGGTCAGGTTGATTTCTTGCTCCAGCAGTTTGGAGACGGTGTTGGCCTGGTGTAGCTGGCAGGCGCTGTGAAACCAGCCTTGCCATTGCGCCAGCCAGCCATCTTGCTGGGCAATCAGCTTTTGCAGGCTGGCAGCTTGCAGCTGCGTCAGGCTCAGCCAGGTATCGGTATGGCCCAGTGCCGGCAGCATGGCCAGGCTGGCGCCAAGGTTATGTTGGCCGCGTGTGGCCAGGTTGCCCAGTAGCTGGGCGTGGCCGTGCTTCGGGGTGGCCTGGCGGCTATGCGCCAGGGCGTGGGGGAGGGCGTGGTCTGCGTGGGTCATGGGGTGTCCTTTATGGGCTAGCCGCCCAGGCGTTGCAGCATGGCGTGGATGGCGCGGATTTGCAGTGCCTGGCGCGAGTAGTAGTCCGGGTAGTCGGCGCTGCGGCTGGTGTAGCCCCACCAGTCCCAGCAGCCATCGGGGTTCTGTGCCAGCGCGCTGTCGCTACCGGCGGCCTGCGGGTACAGCACGATCAGGTTATTGCTGTCGGCCAGGGTGTTGTAGCCGGTGGTGGTGATGTAGCGGTTGCCGTATGGCGGCTGGCTGGCGGTATCGGCCTGGCCCAGGGTGTAGCTGACATAGCTGTAACCTTGCTTGCAGCCGTGCAAGGCAATGTGCACGCGCGCCGGGGCACCTTCCAGCACGGTTTGCGGCACGTAGACATAGCCGAAATCGGCCATGCTGGCGTGCGGGTCGTTGCCGAAAAATTCGCGCTGGTCAAAGCGCAATAGTTGGCCGCTGGCCTGGGCTGCGGGGGCAGCCAGGCCGGGGTAGATGTGTTGCAGGATGCGGTGCGACTGCATGAAGCCGCCGTTGTTGAGGTAGGGCGGCTGGTTGCTGCCCAGCGGCGAGTCTTCCGGGTTGTCGGTAATCAGCGAGTGGCCGGCCGGCAGCTCATGGTGGTAGGCAAGCTGGCTATCGGGCACCCCCAGCAGGCGGTACATCTCGCGCGTTTGCGCTACCACGGCGCTGTTCACCACGCTGTCGGCGCTGCCGGTAAACACGTACACGCGCTGGCGTGCCAGGTTAGCCAGCGGGTCGATCAGCGCGTCGCGCTCGGCTTCCTGCGCCAGCTTTACCGACAGCCGCGCCGGTGGCGCCAGCTCGGGCGTGAGCGGCGCCATGCACAGCTGCAGCGCGTTCAGCTCGTAAGCGTCCTCGGCCAGCCAGGCGGCACCACGAAAGGTTTCTACGCCACGGTAAGGGCCGCCAGCTACCACGCCGGCGCCAATAAAGCTGGCCGAGTGTGCCAGGTGCAGCTGCACCGTCATGAAGGCGCCGGAGGATAGCCCGGAAACCGAGCTTTCCCCAGGGATGACCTTGTACGACTCAAGCTGGGCTATCTGGGTGGCAGGTAGGTGCATGTCTGGCTTTCTGTGGGGGTGATACGGGTATTGTTGGCCAGATGCTTGATTTCAATATGAATTTTGCATGATTTTTATATTTATTGTTGCTGTGGAGTTTCGTTAAAACAGTCCTTGCAATCTTTTTATACTGCCCGCTCACACACAGAAAGAGAGCAGCATCATGATGGGTAAAAACAGGCTGGAAGCGTTTAGCGATGGGGTGCTGGCGATCATCATCACCATCATGGTGCTGGAGCTGAAGGTGCCGCACGGGGCCGACTGGGCAGTGTTGCAAAAGCTGTGGCCGGTGTTTGTCAGCTATATCCTCAGTTTTGTGTATGTCGGTATTTACTGGAATAACCACCACCATATGCTGCACGCTACGCGCTATGTCAGTGGTTTGGTACTGTGGGCCAACCTGCACCTGCTGTTCTGGCTATCGCTGGTGCCGTTTGCCAGCGGCTGGATGGGTGAAAACCACTTTGCATCACTGCCTACGGCGCTATACGGCGTGGTGTTGCTGATGTCGGCATTGGCATACTGGCTGCTGCAGGGGGCGCTGAAGCGTTCGCCGGAAAACACGCTGCTATCACAGGCAGTGGGGCGGGACGTCAAAGGCAAGCTCTCCATGGTGCTGTACCTGCTGGGTATTGTGGTGGCCACGCAGCTACCGGTGCTGGCTTGGAGCATTTACGCGGCTGTAGCGCTGATGTGGTTTGTGCCGGACCGCCGCATAGAGCGGCTGATGCGCGAGCAATAAGTCATGGCGCCTGCGTGGCATAATGCGCTGGCGCTGAAGCCCTGCATACGGGGGCAGCCCCATGCCGGCACGTGCCGGCCAACCCGGGAGAAAAACATGTTCGGTAAACTGGCATCGGATGCGCTGGGTCTGAGCGATATCGGCCGCGTTATTACCCCGCAGGACTACCACAAGGTAGAAAGCGACGACTACATCATGCACGAGAAGGGGGAGAAAATTTTCTTCCTGATCAAGAGCAAGACCGATGAGTACTGCTTTACCAACTTGGCCCTGCTGCACCTGGACGGTGACAGCGCCATCAGCAAAAAGCGTTTGCTAAAGCGCTACGACTACTACCAGCACGACATCAGCAATGTGCAGCTGGAAACGGCTGGTACGATTGATCTGGATATCGAGCTGAAATTTGCGCTGGGCGGGCAGGTGTTTTCGATTGATGTGCATAAAGAGCATATCGAACAGCTAAAAGACATCTATAAGGCGCTGATCGAGATTAGCCAGCAAATGGCCGACGAGCATCACAAGCTAGACCTGGTTACGCAGAGCCTGGACCGCGTGGTGAGCTCGCTGGCGCGTCATGCCGGTGCACACACAGACCTGGCGCAGCAGGCCAGCGCGCTGTACGGGTTTTATCAGGACACCCTGCTACAGGCTAGCCAGGCTGCGCACCGCAAGGACTACAGCAGCGTATTCGAGTGCTTTATCCGCAGCTAAGGCCTGCCGGCCAAGCCACCGCCGCCCGTGTCGTGCAGGCGGCTTTTTTTATTCTGCGGCGGCGGTGTTGGTAAGGCTGTGAACTACGGCTATCATCCGGGCATGATGTTTAATCTGGATAAATATGACTATCCACAAAATGCTGCTGGTTCTGGGCCTGCTGTCATGGTTGCCGCCTTGCTTGGCGGCAGAAGGTTTGCCCGCAGCAGAGTGGGCGGCACGCGAGATGCGTTATATCGCCAGCCAGTTTCCTGGCCGGCTGGCCGGGGCCGAGCGCGAATTTGCCGCCGCCGAGTACCTGCATATCCAGCTATCCAGCCTGGGCTATCAAACGCAAACCCAGGCGTTTGATACCGAATACAACTACGTATTTGCCAATAATGTGCGCCAGCGCCGCTTGCTGCAGTCGCGTAACGTCGTGGCTACCAAGCCGGGTGTCAGCGGCAAGGTGATCGTGATCGGTGCCCACTTTGACACCGCCACCACCCTGCACGAAGTACACGAAGGCGTGTTTGGCGGCGAGCAGCTGCAAGGGCTGGACGATAACGCCTCTGGTGTCGGCGTCATGCTGGCGCTGGCGCGCGAGCTGTCTAACGCCCCCGTGCAGCACACACTCAAGTTTGTGGCATTCGGCGCCAAAGAGCTGGGCATGAAAGGCTCGCAAGCCTACCTGGACAGCCTGTCGCCCACAGAACGCAGCCAGATCATGTTGATGGTGAACCTGGATAGCCTGCTGACTGGTGACACGCTGTATTTCAATGCCGGCAAGCGCACTGTGGCGGCCAACCCTGCCGCGGCTGCCGCACGTGATCGTGCCCTGGCGTTGGCCGCAGCACTGGGGGTGGATGCCCGTAGCAACCCCGGGCTGCACCCTGATTACCCAGCCGGTACCGGCTGTTGTTCCGACCAGGAAAGTTTTGATAAGGCAGGCATTCCCGTGCTGGCGGTAGAGGCCACTAACTGGTCGCTGGGCAAGGGGGATGGCTATATGCAGACCGCCTTGCCGGGCATCACTGGTGGCAGTAGCTGGCACCGCCCCGACATCGACAATCTGGCGCGCTTGCCAGCGCTGTTGCCGGGCAGGCTGGAGCAGCGCGCCCGTGATACCTTGCGCATCCTGCTGCCGTTCTTGCTGGAGGCCAGTGGCGCCCGCCCGGCACCGTGATACCCGGAACCTAGCCATGAAAAACATAGTGTGCCTGCTAGTCATGTGGCCCCTGCTGGCCACCGCGCAAGCAGTGGAAGCTGACGCCCCGCTGGCCATGCGCCATTGCCAGGTGGTGTTTGACAATGGTGCCAGCCTGGCCGCTGTGCCGCTGGCCGAAACCACCGAGCAGCAAATGCGCGGCTTGTCGCGCCGGCACGATGTGCGTAGCGGCATGTGGTTTGCCTTTGCCGCACCGCAGCCGCTGCGCTTCTGGATGCGCGACACCTGGCAGCCCTTGTCGATAGGTTTTATCGATGCGGCCGGGGTGCTGTTCCAGATCGCCGACATGCAGCCCGACACGCTGGATGTGCATGCCAGCAGCCGTGCCGGGGTAGCGGCGCTAGAGCTGCCGCGTGGCGGCTTTGCCACGCTGGGGGTGCAGCCTGGTACCCGGGTCAGCCTGCAGGATTGCAACTGAGCCGCGTAGCATTGCCGCTGTCCGGTCAGCCGCAAGCCCGGCTCGGGCCGCCTCCGCATCCCATGCGGGGGCAGTGGCACGGGCGGGAATCTTTCTGTGACCCTATGGTCTGTGCTAGCTTGCAGTACGCCCGTTCAAATCTGCCAGGAAGCCCGACATGAGCCAGAAGCCTACCGTGCCCGCTGTGAACCAGGACATTATCAGTCTGTACGACGAATACACCCACGCACCGTTATCCCGCCGCGATTTTTTCCAGCGGCTTACCCGTCTGGCCGGTGGTACCGCGGCGGCCTATGCCATCCTGCCCTTGCTGGAAAACAACTACGCGCAGGCACAGCAGGTGGCGGCAGGCGATAGCCGGCTGCAGGCAGCCGACACCGTGTTTGGCCGCCTGGGTGACGCCAGCCTTAGCGGCTATCGCGTGCAGCCAGCCGGTGCCGATGCGCGCCAGTTGCCGGCGGTGATCGTCATCCACGAAAACCGCGGCCTGAACCCGCATATTCGCGACGTGGCGCGCCGCCTGGCGCTGGAGGGCTTTGTGGTGCTGGCACCGGACTACCTGTCTACCCAGGGTGGTACGCCGGCAGACGAAGACAAGGCGCGTGATATGTTCGGCAAGCTCGATGCTGCGGTATCGCGCGACGTATCGCTGGCGGCGCTGGCCTACTTGCAAGCCCAGGGCAATGGCAAGGTGGGGGCGGTGGGCTTCTGCTGGGGCGGCGGTCAGGTAGGCCAGCTGGCCGTGCATGCGCCTGCGCTGGGGGCAGGGGTGGTGTACTACGGTGCGCAGCCAGTGGCCGCCGACGTGCCGCGCATCAAGGCGCCGCTGTTGCTGCACTACGCCGCGCTGGATGAGCGCATCAATGCCGGCATTCCGGCATTCGAGGCCGCGCTGAAAGCCGCAGGCAGCCCTTACACGCTGCAGCTGTACCCCGGCGTGAACCACGCCTTCAATAACGACACCAACGCTGCGCGTTACGACAAGGCCGCTGCTGATTTGGCCTGGGGCCGTACCGTGGCTTTTCTGCGCCAGCAGCTGGGCTGATCGCCAGCTGGCATGATCCAACAACAAGGCCGCTGCCATGCAGCGGCCTTGTTGTTGGATGGCGTCGTACGGCAAAGCACCATATAGCCAAAAGCCCCCTGCTTGGCTGGCAAGCAGGGGGCTTTGTTCGTGGCAAGACGAAGGGTTGGCCGCATGCGGCCAACCCTGCCGTCACACCGCTTACTTGCGCACGATTTCGTCTGCCGGGTCAAACGCGCCGGCCTTGATCACGCCATTGCGCGCACTGATAAAGGCTTTCAGCACGTCCGCGTCGGCGTAGCCGGTGTTGACGTAACCCTTGTGGGTGGACAGTTTCGGGTAGCCGTCACCACCGGCAGCGGTGAAGTTGTTCATCGCCACGCGGTAGGTTTTGGCCGGGTCGATGTCTTTGCCAGCAATCTGCGCCTGCTTCACTTCACCGCCCTCGATCACCAGCTTCACGCCGGCAAATTGCGGGAAGGCACCGGAGCCAGGGCTCATCTTGGCCGCGGTACGCAGCAGCTCCAGCGCTTCCTTGCCGGACAGGTCCACGTACACCAGGGTGTTGCCGAACGGTTGTACCTTCAGCACGTCCTTGTAAGTGATCTTGCCGGCGGCAATAGAGTCACGCACGCCGCCCGAGTTCATGATGGCAAAGTCGGCCTGGGCTTTTTCTTTCATGGCGCTGGCAATCAGGATGCCCATGCTGCTGGGCTGGCTGCGTACCTGGTTGCGGTCGCCGTTCAGCTTGGCTTCGGTGGCACCAATTTCTACGGATAGCGCTTCCTGGCCCTTGTTCTGGTACGGGCGCAGGAATTCCAGCACTTCGCTATGCTCGGCTATCTGCTGGGTGTAATACACCTTCTGCTCTTTGCCAGCGCTGTCTTTCACGGTTTTTTTCAGGTTGACCGGAATCAGCTGGTATTTCACCAGTTTGAATTCGCCGTTCTTCAGCTCGAAGTCGGCGCGGCCAACGTATTTGCCCCATTCGTGCGCCTGCACGATCCAGGCGCCGTTCTGGCGGTCTGGTGCACAGTCGGCACCCGGCACGTAGGCGGTATCACGCACGTTTTCGGCCTTCATGCATACCGGGTTCTGGCTGTGGCCACCCACGATCAGGTTCAGGCCTTTTACCGCGCGCGCCATTTCCACATCACCCGGTGCATTCACGCCGTGGTCGCCGTTGTCGTAGTGGCCCATATGGGTGGTGGCAATCACCACGTCAGCCTGCTTGCGCAGCTGTGGCACCAGCTTGGCCGCTTCACCGGCCGGTTTGCGGAACACGATACCCTTGGTGTTTTCCGGGTTGGTCAGCTTTTTGGTGTCGTCGGTGGTCAGCCCCATTACCGCTACGCGCACATCGCCCAGCTTGAAGATGCGGTACGGCTCGAACATGCGTTTGCCGTCTTTGTAGATGTTGGCCGACAGCATGGGGAAGTTGATCCACTGGCGCTGTTTGGCCAGCACCTCGGGTGATTTGTCGAACTCGTGGTTGCCTACCGCCATGGCGTCGTAGCCCAGCAGGTTCATGCCCTTGAAGTCGGGCTCGGCGTCCTGCATGTCCGACTCGGGTACGCCGGTGTTCACGTCACCGCCGTCCAGCAGCAGGCTGTAGCCGCCGTTCTTGCGTACATCGGCACGGATTTGCTCGATCACGTTTTTGCGTGCGGCCATGCCGTATTCGCCGTCGCCATTGCGCCAGAAGCGGCCGTGGTGATCGTTGGTATGCAGGATGGTGATCTTGTAAACCTGGTCTTTTGCTGGCTTGGCCAGTGCAGCACCAGAGGTAGCCGACAGTGCGGCCAGCACAGACAAGCAGAGTACCGGATGGCGTAGTTTCATGGATGGGCCCCTTATTTCGTTTTATAGACGCAGACCCTGCAGTATCGCGCAGGGCAAAAAAAAACGGCAAGCCCTGGTTGCAGGGCTTGCCGTGATGGCTGGATTTATTTGCTCCAGTTGTCTTTCAGGCCAACGGTGCGGTTGAACACCGGTTTGCTACCTGCCTGGTGTTCGCGGCGATCGGTAACGAAGTAACCGATGCGTTCGAACTGGTAGCGGGTTTCCGGCGCAGCCTGCAACACCACCGGCTCTACATAGCCGGTAATGGTGGTGAGCGAGGCCGGGTTCAGGAAGTTCATGAAGTCCACGTATTCGCCGTCTTCACCGCGTACCGCGTCCGGGCGGGCTTCGGTAAACAGGCGGTCGTACAAGCGTACTTCGGCTTCGATGGCATGGTTGGCCGCAATCCAGTGGATCACGCCTTTGACCTTGCGGCCCACCGGGTTCTGGCCCAGGGTGTCGTGGTCGATCGAGCATTTCAGCTCGACGACGTTACCACTGTCGTCCTTGATCACTTCATCGCACTTGATCACGTAGCTATAGCGCAGGCGCACTTCGCCGCCGGGTGTCAGGCGCTGCCATTTTGGCGGCGGTACCTCGGCAAAGTCTTCGCGCTCGATGTAGATTTCGCGTGCCAGCGGGATGTCGCGCTCGCCCATTTCCGGGTGGTGCGGGTGGAACGGCGCACTGCGGCTGCCGCTTACCCCTTCCTGATAGTTGGTGAGGGTGACCTTGATCGGGTCCAGCACCGCAATCACGCGTGGCGATTCGTTTTCCAGCGATTCACGTACCGCGCCTTCCAGAATCGACATGTCGATAATGTTTTCGCTCTTGGACACGCCAATGCGCTGCGCAAACAGGCGCACGCCGGTCGGGCTGTAGCCACGGCGGCGCATACCGGCAATGGTTGGCATGCGCGGGTCGTCCCAGCCGGTGACCACGCCCTGGTTCACCAGGTGCTGCAGCTTGCGCTTGGAGGTCAGCGCGTACAGCAGCTCCAGGCGCGAGAATTCGATCTGCTGCGGGTGGTGGCCAATGCTGATGTTGTCCAGCACCCAGTCGTACAGCGGGCGGTGGTCTTCAAACTCCAGCGAGCACAGGCTGTGGGTGATGCCTTCGATCGCGTCGGAAATGCAGTGCGTGTAGTCGTACATCGGGTAGATGCACCACGCATCGCCGGTACGGTGGTGATGCACGCGGCGGATACGGTAGATGGCCGGGTCGCGCAGGTTGATATTGGGCGAGGCCATATCGATCTTCAGGCGCAGGGTCTTGCTGCCGTCGGCAAACTCGCCGTTTTTCATGCGCGTGAACAGGTCCAGGTTTTCCTCGACGCTGCGGTCACGGTACGGGCTGTTCTTGCCCGGCGCAGTCAGGCCGCCACGGTATTCGCGCATTTCGTCCGGGGTGAGGTCGCAGACAAACGCTTTACCGGCACGGATCAGCTCGACAGCGTAGTCGTACAGCTGGCCAAAGTAGTCGGAGGCAAAACGGATCTCGCCGTTCCACTGAAAGCCCAGCCAGCTGATGTCTTCACGGAAGGCCTGTACGAACTCGTCGGATTCTTTTTCCGGGTTGGTATCGTCCATGCGCAGGTTGCACTGGCCGTTGTAGTCTTCGGCCAGGCCAAAGTTGATGCAGATCGCCTTGGCGTGGCCTACGTGGGCGTAGCCGTTCGGCTCGGGCGGGAAGCGGGTCACCACGGCAGTGCGTTTGCCGGTGGCAAGGTCATCGTCGATGATCGAGCGGATGAAGTTGCTGATCACCGGGGCATTGTTTTCTGCGGACATCGACTTTTCTTGTAGCAATAGATAATCGCACGATTGTAACCGATAACCCCGGTATCGCGGATAGTGGGTAATTGGGGCAGGTGATTTGCGCCATATCAAATCGATTTATCGAAATTGGCGGCTGCCGCAGGACATCGGCGTAGCATGGCATGGTTACCCACCCACCGGGAAAAGACCATGAGCGATAACGAAAAGGCCCTGGCGGCCAACTCAGTCACCACAGAAAACGCCGTAGAAACAGTGCTTGTGGACGCTGCCGTAGCGCCCCCCGCTACCGCTAGCCGCGCACGCCGGCGCAAGCCTTCGGCGCAGGCACAGCGCGAGGCCGCCGCCCGTGAAATCGAGGCAGTAAGCCATGCGCCAGTGGCCATGCAGGTGGCGCACGCGCCGCACGGTACCGCCGAAGACAGCAATAGCGCGCCGCTACCCGCCGCCTACCCGTACAAAAACCGCATCAAGCGTGCCGATTACGAACGCCAGAAAGCCGAGCTGCAGGTAGAGCTGCTGAAAGTGCAAAACTGGGTAAAAGAAACCGGCCAGAAGATCGTGGTGATCTTTGAAGGCCGCGACGCCGCCGGCAAGGGCGGTACCATCAAGCGCTTCATGGAGCACCTGAACCCGCGCGGCGCGCGCGTGGTGGCGCTGGAAAAGCCCACCGAGCAGGAACGCGGCCAGTGGTACTTCCAGCGTTATATCCCGCTGCTGCCCACTGCCGGTGAAATGGTGCTGTTCGACCGCAGCTGGTACAACCGTGCCGGTGTGGAGCGCGTGATGGGCTTTTGCACGCCGCAGGAATACCTGGAATTCATGCGCCAGACCCCGCAGCTGGAGCGCATGCTGGTGAACAGCGGCATTCGCCTGTTCAAGTTCTGGTTCTCGGTAAGCCGCGAAGAGCAGCTGCGCCGTTTTATCTCGCGCCGCGACGACCCGCTGAAGCACTGGAAGCTGTCGCCTATCGATATCCAGTCGCTGGATAAATGGGACGACTACACCGAAGCCAAGAAGGCCATGTTCTTTCACACCGACACCGCCGATGCACCGTGGACCGTGATCAAGTCCGACGATAAAAAGCGCGCGCGGCTGAACTGTCTGCGCCACTTCCTGTGGACGCTGCCGTACCCCAACAAGAACACTGCCATCCTGAAACCGGACGAGCGCATTGTCGGCGCCGCTGCTGATGTGTTCGAGGCGGCCGAAAAAGACATCAACCGTTTCTAAGCCGGCTGGTGTCATGAAAAAGGTTGGCCGCAGCGCCGTTGCGGCCAACCTTTTTGCTGTCGACCATGCGTGAAAGCGGGCGTCTCAGCCCCACACCACGCCGCTGGTCAGCACCTCTTCTGCCCGCTGCAGGGCGGTGGTGAGATCGGGCTGGATATTGCGTGGCCCCATTTCTGCAGCCAGGTGGGCGCTGCGTATCATGGCGGTGACTTCGGTACCCGCCCCGCAAATGATCAGCGTGCGGTCTTGCTGCGCCAGGCGCTGGTTCAGTGCCGACAGCGCCAGCAGGCCGCTGGTGTCCAGCAGTACCAGGCGGTGTAGCTGCAGGATAATCACCCGTGCCTCGGCGGCTTCCTGGGCAATGTGTTCTACCGTATCGGCCGCGCCAAAAAACAGCGCCCCTTCTACCCGGTAGGCTACGCAGCCTGCCGGGACATGCTTGCCGGCAATGGAGTGGCGCTCGTATAGCACCGCGTGTTCCGGCTTAAGCTGCTGCACGCTGGTGCTGGCGGCCATGCGTTTGATAAAGAATACCGCGGCAATCAGCAGGCCGATTTCTACCGCAATGGTCAGGTCGAAGATCACCGTCAGGGCAAAGGTTACCGCAAGCACGGCCGTGTCCTGGCGCGGGAACTGCGCCGCCTTGCGGATATCCCAGTCGCCCATCTTGATGGCGACCGAAATCAGGATGGCCGCCAGCGCTGCCAGCGGAATGTACGCGGCCAACGGTGCTGCGGCCAGAATCACCAGCAGCAGTAATGCCGCATGCACGATGCCCGACACCGGTGTTTGCCCGCCGTTGCTGATATTGGTAGCGGTGCGCGCAATGGCGCCGGTAGCCGGGATGCCGCCAAAGAACGGCACCACCATATTGGCCACCCCTTGGGCGATCAGCTCCTGGTTGGCGTCGTGTTTGTCGCCGGTCAGGCTGTCGGCCACCACCGCGCATAGTAGCGACTCGATCGCGCCCAGCAAGGCAATGGTAAAGGCCGGCGCCAGCAGGTCGGACAGGTGTTCCGGGTCAAAGCTCAGCCCGTGAAAAGCCGGCAGGCCCTGCGGAATGCCGCCAAACTTGCTGCCGATGGTGGCTAGGGGCAGCCCGAACAGGCTAACGGTGAGCGTGGCCAGCACCAGTGCCACAAACGGGCCTGGCAGGGTTTTGCCCAGCTTCTTCGGCCAGAACAGAATCAGCAGCAGCGACGCCATGGACACCGCCAGCGTCAGCGGGTCGAACTGCGGCAGGGTGATGCGCAGCAGGTCCATTACCGCAAAAAAGCCGGCCGGCATCTTGTCGATAGGCAGGCCGAAAAAGTCTTTCAGCTGGGTCAGGAAAATCAGCACCGCAATACCGTTGGTAAAGCCGGTAATCAGCGGCATGGGGAAAAACTTGATCACCTGCCCCAGGCGCAGCAAGCCCATGATCACCAGCATTACCCCGGCCATGAAGGTGCAGATAATCAGGTTGGCCACGCCGTACTTCAGCACGATGCCGTAGATGATCACGATAAACGCCCCGGTGGGCCCGGTAACGCACAGCCGCGTCCCGCCCAGCGCTGACGCAATGAAGCCGGCAATCACCGCGGTAAAAATGCCGGCTTGCGGCGGTACCCCACTGGCGATGGCAAAGGCCATGGCCAGCGGCAGGGCCACGATGCCTACCGTCAAGCCGGCCATCAGGTCCTGGCGGAATAGCTGGCGGTTGTAGTGGCGCAGGGTGTCGAGCAGGGTGGGGCGCAGCCCCGGCAGGGTGTTGAGCATGGCAGGCCGTCTTGTTCGAGTTTTATTGCTACCAGACTAAGCAATAAACCCCCGCCATTTCAAGGGTTAAACGTGTTACTGCGCCATGCTGTGCGCTAGCACAAGGTTGGCCGCAACAGGCCTAGCCGCGAAACATGAAATACACCGCGCCCACCAGGCAGGCGCCCGCCCAGACGTAGTCCCACTTGAACGGCTGGTTCATGTAGAAAATGGCAAAGGGAATGAACACCGACAGGCTGATGACTTCCTGGATGATTTTCAGCTGCGACAGGGTAAACGTGCCGTAGCCGATGCGGTTGGCGGGCACCTGTAGCAGGTACTCGAACAGGGCAATGCCCCAGCTGGCCAGCGCCGCGACATACCAGGCCTTGTGGCTGGCGTCTTTCAGGTGGGCGTACCAGGCAAAAGTCATGAAGACATTCGACAGGACCAGCAGGACCGGGGTGGCCAGATAAGGTGAAAGCAGGTTCATGGTGAGGGGTGTGTCGGGTCAAGGAAAAGCGGCCCCGCAGGGGCGCTGAGATTGATGACAAAGCCTGCTTGCAACGCAAACAGGCTTTGTCTTGCAAACAGCAAGGCTGCGGATGCAAAGGCTTATGTGGAGCGGCCCGGCTTTGCCGGGTCCGGTCAAACCTTGGCTGGTACTTTGTCCGCAGCCTGAGCGGCCCCGCAGGGCCGCTGTGTTACCACAGGATTTTCACGCTGTTGTCGCCCAGCCAGTCTTCCAGCGTCATCAGCAGCGCGTCGTCCAGGCGCACGCCCCACTGT
Source organism: Neisseriaceae bacterium (assembly GCA_027489245.1). Classification (GTDB taxonomy): domain Bacteria; phylum Pseudomonadota; class Gammaproteobacteria; order Burkholderiales; family Chromobacteriaceae; genus Vogesella. Next base: position 14,523 of record JAIYAC010000017.1, on the reverse strand, counting down.
GGCGGCAGCATCAGGTCACCTTTGGCTTTGCCGGTGTGGTAGGTAATGCGCAGGGGGCAACCGCTGTCTTCGCTGCGGTAGGGGGTAATGATATTGCGCAGCGTGGCCACGTCGTGGCGCGGGTGCATCTGTACCGACAGGCTGCGCGCGTAGCGGCTGCGCGCCTCGCCCAGCTCGTACAGGTTTTCGGCAATGATGCGCATGCCGCCGCTGAAGCGGTCTTCGCTGACTTTGCCTTCCACCACCAGTACCACATCGTCCTTCAGCTTGGTGCGGTTGGCGTCTACCGCCTCGGCAAACAGGCTCACTTCTACCTTGGCCGTGCCATCGTCCAGCTGGATAAAGGCCATCTTGCCGCGGTTGCCTACCTTGGTACGGATGCCGGTGACAAAACCGGCCAGCAGCTGCGGCTCGCGGCGCGGTGCCAGCTTGGCCAGCGGCGTGCGGATAAAGCCGCGTACTTCTTTTTCGTAGGCCGAGAACGGGTGGCCGGACAGATAAAAACCGATAGCGAGCTTTTCTTCAGCCAGCTGGATGGCGGCCGGCCACGGCTTGCACGCCACCATGTCCACGCTGGGCGCGCTGTCGTCGTCGAACATGTCGAACAGGCCGCCCTGGTTGGCGTTGGCCGCTTGCTGCTCGGCGGCGGTCATGGCCAGCGCCACGTTGCTGAACAGCAGGGCGCGGCTGGGTTCGATGCTGTCGAAGGCGCCGGCGCGAATCAGCGCTTCGATCACGCGTTTGTTGACGATTTTCTTGTCGGTACGGTGGCAGAAGTCGAACAGGCTGGTAAACGGGCCGCCCGCCTCACGCACCTGCACGATGTGCTCCACTGCCGATTCGCCGGTGCCCTTGATGGCACCCAGGGCGTAGCGGATGTGTTTGCGGTCTACCGGCACAAAACGGTAGAAGCTGTGGTTCACGTCCGGCGGCAGAAAGCGCAGGCCGTTTTTGTTATCGGTGGCGTCGTCGTAGAACACCTTCAGCTGGTCGGTGTTGTCCAGTTCGGTGGACATGGTGGCGGCCATGTAGGCAGCCGCATGGTGCGCCTTCAGCCAGGCGGTGTGGTAGGCCACCAGCGCGTAGGCGGCGGCGTGCGATTTGTTGAAACCGTAGCCGGCGAACTTTTCCATGTAGTCGAAGATTTCGTCGGCCTTGGCTTTTTCGATGCCCTGCTTGGCCGCGCCTTCCACGAACATGGCGCGCTGCGCCACCATCTCTTCGACTTTTTTCTTACCCATGGCGCGGCGCAGCAAGTCGGCGCCGCCCAGGCTGTAGCCGCCGCACACCTGCGCCGCCTGCATCACCTGTTCCTGGTACACCATAATGCCGTAGGTAGGCGCCAGTACCGGCTCCAGTAGCGGGTGCAGGTACTCGAATTTGGCACCGTGCATACGCTGGATAAAGTCGGGGATCAGGTCCATCGGGCCGGGGCGGTACAGTGCCACGAAGGCGATAATCTCTTCGAACTTGCTGGGCTTGGCCTCTACCAGCATCTTCTTCATGCCGGTGGATTCAAACTGGAACACGCCGGTGGTGTTGGCGTTGGCAAACACCTTGTAGGCCAGCGCGTCGTCCAGTGGCAGCTTGGCCACGTCTACGTCTTCGCCGCTCAGGTCCTTGATGTACTTTTGCGCCAGCTCGATGATGGTGAGGTTGCGCAGGCCCAGAAAGTCGAACTTCACCAGGCCGATTTGTTCTACGTCGTCCTTGTCGTACATCGATACCGGCGCGGCGCCGTCGCCGCTGGCGATGTACAGCGGGCAAAAATCGGTGAGCTTGCCGGGGGCAATCAGCACGCCGCCAGCGTGCATGCCGATGCCGCGCGTCAGGTCTTCCAGCTTCATGGCCAGCTCGATCAGCTCGCCGGCGCCTTCGCTTTCGATGGTTTCGCCAATCTGCGCCTCGGCGGCCATGGCTTTTTCCAGGCTCAGCGGCTTGTTGGCTTCCAGCGGAATCAGCTTGGACAGCTTGTCGCACAGGCCGAAGGGCAGGTCGAGCACGCGGCCAACGTCACGGATTACCGATTTGGACGACATGGTGCCAAAGGTGGCGATCTGGCTCACGGCTTCTTCGCCGTATTTGCGGCGGGTGTATTCGATCACGCGCCAGCGGTTTTCCTGGCAGAAATCCACGTCGAAGTCGGGCATGGATACCCGCTCCGGGTTGAGGAAACGCTCGAACAGCAGGGCGTATTTCAGCGGGTCCAGGTCGGTAATGCTCAGGCTGTATGCTACCAGCGAGCCGGCACCGGAACCCCGGCCCGGGCCCACCGGGCAGCCGTTGGCCTTACCCCACTGGATAAAGTCGGCCACGATCAGGAAGTAGCCGGGGAAACCCATCTGGATAATGGTGTCGCACTCGAACTTCAGCCGCGCGTCGTATTCCGGGCGGCGTGCTTCGCGCTCGGCCTCATCCGGGTACAGCTGTGCCAGGCGCATGTCCAGCCCGCGTTGGGCTTCGTACACCAGAAAATCGTTCAGCGTCATGCCGTCCGGCGTGGGGAAGTCCGGCAGGTAGTTTTTGCCCAGCACCACATTGATATTGCAGCGGCGGGCAATTTGTACCGTGTTTTCCAGCGCCTCGGGGATGTCGGCAAAGCGTTCCAGCATCTGCTCGGTGCTGAGGAAGTACTGGCATTCGCTAAAGCTGCGCGGGCGGCGTTTGTCGCCCAGCGTATAGCCTTCGGCAATGCACACCCGTGCTTCGTGCGCCTTGAAGTCGTCCGGGTCCATGAACTGGATAGGGTGGGTGGCCACCACCGGCAGGCCGGTTTCGCCCGCCAGCCACAGCGTGGACTGCAGGATGTTTTCTACCTGGGCGTTATCGGTGCGCTGCAGCTCCAGATAAAACGCGCCGGGGAACAGCTGTGCCCAGTACTCGGCGCGGCTGCGCGCTTCGTCGGCGTTGCCGTTGGCAAACGCCACGCCCACGTCGCCCAGGTGGGCGCCGGACAGGCACAACAGGTTGCTGTTGTCGCCTTCTTCCAGCCAGGCACGCTTGATTTCGGCGCGGCCACGGTACTGGTTATGCGTAAAGGCGCGGGTGAGCAGCTCGCACAGGCGGCGGTAGCCTTCGCGGTTCTTCGCCGTCAGCATCAGCCGGAAGGGCTTGTCGCGGTCGTCGCCGTTTTCCAGCCAGATGTCGCAGGACACAATGGGTTTGATGCCCTTGCCGCGGCAGGCCTTGTAAAACTTGACCATGCCGAAGATGTTCATCAGGTCGGACATGCCCAGCGCCGGCATGCCGTCCTTGACGGCGCGCTTGATGGCGTCGTCCAGGCGGACAATCCCGTCGGTAATGGAAAACTCCGAGTGGAGGCGAAGATGGACAAAGCGGGGTGCGTTCATGGCGGGCATTTTACCGGTGCGCCGCTAGCTGTCCAAATGAATCTGGGCTGTTGCGCCCCGGGTTTGGCATCACAGACAAGTTTTTTATGCAGCGATGCAATATCTGCCACGCTGCTTCGTCTTCTTCAGGGTGAATGCACACCAAACCAACCCGACCATGCCACTGACTGACAACACACTCCAGACCATCCTGCAGCAGGAACGAGCCAGGCTGGGGCGCTTTATCCGCCAGCGGGTAAGTGACCCTGGCGCGGCAGAAGACATTCTGCAAGAAGTGTTGTTTGCCTTTGTCCAGGCGTGGCGCTTGCCAGAACCTATTGAGCAGGCCGGGGCCTGGCTGATGCAAGTAGCGCGCCACCGCATCATCGACCGCTTTCGCAAGCAACGTGAAGTGCCGCTATCGCAAGCTGGTAGTGATGGGGACGAGGAGGCTTGGCTCGACAGTGTGTTACCCGATAGCCGGGATGGCCCCGAGGCGCTGTATGCGCGCAAGGGCTTGCTGACGGCCATCGAGGCTGCATTGGGTGAGCTGCCGGTGGCGCAGCGCGAGGTGTTTGTGGCGCACGAGCTGGATGGCGAAAGCTTCCGCGATATGGCCCTGCGCACGGGCGTGGCGCTGAATACCCTGCTGGCGCGCAAGCGCTATGCCGTGCAATACCTGCGCCGGCGGCTGCAGGACTTTTACGATGATTTGCAAGACTGAGGAAGCAAGCATGAAACCGAAAAAGCTGTTTTTCAAACTGGCGTTGTTCATCCCTTTGGCACTGCTGGCCATGAGTGCGGTTGTGATGTGGCTATGGAACTGGCTGCTGCCGGCGCTGTTTGCCGGTGTGGCCAGCATCACGCTGCTGCAGGCTGTCGGCCTGCTGGCGTTGTCACGTATCCTGTTTGGCGGCTTTCGTGGTCATGGCGGCTGGCACCGTCATCACGGCCATGGCCCGTGGCAGCGCCTGGCGGGTATGAGTGACGATGAGCGCCAAGCCTGGCGGGAGCGTATGGGCGGGCGTTGTGGTGGCGGTAAGGCCTAATCGGCCGGCACCGTAAAACAAAGCAGGGTTGGCCGCGTGGCATGCGGCCAACCCTGCTGGCGTGTGAGGGGCGTAGCGGGGCTCAGTCTTTCGGGCGCAGGGCGGCGATGGCGGCCTTCTGCATTTCCAGGGTCTTGATTTGCATGGATAACATGCCCAGGTTCATGGTGAGCCAGGTTTCTACCACTTTGAGCTCGGCGATCTTGCGGTCGACTTCTTCCACGCTCATGGGCGGCAAAAAGGGCTGGGCACCTGGCGGCGTGGCCGACTGCATCATCTGGCGGAACAGGGCAAACGGGTCGGCAGGGTTGAATTCGGCACTCATGCTGGCTCCTGGTTCGGGTTGTTATGGCTGTATCTTAGTGCAGAATGCGGCGTCGGGCATGCGCCTGGCAATAAAAAACGGGCACCCGAAGGTGCCCGTTGTCACACTGGCTTGCGCCGTGGTGATCAGTTGCCGTTTTGTGCATCCACGGCGGCCATGGCCACCATGTTCACGATGCGGCGTACCGACGAGATTTGCGTCAGGATGTGCACCGGCTTGGCCATGCCCATCAGGATCGGGCCGATGGTGACACCGTCGGAGGCCGATACACGCAGCAGGTTGTAGCTGATGTTGGCGGCTTCCACGTTTGGCATCACCAGCAGGTTGGCCGCGCCTTTCAGGTTGCTTTGTGGCATGGCTTGCTGGCGGATGCTTTCCACCAGCGCGGCGTCGCCTTGCATTTCGCCATCGATTTCCAGCGTAGGGTGAGCGGCCTGGATCAGCTCCAGTGCATCACGCATTTTGCCGGCGCCTTCGGTGTTCCAGGTGCCGAAGCTGGAGTTCGACAGCAGGGCTACCTTCGGGGCGATACCGAAGCGGCTTACCGCACGGGCAGCCATTTCGGTAATGGCGGCCAGCTGTGGTGCATCCGGCGACTCGTTGACGTAGGTGTCGGTGATGAAGATGTTGCCGGTAGGCAGGATCAGCGCGTTCATGGCGCCGGCCACTTTGTCTTCACGGGCGTAGCCGATCACGTCACGTACGATATCCAGGTGCTGGCGGTAGGTGCCGTAGGTACCGCAGATCAGCGCGTCGGCTTCGCCGCGGCGTACCATCAGGGCGCCAATCAGCGTGGTGTTGCCGATAACGCGGCGACGAGCCTGCTCCTGCGAAACGCCTTTGCGCTTCATCAGGCTGTAGTACTCCTGCCAGTAGTCGTTGAAGCGCGGGTCGGATTCGTTGTTTACCAGCTCGAAGTCTTTACCGGCTTCCAGCTTCAGACCCAGCTTCTCGATACGCTTGGCAATCACGGACGGACGGCCGATCAGAATCGGCTTGGCCAGGCCTTGCGATACGATTTCCTGGGTGGCGTGCAGTACGCGCTCGTCTTCACCTTCGGCCAGTACCACGCGTTTGGCTTCTTTTTTAGCCTGGGCGAATACCGGTTTCATGAACAGGTTGGTCTTGTACACAAACTGGGCCAGCTGGTCCACGTAAGCGTCAAAGTCTTTGATCGGGCGGGTAGCCACGCCGGAATCCATGGCGGCTTTGGCCACGGCCGGAGCGATTTTCACGATCAGGCGCGGGTCGAATGGCTTCGGAATCACGTATTCCGGGCCAAAGGACAGCTCCTGGTCACCGTAGGCCGATGCCACTACATCGTTCTGCTCGGCCATGGCCAGGTCGGCAATGGCGCGTACGCAGGCCAGCTTCATCTCGTCGTTGATGGTGGTGGCGCCGACGTCCAGTGCACCACGGAAGATGAACGGGAAGCACAGTACGTTGTTCACCTGGTTCGGGAAGTCCGAACGGCCGGTACCGATGATGGCATCCGGGCGTACTTCTTTTACCAGCGGCGGCAGGATTTCCGGTTCCGGGTTGGCCATGGCCAGAATCACCGGGTAAGCGGCCATGGATTTCACCATGTCTTGCGTCACCAGTTTCGGGCCGGACAGACCCATGAAGATGTCTGCGCCTACCATGGCATCAGCCAGTTTGCGCTGGCCGTTGTCCGGGATGGCGAAGCGTTTCTTCGACTCGTCCATCTTGTCGTCGCGGTCCTGGTAGATCACGCCTTTGGAGTCGCAAACGGTGATGTTCTCACGCTTCACGCCCAGGGCGACCAGCAGTTCCAGGCAGGCAATGGCGGCGGCGCCGGCACCGGAGGTGACTACGCGTACGCTGCCGATATCCTTGTTCACCAGGCGCAGCGAGTTCAGTACTGCGGCGGCGGCCACGATGGCGGTGCCGTGCTGGTCATCGTGGAATACCGGGATATTCATGCGCTCACGGCACTTCTTCTCGATGTAGAAGCACTCGGGGGCTTTGATGTCTTCCAGGTTGATGCCGCCGAAGGTCGGCTCCATCGCGCAGATGATGTCTACCAGCTTATCCGGGTCGTTTTCGTCCAGCTCGATGTCGAACACGTCAACACCGGCAAATTTCTTGAACAGTACGCCCTTGCCTTCCATGACCGGCTTGCCGGCCAGCGGGCCGATATTGCCCAGGCCCAGTACGGCGGTACCGTTGGTGACCACGGCAACCAGGTTGCCGCGTGCGGTGTATTTATAGGCATTCAGCGGGTCTTCCACGATAGCGTCGCAAGGTGCGGCTACGCCCGGGGAGTAGGCAAGTGCCAGGTCGCGCTGGGTGGCCAGCGGCTTGGTTGGGGCGACCTGGATCTTGCCCGGCTGCGGGAACTGGTGGAAATCGAGTGCGGCTAAGCGCAGTTGCTCGTCCATTCTGTTGGCTCCTGATTGTTATTTCAGAGGGTGTGGAGAGGCCGGCCATTATAGGGCCAACCCTTGCTTATGGGTACGCGTGTCTGACAAAAAACGCGACGGAAGGGTTCCGTCGCGTCTTGTCGCCGTCTGGCGCGGTTTACATCATGCCCAGTGTTTTGGGCAGCCACAGCGAGATAGCCGGTACGTAGGTCACCAGGCCCAGGAAAGCCAGCATGGTGAGCAGCCACGGCCATACCGCGATGGTGAGTTCGGTAATGCCCATTTTGGTAATGCCGGATGCCACGTACAGGTTCAGGCCCACGGGCGGGTGGCACATGCCCACTTCCATGTTCACCACGATCAGGATGCCAAAGTGCACCGGGTCGATACCCAGGGCCATGGCTACCGGGAACAGGATAGGGGCAAAAATCAGCACGATGGACGATGGCTCCATCACGTTACCCGCCAGCAGCAGGATCACGTTCACGGCCAGCAGGAAGGCTACCGGGCCCAGGCCTGCGTCAATCAGCGAGCTGGCCATGGCTTGCGGGATGCCTTCGCTGGTCATCAGGAACGAGAACAGCACCGCGTTGGTAATGATGTACAGCAGCATGGCCGACATGCTGGCCGAATCCAGCAGTACCTTCGGTACTTGCTTCAGCGTCAGGTCCTTGTAGATGAACACCGCCACGACAAAGGCGTACACGGCGGACATGGCAGCAGCTTCGGTCGGGGTGAAGATGCCGGTGTAGATACCACCAATCACCACCACGATCAGCAACAGGCCCCAAACCGACTCGCGCAGCGCTTTCAGGCGCTGGCCCATGCTGGCCTTGGCCAGGCGCGGGTAGCCGAACTTGCGGGCGCGGTACCAGGTAGTCAGGCCCAGGAAGCCGGCCAGCATCAGGCCTGGAATCACGCCGGCCATGAACAGCTGGCCCACCGAGGTATTAGTGGCGACCGAGTACATCACCATCACGATAGACGGCGGAATCAGGATGCCCAGTGCGCCCGAGGTGGTGATCACGCCAGCGCCAAAGCTGTTCGGGAAGCCCTGTTTCACCATGGCAGGCAGCAGGATGGAGCCGATGGCTACCACGGTAGCCGGGCTGGAGCCCGATACGGCGGCAAACAGGGCGCATGCCATCACGCCAGCCAGGCCCAGGCCGCCATGCCAGTGGCCCACCATGGACGACGCAAAATTGATCATCCGCTTGGCCACGCCGCCGTGGGTCAGGAAGTTACCCGCCAGGATAAAGAACGGAATCGCCATGATTTCGAACTTTTCGATGCCGGTGAACAGCTTCAGCGCCACCGCCTCGATAGGCACGTCTGTCATGGTGAACAGAAAGGTCAGTACGGTCAGGCCCAGCGAGATGGAGATCGGCATGCCGGTGAGCATCAGCACGATCAGCAGGCCAAAAATGATGAGTGCGCTCATTTTTTGTCGCCTCCGTTTTTCAGGTCGTGCGGGTGCAGGTTGTCGTCCATGGCAAACCAGTTGCTATCGCTGTCTACGTCGTCCATGCCTTCTACGTGGCTGTGGTCATGCTTGGGCAGCTCGCCGGTTTTCAGGAAATTGACCATCACCTGCAAGAAGCGGAAGCTCATCAGGTAAGAGCCCAGCGGTACGGCCAGATAGACGATCCACATCGGCATTTCCAGGTCGGCCGAGGTCTGGTCGGTATGGGCGATTTCCCAGACAAAGGTGGCGCCAAGGGTGCCGACAATGCCGGTGAACAGCGCGCCAGCCAGCAGGCCGATAACGATGAACTTGCTGCGGTTTTTGTCCGACAGCTTGTTGATCAGTACGTCCACACCCACGTGGATGCCGGTACGCACGCCGTAGGCCGCGCCGAATTTGGCCATCCAGACAAACAGGTAGATGGTCAGCTCTTGCGCCCAGCTGGTGTGGATGTGTGCCAGATAGGGTTGAAGTGACTCGATACCGCTACCGTAACGGTGCACCACTGCAAAAAACGTAATCAGTGTTGCGACTGCCATCAGGGTTGCGATCAGCCACTCCTCGAGGTGGTCGAGGAATTTCATGTGTTGACTCCGGTGGAAGGTTGGCCGCAGGGCTGCGGCCAACCTGGTGCGCTCAGAAAGGGCTTAGTTCGGGGTGTAGCCGGTCTGTTTGTAGATCAGCTGTACCAGGCCTTCACCGATACGGTCGTCCATCTTGGTGTGCACAGGCACCAGAGCTTGTTTGAATGCAGCGCGTTCTGCCGCAGTGGGGATGTAGATCTGGGTTTTGCCGCTGGCCTTGATCTTGGCCAGATCTTCATCGTTCTCTTGCTTGGCGATCTTGTTGGCGTACACGGTGGCGTCTTTCATCGCGCTATCCAGTGCGGTGCGTACGTCAGCCGGCAGGCCGTCCCAGAACTTCTTGTTCACGATCACGGCGTAGCCCAGGTAGCCGTGGTTGGTGACCGTGGCATACTTTTGTACTTCGTGCATTTTCTGGGTCAGCATGTTGGATGGCGGGTTTTCGGTGCCATCTACCACGCCGGTTTGCAGCGCCTGGTAGGTTTCCGAGAACGCCATTACTTGCGGCAGGGCGCCCAGGCTGCGCATTTGCTCTTCCAGTACCTTGGACGACTGGATGCGCATTTTCAGACCTTTCAGGTCCGCAGGGGTTTTAAGTGGCTTGTTGGCCGACAGGATCTTGAAGCCGTTATCCCAGAACGACAGACCCTTGATGCCCTTGCTTTCCAGCTTGGACAGCAGCTGCATGCCGATCGGGCCCTGGGTCACTTTGTGCAGCTCGTCGTAGTTGTCAAAGATGTACGGCAGGTCGAATACTTCGAATTCTTTGGCGCCCAGCGGGCCGAACTTGGCCAAGCTCGGGGCCAGCATTTGTACGGCGCCCAGCTGCAAGGCTTCCAGTTCTTCCTTGTCTTTGTACAGCTGGCTGTTCGGGAAAACTTGTACCTGAACGCGGCCTTTGGTGCGCTCTTCCGCCAGTTTCTTGAAGTATTCGGCGGCTTTGCCTTTCGGGGTGTCTTGCGCCACCACATGGCTGAACTTGATCACGAAATCGGCGGCGTTGGCTACGCCGGCTACGCCAAATGCCAGGCTGGCGATCAGGGCTGCATATTTCAGTTTCATCTGTGTACTCTCCAGTGTTTGTCTGTGTTGCTTAGGCTCCGGTTTTTATCAAGGAGCTCATCGCAAACTGAACACTAGAATCAAAGCACTATTTTAGCCATTGGGGAATTCGGCATTAGGGATTTCCCTAATACCGGCTACCCGCCACCGGCGGCACTTTGGCGCGCTGCGGCCAACCTAGACAAACTGACATGATGCTTACCGAGAACGCCTCCCATCCCACCCCGCGCCGTTTGTGGCTGGGTGCCGCCTTTATTCTTGTCGGGCTGCTGCTGGCGCTGGGCAGCCTGTTCTGGGTGGTATACAAGGACTGGCGTGACGAGCAGCGCGACGGCCTGATCCAGGAGCTGCTGTGGCTGGACCAGAGCCTGCGCCTGCACCTGGAAAACCACCAGCAAAGCGTAGAAGCCATGCAGCTGGACATGCCGCTGACGCGTGCCGAATCACGGCGATTTTTTGCAGCGGCCGCCTTGTTGCAGCGTGAAAGCAAGGAAATCGAGGCGGTGCAATGGGTAGGCCCGCGCGGCGCTGTACTGCTGGATGCGCAAAAGCGTGCCGGTTTGCAGCTGGGTGGCGATGCTTACGACGCCCTGTGGCGTGCCGAGCGCCTGGGCAGGGCGTCGTACAGCCCGCCTTACCTGGGGCAGGATGGCAAGTACCGTTTTGACCTGGCGGTACCTGCTTTTGAAGCCGGGCGCTATCTGGGCGGCCTGCGCCTGGTGTACCGCATGGACAGCCTGCTGCAAAACCAGGTGCCGTGGTGGCTGGCCACCAAATATCACATCAGCCTGGTGGACCTGGGGGGCAAGGTGCTGGCCAGCAAGTTTGACCAGGCCTCGCCGGTGGGGACGCTGTCGCACGAGCTCAGCTTCGATCCGCCCGGCTATGGCGTCAGCCTGCGTGCCATTACTTATCGCGCCGGCGTGGGGTTTTCGCTACCGGTGCTCAGCCTGCTTATCGGTTTGCTGGTGCTGGCGCTGCTGTTCCTGCTGTGGCGCATCCGTGGCCAGGTGCGGGTGCGGGCACATGCCGAACGCGCACTGCAGCATGAAATGTCGCTGCGCCGCTCGGTAGAAGACAGCATGAAAAGCGGGCTGATCGCCTTTGCCGGTAATGGCCAGATCCTGCGGGTGAACCGCGCCATGAGCGAGCTCACCGGCCTGTCAGCCGACGAGCTGGTAGGCCAGCAGCTGCCCTACAGCTTTTGGGCCGAGGAAGACTACCCACTACTGATGCAGGCCATGCAGGCCATGCTGGCCGGCCAGCTGCCCGAACACGGCTTTGAGCTGCCGTTTCGCCACCGCGACGGTGAAAAGGTAGAGGTACGGCTGTACGCCACGCCGCTGTTGCTGGAGGGCGGTCGGCACGATGGCTGGGTGGCCTCCATGTACGACATTACCGAACTCAAGAAAAAGCGTGTGGCGCTGGACGAATCACACCGGCGCTTTCTGGCGGTGCTCAATGGTCTGGAAAGCGGCTTGTGCGTGATTGATGGTGATACGCGCCAGCTGCTGTACGCCAACCCGGCCTTTGCGGCCGGCTGGGCTAGCTTCACCGTTGATGCCAGTTACTGCCCCCTGATGCCGGGCCTGCAGAGCGATAGCCATGCCACCGCGGCCAACCTGGAGTGTTCACCCGATGGCGGCCGCAGCTGGTTTCAGCTGCAATACCGGCGCATCAATTGGGTAGGGGGCGAGTCGGCGTGGCTGTGCATGCTGCTGGATGTTACCGACGCGCGCGCCCGTGCAGAGCGCGAGTTGGCGCAGGAGGAGCGCTTCCAGACCACCTCGCGCCTGATCGCCATGGGTGAAATGGCGTCGTCGCTGGCGCACGAGCTGAATCAGCCGCTGACTGCCATTTCTACCTATGCCTCCGGCCTGGCACGCAAGCTGCCCGCCGAGCTGGCGCAAGCGCGTGGCGTGGGCGAGGCGGTGCAGGCCATTGCCGACCAGGCGCGCCGTGCCGGGCAAATCGTCAACAGCATTCGGGCCTTTGTGAAAAAACACGCACCGCAGCTGGAGCTGAGCGACCCGGACCTGGCGGTGCGGCGTGTGCTGGCGCTGGCGCAGCCCATGGCCGACAAATACGGCGTGCGCTTGCTACTGGAGCCTGCCCGTGGCGGTTTGCGGGTGGAAATGGACCCGGTGCTGATTGAACAGGTGTTACTGAACCTCATCAAAAACGCCATAGAAGCCATGCGCGAAGCGGGAAGTGTGCGGCCAACCATCCATTTGCGCTGTATTACAGGCAAGCAGTTCTGGCGCGTGGAAGTTAGCGATAACGGGCCGGGGCTGCAGGATGGCGTAAAAGAGAACCTGTTTACGCCGTTCTACTCCACCAAGACAGACGGCATGGGTATTGGCTTGAATATCTGCCGCTCTATTGTGGAGTTTCACCGTGGCGAGTTTGGGGTCAGCACCCCGCTGGCCGGCGGTTGCGTGTTCTGGTTCACCTTGCCGGTGTTTGTGGCGCAGGATTGAGGCGGGGAGGGCAGGTTGGCCGCAGCTTGCGGCCAACCCTTGTCGCGGTTTACTTCTGTGGCGTCAGGATGGTGTCGCTGCTTTGCGGCAGGGTGTCCGGGTAGTCGCGGCTAAAGTGCAGGCCACGGCTTTCTTTGCGCGCCAGCGCCGAGCGCACGATCAGCTCGGCGGTTTGCACCAGGTTGCGCAGCTCTACCAGATCATTGGTAATGTGGAAGTTGCTGTAATACTCGTCAATTTCCTCATTCAGCAGCTTGATGCGGTTCAGCGCGCGTTCCAGGCGCTTGTTGGTACGCACAATCCCTACGTAATCCCACATCGCCCGGCGCAGCTCGTCCCAGTTGTGCGAGATCACCACTTCTTCGTCGGTATCCGTCACGCGGCTGTCGTCCCAGTCCGGAATGGTGGGCTGTTTTACGGGGGCTGCCGCGTTGATGTCGGCTGCCGCCGCTTTGCCGATTACCATGCATTCCAGTAGCGAGTTGCTGGCCAGGCGGTTGGCACCGTGCAGGCCGGTGCAGGCTACTTCGCCTACTGCGTACAAGCCTTCCACATCGGTGCGCCCCTTCAGGTCGGTCACCAGGCCGCCGCAGGTGTAGTGTGCAGCGGGTACCACCGGGATAGGCTGCTGGGTAATGTCGATGCCCAGCTCCAGGCAGTGCGCGTAAATATTGGGGAAGTGCTCCTGGATGAAGCTGGCCGGCTTGTACGAGATGTCCAGATACACGCAGTCCAGGCCGTGCTTCTTCATTTCAAAGTCGATCGCACGTGCCACTACATCACGCGGCGCCAGCTCGGCGCGCTCATCGTGGTGCGGCATAAAGCGCGTGCCATCCGGCAGGCGCAGAATGCCGCCTTCGCCGCGCACCGCTTCGGAAATCAGGAAAGATTTGCTGTGCGGGTGGTACAGGCAGGTGGGGTGAAACTGGATGAACTCCATATTGCCCACGCGGCAGCCGGCACGCCAGCCCATGGCAATGCCGTCGCCGGTGGCGGTATCCGGGTTGGTGGTATACAGGTAGACCTTGCCGGCGCCGCCGGAAGCCAGAATGGTATGGTTGGCCGCAATGGTCACCACCTGGTCCGCCAGCTTGTCCAGCGCGTACACGCCGTAGCAGCGTTTGCCCTCCAGCCCCAGCTTGCTGCTGGTAATCAGGTCTACCGCGATAAAGTCTTCCAGCACCGTAATCCGCGGGTGCGCTTTGATCTTTTGCCCCAGCGTGCTGGTGACGGCTGCGCCGGTCGCATCGGCAGCGTGAATGATGCGACGGTGGCTGTGGCCGCCTTCGCGTGTCAGGTGAAAGCCGGTCTGGTGGTTGTCATCGCGTGTAAACGGCACGCCCAGGTCCACCAGCCAGTCAATCGCCTCTTTCGAGTTTTCCACGATAAAGCGCGTCGTCGCCTCGTTGCACAGCCCAGCGCCGGCAATCAGCGTATCGCTGATGTGTTGCTCTACCGAGTCGCCGGTATCCAGCACGGCGGCAATACCACCTTGCGCATAGCTGGAGCTACCCTCCAGCAAGTCGCGTTTGGTAATCAGGCCTACCTTGCGGGTTTCAGCCAAATGCAGCGCCAGCGTCATGCCAGCCAGGCCGCTGCCAATAATCAGCACATCAAACTTGAGAGTAGTCATTACCTTGGTTGCGATCGTCGCATACAGTCGATAAACAAGGCCTAAAGGGTAGCAGAGCGCGGCCATGCTGTCTTTTACTCAAGGTTGGCCGCCTGCGGCCAACTTTTTCGTTTTTAGGTGCCGTTGCAAATCAACACCTTAAGCAAATGCTTGCAGTTTATTGCGGTGTAGGTGTTGACGGGTTTGGGTGGGGTGGGTATAGTTCGCCTCCT
>JAIYAC010000006.1 GCA_027489245.1 Neisseriaceae bacterium | reverse complement strand
TAGTGCAGATACCTGTGTGAAAGTAGGACACCGCCAGACGCCCGATACCGAAGCCCAGCTCACACGAGCTGGGCTTTGTGCTTTGCGGCGAAGAAAGCCACGCCGTACTGATGTGAAAAAGCCCGCGCAAGCGGGCTGTATTGTTGGTGCGTGGCACCGTCGACGAACGCTGCCTGCGGCCAACGTTGGCCGCACCGATACAGATTGGCACAAAAAAAGCCCGCTTGCGCGGGCTTTTGCATATGTGGTTCAGGCCTCGGGTACGTTCAGCGAGTTGATGCTGAAACCTGCATCAACGTAGGTGATTTCGCCGGTGATGCCGGAGGATAAATCGGAAAGCAGGAAGGCCGCGGTGTTGCCTACTTCTTCAGTGGTAACGTTTCGGCGTAAGCAGGATTGGTCTGCGGCCATGTTCAGCAGTTTGCTGAAGCCCGATATGCCCGCTGCAGCCAGTGTCTTGATGGGGCCGGCCGAGATGCCGTTGACGCGGATGCCTTCTTTGCCGAGGCTGGCGGCCATGAAGCGCACCGAGGCTTCCAGGCTGGCTTTGGCCAGGCCCATTACGTTGTAGTTGGGTATGGCGCGTACGGCGCCCAGGTAAGATAGCGTGAGCAGGGCGGCGCGGCGGCCTTGCATCATGGGGCGTGCTGCTTTGGCTAGTGCGGCGAAGCTGTAGGCGGAGACGTCGTGGGCGGTGTGGAATGCTTCGCGGCTGAGTGCGTCCAGAAAATCGCCTTCCAGTGCCTCCCGCGGGGCAAAGGCAATGGCGTGCACCAGACCATCCAGCCCGTCCCAGTCTTGGCCGAGTTCAGTGAATAGCTGGGCAATTTCCGCGTCGCTTTGTACGTCACAGCGGTAAACCCGTGTGCTGCCAAAATCGGCAGCCATTTCACGGACACGGTCTTCCAGCTTGTCTACCACGTAGGTGAAGGCCAGTTCGGCGCCTTCGCGATGGCAGGCTTGTGCAATGCCGTAGGCAATGGATCGGTTCGAGATCATGCCGGTGATCAGAATCTTTTTGCCTTGCAGGAAACCCATGTTCAATCCTTTTCAATCTAAAGCAGCCGTACATTATAGCGGTCAATCGACCGATCGTCTTGTTGGGGCTGTTTGGCTGTCGGGCTGTTATTTAGGGTTGATGCAGGGAGGGGGAGTTGTTACCATCGCCTGTAAGCTGATAATCGACACCCAATCGAGAGGAAAACAATGAGCGACCTGATTCTGCACGTGACTGATGATTCGTTTGAACAACAAGTCCTGAAAGCCGATGCCCCTGTGCTGGTAGATTACTGGGCTGAATGGTGCGGTCCTTGCAAAATGATTGCCCCTATCCTGGATGATGTGGCAAAAGAATATGAAGGCCGTCTGGTGGTTGCCAAGCTGAATATTGATCAAAACGAGGCAACGCCACCTAAATTCGGTATTCGCGGTATTCCTACCCTGATGCTGTTCAAAGGCGGTGAAGTGGCAGCTACCAAGGTGGGTGCGCTGTCCAAGACGCAGCTGATCGAGTTCCTGAATGCACACCTGTAATTGATTGACAGCTAGTGCCTCTTGGACTATCTTCCCAGTAGTCCAGTACGCGAGCGGCCTTGGCCGCTCGTTTCATATTTCCCTTCTTTATTTCCTCAGTCTCGGTGCTTTTTGCCGCCTTGTTACATTCTTAGGCTGACCGTACACATATGCATCTATCTGATCTAAAGCGCCAACATGTTAGCGAACTCGTGGAAATGGCTATTTCCAATGAGATTGATGGCGCCAACCGCCTGCGCAAGCAGGACCTGATTTTCGCGCTGCTGAAAAATCAGGCGAAAAAAGGCGAAAGTATTTTTGGCGAAGGTACGCTGGAGGTGCTGCCGGATGGTTTCGGTTTCTTGCGCAGCCCCGATTCGTCCTACCTGGCAGGCCCGGATGACATTTACGTCAGCCCGTCCCAGATTCGCCGTTTTAATCTGCATACTGGCGACACCATTGAGGGTGAAATCCGCACGCCAAAGGAAGGCGAGCGCTATTTTGCGCTGGTGAAGGTAGACAAGGTGAACGGTGGCCCGCCAGAGCAGGCCAAGCACAAGATCCTGTTCGAGAACCTGACGCCGCTGTTCCCGACCGAGCGTCTGCACCTTGAGCGCGACATCAAGGCTGAGGAAAACGTCACCAGCCGCCTGATCGACCTGATTGCCCCTATCGGCAAAGGCCAGCGTGGCCTGTTGGTAGCACCGCCCAAGTCCGGTAAGACCGTGATGCTGAAGCATATCGCGCATGCCATCACCACGAACCACCCGGAAGTGGAAATGATCGTGCTGCTGATCGACGAACGCCCGGAAGAAGTGACCGAGATGCAGCGTTCGGTGCGCGGCGAGGTGGTGTCGTCTACCTTTGACGAGCCGGCTACCCGTCACGTGCAAGTGGCCGAGATGGTGATCGAGAAGGCCAAGCGCCTGGTAGAGCACAAAAAAGACGTGGTGATCCTGCTGGATTCCATCACCCGCCTGGCGCGTGCCTATAACACTGTGATTCCGGCATCCGGCAAGGTGCTGACCGGTGGTGTGGACTCCAACGCGCTGCAGCGCCCGAAGCGCTTCTTTGGTGCAGCCCGTAATATCGAAGAAGGCGGCTCGCTGACCATTATTGCTACCGCGCTGGTGGATACCGGCTCGCGCATGGATGATGTGATCTACGAAGAATTCAAAGGTACCGGCAATATGGAGATCCATCTGGATCGCCGCATGGCCGAAAAACGTATCTTCCCGGCGATCAATATCAACCGCTCGGGTACCCGCCGCGAAGAGCTGCTGATTCCGCAAGAACAGCTGCAACGTATCTGGGTACTACGCAAGCTGCTGTACCCGATGGACGACCTGGAAGCGATGGAGTTCATGCTGGACAAGCTGCGTGCTACCAAGTCCAACTTGGCCTTCTTTGACTCGATGCGTCGCTAAGCGCGCCATCAGGCAAAGCACACAACGCCAGGCCATCCGGTCTGGCGTTTTTCATATGCGGCTTTACGGATTGTTTCATGCTGGATTACTTACTGGATTTTGACGGTTACTCGGTGATCGGTACGGTCGCCTTTGCGGTGTCGGGCTATTTGCTGGGCGTGCGCAAGCAGCTGGACCTGCTGGGCATCATCATCGTTACCCTGCTGACGGCCATCGGTGGCGGGGTGATACGCGACGTGCTGGTTGGCCGCATGCCGCAGGTGTTTCTGGACAACACCAACCTGATCATCATTGCTATTACCTTGTTGGTGGCCATGGCTGCGCGCTTGCACAAACGCGAGCATGAGCTACTGACTACGCTGTTTATTGTGGCAGATTCGATAGGTCTGGTTGCGTTCAGCCTGGCAGGGGCTAAATTGGGAGTGGAGTACCACATCAATGCCTTTGGTGTGATCCTGCTGGGTTTCGTTACCGCAGTCGGCGGTGGCATCGTGCGCGACATGATGGTGAACGATGTGCCGTTTATTCTGCACAAAGACTTTTACGGCACGGTGTCCATTGTGGTGGCCGTGGCGCTGTACGTGCTGTCCCTGCTGGGGTGGGACCATATCCTGGCGGTACAGCTGGTTTTTGTCGCCGGCGTGGCGTTGCGCCTGGTGGCGCATTGGGGGGAGCTGTCGCTGCCCAAGATTGGCACAAGTAAAAAAAGAGGCTAAGCCATGTTGCATGCCCTGGGTGAAGAAGCGTTGGCCGCACTGCTGGCCACGCTGTCGCAAGTGCCGCAGGATGATGATGCGGAAGGGCTGCTGCCCAGAGATATCGGTAGCAAGCCGGCTGCGGTGTTGATTCTGGTGCTGTGGCAGCACGATGGCTGGCACGTGGTGCTGACGCGCCGTACTGCTCATTTACGCAGCCATGCGGGGCAGATCAGCTTTCCTGGTGGCCGGCTGGAGCCGGGCGATGCCAGCGCGGCCATGGCGGCACTGCGCGAGGCGGAGGAGGAGATCGGCCTGCCGGCTAGCGCAGTGCGTGTGGTCGCGCAGATGGGGCAGTACCAGACCATTACCGGCTACGCCGTAACGCCGGTGCTGGGGGTGTTGACGCAGCCGGTGGTGTTCCAGCCGTCGCCAGACGAGGTGGACGAGGTGTTTACCTTGCCGCTGGCGCTGGCGCTGGATGCACGCCAGTACGAGCGCCACCACTATGAGCGCGATGGCTACCGTGGCCATTACTATTCGCTGACGCACGGCGAGTACTACGTTTGGGGGGCCACCGCCGCCATGCTACGGCGCATGGCGCTGGCTTATGCCAGCCAGGCTACATAAAGACAAAACCGGCCGCATGGCCGGTTTTGCTTGGTGATGGATGCAGCCCGCTGCCTAGGCCTGGCTAAAGCGCATCGACAGGTCGATGGCGCGGATGTCCTTGGTGAGCTTGCCGATAGAGATGCGGTCCACGCCAGTTTCCGCGATGGCGCGCACGGTGCTGAAATCCACGCCGCCGGAGGCCTCCAGTAGTGCGCGGCCCGCGCTCAGGCGTACCGCCTCGCGCATGTCGTCCAGCGACATATTGTCTAGCAGCACCAGCGTGCAGCCTGCGGCCAACGCTTCGTTCAGCTCGGCCAGGTTTTCTACTTCTACCTGAATACTCACTTGTGGCGGTGCCAGCTCGCGGGCGCGCTGCAGCGCCTGAGTAATGCTGCCGGCAGCCATGATGTGGTTTTCCTTGATCAGGATGCCGTCGTACAAGCCAATGCGCTGGTTGACGCCACCGCCGACGGTGACGGCGTATTTTTGTGCCAGGCGCATGCCGGGCAGGGTTTTGCGCGTATCCAGAATGCGGGCGCGGGTGCCGGCCACCAGCTCGCTGTAGCGGCGCGTTTCGCTGGCCACGGCGGATAGGGTTTGCAGCATGTTCAGCGCGGTACGCTCGGCGGTGAGCAGGGCGCGCGCCGGGCCGTGGATGTGGCACAGCACGGTGTTGGCCGCTACGGCCTGGCCTTCGGCGACTTGCCAGCTTACCTGACAGCGCGGGTCTACCTGGCGAAAGGCTTCGTCAAACCAGGCTTGGCCGCAAATCGTGGCCGCTTCACGCACTACCACGTGTGCCTTGCCTTCGCTGTCGGCATCGATGAGCAGGGCGGTCCAGTCCTGTTGGCCGATATCTTCGGCCAGCGCCTGGCTGATCAGGTTGGCAATGTGGTGCGGTGCGGGCAAGCTAAACATGACAGTCATCCGGTGTAAGGTTGGCCGCATTTTACCTGATTGCGCCGGGCAGGGGTTTTTGTGCCGCTGGCGGGCTTTGCTATGATGCGCGTACTACGCTTGAGCAATCTGGAGTAAGCATGAATTTTCTGGCCGGGCAGTTTGCGCTGCCCTGGGTGTGGGGGGCAAACGGGCTGTGGCTGGCCATCTTGCTGCTGTGTGTTCGCCGCGTGGCGTGGCGCGCCTTGCCGCCGCAGGCGGTGTCGGCCTGGTGCGGTGCCTGCGTGGTGCTGATGGGGTTTACGCTGGCCAAGGCGGGTTGGCAGCCTGGGTTGGCATTTCATCTGTTGGGGGGCACGGTATTTACGCTGCTGATGGGGCCGTGGCTGGCGCTGCTGGCCTTGTCGCTGGTGCAGCTGGCGCTGCTGGCGGCAGGCCTGGGGGACCCGTTGGCCCTTGGCCTGAATGTGCTGTTGAGCTATGTGCCGCCGGTGCTGTTGACTGCCGGCGTGTTGCGCTGGGCGCGGCAGCGGCTGGCGCCAAACCTGTTTGTGTATGTGTTCGTGAATGCCTTTCTAACAGGTGCTGCTGGCTTGTTGCTGGCGGCGGCGTGTGGTTTGCTGGCGCTTGCGCTGGCCGGGGCGTACCCTGTGGACTATCTGCTGGGCGAGGTATTGCCGTTTTACTTTTTGCTGGCGTGGTCCGAGGCCTTTACCAGTGGCTTGGTAACGGCCATCCTGATTGTTTATCGGCCGCAGTGGGTGGCTACGTTCGATGACCGACGTTATCTGGTGAACTAGGAGGGTACGATGCAGTTTGCTTTCTGGGCGGTATTGATTGCCGCAGTGTTGCCCTTGCTGTTTGCGGCCATGTCCAAGTCTGGCGGGATGAATAACCACGCACCGCGCGCCGCACAGGCTGCGCTGACTGGCTGGCGATTGCGGGCGCACTGGGCGCAGCAAAACAGCTGGGAGGTTTTTCCCGTGTTTGCGGCGGCCGTGATCGTGGCGTTTCTGAACCTGGTGCCGCAGGGGCAGATGGATGCTGCGGCGGCGGTATTCCTGCTGGCGCGTGTGGCCTTCGGGGTGTGCTATCTGGCCGATAAGCCGCCCCTGCGTTCCTTGTCCTGGCTGGTGGGTTATGCGGCAGTGATTTACCTGTTTCTGGCGTCGGCACATCTGTTGTAAAGCGGGTGCCGGATAGCAAAGCGGCCAACCTTGTGGGCAAGGTTGGCCGCTTTTGCGTGTGCAGGCTTACAGCACGATGGGTTCCGGGTCCAGCACCACGCCGTATTGCTGGTAAACCGTCTGGCGTACCTTGCTGGCCAGCGCCCACATTTGCGCACCGCTGGCCTGGCCGTGGTTGACCAGCACCAGGGCCTGCTTGTCGTGTACCGCGGCGTCGCCGTCGCGGTAGCCTTTCAGCCCGGCTTGCTCGATCAGCCAGCCTGCGGCCAACTTCACATTGCCATCGGCTTGCGGGTAGTGCGGCAGGCCAGGGTGCTGCGCCAGCAAGGCGTCGGCCTGCTCGCGCGGCACGATAGGGTTCTTGAAAAAGCTGCCGGCGTTACCCAGTACGGCCGGGTCGGGTAGCTTGCTCTGACGGATGCTGATCACCGCCTGGCTGACTTGCTGCGCGGTGGGCGCGTCGCTGCAGCCCATGGCCGCCAGCGCCTTGCTGATGTCGCCGTAGCCGATACGCGGCTGGAAGGTCTTGTGCAGGCGAAAGCGCACCGCCGTGACCAGGTAGCGGCCAGCCAGCGCCTGTTTGAATACGCTGTCGCGGTAGGCAAAGTGGCAGTCGGCATTGGCCAGCACGACTTCGCTGCCGCCAGTGGCCAGGTCGGCGCACACGACTTCGTGAATCAGGTCTTTGACTTCTACGCCATACGCGCCAATGTTCTGGATGGGGCTGGCACCCACGGTGCCGGGTATCAAGCTGAGGTTTTCCAGCCCGCTCCAGCCCTGCTGCAGGGTGTATTGCACAAAGCTGTGCCATACCTCGCCACCGGCAGCTTCGACCAGCACGGTGTGTTCGTCTTCTGCCAGCAGCTGTACGCCTTTCAGGCAGTTCTGGATGATGACGCCGTCGAAATCCTGGGTGAACAGCATATTGCTGCCGCCGCCCAGCCACAGTAGCGGGCCTTGCTGCACCACCGGCTGCGCCAGCAGGATGGGTAGCTGGGCCAGGTCGGTGAGCTGGCTGAAAAAAGCGGCTTTCACGTTCATGCCGAAGGTGTTGAAGGCACGGATGGGTTGTTCGCGGTAAATAACAGGGGTCACGGTATTCTTTCAGGCAGTGTGGCGGTGCAGCCGGCGGCGGCTCTCGCGCGATAGATAGCTTACCAGCAGCAGGCTGGCCAGGCTCAGGCTGATGACCAGTGCCAGCCAGAAACCATGCACGCCCATGGGCAGGGTAAGGCCGGGTAGCGGCAGGTGGCCCAGGCCCAGCAGCGCTCCCAGCCCCAAACCCACCAGCCAGAACGACACGATATGAATCACCATCGGCATGGTGGTGATTTTGTAGCCGCGTAGCGCCGCCGAGGCAATGGTCTGCATGGCGTCGGTAAGCTGGTAAAGCGCAGCAAACAGCATCAGCGACATGCCCAGGGTAATCACCGCCGGGTCGCTGCTATAGGTGCGCATAATGCCTTCGCGCCCCAGTAGCACCCAGATCATGGTGACGCAGGCCAGCGCCACGCCCATGGCCAGGCCCACGCCGCACACGGTGCGCGCACCACGGTAATCCCCCGCGCCGATGCGCTGGCCAACGCGGATGGTGAGCGCTACGCCGATGCTTTGCGGAATCATGTAGATCACGCTGGAAAAATTCAGCACCGCCTGGTGGGTGGCTACCACGGTGGTGCCCAGCTTGGCCACCAGCAGGGCGATAAAGGAAAACAGGCTCACTTCCACAAAAAAGGACAGGCCGATGGGCAGTCCCAGCTTGATGAAGCCCGGAAAGCGCTGCCACTGCGGCCAACTAAAGCCGCCAGTCAGGCCGTAAGGCTGGTAGGTTTTCTGGTATTTGATCACGCAAAACAGCGCAGCGGCGTTAAACCACATCACCATACCGGTAGCCCAGCCGCAGCCGGCGCCCCCCAGGGCAGGCAGGCCGGCCAGGCCGTGTATCAGCGCGTAGTTCAGCGGTATGTTCAGCAGCAGGCCGCAGATACTCACCAGCATGATGGGGCGGGTGTGATTCAGGCTGGAGCTGAAGGCGTACAGCGCCCGGTGCAGAATGGCCGCCGGCATGCCCATGGCGCTGCCGGTAATGAACAGCATGGCCTTGTCTTCTACGCTGGGTGGCAGGTCCAGCCACAGGCGCAGCAGCGGCTGGATAGCCAGCATCAGCGCCATGCCCAGTAGGCCCAGCAGCAGGCCGAACCACAGCCCCTGGCGGGCGGTGGCGCCAATCTGGTGGGTGTCGCCACGGCCAAATTGCTGCGACAGGATGGGGTTCATGGCCGATGCCACGCCCATCAGCGTGACATACACGGTGATGAAGACACTGGAGCCCAGCGAGACGGCGGCCAGGTCGTCGGTGCTGACGTGGCCGGCCATCACGGTATCGACAAAGCCGGTTGCCACCTGGGCAATCTGCGCCACCATCATGGGCAGCGCCAGTTTGCCCAGGGTATGGGCTTCCTGCCGCAGGGTGGCAGCAGGGGTTCGGTTCAGATCAAACAGCATGTAAGGCAGCGGCGGGTAGGGATAAAGGCGGCATTATACGGGTGCCGCCTTTGGCCGTGCGGCCAACCTTGCGAACGCTGTGTCAGCCAAAACGCGCAGGCGGGTCGCGGCGCAGGTGGCAACTGATCAGCAGATCGTGGCCGAAGCGGGCATTGATATTCAGTGCTTCGGTCAGACTTAGGGCGTAAATGGCCAGCGTACCTTGCTGCAGGCTGATATCCAGGCCGCGCTCGGTGGCGTAGGCCGCCAGCTCGGTCAGCTTGTGGCGTGTGGTGGGGGTGGCGTTGGCGGTAAGCGAGCCGCTGAGCGCGGGCGCGGCACAGCGCGGGGTAATGGCGAAGTCGGTGTAGCGGTCTTCTTGGCAGTCGTACATGGCAGTCTCCGTAGCGGTATGCGCGCCCGGCTGGCCGAGCGACGCTTTAGCAGAATTTCGAAAGCGCCCTGCAAGTTGTCGATTAACTCGGCGCGTAAAACGGTAGTGTGGCCTGGCTGCCTGCCAAAGAAAAACCCGCTGCAGCAATAAAGCGGTCAGCGGGTGGTCTGCACGCTTTAGCTGGTATTTATCGGGCGCCCCGCAAGCAGTCACAAATCGGCGCAGGCTCGAAATTAGAGCAGTCTATCGATACTGTCAAGTGCCGCCTTGGCACAATGCTGGAGAATGCGCAGGATATCGGGCTATAATCCCCCGCTTGAATAGGGTAGCGACCGCTGCCTCCCACCTTCTTCCAGATACTGTTCCTGATGATTCGCAAACTGATCAGCCGCGTTTTCGACCTGCCAGCCGGCATCGGCCGCAACAAACCCAAGCCGCGCGTGCTATCGCTGGCGCAGCACGGCGTACGCCGCGATGCACTCAGCCACGCCGCCCTGCGTGTGGTGTCGCGGCTGCAGGAATCCGGCCATAGCGCTTTCGTAGTAGGCGGGGCCGTGCGCGACTTGCTGCTGGGCGTATCGCCTAAGGATTTTGACGTGGCCACTAGCGCCACGCCGGAAGAAGTGCACCATATATTCCGCCGCTCGCGCATCATCGGCCGCCGTTTCCGCATCGTGCACGTGATGATGGGGCCGGAAACCATCGAGGTCACCACCTTCCGCGGTGGCGAGGCGGGCAAGACCAATGAAACCGGCCGCATCATGGCCGACAACACCTACGGTAACCAGTCCGAAGACGCGCTGCGCCGCGACTTTACCGTGAATGCGCTGTTCTACAACCCCACCGATGAAACCATCATCGACTACCACCACGGGGTGAAAGACCTGCAGGCCAAAAAGCTGGTGATGATCGGCCAACCATCGCGCCGCTACCAGGAAGACCCGGTACGCATGCTGCGCGCCGTACGCCTGGCCGCCAAGCTGGGTTTCGAGATCGACGAACACACGCGCAAGCCGATTGCCGCGCACGCCCACCTGCTGAAAAACGAGCCGCCTGCGCGGCTGTTTGACGAGCTGCTGAAGCTGCTGCACTCCGGCCACGCCTACGCCTGCCTGAAAAAGCTGCGTGACGAAGGCCTGTCGCGCGGTATTTTCCCGCTGCTGGACGCGGTCATGGACGAAGACGGCGGCGAAGCCTTCCTCAAGCTGGCGCTGGCCAGTACCGACGAGCGCATCCGTGCCGACAAACCGGTATCGGTAGGCTTCATGTTGGCCGCACTGCTGTGGGCGCAGGTGAACAACCGCTGGAAAGCGCGTACCGCCGACGGCGAAAAATCCATTGCTGCGCTGATGGAAGCCATGGCCGAGGTGGAATCGCTGCAGGATGAAGACTTTGCCATCCCGCGCCGTTTCTCGGCCACCATGCGCGAAATCTGGGCACTGCAGCCGCGCTTTGACAACCGCAATGGCGCGCGCCCGTTCCGTTTCCTGGAGCAGCCGCGCTTCCGCGCCGCCTTCGATTTCTACTGCCTGCGCGCCGAAGTAGGCGATGTGCCACGCGAGATGGTGCAGTGGTGGGCCGAGTTCCAGCACGCCGACCATGCCGACCGCCAGCTACTGGTAGAAGAAGCCCGTAACGCCCCGGCAGCCACCGGCGGCGCTGCCGCCGAGCAGAAGAAGCGCCGCCGCCGCCGCAAGCCGAACGCCCGCCCCACCGAGGGTAGCGCCGAGTGAGCCGTGCCGTTATTGCGCTAGGCAGTAACCTGGAAAACCCGGTACAGCAAGTAGAAGCCGCCTTGGCGGCGATTGCCGCGCTGCCGGGTGTATCGTTGCTGCGCCGCTCTGCCTGTTACCAGACCGCACCGGTGGGCTATGCCGATCAGCCCGACTTCATCAACGCCGTGTGCGAGGTAGAAACCAGCCTGGCGCCCGAAGCGCTGTTGACTGCGCTGCTGGAGGTCGAGCAGGCATTTGGCCGCGTGCGCACCTTCCGCAACGCCCCGCGCGTACTGGACCTGGACCTGCTGCTGGTAGAAGGCGTGGTGCTGGAGACAGCTTTCCTTACCCTGCCGCACCCGCGCATGCACGAACGCGCCTTTGTCATGCTGCCGCTGGCCGATATGGCGCCAGCGTTACAGGTTGGGGAGCACGGCGCCGCTGCCGATATTGCCGCCGGTCTGGATGCGGCGGGTGTAAAACGTTTGGCTTAGACAGGAAAACGCTATGTCGAATTTGCGCTATGTCGTGGTAGAAGGGCCGATAGGCTCGGGTAAATCCCAGCTGGCCCGCCGTCTGGCCAGCTACTGGCAGATACGTCTGCTGGCCGAAGACGCCGAACAGAACCCGTTTCTGGAGCGCTTTTACCGCCACCCGCCGTACCATGCCTTTTCTACCCAGCTGAGCTTTCTGATGCAGCGTGCCGACGCCGCACAGGCCATGCTGCAGGGCGATATGCTGGCCGCGCCGCTGGTGTCCGATTTTTTGTTCGATAAAGACGCCATGTTTGCCGCGCAGACGCTGGATAAAGACGAGCTGGCACTGTACCAGCGCATCGTGCAGCGTTTTCTGCCCGAGCACCCCGTGCCCGACCTGGTGATCTACCTGCAGGCGTCGCCGGAAACGGTTAGCAAAAGGTTGGCCGCACGCGCCGCCGCCGGCGAAACCATCGCCATGCCGGAAGGCTATGTGCAGCGCATGCACGAAGCCTACAGCACCTTTTTTCACGCCTACGAGGCGGCTCCGCTCCTGATCGTCAACACCGACCATCTTGATCTGGTTGAAGGTGAAGAAGATTTCGGGCTATTGTTGCGCTGCATCAGCGAGATGCGTGGCCAGCGCAATTACTTCAACAAGGGCATATAAAGCCCTGGGCGCGCCCGGCCACAAGCTGGACAACGCGCAACCGGAAGAAGCAACAAGGAAAAAAGACATGAAAGTCACCGTTAACACCCTGCACAGCATGGCAGCAGAGGGGCAGAAGATCGCCATGATGACCTGCTACGACGCCAGCTTCGCCAGCCTGCTGGACAATGCCGGGGTCGATATCATGCTGATCGGCGATTCGCTGGGCATGGTTATCCGCGGGGAAGGTTCCACACTGCCTGTCTCGATGGACGAGATGGCCTACCACACCCGCTGTGTGGCCCGCGGCAGCCAGCGCGCCCTGATTCTGGCCGACCTGCCATTTGGTGCCTATCAGGAAAGCCCGGCACAAGCCTTTGCCAGCTCGGCGCGCCTGATGCAGGCCGGTGCCCACATGGTGAAGCTGGAAGGCGGCGCCTTCATGGCCGACACCGTGCGCTTCCTGGTGCAGCGCGGTGTGCCGGTGTGCGCCCATATCGGCCTCACCCCGCAGTTTGTGAATGCCTTTGGTGGCTACAAGGTACAGGGCAAGAGCGAAAGCGATGCCGAGCGTATCGTGGAAGAAGCGCGCATTCTGGCCGACGCCGGTGCCAGCATGGTGCTGATGGAATGTGTCCCGGCCGCGCTGGCCAAGCGCGTTACCGAAAGCATCAGCGTGCCGACTATCGGCATTGGTGCCGGCCCGGATGTCTCCGGCCAGGTACTGGTACTGCACGACGTGCTGGGCGTGTTCCCCGGCAAGAAAGCCCGCTTCGTGAAAAACTTCATGGACGAGGCACACAGCATCCAGGGCGCCGTCGGCGCCTATGTCAGCGCCGTCAAGGATGGCAGCTTCCCGGCGCCCGAGCACTGTTTCTGAGTCATCTGCCGCGACCCGTGCCGCCAAGCCGGGTCGCGCGCCCTCACTGAGTGAGCACCATGCAAATCATTCGTAGCATCGCCCAGCTGCGCGCCTGGCGCAAAACCGCTGGCCGCCTGGCTTTTGTCCCGACCATGGGTAACCTGCACGCCGGCCACCTGGCCTTGGTAGAAGCCGCACGCCAGCACGCCGACAAGGTGGTCGTCAGTATCTTTGTCAACCGCCTGCAGTTTGGCCAGGGTGAAGACTTTGACGCCTACCCGCGTACCTTTGAGGCCGACTGTGCCAAGCTGGAAGCCGCCGGCGTAGACGTGCTGTTCTTCCCGGACGAGCGCGAGCTGTACCCGCGCATCAAGCAAGACTTCAACGTCGAGCCGCCGCATATCCAGAACGAGCTGTGCGGCGCCTTCCGCCCCGGCCACTTCCGTGGCGTAGCCACCGTAGTGAGCAAGCTGTTCAATATCGTGCAGGCTGACGTGGCCTGTTTCGGCAAGAAAGACTTCCAGCAGCTGCACGTGATCCGTGCCATGGTGGACGACCTGAACATGCCGATCGAGATCGTGCCGGTGGATACCGGCCGCGCCGAAGACGGCCTGGCGTTGTCGTCGCGCAATGGTTACCTGAGTGCCGAAGAACGCGCCGAAGCGCCGCGCCTGTACCGCCACCTGTCCGCCATTCGCGATGCGCTGCTGGCCGGTGACAACCGCTACGCCGTGCTGGAAAAAGCGGCTGCAGACGACCTGGCCGCCCATGGCTGGCGCGTGGACTACATCGAGGTGCGCCAGGCCGACACGCTGGAAGTCGCCCACGCTGGTGAACCGCGCCTGGTGGTGCTTGCTGCCGCCCGCCTGGGCCGTACCCGCCTGATCGACAATATCGAAGTAACGCGCTGACATTGCAGCGCCAGTAACAGGAAAAAACCATGCAGCGCTCCATGCTGAAATCCAAGCTTCACCGTGTTACCACCACCCATGCCGAGCTGCATTACATCGGCTCGTGCGCCATCGACGAAAACCTGCTGGAAGCAGCGGACATCCGCGAGTACGAAGAAATCCAGATCTGGAACGTGACCAATGGCGAACGCTTTGCCACCTACGCCATCCGCGCCGAGCGTGGCTCGGGTACCATCTCGGTCAATGGCTCGGCTGCACGCCGTGCCGCCCCAGGCGACCTGCTGATCATTGCCAGCTTTGCCGCCTACGAAGACAGCGAGCTGGCCGGCCACAGCCCCAAGCTGGTGTTTGTCGATGAGAAGAACGTGATCACCGAAGTAAAAGGCGCTACGCCGGTACAGCCTGCCTGAGGTTGGCCGCAGGCAACGAAAAAAGACAGCTACGGCTGTCTTTTTTGCTAGGCGCGATTTATTGCGCCGCATCACTTTTCCCCGGGTGGTACCTTGGCTATAGTGCCAAATGAATGATTTTTATGGAAAGGTGGCGGCTATGCAGGGACGATGCTTGTGCGGTGCGGTAAGTTACCGCTTTCGCGGCCAACCTTACCATGTCACCCATTGCCACTGCGCCTCGTGCCGCAAGGCGAGCGGGGCGCCCTTTGTGACCTGGTTTACCGTGCGCAGCATCGACCTGCAATGGCAGGGCGAGTTGCGCCTGTACCATTCGTCGCTAGGGGTAAAGCGTGGCTTTTGCCCGCAGTGCGGTACCACGCTGAGTTACCGCCACGAAGGCTCGCCGGACGAGATCGACATTACGGCTGCCACGCTGGACCAGCCGGAGCTGCTGATGCCCGAGGATCACACCTGGGCCGACCAGATGCTGCTGTGGGTGCGCGACAGCCTTTCCCCGCTGCTGCCGGCACACCCGCGCCACCGCCAGGCGGTGACGTATCAGAGCAAGGCCACAGGGGAGAGCAGTACGCCGTCTTCGTCGGCGTAGAGCCAGTGGCCGGGGGTGAAGTCCACCCCGGCAAAGTTCAGCACCAGGCCGCGCGTGCCTTCGTTGCGCTTCACCGATTTTTTCGGGTTGGTATCCAGCGCGCACACGCCCAGCGGCAGGGCGCCAATGGCCACCGAGTCGCGGATGCAGCCGTAGATCACCACACCTTCCCACTGGTTTTTCACTGCCAGCTCGGCAATCTGGTCGCCCAGTAGCGCGCAGCGCTTCGAGCCGCCGCCGTCTAGCACCAGCACCTTGCCCGCGCCGGGTTCGGCCAGCATCTCGCGTACCAGGGTGTTGTCTTCGTACAGTTTCAGGGTGACGACCTGGCCGCAAAAGCGCGGCTTGCCGCCGTAGCTTTTCAGCATGGGTTCCAGCACGGCCACGCGGCCTTCGTGGGCATCGTACAAGTCGGTGGTCAGAAAGCTCATGGTTTCTCCTTTGTGTTGAGCGCCGCCGTGTGGCTGGCCGTATGTTCGGCCATACCGTACCGGCGTAAAAAAGCCGCCTGGCGGCGGCTGGAAATCAGTTCATGCGTAGCGGCACAAACAGCGTGCTATCGCCACGCCTTACCAGCAGGGCAATATTGCCGCGTGCGTCGTTTAACGCCTTTTCAAAGCCTTTCACCGTGGTGATTTCCACCTGGTTCAGCCCGATGATGATATCGCCGTGCTGCAGGCCGGCACGGGCAGACAGGCCCTGTACCTTTTGCACAAACAGCCCGCCACGGATGCCCAGCTCCTGCTTGTCGCTGGCGCTCAGCTCCGATAGCGTCAGGCCCAGCTTGCCAAACTGGTAGCTTTGCGGCACATCCGGCTGGCTTTGCTCCGGCGTGGCTTGCGTTTGCTCCGGTGCCAGCTCGGCTAGGGTGGCCTCGATATTCTGCTCTTTGCCCTTGCGCCATACGCCCAGCTTGATCTGCGCGCCCGGTGGCTGGTCGCCTACCATGCGTGGCAGGTCGCGCGAGCTTTCCACGTTCTGGCCGTTCAGGCGCAGGATGATGTCACCAATCTGTACGCCGGCACGGCTGGCCGGGCCAGCAGGCTCTACGCGCACCACCAGCGCACCGCGGGCACGGTCCAGCCCGAAGGACTGTGCCAGCTCCTGCGAGACTTCCTGAATATGCACGCCCAGTTGGCCGCGGCTGACTTTGCCTTTGGCTTTGAGCTGGTCGGCCACTTTCATGGCCAGGTCGATCGGGATGGCAAACGAGATCCCCATGAAGCCGCCGCTGCGGCTGTAGATCTGCGAGTTGATGCCGATCACTTCGCCCTTCAGGTTGAACAGCGGGCCGCCGGAGTTACCCGGGTTGATGGCCACGTCGGTCTGGATGAAGGGCACGTAGCTTTCGTCCGGCAGGCTGCGGCCTTTGGCCGACACGATGCCGGCGGTGACGGTGTTTTCAAAGCCGAATGGTGCGCCGATGGCGGCGACCCATTCGCCCACTTTCAGCTCGTCCGGCGTGCCGGTCTTCACGGTGGGCAGGTTGGCCGCATCGATCTTCAGCACGGCTACGTCGGTGCGTTTGTCCAGGCCGACCAGGCGGGCGCGCATTTCGCGCTTGTCGGTGAGCATGACCTTGATCTGGCTGCTGCCGGTGACCACGTGCGCGTTGGTGAGGATGTAGCCATCGTCGGTAAAGATGAAACCGCTGCCAAACGAGACGCTTTCCGAAGGCTGCGGGGTTTCCTGCTGCTGGTTCGGGTTGGGCATGTAGCGGCGGAAGAACTCGTAAAACGGGTCGTCTTCCGGCACCGGGTAGGGGTTGTCGCTCTGGCTGGTGCGGGTTTCGGCACGCATGGCCTGGATATTGACCACGGCCGGGCCTTCGCGCTCTACCAGCTGGGTAAAGTCCGGCAGCAGCATGGCCACGCTGCCGTCGGCCTTGGCCGGCACGGCGACGGGCGCGCCCTTGTCGTCCTTGAATAGTGCTTCGATTTTGCCGCAACCCCCTACAGACAGGGCGACGGCGGTGATGAGGGCCAAGCGTGTGCAGGCGTTCACCTGGGCAATCCTTTTAGATTCGTTTATCGCTGGCGGGCAGCGATGACAGTAAAAATCAATCGACAGGCGTTCATCATAGCGGTTTTGCCGGATATTCGCAGAGGTCTGCAATCACGCAGCGTTCGCAATCGGGCTTTCTGGCCTTGCAAACGTAGCGCCCGTGCAGGATAAGCCAATGATGCGCGTCTTGTTTGTATTCTGCGGGCACAAAGCGTAACAGTTTGTCTTCTACTTCGCGCACGTCTTTGCCTGGTGCCAGGCGCGTGCGGTTGCTTACCCGGAAAATATGCGTGTCTACCGCAATGGTGGGGTGGCCAAAGGCGGTATTCAACACCACGTTGGCGGTTTTGCGGCCAACCCCGGGCAGCGCCTCCAGTGCCTCGCGGTTTTCCGGCACCTCGCCCCCGTGCTGTGCCAGCAGGATGCGGCAGGTTTCGATGGTGTTCTTCGCCTTGGTGCGATACAGGCCGATGGTCTTGATGTAGTCCTCCAGCCCGGTCACGCCCAGCGCGTACATTTTGTCCGGCGTGGGCGCTACCTGGAACAGCACGCGGGTGGCTTTGTTCACGCCTACGTCGGTGGCCTGTGCCGACAGCAGCACGGCAATCAGCAGCTGGAACGGGCTGGCGTATTCCAGCTCGGTGGTGGGGTGCGGGTTGTGGGCCTGCAGGCGGGCAAAGATTTGCTGGCGGATGGTCTTGTTCATGGCGTGGTACCGGCGGTGGCAGGGTTGGCCGCAGCGGCCTGGCGCTGGCGGGCGCGGGCGTCCAGTGCGTTCTTGCCGGCAATCAGCAGCGCCAGGCCCAGGAAGGCGCCCGGTGGCAGCAGCATCAGCAAGAACTGGTAATCGGGCCCGGCCAGCTGCAGGCTAAGGTGCTGGCCGACGGGGCCGAACAGCTTGTCGGCGCCGGCCAGCAGCGTGCCTTTGCCCAGCAGCTCGCGCAGCGCGCCCAGCGCCACCAGTACGCCGGTCAGGCCCAGGCCCATCATGGCACCGTCCCAGGCGGCTTCGCGCACCGGCTGGCGCGAGGCAAAGGCCTCGGCACGCGCCATCACGATGCAGTTGGTGGTAATCAGCGGGATGAAAATGCCCAATACCAGGTACAGCTCGTGCAGCCAGGCGTTCATGGCCAGGTCGACACAGGTTACCAGGCTGGCAATGATCATGATGAACACCGGGTTGCGGATGTCGGCGGGGACCCAGTGGCGCACGCTGGACACGGTCGCGCTGGATAGCGCGGTGACCAGGGTGGTGGCCAGGCCCAGCGCCAGCGCGTTCACTACGTTATTGCTGATGGCCAGCACCGGGCACAGGCCCAGCAGCTGTACCAGGCCGGGGTTTTGTTGCCACAGGCCTTTGCGGGCGATGTCTTGCCACACGGTAGGGGGCGTACTCATGGTTGTCCTTGCAGCAGGCGCGCTTGCGCACTGCGGTAGTAATCGCTGCAGCGTGCCACCGCCGCGCTCACGGCGCGGGCGGAGATGGTGGCACCACTGATGTAGTCGGTATCGCCGCCGTCTTTTTTCACTGCCCAGCGGCTGTCGGCAGGCTTGCCGGCAAACTGGCGCGCCCACGGGCTGACGGCCAGGTCGATATAGTCACCCAGCCCCGGCGTTTCACGGTGGCTGACCACGCGCACCCCTTGCACCGTGCCGTCGCGGGCGATGCCGACCAGCAGCTCGATGCGCCCGCCGTAGCCGTTGGGCGCGGCGGCTTCCAGCACCACGCCGCTGAGCTGGCCATGCTGGCGCGCCAGGTACACCTTGGCCGCATCACGCTGTACCAGCTGCAGCGCCACGCTGCGCGGCAGCGGCAGGGCGCTGGCGGCCAGGTTGTTGTCGAAGCTGCCGGCGGGCAGTGCCTGCCCCAGCAGCGCGGCGCGGGTGGCGGCTTCGTTGGCCTCTACTTGCTGATGCGTGGCCAGCCAGGTGCCGGCCAATAGCAGGGTAGCGGTGGCGGTAAAGGCGGCCAGCGTGATGGCGCTGCGGCGGGCCTGGGTAGTGGCCTTACGCATGGCGGCCCCCTTTGCGGCCGAAGACGCGCGGCTGAGTAGTGTGGTCGATGAACGGCACCGCCATATTCATGATCAGTACCGCAAATGCTACCGCGTCGGGGAAGCCGCCAAATACGCGGATCACCACCACCAGCACGCCTACCAGAAAGCCGAAAATCAGCCGCCCCAGCGGCGTGGTGCTGCCGCTGACCGGGTCGGTGACGATAAAGCCGGCTGCCAGCAGCGTGGCACCGTTCAGCAGGTGGAACAGCGGGCTGGCGTACTGCGCCGGCTGCCACAGCCACAGTGGCAGGCTCACCGCCAGCACGCCGGCCAGCATGGCCAGCGGCGTGCGCCACGGGATCAGCTTTTGCTGCCACAGCCACAGCCCGCCCAGCGCCCACGCCAGTGCCACCCACTCGCCGCCGGCGTTGCCCCATTGGCCAAAGCGCGGCTGCTGCAGCAGCTGCGATACCGCTTGCCCGCCTTGCAGCAGGCCGGTTTTCAGCACATCCAGCGGCGTGGCGCTGGATATCGCGTCCACGCTGCTGCCGGCTGGCAGGGTGTGGGTGAAGATCCATTGCAGCTGCGCGGTGGCGTCCAGTGCGGCCAACGGTGTGCCCCAGGCCGCCATTTGTGCCGGAAACGATACGATCATCACCGCAAAACCCACCATGGCCGGGTTGAACGGGTTGTTGCCCAGGCCACCGTACAGCTGCTTGCCCAGCACGATGGCAAACAGCGTGGCCAGCACAATCATCCACCACGCGCCCAGCGGCGGCATGGACAGCGCCAGTAGCCACGCGGTAACCACCGCCGACAGGTCGGCCAGGGCGGGGGCGATAGGGCGCTGGCGCAGCCGCAGTACGGCGGCCTCGGCGCCCAGCGCGGTGAAGGTGGCCAGCAGCAGCTGTACCAGCACGCCGGGGCCAAAGCAGTACACCGATACGGCAATGCCGGGCAGCAGGGCGGCCAGCACTTTCAGCATCACGCGTGACACGGTGACGGGCTGGGCGATATGGGTAGCGTGGCGGCTCATTCGGATGCGTCTTTCTGTGCCTGGGCGGCGGCTTTGCGGGCGGTGGCACGGGCCATGGCGGCTTCGACGGCGGCGCGTTTGGCGTCGTCCATGCCGGTTTGTGCGGGTGTGGCGGCGGGCGGGCTGTCAGGGTTGGCCGCATCGGCTGCTTTGGCGGCGTCGGCAGCGGCTTTGCGTGCGGCAGCACGTGCCATGGCGGCTTGTATGGCGGCCTGTTTGGCGTCGTCCAGGCCGCTGGTGTGCTGCTCGGACAGCGGCTTGGCTTCTTTTTGCGCGGCGGCGCGGGCCAGCGCGGCGGCGATGGCGGCTTTCTTGGCGTCGTCCATGCCGCTGGCGGCGGGGGCGGCGCTGGCTGCTGCCGGGTTGGCCGCTTGCGTGGCTAGCTTGGCGGCCTGCTCGGCAGCGCGGGCGGCCAAGCGGGCGGCTTTTTCGGATTTGTCGCGCTCGATGCGGAACTGGCGGAATGCATGGCGCTGGCGTGCCAGGCTGGCGTTTTTCTTGTCGCGCTCGGCGGCCCAGATTTCGCTTTTGGCAAAGCGGTAGTAGTCCACCAGCGGTATCTGGCTGGGGCACACATAGCTGCAGGCGCCGCATTCTATGCAGTCGAACAGGTGGCGCTCTTGTGCTTTGCCGAAGTTGCGCGATTTGGCAAACCAGAACAGGTCCATGGGTTGCAGCTGCGCCGGGCACACGCTGGCGCAGTCGCCGCAGCGGATGCAAGCCTGCTCGGGCGGGCGCGGCGGGAACAGCGCAGCGCTTTTGGCGATCAGGCAGTTGCCGGCTTTGGGTAGGCCGGCGTGCAGGTCGGGCAGGGTGATGCCCATCATCGGGCCGCCCATGATGACCTCGGCCTGCGTGTCGGCGATGCCGGCTTGTTGCAGTAGCCAGGCCAGCGGCGTGCCGATGGCCACCTCGTAGTTGGCCGCATGGGCCACGGCGCCGGTCACGGTCACGATGCGGCTCAGTAGCGGCTCGCCGTGCAGCACGGCGCGGGCCATGGCGTATAGCGTGCCCACGTTCAGGCACTGCACGCCCAGGTCGGTGGCGCGGGTGCCGTGCGGTACCTCGATGCCGGTGAGGATGCGGATCAACTGCTTGGCGCCGCCGCTGGGGTATTTGGTGGGGATGGTTACCACGCGGTAGGGCGTGCCGGCGCAGGCGGCCTGCATGGCGGCGATGGCTTGCGGTTTGTTGTCTTCGATGCCGATCAGCACCTGGCCGGCTTGCAGCGCGTGCGCGGCAATGCGGATGCCGTCCACGATGCCGGCGGCGCGCTCGCGCATCAGCATGTCATCGCAGCTGATAAAGGGTTCGCACTCGGCACCGTTGACCACCAGGGTGGCCAGCGGGCTGGCGGCCAGCTTGAGGTGGGTGGGGAACACGGCACCACCCAGGCCAACTACGCCCATGTCTTGCAGGTGGCTGCGTAGCTGCGCCGGGCTGGCGTCTTGCCAGGCGAGCGGGCTGCGTGGCTGCCAGCTGTCCAGGCCGTCGGGCTGCAGCGTGATGGTTTCTACCGGCAGGCCGGACGGGTGGGCAAACGGGTGCGGGCCGATGGCGGTGATGGTGCCCGAGGTCGGCGCGTGCACGGCGGCGGACAGGCGGCCATCCAGCTGGGCCAGCTGTTGGCCTTTCAGTACCTGCTGGCCCACGCTCACGGTTGGCCGCGCCGCGTTGCCCACGCTTTGCGCCAGCGCAATGTACAGCTGCGGCGGCAGGGGCAGCGGCTGGATGGGCCAGGCGGTGGCAGCGTCTTTGTGCTGCGGCGGGTGGATGCCACCATGAAAATCGTACAGCCGGCTCATGGCTTCACTGCCTTGATGGGAATGGTGGGGTAGCGCCATTTCCAGTTGGTCAGGTCGGTGCCCTGCGGAATCATGCGGATGCAGTCTACCGGGCAGGGCGCCAGGCAGAGCTCGCAGCCGGTACATTCGCTAGCGATGATGGTGTGCATCTGTTTGGCCGAGCCCAGGATGGCGTCTACCGGGCAGGCCTGGATGCACAGCGTACAGCCGATACAGGTGGCTTCGTCTATCAGCGCTACGGCTTTGGGTTTGGGCTGGGCGGCGCCAGCGTCAAACGGCTTGAAGTCTACGCCCAGCAGCTCGGCCAGCTTGTGGATGCCGTCTTCGCCGCCCGGCGGGCATTTGTTGATGTCTTCTTCGCCGCTGGCCAGGGCCTGGGCGTAGGGGCGACAGCCGGGGTGGCCGCACTGGCCGCACTGGGTTTGCGGCAGGATGTCGTCGATTTTGTCTACCAGCGGGTCGGCATCTACCTTGAAGCGTATCGAGGCGTAGCCCAATACGGCGCCCAACAGCAGGGCGAGCGCGACCATGACCAGCAGGGCAAGCAGCAGGGTGTTCATCGTGTCAGGCCTCCAAAGCCCATGAAGGCAAGACTCATCAGTGCGGCGGTCACCAGTGCAATAGCGGTGCCCTGGAATGGCGCGGGGATGTCGGCGCCTTCCAGCCGCTCGCGCAGGGCACCAAACAGGATCAGGATCAGCGAAAAGCCGACCGCGCTGCCAAAGCCGAATACCAGCGACTCGGCCAGGCTATGATTTTGTTGCGCGTTCAGTAGCGGAATGCCCAGCACCGCACAGTTGGTGGTGATCAGCGGCAGGTAGATGCCCAGCACCTGGTACAGCACCGGGCTGGTTTTATGGATGACCATTTCGGTGAACTGCACGATGGCTGCAATGATCACGATAAAAGACAGCGTGCGCAGGAACGTCAGGTCGGCCGCGATCAGCAGCTGGTTCACCAGGTGGCTGCTGCCGGCACCCAGGGTAAGCACAAAGGTGGTGGCAGCGCCCATGCCGATAGCGGCTTCCAGCTTTCTGGATACACCCATGAAAGGGCACAGGCCCAGTATGCGTACCAGCACCACATTGTTGACCAAGACGGTGCTGACAAGGATGAGCAAATAGTGTCCGAGATCCATTGAGGGGGCGGGGTGGCGTTAATCGCCGGATTATCCTTGATAAGGCCGCCGCGCTTCAACCTTCATTCCCGCAGGGTTGGCCGCAGGTGGGGGAGGGCACCGGGCTTGCTGACCGGTGGGCGTAAAAATGCCGCGCGGTGATTGCAGCACACGCGCGGCTAAGGAGGGTAAAGCAGAACATCTACAGGGAACGGCTAGCCAGGCAGCGGCCTGGCGTGGCCTGTGCCGGGGCACAGGCCGGGTACGGCAGCAGATCAGGTCGCGGCTTCTTGCAGCTGGGCCAGAATCTGCGGGTTTTCCAGCGTGGAGGTATCCTGGCTGATCTCTTCGCCTTTGGCGATGGAGCGCAGCAGGCGGCGCATGATCTTGCCCGAACGTGTCTTGGGCAGGTTTTCGCCAAAGCGGATGTCGTCCGGCTGGGCGATCTTGCCAATCTCGTGTGCGACCCAGCTCTTCAGCTCGGCGGCCACTTTCTTGGCTTCCTCGCCTTGCGGGCGGTTGCCTTTCAGTACCACGAAGGCCACCACGGCTTCGCCCTTGATATCGTGCGGCTTGCCTACCACGGCGGCTTCGGCTACCAGCGGGTTGGCGACCAGTGCCGATTCGATTTCCATGGTGCCCAGGCGGTGGCCGGACACGTTCAGCACGTCATCGATACGGCCCATGATCCAGAAATAACCGTTTTCGTCGCGGTTGGCCGAGTCGCCCGCCAGGTAGTACTGGCCGTTGAACTCGTCCGGGAAGTAGGTTTTCTTGAAGCGGTCCGGGTCGTTCCAGATGGTGCGAACCAGCGACGGGAACGGCTTCTTGATCACCAGGAAACCACCCCGGCCCGGTTCTACCTGCGCACCGGATTCATCGACGATATCGGCGATGATGCCTGGCAGCGGCAGGGTGCAAGAGCCCGGCTTGGTCGGTACCGCGCCTGGCAGCGGGGCGATCATGGCGGAGCCGGTTTCGGTTTGCCACCAGGTGTCCACGATAGGGCAACGGCCGCCACCTACGACCTCGTAGTACCACATCCATGCTTCAGGGTTGATCGGCTCGCCGACGGTGCCCAGGATGCGCAGGCTGGACAGGTCGAACTGTTTTGGCAGGTCGGCACCCAGCTTGATCAGCGAGCGGATAGCGGTAGGCGCGGTGTAGAAAATGGAAACCTTGTGTTTCTCGATCATGCTCCAGAAGCGGCTGGCATCCGGGTAGGTCGGTACGCCTTCAAACACGACCTGGGTGGCGCCATTGGCCAGCGGGCCGTAGCAGATGTAGGAGTGGCCGGTAATCCAGCCCACGTCGGCGGTGCACCAGTACACGTCGTTCGGCTTGTAATCGAAAGCCCAGCGGAAGCTGTTCAGTGCGCCCAGCAGGTAGCCGGCGCTGCTGTGCTGAATGCCTTTTGGCTTACCGGTGGAGCCGGAGGTGTACAGAATGAACAGCGGGTCTTCGGCGTTCATCCATTCCGGTTCGCAGTACTCGGCCTGGCCTTCGATCAGCTTGTGCCACCATACGTCGCGGCCTTCTGCCCAGTTGGCGCCGCCATTGGTGCGCTGGTACACCACCACGGTGCTGACCGACTCGCAGCCTTCCATGGCCAGTGCTTCGTCTACCGTGGCTTTCAGTGGTACGGTTTTGCCGCCGCGCAGGCCTTCGTTGGCGGTGATCACGGCTTTGGCGCCAGCATCCTGGATGCGGTCGCGTACGGCGCCGGCGGAGAAGCCGCCAAACACCACAGAGTGGATGGCGCCGATACGGGCGCAGGCCTGCATGGCCACGATGGCTTCAATCACCATCGGCATGTAAATCACGACGCGGTCGCCTTTGCCAATCCCCTGGCTCTTCAGGCCGTTGGCAAACTGGCACACGCGGCGGTGCAATTCGGAGTAGGTGACGCGGGTAACTTCACCGTCGTCAGCTTCAAAAATCAGCGCAATCTTGTTGGCGTTAACCGCCAGGTGACGGTCCAGGCAGTTGTAGGAAACGTTCAGCACGCCGTCGTCAAACCATTTGAAGAACGGGGCGTTGCTGTCATCCAGCACGCGGGAAAACGGTTTTTTCCAGGTAATCAGTTCGCGGGCCAGGTCACCCCAGAAGGACAGATAGTGGTCGTCAGCTTGTTCGCACAGGGCGTTGTAGGCATCCATCCCGGAGACAGTGGCCTTGCGGCGGAAGTCTTCGCTAGGTGGGAAGCTGCGGGTTTCCTTCAGGATCGATTCGAGGGTAGACATAGTGGCTCCTTAATTATCTCTTTGGTTGGCCGCACCGCGAACGGTGCGGCCTTTGCTACGGGTAGGGCTTAGTGTTTGGAGGCGCCCGATGCACCGATACCGGTCATGGAGCGGACAAACTGTGCGTCAAACTTGGCTTTTTCTTCTGCTGCCGATTTGGAGGTATCCAGTACGGAGAACAGCCAGGTGAAGAAGAAGGCCAGGCTCATGGAGAACAGGGCAGGGTTTTTGTACGGGAACGGTGCCGAACCTTTGGCATGGCCCATGACATCTACCCATACTGCTGGCCCCAGGATGATCATGACTACGGCAGACACCAGGCCGATGGCACCACCGATTACGGCGCCGCGAGTAGTCAGACCTTTCCAGAACATGGACAGGAACAGTACCGGGAAGTTGGCCGATGCAGCGATCGAGAAGGCCAGGCCCACCATGAAGGCGATGTTCTGTTTCTCGAATACCAGGCCCAGCACGATGGCGATGACACCCAGCGCTAGCGTGGTCAGCTTGGACACGCGCATTTCGTCTTTCTCGTTAGCCTTGCCCTTCTTGATGACGGAGGCGTACAGGTCGTGCGATACCGCCGATGCGCCAGACAGGGTCAGGCCAGCTACCACCGCCAGAATGGTGGCAAAAGCGACTGCAGAGATGAAGCCGTAGAACAGGTCACCACCCACAGCGTGCGACAGGTGAATCGCCGCCATGTTGTTGCCGCCCAGCAGCTGGGTCACTTGTTTACCGTCTTTCACGATGGTTTCCATGAAAGCAGGCTGGTTCAGTACCAGTACGATGGCGCCGAAACCGATGATGAAGGTCAGGATGTAGAAGTAGCCGATGAAGCCGGTAGCGTAGAACACCGATTTACGGGCTTCTTTGGCGTTGCTCACGGTGAAGAAGCGCATCAGGATGTGCGGCAGGCCTGCGGTACCAAACATCAGCGCCAGACCCAGCGAGATGGAATCGATCGGGTCAGCCTTGCCTGGGGACATGATGGCCACGCCTTTAGCGTGTACTTCGGTGGCTTTCTGGAACAGGGCTTCCGGGCTGAAACCGACAGACGCCATCACCATGAAGGCCATGAAGCTGGCACCGGACAGCAGGATAACCGCCTTGATGATCTGTACCCAGGTGGTGGCCAGCATACCGCCGAACATCACGTACATCACCATCAGCACGCCTACCAGGATCACAGCGGTGCTGTAGTCCAGGCCGAACAGCAGCTGGATCAGTTTGCCTGCACCTACCATCTGTGCAATCAGGTACAGCGCTACCACAACCAGTGTGCCGGTAGCGGCAAAGGTACGTACCGGGGTCTGTTGCAGGCGATAGGAAGCAACGTCGGCAAAGGTGAATTTACCCAGGTTACGCAGGCGCTCGGCGACCAGGAACAGAATGATAGGCCAGCCCACCAGGAAGCCCATGGAGTAGATCAGGCCGTCGTAGCCCTTCTCGAATACCATGGCGGAAATACCCAGAAAGGACGCGGCGGACATGTAGTCACCCGCAATGGCCAGGCCGTTCTGGAAGCCGGTAATGCCACCACCGCCGGTGTAGAAGTCGGAGGCGGACTGGGTGCGGCGAGCAGCCCAGTAGGTGATGTAGAGTGTTCCGGAAACAAACAACAGGAACATGATGATGGCCGTCCAGTTGGTGGCCTGCTTTTTCACTTCACCATCGATCGCACCTGCTGCCATGGCAAAAGCCGGTAGCAGGCACAGCGAGGCGAGTGCGGCGGATTTCATCCAGCTTTTCATTTTTTTGCCTCCTCGACAATCTGCTGATTGAGCTGATCAAACTCGGTGTTGGCTTTGCGAACATAGATGCCGGTCAAAACAAACGCCGACACGATGATGAAGATACCCACCGGGATACCCACAGTTGTGACGCCGCCAGACAGCGACGCGCCCAATGTGGCCGGCGAGAAGGCAAGTACCAGGATGAAGCCATAGTAAATTGCCAGCATGACGATGCTGAGCAGCCATCCGAGGCTGGATCTCTTCTGGACCAGTTCTGCGAACTTCGGATTGGCTTGCACCCGTTTCAGGATGTCCTCGTTCATTGTTTCCTCCTTTGTTTGTCGCGAACTGCGGAAAAACAGTAATCGCTGAAGGGAAATTACGACTTTGGTGCAGGCTGCTGCTAATCGTTTTTTTTGATGTGGCGGATAAGGTTTGGCATTTGCCCGCAAAAAACATCATTATTTACAGTGCGTTGCAGTCGAGCATTTGCTTTATTGATGCATGACATAAGCGAATCTGATGCGTCTTTTTGTGACACAGCCCTTGTCGTGCTGCAGGGGCTTGTACAGAATGACCACTAACTTATCGAAATGAGCAGGCGCCCTGTGTGCCTGGCGCGCAAGCTAATCTAGAGGGCAGTACAGGGATGGAAATCTATCAGCTGAGGACCTTTGTGACGGTGGCGCAGCAAGGCCACCTGACACAGGCCGCTGAGGTCTTGCATTTGTCCCAGCCGGCAGTCACGGCGCAGATCAAGGCAATTGAAGAAGAAGTCGGCATGCCCTTGTTCGAGCGCACCGCCGGTGGCGTGGTGCTGACGCTAGCCGGGCAGGAGCTGTTGCCTCAGGCGCAAGACATTCTGGCGGCTGCCCGCCAGCTGCTGAACCACGCGCGCGGGCTCAAGGGCCAGCTCAGTGGCCGTGCGCAGCTGGGTATTACCCTGACCCCGGATATCTTGCGGGTGGGCGAGCTGGTGGCGCGCATGGCCGAGCGCTATCCCTTGCTGGAAGTCTGTCTGCACCAGGGGGTAACGGGCGATGTGCTGAATGCGGTGCGCAAGAAAGAGCTGGATGGTGGTTTTTATCTGGGCAAAAACCCTTATGCCAACGTACACACCGTGTTGCTGGACCACCTGCCTTTGCGTATCGTGGCCCCGCCAGGCTGGCTTGCCCGCATCAATGCGGCCAACCCCAAAGAGCTGGGTCGCCTGCCTTGGGTGGGTATTTCGCAGTTTTCCAGTTTGTCCAAAATTGTCAGCGAGCTGTGGCGCGAGCTGAATATTTCCCCGAAAAAAGTATCCGAGTGCGATAACCTCTTTACTGCCATAGAGCTGGTCAAGGCCGGTGTGGGCTTGTCGCTGATTCGCGAGCAGGATGCCCAGCAAGCCGCCGCCCTTGGCTTGCTGGAAGTGGTGCCGGACATCGTCAAGAGTGCCGAATTGCAGTTTGTGTTTTCAGCAGACAAAGCCGCAGACCCGGTGTTGTCTGTGCTGGTAGGCGAGCTGTCTGCCGTGTGGCAGCTGCATTGACAGGGTTAATCCCAGGCAGGAGTCGATATGGTCAAGGTATTGCAGCAGTATCTGGATGTATGCCAGCGGGCACAGCAGCGCTGGATGGCGGCCCAGGCAGATTATCTGCGCCACTTCTACCCGCGTGCTCTGGGCGACGTGCCCTTTAACCCCCAGCAGATCAACCAGCGTCTGGAAGACACCCTGCAGTCTGGCGCCGCCATGATGCAGGTTTCTGCAGACATCAATCACGAGCTGCTGGTGCTGGGCGAGCGCTGGGTTGGCTCGCAGCAGAAACAATGGCTGCACTACCTGGATAAAACCCCGCGTGCCCTGGCGCCCTGTTTCATGCCGCTGGACGCAGGTTTGTCAGGCTGTATGATCGCGAGCCGTGCCTCGCGCCAGATACACCATTTTGCTTCTACCCAGCTGAGTACCGCGCCGCTTAATGCTGTGCGGGGTGCCCAGCGTGTCTACCGCCGCAGTATGAAATAACCCTGCACTTTGCTGGTGTTTCTGTTGTACAAGCCTCGTTAGAATGCCTGCCACCCAGCCTGTGCACCGTGTGTGCTGCAGGCTGGGTGCGCTTGCTTTACGCCTGTTCTGCGCGCCCTGCCAGGCTACCCATGATGGCGCCGCCCAGAATCAGTCCGGCGGCCATCCAGCTGGTGCTGTTCAGGGTGCCCAAGCCGGTGGCTGCCAGCATCATGGTGGAGAGCAGGGGGGTAAGGTAGGACACAGCGCCTACCTGGCGCGGGTCTGCCGATTTCATGGCGATATTCCAGAAAAAGAACGACAGCCCCAGTGGCCCGATACCCATGGCCAGCAGTGCTAGCCATTCCCGGTTGTCAGGCACAATCGCGGGCTCGAAGGCCAGATGGCATAGCCCGGCCAGTAGCGCCGATGCCAGGCAGAAACCGCCCACTGCCGCATTGGGAAAGGCTGGCAGCTTGCGGGTTTGCAGGCTGTAGCAGGCCCAGGTAAAGGCGGCGGCGATGGCAAACAGAAACCCCGCGGGCAATACCGCTGGCAGGTGTAGCTGGCCTTTGGTCACAATCAAGGCGGCACCGGCAAAACCGCATAGCGAGGCGGCAATATGCGGCCAACGTAGCGTGCCCAGCTTGAAAACGGGGCTAAGTAGCACAATCAATAAGGGCCACAGGTAATTCAGCAAATTGGCTTCCAGCGCGGGGGCTGTGCGAAAAGCAGTAAATAGCAGGCAATGGTAGCCAAAAATGCCGGCTACACCTGTGGCAAAGGTTTTGAGAGGGACGCGCCATTGGGCAATATGCCGGATACTGAGCAGTGAGCCTACGGCCAGTGCAATGGCAGTTACCAGAAATGGCGGTAGTCGTTGGGTGAAAGTGCCCAGGCTAGCCAGTGATGACCACAGTAAAATGGCCATGAGTGCATAGACAAGCGGGTGTATTGCTGGTTTGTGTGTGTGTGGCATGGTGGCGTGACAGGTTTTTTTATTCGTTTGGGGCAACAGTGTTCGGGCATTCTGAATGCTGTGCCTGCTTAGATCAATGTTTATTGAGGTGTGCAATGCAGCAGCTAATAGCGCAATGGTTGGTAGAGAATCAGGGTGAAATCACCGAAAATGACGAGCTGAAATTGCCGGGCTATGCACAGC
Organism: Neisseriaceae bacterium; assembly: GCA_027489245.1. Lineage (GTDB taxonomy): Bacteria > Pseudomonadota > Gammaproteobacteria > Burkholderiales > Chromobacteriaceae > Vogesella. The sequence continues at coordinate 350,774 of JAIYAC010000006.1, read as the reverse complement.
AGTTGGCCGCAGTGGAAGCCGGCCAGGCTTATTCATTGCTGACTAAGTTTGCCTTGTTGCATATCCACGGTGATGATGCGACCACCTTTCTGCAGGGGCAGTTTTCATGCGATGTGGCGGCGGTTGCTGCTGGTGGCGTGACATTGGGCAGCTATTCCACCGCTAAAGGCCGCATGCAGGCCAGCTTTATCCTGGCAGGGGTGGATGGCCAGTATTATTTGCTGCTGCGCAAGGATATTGCCGACGCATTCCGCCGCCGCCTCAGCATGTTTATTTTGCGTGCCAAGGTAAAAATCGACGCAGTAAGCGAGCACTATGCACTCTGGCTGGTGCAGGACGCCCAGGCACAGCAGCCACAGCTGATTTCTGCCGGGGAAGAGGGTCTGGTGCTGTCTATCGGCTTTGGCCTGACGCTGCGCCTGGCGCGCCAGGTGCAGGCCAATACCTGGCAGCAAGGCCTGCAGGCAGTGGGCAGCGCTGCCGCTGATTACCTGTTTATTCGTGCCGGCCTGGGCTGGGTTTCTCTGGCAACATTTGAAGAGTTTGTACCGCAGATGCTGAACCTGGAATTGCTGGGTGGTATCAACTTCAAAAAAGGTTGCTACCCCGGCCAGGAAATCGTGGCCCGTACGCAATATCTGGGTAAAGTGAAGCGCAGGCTTTACCGCGCCAATGTGCGCGGGGCCAGTGTAAAAGAAGGTGCCGCCATTATTGCCGAATCAACCGGTGACCAGGTTATTGGCCGTGTTGTACTGGCGGCGGAAATGGTGGATGGCAGCGTAGCATGCTTGCTGGTGGTACAGCATAGTGCGTGGGAAGGGCGGCCAATGTTGCAGGATAATCCACAGGCAGTAATTGAAAAGCAGGCATTGCCTTATATTCTTCCTGATGCTGATTGATTGTAATGGCTTGATTATGCAATATAGACTTGACTAAAGTTATCAGTGTGACTAACTTAGTTAAAGTTTAATATTGCTCATAAGGGGAGTTGTAAATGGAACTGTCTACTGTTGATTTTGCAGAACTGCTGCAACTGCGCGCCGATGTTGATGCTGAAATTCGTCGCCGCGAAAGCGAAGAAAAAGCCAAAGCTGCCAAGCAAGTACTGGAGCTGATTCGTACCCATGGCCTGGATATCGAAGATATCGCCAGCAAATCTGCCAAGCTGGGCTCTGCACCGGCTGCTGGTAGCCGTAAACCGGTAGAAGCCAAATACCGCCACCCGGATGATGCCAGCCTGTCGTGGACTGGCCGTGGCCGCAAGCCGCTTTGGGTAGTGGCATGGATTGATTCCGGTCGCGAGCTGGACGCCCTGCAAATCAAGTAAGGCTGTTGTATCACCAGACAAAACGCCATGTATCTACATGGCGTTTTGTTTTTTGCAGCGGGTTCATCGCGTATACTCGTTGTATTGAATCCCGTGCAGCTGTCTGGCACTGTTAGTATAAGCTGGTGTGCTCAACCCATGGTCAAGCTTGATTTCTTCTCTTTTGGCAGCAAAAAAGCCTCGCATCCACTCGACTCGGTCAAACTGATCACCGAGTGGTATGCCCCGCTGGCGCGTGAAACTGGCCCGGTAGCTCACGCAAAGGTAAGCGAGCTGCTGATGCAGTTCAACGCCCAAAGCGAAAACTACAGCCCGGAAGCACTCGAGGCGGTACTGGAGCTGGACAGGCTGATTTCTGTGCAGCACCAGCAGCTGTGCGAGCAGTATTTGCTCAACACACGCATGCCCAAGGCACTGGAGGCCCAGCTGCGTGCGCAAATACTGGGTTACGGTCGGCAGATCCTGGCGGCTTACCAGCGCTTTATGGGCTTTGACCCGGATGACAGCTCCGCCGCTGCGGTGCGTATCATGCTGCCGGTGGTGATCGCGCGCATGATGCATTACCTTACCGAGTTTGCCCTGTGGCAATACTACCGGCACTTTCTGCCCGACGAGATGTTCTGGCGCAACGCCAACCAGCTGTTTGCCTATGCCGAGCAGCATCATATCGATGCGGTGCCCGTGCAGCTGTTCGGCGAAGAGCGCTCTACCACCATCCATGACTTGTATTTGTCACTGCTGATGGTCTCCACGCTGACCAGTGGCAATCTGACCATCCGCCAGATCCGCTTTGCTTACCAGCTTTCTTTGCTGACTTCCCGGCATATGGCATTGGGGCAGGATTACGAAGGGCAGGCCAGTTTCATGGTAAACCTGTCGATCGGCCAGCCACCTTCCCGGCTGCGTGATGCCTTGCCAAAGGGCAATGTCAGGGTGTGGAGCACGGCAGACCTGATCGATCAGCTGACCAGCTGGGTATCGGTGTTCGAGTCCGGCTCGGTCCCCTCAGAGCTGAAAACCATCATGACGGCGGGGGTGGATGCCGGTCTGCTGCGCTACCTGTGTCGCGAGTGGTCGGTGAGGCCCCACCTATACGAGCGTGCACAGCGCGTGCGTGTCGACAGCCAGCAGATAGAAGTGGCGCAGCGCTTTGCGCAGCTGCATAAGCTGGTACGTGAACAGGAAGAAAAGGCCCGCGACGATACGCGCCGTACGGGGGGGAGTGACGATAATTTCGATACGGCTGATGAGGTGCGTATTTATGGGTTTGTCACCAGCCGCCGGCGCGAACGGCAAGTGGCGCCTTTGCTGCAGCAAAAAGAGCAGTTTCCGTTCTGGGATGTCGACAACCGCAGTGAAACCGGTTTAGGTCTGAGCTTGCCTGCTCAAGGCAATGAGTGGGTGGCGCTGGGTACGTTGCTGGGTTTTCGCCAGCCTGGTGACAGTGATTGGTCGCTAGGGGTGGTGCGTCGTTTACAGCGCCCGGGGCAGGACAAACTGTATCTTGGCGTGCATATTCTCACTAACCGGCCCGTTGCAGCGGCTTTACGCCATGAAGAGGGGCGCTCGGTCGACCCGGCTACACCAGGTGACATGGTGTGGAACCAGGGCGAGATCGCTTTGTTTGTCCCCTTGCTGCGCGAAGGCAAAAAGCTGAATACCGTCCTGATATCCATTGGCACCTACGCTATGGGCAAGCAATACCAGATGGTTGCGCGGGGCAAGGTGTTCCTGATTAGCCTGGGGCGGGTGGTGGAAAAGGGAACCGAATGGTGCCAGGCCGAGATTGAGCTGATCAAGACGATTGCATAAGAAATGTGCTGTAAAAAAAGCCGCTTCAAGCGGCTTTTTTCATGTGCATGCTGTTTAGCGTATGGTCTTGAGTACGCCATAAATGGCGCTGAGTGTCGCCTCGCCGAGGCGCAAGCTGCGCTGGCCGTTCCAGCCGGTATCGTCGTCCGGCAGGTTGTCGTTGTCCTTGAACGGCATTTCCAGCGTATACGCCAGGCACTGGAACTGGTTGCCTACCCACGCCGTGGCCATGGACAGGTTGGCCGCACCCGGCTCGTCACGTGCGTAGCCATGCTCGTCCTGGAAGTCTGGCGAGGCCACTTTCAGTTGCTGCTTGAACTGTTCTTCCAGCTCGGCGATGCGCGGGCTGTAGCTGGGTACGCCTTCGGTGCCGGCTACGAATACATAAGGGATAGCCTCGTCACCGTGGATATCCAGGAACAGGTCTACGCCGGTTTCCAGCATCTTGTTGCGCACATGGAAGACTTCCGGGCTGGTTTCCAGGCTGGGGTTCAGCCATTCGCGGTTCAGGTTGGCCCCGGCAGCGTTGGTACGCAGGTTGCCCAGCACCGAGCCATCCGGGTTCATATTCGGCACCACATAGAAAGTGGCACGGTCCAGCAGCGCACGCGAGGTGGGGTCTTGCGAATCCAGCAGGCGGGTGAGGAAGCCTTCTACAAACCATTCGGCCATGGTTTCGCCCGGATGCTGGCGAGCGGTAATCCAGATTTTCAGGTCGGATTCTACCTCGTGGCCGATGGTCAGCAGGTTGATGTCGCGCTGCTGTACGGTTGAACCCAGGTCGCTGACCTGGCACAGGCCGGAGCTTTGCGCCATGCCGATCAGGTTCAGGTGCTGCTCGTGCGAGTAGGGCTCGAAATAGGCGTAGTAGATACTGCCGGCCAGCGGTGCGTGCTCGATCACCAGCTCGTCGCCATCCAGGTAGGTAGGCACGCGGAACCAGTTTACCCGGTCGTACGAGGCGACGGCCTGGTAGCCCTCCCAGCCTTTCGGGTAGGCGGTGTTTTGGATATCCAGAAAGCGGATGCGGCAGGTTTCGTATGCCGCACCTTGCAGCCGGAAGTAAAACCATTGCGCAAAGTCCGAGGCATTGTCTTTACGGATGCGCAATTGAATGTCTTCAAATCCGTTGATGGCTACTACTTCGATGCTGCCTGCGTCGAAATTGCTACTGATTTTCATGCTGCAATGCTTCCAGTCGTTGGCTTGATGCTGCGCATTGTAACCCTTACGCGGGCAAGCTACTACGTGCGCGCAGCAAAGAAAAATCCCCGCCATGGGGCGGGGATTCTATCTGGCGGGTACCTGCTATCAAGCAGCCGGGCCAGTGCGCTTGGCCGCAGCTTTTACTGCGTCGGCGGTGGCGCTGGTGGCGGCTTTGACGCTGCTGTCGGCAAACTCGGCGACTTGCTGGCCGGCTTTGCTCAGGGTGCTGAAGGCAGCGGCGCTGGCAGCCAGGCCGGATTTCAGTGCATTGACGGCAGCTTCGGAACCGGCCGGTGCATTTTTGGTCAGGGCTTCAACGTTGCCGATCAGGGTTTTGTTCAGGTCGGCGATATTGCTTTCGGCCACTTTGCTCAGCTCGGTCTGGGTTTGCGACACGATGTCGTAAACGTTGCGGCTGTTAGCAACAGCTTGTTCCAGGTTTTGTGCGGCCAGCTTGTTCACGCGGGACAGGGCTTCTTGCGGGTCTTTCACGCTACCCAGCTCGCGAGCCAGTTTTACGTTTTCTTCCAGCGTTTGCTTGGACAGCTCCAGGCTCAGTTTGGCAAAGCGTTCAGCGCTGTCCAGTGTGATTTGTGCAACGCGGAAAGCGGCTTCGAAGCCATTTGCGGACAGTTTGGCGAATTGTTCGTTAGAAGTAGTCATACTGGGATCCTCGTAACACAATAGATGTTGATTGCATGGTTTGGCACAGCAGTGTTCTGTGGTCGCACCGTCTGAAGCGGTGTTTTTGTGCGATGCACAATGCTGATCGAATGTTAGCGTGGCCGCGGCTGGCTGACTAGGAGTTTTGCTCTAGGCTGTTGCATTTATGGTAATGTGGCGGCACACAACAAAACAGATAAGCTGGGAGAGTGTTTCATGAGCGTAGAAAAACGGGTGATCAAGAAGTACCCGAACCGTCGTCTGTACGATACTGCAACCAGTTCCTATATCACGCTGGGCGATGTAAAACAGCTGGTACTGGACAATGTGGACATCCAGGTCGTGGATGCCAAAACCCACGATGACATTACCCGTGGCGTACTGCTACAGATCATTCTGGAAGAAGAAAGCGGCGGCTCGCCGATGTTCAGCTACGAAGTGCTGACGCAGTTCATCCGCTTCTACGGCCAGGCCATGCAGGGCATGATGGGCCCCTTCCTGGAAAAAAACCTGCAGGTTTTTGTGCAACTGCAACAAAAGATGCAAGAGCAAACCAAGGCCATGTACGGCGATAACCCGCTGCTGGGTGCCAAGCTGTGGGGCGATTTCCTGAATTTCCAGGGCCCGGCCATGCAGAACATGATGTCCAGCTACCTGGACCAGAGCACCAATATGTTCCTGGACATGCAAAACCGCATGCAGGAGCAAGCGCGCACCATGTTTACCGGCTTTGGCTTTCCCGCCTACCCGCCGGCGCGTGAAGACGGCAAGGATGAGCCGGGCAAGTAGTTTTATTGCGCAGAATTTTTTATAATCCACCCCATCTAGCCGGGCGCTGATTGCAGCGCCCGGCTTTCTGTCTTTATTGATCTACAGGGTTGACGTTTACATGTCGCACATTGCTCCAAAAGTAGGCTTCGTGAGCCTTGGCTGTCCAAAAGCAGCTTCGGATTCCGAGCAGATCCTGACGCGCCTGCGCGCCGAGGGTTATGAAATTTCCGGTACGTACAATGGTGCTGACCTGGTGGTCGTCAATACCTGTGGTTTTATCGATGCAGCCGTGCAGGAATCGCTGGATGCCATCGGTGAGGCGCTCAACGAAAACGGCAAAGTGATCGTTACCGGCTGTCTGGGTGCCAAGGGCGACGTGGTGAAAGAAGCGCACCCGTCGGTGCTGGCCATTACCGGCCCGCACGCCACCGACGAGGTGATGACCCACGTGCACACCCACCTGCCCAAGCCGCACGACCCGTTTGTGGACCTGGTGCCGGATATCGGCGTGCGCCTCACGCCCAAGCACTACGCCTACGTGAAGATTTCCGAAGGCTGTAACCACCGCTGCACCTTCTGCATTATTCCGTCCATGCGTGGCGACCTGGACAGCCGTGCCATCGACAGCGTGCTGTCCGAGGCGGCCAACCTGGCCAAGGCCGGCGTAAAAGAGCTGCTGATCATCTCGCAAGACACCTCCGCCTACGGTGTAGACCAGAAGTACAAGCTGGGCTTCTACAACGGCCGCCCCATCAAGACCCGCCTGCTGGAGCTGTGCGAAGAGCTGGGCAAGCACGGCATCTGGGTGCGCCTGCACTACGTGTACCCGTACCCTAGCGTGGACGACATCATCCCGCTGATGGCCGAAGGCAAGATCCTGCCGTATCTGGATATCCCGTTCCAGCACGCCAGCCAGAAGATCCTGAAGCTGATGAAGCGCCCGGCCAACAGCGAAAACGTGCTGGGCCGTATCAAGAAATGGCGCGAGATCTGCCCCGACCTGGTGATCCGTTCCACCTTTATCGTGGGCTTCCCTGGCGAAACCGAAGAAGACTTCGAAGAGCTGCTGGCCTTTATCGAAGAAGCGCAGCTGGACCGCGTAGGCTGTTTCACCTATTCGCCGGTAGAAGGCGCCGCGGCCAACGAGCTGGCCGATCCGGTGCCGGAAGACGTGAAAGAAGCCCGCAAGGAGCGCTTCATGGCCGTGCAGGCAGAAATCTCCGCCGCCCGCCTGGCGGCACGGGTTGGCCGCACGCTGACCGTGCTGGTAGACGAGATCGACGAAGAGGGCACGGCTATCTGCCGCAGCTACGCCGATGCACCGGAAATCGACGGCCTGGTGTTTGTTGAAGACGCGAATGGCCTGAGCGTGGGCGACTTCGTGCAGGTCGAGATCGTGGATGCCAGCGAGCACGACCTGTGGGGCGAGCGCGTGTAAGCGCTAGCCATGGTCACAAAAACGGCGCCCGGTATACCGCGGCGCCGTTTTTTCATGCCTGCCGCCAGCGTGGGCTTAGCTGCTGGCCAGCAGTACCGGTACGCCGCAGTCGCGCAGGCGTTGCAGCTTGTGCGGCTCGGCATCGGCCTCCAGCACCAGCTGGCTGATATCGGCCATGGCTGCCACCGAAAACGGGCTGGCGGTGTCCAGTTTTTCGTTGGTGACGCACAGCACCACCTGGCTGCTGTGGCGTACCAGCTCGCGCTTGAGCGCCGCTTCTTCCGACAGCGTGGTGCCCACGCCCAGCTCGATATCCAGCGAGCAGGTACCCAGAAAGCACACGTCCGGCCGTAGCGTCTGGATGTCCAGCATGGCGCTACTGCCCATGGTGCCGCCAATACGGTGGTCCATGCGGCCGCCCACCACCAGTACCTCCAGCGCGGTGCGCCCCAGCAGGGCAGCGGCGATCGGGATGGCATTGGTGGCGATGGTCAGCGGCAGCCCGTCGGGGATGGCGCGGGCGATTTCCAGGTTGGTGCTGCCGGAATCCAGAAACACAAACTGCCCTGGCCGCAGCAGCTGCACCGCCGCTGCGGCCAACCTGGCTTTGCGTGCGATGTTCTCGTGGCTGCGCTGGCTGAAGTTGCCGGTGTTGGGCGTCATGGCGATGGCGCCACCGTACACGCGCTGGCACACGCCGCTGCTGGCCAGCTCGCGCAGGTCGCGGCGGATAGAGTCTTCCGACACGCCCAGCGTTTGCGCCAGCTCGGTGGCCACCACGCGGCCATCCTGCTGCAGGCGCTGGCGGATATAGGTCTGGCGGTCGCTGGGCAGGCCAGGTGCGGCGGGCTGGGTCATGGCGGGGCTATCGGGCTGGGTAAAGCCGCATCGTGCAACACTCGGCAGTATCGGGTCAAGTTTTGCCGATTGTTGCCGGTTTTTGCGCGGGAAAGCTTGCCGATTGCTGCGTGGTTATGCACAATGATGCCAGATTATCGTTGGGAGCTTGCCATGCTACGTGCCGTGATTACCGATCTGGATGGAACCTTTCTGGGGGCAGACTCGCAGCCGCTAGCGGCCAATATGGACGCCCTGCGCCGTGCTGCCGCCAGTGGCTGCCAGGTCATGGTGGCCACCGGTCGCCATTACCCCTTTGTGCAGGCCTTGCTGCAGCAGCTGGGCGTACCGGCCTGGGTGCTCAGCGCCAATGGCGCGCGCGTACACGCGCCGGATGGCAGCGTGTTTGCTGCGGCCAACCTGGCACCGGCGCTGGTGCAAAAGCTGGTACAGCCGGAGCTGGCCATGGGCGCGGAGATGGCGCTGTATCTGGACGACCGCCGCCTGGCGTGCCGCTACCACGGCGGCGGGCTGGACTGGTACGCGCAAGCGGCCGAGCAGCTGGATAGCCTGGCCGACTACCACGGCCGCGACGTGGCCAAGATTGTTTACTGTGGCGAGCCGGCGCTGCTGGCGCGCATCGAGGCCGATATTCTGTACCGCTTTGAAGGCCAGCTGGCGCTGACCTATTCGCAAGACTGCTATCTGGAGGCCATGGCGCCCGGCGTCAGCAAGGGCAGTGCGTTGCTGAATGTATTGCAGCAGCTGGACATCGACCCGGCGGATTGCGCTGCGTTTGGCGATGCGCTGAATGACGCCGAAATGCTGGCCCTGGTGGGCCACCCGCACGTAATGGCTAACGCCAGCGCCGCGCTGCGCCAGCGGGTGCCGCAGGCCCCGGTGATCGGCCACCACGCCGAGGCAGCGGTGGCGCAGGCGCTGGCGCGCTGGTTTGCCTGAGGCGGGCAGCCCAAGGTTGGCCGCACTGGCCCTGCTGGCGTAAAACGCCGCAAAAAAGCCCTTGCCGGTGAGGCAAGGGCTGAGTGTTGTCAGGCAATGCAGGTGGGCATCAGCCGGTGGCGTGCTGCTGCTCCACCGCTTCGATTTCTTCTTGCAGCAGCATCCATTCTTCTTCCACGCTTTCCAGCTGGGTAGCCACCTCGCCCTGGCGGCGGATGCTGTCGGCCAGCTTGGCTTTGTTGGCGTCGCTGTAGGCGTCCTCGCTGGACAAAAAACCATCCAGCGCGGCCTTTTCGCTGCTGAGGCTTTCCAGCGATTTTTCCAGCTTGGTCAGCTTGGCCAGCAGCGGTTTTTTGGCTGCGGCCAACTTCTGCCGTGCTTCGGCTTCCTGGCGCTTCTGGTCTTTGCGGTTGACGGCTTGTGCGTCGCCGCTGGACGGGCGGTTGGCTTCGGCCAGCTGGGCCAGGCGCCATTGGCGGTAGTCTTCCAGGTCGCCGTCGAACGGCTGCACCGTGCCATCGGCTACCAGCCAGAACACGTCGGTGGTGGATTCCAGCAGCGAGCGGTCGTGCGACACCACCACCAGCGCGCCGCCAAAGTCCTGTAGCGCCAGCGTCAGTGCGTGGCGCATTTCCAGATCCAGGTGGTTGGTCGGCTCATCCAGCAGCAGCAGGTTGGGCTTTTGCCACACGATCATTGCCAGTGCCAGGCGCGACTTTTCGCCGCCGGACATCGGGCCCACCGGGTCGCTGACCATATCGCCACGGAAGTTGAAACCACCCAGGAAGGTGCGCAGCTCCTGCTCGCGTACCTCTGGCGCCAGGCGCTGCATGTGGCGCAGCGGCGACTCGTCCGGGCGCAGCGTGTCCAGCTGGTGCTGGGCGAAGTAGCCGATTTTCAGCGTTTGCGCGCAGATCAGCTCGCCGCTTTGCGGTGGCAGCTCGCCGGCCAGCAGCTTGACCAGCGTGGATTTACCGGCGCCGTTGACGCCCAGCAGGCCAATGCGGCTGCCGGCCTCTACCGATACCGCCAGCCGGTGCAGGATGGTGGTGCTGCCGTAGCCTACGTTGGCCGCATCGAGGCGCAGCAGCGGGTTGGGCAGGTTGTCGGGCGTATCGAAATGGAAGTCAAACGGCGAGGCCACGTGGGCGGGCGCGATGCGTTCCAGCTTTTCCAGTGCCTTTACCCGGCTTTGCGCCTGGCGCGCCTTGCTGGCCTTGGCCTTGAAGCGGGTGATGAATGATTCCAGGTGCGCGATCTGGCGCTGCTGCTTTTCGTAGTCGCCTTGCTGGCGCGACAGTTTCTCGGCGCGCATCACCTCGAACTGGCTGTAGTTGCCGGTGTAGAGGGTCAGGCTCTGGCTGGACACGTCCACGATATGGCTGGTGATGCTGTCCAGAAAATCGCGGTCGTGCGAGATCACCAGCAGCGTGCCTTCGTAGGCTTTCAGCCAGTCTTCCAGCCACAGCACGGTTTCCAGGTCCAGGTGGTTGGTGGGTTCGTCCAGCAGCAACAGGTCGGAACGGCACATCAGCGCCTGGGCCAGGTTCAGGCGCATGCGCCAGCCGCCAGAGAAGGTGGACACCGGGCGCTCGTGGCTGTCGGGGGCAAAGCCCAGACCGTTCAGCAGCTTGGCCGCGCGCGACGGTGCGGCGTAGCCGCCGATGCGGTCCAGCTCGCCGTGCAGGCTGCCGATGGCGTGGCCGTCGCCGCTGGCCTCGGCTGCGGCCAGCTTGTGCTGCAGGCCGCGTAGCTCGGCGTCGCCATCCAGCACGTAATCCAGCGCCGATTGCGCCAGCGCCGGGGTTTCCTGCGCCACGTGGGCCAGCGTCCAGTGCGGCGGTACGATGGCGTCGCCGCTGTCGGCGTGCAGCTCGCCTTTGAGCAGGGCAAACAGGCTGGATTTGCCCGCACCGTTGGCGCCCACGATACCGGCTTTGTTGCCGGGGTTGATGGTGAGGTTGGCCGCAAGCAGCAGTTCTTTCAGGCCGCGGCGCAGGGTAAGGTTTTTTAGCTGGATCATGTTTGATTGTTTGCCACGGCAGCACACCGAAAACACGAACAATCAGCGCTCGCGTAAAGCCGGTATGGCGGGTGGTGGTTGGGGGCGACGCCGACCAGGCAGCGTCAGCCCGTATGGGTTGCGGGGGGGGCTTACACGGCAGGCAGGCTGGAGAGCTCCCAGCGTGGCTTTACCGTAAAGCCGCCAGCCGGCGTGGCGTATTTCAGCCGCATGGCGCCGGCAAAGGCGATCATGGCGCCGTTGTCGGTACATAGCTTCAGCGGCGGGTAGAACACCTGGTACTTGCGCCGACGTGTGGCGTCGTCCAGCGCGGCGCGCAGCTGTTTGTTGGCACCCACGCCGCCAGCTACCACGATGCGCTGCATGCCGGTTTGCTTCAGCGCCTTGATGCACTTGCTCACCAGTACCTCGACGATGGCTTCCTGGAAGGCGCGGCAGATGTCTTTGCGCGCTTGCTCGTCGATGCTGCCGTGTTCGGCTTCTACCTGTTTGCTCAGCATCAGCACGGCGGTTTTCAGGCCGGAGAAGCTCATGTCCAGGTTGGCCGAGTGCAGCATGGGGCGCGGCAGCTCGAAGCGTGCCGGGTCGCCTTCTTCGGCCAGGCGCGACAGCAGCGGGCCGCCGGGGTAGGGCAGGCCCAGCAGCTTGGCGGTTTTATCGAAGGCTTCGCCGGCGGCGTCGTCCAGCGTTTCGCCCAGAATCTCGTACTGGCCTACGCCACGCACGGCCATGATCTGCGTGTGGCCGCCGGATACCAGCAGCGCCAGGAAGGGGAAGTCCGGGCGCGGCTCGGCCAGCAGCGGCGACAGCAGGTGGCCTTCCAGGTGGTGGACCGCAATCACCGGCTTGCCCAGGCCGTAGGCCAGGGCGTTGGCGTAGCTGGCGCCGACCAGTAGCGCCCCCCCCAGGCCAGGGCCCTGGGTGTAGGCAATGGCGTCGATGTCCTGCAGGGTGACGCCCGCCTCTGCCAGGCAGGCGTCGGTGAGCGGGCGCACGCGGCGGATATGGTCGCGGCTGGCCAGCTCGGGCACCACGCCACCGTACTCGGCGTGCATGGCCATCTGGGAGTGCAGCTGGTCGGCAATCAGGCCGCGTTCGGTGTCGTACAGGGCGACGCCGGTTTCGTCACAGGACGATTCGATACCAAGAACAAGCATGTGTGTGCACTTCAAAACTAAATAATCTTTTCATTTTACCGGTGATTCTTTGTCCGCCCAAATCGGCGATGTTAGGCTGATGCCCTGTTTCAATCGGAGAGCAAGCATGAAGGCAAGACTGAAGTGGGTGGATGGCGTGTGTTTCATGGGTGAAACCGGTAGTGGCCACGCGGTGGTGATGGACGGCGCACCCGAAGGTGGCGGCCGTAACCTGGGCCCGCGCCCGATGGAGCTGCTGCTGCTGGGCACAGCGGGCTGCACTAGCTACGACGTGTTGTCTATCCTGAAAAAATCGCGCCAGGACGTGCGTGACTGTTGGGTGGAAATGGACGCTGAGCGTGCCGATACCGACCCGAAAGTGTTTACCAAGATCCACTTCCACTTTGTGGTGGTTGGCCGCAGCCTGAAAGCAGACGTGGTGGCGCGTGCTATCAGCCTGTCTGCTGAAAAATACTGCTCGGCGTCCATCATGCTGGGCAAGACGGCTGATATCAGCCACGACTTCGAGATTCGCGAAGACGATTAGCCTGCGCTTGCTAGCGAGTGACCACGCCGCCCACGGGCGGCGTTTTGCATGATGCGGCAAATATTGCCGCAGTGCTTGCCGCCTGGCGGGTGCCGGGTGGCTGACAATCGGCAGCAGGCGGGTTTTCTTGAGGGTTTCAGGCAAAAAAAGCTGGCACGCTTTGTGCTGAAGTGGGCTGTCTCAAGGAAAAATAGCCATGCTGAACAAAATCTCCTCCCACCTAGACTTCTTCCAGCGCTCGCTGGACCTGCGCGCCGCGCGGGCCGAGGTCATTGCCAGCAATATCGCTAACGCCGATACACCTGGCTACAAGGCGGTAGATTTTGATTTTGGCAAGGCACTGAAAAGCCAGACTGCCGCGCTGCAAGCCAGCGGCGTGGCCCTGGCGCAAACCGATAACCGCCATATGGCCGCCACGGGTAGCCGTGCGGTGGAGGGTGGTCTGCAGCACCGCAGCGCAGTACAGCGCAGCCTGGACGGCAACACCGTGGATATGGATGTGGAGCGCTCGGCCTTTACCGACAACGCCATGAAGTATCAGTCCACGCTGACCTTCCTGAACAAGCGCATCAGCGGTCTGATGGATGCCATCAAAGGAGGCCAGTAATCATGTCGCTGTCTAATGTGTTCAATATTGCCGGCTCGGCACTGACCGCGCAGTCCATGCGCCTCAACCTAGTGGCCAGCAATATTGCCAACGCCGAAAGCACGGCGTCGTCTACTGGCGAACCCTATCGTGCCCGCCACGCTGTCTTTACTGCGGTGCCGGTAACGGCCAATACACCGCAGGTGGCGGGTGTACGCGTGACTGCGGTGGCCGAGGATACCTCGCCATTTCGCATGAAGTACCAGCCGGGCCACCCGCTGGCAGATGAAAAAGGCTATGTGCGCATGCCGAACGTCAATCCGGTAGAAGAGATGGCCGACATGATTTCGGCGTCCCGTTCTTACCAGACCAACGTAGAGATTGTGAACGCCGCCAAGACCATGCTGCAGAAAACCCTGCAGCTGGGCCAGTAAGGCAAGGGACTAGATCATGGCTACCAGTATTGCATCGACCAATTTTGATTACAGCTCGCTGAACCCTACCTCGGCCACCGGCAATACGGCCACAGGTAACTCTTCGGCTGAAATCCAGAACCGCTTTCTGACGCTGCTGACTACGCAGCTGAAGACGCAAGACCCGATGAACCCGATGGATAACAGCCAGATGACCAGTCAGATGGCGCAAATCAGTACGGTAAGCGGCCTGGAAAGCGTGAATGCAGCGGTCAAAAGCATGACCGAGAGCCAGGCAGCCAGCCAGTCGCTGCTGGCTACCATGCTGATTGGCCGCCAGGTGCTCAGCCCCAACAGCAAGCTGACGCTGACCGATGGCAAGGCTGTGGGCACGATCGAATTTGCCAAGCCGGCCAGTCAGGTGGTGGTAACGGTTACCAATAGCAGCGGTGCCGTCGTGGATAGCTTCGAGATGGGGCCGCAAAAGCAGGGCCAGTTTGTCTTCAGTTGGGATGGCAAGGGGGCGAACGGTGCGACCCAGGCTAACGGCGAGTACACCTTCAAGGTTGAAGCAACGGCAGATGGTACCGCGGTAGATGCCACCATGATGGCACCGACCAAAGTCACCAGCGTGGCGTGGGAAAAAGGTGTGCCGATGTTTGTCGTGTCTACCGGCGAGCGTTTGCCGGTAAGCAAGATCAGTCAGATCCTTTGATTTGCGGTGTGAGAGTTTAGGAGAGAATCATGAGTTTTCAGCAAGGTTTGAGTGGTCTCAACGCCGCAGCCAAACAACTGGATGTGATCGGTAACAACGTTTCCAACGCCAGTACCGTGGGTTTTAAATCGTCCCGTGCCGAGTTTTCCGATCTGTATGCGACCAGCCTGTATGGTGTCAGCGATACTGAATCCGGTATCGGCTCGCAAACCATCAAGGTGGCGCAGCAGTTCCAGCAGGGCAACATCACGGCCACGAAAAACCCGCTGGATATGGCGATTTCGGGTGCCGGCTTCTTCAAGCTGTGGAGCGATCCCACTGCAACGTCCACTTTCTTTACCCGCAATGGCCAGTTCAAGCTGGACAAAGATGGTTACTTTGTTAACAACGGCAACTTCCTGGTAGGTGAGCCGGTGGGTGGTGGGGATGATACGCCGATCAAAATCGACCGCGCGGGTCTGCCGGGTACCCCGTCTACTGCGCTGGACTGGCAGTTCAACCTGGATGCCGACCAGAAGTCGCCGCTGATTGACTACACCGCGTCGCCTGCTGCGCTGAAATCGCCGCTGCCGGCCATTACGCCAAGCGATGCCAGTACGTACAACTTTACGACCAGTATGCGGGTGTACGACAAAGTGGGTAGTGCGCACACCGTGTCCCTGTACTTCCAGCGCCAGGCTGTGGCAGGTACTCCGCCTGCGGTTAACAATACCTGGAACGTGTCGTACAAGCTCAATAACAACACCGTGCAAAACGTGGGCTCGGTATCGTTTACTGCCGACGGTAAGCTGACCGCGCCATTCTCGTTTACCGTGCCGGGTGGTTCCGCTGCGGCCAACTTGCCGGTGCCTGGCCAGCCGAACCAGCTGGGTGATTCTGGCATTGTGGTGAATCTTGCCGGTACGACTCAATATTCCGGCAGCTTTACCGTTGCCCGTGCCAAGGTAGATGGTAATGCCAAGGGCGAGTTGGTGGGCGTGGAAACCGCGGATGATGGCAATATCATTGCCAAGTACTCTAACGGTCAGGCACAAAGCGTAGGCCGTGTACGCCTGTATACCTTTGATAATGCCCAGGGTTTGCAGCCGAACGGTGAAAACAACTGGGCAGTGACTGCAGCGTCGGGTGATGCCAAGCCAGGTTTTCCGGGTGAGGGCAGTTTTGGCAAGCTGCAATCGTCTGCCATTGAAGAGTCCAATGCGGATACGACTGCCGAGCTGATTAATATGATTGTGGCGCAGCGTTTTTATCAGGCTAACGCGCAGACCATCAAAACGCAAGATGCTATTCTGCAGACCCTGCTGAACCTGCGCTAATAAAACTGAATAGGTAGTGTGATATGGACAAGATGATTTACCTGGCCATGACAAGTGCCAAGCACGTGGAGCTGCAGCAGGCGACCACGGCGAACAATCTGGCCAATATTCACACTACCGGTTTCAAGGCCGAACTGAATGCTTTTCGTGCATTGCCGGTAGTGGGTGATGGCGCACCTACCCGTATTTACCAGGTAGATAATACGGTGGGTCACGATTTGTCCCAGGGCGCCATGCAGCTGACCGGCAATAATTTCGATTTTGCCATTGCCGGTCCGGGCTTTTTTGCCGTAGAAGCGCCAAATGGCGGTGAGGCGTACACCCGGGACGGCGGTTTTATGCTGGATTCGGCGGGTGTAGTGCGTACCAGAACTGGCATGGCTATTGCTAGTGATGGTGGACAGCTGGTCATGCCGGAAGGCGCTTTGCCGGATTTGCGGCAAGATGGCACTTTGTTTGCCATCCCTGCAAATGGTGGCCAGCCGCAGGAAATCGGCAAATTAAAATTGGTTAATCCGGCGGCGAATGAAGTATATAAAGGCGAGGATGGTTTGTTTCGCCTGAATAGTGGCCAGGATGCAGATGCCGACCCGGTAGTAAAAGTAAGGGCGGGTTATCTGGAAGGTAGTAATGTTAATGCAGTAGATAGCCTGGTTCAGATGATTAGCCATGCCAAACATTACGATCTTAGTGTAAAATTGATGCAAAATGCCGAGCAAAACGGCAAGCAGGCAACGCAAATATTGTCTGTTGGCTAAATAGAAAATAACACCGGGTAGGTATTTAATTATGATGCGTTCGCTTTATACGGCCAAGTCGGGTATGGAATCCAGCCAGTTTCGTCTGGATGTGATTTCCAATAACCTGGCTAACGTGGGAACCAAAGGTTTCAAGCGTAGCGCTGCTGTTTTTGAAGACTTGATGTACCAGACCTTGCGTACGCCTGGCTCTCGCCTGCAAACCGGCGAAACGCTGCCTACTGGCTTGACTGTGGGTCTGGGCTCGGCCCCGATGGCGACTGCTCGTGTGCATACCGAAGGTGGCCTGAGTACCACGGGTAATGTATTTGACTTGGCCGTAAACGGCCGCGGTTTCTTCAAAGTGCAAACCCCGGATGGCCAGACTGCCTACACCCGTAACGGTCAGTTTCAGCGTGGTGCGACTGGGCGCCTGGAAACGGCCGAGGGTTATCCGGTACAGCCGGAAATTTCTGTGCCGGACGGTACGGCGTATCAGGTGTCTGAAGATGGTGCGGTGTCGTACCTGGCACCAGGTGCTACCGACCGTACCCAGGCAGGTCAGCTGGAGCTGGCTGACTTTATCAATCCGGCAGGGCTGGATGCGATTGGCGGCAATTTGTATCTGGAAACTGCAGCTTCTGGCGCAGCGGTAACCGGTACAGGTGGCTTGCTGGGTTTTGGCAAGATCAAATCCGGCTTTCTGGAAGAGTCGAACGTGAATGTGGCAGAAGAGCTGGTTAGCATGATTCAGGCGCAGCGCGCCTACGAAATGAATTCGCGAGCCATCAAGACTTCTGACGAAATGCTGCAAAGGCTGACTCAGCTTTAATGTGGGGAATGGCGATGACTAAGTGGCTAGGCATGGCAGGCATGGCGCTCGCGCTGTTGGGCCTGGCAGGGTGCAGTACGCAGAATGCCCCCATTACGCATCAGCCCATGTCCGTTCGGCCGCAACCGCTGCCTATGGCCATGCCAACGGATGGGTCCATTTTCCAGACCAGCAATTACAAGCCGTTTTTTGAAGACCAAACCCCGGTAAGGGTGGGTGATTTGCTGACTGTGCAGATTCGCGAAAGTACGACCTCTTCCAATAAGGAAGACTCAGCCGGCCAGCGTAATTCGACCATTAATGGCAGTATTGCGGCCAACCTGTCGTTGCCGTTTTTTCCGGGGGCGCTGGAGCGTAAGCTGGGTGGTACCAGCCTGAGTGGTACAGGCTCTGCCAGCGAGCAAGGTAAAACCAGCAGTAATAATAGTAGCTCTTTCAACTCTTCCATTACGGTGACCGTGGTTGATGTTTATCCCAACGGTAACCTGCTGGTGAGTGGTGAAAAGCAGATGAAGATCAACAGCGAGCATGAGTTTATCCGCTTGTCTGGTGTGGTGAATCCAAGGGATATCAAGCAGGGTAATACGGTGGAATCCACCCGCATTGCCGATGCGCGAATCGAGCAGCTGAATGAAGGGCGTGGCCGTGCGTACAATGACACGGGCTGGTTGCAGAAAGTATTCCTGTCTGTATTGCCGTTTTAGCTGTTAGGGCCACGTGATGAAACGTATCTGGATGGTGGTGGGTATCTGTTTGCTGGCTTCGCAAGCCATGGCAGCACAGCGCCTGAAAGAGCTGGTTAATGTGGCGGGTGTGCGCTCCAACCCTTTGTTGGGCTATGGCTTGGTAGTGGGGCTGGATGGCAGTGGTGACAAGGCTGGGTCGTCGCCGTTTACCAGCCAGTCGCTTGCCAGCATGCTGAACCAGCTGGGTGTACAGGTGCCGGTGGGTACCAAGCTTGACCCGAAAAATGTGGCGGCAGTCACGCTGACGGCAACGATTCCGCCTTTTGCACGCCGTGGCCAGGCAATGGATGTGACGGTATCGTCGGTAGGCGATGCCAAGAGTTTGCGGGGTGGCACCCTGTTGATGTCGCCGCTGAAAGGTGCTGATGGCCAGATCTATGCCTTGGCACAGGGTAATGTCGTGGTGGGTGGTGCCGGTGCTTCGTCGGGTGGTAGCAAGGCGCAGGTAAATCACCTGAGTGTTGGCCGCATCCCCGCCGGCGCAACGGTGGAGCGCGAGGTGCCCAATGCCTTTGCCAGTGGCGAAGTGATTGCGCTGAACCTGCAGGAGTCTGATTTCACTACCGCTAACCGGGTGGTGCAGGCGGTAAATAAGGAATTTGGCCCGGGTGTCGCCCGGGCGGTGGATGGTGGTTTGATCGAGGTGCGAGCGCCGCAAGATAGTAATGCCCGCATCCAGTTTTTGGCTCGGCTGGAAAATATTGCCGTAGAACCGGCAGAAGTTTCACCAGTTGTCATCGTGAATGCGCGGACTGGCTCTATCGTGATGAACCGTGCGGTCAAGATCGAGCCTTGCGCTATCGCCCACGGTAATCTCTCGGTGACGGTGAATGGCAATAGTAGTGTTAGCCAGCCGCCGGCTTTGAGTGGCGGGCAGACTACCGTCACTAACCAGGCTGATATTGCGATCAAGGCGGACGGTGGCAAGGTGCTAAGCCTGCCTGGCAGTGCTTCACTGTCGCAAGTAGTCAGTGCACTGAATTCCGTGGGGGCAACCCCGCAAGATCTGGTTTCGATTCTGCAGGCGATGAAATCGTCTGGTGCCTTAAAGGCAGACCTGCAGATTATTTGACACAAGTTGATAGGCACTCCGTTATTTATGGAGTTTTGGTGGGCGATACCTTAGGTATCGCCCCTTTTTTTTGTAGTGCTTGCAAGCTGGCCTGATATTTGCTCTTTTGCCTGGTCGATAGAGGATTTGTCATCATGATCAACCCCAACAGCACGGCCAACCGCCTGGCTATGGACCCGGAGGCAACCCGGGCCATGAGCGATCTGGCAAGAAAAGACCCCAAAGAGGCAGTGCGGCAGGCAGCTGGCCAGTTTGAGGCCATGCTGATGGGGCAGTTGATGTCTTCCATGCGCGCTTCTTCTTTGAGTGATGAAGAAGACAGCCAGGAAATGGACACCTATCGCGGCATGTACGACCAGCAAATCGTACAGACCCTGGTGCAAGCAGGTGGTTTTGGCTTGGCCGATGCTTTGTCCGGCTACCTGTTGAAATCCCTGCCGGATGTGCCGGCAGAGATTGCCGTAGATCAGCCTGCATTGCCCGTGACACCGGTCGTCAGGAAAGCGCTGGATGCCTATGAGGCAGTGTCGGCGCCGCAGCAAGCGCCAGCGGCAGGTAGTAGTGCCGAGCCCTTGTCTGGCAGCAAACAGTCGTTTGTGGACACCATGCTGCCCCACGCCAGTCAGGCCGCGGCACGGCTGGGTGTGGCACCCGAGGTGCTGGTAGGGCACGCTGCGCTTGAGTCAGGCTGGGGGCAGCGTGCTATCCGACATCCGGACGGCCGCAATAGCTACAACCTGTTTGGCATCAAGGCGACACCTGGGTGGAAAGGGGACGTGGTGGCGACCATGACCACCGAATACGAGGGCGGCGTAGCGCAAAAGCAGTTAGGTGCGTTCCGTTCGTATCCGTCACTGCAGGCGGCATTTGATGACTATGCCCGTTTGCTGTCTGACAACCCGCGCTATCAGCAGGCGCTGAACCAAGGCCAGAACGGCGCGGGTTTTGCTACGGCCTTGCAGCGCGGCGGTTATGCCACCGACCCGGCTTATGCACAGAAGCTGCAAGCTGTGATTCGTACTGTTGCCAGCATTTGATGCTTCATTAATTGGCAATGGCGTCGATAAACAGTATTAAGGAGAATGGATATGAGCGGTAGTATTTTCGGTATTGCGGTCACGGGTCTCAATGCGGCCAAGGCAGCACTGGAAACCACTAGCCATAATATTGGCAACGTGAATACGCAAGGCTATACCCGTCAGACAACCACGCAGAAGGCAAGCGACCCGTTGTTTGAGGGGTATGGTTTTGTAGGCACCGGTGCCAACCTGACAGGCGTGAACCGTATCTTCGATCAGTTCACTGAAGCCCAACTGCGCGATGTGAATGCCAAAGTGGCATCGCTAGACGCGCAGACACAGTCTTTGCAGGATCTGGATAACCTGATGGCCGACTCCAATGCAGGCCTGTCATCGGTGATTCAGGGGTTTTTCAGCAGTATGCAAACGCTGAATGCCCAGCCGTCTTCCACGGCGGCACGCCAATCGGTGCTCAGCCAGGCACAGGCGCTGGCCGGCCGTTTTGCGGCCATTGGCGGCCGTGTGGAAGAGCTGCGCCAGGGTTTGTCGATCCAGGCAAACTCCAGTGTCGAAAGCATTAATGCCTACTCAACCGAAATCGCCAGCATTAACCGGCAGATCGCCACGCTGCAGCAGGGTGCCGGCAGGCTGCCAAACGATTTGCTGGACCGCCGTGATGCACTGGTGCAGAAGCTCAATGGCATGATCAAGACTGACGTGGTCGTGCAGGATGATGGCAGCTACAGCATTTTCATCGGGCAAGGGCAGGCGCTCGTGCTGGGTGACCAAGCTGGCAAAATGGTCTTACAGCGCGTTAATCCGGATGATCCGGATGCCATTTCGATTGGTATCTCCATCCCGAATGTCAATGGCACCATTTCCATCGACCCGTCACGCATGGGTGGCGGCAAGCTGGAGGGCATCATGGGCGTGCTGGGTACCGACGTGCGCCGCATCCAGACAGACTTGGGCCGCATGGCGGTAGAAATGTCCGACGCGTTTAACCGGCAGCACTCGCTGGGCTACGACTTGACCGGCCAGCCCGCCGTCAGCACTTTGTTTTTCTCTGATCTTACTGCCGAGCGTGCGGCTGCCGAAGTCACCGGGGCCAGCCCGGACAAGCAGGCTTTCTATATGCGCCAGGCGTTGGACAAGTTTGCCGTGGTGATTGCCGACCCGTCCAAAATCGCCGCGTCATCCGCTTTGCAGGGCAAGAATGTGGCTGACCCGGTGGCTGGCAAGCCGAGTATTGCTTCGATCTGGCAAACAGCCAGCCCGCATCGTTCGGCGACCCCTGCGCTAGATACCAATCCCACGCTGAGCCAGGTGCTTGCCATGGCCACCCCGGGAGTAAGCAGCTTGAACCTGCATTACGACCCCGCCGTGGCTGGCGTGCAGTTTTCCATTACCGCCGTGCCAGGTTTGACGATCAGCCCGATAACGCTGTCTACCGCGCAATCTGGCGTATACGAATTTACGGTGCAAAACGGTAATGACAAGGTCAATATCCAGTTCAAGCCTGAGGGGGTGTCGACTACGGCGCAAGATATCACCCTGAGCACCAAGGTGCCGGGTACGCTTGCGGCGCAGGACAACGCCAACATGCTGGAAATGTCGCGTTTGCAAACCAAACCACTGGTGCGGCCAACACCTACGGCATCGTCTAACCTGGTGCCGCCACTTAGCGATAAGCCCACCACCAATTTGCAGTCTTTTTACGGCCAGATGGTGAGCTATGTTGGTAACCGCGCCAATGTGGCCAATATTGCGCTTACAGCGCAGGAGGCCTCGCAGCAACAGGTGTCGCTGAACCGCGAGGAAATTTCCGGCGTAAACCTGGATGAAGAAGCGGCCAACCTGATTCGTTTCCAGCAGGCCTATCAGGCTTCCAGCCGTGTGATTCAGGTCGCGCAGGACATGTTCAAGAATTTGCTGGAGCTCCGCTAAGCGGGAGGATAAATCATGCGCGTCAGTAGCAACTCCCAATACATGTTGGGTACCTATGGCCTGCAAACCAAGCAGGCACAGCTAAACCATTTGCAGGAACAGCTTTCCACCCTGCGCAGGGTGGTGCGTCCATCGGATGACCCGGTCGCGGCAACGCAAGCGGTGTCGGTGGCGCAGTCGCAGTCCATGAACGAGCAGCAGATCAAGAATGCCGGTATGGCAGCCAGCCAGCTGGCCATTACTGACACAGCGTTGCAGAGTGCATCGACTACGATTGCCAACATCAAAACCTTGGCTATTCAGGCCGGTAATGGTGCCCTGAGCAATGAAAACCGCAAAGCCATCCAGAACGAGATGCGTGAACGTGCCAAAGAATTGATCGGCTTGGCCAATACGTCGGATGGCTCGGGTAATTACATCTTTGGTGGTACGCGCAAAGATGTCGCGCCGTTTGTGCAGGCGGGGGCTGCCGGGGCAACCTACCAGGGGGACCAGCAGCGCCAGGAGGTGCCTATTGCATCTGGCCGGGAGCTACCCGTTACGGAAGTGGGTAACGATATTTTCACGCCTGATCTGTGGGCCAGCCTGACGAGCCTGGACGCGGCGCTGACGCAGGGGCCTGGCGGTTCGCCGACATACAGTGCAGACCTGCAGGCTGTCTTGTCCGGGCTGGATAAGGGGCTGGCCACGCTGCTGGCCGGGCAAGCCAGTGTGGGTGGGCGCCAGCAGGAGATCGACTCGCTGCAGCAGCTGGGCGAGAGCATGTCGGTACAGTACGCCAGCCAGATGAGCAACCTGGTAGACCTGGATTTCGCCAAGGCCACGTCGGAGTTCCAGATGGCCATGACCGCTTTGCAGACCAGCCAGAAAACCTATGCACAGATCGGCCAGCTGACGCTGTTCAATCACATCTGATTCCGCTTTGCGGCCAACCCCTGCTGCCGTACAATAGCGCCCCTCATCACAGGTAGGCGCTATTGTTTTGTCTGCCCTTTACGCGGAGTCATTATGGAACCAGTACGCTTGTCAAAACGCATGGCCGAGATGGGCTTGTGTTCCCGCCGCGAGGCAGATAGCTATATCGAGCAAGGCTGGGTGCGCGTTAATGGCGAGGTGGCGGTGCTGGGGCAAAAAGTCACACCGGCCGACCAGATCCAGCTGGACGACCGCTTGGGCAAAGCACAAGCGCAGCGCGTCACCATCCTGATCAACAAGCCCATGGGCTATGTATCCAGCCAGGCGGAAAACGGCTACCAGCCTGCCGCTGCGCTGATCACACCGGATAACCACTGGGCCGAAGACAAGTCTGGTATCCGTTTCTCGCGTGACCATATGAAAGGCCTGGCACCGGCCGGGCGCCTGGATATCGACTCGGTCGGACTGCTGGTGTTGACGCAGGATGGCCGCGTGGCCAAAGAAATCATCGGTGAACGTTCGGATGTGGAAAAAGAATATCTGGTGCGGGTGGAAGGTAACCTGACGCCTGAAGGCTTGAAGTTGCTGAATCATGGCCTGTCACTGGATGGCGATGCCCTGCTGCCGGCCAAAGTCTGGTGGCAGAACGAAGATCAGCTGCGTTTTATCCTGAAAGAAGGCAAAAAGCGCCAGATTCGCCGTATGTGCGAGCTGGTGGGCCTGCACGTTGTCGGCCTGAAGCGTATCCGTATCGGCACCATCATGCTGGGCGATCTGCCTACCGGCAAATGGCGCTATCTGTCGGCGGAAGAGCATTTTTCCTGAGCCGGCTGTACTCCATCAAAAAGACCCGCTGTTGCGGGTCTTTTTGCGTGTGCGGATCACAGGGTCAGGTGTTCCAGATTTTCAACAGGAATGCCGGGCGCACACCCGCTTCTTTCAATGACACCGGCTCTGCAATAGCCTGTTCATTGGTGCGCGTATTGCGTGGCAGGGGTTCGCCATACATTTCGCCATTGGCCGAGCGTATGGCGGCTACTTTGGGGTGCTTGGTGTTGCTGTCACTCGGGCGGTGCGTCACAACGGCGATCTCGTTATTAGCCAGACGCACAAAACTGCCCGGCGGGTAGATGCCCAGTTCTTTGATCAGCAGCGCCACAAAGCGCGGGTCAAACTCGCTGAATTCGCCTTTGAATAGCCGCCCCAGTGCAATAGAGGGCAAACGGCCGGCACGATGCGCCTGGGTAACCAGTAGCGACGTCAGCACATCGGTCAGGCGGATCAGGTGAGCGCCCGGATCGATTTCTTCCTTTTTCAGGCCATAGGGGTAGCCCGAGCCGTTCCATTCTTCGTGGTGCTGCTGCACCAGCAAATGCCAGCGATCGTCGTCTACACCCAGGTCACGTAAGATAGCAGACGACAGTAGCGGGTGAGCGTACATGTCCGACTTTTGCGATGCATCCAGCGCCGACTCCTGCTTGCTCAAGTCGGTGTGCAGCTTGGTGGCGGCAATGTTCATGGTGAGGGCGGCGCACAGCAAGACCTGCATTTCCTTGACTGGCAGGTTCAGACGGCGGCCCAGAATGCCGAGCATGGCCGCAGTGTGCAGGCTATGCATGCTGCCGTAGTCATTGAAGGGCACCAGCAGACAGGCTGCAATCAGCCCATCGGGCTGCTTTTCAGCCAGGGTAAGCAGGCGGCTGGCCACATGGCTCACTTCGTGGCCGAATTGCTGCACATGGAAGTAGCGGTTCAGCAGGCCATTCACCTTGTGCGCCAGTTGATCCAGCTCTACCAGCGGGTTCAGTACCTGGTTCGCCGCCTGGCGACGTTCCTGTTCTTGTCGCTCGCGCCGCTCGCGCAGCTCCTTTTCTACCAGTGTTGCTTTGGCTACGTTATCCAGCTGGCCGTGGTCGATCAGTTTTTGCTTTTGCTCCGGCGTTAGCACGTAGTGCCCTTGCTTTACCAGCAGCATGCCACTGCGGTGATATACATCCACAGGTAGTTGTTTGCCTACCAGAATCATGTCGGCCGACAGCTTGCTTTTTTCGGTCATGGCATCGGGGGTTTACGAGTTATGCATATAAATACAGTGTATCACTTGTCGGCTTATTTATAAGCCGAGCTTCCTGACCGGTGCCGCGCCCACAGACTGGCCAGGTATTGCGGGCGGATGCCAATCTGTTTCTGGTCAATGGCTTGCAGAATACGGTACTCGTGTACACTGGCCTCGCGCAGCTGTGGTTTGTTGTATGGCGCGCCATCATTACGGCGTAAAACGGCAACACACGGCTCGTCGGCGCGCTCGCGGCGGGTCAGCACAACGCCCATTTCCTGATTTGCCAGCTGCACAAAACTGCCCGGTGGGTAAATGCCCAACTCCTTCACCAGTAACGAGGTGAAGCGGTAGTCAAACAGCGCGTTGGCTTCCATGAAAATTTGCGCCAGCGCAGTATTGGGTTTCATGGCCGAGCGGTAAGTGCGTGGCACCAGCTTGGCCGCCGTCACATCAGCCAGGTGCAGCAGGTGCGATAGCGACTCGATGTTTTCTTTATCCAGCCGGTAAGGATAGCCTTTGCCATCCCACTTTTCATGGTGGGTTTGTACCAGCAAATGCCACAATTCGTCAGTAATGCCCAGCTCGCGCAACATGGCAGACGAGAGCAGCGGGTGGCCTTCTATCAGATTGCGCTGTTCCTGGCTAAGCGGGCTGCTTTGATGGTGCAAGTCATCCATCAGGCTGGCAATCGACAGGTTCATGGTGAGTGCCGCCGAAATCAGGCTATTGCGTGGCGATGTTTCCAGGTCCAGCCTGCGCGTCAGTACCGCCAGAATGATGCCCACGTGAATGCTGTGCGCGGAGGAGTACTTTGATAGTGGCACCAGCAGCAGTGAAGCCAGCATGCCGTCCGGGGCTTTTTCGGTAAAGGCGATCAGCCGGTTGGCCAGGGCGCGTACGCGCTGCTCGAAGCCGCGTGCGGACAGGCCGGCGCCCAGCAGGTAGTCCAGATGGCGTGACGCATACTGAATCTCTTCGAACGGGCTGAACTCGCCGCTTATCCTCGCTAGGTCGCTCTCTACCGGGGGCAGGGCGCTGGCCGGGTGGGTCATGCCCAGGGCGACCAGCCGTTCACGCTGCTTTTCGTTCAGTACATAGTGCCCCTTGCGTAGCAGCAGTAGCCCGTTGGCCGCATAGATATCGGCTGGCAGGGTTTCACCTACCTTCAGGATGCGGTCCAGTGGGGCGCTGTGTTCGGTGCTTTGCATGGTGGGCAGAGGCTAATGGGCTGATTGGGGAATTCTGGCACAAATCGGCTGCTGTGGCTGGCATGCGTGGCAATAAAGCGGGCCAGCCTGTACCGAGGTGCTGTTTTTGGCCTGCCACGGCGCGGAGCCGTGGCAGTTTCGGGCTTAGATGCCGCGTGGCAGCTCGCTCCACAGTTTTTCCAGGCGCTTGCCGGATACCGGGTACGGTGTTTTCAGCTCCTGGGCAAACAGCCCCACGCGCAGCTCCTCGATGTGCCAGCGGAAGGCCTGTAGCTGCGGCGAGGGTTGGCCGCGTTCGGCCTCTTCGGCCATGCGGGTTTCCCAGCGCGCCCATAGCTCGCGGATTTCGGCGCCGCGCTGGCCATCGCGCTGGGCGTTGGTCGGCTGTTTGTCCATGCGCAGGCTCATGGCTTTCATATAGCGTGGCAGGTGCGGCAGCTGGCTCCATGGCGTGGCGTACAGAAAACCTTTGTACACCAGACGTTCCAGCTGCTGTTTCAGCTCGAACCCCAGCTTGTGCTTTTGCAGCTTGGTGCTGAGCAGCCCGTACTCCGCGGCAATCTGGTTCAGGTAGCCAGTGACGGCCTGCGTCACGGCTGGCAGGCGGGTGCGGGCACGGGCTTTCTGGTCGTTAAAGGCTTTTTCACTGCGGGGTACCTCGTCGTCGCCGATAAAGGCGCGGTCGCAGATGGCGGCAATGGCATCCTGCAGCAGCTCGTCCACATTGCACACGGCGCGTAGCTGCAGGCCCAGCTGGGTCATGCCTGGCAGGCCCTTGTTCATCTGCTTCATGTGCTCTTTCAGCTGGTACTGCAGCAGGCGGATCACACCTTTGCGGTGTGCCACGTTGGCCGCACCCTCGGTGTCGAACAGGCGGATGGCCACGTGTTCGCCCTTGGCATCGGTTTCGATGGTGAGCGCGGGGAAGCCGGTAAGCTGCTGACGGCCACGGGCAAACTGTATCGCCTGCGGCAGCTCGCCAAAGTCCCAGGCTTCTACGTGATCGCGCTCGAATTCGGCGCTGGTGTCACGGAAGGTCAGCTGTGCTGCCTGGCCAAACTGCTTTTGCAGTGCCAGCAGGTCGCGGCCCATGCCGATTTCCTGCTTGCCGTCGTCCACAATGCGGAAGTTGAACAGCAAGTGCGCCGGCAGCTCGATGGCATCAAACGCCAGCGGGTCTACCTTCACGCCACCGGTGTGGCGCAGGATGAAGTGCGCCAGCTGCGGGCCGATCGGCTTGCCGGTGTCCGGCTCGGTCAGCAGGAACTGGGTGACAAAGTCCGGCACCGGTACGCAGCTACGGCGCAGCTGCTTGGGTAGGCCTTTGATCATGGCCTGCAGTTTTTCGCGGATCATGCCCGGCACCAGCCATTCGAACTCGGCCGGCTGCAGGGTATTGAGCACCGCCAGCGGCAGGTCGATGGTGACGCCATCCAGCGGGTGGTTCGGCTCGAAACGGTAGCGCAGGCGGCAGCGGCTTTCGGCCAGCTCGCACCATTCGGGGAACTGGTTTTCCGATACGTGCTCGGCGGCGTGGCGCATCAGCTCCTCGCGGGTGAGGAACAGCACTTTCGGGTTGGCCTGCTCGGCGGTTTTGCGCCAGGCTTCAAAGCTGGCCGCGTCTACCACGTCGCTGGCAATACGCTCGGCGTAAAAGGCGTACAGCGCTTCTTCGTCTACCAGTACGTCCTGGCGGCGCGCCTTGTGTTCCAGCTGCTCTACCTCGCGGATCAGCTGCTGGTTGCGCTGGAAGAACGGCGCGTTGCTGACGTATTCCATGGCTACCAGTGCGCCGCGTATAAACAGCTCGCGCGCTTCTTCGGGGGCGATGCGGCCGTAGCTTACCGGGCGGCGCGCAATCAGCGTCAGGCCAAACAGCGTGACGCGCTCGCTGGCCACCACCTCGCCACGGGCTTTTTCCCAGTGCGGCTCAAAATGATGCAGGCGGATCAGGTGCGGCGCCACGGCCTCGACCCATTCCGGCTCGATCTTGGCCACGCAGCGGCCGTACAGCTTGGTGGTTTCCACCAGCTCGGCCACCACCACCCACTTGGGGCGCAGCTTTTTCAGGCCGGTACCGGGGAATACCAGAAAGCTGCCGCCACGGGCGCCGGTGTAGTCATCGCTTTCCTGTGATTTCATGCCGATATTGCCGATCAGGCCGGTCAGCAGCGCCTTGTGCAGCCTTTCGTAGGCCACCGTGTCGGCCTGGGCGCGTTTCTTGGCGCTGGTTTCCAGGTTGGCCTGCACCGGGGCCGGGGCGTGGGCCTTGTCTTTGTCGATCAGGCTGAGCTCGGCGGCAATGTCTACCAGCTGGGCGTGCAGCTCGCGCCATTCGCGCATGCGCAGGTGCGACAGAAAGTGCTCGTGGCACAGGTTCACCAGCTGGCGGTTGCTTTGCTTGTTGGCCAGCGCGTCGGCAAAGAAGTCCCACAGGTGCAGCCAGGACAGGAAGTCGGATTTTTCGTCGTTAAAGCGGGTATGCGCGCGGTCGGCGGCCTCGCGTGCTTCAAACGGCCGCTCGCGTGGGTCTTGTATCGACAGCCCGGCAGCAATGATCAGCACCTCGCGCACGCAGCCAAAGTCGCGCCCGGCCAGCAGCATGCGGCCAACCTTCGGGTCCACCGGAATACGCGCCAGCTCCTTGCCCACGGGGGTGAGCGCCAGCTGTTCGTCCACCGCGCCCAGCTCCTGCAGCACCTGGTAGCCGTCGGCAATCAGGCGGCTGGACGGCGGCTCGATAAAGGGGAACTGGTCCACTACGCCCAGCTGCAGCGCAGCCATGCGCAGGATCACCGCGGCCAGGCTGCTGCGCACGATTTCCGGGTCGGTAAACGCGCTGCGGGCGTTAAAGTCGGCCTCGTCGTACAGGCGCACGCAGATGCCGGCCTCTACACGGCCGCAACGGCCGGCGCGCTGGCGGGCCGCGGCCTGGGAGATTTTTTCTACTTGCAGCTGCTCTACCTTGGCGCGCGGGCTATAGCGTTTGATGCGCGCCAGGCCGGTGTCGATCACGTATTTGATACCCGGCACTGTCAGCGAGGTTTCGGCCACGTTGGTGGCCAGTACGATACGGCGCCCACCGGAGGGCTTGAAGATCTTCTGCTGGTCTTCGTTGGACAGGCGGGCAAACAGCGGCAGGATCTCGTAATGACGGATGCCGCTGCGGCGCAGCTTGTCGGCGGTGTCGCGGATTTCGCGCTCGCCCGGCAAGAACACCAGGATGTCGCCAGCGCCGTGGCGCGAGATTTCGGACACCGCCTCCACGATGGCGTCTTCCATTTCCATTTCGCGCTCGTCTTCGTCGCGCTGCTTCAGCGGGCGATAGCGCACCTCCACCGGGTAGGTACGGCCGGAGACTTCGATGACTGGTGCGTTGTTAAAGTGGCGGGCAAAGCGGTCGGCGTCGATGGTGGCCGAGGTAATGATCACTTTCAGGTCGGGGCGGCGCGGCAGCAGCTGCTTCAGGTAGCCCAGCAGAAAGTCGATGTTGAGGCTGCGTTCGTGCGCCTCGTCGATGATGATCGTGTCGTAGTTGCTCAGATAGCGGTCGGTCTGCGTTTCGGCCAGCAGGATACCGTCGGTCATCAGCTTGATAACGTTGCGTTCGGACTGCTTGTCGTTAAAGCGCACCTTGAAGCCCACATGGGTGCCCAGCTCGCTACCCAGCTCCTGCGCAATGCGCGTGGCGACCGAGCGTGCGGCCAACCTGCGCGGCTGCGTGTGGCCGATCAACCCGTACACGCCCCGGCCCAGCTCCAGACAGATCTTGGGTAGCTGCGTGGTTTTGCCGGAGCCGGTTTCGCCGCAAATGATCACCACCTGGTTGGCCGCAATAGCCGCCTTGATGTCGTCCAGCTTCTGGTTGACCGGCAGCGCGTCGTCAAACGTGGGGCGCGGCAGGTGTTCGGCGCGCACGGTGGCGCGGCTGGCGGAGCGGGCGATTTGCGCGGCGATGTCGGCCAGCAGCTTGTCGGCCGGCTGCTGTTTGCGCACGCGCTGTTCGGCGTCCTGCAGCTTGCGCTTCAGGATGTGGCGGTCGCGAATGAGGCAGGTGGGCAGGGCGGCTTTGAGTTCGGGCAGGGTGGGGGTGGTCATGCGGGCTTAAAGAGCAGAAATTCGACAAGGCGGCAGTATAACAGAGCGCAGGCAGCAAAAAGCCCGCCAAGGCGGGCCGGGTGGGGTGGTTGTCACGGCGTGTCAGGCGCTGGTGTTGATGCCGGTTTGCGCTTTGGCGGGGCTGGCGTTGTCCGCTTTTTTCAGGCTGACGGCGTCGCCAGCGGGAATGCCTTCTTTTTCCCAGCGGTCGAATTCGGCCATGATCACTTTGCGGGTGTCTTCGCTGATCTGCGGCAGCTTGCCCCCCAGCATTTTGGCGGCGTCATCAAAGCCTTTTTCTACGGCTTTACGGAAGGTGGCCAGCTTTTCCGGGTCATCCCCCATGCCCATTTTGGCAAAAGTCAAAATGCGCTCGGCGGTTTTGCGTACGCCGAACTCGCCGTCCTCGGATACGGCCTCCTTGGCTTTGGCAATGGTTTCGGCGTCAGCGCTGAGCTTTTGCTCACCGCTCACCAGCTTGCTCCACTCCAGCCCCTGTTTTTCCACCAGCCCGCCCAGCATTTGCATGAACTCGTCTACCTTGCGGTTGGATTCGTCCAGCATGCTTTGCAGGTCTGGTTTTTCTTTGGCTGCGGTTTTGCGCGGGTCGCCGTAGGTTTGTGCCTCGTCGACCAGGCGCTGGCCTAGTTCCACGGTTTCCTGCGGGGTGCTGCTGGGCTGGGTGGCAGCCGGGGTAGTGTTGGCAGGCGCGCTGGCAGGAAGGGGCGGGCGGCTGCTGATACTGCTGATGTCCATGGTGGCTCCAGTCAGAATGTACGGATAGGCATCTGCTTTATCGACTGTTTTGGCCAGAACATGAAGCCTATTCCGATATCGCACTTTTAAAAGCTACTTTTATGACTGCAACCAGCATTCTTGATAAGATGATGTAATATTTACTCAAAACTGCGTTTTGCCAGGCCGCGCGTAAGCTGGCGGGCGATATCTGTATTTGATGGCATCATTTCTTTGTTATGCCTTTCAAATGAGCTGGTAAACTGTAAATATATGTTTACTTATCAGTTGTCCTCTGGAGTCTGGCGTGTCCTTATCGCATACCGTTGAAAGCATTGTGTCCAGGAATGTCCTGTGTTGCCCGCCTACCATGCTGGTGGCCGAGGCCGCACGCGCCATGTGCGATGCCTTGTGCGGCTCGATTGTGGTAGTGGACGCACAAGGTGAGCCGGTAGGTATCTGGACCGAAACCGACGCGATCAGGCTGGACTTGCGGCAAGACAATATGGCCAAGCAGTGTATGGGGGAGGTGATGAGCGCCCCGGTACTGGGTATTGCGCTGGATTGCCCCCTGCAGGACGCTACCCGTGTCCTGATGGAAAACAATGTTCGTCACCTGATTGTCCGTGATGAAACCGGCCGCATGGTAGGGGTGGTATCGGCTACCGACATTCTGCTGAACCAGGACGCCGAGCTGTTCTTGCGCATGAAGCGGCTGGATAGCCTGGCGCGTGAGTCTCTCGTGGTGATTTACGCTGAAGCGCCCGCAGCAGAAGTGATGCAGTGCATGCGCGATTTTTCGGTAGAGGCGCTGGCGGTACGCTACGCCGACGGTAGCTGGGGCATTATCACCCGGCGTGACATGGTGCGTTTTCTGGCGCAGCCAGACGAAACACGCTTTGCCGCCGACCTGGCGAGCTACCCGCTGCGCTCGGTGCCGGCTGGCATGACCTTGTTGGCCGCACGCAAGGTGTTCATGGAATACCAGATACGCCACCTGGGTGTGGAAAGCGAAGACGGCAAGCTGCTGGCCATCATCAGCATGGCGGATATTCTGGCGTCTATCGAACAGGAGTACTTGTCCGAGCTGCGCGCCGTGCTGCGCGAGCGCGACGAGGCACTGCTGCGCTCACGCGAGAGCCTGCAGCTGGCCGACAAGGTGTTCGAGTCCACCATGGAAGGCATCCTGATTACCGACCCCAACGGCGTGATCCAGTCGGTGAACCCGGCCTTCAGCCGTATCACCGGCTATAGCCGCGACGAGGCGGTAGGCCAGACCCCGGCGCTGCTGAAATCCGGCCGCCAGGGCGATGATTTCTACCAGCGCATGTGGGGCCAGCTCAAGCAGCAGGGCATGTGGCAGGGCGAGGTAGTCAACCGCCGCAAAAGCGGCCTGCTGTATACCGAGCACCTCACCATTACGGCGATTCCGGATGGTCACGGCGGCGCGCGGCACTATGTGGCGGTGTTTACCGACATTACCCAGCGCAAGCAGGCAGAGGAGCGGCTGCACTTCCTGGCTAACCACGACGCGCTGACCGGCCTGCCCAACCGCACGCTGTTTGGCGAAAAGCTGCAGCTGGCCGTGGAGCGTGCCATCGAGCAGGAACAGCGCCTGGCACTGATTTTTATCGACCTGGACCGCTTCAAGCTGATTAACGACACCCTGGGCCACCAGGCCGGGGACGAGCTGCTGGTGAAAATCGCCTGCCGTATCCAGAATCAGCTGCCGCCGGGGGCGGTGGCGGCACGCCTGGCGGGCGACGAGTTTACGATTCTGCTATCCGGTATTACCCAGCCTAACAATGTGGCCAGCCTGGCGCAGGCCATGCTGGATAGTATTACCGGTGAAGTGGTGCTGGGGGCGGGTAACAAGGTATTTGTGTCGGCCAGCCTGGGTATTGCCATGTTCCCCGACGATGGCAATACCGCAGAAAGCCTGCTGGTGAATGCCGACGCGGCCATGTATCGCGCCAAGAGCCGTGGCAAGAATACCTTCCAGTTTTACACGGCCGATATGAACGCCAGCGCCATGGCCCGGCTCAAGCTGGAATACAGCCTGCATCGCGCGTTGATGAAGCAGGAATTCCAGGTGTGGTACCAGCCCAAGGTAGAGGTGGCCAGTGGCCGCCTGGTGGGCATGGAAGCGCTGATACGCTGGCCGAGCGCCGAGATGGGGATGGTGCCGCCTACCGAGTTTATTCCGGTGGCCGAAGAGTGCGCGCTGATCGTGCCATTGGGTAGCTGGGTGCTGCAGCAGGCCTGCCGTTTCAGCAAGACCTTGCTGGACGAATTCGGCTTTGAGGGCCGGGTAGCGGTAAACCTGTCCGGGCGCCAGCTCAAATTTGGCCAGATCGTGGACAGTGTGCGCGAAACCCTGGCCGATACCGGCTTGCCGGCGGCCTGTCTGGAGCTGGAAATGACCGAAAGCACGGCCATGGATACCGATGTGGAGGTGATGAAGGCGCTGGAAGGGCTGCGTGCCATGGGTGTGACGCTGGCCATTGATGACTTTGGCACCGGCTATTCCTCGCTGGCTTATCTGAAGCGCCTGCCGGTGCAGGTACTGAAAATCGACCGCTCCTTTATCAAAGACCTGGACCACGACCGTGATGACGCGGCCATTGCCTCGGCCATTATTTCCATGGGCCGCAGCCTGGGGTTATCGATTGTGGCGGAAGGGGTGGAGCTGCAGGCGCACCGTGATTTTCTGCAAGCCGAGGGCTGCCATATGGCGCAAGGCTATCTGTTTGGCAAGCCCATGCCGGCAGAGGCGTTTCGCAGCATGCTGCAGGCCGAGCTGGCGAACAACCCTGTATAGCTGTACGGGGCTGCCGGGCGGGTTACGCCTGCCAGGCTGGCGCTATGGCGGAGTCTGCCACTTTGCCATCAATCAAAAAAGCCGATGCATGTGCATCGGCTTTTTATTTGCCAGGTTGGCCGCATGCGGCCAACCCTGTGTGCGTGTGGCTTAGCCGCCGATCTTGTCGCGGCCACCCATGTACGGGCGCAGCACCTCGGGGATGGTCACACTGCCGTCGGCGTTCTGGTAGTTTTCCAGTACCGCCACCAGCGTACGGCCCACGGCCAGGCCGGAGCCGTTCAGTGTGTGTACGTAACGGTTTTTGCCGTCGGCGTCCTTGAAGCGCGCCATCATGCGGCGTGCCTGGAAATCGCCCATATTGGAGCAGGAGCTGATCTCGCGGTAGGTGTTTTGTGCCGGCAGCCATACTTCCAGATCGAAAGTCTTGTGCGAGCCGAAGCCCATGTCACCACTGCACAGTGCCATCACGCGGTACGGCAGGCCCAGCTGCTGCAGAATCACCTCGGCGTGGCCGACCATTTCGTCCAGTGCGGCAAACGAGTGCTCCGGGTGGGCGATCTGCACCATTTCCACCTTGTCGAACTGGTGCTGGCGAATCAGGCCACGGGTGTCACGGCCGTAAGCGCCGGCTTCGGAGCGGAAGCAAGGCGAGTGGGCGGTAAATTTCAGCGGCAGCTCATCGTGTTTCAGTACCGACTCGCGCACCATATTGGTCATGGTGATTTCGGAAGTGGAAATCAGGTACTGCGCCTGGGCGGCGGCTTCGCCACCGCGCTCTACGCGGAACATGTCTTCGGCAAACTTGGGCAGCTGGCCGGTGCCGTACAGCACGTCGCTGTTCACGATGTACGGGGTGTAGGTTTCGCTGTAGCCGTGCTGTTCGGTGTGGGTGTTCAGCATGAACTGCGCCAGCGCGCGGTGCAGGCGGGCGATGTCGGCGCGCAGCACGGTAAAGCGCGCACCGGACAGCTTGGCGCCGGTTTCGAAATCCAGGCCCAGCGGTGCGCCCACGTCTACGTGGTCTTTGATGTCGAAATCAAAGCTGCGCGGGGTGCCCCAGCGGCGTACTTCCACATTGCCGCTTTCGTCACTGCCGGCCGGTACCGATTCGTGCGGCACGTTCGGGATGGTCAGCAGCCAGTTATCCAGGCGGTTTTGCACGGCGGCAAAGGCTTCTTCGGCGGCTTTCAGCTCGTCGCCCAGCGAGGCAACCTGCGCCATGATGGCGGACACGTCTTCGCCGTTTTTCTTGGCAATGCCAATCTGCTTGGAGCTGCTGTTGCGCTGGGATTGCAGGTCCTGCATGCGGGTTTGCAGGCTTTTGCGTTCGGCTTCCAGGCTGTTGAAAGCGTCTACTTCCAGCGTGTAGCCACGGGCGGCCAGGCGGGCCGCTACTTCATCGATATTGCTGCGCAGCAGTTGAATGTCCAGCATGTTTCAGTCCTGTTTCTTGGTATTGGCTTCGTCATCCAGCTGGCGTAAAAAGGCCAGCTTGTCGGCAATCTTGCTTTCCAGCCCGCGCGGCACCGGCTCATACCAGCGCACGTCTTCCAGGCCTTCCGGCATATAGGTTTCGCCCGCCGCATAGGCGTGCGGCTCGTCGTGGGCGTAGCGGTATTCGTGGCCGTAACCCAGCTCTTTCATCAGCCGGGTAGGCGCATTGCGCAAGTGTACCGGTACCGGGCGCGAGCTGTCGCCTGCCACGAAGGCGCGGGCAGCATTATACGCCATGTAGCCGGCATTACTCTTGGCCGCTATGGCCAGGTAGATCACCGCCTGGCCCAGTGCCAGCTCGCCCTCGGGGCTGCCCAGGCGCTCGTAGGTGGTGGCGGCGTCGTTGGCGATCTGCATGGCGCGCGGGTCGGCCAGGCCGATGTCTTCCCACGCCATGCGCACGATGCGCCGCGCCAGGTAGCGCGCGTCGGCGCCGCCGTCCAGCATGCGGGTCAGCCAGTACAGCGCGGCGTCGGGGTTGGAGCCGCGTACCGATTTGTGTAGCGCCGAAATCTGGTCGTAGAAGGCGTCGCCGCCTTTGTCGAAGCGGCGGGCGTTGACGCTGAGCACTTCGGCCAGAAAGGCGCTGTCGATGCGGGCGGTTTTGCGCGCCAGCGCGGCGGTGCGGGTTTGTTCCAGCAGGTTCAGGAAGCGGCGGGCGTCGCCGTCGGCGTAGCCGGTCAGCGCGGTGCGGGCGTCGTCGTCAAATGTCAGGCCGTCCAGCGCACCGTTGGCCGCCGCGCGGTCGAACAGGGCGTGCAGGTCGGCCTGGGTGAGCGGCTTGAGCACGTAGACCTGGGCACGCGACAGCAGCGCGGCGTTGACTTCGAACGAGGGGTTTTCGGTGGTGGCGCCAATAAAGGTGAGCAGGCCGGATTCCACAAACGGCAAGAACGCATCCTGCTGGCTTTTGTTGAAGCGGTGCACTTCGTCCACAAACAGGATGGTGCGCCGCCCGCTGCGCTGCAGCGTGGCGTGGGCGCGCTCTACCGCTTCGCGGATGTCTTTGACGCCGGACAGTACGGCAGACAGCGGGATGAACTCGGCGTCGAAAGCACTGGCCAGAATGCGCGCCAGCGTGGTTTTGCCCACGCCGGGTGGCCCCCACAGCATCATGCTGTGCGGTACTTGTGCCTCGATGGCCATGCGCAGCGGTTTGCCGGGGCCGATGAGGTGCTGCTGGCCGATCACGTCGTCCAGCGTGGCGGGGCGCAGCGCCTCGGCCAGCGGTTTGTGCGGCTCGCGTGCAAACAGGTCCATCGGCTTACTCGCTAACCAGGTCTACGCCCTTGGGTGGGGTAAAGCTGAAGTTGGCCGCAGGCAGCGCGGGGTTTTTCTTGATGTCGCTAAAGCGGATGCGGGTCTGGTTGCCAAAGCTGTCGCCTAGCGCCATTTCCACCAGCTGGTTGTTGCTGAAACCCATCTTGATCGATTCAAACGTGTTGTCGGCTTTTTTGGGGCTGGCAGCCAGCCATTCCACGTCCCCCTGTTTGCCCATTTCGCGCAGCAGGTAGTCGCGTTCGATGGCGTTGCTGCCGGCCAGCAGGGCGGCCGGGCTGCTGCCCAGTGCGCCGGCTTGTTTGCGCTTGGTGATTTGCGCCAGCTCTTTGTCGTAAATCCACAGCGTGTTGCCATCGCCCACGATTAGCTGTTCAAACGGTTTGCTGTACGCCCAGCGCAGTTTGCCGGGCCGCTGCAGCTCCATCACGCCGCTGGCGGTTTCCTGCTTGCCCTTGCTGCTCACCGTCTGGCTGAAGCTGGCAGACAGGGTTTTGGTGCTGCTGACAAACTGTTTGAGCTGGGCAATGGCCGCGGCGTGGGCAGGGGTAGCGAGGGCGAGGCAGAGCAGGGCGCTGGCGAGGGTTTTCATGGTGTTCCTTGTGGGGGTGATGGCAGTGTGACCGCCGTGGCGGCGGGGGATTCGCACTGCTTAACAAGGCTTAACACACTGGCGGGCAGTGCGTGCCGCCAGCGGTGTGCGGCCAACCCTGGCAGGTTGGCCGCACGGGTGGCTTAACTGAAGCGGTTGGTGATGGGGTAGCGCCAGTCTTTGCCGAAGCCGCGGTGGGTGATGCGCGGCCCTACCGGCGCCTGGCGGCGCTTGTATTCGTTGATTTTCAGCAGGCGCACGACCTTGGTTACGTCAGCTTCGGCAAAGCCGTCGCGGATGATGTCGGCGGCCGACATATTGTGCTCCACGTAGCGCGCCATGATGGCGTCCAGCACCTCATACGGCGGCAGGCTGTCCTGGTCTTTCTGGTCCGGGCGCAGCTCGGCCGACGGCGGGCGTGTAATGATGCGCTCGGGGATGATCTCCCCCTGGGTGTTGCGCCAGCGGCACAGGTCGAATACCAGCGTCTTGGCCACGTCTTTCAGTACGGCAAAACCGCCAGCCATGTCACCGTACAGCGTGCAGTAGCCGGTGGTCATTTCCGACTTGTTGCCGGTGGTCAGCACCAGCTTGCCGGTTTTGTTGGACAGCGCCATCAGCAGGGTGCCGCGAATGCGCGCCTGCAGGTTTTCTTCGGTGGTATCCATGGGCAGGCCGTCAAACGACGGCGCCAGCGCGGCCATGAAGCTTTCGTACATGGGCCAGATTTCGATTTCGTCGTATTTCACGCCCACGCGCTGCACCATGTCGCGGCTGTCGTCCACGCTGATGTCGGCGGTGTAGCGCGACGGCATCATCACGGCGTGCACGCGCTCGGCGCCCAAGGCGTCCACGGCGATGGCCAGCGTCAGGGCGGAGTCGATGCCGCCGGACAGGCCCAGCAGCGCGCCGGGGAAGCCGTTTTTGTTGATGTAGTCGCGCACACCTACTACCAGGGCGCGGTACACGCTTTCCAGCTCGCCAGGCAGGGTGGCCTGGCTGGCGGGGGCAAGGTCGCCGCCGTCGTAGTCCAGCAGCAGCAGCTCGTCGTCGTAGGCGGCGGCCTGGGCCACCAGCTCGCCTTGTTTGTTCAGCGCGAAGGAGCCGCCGTCAAATACCAGCTCGTCCTGGCCGCCGGTGAGGTTGACGTAGGCGATGGGCAGGCCGGTTTCCTGTACGCGGTAGCGCAGCATGTCGTGGCGGGTGTCGATCTTGTTGCGGTGGAAGGGCGAGGCGTTCAGCGACACGATCACGTCGGCGCCTGCGTCGGCGGCCTCTGCGGCCGGCTCGATGGACCACACGTCTTCGCAGATCAGCACGCCTACCTGTACGCCGTTTTGCTCGAATACCAGCGGCGCAGCGCCGGGGGTGAAGTAGCGGCATTCATCGAATACTTCGTTATTGGGCAGCAGCATCTTGTGGTACTGGCCCAGGCGGTGGCCGTCGCGCAGCACGGTGGCGGCGTTAAAGCGCTCGTTGCCCAGCTTGGCCGGGTGGCCGATCACCAGGGTAATGCCGTCCAGCTGCTCCAGCTCGTCCAGGCCGGCGGCAATGGCGCGGTAGAAATGGTCGCGCAGCAGCAGGTCTTCCGGGCTGTAGCCGGTCAGGGCCAGCTCCGGGGTGACCAGGATGTCGGCGCCCTGCGCCATGGCGGCGTGGGCCAGGGCCAGGATTTTCTGGGTATTGCCGGTGATGTCACCAACAACCGGGTTGAACTGGGCTAAGGCAATGCGCATCGTGTTTTCACGGGGTGTGTTTTGCAATGCCGCAATTCTACCTGAAGCCGCGCAGGCTGGGGGTGGGCGGCGTGTTGGCGCGGGAATGCGCAATGCGATCAATGGCTTGGCCTGGCTCGCTGTGGCTGGCAGACACGGAATGCTCGTCACAGGGCTGGGGAAGTATGCATTTTTTTGTAAAAAAGCTTGCCAAGGCAGGGGGGCTTCACTAGAATGCGCAGCCTCTGACGACAAAACGCCGCAAGGCCGGTCGAAAAGAGCCATCTGGAGAGGTGGATGAGTGGCTTAAGTCGCACGCCTGGAAAGCGTGTTCAGGGTAATACCCTGACGGGGGTTCGAATCCCCCCCTCTCCGCCAGTATTTACAATCTGCGCCCTGCCGGAGATTGCCGCAGCCCACGCTGCAAGCAAACTATTCTGGAGAGGTGGATGAGTGGCTTAAGTCGCACGCCTGGAAAGCGTGTTCAGGGTAATACCCTGACGGGGGTTCGAATCCCCCCCTCTCCGCCAGAATCAAAAAGCCCTGCGCATTAGCGCGGGGCTTTTTGCTTTTCTGCCTGTGCTGGCAGGGGCTATCACGAATGACCGCGCCGCATGCTGCGGCCAACCTTGCAGAAAGCCCGCCATGACCCACCCCGTAGACGCGCTGATTGCGGCGCTGCCCAAGACCGAGCTGCATTTGCATATTGAAGGCACACTGGAGCCGGAGCTGATGTTTGCCCTGGCCGCGCGTAACGGCATTAGCCTGCCGTATGCCAGCATCGACGCACTGCGTGACGCTTACCAGTTCGACAGCCTGCAGTCCTTTCTGGACCTGTACTACGCTGGCGCCGGCGTGCTGCAGACCGAGCAGGACTTTTACGACCTGACCTGGGCCTACCTGGAACGCGCCCACGCCGACTGCATCGTGCACACCGAAATCTTCTTCGATCCGCAAACGCACACCGACCGCGGCATTGCCTTTGCCACCGTTTACCACGGCATCCGCCGTGCGCTGGACGCGGCACAGGCGCAGTGGGGCATGAGCTCGCGCCTGATCATGAGCTTTTTGCGCCACCTGAGCGAAGAAGCCGGCATGGCCGTGCTGGACCAGGCCGAGCCGTATCTGGCCGGTATCGATGGTTTCGGGCTGGATTCCAGCGAGCTGGGCCACCCGCCGTCCAAATTTACCCGCCTGTTTGCCCGCTGCCACGCGCTGGGCCTGCCCTGCGTGGCGCACGCTGGCGAAGAAGGCCCGGCGGCGTATGTGAGCGAGGCGCTGGACCTGTTGCAGGTATGCCGCATCGACCACGGCGTACGTAGCCTGGAAGACGACGCCCTGGTGCAAAGGTTGGCCGCAGACCGCACACCGCTTACCGTGTGCCCGCTGTCCAACCAGCGCCTGCAGGTGACGCCGGACCTGAGCCAGCACCCGCTTCGCCGCATGCTGCAGGCCGGCCTGGCAGCCATGGTGAACTCGGACGACCCGGCTTATTTTGGCGGCTACCTGAACCAGAACTTCTACGCCTGCCGCGAGGCACTGGGCCTGACTGCGGAAGAAGTGGTGCAGCTGGTGAACAACAGTTTCGAAGCCAGCTGGCTGCCAGCTGCCGATAAGCAGCACTGGCTGGGTGAGGTTGGCCGCATCCATGCGCAGTGGCAGGCGGCGCAGGCTGGCTGATTACTCGGCGTTGCGTAGTAAAACAACAAGGCCACGGCAATGCCGTGGCCTTGTGCTTTTGCGGGGTAGCTCTGGCGGGCGGCCTCGGCCAGGTCAGCCTGCCGCGGGTGCACACTTCTATCAGGGCGTTGATGTCCGGCGCGCAGATGACGCGGCTATTGCGGATCTTGCGCACCGGCACCGGCTACGTACGCACCCACCAGTAGGACAGCCCGGGGCGGCCCACTACCACCACCGTCACCCTGGGGAATGACGCCAGCTACAGCAAGACCGTCGGCTATGACGCCGGTGGCCGGCAAGCTCGCGTCAGCTACCCCACCGGACTGGTGGTCAACTACCAGTACAACCCCTACGGCTACCTGCAACGACTCAGCAATGCGGCCAACGGTAAAACCTACTGGCAAGCCAACAGTCTAGACGCCGCCCGGCGCGCCACCCGCCAGCTGTTTGCCGGCGGCAGCGCCGCCGTCAACCGCGTGTACAACAGCCGCGACCGGGTCGAGCTGGTCGATGCCGGTGCCGCCTTCCAGGAACGTTACCTCTACGACAGCGTCGGCAACCTCAAAACGCGCAACCTGAAGATCACCGCCGGCACCCCGTACCAGTACAACGAAAACTTCAGCTACGACGAGTTGAACCGCCTCACCAAAGCCAGCGGTGACAACCCGGTCAGCACCCAGGGCATCGTCTACGACGAACTGGGCAACATCACCTACAAGAGCGGCGTTGGCAGCTACAGCTACCCCGCCAGCGGCCCCAGCGTGGTACGCCCCCACGCCCTGACCGCCCTCAAAGGCGTAGACGGCATCGAGCGCGGTTTCGAATACGACGCCAACGGCAACCTGGTTCGCAATGAAAGCCGCCTCGCCAGCTGGACCAGCTACAACCTGCCCAAAACCCTGGAAGGCCATGGCCAGCGCGAAGAATACTGGTACGACGGCGAACACGAGCGCATCAAGCAAGTGTCCAGCCAATACGGCACCCAGCTGTACTTCAACCCCGGCAAAGGCAGTGGCCTGTTCTACGAGAAAACCATCGGCACCGATGGTAAAGTCGAACAGAAGCACTACCTCACCACCCTGGGCGACGTCATTGGCGAAGTCGTCAAACGCGACAAGCCGGCCGCCAGCCAGGCCGCAGAAGAAGAACGCTACTGGGTCACAGACCACCTGGGCAGCAACCGGGCCATCATGGGCAGCAGCGGCCAGCTGCTGGAAAGCCTGAGGTTTGACGCGTGGGGTAAACGCCGCTACGCCAGCGGGTAGACCGATGCGGCCAACCTGGGCATTGCCGGCCAGACTACCGACCGCGGTTATACAGGCCACCAGCATCTGGACGAGCTGGGTCTGATCAACATGAACGCGCGGATTTACGATCCGCTGCTGGGGCGCTTCCTGAGCCCCGATCCGGAGGTGACGGACGTAGAGCGGATGCAAAACTACAACCGCTACGCGTACGTGATGAATAACCCGCTGAGTTATACCGATCCGAGTGGGGAAGCTTGGTATAACGACTTGGGGGATTTTAAAGAGGCTGTAAGTAAGATGTTTGATGGTTGGGGAAGTAAGAGTTCTAAAGCAGAACCCCTTGCTAAGTTCAAACAGGTAATGGACAACCTTGCAGCTTATGCCGCTGATAGTCGTGATCTTACAGCTGCTACTCGGAAGGCAAATCAGCTTGTAAGCGCAGGGTTGGAGGTGAAGAGCATTGCGGGAGCGGCTGAATATGAGCGATAAGTAATAGATGGTTTTCGCAATATATTTGATGAGTGTGTGCGATAGTGTGCAAAATATGCTATAGAAACGGATTTGGATGCTAGGGTAAGATTAACAACACAAGTTTTTAGATTTAATGAAGTAGCTACTACGGGGGTGCAGGAT
Organism: Neisseriaceae bacterium; assembly: GCA_027489245.1. GTDB lineage: Bacteria > Pseudomonadota > Gammaproteobacteria > Burkholderiales > Chromobacteriaceae > Vogesella. The sequence continues at coordinate 308,193 of JAIYAC010000006.1, read as the reverse complement.
GCTTTTGCTGGTGGCGGTGCTGTTATCGCTTCATTAAAATCTGCTTCCCAAGTGTTCAAAAAAGCAGTTGCAGTGAATAAGACGCCTGTTAGCAAGTTGGTTGAGTTAAATTCCAAGACAAAGGCATACGCCCCTTATGTCGGTGAGCGTGTTGCAACTCCTGAAACTAATCCTTCAAGTTTCTCTAGGTTGGATAGCGGTAGATTTCGAAATTTAAAAATAAATGAGATTTGGGAGAAAAGTCATACTGATCATGTCGATAAAACAGGAGAGTGGAAAGTGAGATCTACACCGGGTAGGCCTCCTGGGTCGACTGATAAAATAATGGTTGGCCTAGATAGGACGATTATTTCAAAATAATAATAGAGGGCCTTTGGCGATGGATAATGTTGTGGGTAAGTTGAGGGGGGCTGTAAATTTGGATGGTTACGGCTCTTCATCTGGATTTTTTGGTTATTTTGAAAAAGATGGTAAGGGCAATTTTTCTGATGCGGAGTTTGCTGTTTCCTATTTTGTAAAGTATTTCAAAAACTCTATTGATGGGTTAAGAATAATTTCTTCTCTACATGTTAACATTGATGAATTAATGCATTGTAGTGAAGATGGATCAGTGAATTGCGAAGTGGTGATTTTACAGAGACTGTTAGATGTTGGTTTAATTAATGCTCTTAGTTATAAAGAGAGTTTTGGAGATGATTTTGATTCTCTGGATTATTTGCAAGGAATTGATTTGGTATGGAATGCGCTCAGTGTATATGATGCTTCTATTTTGCCTGTATCGGATTTTTCTTCATTGATGGTTGCCAAGATGTTTGTGTTTGGTATTTATGGGCATTTTTTTATTGTGGATGAAAAATCTGGCCTTGCATTTTATCCGCATGATTATCTTGGTTATGGGGTTATTGATATTGGAGCGGGGGAAGGGCGAGCAGAGGCTGAAAAGTTCTTACGAGGAGTTGGTCAAGGATGGCGATTCTTTATAGAGGGTAAACACGGTAGGTTGGGTTGAGCGTAATGAAGCCCAACGTTTACCGCTAACGGCCACGTGTCCGCACGCCATCACCGCCTTGCGGCCAACCTTGGCTGTTTTTTTTGAATCATGATTGCCCACGTTATGCCAAACCATAATATCCGGCGACCCCAAGCACCACGCGGTTTCATCCTGCTGGATCTGCTGGTCGCGTCACCATCCTCTGCCTGCTGGTCGGCTACTTTGCACCGCGCTACCTCGGCCAGTTGTCTCATGCCGAAGTACGCACTGCGCAGGCGCAGCTGGATGCTGCCGCGCGGCGCTGGGCCTGACAGCGGAAGAGGTGGTGCAGCTGGTGAACAATAGCTTCGAGGCCAGCTGGTTGCCGGCTGCCGATAAACAGCGCTGGCTGGGTGAGGTTGGCCGCATCCACGCGCAGTGGCAGGCGGCGCAGGCTGGCTGATTGCCACGTCTGGCGTAGTAAAACAACAAGGCCACGGCAATGCCGTGGCCTTGTGCTTTTGCGTGGCAGCTCAGGCCGGGTGCCGGCCGTGGCTCAAGCCTTGCCCTTGGTCAGCTGGTGATGGTCCAGCAGCACCTGGTAGCTCTGGCGGGCGGCCTCGGCCAGGTCAGCCTGGCGCGGATGGCCGGCAAAAACCAGCTCGGCGTCCAGGCTGCGCAGGGCGCGGCGGGCGCTGGTGCAGACTTCTACCGCAGCGTTGAAGTCTGGTGCGCTGATAACGCGGCCATTGCGGATCTTGCGTGCGTACACGGCCGCCATTTGCCCGTATTTCATGGCTATGTCGCAGGCTTGCCAGGCGCTGTCTTCTTCCAGGCTGGCAAACAGCTGCAGCACGGTGTGGCAGGCAGCTTCGGCGCGGGCGTGGCGTTTGTCGGCCGCCTGGCGCTCGGCGCTGGCGGGGGCGGGCTTGCTGCCGCCGTGGCGGGGTTTGCTCATGGTGTGTCTTCCCGGGCGTGGCCCTGATAAAAGCATTTGGCGCACACAGCGTGGTAGCGCGTGTCGTCGCCGATATCGACTTGTGGCCCTTCCTGCAGCCGCTGGCCCTGGCCGTCTACGCGGATATGCATGGTGGCCTTGCGCCCGCAGGTGCAGATCGTCTTGATCTCTTCGATGTCTTCTGCCAGCGCCAGCAGCCAGGCGGCACCGGGGAACGGCTCGCCTTTGAAGTCGCTGCGCAGGCCAAAGCAGATCACCGGCACGTGGCGGGTGTGCGCCAGCCGGTGCAGCTGCTGCGCCTGCTGGCTGCTGAGGAACTGCGCTTCGTCGATCAGCACGCAGGCGATGCCCTGGTAGTCTTGCGCCAGAAAGTCGAACGCTGCGTCGTAGGTCAGCGCGTCGCGCTGGATATTCAGCCGCGAGGTAATCTTGCCCACGCCGTAGCGGTCGTCGATGGCGGCGGTATACAGGCGCACGGCCTTGCCCATGGTTTCGTAGTTGTTGGCGATCTGCAAAAGCTGGGTGCTTTTGCCGCTATTCATCGCCGCGTAGCGGTAAAAAAGTTTGGCCATGGGCGTGTGCGTGCGTAAGGGGCTGGCATTTTAGCCCAAGCGGGGCGGGGTGTGCGAACAGTGCGTTTGTGCCGGCTACTTACGTTTACGGAAGCGGGCCATTATGATGATGCTGCATTGCACATAAAGGATGACCATGGACAAGACACTGCCGTTGCTGGACCGCCGTACCATTACCATGCGCTGGGGCGATATGGACGCGGTAGGGCACCTGAACAATACCTATTATTTCCGCTATATGGAGCAGATCCGGGTGGAGTGGCTGGACAGCATGGGCTTTCCCATCGACCCGGCCGGCATTGGCCCGGTGCTGGGTAGCACCAGCTGTACCTACAAGCGCGAGCTGTCCTACCCGGCTACCGTGGTGGTGACCACCGGCGTGGTCAAGGTTGGCCGCAGCAGCCTGACGCTGCGCCATCATTTCTACCTGCAGGGCGATGACGATACCGTCTACGCAGTGGGCGAGGCCACGCTGGTGTGGGTGGATTACCAGGCGGGCAAGTCGGTGTCCATCCCGGAGCCTATCCGCGCGCAGCTGCGGGCGGCAGGTGCCGAAGCCTGACGCAGGCCGCACCATGAAAAAGGCGCCTCTCGCATGAGCGGCGCCTTTTGTTTTGTGGCCGTTGGCGGGGTGTCAGTCGCGTTCGCGCAGCTTCTGGCGAATGATGTCACGCACCAGGAAGCGGCTGGGGTGGATGGCGTCCATGATGGGCTTGGGCAGCGGGGCCGGTTCGTTGTCCAGCAAGCTGGCCAGCACCTCGCCGCATAGCGGGGCGGTGACCATGCCGCGCGAGCCGTGCGCGGTGCTGACAAACAGGCCGGTGACCTCGGGGGCGCTCTGGCTCAGTTTCAGCGAGGCATCGCGCCCCAGCGGGGCATACAGGTCGTTGAAGGCTTCGCGGTCCACAATGGCGCCGCACATGGGCAGATAGTCCGGGCTGGTGCAGCGCAGCGCTGCACGGCCATGGCATTGGCTGGCGGTCAGGTTATGGCCACCCAGTGCCTGGTGCAGTGCCGGGCTCATCTGCGCCAGCATGTCCAGGTTTTCCTGGTGCTCGCTGGCACAAGGCTGGGTGTCGCTGGTATCAAACTTGAAGGTAGCGCCCATGCAGTGCGTGTCGCCGCGTGCCGGCGAAATATAGCCCTCGCCGCAAATCACGGTTTTTAGCGCGTGGCTGGCTGGCGTGGCGGCCACCACCGACACCTGGCCGCGAATGCGTTTTACCGGCAGGTAGAAGGTTGGGTCGAACTGTACCGTTTCGTTGGCGGTGGCCAGCACGGCAATACCGCCAATGGCCATGGGGCCTTCGCTATCCATGGCGACCCAGCTGTGGTCGGCCGGGTTTTGCGAGAGCTCGGTAATGGCCGTCGCCAGACGCAGGGTGATGTTGGGGTGGTCCAGCAGGCGGCGTACCAGCGCTGGCGGGTGCAGCCAGCCGCCTTGCGGAAAGTACAGGCCGGGCAGGTCTACCGCTATGCCGGCCAGCTGCGAGGCTTGTTCGCTATCTACCGCGTGCAGGATGCCGTGCGGCAGGCCTGCCAGCGCCAGGCCATGCTGGCGTTTGCTTTCTTCGGCATTGTGCGCCAGCTGCAATACGCCGCATTGGCGCCAGGTGTCGTCGCCTTGTGGCAGGCTGGCGGCCAGGGTGCGCAGGCTGTAGCCGTAGCCGGACAAAATCAGCTGGGTAAGCGGAGTAAAGTGCGGCGACAGCTTGGTATACAGTACGCCTTGCGGGTTGCCCGATGCCTCGTTGGCCGGTACCGGGTGGCGGTCTACTACCGTCACCTGCCAGCCGCGCACGGCCAGGCTATAGGCAATGCTGGCGCCGGCAATGCCGGCCCCCACCACAATGGCCGTGCGTTCCAGCTGGGCGGGTAGCTGCGGGCGGGCGTACCAGGGCGCTTGCCAGCTGCTGGCGGGTGCGCTGGCCAGCTGGCCGCGCGTCATTTCCCGCTTGCTGCCAAAACCGGGGACTTTTTCCACGGCAAAGCCGGCCTCGGCCAGGCCGCGCCGTACCACGCCGGCGCAGGTAAAGGTAGCCAGCGTGGCGCCGGATTTGCTCAGGCGTGCCAGCTGTTCAAACAGCGCGGGCTGCCACATGTCGGGGTTGCGAGACGGGGCAAAGCCATCCAGAAACCACGCATCCACCCGCGCATCCAGCTCGGGCAGCGTGGCCAGCGCGTCGCCTACCAGCAGGGTGAGCGTGATGCGCCCCGCGGCCAGTACAAAGCGGTGCCAGCCGGGGGCCAGCGTTTGGTACTGTTGCAACAGCTCGGCGGCCTCTGCGGCCAACGCTGGCCACATGGCCAGCGCACGCTGCATGTCTGCAGGGGAGAGCGGGTGCTTTTCGGTGCTGACAAAGGCGAGCCGTGCCCCGGCCGGGGCGTGGGCCAGAAAGCACTGCCACGCCACCAGAAAGTTCAGGCCGGTGCCAAAACCGGTTTCGCCGATGGTGAACAACTCGCCGCTTTGCAGTGCAGCAAAACGCTGCGGCAGGTCGTTGTTATCGACAAACACGTGGCGGGTTTCGGCCAGGCCGCTATCGCGCGAGAAATACACATCGCCATAGTCGGCGGACATCGGCAGGCCGGTGCTCCAGTCCAGACGGGCGGGGTGAAGAGGTGAAGTCATGCTGTTGCCTGGTGCCATAGGCACGGGGTGAATCCGAGATGGTGCATAGTATGCCTGCTTGCAGGAAAAGCGCCTATGCTGCAATGCAAAAAGCCGGCATCCGTGACGGGGTGCCGGCGTAGCGGTCTAGTCTAGCTGCCAGCGCAGGTTGAATGTGGTGGTGGCCGGCATCATGCGGTCTTTCCAGTGTATTTCCGGCACATAGCCTATCTCCAGCTGCAGCAGCTTGCCCCCTACGGTGACAAAAGGCAGCCCCGCCAGGCCGTGCATGCCGCTGCCGTTCAGGTAGCCCACCATCACGCCGGCGCCCACCACCATGTCACGGCTGACCTCCCATTCTGTGCGCCCGCCACCTGCCACAAAATAAGCCGTTTCGCGGCGCGAGTCGCGGTAGCTGCCGCCGCGTACAAACAGGCTGTAGTCCACCATTGGCTCGGCCAGCTCCAGCCCCAGGCCGGGGTTGCTGTTGTTCAGGTCGCAGTGATAGCGCGTGCTATCGCAGCTGCCGTGGTGCGATGCCCCGAATACCAGTAGCGAGGTATCTGCCATGGCGCTGCTACAGCCCAGTAGCAGCGTGATTGCCAGTAGTTTTGTTTTCATATTACCCCCATGTCTTGATAGGAGATGGTTTAACAGCCATGGCTTGCTCTTTGATGGTAGGCAAAAAGCCGCCGATGTGAACCTTGAAAAGCAGCTGACTTTGCCCCAGCTAGTAAGCATCAGACATTTATTGCCAAGGAGGCTGTCATGCGTTTCGACAAACTCACTACCAAGTTCCAGCAGGCCCTGGCCGAGTCCCAAAGCCTGGCGCTGGCTGCGGATAATGCTTTTATCGAGCCCCAGCACTTGCTGCTGGCCATGCTGGACGACGCCGAAAGCGGCGTGGGCAGCCTGCTGGCACGGGCGGGGACCAATGTCGGCGCGCTGAAGACTGCGCTGCGCGACAGTGTGGCGCGCCTGCCCAAGGTCAGCGGCGGCGATGGCGACATTACCGTGTCGCGCGAGCTGGGCAAGCTGCTGAACCTGACCGACCAGGCCGCCACCAAGCGTGGCGACCAGTTCATCGCCAGCGAGCTGTACCTGCTGGTGTTGGCCGCAGACAAGGGCGAAGCCGCCCGCTTGCTGAAACAGCATGGCGGCCAACTATCGGCCATCGTGGCCGCCGTGGACGCGGTGCGTGGCGGCGACGGTGTGGATAGCGCCGATGCCGAAGAGCAGCGTGAAGCGCTGAAGAAATACACGCTGGACCTGACCGAACGCGCGCGCCAGGGCAAGCTGGACCCGGTGATCGGCCGCGACGACGAAATCCGCCGCGCCATCCAGGTACTGCAGCGCCGCACCAAGAACAACCCGGTGCTGATTGGCGAGCCGGGCGTGGGCAAGACCGCCATTGTGGAAGGCCTGGCGCAGCGCATCGTTAACGGCGAAGTGCCGGAAAGCCTCAAGCACAAAAAGCTGCTGGTGCTGGACATGGCCGGCCTGATTGCCGGTGCCAAGTTCCGTGGCGAGTTTGAAGAGCGCCTGAAAGCGGTATTGAGCGACGTGGCCAAGGACGAAGGCAGCATCATTCTGTTTATCGACGAAATCCACACCATGGTGGGCGCCGGCAAGGCCGAAGGCGCCATGGACGCAGGCAATATGCTGAAGCCGGCGCTGGCGCGCGGCGAGCTGCACTGCCTGGGTGCCACCACGCTGGACGAGTACCGCAAATACATCGAAAAAGACGCCGCGCTGGAGCGCCGTTTCCAGAAGGTGATGGTGAACGAGCCGAGCGTGGAAGACACCATCGCCATCCTGCGCGGCCTGCAAGAGAAGTACGAAATCCACCACGGTGTGGACATTACCGACCCGGCCATCGTGGCGGCCGCCGAGCTGAGCCAGCGCTACATCACCGACCGCTTCCTGCCGGACAAGGCCATCGACCTGATTGACGAGGCCGCCGCCAAGATCAAGATGGAGCTGGATTCCAAGCCGGAGGAAATGGACAAGCTGGACCGCCGCCTGATTCAGCTCAAGATCGAGCGCGAGGCCGTCAAGCGCGAAAGCGACGACGCCTCCCGCAAGCGCCTGCAGCTGATCGAGGCAGAAATCGACAGCCTGTCGCGCGAGTACGCCGACCTGGAAGAAATCTGGAAGGCCGAAAAAGCCAGCCAGCAGGGCAGTCAGGCCATCAAGGAAGAAATCGAGCAAATCAAGGTAGACATCGAGGAGCTGAAGCGCCGTGGTGATTGGCAGGCGCTGGCCGAGCTGCAGTACGGCAAGCTGCCGCAGCTGGAAGGGCGGCTGAAAGAGGCCGAAGCCGCCGATAGCGGCGATAGCAAGCCCAACCGCCTGCTGCGCACCCAGGTCGGCGCCGAGGAAATTGCCGAGGTGGTATCGCGTATGACCGGTATCCCGGTGAGCAAGATGCTCACCGGCGAGCGTGAAAAACTGCTGCAGATGGAAAGCGCGCTGCATCAGCGCGTGGTGGGGCAGGACGAGGCGGTAACGGCCGTGGCCGACGCCATTCGCCGTTCGCGCTCCGGCCTGGCCGACCCGAACCGCCCGTACGGCAGCTTTCTGTTCCTGGGCCCTACCGGCGTGGGGAAAACCGAGCTGTGCAAGGCATTGGCGGGTTTCATGTTTGATAGCGAAGAGCACCTGATTCGCATCGATATGTCCGAATACATGGAAAAACACTCGGTATCCCGCCTGATCGGCGCGCCACCGGGCTATGTGGGCTACGAGGAGGGCGGCATGCTCACCGAGCAGGTACGCCGCAAACCGTATAGCGTGATCCTGCTGGACGAGGTGGAAAAAGCACACCCGGACGTGTTCAACGTGCTGCTGCAGGTGCTGGACGATGGCCGCCTGACCGACGGCCAGGGCCGCACGGTGGACTTCAAGAACACCGTGATCGTGATGACGTCCAATATGGGTAGCCAGCACATCCAGAACATGGCGGATAGCGACTACCAGGTGATCAAGCTGGCGGTGATGGCCGAGGTGAAATCGCACTTCCGCCCCGAGTTTGTGAACCGCATCGACGAGCTGGTGGTGTTCCACGCGCTGGGCGAGGCACAGATCAAGTCCATCGCCCGTATCCAGCTCAAGCGGCTGGAAGCACGCCTGGCCAAGCTGGATATCAGCCTGCAGGTGGGCGACGACGCGCTGGCGCTGATTGCCGAGGCCGGTTTCGACCCGGTATACGGTGCGCGCCCGCTGAAGCGTGCCATCCAGAGCGAGATCGAAAACCCGCTGGCCAAGGCTATTCTGGCTGGCAAGTACCCGCCCAAATCTACCGTGATGGTAGAAGTAGCCGGTGGCGGGCTGCGCTTTGCCTGATCGCCGTAGCGTCGGGTACGCAGGCTGAATGGATTGCGGCCAACCTGCTAGCCAGGTTGGCCGTTTTTCATGTGCCAGCCGTGGGTGAATGGTTTTGTCGAAAAGGAACCTTGACGACCGCACGGTGGTCATAAAAATACATTGTACTGATACGCTGCCATATCCGGCTTGTCAGCCGGGCGGCTTCGCGTCAGTCTGGGCACCGCAGCCGCTGGCTGCGCTGACCCACCAGCATAACGACAACCGTTTCAGGAAGGTGCATGGATCAACTTTTGCAAACCCTGGCCCAGCGCCAGAGCCCCGACAGCGCGGTGGCCCCGCTGGCCAGCCTGCTGGCCACGCTGCGCCCCGACGACGCCGGCGATTTTGTCCAGGCCACCAGCAACCTGCGTGCGCTGACCTACCTGCTCAGCCGCCACCCCGACTACCGTGACGGCTTGCGCCGCGCCATTCTCGACCTGCTGGCCACCACACGCCAGGTGCAGCTGTATACCGATACCGGGCTGTTATCGAACGAGCCGTTTTCTGGCGCCATCAAACGCCGTATTGGCGAGCGCCTGCTGCCACCGGCCCGCTCGCCCCACCACCTGGCCGACCAGTTCGGCCTGATTTTCAGCCACCCGGAAGACTACCGCTGGGTAGGTGCCGTGGCGCAGGACGTGTGGCTGGAGCTATGGCAGGCGCTGGCCTGGGGCGAGCTGCCGGCCGCTGCGGCCAACCCGGTGCGCCAGCAGCTGCTGGAGGCGGTGCAGGTGCTGACCGCCCGCATTACCGCCATCGGGCTGGAGCCGGAGCTGGTGCGGGTGTACCCCGACATCGAACGCTTCGAGTCGCCGTTTCTGCACCTGGCTTCCGAGGCCATGCGCTATGTGGAGTCGGCCCGCCAGGCCATGGTAGACACAGCCTGCCAGCCGGTAGACGAAAAGCACATGCTGGTGCTGCTGGCGCAGTGCGAAGAGCTGATTACCCGCCTGCGCAAGGTTGCGCACGAACGCGGCGTGTCGGTTAGCCTGACTTACCATTTGATACGCTTGGGCCAGCACATTGGCCGCCTGCGCACGCTGCTGGCCTTGCTGGATACCGACAGCAGCCCTGCCGCCAATGGCACGCTGTTCGGCCTGCTGGTCGAGCTGGTACGTGCCGAAAACCGCCGCTTCAGCGTGCGTGACGTATTTACCAGCAATACCGAAATGCTGGCGCGCCAGGTTACCGAGCACGCCGGCCGCCACGGTGAGCATTACATTGCCGAAGATCGCAAACAGTGGAAAGACATGGCCAGTGCCGCTATCGGCGCCGGCGTGATCGTGGGCTTCATGGCCCTGATCAAATTGCTGCTGGCCAAGATGCACCTGCCGTTGATCTGGGAGGCGCTGGCCTTTGGCCTGAACTACTCGCTGGGTTTCATGCTGGTACACGTGCTGCACTTCACCATTGCCACCAAGCAGCCCGCCATGACCGCAGCGCGCATTGCCGCCGTGATCCACGAGTCGGGCGGCAAGCCCGACATGCCGCAGCTGGCCGAGCTGGTGGCCAAGGTGATGCGCACGCAGTTTGTCGCCATTCTGGGTAATGTGCTGGCGGCCATACCGGTAGCCTGGCTGATTGCAGTGAGCTGGCAGGCGTTTACCGGCGCGCCGGTCGTCAATACCGACAAGGCGGCGCACCTGCTGGCCGACCTGGACCCGGTACACAGTCTGGCCATCTTCCATGCCGCCATTGCCGGGGTGTACCTGTTTCTGGCCGGGCTGATTGCCGGCTACTACGACAACCTGGCCATTTATCGCCAGATTCCGCAAAGGTTGGCCGCATTGCCGTGGCTGAACCGCCTGCTGGGCGAGGCGCGCACACGGCGCCTGGCGCATTACGTGGAACACAACCTGGGCGGCCTGGCCGGCAACTTTTACTTTGGCCTATTCCTGGGGGTAACCGGCACCATCGGTTTCCTGCTGGGTTTGCCGCTGGATATCCGCCACATTACCTTCTCGTCGGCGTATCTGTCGTATGCGGCGGTGACCTACGACTACCTGATACCGCTGCCACTGGTGCTGTGGTCGGTGGGTGGTGTGCTGCTGATCGGCATGACCAACCTGCTGGTGAGCTTTACCCTGGCACTATGGGTGGCGCTACGCTCGCGCAAGCTCAAAGGCACCGATGCGCTGCCACTGTTGCCGGCGCTGGCGCGGCGCTTCTGGCAGAAGCCGAAGGACTTTTTCATCCCGCCCAAAGACGCGGTACAGGACACGTCCGCCAGTTAAGCTGCCACACCTGTCTGCCACGCCCCCTGCCGTTTGCCGGCCGGGGGCGTTTTTCTTGTTTGGCAGGGGGCGGGGGTGGGGCGGCTGACCCTAGCCCAACCCGGCTTGCTGCAGCGTGGCGGCCATTTCGTGGCGTAACCAGGCCAGCACCGCGCTGCGCCGCCGGTCGCTGTCGAAGGCTTGCGGCGATAGCAGCACGTAGGCCGAGCCGTCGGCGACAAAGCCCAGCGGGGCCGCCAGCCGTGCTGCGGCCAACTCGTCCGCCACCATGAACACCGAGCCGATGGCCAGCCCTAGCCCGGCACCGGCAGCCTGCAGGCTGAGGTAGAAATGCTCCAGCGTGTTGTGGCCGGCACAGGGCAGGGCCTGGCCGCTGCGTGCCTGCCACTGTGCCCAGGCACTGTCGCGGCTGTGGGTGTGCAGCCAGGTGTGCGGGCTGCCGGTGGTGACCGCCGTTGCCTGGGCCGGCTGGCAAACGGGCCCGGTGTATTCGGCGGCCAATTCGGCCAGATGGCTGTCGGCTTGCCAGGCAAAGTCGTTGCGGCGTAGCGCCAGGTCAACCCGATCGCGGGCAAAGTCCACGGCGCCGCCGGCGGTGAGCAGGTGCAGGGCGATGTCGGGGTGTTGCGCACGCAAGGCCGGCAGGCGCGGAATCAGCCAGCGCATGGCCAGCGTGGGTTCGCACGACAGCACCAGCGGTGGCGGGCTGCTCTGTGCCTGTAGCTGGGCCAGCGTGTGCTGCAGCTGGCCCAGCGCCTCGCGACAGGCTTCGTGTAGCTGCGTGCCGGCAGCGGTAAGAAACACGGCACGGTTGCGCCGTTCAAACAGGGCCAGCCCCAGTTGGTCTTCCAGCTGGCGGATCTGGCGGCTGATGGCGCCGTGGGTCAGGTGCAGCTCGTCGGCGGCGCGGGCAAAGCTGGCGTGACGGGCGGCGGCTTCGAACACGCGCAGGCTGTTCAGGGGTGGCAGGCGGGGTGGCATGCTTGAGTTTTCCTCACGTATTTACTGCAGCATACATCGTTTTTCAGCCGGCTTAAGGCTGCGCAGAATGACGCTTTGCCGATGTGGCGCTGTCTTTCGAGGAAGAAAACGATGATGAATCCTGACCTGTTACCGGGTGCCGAGCTGCTGGCTGTCGCCTCCATTACCATCCTGGCGGTGGTGAGCCCGGGGGCAGACTTTGCCATGGTGACGCGCAACAGCATGCTGGCGTCGCGCCGCGCCGGGGTGTTCAGCGCCGTTGGCATTGCGCTGGGGGTGTGGCTGCACGTGGGCTACGCCTTGCTGGGTCTGGCGTGGTTGCTGGCGCAGTCGCCGTGGTGGTTTTTTGCCCTGAAAGTGCTAGGTGCGGCCTATCTGCTGTACCTGGGACTGGGCATGCTGGGTAGCCGGCCGCAAGCGGGTGATGGGGCGGCGGGCCTGGCCCTGGCCGATTGGGCGGCCTTGCGCAGCGGCCTGCTGACCAATGCGCTGAACCCTAAAACCACGCTATTTGTACTGTCGCTGTTTAGCCAGGTGATTCACCCTGCCACGCCGCTTTGGCTGCAGCTGGCATACGGCGCGTTCATGTCGCTGGCGCACTTGTTGTGGTTCGCGCTGGTAGCGTGTGCGTTTTCCTCGCAGGCGGCACGGGGGCTGGTGGCGCGTTACCGCCACCGTATCGAGCAAGCTATCGGCGCGGTGCTGGTGTTGCTGGCTGTCGTACTGGGCTTGGCGTCCTGGCGTTAGTGCGGCGGGGGGCACAGGCAAGAAAAACCCGCCTGGGTGGCGGGCAGAACTCCGGGTACGGAGAGGAGAAACATGCAGCGGGAGATGTTTCATTTATAGAAGCCTATGCAATAAACGCCATGCCCGATGCTGAATTCTGTGTTCTCACGCCGTGCCCGGTAGCGCGATGACGTGGCACTGGCCAGCCCGGCCAACCATTAGAAGTGGCCTATCGTGCGCTTTTTGTTACGGATATGGGCCGCATAGGCTTCCGTGTGGCTGGTGGTGACCTGCCGGGCCAGGGCATTGTGTTGCCAGATCAGTGCGTAGCTGCCCGCCAGCTGCTTTTGCAGGGTGACGGTGTAGGCACCTTGCGGCCAACTATAGGCCGCGGCCTGGTTACTGCCATGCCCGGCAGGCAAGCCATAGCGGCGGGTCAGGTCCAGGTAAGTCGGGTCGGTGGGGGGGCCGGGCGGGTAGTCAAAGCGTATCTGGTACAGCACCTCGTCCAGAAAACCCATTTGCAGGTGTGGGGTGCCGCTATCGGGCATGCCCTCTACATGCATGACGATCACCCGCTTGTTGGGGATGTTCTCCGGCGTGATTGCCAGAAAAGCGTCTTGCGCATTGCCATAAAACTCGCCGGTGATGCGTGCCTGCTGTGCCTGTACCACTTGCTGCACCTGCTCCCGTGTGTGGTTGCCGGGCAGCAGGCCAAATAGCGGCAGGCTGGTTTGCGCCAGGCAGGGCAGCGCCAGGCAGGGCAGGGTGAGCCAGAAGGCAAGTCTGGGAGCGGGCATGGTGGCAGGCTTGTCGGGGTTGCATGACGGCAGTATACATGGGGCATGGGCTGTTTATTGGTGGCAATGCACCGGCGTGGGCTTACTGGCTATGCAATAGATATTGCTATCCGGCTATTAGGTGTCATGGCTGTGTTTGCTTGAAAAATAGCCATGTCATTGACTTGCTTATGTATTTCATTGTGGTGCCCCAGCGACAGAATGCCGCTGGGGCGGGGGCGGGGGCGGTGCGGTGGCCCGGGTTTGGCGCCCGTGCCACTGCGGGGGGCGGGCGCAGTGTTAGGGCAGGGTGACGTAGTGCTGTTTGGCACGAATATAGGCGGCGTAGGTTTCCGTATTCGAGGTGCGGACTTTGCGCGCCAGCGGTGTGTGTTCCAGCTGCAAGACAAGCTGACCGTTGACTTGCTCCATCAGCATCATCCAGACATCGCCCGCTTGCCAGCTGGCGTACTGCAGCCCGGTGGTGGATTGCCCGTCTGGCTTGCCGTAGTTGGGGCCAAGCTTGTCCAGCGCCTGCTGGAAGCTGATACCGCTGCGATAGCTGGCACTCACGCGGTATAGCAGGTCATCAAAGAAGGCAAAACGCGCGCTTTCCAGCTCTGGCATGGGCAGCGAGCGGATGTCGGCAATGACCACGCGCAGGTTGGCCAGGGTTTGTTCGCCGCTTTGCGGGTAGTTTTCCAGGGCATTGCCATGAAACAGGCTGTAGACCGAGGCTTGTTTTTGTTGCCACAGCCTTTCCGCCTGGCCGCGCCGGGTTTCGCCGGCGACCAGCCCCATGAAAGGCAGCTTGCTGGCCACCGGTTTGCTGCTGGCAGGCGTAAGTGCAGGGGTGGGGGCCGCCATGGCCGGCAGGCCGGCGAGAAGGATGAGTAGAGTAAAAGCGTGACGCATGGTAGTCCCGTACAAGTTGCAGGTGAGAGGCAGGTAGCGCCAAACCATGGTTGCCGAGACCAAAAATGGCGATAAAAAAAATCTAACTATCCGAGAAAATCATTCAATTGGATTTGGCTATTGGGTTGCGGCATGATGGCACCTGTCGACAACGACACCACTGCAACCAAGGAGCCCGATATGTCCATCATCAATAGCCAGATCAAACCGTTTGCCAGCAAAGCCTTCCACAATGGCCAGTTCATCGACGTAACTGACCAGACCCTGCTGGGCAAATGGTCCGTCGTGTTCTTCTACCCGGCTGACTTCACCTTTGTGTGCCCGACCGAGCTGGGCGACCTGGCTGACCTGTACCCGGAATTCCAGAAGCTGGGCGTGGAAATCTACTCGGTATCCACCGACACCCACTTCACCCACAAGGCGTGGCACGACACGTCCGACACCATCAAGAAAATCCAGTACCCGATGCTGGCTGACCCGACTCACCTGATCTCCCGCAACTTTGGCGTGCTGATCGAAGAAGCCGGCCTGGCCGACCGCGGTACCTTCGTGATCGACCCGGAAGGCAAGATCCAGATCGTGGAAATCAACGCCGGTGGCGTGGGCCGCGACGCAGCCGAGCTGCTGCGCAAAGTGAAAGCCGCCCAGTACGTAGCCGCCCACCCGGGTGAAGTGTGCCCGGCCAAATGGCAAGAAGGCGATGCCACCCTGGCCCCGTCGCTGGACCTGGTAGGCAAGATCTGATTTACCGCCAGGCTGCAGCCCCGGGCTGACAGCACGGCACCTTGACGAGGTTGGCCGGCCTCTCCCGGCTAGCCTCGTCCCCACCCGACATTTATGCCGGGTGCCCCGGAAAGCGGCCTTGCGGCCAACCCTGGCCCTGATGCCGCTTTCCCGGGTACCCGTTACCAAGGAGCACACCATGCTGGACAACAATATCAAGACCCAACTGCAAGCTTATCTCGCCAACCTGCAACACCCTATCGAGCTGGTAGCCAGCCTGGGCAGTGGCGCCAAAGACGAAGAAGTACGCGGCCTGCTGGCCGATATCGCCAGCCTGTCCGACAAAGTCAGCGCCCGTTTCGATGGCCAGGACAGCCGCAAACCGTCGTTCACCATTGCCCGCCCTGGCGACGCCGCGCCGCGTGTACAGTTTGCTGGCGTGCCGATGGGCCACGAGTTCACCTCGCTGGTGCTGGCGCTGCTGCAGGTAGGTGGCCACCCGTCCAAAGCGGGCCAGGAGCTGATTCAGCAGGTAAAAGACCTGCAGGGCGAGTTCACCTTTGAAACCTATATCTCGCTGTCGTGCCAGAACTGCCCGGACGTGGTTCAGGCGTTGAACCTGATGGCCGTGCTGAACCCGGCCATCCGCCACACCATGGTGGACGGTGCGCTGTTCCAGGCCGAGGTTGCCGACCGCCAGATCATGTCGGTACCTACCGTGTACCTGAACGGTGAAGTATTCGGCCAGGGCCGCATGGGGGTGGAAGAAATCGTAGCCAAGCTCGATACCGGTGCCGCCGCCCGCGACGCCGAAAAACTGGCGCAGAAAGACGCCTTCGACGTGTTGGTCGTAGGTGGTGGCCCGGCTGGCGCAGCAGCCGCCATCTACACCGCCCGTAAAGGCATCCGTACCGGCGTGGTCGCCGAGCGTTTTGGCGGCCAGGTGCTGGACACCATGGGCATCGAAAACTTCATTTCAGTCAAAGAAACCGAAGGCCCCAAGCTGGCCATGGCGCTGGAGCAGCACGTCAAAGAATACGACGTTGATGTGATGAACCTGCAGCGTGCCAGCAAGCTGATTGCCGCCAGCGAAAGTGCCAGCGGCCTGACCGAAGTACAGCTGCAAAGCGGTGCCACGCTGAAAGCCAAGTCGGTGATTATTGCCACCGGTGCGCGCTGGCGCGAAATGAACGTGCCGGGCGAGCAAACCTACCGCAACAAGGGCGTGGCCTACTGCCCGCACTGCGATGGCCCGCTGTTCAAAGGCAAGCGCGTGGCAGTGATTGGTGGCGGCAACTCCGGCGTGGAAGCCGCGATCGACCTGGCCGGTATCGTGTCGCACGTTACCTTGCTGGAGTTCGGTGACGCCATGCGCGCCGACGCCGTGCTGCAAAACAAGCTGCGCAGCCTGCCCAACGTCACCGTCATCCTGCAGGCGCAGACTACCGAAGTCACCGGTGACGGCAGCAAGGTCAACGGCCTGGCCTACACCGACCGCGTCAGCGGCGAGGCACGCCATATCGCGCTGGAAGGCATCTTTGTGCAGATCGGCCTGCTGCCCAATACCGACTGGCTCAAAGGCACCATCGAGCTGAGCAGCCGTGGCGAGATCATCACCGGCCGCCACCAGGACACCAGTGTGGCAGGCGTGTTTGCCGCCGGCGACGTGACCGACGTGCCGTACAAGCAAATCATCATCGCCATGGGCGAGGGTGCCAAAGCCGCGCTGGGTGCGTTTGACCACCTGATCCGCAGCAGCTCACCGGCTGCCTGAGCCCGTACCGAATCAAGCCTCCTTGGGCGCCCTGTGGTCTTGTGACCCGGGGCGTTTTTTTTATTGCCAACGGCTATAGTGCAACGTTGGCCGCAGCGTGGCCGTGCTGGCCGGCAGGCTGTGGCTGAAAGGTGTCAGCCGATAAAAAGCGCTTCAATTTGCGGCCAACTTCAGGTAAAAAGAGCCATCACGTCATACCCGCCCGCCGGGTATGACGCTTTTTGTTTCTGGCCTGCCGCCGTATGCCGTTTTGCTGCGGCGGGCGCCACATTTTCACGAGAGGAGACCCCGTGTCCCACGGCGATACCCCATCCGATGTATTCCATCTGGGCCTGACCCGCGCCCAGCTCGAGGGCGCTACCCTGGCCATTATTCCGGGCGACCCGGCACGCGTAGAACGCATCGCCCGCAAGCTCGACAACCCGCGCCACCTGTCTACCCAGCGCGAATTCACCACCTGGCTGGCCTATATCGACGGCAAGCCGATCGTGGTGTGTTCCACCGGTATCGGCGGCCCGTCCACGTCCATTGCGGTGGAAGAGCTAGCGCAGCTGGGCGTGCGTACCTTCCTGCGCGTGGGCACCACCGGCGCCATCCAGCCGCATATCAATGTAGGCGATGTGCTGGTGACCACCGGCGCGGTACGCCTGGACGGCGCCAGCCAGCACTTTGCGCCGCTGGCCTACCCGGCCGTGGCCGATTTTGCCTGCACCACCGCGCTGGTGAGCGCCGCACGCGAAGCCGGCCAGGCCGTGCACGTGGGCATTACCGCCTCGTCCGACACCTTCTACCCGGGGCAGGAGCGCTACGACACCTACAGCGGTCGCGTGGTGCAGCAGTTTGCCGGCAGCATGAAAGAGTGGCAGGCCATGGGCGTGATGAACTACGAAATGGAATCGGCCACGCTGCTGACCATGTGCGCCACCATGGGCCTGCGCGCCGGTATGGTGGCGGGCGTGCTGGTAAACCGTACGCAGCAGGAAATCCCCGATGCCACGCAGATCAAGGCGTCGGAAACCACGGCGGTGGATATTGTCATCGCTGCTGCACGCCAGCTGGTGTAAGCCCCGTACTGCGGCCAACCCTGGCTGCTGCTGCAAAAAAGCCCTGCCGCGTATGGCAGGGCTTTTTCGTTGGCGAAGGCGGGCAATCAGCCAGCTTGCCGGCGGCGGTTCACTTCGGCCACCAGGGGCTGCAGCCCGGCCGGCACCACGTGGTCCAGCCGCCAGTAGACGCGGCAGTCCGGCGTGCGGGCCAGCAGGCCGTGGTTCACCAGCTCGCGGCGCAGCAGCACGTGGTCGCCAAAAGCCTGCGCCTGGCGCAGCACGTCGTTGATCACCGCCTCGCCGTGGCGGCCACGCCCTGGCAGCTGCGGCCAGATCGCCCACAGGCATGGCTGCTGCTCGCTGTATTTCTTTGGCCAGCGTTGCATCATGCCTTGCGCGTCAAAGTGGCGCAGCAGGCGCTGGGTCAGGGCGTCGTGCTGCCGTACCGTTGGCCGCGTCGTGTCGGGCGCGGTGGCGGTGGGCGCAGCAGCCAGCCAGTGCTGGAAATTATGGTAGCCGCTGGCGCGCGCCAGCATGTTCAGCAGCTGCAGGTGGCCGGGCGTACCGTCGCTGGCGGCCCATTGCTGTTTGAGCGAGCGCGCGAGGGCGGAAATGTCGGGGCTGTAAAAGGGGTGAAGCGTACGAGACATGGTCGAATCCTGTCTGCGTGCCGAAGTCGGAAGACTGCCGCTGGTCGCCGTTGCGGCCTGGCACGGGTTCGAGCCAAGCATGAAGGTAAAACAGCAGGTTTAGCGTGGTAACGGTACCGGCGACGCCTGGGTGAACTGCAGACCCGGCGGGCATGATAGCGCCGGGCCAGGTTGGCCGCAAGCAGGCCTAGCGTGGCAGCAGGCGCAGCAAGCGGCCTTGCGGCGCGTCGGTCAGCAGGTAGAGCAGGCCGTCCGGCCCCTGGCGTACGTCGCGCACGCGCTGGCCGTCGCTTACTGCCAGTTTTTCTTCCGCCACCACGCGCTGCTCTTGCAGCGTTAGCCGCGCCAGGTAGCCGAATTTCAGCGAGCCGGTAAACAGGCTGCCTTGCCATGTTTTGCCGTAACGGGCACTAGTCAGCCACGCCAGGCCGGAGGGCGCGATGGACGGCACCCAGTAGTGCAGCGGCTGCGCCATGCCATCCTGGCGGGCGAGGCCGGCACCGATCGGGCCGCCACCATACTGCTGGCCGTAGCTGATCACCGGCCAGCCCTGGTTGCTGCTGGCTGCCGGGCGGTTCAGCTCGTCGCCGCCTTGCGGCCCGTGCTCTACCAGCCACAGCTGGCCATCCGGGCCCAGCGTGGCGCCCTGCGGGTTGCGGTGGCCCAGGCTCCAGATGGCAGGCAGCGCGTCACTGCGGCCAACGTAGGGGTTGTCCGGCGGGATGCTGCCGTCGGGGCGCAGCCGCACCACCTTGCCCAGCGTATTGTCCAGCCGCTGCGCGTCCTGCATGCGGCTGAAGCGTTCGCCCAGGGTAAGCCACAGCGTGCTGTCGGTTTGCTGCACGATGCGGCAGCCAAAGTGCAGGCGGCTGGCTACTGCCGGCTGCTGGCGGAAGATCACCGCAACATCCTGTAACTGTTGGCCGTCGGGGCTGAGCCGCGCACGCGCCAGCGCCGTGCGGTTGCCGCCGTCGCCGGCCTCGCTGTAGCAGAAGTACAGCTGACGGTTGTCGGCAAAGCGGCGGTCGGCCACCACGTCCAGCAGCCCGCCCTGGCCACCGGCATCCACCGCCGGTACGCCTGCTACCCGGGCGACGCTGCGGCCGCTGGCGTCCAGCAGCCAGAGTTGGCCGCGCCGCTCGCTCACCAGCATGCGGCCCTGGTCGATAAACGCCAGCGCCCACGGGTGGTGCAGGCTGTTGTTCAGCACCTCGCTGCGTACCGCGGGTGTCTGGGCGTGAGCCAGTAGCGGCAGGGCGAGCAAGGGCAGGGCGTGGCGATACATGGCGGGCTCCATTGGCGGTGGCGGGCGCGGTTAATGCTGGCCTGGCGTGCGTTAGCCCTGCGCCAGGCGGTGTTGCTTGGCGTAGCTGGCACGGGCGATCTGCTGGATCTCGCACGACACCTGCACGTCCAGCGCCGGGTCGGCGGGGCAGTGCACCAGCAGCGCGTCCAGCACCTTTTGTGCCAAGGCTTGCTGTACCGCCTCGCTGCGGCCTTCCAGTATGGCTAGCCGGGCGTGGATGAAGGCGCGCTGCGGCTGGCGGGCGGTGCCTACCTGATAGCAGCTGACGGCGTAGGCGCGGCTTTTGATGTCGATTTCGCTGAACTGGCCGCTGGTTTCCAGTGCCAGGTTGGCTTGCTGCAGGGCGGTAGCGGCGTCGAAGCCGGCCAGGTTGTCGCTGTATTCCAGATAAAGGTGGGGCATGGCGTGTCGGATCAGAGAAGACCTTGGGGTGGCCATGATACCGCAGTGGCCGCATGCGCCCGCAAGTGGCCAAAACATGCGACAATCGCGCCAGTTTTTGCGGGCAGCCATGGCTGCCCGCCTTCGTTTGTTACCGGAAGCCCGCCATGTCCCAGATCGCCAGTGTGCGCGTGTTA
Source organism: Neisseriaceae bacterium (assembly GCA_027489245.1). Taxonomy (GTDB): domain Bacteria; phylum Pseudomonadota; class Gammaproteobacteria; order Burkholderiales; family Chromobacteriaceae; genus Vogesella. The sequence goes on along the minus strand of JAIYAC010000006.1, from coordinate 288,004 downwards.
TCGCTGATCCCGCCGATGACGCAGCTGAATACGCCTTACCCGTCCACCGCCTATATCACCGGCTTTTTGCGCTCGCGCGGGGTGACGGCGGTGCAGGAAGACTTGGCGCTGGCGCTGGTGTTGCAGCTGTTTTCTACCGATGGGCTGCAGGCTATCCGCCAGCGCATCGACGCCATCGCACCCAAGAAACGTAGCGCGCAGGTGCGCTTTTTTGTCGACAATTTCGACCAGTACTTGGCCACCATCGACCGCGTCATTGCCTTTCTGCAGGGCCGCGACAGCACGCTGGCGCACCGCATCTGCAGCCGTGGCCTGTTGCCGGAAGGCGCGCGCTTTGCCGCGCTGGAAAACTACGTCGACCCGGACGACCCGTACGGTGGCGACCCGCTGGCCTGGGCCTTTGGCGCGCTGGGTAGCTACGACCGCGCCCGCCACCTGGCCACGCTGTATCTGAACGACCTGGCCGACGTGGTGCGCGACGCTGCCGATAGCCGCTTCGAGTTCGTGCGCTACGCCGAATCGCTGGCCATGAGCCAGCCCACTTTCGACCCGCTGGCGGCAGGCCTGGCCGCGCCGCCCACGCTGGTAGACGACACGCTGGCCGCCCTGGCCGTAGCAGCCGTCGAGCGCCATCAGCCCGACCTGGTGCTGCTGTCGGTACCGTTCCCCGGCTCGGTGTACGCCGCGTTCCGCATTGCGCAAACCATCAAGGCACGTTGGCCGCATATCCGCACCGCGCTGGGTGGCGGCTTTGCCAATACCGAGCTGCGCGAGTTGAAAGAGCCCCGCGTGTTCGATTACTTTGATTTTGTCACGCTGGACGACGGCGAAAAGCCGCTGCTGGCGCTGATCGAACACCTGCAAGGCCAGCGCGGCGTTAGCCGCCTGGTGCGCACCTATGTGCGCGAAGGCGATACGGTGCGCTACATCAACATGATGGAAGCCGACATCCCGTTCGAGGAAGTGGGCACGCCCACGTGGGATGGCCTGCCGATTCACCGCTACCTGTCGCTGCTGGACATGCTCAACCCCATGCACCGGCTGTGGAGCGATGGCCGCTGGAACAAGCTGACCGTGGCGCACGGCTGCTACTGGAAAAAGTGCAGCTTTTGCGACGTCACGCTGGACTACATCTCGCGCTACGAAACCGCATCGGCCACCACGCTGGTGGACCGCATCGAGGCCATCATTGCCGAAACCGGCCAGACCGGCTTCCACTTCGTAGACGAAGCCGCGCCACCCAAGATGCTGCGTGCGCTGGCCGAGGAGCTGCTGCGCCGCAAGGTGTCCATTTCGTGGTGGGGCAATATTCGCTTTGAAAAATCGTTCACCCCAGAGCTGTGCCAGCTGCTGGCCGAATCCGGCTGCATTGCCATTTCCGGCGGGCTGGAGGTGGCGTCCGACCGCCTGCTGAAGTTGATGAAAAAAGGCGTGTCGGTAGAGCAGGTGGCACGCGTGACGCAGGGCTTTACCGAGGCCGGCATTCTGGTGCACGCCTACCTGATGTACGGCTTCCCCACGCAAACGGTGCAAGACACGGTGGACGCGCTGGAGTACGTGCGCCAGCTGTTCGAAAACGGCTGCATCCAGAGCGGCTTCTTCCACCGTTTTGCCTGTACCGTGCACTCGCCGGTGGGGCAAAGCCCGGACGAGTACGGCGTCAAGCTGATCCCGCTGCCCGAGGTAACGTTTGCCAAGAACGACGTGGGTTTCATCGACCCCACCGGCACCGACCACGACACCCTGGGCCGTGGCCTGAACAAGGCGCTGTACAACTATATGCACGGCATCGGCCTGGACGCCGACGTGCGCGAGTGGTTCGACATGCGCGTGCCACGCAGCCGTGTGCCGCGCCATTTCATCAGCAAGGCGCTGAATCCGCAGCGTTAACCGCAGCGGTACGGGGCATGCGGCCAACCTGGCGCAAAGGTTGGCCGCATTTTTTTGCCACAGGGGTACTGGCTGGAGTAGGGTAACGCCCCTTGTTTGATGCTTTTTTGAAAGAACCCATGCGTTACGCCGTCTATTACGCGCCTGCGCCGCGCACCGCCCTGTGGCGGGCCGGCAGCGAATGGCTGGGCTGGGACGCCGCCCGTGGCGCGGCACTGCTGCCGCCCGCGCTGCCGGGCGGCCTGCTGGCCAGGCTGGCCCCGCTCACGCGCCGCGCCGCGCATTACGGCTGGCATGCCACCTTGAAAGCCCCGTTCCGGCTGGCCGCTAGCGTGGACGAAGCGCAGCTGCTGCAACAGGTTGCCACGCTGGCAGCGGGCTGCACGCCGTTTACCTTGCCACTGCAGGTGGGCACCCTGCGCGACGCCACCGTGCTGCGCGTGGCGGGCGATAGCGCGGCTATCGACGCGCTGGCCGAGCGCTGCGTGCGCCAGCTGCTGCCGCTGGGCGCACCCGCGCCAGACCGCCCCGGCCTGAGCCCGCGGGAAGCCGAACTGCACGCCGCCTGGGGCTACCCCTATGTACTGGACCAGTTCTGCTTTCACCTGACGCTGGCGCGGTTCAGCCGCGAGCCTGCGCTGCAAGCGGCCATCGAGCGCGCAGCGGCGGCGCATTTCGATGGTTTGCTGCAGGCCGATGTGGCCGCCTTGTCGGTGTTTGTGGAAACCCGCCCTGACGAGCCAATGCGGCTGCTGGCCGAATGCGGCTTTGACGGCAGCCTCACCCGCCACTTGCGCTAACGCTGCCTGGCGTAACAAAGCAAAAGCCCTGCGGCCAACCTTGTACCGGTTGGCCGCAGGGCTTTTCAGCATGTGCTTTAGCTGGCTTGGCGTGCAGCTGCCCTTGTGTGCAGACAGGCCGGGCACAGGCAGTCGCCGCTGGCACCGGCGGGGCTGGCCAGGGGTGGCAGGTCGGCGCACCAGCAGCCGCCTTGGCTGCCACCCGTGCCGCAGTTAAACGCCGTACCACACTGGCGGCAGGCCAGGCTACGCACTGGCAGGGGCTGGCGCAGGCTGGCGATGCGATCCAGCGCGGCCTGCTTTTGTGCATTGCTGGCGCTGGACCAGCCGGTGATTTCATCCAGCGTACGCAGGCAGCCGGTGCAGTAGCGGCGGCTATCGTCCAGTTTGCACTGCTTGATGCAGGGGGAGGCGGCCTCAGTCATGGGTGCTTTCCATCAGTGTGAAGCTGGCCAGCAGCAGGGTTGTGGCGGCAGTGCAGTGCAGTACCACGTCGGCGCCGTCGTCCAGCCAGAGGGCTTCCATACTCTGCAGCGCCTGGCCCGCCAGATGCAGTTGGCCGCTGGCCACGAACAGCAGGCTGCGCGGCGGCAGGGGCAGGGGGTGGCTGCCCGCCGCCAGTACCAGCTGCCGGCAGCAGTGGCTGGCCTGGCCCTGGCGTGTCATCACGTTGAAATCGCGCACCTTGCCCGCCAGGCGCAGGCCGGCCAGCGGCAGGCCGCCGTCAAAGGCCAGGGGGGCATCGCCGGGGCGCAAGGTGGCGAACAGCTGCGCCCCTTTCATCAGCGCCAGGCCGTCGCCAGCCAGGATGGCCAGGCTGCGGTCTACGCCGGCAAAGTGGGAAAACGGGCCGTCGCTGTCGACCTCGGCCACGCTCACGCGGTAGGTAAAGCTATCCAGGCTGGCCCCGGGTGGGTAGGCCAATAGCTGGCGGGTGCTGCCACCGCCGTTTTTCCAGGTGCTGGGCGGGCAGTCCTGCAGTCGAATAATGTGCATGATTATTGTTTGATGTTTCTGTGCCGAGGCGCGATGGTAGCATGGCTGTTTGTGCTGCTACAGGGGCGTTACCATGTCCGACATCACCTTGCGCCCGGCACGTGCCGATGACGCCACCACACTGGCCAGCCTGCATGCCGCTAGCTGGCAGCATGCCTACGCCGACTTGCTGCCGGCCGGCTTTCTGCGCGACGAGCTGGATGGCTTTATGGCAGCCAAATGGGCGGCGCGGCTGGCCGAGCCTGCGGGGACATACCGCATCGCCATGGCCGAGGTAGAGGGCAAGGCGGCGGGCTTTGTCTGCCTGTGGCCATCGGCAGAGCCGGATAAAGGTGTCTATCTGGATAACCTGCACGTGCTGCCCGGCTACCAGGGCCTGGGTCTGGGGCGGCGGCTGATGGCGTGGGCAGCGTCAGAGGTGCAGCAGGGTTGGCCGCAGCAGCCGATGTTCTTGTACGTACTGGCCGGCAATGCGGCGGCGCGGGCGGTGTACCAGCGCATGGGCGGATTTGAAACAATCCATCAGGATGTGGCCATGCCGGGCAATGTCACCCTGCCTGCCATGCAGGTAACGTGGCAGGATGTGCCCGGCTTGCTGGCTTTGCTGCAACGGCAGGGGTGATGCGTCAAGGCGCTTGTCGCAGCGCAACAGCAGGGTGCGTGGTAGACTTTCGCCATCCGGTTTCTTCTTGCGTGCCAGCCTGTGCGGCCAACCCGTACCGCGGGCCGGCATGTTTTGCCATCACATGGAGCCCTGCATGTCCTCTTCGATTTTCGCCGCCGTAGAAATGGCACCGCGCGACCCTATCCTGGGTCTGAACGAAGCTTTTAACGCCGATACCCGCCCGGTTAAAGTGAACCTGGGTGTGGGCGTTTATTACGACGACAACGGCAAAATCCCGCTGCTGGCCGCAGTAAAATCCGCCGAAAAAGCCCGACTGGAAGCCATGCCGCCGCGTGGCTACCAGCCTATCGAAGGCCCGGCAGCCTACACCCAGGCAGTGCAAAACCTGCTGTTCGGCACCGGTAGCGAGCTGGCCGAATCCGGCCGCGTGGTCACTGCCGAAGCCCTGGGTGGCACCGGCGCACTGAAAATCGGTGCCGATTTCCTGAAACGCCTGAACCCGAACGCCAAGGTATACATCAGCGACCCGTCGTGGGAAAACCACCGCGCGCTGTTTGAATCGGCCGGTTTCACCGTAGAAAACTACCCGTACTACGACGCAGAAACCCGTGGCGTGAACTTTGCTGCCATGAAGGCCTTCCTGCTGGGCCTGGACGCCGGTTCCATCATTGTGCTGCACGCCTGCTGCCACAACCCGACCGGCGCCGACATGAGCGACGCCCAGTGGGCTGAAGTGGTAGAAGCCTGCCGCGAAAAAGGCTTGGTGCCGTTCCTGGACATGGCTTACCAGGGCTTTGCCGATGGTATCGAAGCCGACGCCGTGGCTGTGCGCCTGTTCTCCGCTTCCGGCCTGCAGTTCTTCGTATCCAGCTCCTTCTCCAAGAGCTTCTCGCTGTACGGCGAGCGCGTGGGCGCGCTGTCCATCGTGACAGCCAGCAAGGAAGAAGCCGGCCGTGTGCTGTCGCAGCTGAAACGCGTGATCCGCACCAACTACTCCAACCCGCCTATCCACGGTGGTGCCGTAGTGGCTGCCGTGCTGTCCAGCCCCGAGCTGCGCCAGCAGTGGGAAGACGAGCTGGCCGGCATGCGCGACCGCATCCGCGCCATGCGTACTGCGCTGGTGGAGGCCATCCAGGCACAGGGTGTTAGCCAGGACTTCAGCTTTGTGATCAAGCAGCGCGGCATGTTCAGCTACACCGGCCTGACCGTGGCCCAGGTAGAGCGCCTGAAAGAAGAGTTCGGCATCTACGCCGTGTCTACCGGCCGCATCTGCCTTGCGGCACTGAACAGCAAGAACATCGGTTACGTGGCCGAAGCCATTGCCAAGGTGGTCAAGGCTTAAGCCCGATATCCGCTCGCTAGAAGCCCCGCCAGCAGGCGGGGCTTTTTCATGCCTGGCGCGTGAGCCAGGCGGCCAACAGCCAGCCTGCCGCACAACACATCAGTAAAGCACTCGCCGCGCCGATGTGATTGGCCAGCCCGCCGGCCAGCAGGCTGCTTGCGGCGGCGACCAGCACCTGGTTACGGTAGCTGCGCGCGCTGGCCGCAGCGGTATGCTGCTTGTCGAATGTTTGCAGCAGGCCGTGCCAGCCCAGGCTGAACACCACATTCGACAGCACATGGGCAGCAAACACCAGTAACAAGGCCAGTGGGGGCCACGGCAGCCAGGTAATGGCCAGATAGCAAGCGGAAAAACCGGCCAGGCAGCCCAGCATCAGGCCTCGGTTATGCCTACCCAGCCGCTGGCTACTGACCAGTAACGGCCCGCACAGCTGGCCTAGGCTGCGTGCAAACAGCAGCGGCAGCACCTGCTGTGCCTGCTGGCTGTGTGGCGGTAACAGCGCCGGCAACAATGCCATGGCCGGCGCACCTACGGCAGCCAGCGCCGGCAAGATACCCAAGACTCGCCGCTGCTGACTGTCCAGCCTGGCGGGCAAGGGCTGCAGAATGATGTGATGCGCTACTGCTTGCGCGGGGACGAGCGCCAGCAGTATCACGGCCCCGCCAAAGCTGCTTGCAGCCAGAAGCAATAGCCACGTGCTACCCAGCAAACCGTGTAGCAGGGCGCCAGCGCCTACGCCCATGACCACATGGCAGGCAAAGGCGAGGGTATCGAGCAAGGCCGCGGCGGGTAGTTCGTGTGCGGCCAACCTTGCCTTGCCATAGTGCGCCAGTGCCGGTAGTGCCATGCCGCTGCCTAGCGTCGCCGTGGCTGTGCCCAGTTGTAGCCAGTAGGTGGCAGAAGCGTTCACCCCTTGCCAAAGCAGTAGCAAGCCTGCCAGGCCAGCTAGCTCGCCGAGCATTAACACATCGCGGCAATCGGTACGGCGCAATAAACGCTCACCCAGCAGGCTGCCTAGCAGTCCGGGCGCGCTGGATAGCACAAAGCTCAGCGCCAGGGTGGCGGGGGCCGCCTGCCGGGCCAGCAATTCGGTGTAAACGACAATGAAACAGAGGCCGCTGCCGACGGAGCTGAGCAGCAGTGCCGCGCACAAACGACGCAGCCAGGCGTGCGCGCATAATGCGCGCCAGAAAATAGGGAACATGATGTCTTCCTGCAATAGCGTAGCCGAACCCCGATCGGGGCGAGTAATCAGTACGGTGTCAGGAGGGCATCACATGGGTAGGCGGGTATTCGATAAAACAGATCAGCCCGCATGGTGCGGGCTCTGGCAGAAGGGTGTCAAGTGCCTAGTCGTCGTGGCCGTGTCCACGGTGTTTTTGCCATTTTTGCTGCTGCCCCCAGGCTTTGCCACGTTGCTTGCGATAGTCATCGCGGCGGTATTCGGTATGGCGGTACTCGTTGCGGCCGTGGCGCGGGCGGCGGTAATCCGGCCGGGCTTCTTGTTGTACGACCACGGTTTGCGGGCGGCTTTTGGCTGCAATCACCGCACCCGTGGCGCCACCGATGGCGCCGCCGATAATGGCACCGTCACGGCCGCCTACGCTTTGGCCGATAGCCGCACCGGCTGCGCCGGTGGCGGCGCCCACAATAACGCTGTGCAAATCGTTGGCGTGTGCCGGCAAGCTCAGGCCCGCCAGGGCCAGTGTGGTGATGCTAAGCAGTTGGCGCATGATGCGTTCCTTGTCTGTTTATCGATACCGGCAGTGTAGGCAGACAGCGCCGGGCGATCTGCCGTGCTTTGGTGTGCGCTGTGTGACGGCGTGTGACAGGGGGCTTGACCAGCAGGCCGGGCTCGAAAAAAATAATCGCCCGATTATCTTGCTGCTGTTACAGCCCTTACCGTATGTCTACCGTGTCTGCCTGTCAGGATTGCGGCGCTTGTTGCGCGACGTTTCGTGTGTCTTTTTATTGGGCCGAGGCCGCAGACGGCGGCGGCGGGGTGCCGGTAGACCTTACCGAGAAGGTAGACAGCTTTCATCGCTGCATGCGGGGCACCTGGTCGGCGGCGCCGCGTTGTGCTGCGCTGCAGGGCGAGGTTGGCCGCAGGGTAAGCTGTACGATCTACCCGCAGCGCCCCAGCCCCTGCCACCAGGTAGAAGAGGGCTCGGCACAATGCCAGCGGGCGCGCCGCCATCATGGCCTGCTGCCGCTGCCCGAGCGCGTACCGGCATGAAAAAGCCCGGCGAGCCACCGGCTGCCGGGCGGGTAGGGGCGTAGCGGGTCAGGCTTTGTTCTGGCAGGGCACCACTTCCATCTGCGTCAGCAGGTCCATCACCTCTACCGAGGCGCGTTCCATATCCTGCAGGGCGCGGGTGGCATTGCTGAAGTCGCCGGCATAGAAGGCCTGCAGCGCTTTGCGGCCCTGTTCGTGTACACGCTCGTGCGGCGCATCCAGCTGGGTGTAGGTGTGCGTGCCACGGCATTCGTGGTGACCACGGCCCTCGAAATACCATTTGCCCAGGCGGCAGTTGCGGTGGCTGGAAACCTGTTCCGGGTTCAGCGTGTGGTAGCCGATGAAGGCTTTGTAGATGTCCAGCTTGAACAGCACGTGGTCCAGCTTCACCACCTCCATAAAGCTGGTGTTGGTGCCGGTGGCAATGGCATTGGCCATGGCTTCGCTGTCGCTGACCAGCTTCTTGATGGCGGTGGCAATTTCCAGGCCGGTGTTGCGGTAGCCTTCTGCCTGCAGGGCGGCTTCGCCGACTTGTTGTTTGGTGTTGTTGGACGCGGTTTCCACGTCGGTCACCAGGCTGGCAATTTCGTTGGTGGCCTGGCTGGTGCGTTCGGCCAGCTTGCGTACTTCGTCGGCCACCACGGCAAAGCCACGGCCTTGTTCGCCAGCGCGGGCGGCTTCGATGGCGGCGTTCAGTGCCAGCAGGTTGGTCTGGTCGGCCACGTCCTTGATCAGCTGCACAAACTGGCGAATCTGCCCGGTTTTGCTGCTGAGGGTGTCCATTTGCTGCGCCGTTTGCTGCTGGGCATCGGCAATGCGGGTAAAGCTTTCTGCCAGGGTGTCTACCGCGCCGCGCGTATGGTGCAGGCTGGAGATGGCATCGGTCGCCAGGCTGAATTTGCTTTCCATCATTTCCGCCAGGGCGGCAAAAGACTGGCGGATGGTGGCCGTGCTGTCACAGAACTCGCCAAACGGCTCGCGGTAGACCGCGCGTTTGGACTGGTTTACCTGTTCTTCTTGTTGTGCTTGCTGGCACTGTTGGTAGGCACTTTGGCAGGCTTCCAGTTCGCGGGCCAGGCTCGCTTTTTCTTTATCCAGCTCGTCAATGCGGGCTTGCAGGGCATCTATTTTTTTACGGTTGCCAAACATCTTTTTAGTACTCCATCCAGAGTGATCGCTCGAATTTGTAGTTGTCATGCCGAGAATACCTTCACCACCCTGCATGTGGCGAAGGTTTTATGTGCCGGCTTTGCCATTCATCAGCTTTATCCTGAATGCATTTATTCGGTTTTCCGAACGCAGCGTGGCCGGGTGTACGGCAAACCGGCAAGTTTTTGATGGCTTTCTTTGTTAAGTCTTTGTTTTTTAATGGTGGTGTCCAGGCAATAAAACCTGGCCTGCAATCTGCTTATATAAGCGGGAGCCGATACCCGAATGCGGCCAATAAAAACACCTCGGGATAGAGCAAAACCACAATCCGGCAACGACCGGACGTCGTCGGGCCGCCTCGCAGCGGTGACAGCTGCGGGGCGGTTCACGGCCCATCTCCCCCCTTCCTTACTGCGCGATCTGGCCGCTGGCTGCAGGGTGTGATAGAACGCTTGGATCTCTGCACATGTTCCGGCTATTTCTCGACATGATTACCTCCCGAATACGCAAGCCGTTGGTCTGGGTCAGCGTGCTGCTGCTATTGGTGCTGCTGTTCAGCCTGATGACGTACCGCATTTCGTTTCGTGCCGGTGCCGAGGCACTGCGCGAAAGCGGCAACCGCCAGCTGGAGCTGCATGCGCGCGGGGTAGAAAGTGAAATCGAGCGCTATATCTGGCTGCCGCGCCTGCTGGGCCTGCATACCGCTACCCGCTTGCTGTTGCAGCAGGACAACCCTGGCATCCGCACCGAAGTCGATAACTTTTCCACACTGCGGCGCGAGGTCAACGAGTACCTGGACGGCATGAGCACGCGTAGCGGCACGCTGGCGCTGTTTGTACTGGATGGCAGCGGGCGCGTGCTGGCTGCCAGTAACTGGCGGCGCAACGACAGCTCGGTAGGCGAGGACATGTCGCAGCGACCGTATTTCGTGGAAGCCATGGCCGGTGGGCAGGGGCAGTTTTATGGCCTGGACAGCATGTCCGGCGAGCCGGGTTATTACCTGTCCAGCCCTCTGCGCATTGGCGACCGCATTATCGGCGTGGCGGTGGCCAAGGTACGGCTCAGCCAGCTGGAGCAGGGCTGGCGCAAGGCTAACTCCAATGCGCTGGTGACCGACGAAAACGGTGTGGTGATCCTGTCGACCAACCCGGACTGGTACTTGCGCGCGCTACACCCCATCAGCGCCGAGCGGCGCGAACAGCTGGCGCGCAGCCTGCAGTACCACTGGTCGCCGTTGCCCATCCTGAGTCTGGCAGAGCGCGTGACGCTATCGCCTGGCGTAGAGCAGTGGGGCGTGGGCGATGCGGCCAACCCTTTGCGCGTGCACCGCTTTCTGGTGCAGTCGCGCACACTGAACGACACGCGCTGGCAGCTCACCATGCTCAGCCCGCTGAACGATGTGCGCAGTGCGGCACTGACGCACGCCATGCTGTCGGCGGCCATTGTGGCCTTTCTTACCCTGCTGATTATTGCCATGAATGAGCGGCGCAAGGCGCTGGCCACCAAGCTGGCGGCGCGCGAGGCGCTAGAAGAAGCCAATAGCGAGCTGGAGCGTCGGATTACCGAACGCACTGCCGACCTGAAATCCAGCAACGACCGTCTGCGTGCCGAAATCCGCGAGCGCGAGCTGGCCGAGCAAAGCCTGCGCAAAACGCAAAACGAGCTGATCCAGGCTGGCAAGCTGGCCGTCATCGGCCAGATGTCCACCAGCATTGCCCACGAGCTGAACCAGCCGCTGGCCGCGCTGCGTACGCTGTCGGGCAACACGGTGAAATTCATGCAGCGTGGCGCCTACGATGTGGCTGCGGCCAACTTGCAAACCATCGGCGAGCTGGTAGAGCGCATGGGCAAGATCACCGCCTCGCTGCGCTCTTTTGCCCGCCGCTCCGAGCACGCCGGTGGCCGTGCCAGGTTGGCCGCAGCGGTAGACGCGGCGCTGTTTTTGCTGCACCCGCGGCTAAGCCGCGAGCCGGTTACGGTGGTAAACCAGCTGCAGGACGTGGAGCTGGCCATCGACCAGACGCGGCTGGAGCAGATTCTGGTGAACCTGCTGGCCAACGCCATGGACGCACTGCAGGGCCGTACCGAGCCCACCATCGTGCTGCGCGGCCAACTGGAGGGCAGCCGCTACGCCCTGGCTGTTAGCGACAACGGCTGTGGTTTGCCGCAGCACGTGATGCAGCATTTGTTCGAACCGTTCTTTACCACCAAGCCCGCAGACCGTGGCTTGGGCCTGGGCCTGACGCTGTCGGCCAGCCTGGCGGCGGCGGCCGATGGCGCGCTCAAGGCTGGCGCCTCGGCCAGCGGTGGTGCCGAATTCACCCTTACCTTGCCCCTGTATGCAGGGGAGGACGTACACCATGCATGATGACCTGACCGTATTGTTTGTCGAGGACGACCCGCACGTGCTGCTGGGCTGTCAGCAGGCGCTGTTGCTGGAAGACATTCCGGTAGTAGGCTGTGCCAGTGCCGAGCTGGCGCTGCAGAAAATCGAAGCGGGCATGGTGCCCGGCATTGTCATCAGCGATATCCGCCTGCCCGGCATGGACGGGCTGACGCTGATGGACCGCCTGCTGCAGGCCGACCGCCAGCTGCCGGTGGTGCTGATTACCGGCCACGGCGATGTGGCCATGGCGGTGCAGGCCATGAAAGATGGTGCGTACGATTTTGTAGAAAAGCCGTTCTCGCCGGAAAAACTGGTAGACGTGGCGCGCCGTGCGCTGGCGCAGCGCCGCCTGACGCTGGAGGTGGCCAGCCTGCGCCGCCAGCTGGATGGCCGCCAGTCGCTGGAGCAGCGCATTATCGGGCGCTCCGATGGCATACGCCGCCTGCGCGAGCTGCTGCTGAACGTGGCCGATACCTCGGCCAACGTGCTGATCAACGGCGAAACCGGCACCGGCAAAGAGCTGGTGGCCAGCTGTCTGCACGATTTCAGCCGCCGCAAAGACCACCAGTACGTGGCCATCAACTGCGGCGGCCTGCCGGAAAACCTGTTTGAAAGCGAAATCTTCGGCCACGAGGCCAACGCTTTTACCGGTGCCGGCAAGCGTCGTATCGGCAAGATAGAGCACGCCAACAAAGGCACTTTGTTCCTGGACGAAGTGGAGTCCATGCCGATCAACCTGCAAATCAAACTGCTGCGCGTATTGCAAGAGCACAAGCTGGAGCGCCTGGGCAGTAACCAGTCGGTGCCGGTGGACTGCCGCCTGATTGCCGCCACCAAAGACGACCTGGACGCGCTGTCGCAGCAGGGCAAGTTCCGCTCCGATTTTTACTACCGGCTGAACGTGGTCACGCTGGAGCTGCCGCCGCTGCGCGAGCGGCGCGAGGATATCCCGCTGCTGTTCGATTGTTTCTTGCAGCAGGCTGCGCTGCGCTTCGACCGCGAGCCCAGCGGGCTTGACCGCAAAACCCAGAGCCAGCTGATGGCGCACGACTGGCCCGGCAATGTGCGCGAGCTGCGAAACGTGGCCGAACGCTTTGCCCTGGGCCTGCCGGTGTTCAAGGGTAGTGGCGGCGAAAGCGTGAACCACAGCCTGTCCGATGCGGTGGAAGCTTACGAAAAAAGCCTGATCGTAGAGGCGCTGCGCCGCCATGGCGGCAACATGACCCAGGCCAGCGCCGCGCTGGGTACCCCCAAAACCACGCTGTTCGATAAGGTCAAGAAATACGGCCTGCAAAGCAGCTAGCTGTCCTTGCTGCGCCGGTCAGCGCTGTTGGCGAGACGCGCCCAGCGCCAAGCTAAGCCAGCCCGCCCCGCCAAGCCCGCGCCACGCCAGCGCGGGCTTTTGCTTGCCTGGGGGTATGGCGGCGCCGGCAGGTTGGCCGCATAGGTCAGGCCGCTTGCCTTTTGCATCACCCAAATTGGGCGGCCGTATTGCTTCGATAAAATGTGCCTGCGTCACAATCGCTGATTCCCTACTGTTCTACGGGTTGGTAGATGACAGTTTCGCAGCACATAGTACGTACGTTGTTGGCGGTATTGCTGCCGGTAGCGCTGGGCCTGGGCTGGCTGCTGCATGGTGGCTGGCAGGCGCAGCAGGCTGCCGTGCGCCAGCAGCTGGACGCCTTGGCCTTGCAGCAGCAAACGTTGCTCGATGGCCAGCTGCGCCAGGGGCAGCAGGTTGCCACCGCCCTGGCAGCCACCGCATGGGCGCAGGCGCTGGATGCCCGCCGTTGTCCGCCGGGTGATATGCAGCATTTTCTGCTGGGCGCCTATGGCTTCAGTAATGCGGTGACGCTGAATGCCGCCGGCCAGGTGGTGTGCTCGGCGCTGCCGGTAGATGCCGCCGCGCGCTTGCGGGTGCGCCAGCTGCCCGAGCTGGCCGGCTTGCTGGCCCAGCGCCGCCTTGCGGTGAGTGAGCCCATGCAGGCGCCGATTTCGCGCCGCCGCGTCGTGGTGGTGTCGCACCCGCTGTGGGGCGCTGCCGGGCAGCTGCGCGGCCAGGTTATCTTGCCGCTGGATTTGCAAGACCTGGCCAGGCCTGCGCTGCAGGCAGGCTTGCCCGAAGGCCTGGTTTGGCAGGTATACAGCAGTGCCGGTGTCACATTGCAGTCACAGGGCGGCGGTGAGCTGCGTGATGGCCTGAGTGTGCAGCGCCAGCTGGCTAACGCCCCGTGGCGCGTGGTCGTGAGCGTGCCCTATGCGGCCGTGCGCAGCCAGCTATTGCGCCAGGGCCTGCCGTTGATGCTGGGTATGCTGGCCGCCGTTTTGCTGGCTATCGCGGCGGGCTGGCTGTTTGCCCGCTATCTGCTGCGCAGCATTCGCCAGCTATCGGGTTTTGTACTGCGTGTGGGGCAGGGTGAGGCCAGCCTGCGTATCCAGCCGGTAGGCCCGCAGGAGCTGGTGCTGCTGGGGCAAGAGATCAACCGCATGCTGGACGCCGCTGACTATTCCGAGTCGCGCTACCGGCTGTTGTTTGCCGCCTCTACCGATGGCGTGCTGGTGGTGAACACGCAGATGCAGATACTGGCGGTCAACGAGCAGGGTGCCAGCATGTTTGGCTATAGCGTGGACGAGCTTACCGGCCAGCGCGTAGATGTGCTGATTCCGCAGGCGCTACAGGCAGCGCACCGCCACGTGGCGGGTGGCTATGCGGCCAACCCTGTGGGCCGCAGCATGGGCCACCGCCCCACGCTGCGCGGGGTGCGCCGGGATGGTGGCGAAGTGCTGGTGCAAATTACCCTGAGCCCGCTGCCAACTGGCGGTGTGGCCGCCATCGTGCGCGACGTCAGCGAGCGCCACCAGATGCAGGCGCGCATGCAGTGGCTGGCGCAATACGACTCGCTGACCAACCTGCCGAATCGTGTGCTGCTGGCCGACCGGCTGGAGCAAGCCCTGCGCCGTGCACAGTTCAGCCAGCAGCCGCTGGCCCTGGTGCTGGTGGGGCTGGACCATTTCAAGCTGATCAATGAAACCTGGGGCCACGCCAGTGGCGACCGTGTGTTGTCACAGTTTGGCCGCCGCCTGCTGGATAGCCTGGGCGAGGGGTGGACCGTGGCCCGTGTGGGCGGAGACGAATTTGCCATTGTGGTAGAGAATGCCGCCGAGCCGCACCAGCTGCCAGGCGTGCTGGAAAAGCTGCGCCAGGCGCTGTTGGCGCCGCTGGAAGGCGCGGGTAGCAGCCGGCTGGTGGTGGGGGGCTCCATGGGCGTGGCGCTGTTTCCGGATGATGCAGAAGACGCCGGCGAGCTGCTGAAGGCGGCCGATATGGCGCTGGAGCAAGCCAAGCTGCGCCAGCGTGGTGGTGTGCGTTTTTACAGCGAGCAACACGTGCCGCGTTACCGCCAGGAGCTGGAGCTGGAAGCCAGGCTGCGCGAGGCCATCGCTGCTGATGTGCTGTTGCCGTATTTTCAGCCCATTGTGCATACCGATACCGGCCAGATTGTCTGTGTCGAAGCCTTGGTACGTTGGCCGCAAAGCGACGGCATGGTGTCCCCGGCAGCGTTTTTGCCGGTGGCCGAGGCGGCCGGCCTGCTGCCCGGGCTGGAACGCCTGGTGCGGCGCAAGGCGCTGGCGGCAGTGCGTGCCTGGCACGACGAGGGCTTGCCCTTGCAGCTATCGCTGAATGTGTCAGCGGCCGAGTTCGACAGCCCGCATTTCGTGGATGAAATGGCCATGCTGGTGCACGAGGCCGGGCTGCAACCCGCCATGCTGGTACTGGAGATTACCGAGGGCGCCGTGTTGGGCAACCAGGATGCCGCCCAGGCGCGCATGCAGCAGCTGCAGGCCACGGGCTACCGCATTGCCATTGACGACTTTGGTACCGGCTATTCCAGCTTGTCCTATCTGCACAGCTACCCGTTTGACCGGCTCAAGCTGGACCGCTCGTTTGTGGCGCGGCTTACCCATGACGAGCGGGCGCGCAAGGTGACGGCGGCCATTATTGCCATGGCGCACGAGCTGTCGCTGGTGGTGATTGCCGAAGGGGTAGAGGAGGCCGACCAGCTGGCGGTGCTGCAAGCCATGGGTTGCAACCAGGTGCAAGGGTTCTACCTGCACCGGCCGCTGTCTGCCCAGGCGCTGGGCGAGCTTATGCGCCACCTTCGCGTGCTGCAGCCTGCAATGCCTTGAGTTTTTCTGCCGTGCGCGTAATCAGGCCAGCCTGTGCCAGCAAGAGCTGGTGGTAGCTGGCCTGTTTTTCATGGTTCACCAGCAGGCCGCCATTGGGCAGCCGTGTTACCCAGCCTGCTTCGATCAGCTGCAGTATCTTGCGGCGCACCGTTTCACGCGGGTAGCCGGTAGCCTCGGCCAGCGAATGGATATTGGAAAACGCATAGCCTTCGGCCGCCAGACCGTGGCGTGCTTGTGCTACCGGGTGGCGGCTGCTGATTTCGCTGACCAGATAGGCCTTTACCAGATCGCCGTCAAACAACGCCACCTGGCTGCGTGCCTGTTCGGTTTGCAGGTGGTTCACCAGTGCCGCCAGGCAGGCTGCGTTATTGGTGCCGGCTGCGGGCTGGCGAAACTGTTGCAGGCAGTGGGTGGGGATGTGCTCCTGCTGCAGGCAGGCGGGGTAGCTGCAGATGCTGGCAATCGGCCAGGTGTGTCGGCTCATGGGGTATCCGTTTTGGTGTGGCCACGCGTTGATGGCACCTAGCCAGTGTAGATGGCTGGCGTGGCGGCATTTTTAACCTGCGTCAGTAGTCTGCGTTGCTGCTGCACGTTTTATGCGTTTGGCTGGGTGGCCTGGGGCGCTGTACGCGTCTGGGCTGTGCGGTATGTGTCGGTGGTGGCGGGTGTGGTGCGTGCGCTGGCAGACGCGGTGTGGTGTCTTTTCTTGACGGGTGCGGTTGATTGTTCCTAGCATGCCTTGCGGCATGTGGTGTCAATGCCGCTGCGGCGTGAGTGCATTTGCGGGTGGTGGTGCTTGCATGGCTGCATTGTTGGCCGCGTGAGGGTGGTTGCCGTTAGGGGTGTGGCGTCTGCTGCTGCAAGGTGGTGGGTGGCTTGGTGGGGCGCGCAATCTGTTTGTGCGGTCTTGACGGTAAGCACGGCGGTGATGGGTTGGCGTCAAGTGCCGTGCCGATGGCGGCGAGCTGTAGTTTTTGCGTGTGTAATTTTAAAAATAAAAATTACCCCATTTTATTGTTGGCTTCTATTTTATATTGAAAGGATGCACCATGAATAGTTTTTTATCGATGGCGATACGTTATTTCGTGGCGCAATCCACGCAAGACACCCGCCATCCGGCAGCCCCAGGTGAGGTGGCGCATGGCCCCGTCGTGCAGCGGCGCAGTGTGCTGGCGTTGGGTGCAAGTGCCCTGGCTGTGGGCTTGTTGCCCGCTTGTGCCCATTCGCAGGTCGCCCCGCCGGGGCCGGGCATGACCGCTTCCGTGACTTACCTCAACCTGTTGGCCAAGACCCCTATGTTTCGCGACATGAGCCGTGAGCAGCTGCAATGGGTTATCGACCATTCGCGAGAGTGGGCGGTAGCGCCTGGCGCGCTTGTCGCCAGTAGCGAGCGGGGGATGGACCGCTTCTGGACGCTGCTGGATGGTGGCTGGCAGGTGGAGCAGGGGGGTAAGGTTTACCCGGCAGGGCATGCCGACCCGGCCAGATGGTACGGTGGGCGCGAGATGCAGGCGCTGGGGCTGGCCCCCACCCGTTTGGTCGCCACCAAACGCAGCTACGTGATGGAAATCGAGCAGGCGGCGCTGGACGAGATGCTGCGGCGTGGCATACCGCTGGCCCCGTATTTGCGCGCCGGGCTGGATTTCTACCGCAAGCTGGCGCGATGACGTTGTACGTTGGCCGCATCATTCAGTGCATGTCGCATTGCTTGGCGGCATAAAAAAAGACCAGCCCGGTCCAGGGGCTGGTCGCAAAATCCTGGCAGACTCCAGGGAGAGAAAACGGTTATGCCTGGTTGGCCGGCTTTTTGAACAGGCCCAGCGCTACAGCGGTCAGTACGGTGCCGGCTACCAGCGCGACCAGGTACATGCCCAGGTTGGTCACGGCGTTGGGGATAGGCAGCACAAACACGCCACCGTGCGGTACGCGCAGCTCGCAGCCTGCGGCCATGGAGATGGCGCCGGCTAGTGCGGAGCCGGCTACCAGCGCCGGGATCACGCGCAGCGGGTCTTTGGCGGCAAACGGGATGGCACCTTCGGTAATGAAGGAAATACCCAGTACGCCGGCAGCCTTGGCGCCTTCGCGCTCGTCCACGCTAAAGCGGTTCTTGAACAGCAGGGCAGCCAGGGCAATGCCCAGTGGCGGGGTCATGCCGGCGGCCATCACCGCGGCCATCGGGGCGTACACCTGGCTAGCCAGCAGACCGGTGGCAAAGGTGTAGGCTGCCTTGTTGATCGGGCCACCCATGTCGAAGGCCATCATGCCGCCCAGGATCATGCCCAGTGCCAGTGCGCTGGAACCCTGCAGGCCTTTGAGCCAGTCGGTGACCGCGCCCAGTGCGGCGGCTACGGGTTGGCCCAGCACGTAGTACATCAGCAGGCCGACGATGGTGGTGCCCAGCAGCGGCAGGATCAGCACCGGCTTCAGGCCGTCAAAGTTACGGCCCAGCTGGATCTTCTCGTTCAGGTATTTCACCGCATAGCCGGCAATGAAGCCCGCCACGATGCCACCCAGAAAGCCGGAGCCGATCGAGCTGGCGATCATGCCGCCAGCCATGCCGGGGGCAATGCCTGGGCGGTCGGCGATGGAGTAGGCGATATAGCCGGCCAGAATCGGCACCATCAGCGCAAACGAAGCCTTGGCGCCAATATTGAACAGCGTCCAGCCCAGCGTGCCCTTGAAGGCGTCTTCATACACGTAGATGCCACCCAGCGCAAAACCCAGTGCAATCAGCAGGCCACCGGTCACCACAAACGGCAGCATGAAGGACACGCCGGTCATCAGGTGTTTGTACGCGGCGCTGCGCCCGCTGTTTTTTCTGTCCGCGCTGTCCGCAGCCTGAGGCTGGGCGTCACCGCCGCTGGCCTGGTGCGGGCGCGCTTCGGCCTGGGCGCGTTTTACCAGGGCAATACCGTCGTTGATGGCGGCCTTGGTGCCGCTGCTATACAGGCGTTTGCCGGTGAAACGGTCCAGGTTGACCTGGGTGTCGGCGGCGATGATTACCAGATCGGCCGCAGCAATCTCGGCGGCGGTCAGGGTGTTTTGCGACCCCACCGAGCCTTGGGTTTCTACCTTGATCTCGTGGCCCAGGTTGGCCGCTGCCTGGCTCAGGCCTTCGGCAGCCATAAAGGTATGGGCAATGCCGGTGGGGCAAGAGGTAATGCCCACAATGCGTAGCTTGGCACCCGTTGCGGCGGCCGGGGCAGCGCCTAGTGCAGCGGCAATCACGCCCGCCGCATTGGCCAGTACCGCATCCAGGTTGGCCGCATGGCTGCTGCGGCCATTCAGGCGGCCGGTATCGGCATCGCCTTCGGCAATCACGATGACGGCATCGGCCGCCGCCAGCTGGGCTTCGTCCAGCCGGCCTTGCACGCTTTGTGCATGGCGGATTTCGATAGCGATCTGGTGGCCGGCTTGCTGCGCCGCCTTGCGCAGGGCCTCGGCGGCTAGCTGCCCTTGTGCCAGCCGCTGCGGGCAGGCAATGATGGCCAGTACGTTTGACATGGTGAATCTCCTCTATGTGCCGCTGTGCGGGCTTTTCTGGTCGTGCATCCGGTGCCGCTGCGCGGCGCTGTTGTTATAGGGGCAGGGGGCTTACCTCGATACGCGCCTGCAGGCGGGCCACTTCGCCGGTGTCTGGCAGGTGCGGGCCGATGTGGGCCAGCTTGGCAGCGGCAAAGGCCATGCCCAGGCGCAGCACCTCGGGCCAGGCGTAGGGCTGGCCGGGGGCCGTGCCGTGCAGGGCCGCCACCAGGCCGGCGACCAGTGCATCACCAGCGCCTACGGTGCTTTTCAGGCTGTTCAGCCGTAGCGGCGCGGCCAGCCAGCAGCCTTGCTCGCAGCACAGCAGTGCACCGGCGCTACCCAGCGATACCACCACCACGGCAATGCCGCGCGCCTGTAGCGTGCGGGCGGCTTGTGCTACCGCAGCCAGGTCGGGCAGGGCATGGCCCAGGTACTGTTCCAGCTCGTGCTGGTTTGGCTTGATCAGCCAGGGCAGCGCGTCGGGTGGCAGGCTTAGCGCCTGTTGCAGTGCCGGGCCGCTGGTATCCAGGATGACCTTGGCGCCCAGCGCCTTGAGCTGGCGGGCCAGCTGGGCCCAGCAGCCGTCATTTACGCTGGCGGGCAGGCTGCCGGCCAGCACGGCCAGGCTGTCTTGCTCGATGTGTTCGTCCAGCAGTAGCTGTAGCTTGGCCAGCGCGCCGGTGCTGGGCTGGATGCCCGGCAGGTTGATGTCGGTGGTGTCCAGCGTGCTGGCGTCGACCAGCTTGATATTGGTACGCGTACTGCCGCCTACGCGGATAAAGGCGTCGCGTATGCCTTTGTCGGCAAACATGTCTTCAAACGGCGTGGTGTTGTCGCGGCCCAGCAGGCCGCTGGCCACCACCGGTACGCCCCAGTCGGCCAGGCAGCTGGCCACATTCACGCCTTTGCCGCCGGCGTTGATGTGCACCTCGCTGGCCAGGTTCACCGCGCCGGGGTGCAGTGCGGGCACGGTAACGGTCTGGTCCAGCGCCGGGTTCAGCGTCAGGGTGATAACGGGCTGGCTCATGCCTGCGCCCCCTGCAAGGCGCGGACTTCGGCGGCGCTATCGCACGCCAGTGCAGCCTGGGCCAGCTGCTGCAGGGCAGCCAGGCTGGCGGCGCGTACGCTGGCCTTGGCGGCCGGGATGTCACGCGGGCTCATCGATAGCTCGGCCACGCCCAAGCCGGTGAGGATGGCCGCGCCCAGCGGGTCGCCCGCCATGCCACCGCACACGCCTACCCAGCGGCCATGGGCCTGGGCGCCGGCCACGGTCTGGGCGATCAGGCGCAGGACGGCCGGGTGCAGGCTGTCGGCTTCGGCGGCCAGTTCCGGGTGCTGGCGGTCGATGGCCAGCACGTACTGGGTCAGGTCGTTGGTGCCCACCGAGAAGAAGTCCACGTGCTCGGCCAGGCGGTCGGCCATGGTGGCGGCGGCCGGTACTTCTACCATGATGCCCAGCGGTACTACCGGTGCATTCAGCTCGGCGCGGACTTGCTCGCACTGGGCGCGCAGCAGTTTGACCTCGGCCAGGGTGCTCACCATCGGGAACATGATGGACAGCTGGCCGTGGGCGGCGGCGCGGTACAGCGCGCGCAGCTGCGGCAGCATCAGGTCGGGGCGGCGCAGCAGCAGGCGGACGCCTCGTACGCCCAGGAAGGGGTTTTCTTCGTGCGGCAGGTTCAGGTAAGGCACCTGCTTGTCGCCACCGATATCCAGCGTGCGGATTACCAGCGGGCGGCCGTCCAGTGCGGCCAACATGGCGCGGTAGGTCTGGTATTGCTCTTCTTCGTCCGGCGCGCTGTCGCGCTCCAGGAACAGGAACTCGGTACGCATCAGGCCCACGCCTTCGGCACCAGCTTGCAGCGCGGCGGCCACTTGTTCCGGGCGGTTAACGTTGGCCGCCACTTCTACCTGGTGGCCGTCAGCGGTGCGGGCGGGCTGTTGTGCTTCGCGTGTGGCTTGCAGCAGCTTGTCACGTTGCGCTTGCTGCCATTGGCGCGCGCTGGCCAGGTCGGCCTCGCCGGCGTTCAGGTACACGGTGCCGCTATCGCCATCCACGATCAGGGTGGTGCCGTCCTGAATGTCCAGCACCGCGCTGCCGGCGGCGACCACGGCGGGCAGGTCCAGCGTGCGGGCCAGAATGGCGGTGTGCGAGGTTGGGCCGCCTTGCGCGGTAATCAGCGCCAGGGTTTGTTTGGGGTCGAGTGTGGCGGTGTCGGACGGGGCAAGGTCGGCGGCAATCAGCACTTCGTTGCTGTGCTGTGCGCCTTTGCCGGCTTCCAGCGCCAGGTCGGGTGCCAGCTTGGCCAGCACGCGGCGGCCAGCATCGCGCAGGTCGGCGGCACGGGCGGCCAGCAGCGGGTTGCCCAGCGCGCCCAGCCGGTCTGCCATGCGTTGTACGGCTTCGTGCCAGGCCCAGGCTACGCCGTGGCCTTCTACCATCAGCTGGCAGGTTAGGGTGATGAGGTCGGTATCGGACAGCAGCTCGGCCTGTGCCAGGAAGATGCCGCCTTCGGTTTTGCCCAGGCGGCGGCTGGTATCGTCGGCCAGCGCCTGCAGCTCGCTACGGGTGGCGCTGAGCGCAGTTTCCAGCAGGTCGCCGTCGTAGCCCAGGGTGCCGGGCACGTCTGGTACGTCGATGTGCTGGGCTTTCAGTACGCGTGCCTGGCCGATCACCAAGCCGGGGCTGGCGCTGATGCCACGCAGGGCCAGCAGCTTGCCGGGGGCTTGCCAGTGCTGGCGGTTGGCCTTGGCGGCGGCTTTGGCAGCCGCTTGGGCGTCGGCCACTTCCTGGGTGGTGAGCTGGTTAGCGATGGCCAGCATGGCTTGCAGCGCGGCTTCGGCGTCCGGGCCATCGGTAGAAAGCTGCAGCGTGTGGCCGTGTTCGGCGCCCAGCTGCAGCAGGCTGATCAGGTTTTTGGCGTCGGCTACGTCGTTGCCGTTGCGTACTTGTACGGTGGCGGCAAAGCGGCGGGCTTGCTCGCTCCAGGCGCGGGCCGGGCGGGCGTGCAGGCCGTTGGGGTAGTTCAGCTGCCAGCTGGCGCTGTGCGCCAGGTCGGTGGCAGGGGCAGCCGGTGTGGCGGGCGCGGCGGCGCTGTCGTCCAGCGCGGCGATCAGGTCTTGTGCGTTGCCGGTGGTAAACAGCTGGGCCAGGCGGGCTTCGTCTTGCAGCAGGCGGGTGAGGCGGCGCAGCAGGGCGATGTGTTCGTCAGACTGGGCGGCAATGGCAATCACCAGGTGCACGCGCTGGCCCGGGTTCCATTCCACGCCCTGCGGCAGCTGCAGGATGGCAATGCCGGTTTCGCGGATCAGGTGGCGGTCTTCGATCATGCCGTGCGGAATGGCTACGCCGTGGCCCAGGAAAGTGTTGGCAACGGTTTCGCGGCGCAGCAGGCTATCGATGTAGGCTGGGTCAATACGGCCGGCCTGCGCCAATAGCTGGCCTGCAGCCTTGATTGCACTGGTTTTTTCCTGTGCCTGGGCGCCAAGCTGAATCAGCTCTGCGCGGATGATCTGGGTGCTCATGGGGTGCTGTCTCCGGTTTATTTTGCTCTGCGCTTGCTATCAATTGAAATCGATCCCACTTTTTGTGTCAATATTTCTCTCAGTTTTGGTGGTAACATTTCACCACAAGATTGCACAGGCCCAAGGTTGGCCGCATGAAATCGATTCCGGAGCAAGCAAGTGGCAAAGATCAAGGATGTGGCAGCAGCAGCAGGGGTATCCCCGTCCACCGTCTCGCGGGTGTTGTGTAACGGCCCGGTAAGCGACAAGGTGCGCAAGCGGGTGGAAGACGCCATGCGCAAGCTGGACTACCGCCCCAATATGGCGGCACGCCGCTTGCGCTCGCAGCACACCGACACCATCGGGCTGATCGTGTCGGATATCCGTAATCCCTTCTTTACCGCCGTCAGCCGCGCGGTGGAAGACGAGGCCTACCGTAACGGTATGCGCGTCATCCTGTGCAATACCGACGAAAACCCCGACAAAGAAGCCATGTACCTGCGCCTGATGCAGGAAGAGCGCGTGACCGGCGTGATTTTTGCCCCCACGCGCCAGACCGTGGCCAGCCTGGATCCGGCTGCGCTGGGCTTTCCGGTGGTGATGATCGACCGTGCCAGCCGCGATGTGATTACCGACGCCGTGGTGCTGGATAACCGCCGTGCCGCTGCCGCGCTGGTAGACCACCTGCTGGCGCAGGGCTACCGCGATATTGCCGGGGTGTTCGGCAATACCAGTAGCACCGGCACAGAGCGCCATGCCGGCTTTGCCGAGGCCATGCAGCAGGCCGGTTTGCCGGCACCGGCGCAGTTTGTGGCGCCCAGTGTGGAGGCGGCCGAGCAGGCAGTGCTGGCCATGTTGGCCGCCGCGCAGCGCCCGCGTGCGCTGGTGGTGAGTAATGGCGTGCTGATGCTGGGCGCGGTACGCGCGCTGAAATCGGCCGGCTTGCAGTGGCCGCAAGACGTGGCGCTGGCCGGTTTTGATAACGATGTGTGGACCGAGCTACTAGGCGACGGGCTGACGGTGATCGAGCAGCCGGTAGGCGAAATCGGCCGCGCCGCCATGGCCATGCTGCTGGAGCGGCTGGACGACGCCGAGCGCAGCCCGCGCATTGTGGTGTTGCAAGGCAAGCTGCTGGCACGCGGTAGCAGCGCAGCAGTCTGCTGACGCGCTAGGCCTTGCCAAACAACACCCCCGCGCTGCGCAAGCAGGCGGGGGTGTTGTTTTGTGGCCTGCGGCCAACCTTCTGGCGTGCGATCAGGCCGTGTGGCTGTGCCTGCCTTCGGCGGGGTTGGCCGCAGGGCTCAGTTTTCGGTGTGGTGGCGCGCTGCCAGCTGCTGGAATGCCGGCAGGAAATCGGCTTGCACGTAAGGTTTCAGCAGCGCCAGTACCTGGCGTACGCCACGGTGGCCGGAGGCCTCGTTGATCGGGGCTTTCGGGCGGGCGGTTTGTTCGAAGGCAAACCAGAACTTCACCACCAGCCAGATATTCACCGACACCGGCTCGATGTCTTCCAGGTCCATTTTCAGCAGGCCCAGGCGGATGAACTCGCGGAAGTGGCTTTCCAGGATGGTTTGCAGCTCACCGTTAACAAACTGGTGGTAGTCGGCCTGTAGCTGCGGGTTGCGCGCCATCAGGCCGGGCAGGTCGTAGAACATGAAGCGGAACTGCCACATGGCCTCGAACGCGGTTTCCAGGTAGTTCACCAGGTCGGCCACGTTCATCTGGCGGTCGGCCGGCACGGCCAGGCGCTCGCTGATGAAGCGGCGGTAGCTCAGGAAAATCTGGTGCACGATCTCTTCCTTGTTACGGAAGTGATAGTACAGGTTGCCCGGGCTGATCCCCAGATGCGCGGCAATGTGGTTGGTGGTGATATTGCGCTCGCCGTGCTCGTTAAACAGGGTCAGGCTTTCCTGCACGATGCGGTCGTAGGTTTTGATCCGGGTCTTGGGCATGGTTTAGTCTGCGTCGGCAATATTGTTGTTATCGGTGTGTTCCGGGAAGCAGGCAAACATGAAGCGGCGCAGGATGGCCTGCTCGGCGCGCTGGCGTTCGCGCTGCGGTACGGCAATGCGTACGATCAGGCGGTATTCTTTTTCAGATGCAGGCTGCAGGGCGATACGCGGCTCTACCGACGGCGTGTCCATCATCAGCTTGTGTTCCAGCATGGCCATATGGTGGCGGGCGTCGGCCAGCCACGGGGCGCACACATCGCTGGCGATCTCCTGCAGCTGGCGCTCGGCGCTGGCCGGGGCGATGCGGTAGGGCAGCGGGATGGTGATGATGTGCATCACGTAGTCGCCGGTAAAGTTTTCACGCACTACCGGGTGGGTCAGCAGCAGGCTGTTGGGGAAGCTGACCGACTTGCCGGTGAGCTGGTGCGAGTCGTGGCGCGGGCCGATCTCGATAATGGTGGTGCTGAGCATGGTAATGTCTTGCACCCGCCCGCGCATGCCTTGCAGCTCGATAATGTCGCCCAGCTCGTAGCTGTTGGAGATGGAGCGCACCAGGCCGCCGCCCAGGCACATCAGCAGCTCCTTGGTGGCCACCACCAGCGCGGCGGCAAAGGCCACCATGGACAGCGCGATGGTTTGCAGCTCGCGCGCCCAGATAATCACGAAGCCCGCCAGGCCGATCACGATCATGGCGTTGCGCACATTGATCGTCCAGCGCCGGCGGGTGTCTACCGGAACCTGCGGGTTGGCCGCAATGGCGCGCACGATGCTGGCGTGTACCAGCAGCAAGACCAGCACCAGTACGGCCGAGCGCAGCAGGTCGGCGCCGTAATCGTGCAGGATGGGGGCGAGCCAGGCGGGCATGGGCAGGGTGGCCGGCATCAGTCGTTGAGTTTTACAGCGTGTTCACGGGTTTCGTGGAACACGATGTCCGGCCAGCGCTCTTGCGTCAGCGCCAGGTTGACGCGGTTCGGCGCCAGGTAGGCCAGATTGCCGCCGGCGTCGGTGGCAATGTTCATGGTCAGTGCGTTGCCGAATTCTTCCAGCTTCTTGCGATCGTTGCAGCTGAACCAGCGGGCCGACCAGATGCTGCACGATTCGAACACCGCGTCCACGCCGTATTCGGCCGCCAGGCGGCTGGCTACCACTTCAAACTGCAGCACGCCCACGGCACCCAGAATCAGGTCCCCGCCGTTGTGTGGCTTGAACACCTGTACCGCACCTTCTTCGCCCAGCTGTTGCAGGCCTTTTTGCAGCTGCTTGAGCTTCAGCGGGTTCTTGATGCGCACGCTGCGGAACATTTCCGGCGCAAAGAACGGAATGCCGGTAAAGGTCAGCTCTTCGCCCTCGGAGAAGCTGTCGCCGATCTGGATATTGCCGTGGTTGGGGATGCCGATGATGTCGCCGGCAAAGGCTTCTTCCACGATTTCGCGGTCGTGCGACATGAAAGTCACGACCGACGAGGCGGCGATGTCACGGTTCAGGCGCAGGTGTTTCATTTTCATGCCACGCTCGAAACGGCCGGAGCACACGCGCAGGAAGGCGATGCGGTCGCGGTGTTTCGGGTCCATATTGGCCTGGATTTTGAACACGAAACCAGAGAACTTGCCTTCGGTCGGTGCTACATCGCGCACGGTGGCGTCGCGCAGCTGCGGGGCAGGGGCCCAGTTGATCAGCGCGTCCAGGATCTCGCGGATGCCGAAGTTGTTGATGGCCGAGCCAAAGAACACCGGGGTCAGCTCGCCGGCCAGGAACTCTTCCAGGTTCCATTCGTTGGAGGCGCCTTGCACCAGCTCGATCTCCATGCGCAGCTGAGCCATTTCCAGCGGGAACAGCTCGTCCAGACGCGGATTGTCGATGCCCTTGATCACCTCGATGTCGGTGATCAGCTTTTCGCTACCGGCTTCAAACAGGATGACTTCGTCGGACAGCAGGCTGTATACGCCGCGGAAGGCCTTGCCCATGCCGATAGGCCAGGTAATGGGCGCGCAGCGGATCTTCAGCACGCTTTCCACCTCGTCCAGCAGCTCCAGGCTGTCGCGCACTTCACGGTCGTACTTGTTCATGAAGGTGACGATAGGGGTATTGCGCAGGCGGCAGACGTTCAGCAGCTTGATGGTTTGCTCTTCCACGCCCTTGGCCGCGTCGATCACCATCAGTGCGCTATCTACTGCGGTCAGTACGCGGTAGGTATCTTCCGAGAAGTCCTGGTGGCCCGGGGTGTCCAGCAGGTTCACCGTGTGGTCGCGGTAGTCGAACTGCATCACCGACGACGCCACCGAAATGCCGCGCTGCTTTTCGATCTCCATCCAGTCAGAGGTGGCAAACTTGCCGCCCTTCTTGCCTTTTACCGTACCCGCCATCTGGATGGCGCCCGAAAACAGCAACAGCTTTTCGGTCAGCGTGGTTTTACCGGCGTCAGGGTGGGAGATGATGGCGAAGGTGCGGCGCTGCGCAACTTCTTCGGCAATACGGGTCAGTTCGGCGGACATGGATGCTCGTCTGGTAAAGATTCGGAAAAACAGGCGATTGTACTGCATTCTGGTCGTTTCATAGAAGCCGCAGCAGGCCGTGCGGCCAACCTTTTGCCGCGTAGCGCCTCGTATTTGCAGTGCAACACGGTACAATCGCGTTTTCGGATGTTTGCGGAGCCAGCAGAATGTTTACCGGTATCGTGCAGGGCATGGCCACCGTGGTGGCGGTGGAAGAAAAAAACCAGTTTCGTACCCATAAAGTGCAGCTGCCGGCGGCACTGCTGCCAGGGCTGCAGATCGGCGCCTCGGTGGCGCATAACGGCTGCTGCCTGACCGTTACCGCCATCGATGGCGATGTCGTCAGCTTCGACCTGATCGCCGAAACCCTGCGCCTGACCAACCTGGGCCGCCTGCAAGCCGGCGACGCGGTGAACGTGGAACGCGCCGCACGCTTTGGCGACGACATCGGCGGCCACAGCATGTCCGGCCACATCATCAGCACCGCTACCGTGAGCGACATCGTCAGCAGCCCGGACAACCGCACGCTGTGGTTTACCCTGCCGCGCGAGCTGATGAAATACGTGCTGATCAAAGGCTATATCGGTGTGGATGGCTGCAGCCTGACCATTGGCGACGTGCGCGACGACGGCTTCTGCGTGAACCTGATCCCCGAAACCCTGCAGCGCACGCTGCTGGGTGTGCGCCAGGTAGGCGATGTGGTGAATATCGAAATCGACCCGCAAACCCAGGCCATTGTCGATACCGTGGAGCGGGTGTTGGCCGCACGCGGTGCTTGATTGCCGGCTAGCCGGCCCCATGTATTATTGAATTACTCCTGCATGGCGCGTGGCGCCATGCTCCATAGCAGCCAGGCGCGCCGCAGGCGTGCGGGAAGGACGACACAATGAGCATTGCCCCGATCCAGGAAATCATTGCCGACATCAAGGCCGGCAAAATGGTGGTGTTGATGGATGCGGAAGACCGCGAAAACGAAGGCGACCTGGTGATGGCCGCCGAGCACGTTACCCCGGAAGCCATCAACTTCATGGCCAAGCATGGCCGCGGCCTGATCTGCCTTACCCTCACCGAAGAGCGCTGCAAGCAGCTGAACCTGCCGATGATGGCCACCAATAACGGCACCAGCTTTGGCACCAACTTCACCGTGTCCATCGAAGCCGCCGAGGGCGTGACTACCGGCATTTCCGCCGCTGACCGTGCCCACACCACGCTGGTGGCCGTGGCGCGCGACGCCCGCCCCACCGACATCGTGCAGCCTGGCCATGTGTTCCCGCTGAAAGCGCAAAAGGGCGGCGTGCTGGTGCGCGCTGGCCATACCGAAGCCGGCTGCGACCTGTCGCGCTTGGCCGGGCTGGAGCCCGCCTCGGTGATCTGCGAGATCATGAACGACGACGGCACCATGGCACGCCTGCCGGAGCTGCTGGAGTTCGCCCGCGAGCATAATCTGAAAGTCGGCACCATTGCCGACCTCATCCACTACCGCAGCCGCACCGAGTGCTTTGTCGAGCAAGTCGGCCAGCGCTTGGCTGAAACCCCGTTTGGCGCCTTCCAGTTGCACGTGTTCCAGGACGTACTGACCCGTGCCACGCACCTGGCGCTGGTATGCGGCCAACCCCGTGCCGACAAGGAAACGCTGGTGCGTGTGCACGAACCGCTGTCGGTGATGGACCTGCTGGACCCGCTGTCCGGCAAGCACAGCTGGACCATCCCCAACTCGCTGGAAGAAATCAGCGAGCGCGGCTGCGGCGTGGTGATCCTGCTGCACCGCCCCGAATCCGGCGCCGATATTCTGGCGCGCGCGCTGCCCGAGCAGGCCGAGCCAGGCCCGCGCCAGCGCTGGGATAGCAAGACCTTCGGCATTGGCGCCCAAATGCTGCGCGCACTGGGCGTGGGCAAGATGAAGCTGATGGCGTCGCCAGTGAGCCTGCCGTCCATGACCGGTTTCGGTCTGGAGGTGACCGGCTTTGCGCAACCTGAACACGTGCACGTGGATTTGGATTAAAATACGCCCCTTTCTAGATTTGGCTGTCGCCGCAAGGAGAACCGCATGCTGGACCAAGTAAACCGTATTACCCCTGATCTTTCCGGCAAAGGTCTGAAGATTGGCGTGGTAATGTGCCGCTTTAACGAGCTGGTTTGTCATGGTCTGCGTGATGCCTGCCTGGCCGAGCTGCAAGCACTGGGCGTGGCGCCCGCCGACGTGACCCTGGCCACCGTGCCGGGCGCGCTGGAAGCCCCGCTGGTGCTGCAAACCATGGCAAAAACAGGCCGCTTTGACGCGCTGATCGCGCTGGGCGCGGTAATTCGCGGCGAGACCTATCACTTTGAGCTGGTGTCCAACGAGTCCGGCGCGGGCATTACCCGCGTGGGCCTGGACGCCGGCATCCCGATTGCCAACGCCATTCTCACCACCGAAAACGACGAGCAAGCCGAAGTCCGCATGTCGGTAAAAGGCCGTGAAGCCGCCCAGGTGGCCGTAGAGATGGTCAATCTGCACAAGACCCTGCGCGGCTAAGCTGCCGCGCCTGCTCTTTAGATACAAGGAAAGCTGTAATGAAAACCGCCCGCCGCCGCGCCCGTGAGTATGCCGTACAGGGTATTTACGAGTGGCAGCTCAATGCCGATCGCCCGGCATCGCTGATCGAAAAGCACCTGCGCGAAAACGACTACTTCGTGAAGGCTGACGAAGCCCTGTTCCGCGAAATCCTGTTTGGTGTGCTGCGCGACGCCGCCGACCTGTCCAAATACCTGGTGCCGTACTACGAGCGCGACGCCGCCGAAGTGAGCCCGGTAGAGCGCGCCATCATGCTGATGGCGGCTTTCGAGCTGATCTCGCACCCGCAAACCCCGTGCCCGGTCATCATCAACGAAGCCATCGAAATCGCCAAAACCTTTGGCGGCACCGACGGCCACAAATTCGTTAACGGTGTACTGGACAAGCTGGCCGCCGACGTGCGCGCCGACGAAGTCAAGGCTATCCGTAGCCGCCGCCAGGCAGACTGATACTGCGCCAGCCTGCGGGCTGTTACGCCAGAGCCCGGCTATGCCGGGCTTTTTTATTGGTTTGCTCCCCGGATGCGCCTGCGGCTTATCCGGGCTACGGTCGGGCGGAATGATTTAAGGTTGGCTGCAAGCAGGCTTGTGGCCAGGGTGGTGATAACGGGATGACCGAATTCGATCTGATACGGCGGCACTTTACCCGCGCCGCACCCAATGCGGTGCTGGGTGTGGGCGATGATGCGGCCATTGTGCGGCCAACCATGGGCTGCGACTTGCACGTGTCTACCGATATGCTGGTAGAAGGCCGCCATTTCTTTGCCGATGTCTGCCCCGAGGCGCTGGGGCACAAGGCGCTGGCGGTGAATCTGTCCGATATGGCCGCCATGGGCGCCACCCCGCGCTGGGTGACGCTGGCGCTGGCGCTACCCAGGCTGGACGAGGCCTGGGCAGCGGCGTTTGCGCGCGGCTTTTTTGGCCTGGCGGCCGAGCATGGCGTCAGTGTGGTGGGCGGCGATACCACGCGTGGCCCGCTCACGCTGTCGGTAACCATTTTTGGCGAAACGCCGCACGGCCAGGCGTTGCGCCGCGACGCTGCACAAGTGGGCGACGATATCTGGGTGTCCGGCCAGCTGGGGTTGGCTGCTGCCGCTTTGCAGCAGCGCTTGTCCGGCAGCGGCGAGGTGCTGCCGGCGGATTGCCTGCTGAAACTGGAGCGCCCGCAGCCACGGGTGGCGCTGGGCCAGGCCCTGCTAGGGGTGGCGCATGCGGCGCTGGACGTGTCCGACGGCTTTGCGGCCGACCTGTCGCACATTCTGGCGCGTTCTGGTGTGGGGGCTGACGTGTGGGTGGATGCCTTGCCCACGCACCCGCAGCTGGCGGCGCAGCGCGCGCGCTGGTTGCCGGCTATTGCCGCCGGTGGCGACGATTACGAGCTGTGCTTTACTGCCGCCCCGGCGCAGGCTGCGGCGGTGCAGGCTGCTGCTGCTCAGGCTGGCGTGGCGGCGCACAAGGTTGGCCGCATTGTGGCGGGTGAGGGCTTGCGCTTGCTGGATGCAGGCGGGCAGGTTGTGGCACTGGAAAGGTTGGGTTATGACCACTTCGCTTAAACCGGACGTGCGTTTTTTACTGCGCCACCCGGCGCATTTCCTGGCGCTGGGTTTTGGCAGCGGGCTGATTACCCCGGCGCCGGGTACCTGGGGCAGCATTGCCGCCTTGCCGCTGGCGGCGGGTTTGCACCTGGCTGGCGTGCAGGGCGTGATGCTGGCCTGGCTGGCGCTGCCGCTGTTTGTGCTGGGCGTGTGGGTGTGCGGCGTGACCGGCCGGGCGCTGGGTGTGGCCGATAGCGGTCATATTGTGTGGGACGAAATCGTGGCCATGCTGCTGGTGCTGGCGGCGGTGCCGGCTACGCCCGCGGCGTGGTTGGCCGCATTGCTGGCGTTTCGCGTGTTCGACATCGTCAAACCGTGGCCGATACGCTGGCTGGATGCCCGTGTGCACGGCGGTTTTGGCGTGATGCTGGACGATGTGGTGGCAGCGCTGTTTGCCGTGCTGGTGCTGTGGTCGGTGTTGCCGTATCTGCCAGCCTGATTGCCGCCATCGCTGCCGGTGTTGGCAGCGATATCGAAAGCCGCCCCGGTCTTGCTGTGGTTGGCTTTGTTTTGTGCTGCTTTTGCATGCAAAAGACAAATAAAAAGCAGACAAATAAAAAACCCAGCACCAGGCTGGGTTTTTTATTTGTTGCGCTTGCTAGCTTACTCGCTGCGTGGGCGACGGTCGCCGCTGCCACCTTGGCGCGGGCCGCTGCTGCTGCGGTTGCGGTCGCCGTAGCCACCACGGTTGCCGCCGTAGCCGCCACCTGGTTTACGGTCACCGTAGCCGCCGCCGTTGCTGCGACGTGGGCCACCTTTGCCAGCAGGACGGCCTTTCGGTGGGCGGCGGGTCGGTTCCAGGCCCTGGATCACGGCTTCGGTCAGTTGGCGCTTCAGGTACTGCTCGATGCGACGTACGCGGTGGAATTCGCGCGATTCGGCGATGGTGATCGCCACGCCGCTACGGCCAGCACGACCGGTACGTCCAATGCGGTGTACGTAGTCTTCGGCTTGTTTTGGCAGGTCGTAGTTCACAACCAGGCCAATGCCAGGTACATCGATACCGCGAGCGGCTACGTCGGTGGCTACCAGAATCTTGATGCGGCCACGACGCAGGTCGTTCAGGGTACGGTTACGCCAGCTTTGCGGCATGTCGCCGTGCAGGCAGGCTGCGCTGTAGCCCATGTCGGACAGCTTGTCAGCGATTTCTTCGGAGCCGATTTTGGTGGCGGTAAACACTACAGCCTGGTCAAAGTTGGCTTCTTTCAGGATCGCATCCAGCAGGCGCTGTTTGTGATTGTTGTCATCTGCGTACAGCAGGTGCTCTTCGATATTGCCGCTTTCCTCTTTGCGCTCGATCTCGATGCGCTGTGGGTCGCGGGTCATGCGCTCTGCCATTTTGCCTACGATACCGTCCAGGGTAGCGGAGAACAGCAGGGTCTGGCGTTCGCTAGGGGTAGCGGCCACGATGGTTTCGATGTCTTCGATGAAGCCCATGTCCAGCATGCGGTCGGCTTCGTCCAGAATCAGCATTTCCAGGCGGGAGAAATCGATACGGCCGGAGCGCATGTGGTCCATCAGGCGGCCTGGGGTGGCTACGATGATGTCAACCGGGCGCGACAGGGCACGGGTCTGGAAGCCGAACGATGCGCCACCCACCAGGGTAACGGTACGCAGCCAGCGCAGCTCTTCGCCGTAAACCAGGGCATTTTTTTCTACCTGCTGAGCCAGCTCGCGGGTAGGGGTCAGGACCAGAACGCGTGGGCCGTTGCCGGCGCCTTTGGAGCGCTCGCTGACACGGGTCAGTGCTGGCAGCAGGAAGGCAGCGGTCTTGCCGCTACCGGTTTGTGCCGAAACAAGCAGGTCGCGACCAGCGATGGCGGCAGGCACGGCTTCGCCTTGTACCGGGGTCGGCGTGTCGTAGCCGGCTTTTTCCAGTGCTTTGGCAATAGCGGGGGCCAGCCCCAGGTCGGAGAACTTCTGCATGGTGAATCCTTTCAGTCCGGCGTGGTGCGCCGGTTGTGAGCCCGCTTGGGGTTACAGGTCATCGAACCAACCTGACAAGCGGCGAACAGCAGTCCTGAAAGGACGAGGCGGAAACGAAGCCAAATAGGGTCAGATGCGATGAAATCGTAGAGGCCGGCAGCGCGGGTGTTACTGCCAGCAATTTCGAGAAGGGCGCATTCTAATGAAAATAATTCGATTGCGCAAGGGTTTTTAAAGTACAGGCTATGCAAGTGACTGATTTTTAAAAAGCCAGCCGGATTGTATGCAAAAAAAAGCCATCAGCTAGCGGCCAGCCAGCCCAGCGTGCTGTGGCTGGCTGCAGTGGGGCGGTATTCGGCGCCCAGCCAGCCGGTATAGCCATTTTTTTCAATAAAATCAAAATAATCACGCAAGGGCAGGGTGCCGCTGCCCGGCTCGCCACGGCCCGGGTAGTCGGCAAACTGGATGTGGGCGGCTTGCGGCAGGTGGCGGGCCAGCAGGGCCGGAATATCCAGATTCATGCGTGCAGCGTGGTAAATATCGATTTGCAGGCCGATGCCCGCTTGCGGCATGCCGGCCAGCAGCTGGGCGACTTCGTCTGGCGTGCGCAGCAGAAAGCCGGGCATGTCTATGTCGTTGATGGCTTCGCAGCACAGGCGCAGGCCGTGCGGCGCAAAAAAGGCGGCGGCCAGCTGCAAGTTGGCCGCCAGCGTGGCCAGGCAGGCCTCGCGGCTCTGCCCTGCGGCCAACCTGCCGGGCAGGATATTCAGTAGTGGCACGCCCAGTGCCTGCGCGTAGTGCAGCGCCTGCGGCAGGGCGGCGGCAAAGGCGTCGCGGCGGTCGGGGTGGCTGGCCAGGCCGGGGCCGCCTGCCATCAGGTCGCCCGCCGGCACATTGATCAGGATCACCGGCGTGCCGGCCGCGCTGGCAGCAGCCGCTAGCGCTTCGGCAGGGTGGTCGTAGGGGAACTGGATTTCCACGGCGCCAAAACCGGCGGCAGCGGCCTGGGCAAAGCGCTGAGGCAGCGGGGATTCGGTAAACAGCAGGGACAGGTTGGCCGCAAAGCGTGGCATGGTTTACTCCTGTGACAGGTAGTGCAGTATCAGGCTGCTGAGGTCGTGCTGGGCGTGGCCGGCCTGGCAGTGGGCGTGCAGCAGTGCCTGCGCCTGGCTGGCCATGGGCAGCGGGCGCTGCGTGGCGCTGCCCAGTGCGGTGGCGTTGTTCAGGTCTTTCAGTAGCGTGGCGGCTTTCCACTGTACCGGCGCAAACTCGCGCCCGGCCATGCGCGGCGCCAGGATCTGGAACGGCAGCGAGTCGGCAAAGCCGCCGGCCAGCGCCGGAGCCAGCAGGCTGGCGTCCACCCCCGCCGCCTCGGCCAGCTGCACGGTTTCGGCGATCAGTGCGGCGGTACTGGCCACGATCAGCTGGTTGCATACCTTGGTCACCTGGCCGGCGCCCGTGTCGCCCATGCGCGTAAGGCGCTGGCTGAGGTGCGCCAGCAGCGGGCGCAGCGCGTCGATATCGCTGGCGTCGCCGCCTGCCATGATCACCAGCTGGCCGCTTTCTGCGCCTTTGACACCGCCAGACACCGGGGCGTCTACCCAGCGCATGCCGCAGTGTGCGGCCAACCTTTGGGCAAAGCTGCGCGTGGCGTCGGGGGCGATGCTGGAAAAGTCCACCAGCAGCTGCCCGGCGCGGCCATGGCTGGCAATGCCGCCTTCGCCAAACACCACGCTTTCTACGGCAGCGGTGTCGGAGACGCACAGCATGATGATGTCGCAGCTGGCCACCAGCGCGGCCACGCTGGGGGCTATGCTAGCCCCGGCGGCCTGCAGCGCAGCCGTTTTGCCCGGGCTGCGGTTCCATATATGCAGTGGCACGCCAGCGCGCAGCAGGCGCTGGCACATGGGCTGGCCCATCAGGCCCAGGCCGATGAATCCGGTTTGTGGTGACATGTTTTCCCCTTTGGCGGCTTGCCACGATGCTAGCGCAGCGGTGGGGCCGGTGTCGCGCGGCAAAAAAAGCGGGCCGGCAAAGGCCGGCCCGTAAAGTAGATATTGCAACAAGGGAAGGTTGCCGGCAGCAGGCTGCCGGCGGCACCCACGCAGAGCTTGCGAGCAAGCAAAAGCGTAGCCCTAGCTTACCTTCAAGCCATTTGCATGGCAATGGCAGGGTGTTTTGTGCGTGCGGCATGGTGGGGTGGGTGGGGGTTTGCGGTACAATCCCGCCTTTTTTTGCGAAGGGGTTGGGGTGGTGAACGATTTACATAGTGCTCGTTACCAGGCGTCGCGCCCTTGGGCCAAGCGTGTGGCACAGCTGTTTACCCAGCTGGCTGGCCGTGAAGAGGCTTGCGCCCAGGCAGCGCAGGTGGTGCAGCGCGAGCTGGCCCAGCTGGCCGGGCTGTACACCATCAATGATACCCAGCGTGAAACCGAGTTTGTGCTGGCCGAGGCTTACGGCCTGTTTGTGCGCGATGGCCGCCGCGCCATGGCTTTTGCCGCGGATCTGGCGCAGGCGCTGCAGCATACCCGGCCACTGGCGGCGCTGCCGGCGCTGTTGCCGCTGCCAGCCGGTACCTTCCTGTTGAGCCTGCCGGGCGAGGCGGGCAGTGCCGCGGCCTATGTCACGCACGATGCTACGGCGCAGCGGCTGGATATCCTGCTGCTGATGCCGGATTTTGCCCCGCCAGGCGTGCCCTGCCACCAGCGCATGGAGGCAGCGTTGACGCTGGGTGTGGCTTACCCCGGCTCGGTGCAGGTGCCGGATTCGCCGGCGCTGGCTAGCTGGAAGCCCTGGCTGGAAACACTGTTTGCCGGGCTGGCCATGCTGGCCCAGCCGCAGCTAACGTTGGCCGCACAATGGCAGCCCGCCCCGTTAGCAGCCGACGCGCAGCTACTGCACACGGGCAGCGCACGTGACAAGCAGCGCGTGCGTGCGGCCTTGCTCAAGGCAGGGGCGCAAGAGGTGTTGCTGGCGCAGCGTGCCGGGCTGCTGCCGCTGGATGGCCAGGTGAAAGCCGGCTACTGGCGCACGCAGGCGGGTAAGGCAGGCGAGCGCCTGGTGTGGGTGGCGCCGCGCCCCGCGTAAGGGGGCCAGGCATGAAAAAACCGCAGCGCTGTCGCCTGCGGTTTTTTACGGTTGCGGGTAGCCAGCGGCTACAGAAACTGCACGATCAGGCTGCGCAGGGTGCTCATCTCGAACGGTTTGTCGCAGATGGCTGAGACGCCAGCTTCTTCCACGGCAGCCAGCCGGGTCTGGTCCTGTTCGCCAGACACCATCAGGATGGGCACCGACATCTGCGGGCTCAGCGTGCGCACGTATTCGATCAGTGCACGGCCATCCATCTCGGGCATGTTGTAGTCGGTAATGATCAGGTCGAATTGGGTGTCCTGAAGTAGCGGTATGGCCGACATGCCGTTGGCCGCTTCTTCGATCTGGTCAAAGCCCATGCGCTCCAGCACGGTACGCAGGTAATGGCGCGAGGTGCTGCTGTCGTCCACCAGCAGGATGCGCTTGGTGTCCAGGTCGTAGTGCTCCAGCTCGGCGCGTACTTCTTCGGTATTGAGGTAATCCAGCGCCGAGCACAGGGCACGGTCTAGCTGGTGGGTGGTAAACGGCTTGGGCAAAATGGCCAGCGCCCCGGCCTGGCGGATGGCATCCAGCTGCTGGGCGCGGGTTTCACTGGAAATCAGCACGTAGGGCATATCGCGAATTTCGCCATCGGCGCGCATGGTAACCACCAATTCCGCCCCCGTCATGTCAGGCAGGTACATGGCACTGATGGTGATGTCCGGGCGCGGCAGCTCGCGCATGCGCGCCAGCCCTTGTTCGCCCGTTTCCAGCAGGTCGATATTCTCTATACCCATTTCGCGCAGGTGATTCTGGATGATGAGCCTTTGGGTGCGGGAAGGCTCGATCAGGCAGACCATCAGGTTTTGCAGATCAAACATGCGGTTTTCCTGTTTTGCTTTCCTGCAAGCATAGACACTGCGCCGCTTTAGGTCTAACCCATCTACTGAAAACCTTGTTTCTATAAGTCTGACTTGTGGGTTTTGCCGTGATTGCGTTGCTCGTTTGCCGCAGTTTGTTCCAGCCAGTGGCAAAACGCATGAATGGCGACATCGTCTACCGCAGCGCGCGGGGCTATCCAGCAATAATCGCGTACCGGCACCACCGGCTGCTGTAGTGGCGCCACCAGTTTGCCGCTATCCAGCGCCTGTTGCGCCATCGGCAATGGCCCCAATACCACGCCCAGGCCATCCATGGCCGCCTGCAACGCCAACGAGAAACGGTCAAAGTGCAGGCTGCTGGCCGGTTTCAGCTCGGGTACGCCGGCCAGGGTAAACCAGCGCTGCCACTGGGTTGGTCGCGTGTCGGCGTACAGCAGGGTGTGGTGCGCCAGGTCGGCTGGCTGCTGTATGGGCTGGCGTGCCAGTAGCGCTGGGCTGCACAGCGGCAGCTCCCACTCTTCCAGAAACGGCTTGGCCAGGTGGCCTGGCCAGTCGCCCGGGCCACGGCGGATGGCGATGTCGAACGGCGTGTCCAGCCGGCTGATGTCGCGGTCGGAAGTCACCAGATGCAGGTCGATATCCGGAAAGCGCGCGCGAAAGCCCTGCAGCCGTGGCAGCAGCCAGAACAGCGCAAACGTGGGGGTGGAGTTGATCGACAGCCGCCGCTGGCGGTCTGGCTGCAGTAGCTGGCTGGTGGCGTTGGCGATCAGGTCTAGCCCGTCCTGCACCTGTACCAGGTAGCGCCAGCCGGTGTCGGTCAGTTTTACACGGCCGCCGCTACGCTCGAATAGCTGTACGCCTAGCCATTCTTCCAGCTGCTTGATCTGCTTGCTCACAGCGCCGTGGGTGACGTGCAGCTCGTTGGCCGCAGATGAGAAGCTTTCCAGCCTTGCTGCTGCTTCGAAAATGCGCAAGCCGTTGAGAGGGGGGTAAGTATTCATGGCTGTGATTTTATCTCACAATCTATGTTTCGATTACTCGTTTGTGCATGGATCGCCAAGGGCGTAATCTTCACGAATCATAGCCGGGAGTCGTAGTAATATCCCGGATGGTTGCCGGCAGCCCGCACCCGCTGCCGTCAGGCTGATTGCAAACAACCCAAGCAAAAAGGTCCCGAGCCATGCTAGTAGCTTACCGCCAACATGTTGCCGAGCGCGCCGCGCTGGGCATCCCGCCACTGCCGCTGACTGCCAAACAGGTAGAAGAACTGGTTGAACTGCTGAAAAACCCGCCCGCAGGCGAAGAGCAGACACTGGTAGAACTGATTACCCACCGTGTACCGCCAGGCGTGGATGACGCAGCCAAGGTAAAAGCTTCTTTTCTGGCCGCTGTTGCCGAAGGCACCGTGGCCTCGCCACTGGTATCGCGCGAGCTGGCTACCGAACTGCTGGGCACCATGCTGGGCGGCTACAACGTCAAGCCGATGATCGACCTGCTGGGCGACGAAAAAGTCGGCGCCATCGCCGCTGAAGGCCTGAAGAAAACCCTGCTGGTATTCGACTTCTTCAACGACGTGAAAGAGCTGGCCGACCAGGGCAATGCCAACGCCAAAGGCGTACTGCAAAGCTGGGCCGACGCCGAATGGTTCACCAGCCGCCCTGAAGTAGCACAGAAAATCACTGTTACCGTGTTCAAGGTACCTGGCGAAACCAACACCGACGACCTGTCGCCGGCACCGGACGCCTGGAGCCGCCCTGATATCCCGATGCACTACCTGGCCATGCTGAAGAACACCCGCCCCGATGCGGCCTTCAAGCCGGAAGAAGACGGCAAGCGCGGCCCGATGCAGTTCATCGAAGACCTGAAGAAAAAAGGCAACCTGGTCGCCTACGTCGGCGACGTGGTCGGTACCGGCTCCTCGCGTAAATCTGCCACCAACTCCGTGGTGTGGGCTACTGGCCAGGACATCCCGTTCGTACCGAACAAACGCTTCGGCGGCGTGACCCTGGGTGGCAAAATTGCCCCGATCTTCTTCAATACCCAGGAAGACTCCGGCTCCCTGCCTATCGAAGTAGAAGTGTCCAAGCTGGAAATGGGCGATGTAATCGACATCTACCCGTACGAAGGCAAAATCGAAAAAGACGGCCAGCTGGTAGAAAAATTCAGCCTGAAATCCGACGTGCTGCTGGACGAAGTACGCGCCGGTGGCCGTATCAACCTGATTATCGGCCGTGGCCTGACCGCCAAAGCGCGTGAAGCACTGGGCCTGCCTGCCTCCACCGAGTTCCGTCTGCCGAAAGACCCGGTAGACAGCGGCAAAGGCTTCTCGCTGGCACAGAAAATGGTTGGCCGCGCCTGTGGCCTGCCGGAAGGTCAGGGCGTACGCCCAGGTACCTACTGTGAGCCGCGCATGACCACCGTAGGTTCGCAAGACACCACTGGCCCGATGACCCGCGACGAGCTGAAAGATCTGGCTTGCCTGGGCTTCTCTGCCGACCTGGTCATGCAGTCCTTCTGCCATACCGCCGCCTACCCGAAACCGGTAGACGTGAAAATGCACAAAGAGCTGCCGGCCTTCATCTCCACCCGTGGCGGCGTAGCCCTGCGTCCGGGCGATGGCGTGATCCACAGCTGGCTGAACCGCCTGCTGCTGCCGGATACCGTCGGTACCGGTGGCGACTCGCACACCCGCTTCCCGATCGGTATTTCCTTCCCGGCCGGCTCCGGCCTGGTCGCCTTTGCCGCCGCCACCGGTGTGATGCCGCTGGACATGCCGGAATCGGTACTGGTGCGCTTCAAGGGCGAACTGCAGCCAGGCGTTACCCTGCGTGACCTGGTGAACGCCATCCCGCTGTACGCCATCAAGCAAGGCCTGCTCACCGTCGCCAAAGCCGGCAAGAAAAACATCTTCTCCGGTAAAGTGCTGGAAATCGAAGGTCTGCCAGACCTGAAAGTAGAGCAAGCATTCGAGCTGTCCGATGCGTCTGCCGAGCGCTCCGCCGCTGGCTGCACCGTGCGCCTGAACAAAGCGCCTATCGTCGAATACATGAACTCCAACATCACCCTGATGAAGTACATGATCGCCGAAGGCTACGCCGACGCCCGTACCCTGGCGCGCCGCATCAGCAAAATGGAAGAGTGGATCGCCAACGGCGAACTGCTGCAGCCGGATGCCGACGCCGAATACGCTGCCGTAATCGAAATCGACCTGGCCGACGTGAAAGAGCCGATCGTAGCCTGCCCGAACGACCCGGACGACGTGAAATTCATGTCCGAAGTGGCCGGCACCCAGATCGACGAAGTGTTCATCGGCTCCTGCATGACCAACATTGGTCACTTCCGCGCCGCCTCCAAGCTGCTGGAAGGCAAACGCGACCTGCCGGTAAAACTGTGGCTGGCCCCGCCAACCAAGATGGACGCCGAACAGCTCACTAACGAAGGCCACTACGGCGTATTCGGCATGGCCGGTGCCCGCACCGAAATGCCGGGTTGCAGCCTGTGCATGGGTAACCAGGCGCAGGTACGCGAAGGCGCTACCGTGATGTCCACCTCCACCCGTAACTTCCCGAACCGTCTGGGCAAGAACACCAACGTGTTCCTGGGTTCCGCCGAGCTGGCCGCTATCTGCTCCAAGCTGGGCAAGATCCCGACTCTGGCGGAGTACCATGCCAACATCGGTATCATCAACGAGAAGAGCGCCGAGGTGTACCGTTATATGAACTTTGACCAGATCAAAGACTATCAGGACGTGGCTGATACCGTTAAAGCTTAATAAAATCAGTAGCTTATTGATTTGACATCTTGGGGGTTTGGTAGGGGTTTCGGCAACGATACCCTTGCCAAGCCCCCAATTTTTTTGGAACCCCGGCTCGAAATGCGCGGTTTACCGGGTGTTGCGCAGATGTAATGACCCCGCCATTCCTGCACAGCTCAGGCTGCTCACTGATACGCCATCGCTGGCGCCTCCACCCCAAAAAAGCCTGATGCGGGCGCCGGTGCTGGTAGCACCCGATCCCGTCGGCTATTACCCGGCTGGTGCCTCGCCATGCTGTGGGTGCGTTAGTGAACAGACGCACGGCGGGTGAGGGGGGATGCTGTCCTTTGGGCAAACGCCACGCCTTTCGGTACGGCTTGCCCTGAATGAAGGAGCATCATTATGGAAAAAACCACCAAGCCCCCTGTTGCGGCGACTGCCGCTGTTGCTAGCCCGGCTAGCACCACTGCCCATCTGCCAGGTGCCGACGAAATGAAAGGCAAATGGAAAACCTATGTTGGCGAGGCTAAGGTGCTGTGGGGCAAGCTGACCGACGATGAGCTGCTGCAAACAGAAGGCCATGTGCAGAAGCTGGCCGGGCTGGTGCAGCAACGCTACGCCACCACGCGTGAAGCTGCCGAAAAGCAGGTTCATGACTTTCTGAACAAGCACAAGTAAGCCCTGGCCCGCTACGGGGGTAGCCGCAAAAGCTATCTGCGCTGGCGGGCTTTTGCTCATCAGCAGGGAGCCGCTAACACAACACCGACCCTGCCTTGCATCACCTGTGGCAGGCCGATAAAGGTTGGCCGCGTGGTTTTGTTAGCGGCGCTCCATCAATAGGGAAGACATCATGAAAACGCGGTTTCGCCAGCTGGCATGGCTGTTTTTGTCAGGCGGACTTTCTCTGGGCCTGAGTGCCCAGGGCTTTGCAGCCCCTACGGCACAGGAGGCAACGGATATACGGCACGAAACGCAGATTTCCACCAGTTATGCCTTGAACCCGCTACTGCGCGACCAGGATATTCGGGTGACGGTTTACAACAATAAGGTCACGCTCACGGGCACGGTAGAGGAAAGCGTTAAAAAAGAGCTAGCGCAGGAAATTGCGCTGGGTGTGGAAGGGGTGGCGACGGTAGATAACCAGCTGGATGTGCGCGAGGGCTTTATGCCGCCGCCCCCGGTGCTGACGCGCGGTTATGGTGAGATGGCCGACGACGCTACCTTGAATGCGGCGGTGAAGTCGCGTTTGAAATGGAGCCGTTACGCAGACGATGTGGATGTAACGGTCAGTAGCCGCCAAGGCAAGGTGACGCTGCAGGGTACGGCCAACAGCAAGCAAAGCATGGGCATGGCCGGCATGATTGCCGCCTCTACCCGTGGTGTGACCGACGTGGAGAACCAGCTGCAGGTGGTGCCCCCGCCTGCGTCTGCAGGGGGCATGCGCTCGGGTACGCAGGTGGAGCAGGGGTTGTCGGACGCCTGGATTACTACCAAGGTGAAGTCTACGCTGCTGTACGCACGCAATATCGATAGTAACCGCATTAGCGTGACCACCAGCCTGGGTGTGGTGCATCTCAGTGGCAGGCTGCACGGCCCGGCTGAGCGGGCGCTGGCTATCCAGCTGAGCAAAAACGTGCGTGGTGTGCAGCAGGTAGAGGCGGGCAAGCTGCTGCCCTGAACCAGAGGCACCCTGCCGGCTAGCACAATAAAACCGCACTGTTTGGTGCGGTTTTATTGTGCCTGGTGTGGGGCGTTGCGGCTTGCGCGGGGCTGGCCAGGTTGGCCGCAGGGTGGCCTCGGTGCTGCTTAGCCTGCGGTTTGCTTGCGATGCAGTTTGCCTTTGCTGCGTTGTTTGGCTGGTGGGCTGGCTGGCGCTTGCACGGTTTCTGGCTGGGCTGGCAGTGCGTCTTCAGCCAGCTGGTGGGGCATGATGGCGTCCGGGTATTCGCAGAACAGTTTCTCCATCAGCTTGCTGCGGGTTTCTATATGGTGCCCTAGGCGCCAGTCTTCCAATAGCTGCATGGCAATGCTGAAGTATGAGTAATCAATTTCATACAACAGATGTACATTGAAGTCGTGTTTCAGCTGCAACGCCAGTGCCAGCTGTTTCAGGATGTCCAGCTGGCGGCAGTCGGGGTTGTCATCCATCAGTTTCTTGATGCGTTTCGCGGCATTATTCATATCAGCAACTCCTGGTAAAAGCGCAAAAGCTGGTTGTGGACTTGCCTGCGCCATGGCGTAAGCGATGCCAGGCAGCTCGTGTTTGCCGGCCAAGGTGTGCCGTGGATGGCAGTCTGGCAGCCAGCCTGGTGTGGTACTGCAAGCTGGCAGGCTTGTGTATGTTCTATCGAACCCGACAGGCAATCTGTGCGTTAGCGTACATACATCGGGTGGGCGGTGCTTTTATGCTGAATCATTGTCTTTTACCATTCAACACAGGCACCATCATGACCAACCAGTCTTCCAGAGCCGGCAACGGCTTGCTCAGCGCCTTGCCCGATGAGGC
This sequence comes from Neisseriaceae bacterium, assembly GCA_027489245.1. Taxonomy (GTDB): domain Bacteria; phylum Pseudomonadota; class Gammaproteobacteria; order Burkholderiales; family Chromobacteriaceae; genus Vogesella. The sequence continues at coordinate 244,635 of JAIYAC010000006.1, read as the reverse complement.
ATGGCTGCGTATTCAGCCGCACCTGCAGCGCGTAGACATGCCGCTAGGGCAGACGCTGTACCAGCCAGGGGGCAAGCTGAACCATGTGTACTTCCCGGTGGATGCGATTGTGTCTTTGCTGTATGTGATGCAAAACGGTGACTCGGCCGAGATCGCGGTGGTCGGCCACGAGGGTATTGTCGGTATTGCCCTGTTCATGGGGGGCGAGTCCACCCCGAGTAGCGCGGTGGTACAAAGTGGCGGCTATGGCTACCGGCTGCCTTCGCGGGTGATCAAGGAAGAGTTCAATGCCTCGGTTGCCGTGATGCACCTGCTGTTGCGTTATACCCAGGCGCTGATTACGCAGATGGCGCAAACCGCCGTGTGCAACCGGCACCACACGCTGGATCAGCAGCTGTGCCGCTGGCTACTGTTAAGCCTGGACCGCCTGCAGGGCAGCGACCTGGTGATGACCCAGGAGCTGATCGCCAATATGCTGGGCGTGCGGCGCGAGGGGGTCACCAATGCCGCCATGAACTTGCAGCGGGCCGGCCTGATTACCTATGCGCGCGGCCATATCCACGTGGTAGACCGCCTGGGCCTGGAGCAGCGCACCTGCGAATGCTACGCCGTGGTCAAGCGCGAATACGACCGCCTGCTGGCCCCGGACAAGCTGGCCTAGCGCTGCCCGCCCGGCCATGCGGCCAACCCTGGCCACATGGCCTGCGGCTACACCATCGCACTGGTGTCTACCCAGTCGCTAAATTGCTGCTCGCTAATGCCGCCTACCGCGATGGCCGCCTCGCGCAGGCTGCAGTCCTGCTGCTGCGCGTACTGCGCAATCACGGCGGCACGGTCGTAGCCGATATGCGGTACCAGGGCGGTGACCAGCATCAGCGAGCGCGCCACGCTGGCCTGGATATGTGCTTCGTTGGCGGCCAGCCCGGCGATGCAGTAGCGGTTGAAGCTACGCATGCCATCGGCCAGCAGGCTCAGGCTTTGCAGCAGGTTCACCACAATCAATGGCTTGTAGGTATTCAGCTGTAGCTGGCCGGAGGCACAGGCCAGGGCCATGGTGACGTCGTTACCCATCACCTGGCAGCACAGCATGGTGATGGCTTCGCACTGGGTGGGGTTCACCTTGCCGGGCATGATGGAGCTGCCGGCTTCGTTCTCCGGCAGTACCAGTTCGCCCAGCCCCGCACGCGGGCCAGAGGCTAGCCAGCGGATGTCGTTGGCCATTTTGTTCAGCACTGCGGCCAACACTTTCAGCAGGCCATGGCAGGCCAGCAAATCATCGTGGGCAGCCTGGATGGCAAAGCGGTTACTGCTGGCCGACAAGGGCAGCCCGGTTTCATCGGCCAGGCGCACGATGACGGCGCGGGCAAAGTCCGTGTGGCAATTCAGCCCGGTGCCTACCGCCGTGCCGCCGATAGCCAGCGGGTACAGGTCTGGCAGCTGTCTGGCCAGGCTGCGCTGTACCTGCAGCAGCTGTGCGACCCAGGCGGAGATCTCCTGCCCCAGCGTCAGCGGTACGGCATCTTGCAGATGGGTACGCCCCAGCTTCACCAGCTGGCTGTAGGCCTGTTGCTTGTGTTGCAGCGCATCGATCAGCTGCTGCAGGGCGGGCAATAGCTGTGTGTGCAGCATGTCCAGCACGCACAGGTGCATGGCGGTGGGGAAGACATCGTTGCTGGACTGCCCCAGGTTTACGTGGTCGTTGGGGTGCACAATGCGCCGGTCGCCGCAGTCTGCGCCCAGAATCTCTGATGCGCGGTTGGCCAGCACCTCGTTCATGTTCATGTGGCTTTGCGTGCCGGAGCCGCTTTGCCAGATATGCAGCGGAAACTGCTGGTCATGAATGCCCTGCAACACCTCGCCGGCTGCCTGGGCAATGGCCAGCGCCAGGCGGTTGTCCAGCAGGGTCAGCTCGGCATTGGCCATGGCGGCAGCGCGCTTGATGCGCGCCATGGCGTACATCACCGGCAGGGGCATCAGCTCGCTGCCGATCTGGAAATGCAGCAGGGCGCGCTGGGTATGCGCCCCCCACAGCACGTCGGTACTGACGGCAATGGCGCCCAGTGTGTCTTGTTCGCGCCGGATGAAGGTGGTCATGCGGGCACCTGCTGCGGGGCCAGCGAGGCCTTGCTGATCAGCGTTCTCACCAGATAGGGCATCAGCCCGCCGTGCCGGTAGTAAGTGGCTTCGGCCTCGGTGTCGATGCGCAGGCGCAGGGTGCAGCTGCGCTGCTGGCCATTCGGGTAGTAAACCTGCAGGGTGAGCAGCATGCCTGGGCGGATACCGTCTTCGATAAAGGGCAGGTCAAACAGCTCGCGCCCGTGCAGCTGCAGCGAGGCCACGCTGTCCTGGCCCTGAAACTCCAGTGGTAGCACGCCCATCCCCACCAGGTTGCTGCGGTGGATGCGCTCGAAGCTGCGGGCAATTACTGCCCGCACGCCCAGCAAGGCCATGCCTTTGGCGGCCCAGTCGCGGCTGGAGCCGGTGCCGTAGTTGTGGCCGGCAAACACCACTAGCGGTACCTGCTCGGCGCGGTAGCGCATGGCAATATCGTAGATAAAGCCGCGTTGGGCATCGGGCTGGTGCAGGGTAAGGCCGCCTTGCGCTTCATCGTCGGGCGGCAACATCAGGTTCACCAGCCGCGGGTTGGCCAGGCAGCCGCGCATCATGACCTGATGGTTGCCGCGCCGGCTGCCGTAGCTATTGAAATCTGGCTCAGCAATGCCTTGCTCGTGCAGGTAGCGACCAGCGCAGCTATCCGCTGCGATGGGCCCGGCAGGGCTGATGTGGTCGGTAGAAATGGCGTCGCCCAGCAGCACCAGGGCGCGGGCCTGGTAGATGCCGCGGATCTCGGGGCAGGCCAGGGCAAGCTGGTCCACAAATGGCGGGCGCACGATATAGCTGGACGGCGGCCATGGGTAACACGGGCCACTGAGCGCGGGCAGGGCCGCCCACTGTGGCGGCTGAACCGGCAGATAGGCCTGGCGATAGGGCTGGCTATGGCCGGCTTGTTGCAGCGCCAGCCGGGTGTCTAGCGGGCTGGGCCACAGCTCGTGCAGGTATACCGGCGCGCCGGCGGCATCGTGCCCCAGCGGCTCGTGCGCCAGGTCGATATCGATACGCCCGGCCAGGGCGTAAGCCACCACCAGCGCAGGGCTCATCAGGTAGTTGGCCCGCAGGGCCGGGTGGATGCGCGCTTCAAAGTTGCGGTTGCCGGATAGCACCGCCACGCATACCAGCCCTTGCTGGCTGACTTGCGCTTCCAGTGCCGGCGCCAGCGGCCCGGCATTGCCAATACAGGTGGTGCAGCCGTAGGCCACCACCCTGAAGCCCAGTATGCCCAGCGGTGCCAGTAAATCGGTGCGGGCCAGATAGTCGCTGACCACGCGCGAGCCCGGCGCCAGCGACGTCTTGATATGCGGCGCCACCCGCAGCCCGCGCAGCACGGCGTTACGCGCCAGCAGGCCTGCGGCCAACATGCTGCCGGGGTTGGCCGTATTGGTGCAGGACGTGATGGCGGCAATCAGGATATCGCCGTGCCGCAAGGCAGCAGGGTTGGCCGCAAGGGCTAGCCGCGGCGCGGTAACCTGGCCAAAGCCGCCCTGGCTTACCGGCAGGCCAAGCGACAGCAGAAAGTCCTGTTTGACGATGCCCAGCGGCTTGTGTTCTTGCGGCAGCCTGGGGCCGGCCACGCATGGCTGGATACGGCTCAGATCGATGCGCACGGTGCGGCTGTAATGCAGCATGCCGGGCAGCGGCGTGCCGAACATGTTCTGCGCCTGGTAGTAGCGGCGAAAAGCCAGCTGCGTGGCTTCGTCACGACCGGTAGCGGCCAGGTAGGCCACGCTTTGCTCGTCGGGCGGGAAAAAGGCCACGGTGGCACCGTACTCTGGCGCCATATTGGCCAGCGTGGCGCGGTCTGGCACGGTGAGGCTGGCGCAGCCGGCACCAAAGAATTCCACAAAGCAGTCCAGCACGTTTTCTTCGCGCAGGATGGCAGTCAGCGCCAGCGCCAGGTCGGTAGCGCTGACCCCGTGCGGCAGCTGCTGCTCCAGCTGTACACCCACCACATCGGGAATCAGCAGCGTCACCGGCAGCCCCAGGATGGCGGCCTCGGCCTCGATGCCTCCCACCCCCCAGCCCAGCACGCCCAGGGCGTTGATCATGGTGGTGTGCGAGTCGGTCCCCACCACGCTATCCGGAAAGCACACCTCGCCCCGCCGCCCCAGGCCCGGCGCCAGATGCTCCAGGTTGACCTGGTGCACAATGCCCCGCCCCGGCGGGCTGACCTGCAGTTTGTCAAACGCCTGCACCCCCCACTTGATGAAGCCGTAGCGCTCGGCATGGCGTGTGTATTCCTGCGCCATGTTCAGCGCCAGCGCATTGGCTTCGCGAAAGAAATCTACCTGTACCGAATGGTCTACCACCAGATGCACGGGCACCTGGGGCGCTAGCCAGCCGGCATCACCACCCAGCGCGTGCACGGCGTCGCGCATGGCGGCCAGGTCGCACAGCAGCGGTACGCCGGTGAAGTCCTGCAGCAGCACGCGTGCCGGCATGAACGGCACATCGCTATCGCGCACGGCCTGTGGCTGCCAGCCGGCCAGCTGGCGCAGCTGCGCCTCGCAGGCGGGCGTGCTGTCGGTGTGGCGCAATAGTGACTCCAGCAGGACGCGCAGCGACACCGGCAGGCGGGAAATATCGCCGTAGCCATCCCGCTCTAGCGCTGGCAAGGAATACAGCCGCCCGATGACGCCTGCTGCGCTGCCGAATGTCCGTACATAGCGTTCGGAATACATAAGTCACCCTCTGGATGGGCGGTGCCGGGGCCACGGGCAAGATGCCCGGCCCTTTGTGCGCCATCAGCACACAGCATCACGCCGGGTGCGCTGCTTGTCCGTACGCTGCCGAACCAAGGCGGCGGCTGGCCTGGCTGTTATTTCGATGAATTATGTGTGCCAGTGCACAGTCAGCCGCCGCCCGGGCGCGCACCGTAGGGCCATACCGGGTAGCGAGCTACAAGCCGGGCCTTTTATCCCCTTAGCCAGGAGGCACGCCATGAACGAAAGCCAGCTTTTAAACCGTATCCAGACTGTGGCAGGGCCAGATAACCGGGCGCTTCTGGCACGCTTCTGGCTGCTCATGGACGCTCGCCCCATGGCTCCGCCGTTTACGTTTAGCGATTTTCGGCATCTGCACGCCGAAGGTCGCAGCGTGTTTCACAGCATTCTCAGCAGCTATAGCCGCCAGCAATTTGCGCCGCTGGCGGCCCCGCTGGTGTCCAGCCTGCGGCAGCTGACAGTGCCGCGCGGCTATCGCGATGCCGTGCCACACCCGGCACGCGCCAGGCACTACTACCCCGTGCAGGACAGCAGCTCTGCCGCGCTGCGCGGCCAACCTTACCCGAAGGAGTCATGACATGACCAAGACCGATACCCAGCTGCAACACGATGTGCAGGCTGAACTGATGTGGGACCCCGCCATCAACGACACGCACATTGGCGTGCAGTGCGATAACGGGGTGATTACCTTGAGCGGCCACGTGCCGGACTTTGCCCAGAAATGGGCTGCCGAGCGTGCCGCCTTGCGGGTGGGCGGTGTCAGCGCCATCGCGGTGGAGATTCAGGTAGACCTGGTCGACCCGGGCAAATACAGCGATGCCGACGTGTCGCGCTCGGTGTCCAATGTATTGCAGCTGATGGCACCGGAATACAGCCAGCGCCTCAAGGTGATGGTGGAAAAAGGCTGGCTCACGTTATCTGGCGATGTGGAGTGGAACTTTCAGCGCAATGCCGCCGTGCGCCAGGTATCGCATGTGCTGGGTGTGAAGGGCATCAGCAACAATATCAATATCCGCCCCAAGCTGGTTGCCCGTGCGGTCAAAGAAGAGGTGCGCGCCGCCTTGCAGCGCAGGGCGATCCAGGACATCGACTCGATTACCATCGCCATTGATGGCCCGGATATCACCCTTAGTGGCACCGTGCATAGCTGGTCGGAAAAGGCGCTGGCCAAGCACGCCGCAGCTTGCATGCCGGGGGTGCGGGATGTGATTGACAAGGTGACCGTGATCATCTGACGCGGCGCTGCGCCACGTCGATAGGCGCCCACCGCACACCCCAGCCTGGTCTGGGGTTTTTGCTTGTTGCTGGCGCCGTGGCGTGTGGCGAAGCGGGGCAGGGCGCGGCTAGCTGCCTGCTTGGCCGGCGTAGGGTGCTGGGGCCCCGCACAGCTGCGCAAAACCCTGCAGCGCCAGCTGCGCGCTGTGGTGGTTGTCCAGCAGCTGGTGGTCGTGGTGGGCACTTTGTATCAGGCCAAACAGCATGAAAGCCAGCAGGGGCACGTTGCTGCCTGCTGCCAGCTCGCCGGCGTCGTGTGCTTCCTGCAGCAGGCGCTGCAGGGTGTCGCGCTGCCAGCGCTGGCCGGCCACCAGCGCATCGCGTATGGCGCCGGGCTGGTCGTCAAACTCGTAGGCGGCGGCCAGCAGCGGGCAGCCGCCGGGCATGCTGCCAGCGTACAGGCGCATCACCCAGCCGTGAAACAAGGCGTGCAGGCGCGCCATACCACGCGGCTGGGTAAAGGCCGGCTTGACCACCTCTTCTACAAACTGCGCTTGTGCCGCCTGCACCACGGCCAGCTGCAGCGCCTCCTTGCTGCCAAAGTGGGCAAACAGCCCGCTTTTGGAGAGCCCGCTCTGCTCGGCCAGGCTGCCGATGGTGAGGCGGCTGATGCCGATCTGGCTGGCGCTGCGCACCGCCTGTTGCAGAATGGCGTCGCGGGTAAGGGCTTTTTTGCTCATGGGTATTTGCCTGCGTGCTGTTTATGTGCAAAATAGCACGATCGTTCTTTTTTGAGTGAGTGACATGCACACGTTTACCAAAGTAGTAGAAGTGCGCTGGTCCGATATCGACGCCAACCAGCACATGCGCCATAACGCCTATGCCGACCTGTGTACCCACACCCGCATGGAATGGTTGGCCGCAGCCGGCTTTGGCATGGACGCCTTCAAGGCGCACGGCTTTGGCCCGGTACTGTTTCGCGAGAGTACCGAATACCGCCGCGAGGTGCACCTGGGCGAGCGTATCACGGTTGATGTGCAGGTGGCCGCCGCCAGCCCGGATAATAGCCGCTGGAAAATCCGCCAGCAGCTGATCAAGCCGGATGGCAAACTGGCCGCCATTTACGAGGTGGCGGGGGCGTGGATGGACCTGCGCGAGCGCAAGCTGATACCGCCGCCAGCGGCACTGGCCGCCATTCTGGCAGATTTGCCGCGCTGTGCCGATTTCGAGCTGCTGCCGCAACCCGAACACAAATAAGGAATAGCCATGTTGCTCGCTGCCCAGATCGCCAGCGCCGTGGTGGCGCTGATTCACCTGTATATCCTGGTGCTGGAAATGTTTCTGTGGACCAAGCCGGCAGGCCGCCGCGCCTTTGGGCTAACGCCGGAGTTTGCCCAGGCTAGCCGCGTACTGGCGGCCAACCAGGGGCTGTATAACGGCTTTCTGGCGGCGGGGCTGATCTGGAGCCTGCTGCCTGCTGCACCGGCTGGCGTGGGGGTGTTTTTCCTGGGCTGCGTGCTGGTGGCCGGGGTGTACGGCGCGGCCACGGCCAGCCGCAAGATCCTGTTTGTACAGGCATTACCCGCTGCGCTGGCGCTGTTGCTGCAGGCGCTGGCCTGATGCGGCAGCTAAACCCTGCCGCTGGCGGGGTTGCCAGCCACGGTGCCAGCGGTAATGCTGTGCGGCCAACCTTGTAGGAGCCTGCCATGTCTGCCGTATTGCAAAACCTGCTAAAACTGTGTGACACCCCGCGCGATAACGCGCTGTTGCGCTTTGGCATCGCCAACGAGTACGCCAAGGCGCAAGACTGGCCGGCCGCTGCGCAGCAGGCACGCGAGGCACTGGCCCGGCAGGGGGATTTTTCGGCGGCGTGGAAGCTGCTGGGCAAGGCGCTGGCGGCAGGCGGGGAGGCCACTGCCGCGCTGGCTGCCTACCATGAGGGCATCGCCGTGGCCCAGGCCCGCGGCGACCTGCAGGCGGTAAAAGAGATGACGGTGTTTGCACGCCGCATCGAGAAACAGTTGGCCGCAGCGGCCGGGCAGGGCGATCGCTAGCTGCTGCGTTTGAGCTGGCGCATGGCCTGCTCCAGCCCCTCCAGCGTGAGCGGATACATGCGGTTTTGCATCAGCTCGCCTACCATGCCGATGGACTGGGTGTATTCCCACGTGCCTTGCGGCATGGGGTTCAGCCACACGGCGTGTTTGAAGTGCGCCAGCAGGCGGCGCAGCCATACCTCGCCCGGCTCCGGGTTCATGTGCTCTACGCTGCCGCCTTTCAGGATGATCTCGTAGGGGCTCATGCTGGCGTCGCCTACAAAGATCAGCTTGTAGTCCTGGCCGTAGGTGTGGATCAGGTCCCAGGTAGCGGTTTTGGCGGTGTGGCGGCGTGCGTTGTCCTGCCACACGCTTTCGTACACGCAGTTGTGAAAGTAGTAGTAATCCAGGTGCTTGAATTCGCTGCGCACGGCGGAGAACAGCTCTTCGCACACGCGGATGTGGTCGTCCATGGAGCCGCCCACGTCAAACAGCACCAGCACCTTCACCGCATTGTGCAGCTCGGGCACCATCTGCAGGTCCAGCAAGCCGGCATTGCGTGCGGTGGCGGCAATGGTGCCGGGCAGGTCCAGTACCTCGGGGGCGCCATCGCGGGCGAACTCGCGCAGGCGGCGCAGCGCTACCTTGATATTGCGCGTGCCCAGCTCCACGCTGTCGTCAAAGTTGCGGAACTCGCGCTGATCCCACACTTTTACTGCACGGCGGTGGCGTGACTCGTGCTGACCGATGCGGATGCCTTCCGGGTTGTAGCCATACGCGCCAAACGGGCTGGTGCCGCCGGTGCCTATCCATTTGTTGCCACCCTGGTGGCGTTCCTTCTGTTCTTCCAGCCGCTGGCGCAGCGTGTCCATCAGCTTGTCCCAGCCCAGGGCCTGCAGCTGCTGTTTTTCTTCTTCGCTCAGGTATTTTTCTACTTGCTTGCGCAGCCAGTCTTCCGGAATGGCAGTCTGCAGGTCGTCCAGGCTGGTTTCGATACCGTGCGCGTACTGCGCAAACACACGGTCGAAGCGGTCGTAGTACTTCTCGTCCTTCACCAGCACGGTGCGCGCCAGGTGGTAAAACGCGTCCACACTGGCAAACGCCAGCTTTTGCTGCAGCGCTTCCAGCAGGGTGAGGTGTTCTTTCAGGCTTACCGGCAGGCCGGCTGCGCGCAGGGCGTAGAAAAAGTCGAGCAACATGGCGATAAAGATATATGTGACAGGCAATAAAAATCGTAATAGAGTCTGGGCTCTAAACGGCCGTTTGCCCAAGTTCGAGGAGCATAGCATATGGATACCGCCAGCCCTATCGGTAATAGCCTGCACAGCCAGCTGGCCCACCTGCAGCAGCTGGGCGCCCTGCAGCCACCCGATTATGCCACCCGCCAACGCTGGCTGGCTGGCCTGGCCAGTATGGTAACGGCGCACCAGCAAGACTGGATAGATGCACTGCAGGCGGATTTTGGCTGCCGCAGCGCGGTGGAAACCCGGCTGGCCGAGCTATTCCCCTCGCTGGAAGGCATACGCCTGGCGCAGCGCAAGCTGGCAGGCTGGATGCGGGCGCAGCGGCGTGGGGTGTCGTTCTGGTTCTGGCCGGCCACGGCCCGCGTGCTGCCGCAGCCGCTGGGCGTGGCTGGCATTATCGTGCCGTGGAATTACCCGGTATTTCTGGCGCTGGGGCCGTTGACGTCCGCGCTGGCTGCGGGCAACCGCGCCATGGTGAAAATGTCAGAGCTGTCACCGCACAGCGGGGCCTTGCTGCAAAAGCTGTGCCGCCAGTACCTGGGCGACGACGTGGTACAGGTGGTGAATGGCGATGTAGCGGTGGCGCAGGCTTTTGCCGCGCTGCCGTTTGACCACCTGCTGTTTACCGGCTCCACGCGGGTTGGCCGCAGCGTCATGCAGGCGGCTGCGGCCAACCTTACCCCGGTCACGCTGGAGCTGGGCGGCAAGTCCCCCGTGCTGATTGCCCCCGGTTTTGACATGCGCCGCGTGGCGGCCAGCCTGATCGCCGGCAAAATGCTGAACGCCGGCCAGACCTGTGTCGCGCCCGACTACGTGCTGGTGCACCAGGACGACCGCGACGCGCTGCTGGCCGCGCTGCGCCGCCAGGCCGCGCTGGCCTACCCGGACCCGGCGGCCAACCCCGACTACACCGCCATCATCAACCAGACGCACTACGACCGCCTGCTGCGCTGGCGTGACGAAGCGGCCCAGATGGGTGCCCGGGTAGAGGTGCTGGCCGCAGGCAGTAGCGATGCGGCGCTAGCGGCGGCGCGCAAGCTGCCGTTGACCCTTATCGACAACGCCCCGGCACACAGCACGGTAATGCGCGAGGAAATATTCGGCCCGCTGCTGCCCATTGTCACCTACGACAAGCTGGGCAATGCGCTGGCCTATATCAATGGCCGCGACAGGCCGCTGGCCCTCTACCTGTACGACGATAACCGCCGCCGTATCCGCACCGTACTGCAGGGCACGGTGGCCGGTGGCGTGTCGGTAAACGATACCCTGATGCATGTCGTGCAAGACCAGCTGCCGTTTGGCGGCGTAGGGCCATCCGGTATGGGGCATTACCATGGCTACGAAGGCTTTGCCACCTTCAGCAAGATGAAGCCGGTGTTCTATCAGTCCCGTTTTGCCGGTGCCGTGCTGACCCAGCCGCCGCATGGCAAGCTGGTGCAATGGCTGCTGAACCTGATGCTGGGGCGCATCAAATGATGCCGGGCCGTAGGCAGTTCATCCGCACGGGTCTGCTGGGCGCACTAGCGCTGGGTGTGGCGGCCAGGTTGGCCGCACCGCACCCGGCCCCCGGTTTTGCCGCCAGTGCCGCAGACCGCCAGCTGATTGCTGCGATGGGGCGGGGCATGCTGGGTAGCTTGCCGGCCACGACACCGCTATCGGTGGTAGACAACACGCTAGCGGCCATCGCCGGGCTGCCCTTGGCCAGCCAGGCCGAGCTGCGCCAGCTGTTCGACCTGCTGCAGCAGCCGCTGGCACGCATGGCACTGGGCCTGCGCCCGGCCTGGCAAGACGCCAGTGCCGAGCAAGTGCGCGCCACATTGGATAGCTGGCGTTACAGCCGCCTTACCCTGCTGCGTAGTGCCTACCAGGCCTGGCATGGCCTTTTGTACGCGGCCTGGTATGGCGATGCTGCCAGCTGGGCTGATATGTCGTACCAGCAGCCCGCCAGCATGAAAGGATTCCTGAATGAGTAAGCTACCCGACCTGTGGCAAGATGGCCTGGCCGCTGGCTGGAAAGTCACCGACGCAAGCCAGGGCGGCCCGGACCTGCAGCTGGAATGCGATGTGGTCATTGTGGGCAGCGGCGCCGGCGGCGGCATGGTGGCCGAGCAGCTCAGCAGTGCCGGCCTGCGCGTGGTGCTGGTGGAAGAGGGCGGTTTATATAGCTCGCGTCACTTTAACCTGCGTGAATCCGAAGCCTACCCCCAGCTGTATCAGGAGTCGGCCAACCGCCTTACTGCCGATAAAGGCATCACCATTCTGCAGGGCCGCACGGTGGGGGGCAGCACCACGGTGAACTGGACCAGCTGCTTTCGCACACCAGCCGATACCCTGGCCTGGTGGCGTAGCCATCATGGCCTGGATGCCATGCAGGATGCCACATTGCAGCCCTGGTTCGAGCAGGCCGAAGCCAGGCTGAATATCGGCCCATGGCAAACCGACCCCAACGCCAATAACGCTTTGCTGGCACAAGGCTGCAGCAAGCTGGGCATACCGCACGCCACTATCCGCCGCAATGTGAAGGGCTGCTGGAACCTGGGCTACTGTGGCACAGGCTGTGCGACCAATGCCAAGCAGAGCATGCTGGTGACCACGATTCCGGCAGCGCTGGCCAGCGGTGCGCAGCTGCTTACCCGCGTGCGGGTAGAGCAGTTATGGCTATCGCCCGGCCGCGGCCACGCCGAGGGCATTATCGGGCAGGCGCTGGGGCCGGACGGCATTCAGCCTACCGGCCGGCGGGTACAGGTGCGTGCGCGCCAGGTGGTGCTGTCCGCCGGTGCCATCGGCACCCCGGCGGTACTGCTGCGCAGCCATGCGCCGGATCCGTACCGCCTGCTGGGCAAGCGTACCTTCCTGCACCCGGTCGTGATGTCTGGCGGGCTGTTCCGCCAGCCGGTAGAGGGCTATAACGGCGCACCGCAAACCATTTATAGCGACCATTTCCTGCATACCCAGCCCCTGGACGGCCCGCTGGGCTACAAGCTGGAGGTGCCACCGGTGCACCCGCTGATCATGGCCGCCACGCTGCCTGGCAACGGCCCGGTGCACCAGCGCCTGATGCAGAACCTGCCGCACTGGCAAGTCAGCCTGGCCTTGATGCGTGACGGGTTTCACCCGGAAAGCGTGGGGGGGAGCGTAGGCTTGCGCAGCGATGGCACACCGGTGCTGAGCTACCCGCTCGGCGCAGTGGAGTGGGAAGCGGCACGCAGGGCATTGCTGAAAATGGCCGAAATCCAGTTTGCCGCCGGTGCCCGTGCCGTACTGCCGGTGCACGAAGACGCCGGTCTGGCCACCAGCTGGCGCCAGGCACAGGAGATGATTCGCCAGCTGCCCATGCAGGTTCTGCGCACCCGTGTAGTGAGCGCACATGTGATGGGCGGGGCCATGATGTCGGCCGACGAGCGCCACGGGGTGGTAGACCAGAGCGGCCGCCACTGGCAGCTGGACAATGTCACGGTAATCGACGGCTCGGTGTTCCCCACCAGTATCGGGGCCAACCCGCAGCTATCGGTGTACGCGCTGGCCTTGCGCGCGGCCGACGCGCTGCGCCGGCGGCTGTAGCGCGCAGCATGGCCGCAACAAAAAGCCCCGCAGGGAGACTGGCGGGGCTTTTTGTTGACGGGGCAACCATGGGCTAGCGTATTTCTAGCTGCTCCTGTTGCAGCGTTTGCCAGCGTTCGCTGTGGCTGGCTACCAGTTGGTCCATCACATTGCTGTCTACCAGCTTTTTCAGGGCTTTGCTCAGCCGGTCGTACAGCTGCGGCGAAAAGCAGGGCGACTGGTGGGTGAGTGTCAGGTACAACGGTTCGCGGCTTACCGGCGTGCCGGCCACGCGGATATTGCGTATGCCCAGCTTGTTGGCGTAGGCCTGGCCAGGCGCTTCTTCATAGATCAGGTAATCGGCCCGCCCCATGCTGAGCATGCGCATGGCGTTTTCCACGCTGCCAACGGTTTGCATGCTCAGGCGCTGCTCGGCAAAGCGGTCGAACTCCTCGCCAAAGCTGTTATTCACCACGGTAATACCGTTGCGGCCAACCAGGTCAGCCCACTTGCTGTACCCCGGCGCTTTGCTTTCACGTGTCCATACCGCGCTGCGGGTCTGGTAAAACGGCGTCTGGATATAGCTCATGTACAGGCGGCGTGGCAGGGTATAAAACGCCCCGGCGATCAGATCGATACGCCCGGCTTTGGCGGCTTCCTGCACGCGTGCCCACGGCCCCGCATTGCGTACCACGATAGGTATGCCTATCTCGCGCGATAGCAGTTGCATCAGCTCGGCATTCGCGCCTTGCAGGGTTTTTTCATCGTCGGGTGCCGCCCATAAAAAAGGCGGGTACTCCGGGTTGCCCGACGCAATCAGCTGGGTACAGGCCCGGCTTGTTTGTGCCGTTGCAGCGCTGGCTAGCAAGCTGGCAGCCAGCAGCAGGGCCAGCCGGGTAGGCGTAAGGAAAGGCAGGCGGGTCATGCAGTATGTCTGGTAGGTACAGGGTAGCCGCCAGTCTATGCAGCGCGCTGTGGCTAGACAAGGGTATGCAGTGCGATTCCTTGATCCAGGTAAGTATTTTTATATAAAAAATACCGCTGTAATTTAAACATTTGTTTAACAAATTGCGTGCTAAGCGACAAGCCTGACCAGCCATGTGTGGCCGAAACAGACAACTGCCTAGTCATACAGGTGTTTTATTTTTACCAAGGCAGGGGCATGAAAATGCTGTTTGCCATGCAATTGTCAAAAATGCTTGCCTATAATCGCCGCCCCATAACAAAAAGCAGCACTTTCACATGACACCACACCACACATTCCGGCTATTGCCTCTCTGCCTGGCGCTTGCCGTCGCCGCCCCTGCTGCCTATGCCGCCTGCGGCGTACCCGGTGCCACCCTGATAAGCCAGGTACAGGGCAGTGCTGCTGCCACCACGATGGCGAATCAGACCGTCACTGTTGAAGGCGTCGTGACCACCGTGATGACCGGTAGCGACCAGGTAAAAGGCTTTTACCTGCAAGAAGAAGCCGGCGACCAGGATAGCAACCCCGCCACGTCGGAAGGCCTTTTTGTCTACACCAACGCCATGAAACCTGCCCTGGTGGCCGGTGACATCGTGCGTGTTACCGGTGTGGTCAAAGAGTTCAACAACGAAACCCAGCTACAGCCGGCCAATATCAGCCTGATTGAAAGCTGCGGTAGCAAGGCCCCGGCTACCGCGGTGAAAGTACGCTTGCCAGTTGCCAGCCAGAGCAGCTGGGAAGCGCTGGAAGGCATGCTGGTACAGCTGGACCAGCCGGTATACGTGGTAGCCAACTACGACTACGCCCGCTACGGCGAGCTGACGCTGTCCAGCCAGCCAAGACTATGGACCACCACCCAGAAGCACCGCCCCGGCACCCCCGAAGGCGTGGCGCTGGCTGCGGCCAACCTGCTGGACAAAATTACTTTGGACGATGGCTACAGCAACCAGAACCGCGACGCCTGGTTGCCTGGCCCTGGCGGCTTGTCTGCCAGCAACACCCTGCGAGCGGGTGACCAGCTTGGCAATGTCAGCGGTGTAGTAGGCTACAGCTTTAGCAAATACCGCCTGCACCCGGCAGCCACCCCGCAGGTGCAGGCCAGCAACGTACGCCCGGCCGCCCCGGCACGCAGTGCCGACAGTGTGCGTCTGGCCAGCTTCAATGTGCTGAACTTCTTTAATGGCGATGGCACCAGCAGCGATGTGCCATTCAAGGACGCCAGCAACCGCGGTGCCAAAACCTATGCTGATTTTCTCAAGCAGCGGGCCAAGATCGTGAGCGCCATTCGTGCGCTGGACGCCGATATCGTGGGCCTGATGGAGCTGGAAAACGATGGCTTTGGTGCCCAGTCGGCTCTGCAAGACCTGGTCAATGCGCTGAACAGCGGCCAGCCTGCGGCCAAACATTACAGCTTTGGCTTGCCTGGCATGGACAAAATCGGTACTGACGCCATCCGTGTCGGCCTGATCTACCGGGCAGCCGTGGTGAAGCCTGCGGCCAACCCCGAAGTAAAAGAAATCGGCGACCCCACGCGCAACCGCCCGGCGCTGGCACAAAGCTTTTATCTGGGCAGCCAGGCCAGCGGCCAGCCGCTGACCGTGGTGGTAAACCACCTGAAATCCAAAGGCAGTGCCTGCGCTGGCGACCCGGACCTGGCCGACGGCCAGGGCAACTGCAACCAGACGCGCGTGGCAGCGGTAAACGACCTGACAAGCTGGCTGGCCGGACAGAGCGGCGGCCTGGGGCGCAGCATTGTGCTGGTAGGCGACTTTAACGCCTACGCCAAAGAAGACCCCATCTACCAGCTGGAGCAAGCCGGCTTTACCAACCTGCTGGCCAGAAACCACGCTGACAGCGTGTACTCCTATGTATTCAATGGCGAATCGGGCAATCTGGACCACGGCCTGGCCACAGCGGCCGCCAGCGCCCGTGTACTGGCTGCCGGTGAGTGGCACATCAATGCCGACGAACCCACCGCGCTGGAATACAGCAGCGAGTTCAAATCGGTTACCCAGCAGCAAAACTACTACGCAGCCGACGCCTACCGCTCGTCCGATCACGACCCGCTGTACATCGACCTGCGCGCCGACACGCCAGCCAGTGCCACAAACAGCAGCAATAACGACAGCCGCCTGAGCAAGCTGGCCGCCGCCGATGGCAGCCTGCTGGGCCTGTTGATGGCGCTGGGGTTGGGGGCCATGCTGCGCCGCCAGCGTGGCTAACACCCTGCTGGTGCGCCTGGTCTGGCTCTGGCCGTGTCTGCCCTGGCTGTTTGGCTGGGGCCAGGCCGCCATGCTGCGCTGGCAGGGTGATGCAGCGGCCACCCGTGCGGGCGAATACTGGCGGCTGTTCAGTGCCAGCTGGGTACACCTGGATCTGCAGCATGCCCTGCTGAATACCACCAGCCTGCTGCTGGTGTGCTGGCTGTGCCCCCAGGCCAGGCGGCCAGGCTTATGGCCGTTGGCCGTGCTACCCGCACTGCTGATGCCCCTGCTGGAGCCTGGCCCTTTTGCCGGGGCATCCGCTGTGGCCTACGCCTGGGCCATGTGGCTATTGCTGGGCTGGCCAGCGGGCCGCTGGCGCTGGCTGGCCGTATTCCTGCTGTGCGGCAAGGTGGCCTGGCAAAGCGGGCAGGGCAGCCTGCTGGCGGGCCACCCCGTGGCCCACGGTGCGCACTGGCTGGGTCTTGTATTGGCGATTTTGCTACAGCTGCTTTGCACGGTGCGGCCAACCTTGAGCAAGCGCCAGCCTGGCGAGGCTGGCGCTTGAGACAAAAAACAAACCCCGTTTGCAGTGCAAGCGGGGTTTGTTTTTACAGGAAAAATCTGGCGGCGCATGGATGCGTCTGGCAGCGCGCACCCGGTGACAGCCATGCGTCGCTACCCGGCCACCCGGTTGCGGCCCTCCGCCTTGGCCTGGTACAGCCGGCGGTCTGCCTCGCGCACCAGGTCGTCCAGGCAGCTTGCCGCCAGGCTGGCCACGCCAATGCTGGCAGTAATGCGCACCAGCTGGCCGTGCTCGATTACTTGCTGTGCGGCCAGGCTGGCCCGCAACGCCTCGGCTGTCAGTAGTGCATCGGCGTGCTGCGTATCCGGCAGCAACACGGCAAACTCCTCGCCACCCAGCCGGCCTGCCAGTGCGCCCGCAGGGCAATGCGCTTGCAGCGTGCGGCCAACCTGCTCGATCACCCGGTCGCCTGCCACATGGCCCCACTGGTCATTAATGGCTTTGAAATGGTCGATATCCATCATCAGCAGTGCCAGAGGCTGTGCCTGTTGCTGTGCGCTGGCCAATGCCGCGTCGGCGGCTTCGTACCAGGTACGGCGGTTGTGCAGCTGGCTTAGCGGGTCGGTGGTGGCATACAGCCAGTTTTGCCGCGCTATCTGGTAAGACTGCAAGGCAGTGCGCCGCTGCACGCTCAGAATGATCAGCATGAAAGCCATGGCCGGCATGCTGAACAGCAGCAGCTGCAGCCAGTGGCTTAGCTGGTAGCCAGCCAGCCACAGCACGCCACCGGCCAGCAATACACTGGCGAGGTGTGGCAGCATAAAAGTGAGCGGCGACACCAGCGGCGCAATCAGCAGCACACCCAGCATGAAATACATCACCACCATCGGCAGGTACGACAGCCGCCCCAACACCAGGATATTGCCTGCCATCATTACCACCATCGCCAGATTGCCCAGCCACAGTACCCAGTGGATGCGGTGCACCTCGTAGCCCGGGTGCTGCATGGCTTGTGCCATCCACCCAATCAGCCCGCAGCCCACTGCACTGGCCAGCGCCATACCGGCAAAGACCATTCCCAAGCCCCAGTGCCACAAATCGGCCAGCAAAAACAGCCCTATGACGCCCATGCCGGCATAGGAAAGCTGCGCGGCACCGGGTAGCAGGCGCTGGCTGTAGTAGTGCTCGTAGCTGGCGAACTCTGGCTGGAGCAGGGGAGGTTTAGCACTGGAATCCACGATAGCGCCTAGTGATTCGTTAAGTTGTCATTATTGCGCAAAACGTGTGCCTTAGTGTTAGCCCTGGTGACCTGGCATCCCGCCGTGACAAAGCGCCTGCATGCACTACATTTCTATAAAAATACCCTCTGCCAGATCCTGCATGAAACCTGCCCTGATAGCCCTTTGCCTGGCCTGCTTCACCATCCTGCCCACCCGGGCTAGCGACCTGGTGGCTTATACCGAGCAGCTACCGCCGCTGAACTATCAGGACGGGGCGCAGCTCACCGGCTTTGCTACCGACCTGTTACGCATGGCCGCGCACGATGCCGACCTTAGCCTCAGCATAGAACTGCAGCCCTGGGCCCGTGCTTACCGCACCGTACTGGAAACACCCGACACGTTGATCTTCAGCATGACGCGTATCCACGAGCGTGAGCCGCTGTTCTACTGGGTAGGCCCCATCAGCCCGCGTCAGATCAAGCTCTACCGCCTGAATGCCCGCCGCGACATCCGTATCCAGGCGGAAGCCGACCTGATGCGCTATAGCCATGGCGCCATGTTCGAATCGGCGGCCGCCAAAAAACTGGCGGGCCTGGGCCTGCAGCCCGGTCAAGGGCTGGACCTGGGCGCTACCGACGAAATAACCCTGAAAAAGCTCCTGCTAGGCCGTACCGACACCGTGGCCATGCTGGACTGGGCCATGGCCTGGCAGCTGAAACAGCAGCACCTTAACCCGCAGCTGGTCCGCCCCATCTGGCTACTGGACGGGGGGAGCCAATACTGGTTTGCGCTAAACCGTAACACCCCCTTACACAAGGTAAAGCGGCTGCAAGCCGCGCTGAACCAGATCAGCACCGACGGCCGCATGCAGGCGCTGCGGCAGAAATACCTGGCAGAGTAGGTTCAGGGGGCGGGGCAAGGGCCGGGGGCGTGAGTGCTGGCCCGGATAGGGCGCTGCCGTATCCGGGCTAGATCGTTGGGGGGAATGGGCAGTGCACCGGCGCCGATGTGCCGGTACGGTAGTACTACTGTATGGCAGGCTGCTGGCTACGCTGGCGTGCACGGCCCAGCAGCAAGGGAATAAAACCCAGCAGCAGGCCACCGATGCCAACAAGATTGGTAATCCAATCAAAAGAGAAAGCCGCACTGTAAAACGCGACAAAAACCATGAACAGTGCACTGGCCAGGGGCCAGACCACCTGTGATATCGCCGCCTTCCAGCCCTGCTGCACGGCGCTACGGTAATGCCAGGCGCAGGCAAAACCGGCCAGACTCATATAAAAGCAGATCTGAAAACAGGTTGCCGACACCGCCTTGTCCAGAATGTCCTTGACCGAAGGCAGGTAGGACGAGCCAAAAATCAGCAGCACCGCCAGCCCCCAGATAGCCAGGGTAGCCACCCAGGGTGTTTGCCATGAGGGGTGGATTCTGGCATAGCGCGGGTGCAGGGCATTGTCGCGCGCCATGGCGAACATGCCACGGCTGAATTGCAGGATTTGCGTTTCAATGGTGCCGATGGTGCTGAGAATGGTAGACAGCACGGCCAGATAATTCCATGGCGGTGCAAACAGCTTGTTGGCAATGGCGTACAGCACATTGGTGTCGGCTTCGGCGATTTCCCGGTCATTCAGCACAATCAGCACCACAATCATCAGGATGATGTACAGAAGCATCAGGTTGATCATGGACCAGAAAGCCCCGCGCCCGGCAGCCGACGGGTCGCCACCCACAGACTCCTCCCCCAGGTTCAGGGTGACATCCCAGCCCCAGTAGAAAAAAATGGCAATCAGCGAACCCTTGATGAACGTGGTGGTATCAAAAGCGTAAAACCATGCCCAGGAAGGCGGGTGAGCCGGCAGTTGGCCGTACTGTTTGAACGCAGCCACGACCAGCGCAATGACAATGCTGCCCTCAATAACGGTAAGGATCAGCTGGGCATAACTGGCATGCTTGACCCCCTTGGTGATGATAACGGTCACGATCGTCAGCCAAATGGCCGCCGTCAGCGCCACCCAGTGCGTGTTTTCTTTCAGGTCGGCAATGCCGAAAAACTCGTGCACCAGGGTTAGCGTGGATGTGGCTGCCGGCACCGTGGCGGACACCATGAATATCACCGAGGCCACCAGCATGCCCCAGCCGGCAAAGAAGCCCCACGCCGGCCCGAAAACCTGGCCGACCCAGGCATAGGTTGCGCCCGCGCTGGCCGACATCCGGTTCAGGTGCACAAAAGCCAGCATGATGCCAAACATGATCAGGCCGCTGAACAGAATGCTGCCCACCGACAACGCGCCAACCGCCGCCACAATCACCGCCGCCGTCACTGCCACGCTGAAAGCCGGCGCCGAGCCGGCAATACCCATGATGATGGACTCGAGTGCACCCAGTGCACCGCTCGCCAGATTGGATTCTGGTTCTTTAGACATTGCATTCTCCCTAACTTTGATGAATCGAAACAAACCAAGGGCTGTTGAACCTGTGTTTCTGGCCAAACCGGTGGCAAGCTTGGGCGCTGCCTGGCGGGTTTATCGGTAAGGGTGGGCAATCAAGCCCTGGCAAACCGATGGAATATTGTTGGCACCCACAAGCAACACTTGCAACTGTTATCTTTTAAGGTTTTAAAACGCTAGGCAATGTCGCGCCTTTTCGATGCTGTTAAGCATGCAATCACCGCTGCCCATCGGTATCTCGATCTGTTCCAGCCAGAGCCAGGCATAGCCAGACCTAGCCCGGGGGATACCGTGCTTTAGCCATGTTGTTTGCACTAAAAATACGACCAAAATATTGATTTTTATAGATATTTTCAGGTGGGCTACAAAAGCATCTCCTCACACAGGAGATCAATGTCATGAAGCCTGCCCTAGTGCCGATGATCCTCACCCTGGGCCTCACCGCCTGCAGTAGCCTGAACCCCAGCAGCGACTACCTGCGCAACCCTGCGGTGAACGCCAAGTACAGCTGGACCTACACCGACGACACCCCGGCTGGCAGACAGCCGGACCCCCTCTCTGCCGAAACCAATTTGACACACGCCGGCTATCGTTTTGCCTGGGCCGTAGGCAAGGCAATGCAGTACCGCGACGTGGTGCCCTTAGACCTTGAGCAAAGCCTGCAGTACTGGACAGACCGGGCAAGTCAGCAGAAAGCTGACCTGGCGAAGCTGAAAGGTAAGCCGCAAGAGGCGCTTATGAGTGCCCTGCTGAACGATAGCGAGCACAATAAAGCCGCCCTGACCCAGCTCAAGCGAGCTAACGTACCGCAACTGGCCGTGCTGTACGGCAATGGCTTGCTGGCGCTGCCGCGCTACCAGGCACTGAAAGAAATGTGGCAAGCCGGCATCAGCTTTGCCGACCTGAGCTGCGCCCAGTTTTTTGACGCGGCCAGCCGCCAGCAAACCTCACGTGATTTTTGGGGCAAAGAAGTACAGCTGCTGGCCGGGCTCACCTCGGCAGTGCAAGGCGTTACCGGTGTGAGTGCCAAGGTCATCAGCGCGACCGCGTCGTCGTTCTCGTTTGGCCAAAGCGCCATGAGCGCCTATGAAACCACCCTGGCGCTGGCACCCGATATCTACCTGCTGCAAAAAGCCGTGCAAGTCAAAAAGGCCAAACAGAGAAGCGATCTGGACAAACCCGAGCTGTTTGCCGGCAGCTACTACGACGTAGAGCAAGCGCTGCTAGCCTACGCCCAGCCCTGCACCTTTAGCGGCCTGAAAAGCATCATCAACGAAGCACTGCAGGAAAAAAACCAGAAAGACCAGTAAGTCCGGGTAGGGGGTGACTGTAGACCAGCCAGCACAGCCACAAACAACAAGGTTGGCCGCACGCCATCACGGCATGCGGCCAACCTTGTTATTGGGGGTAATGATCAGGTGCAGCGCCTTGGCTTGAGTTGAATGTGGCGAGGCCAAACGCTTACCGTGGCACGGCGAACAGCATCTCAGATGCGTGCGGCAACTGGGGCACGGTAAACGTTGGGCTTCATTTTGTTCGGGTCAAGCTACGGCACCGCTGGAGAATGTTTTCTCTCCGTTGGATGTTAGATGTAGTTGCAGACTTTTGAGAAGATTCTGTTTATGCGATCACCAGGCCTTGCCGCAACTGTGTCAAACAAGGTTCTATTGTTATGATTTATGCCTTTGCAAATTTTTATTCGTCTATTAAAAATATCAAGCAAAGACTTTCCTCTTAGTTGATCCATGTAGTTTTTTCTTATGTACTCATTGAGTCCCTTGGGGTACATTTCTGACTGCTTTAGCTCAAGTAATGTTTCACGATTTGCTTGGTCGAGCACTTGGTTGCTATGCAGGGATATTCTTTTTGATGGATCTTGCAGGTGTCGTGATAGAGCAAGAGCATACCATTCTATAAACATATCTAGATCTTTTTCATAATGATAGAGATCGGCTTCCGGGATCATATTTCGGAGTCTAGCATCAACATAGACTTCATTTTCTATAGAGTAGCCCTCTGTGAAAAATAAGCAGTCCGAAATGTAAGTATGGGGTACGCCAGTCGTTACCCATACATCCTTGTCAGCGATAAAAGCACATTTTGTATTGCTGAATTCATTGCGGCGTAGAAACAGCGCTAGCACTTTCTCCCTGCCGCCAACTGGCAATGTAGATATGTTTTTTTCGGATAAAATCTCTTCGAGTTTTCTGTAGATAATAATATCATCACTACCTTCGACTATTATGGTGGGTAGTGAGGTTCTTTTTAATGTGGCTATAATCTCATTGATACTGTATTCAATTTTACTTTTCATTGCTGGATTGCCCCCTCGTCACCCCGCAATGAGTCGATAAGTATTTCTTTTTCAGGATATTTGCTGTATATGAATGGTGAGTGTGTAGCAAAGATGAACTGATTATTTTTTTGTTGGGTTGTCAGGATTCCGAAGAGCTGACGCTGCCAGTCTACGTGCAAGCTTAACTCGGGTTCATCAATAAAAATAACTGAATTTTCATTAAAGGCGTTATACGCGATAAAGCTTAGAAGCTGCTTCTCTCCGGCCGATAAATAGTCAGAATTTATGGCATGTGCAGCGTCGCCAAAACTGAAGCTTTGTCCTAAGTTAATGCCGGCATGATTAAGAAGTCTGATTGCCAAGTCTCTGAATGTTAGCAGTGGCTTCATGATGTCATCCCTTTTTGAATCCATGCTTTCAATTTCTGATTTGATGTCGTCAATAAGGGTTATTGCGGTTTTAAGTCCCTCTTGTTCTTCTTCTTTTTTAAATTTCTTAATCTTGTCAATGATTAGCTGAGTGGTTTGTTTTTGAATTTTATTATTCGAATCTGATAGGTCTGTGTATTGCTTTGATAGAAGGCTGGATATATCTGATGTGCTTAAGGCTGCTACAAATGTATGCCTCTTGTTGGAGAGTCTTTTGGAGAGGCTTTCTAGTGCATCTTCAATACTGGATGCAGTGAAGCTGCTAAATCTATGACTCGGTTCTTCAAGGGTGAAGCCACCCTCTATTCTTCGAAATGTAGGGAAGAATATAGATGATCCAAATCTTGTTATTATTTTATTGGCTTGATCTTCGGCAGTTTCAGCTATTTCATCATATTCGTCGTGAATGTCTTCAAATGTTTGCGTTCCTTTTTCGGTTTTTACTTCGACTTTGCATGTGTTTTTGCTGATTCTGTGTACGGTACATTGATAAAGGTTTGTGGTGATGGTTGCTTTTTTAAAATTGACCTCATTGAGCGCTTTTAAAATATTTCCACTTATTATGTACCACATTAATTTTAAGATGCTGGTTTTTCCGGAGCCATTTCTTCCTGTAATGATGTTGATATCGTTATTGAAGTTTAATTTCAATTCTGATGAGCGCCCCATTAGCCCGGTCACTTCGAAGTTTTTAATAATCATTTTGGTTCCTTTGTGTTGAATTAAATACGCACGAATTTAGCCCGTAGCTCGTAGCCCGTAGATATCGTCTTGTCCGTCAACTGATCTTGGCGTAATCCGCCCGATAGGGCTGACGGGTTTTCCACACTCCGAAGCACAAATGCACCAGGCCCGTAGGTTGGGCTGAGCTTGCGAAGCCCAACGTTTATCACGTAAGCAAAGCCGTGATGTAACAACGTTGCCGAGATTTTAAAATCTACACGTGGCTATCTTTTTTGAGTACTCACCAGATCGTGGATTGCTCCTGTCTGAATTTGGCTCAAAATCGTACAAGTCAATAACCGTAGCTTTGCCTTGCCTGTAAAAGTCAAACTGGGCATAGTAAGAAATGCCAAATTTGGAAAAATAAACGAAGTAACGCCCGCTGGATAAGTGCAGGCCTTTTAAATTAAAAAATACACTGGCACCCTTTGGTAGATCATCACCATAACCAATAAATAACTTGTATGAACGGCCGAAGCCATCTTTGGAAACAGACTGGATGTTAAGATCGTACCCACGCATGGGGCTGGTCAAAATGAAGCCAATTGCACAATCTGATTCAACTGTTTTCAATATTGGCACTAGCCTGGCTGATGGGTGCAAGCATCCGAAATATAAAATGAAAAACAAAAGCAATAGGGCTACAATATATTTCATGATTTTCGCTTTTGTTCTCTCAGGTGGTTAGTTGGTCTTCACTTTGTTCAGCGCCAACTTGCCCAAGACTGGCTTGCTCAGCTCGTAGCCCGGATGCGGCTATGCCTTATCCGGGCCATGCGTCTATCCATCAAGGTTGGCCGCGATGTACTACCCCTGCACCCCGTGCCAGCGCGGCAGCCGCTGCAGCGCTTCCATTAGCGGCTGGCTGCTGGCGGCTAGCCTGTCCAGGCTGTTTTCACGCAATAGTGACAAATCTACCCCGTTTGCATGATGCATGCCAGCCCATTGCAGCAGGGCGCTGCCGGCTTGCGGGTGGTCGAACAGGCCGTGCAGGTAGCTGCCCATCACGCTGCCATCTGGGCTGACGGCGCCGTCCACGCTGCCGTCGTTCAGCTGGAATATCGGCCGCTGGCAGTCCGGGCCGTGGCTCACGCCCATGTGGATTTCGTAGCCGCTTACCGCGGCGTCGGCGTTCACAAAGCGGCCTTCGCACCGCGTTAGCGTTTTGTCGGCGGCCAGCGTGGTGTCGATGTCCAGGTAGCCCAGGCCAGCGCTGCTGCCGGGGGCGCCTTCTACACCCAGCGGGTCGTGGATGTGGCGGCCCAGCATCTGGTAGCCGCCGCAGATGCCCAGCAGGCGGCCGCCGTAGCGCAGGTGGCGTTGCAGGTAGGGCGGCCAACCTTGTGCCTGCAGGAAGGCCAGGTCGGCGCGGGTGTTTTTGCTGCCGGGCAGGATCACCAGGTCGGCCGGCGGCTTGGGGGCGTCGGGGCCGACAAAGTGCAGGTTTACGCCGGGGTGGGCGCGCAGGGCGTCGAAGTCGGTGTGGTTGCTGATGCGCGGCAGCACCGGCACCACGATGTTGAAGTCGCCGCGCTGCTGCTGGCTTTGTACTGCGTCTTCGGCGTCCAGCATCAGGCCGTGCAGCATGGGCAGCACCGCCAGCACCGGCTTGCCGGTTTTGGCTTCCAGCCAGTCCAGCCCATCTTGCAGCAGGCTGATGTCGCCCCGGAATTTGTTGATGACAAAGCCCAGCACACGCGCGCGCTCGCTATCGCTCAGGCAGTCCAGCGTGCCGACCAGGTGGGCAAATACGCCGCCCTTGTCGATATCGGCCACCAGGATCACCGGGCAGTCCACCGCCTCGGCAAAGCCCATATTGGCGATGTCGCGGTCGCGCAGGTTGATCTCGGCCGGGCTGCCGGCGCCTTCCACCATCACCACGTCGTATTGCGCCTGCAGCCGCTGGTAGGACTGCAGCACGGCGGCCATGGCGGTGGTTTTGTACTGGTGGTAGTCGCGTGCGTTCATGTCGGCACGCACCTTGCCGTGGATGATGACCTGGGCGCCGGTGTCGCTGCTGGGTTTGAGCAGTACCGGGTTCATGTCGGTATGCGGTGCCACGCGGGCGGCGATGGCCTGCAGCGCCTGGGCGCGGCCGATCTCGCCGCCGTCTTCGGTCACGGCGCTATTGAGCGCCATGTTTTGCGGTTTGAACGGGGCGACGCGGTAGCCGGCGTCGGCCAGCAGGCGGCACAGCGCGGCCACTACCGTGCTTTTGCCGGCGTCCGAGGTGCAGCCTTGCACCATTAGCGTGGGGAAGGGCCAGGGTTGGGCTGGCATGGTGTCTCTCTCGGTTTGGCCACCGACGCACACCGACGGCACGGAAAACAGCGAAAAAGCCAGCTGCGGTTACCGGTGCCGGTAGCAGTGGGGGCGCAGGGTTTGTTGTTTGCCATGCAAGCACACAAGCGTCAGGGATAAATGAGCGCTCAGGCGCGGCTGGCGTGGCCGTTTACGGCTTGGCCAGCCCGGCACGCCGGGGCGGTTTTGTCTGTGCTTTCAGTGTGCTTGCGTGGCTGAAAATGCCGTTAAAAAGCGCTTAGCCGGCGCGGTCTTCGTGCCACTGGCGGATCAGCGCCTGCAGCTGCGGCAGGCCGCGGCTAATCAGCGTGGGGCCGGGGGCCAGGATGTCGGCGGACTTGATTTCGATAACATGGCCACGTGCCGCGTTGCGCACCGCTGGTACATCTTGCCAGCCGTCGCGTTCTAGTACTGTTTCGGGGCGGAAGCGCTTGCCACACCAGCTGCCTACCATCAGGTCCGGCTGGCGGTCGATCACGGTTTGCGGGTCGGCCACGATGCGTTCCTTGGCGCGGGCGTGGCCGGCCAGCTCGGCAAAGGCGTCGCGGCCGCCGGCCAGCGCAATCAGCTCGCCCACCCAGCCGATGCCGCTGATGATGGGGTCGTGCCATTCTTCGAAATACACCAGCGGGCGCGGCAGGCCGGCGGCGTCACGCGCGGCGGTTTCCAGCCGGGCGGCGCTGATCTGGCCTTCCAGCTGCTCGCACAGCAGCTCGGCGGCGTGGCGGCGGCCGGTGAGGCTGCCCAGCACGCGCACCATGCGCAGCACGCCGTCTACGCTGTGGTGGTTGAAGTGCAGGATATCCACGCCGGCTTCGGCTACTTCTTTGAGCATATCGCTTTGCAGGCTGGAGTAGCCCACCACCAGGTCGGGCGTGACCGCCATGATTTTTTCCAGCTTGCCGCTGGAAAAGCCGCTGATTTTGGGTTTGTGCTGGCGCGCTTCGGGCGGGTAGACGGTAAAGCCGGAAATGCCGGCGATAAGGTCCTCGGCGCCCAGCAGGTACAGGGTTTCTACCGCCTCGGTACACAGGCAGGCAATGCGGTGGTAGTGCGGTGTGGTGTGGATCATGGCTTTACTTTCGCGTAGACCGCCCGTGCGGCGTCCAGGCTGCGGCACACGGCGCGGGTGCCTTGCAGGAAGCGCGGGGTGGGGCGGTTCAGAATGTCACTGTCGATCTGGTATTGCTGCTTGTACTGCACGGCGGCAATGGCGTTGATGCCGGCCCAGCGCGCCTGCAGGTCGTCTTGTTTTTTCATGCCGGCGGCCAGCATCACCTGCGGGTTGGCCGCAATCACCGACTCTTCGCTCACCACCGGGGCGGGGATGGGCAGCTGGGCAAAAATGTTCTGGCCGCCGCACAGCTCGATGGCGTCGTTCACGATGTGCTGGCCGCTTAGCGTGTACAGCGGCTTGTGCCACACCTGGTAGAACACACGCAGCTTGGGCTTGCCGGCGTACTGGCGGCGCAGCGCGGCCAGCTCGGTATCAAACTGGCGGGCGTTTTGCTCGGCGGCGGCACTGCTACCTAGCAGCGTACCCAGCTTGCGCAGGCTGGCGGGGATGTCGGCCAGGTGTTTGGGCTCGCTGTAATACATGGGGATGCCCAGCGCCTTCAGCTGCGCCAGCTGTTTTTCCGCCGGGCCGTGCAGCCACACAATCAGCAAATCGGGCTTGGCGGCAATCACGCGTTCGATATCGATACCGCGAAAGCTGCCCACCTGCGGCAAGCTTTGCGCCGCGGGCGGGTAGTTGCTGTTGGCGTCGGCGGCAATCAGCCGGCTGCCGCCGCCAGCGGCGTAGATCAGCTCGGTAACGTGCGGTGCCAGGCTGATCACGCGTTTGGCCGGGGCGGGTAGGGTCAGCGTTTGGCCCTGGTCGTCGGTGACGGTAATCGGTGCGGCGCTGGCAGCCACGGCGGGCAGCGCCAGGGCGCAGGCCAGGGCGAGGGCGATGGGTTTCATAAAGTATCCGGTGCAAAGCAGGCCAGCGCGGCGGTCAGGCGCTGCCAGTGCGCCTCGCTGGCGGGTAGCCCCAGGCGGAAGCGGGGCTGCGGGTCGGTAAACAGGCGGCACCAGATGTGGTGCCGCGCCAGGTGTTGTTGCAGGGCTGCGGCGTGCGCGCTGGCGCCGCCGGCAAACAAATGGCAGCCATCAGCCGGTAGCCCGTGCGCCTGCAGCAGCGCCACCAAACGCGCCTGGCCTGCGGCCAACTGCTGCTGCGCGGCGGCTTGCCAGGCGGTGTCGGCCAGCGCGGCGCTAGCGATGCGCGCCACCGGCGCGGGGATGGTCCACGGCCCCAGTTCGTCATCCAGCGCCTGCAGGATGTCGCTGGCGGCAGCGACAAAGCCCAGCCGCAAACCGGCCAGACCAAAAAACTTGCCGGGGCTACGCAGCACTACCAGGCCGGGCTGCGTGGCCGCGTGCGCGGTAACGGATAGCTCGGGTGTCACGTCAGCAAACGCCTCGTCCACCACCAGCCAGCCACCACGCGCCGCCTGCGCCGCCGCCATGGCCAGCACCGCTTGTTGCGGCCAACGTTGGCCGCTGGGGTTGTCGGGGTTGCACAGGATCAGCACGTCCACCTGGCCTGCTTGCGCGGCCAGCTCGGCGTGCGGGTAGCGGTCAACCTGGTGCCCGGCGCGGGCCCAGCGCCAGCCGTGCTCGGCATAGCTGGGGTGCGCCACCGCCACGCTACCCGGCGCACGCAGCCGTGGCAGCGCCTGGATGGCGGCCTGGCTACCCGCTACCGGCAACAGCTTGGCCGCACCGTAGTAGGCGCAGGCAGCGGCGTGCAGGGCGGCGTCCGGCTGCGGCAGCGTGTACCACAGCGCGGGGTCGGTGGCTGCGGCCGGGTAGGGCTGCGGGTTCAGCGCGGCGGACAAATCCAGCCATTGTTCGGGCGTGCCGCCAAAGTGGGCGACGGCTTGCAGCAGGTTGCCGCCGTGGATGGGGCGCAGTGGCGTACTCATAGCGGCAGCGCCAGTAGCAGCCACAGCACGATGGCGCGGTCCATCAGCTGCGCAGCGCGGCGGATGTCGCCGGCGCGCGGGGCCGGGCCGGCGCCCAACTGTGGCCGCGCTTCCAGCTGGCCGTGGTAGACGGCAGCGCCGCCCAGCTGCACGCCCAGCGCGCCAGCGCCGGCGGCCATCACCGGCCCGGCGTTGGGGCTGTCCCACTGCGGAGCCTGCTGGCGCCAGCAGGCCAGCGCCAGCCGCGTGTCGCCGGCCACGGCGTAGGCCAGCGCCGTGAGGCGCGACGGCACGTAGCCCAGCACGTCGTCGGCGCGGGCGGCGGTTTTGCCGAAGCGCTCGAAGCGGTCGTTGCGGTAGCCCCACATCGCGTCTAGCGTGTTGGCAAAGCGGTAGGCCAGCGCCGCCGGTGCGCCGCCCACGGCAAACCAGAACAGCGCGCCGAATACGGCGTCGTGGCCGTTTTCCAGTAGCGATTCGGTGGCGGCGCGGGTGATGGCGCTGTCGTCGGCCTGGCTCAGGTCACGGCTGACAATGCGCGCGGTCAGCGCCCGCGCCTCGGCCAGCTTGCCTTGCAGCAGGGCGTCGGCAATGGGGCGGGTGTGGTCGATCAGGCTCTGCCGCCCCAGCGTAAAGTACAGCACCGCTACGCTCAGCACCGTGGCGGCCACGGCGGGCAGCTGCGCCAGTAGCCAGGCCAGCAGTAGCGGCAGCGACAGCACCAGCAGCGCCCAGGCAAAAGTGCCGCTCAGCAGGCGGTTGCGGCCAACGTTCAGGCGTTTTTCCAGCAGCTTGGCCGCACGGCCAAAGCCCACCAGCGGGTGGTAGCGCGCGGGCTCGCCCAGCAGGCGGTCGGCCAGCAGGCCGGCGGCCAACAGCAGGCTGGTGCCTAGCATGCTGCCCCCGGCAGGAACAGCGCGGCAGCGGCGGCGGGCTGGCTGGCAAAGTAGGCGTGAAAGTAGCTGGCCTGCACGCTGCCGTGGCGGTACACCACCTCGCCCGGGCTGCCGCCGGCTTTGCGCTGGCAGGTGGCGGCGGCAGGCAGCGGGGTGTCGAACTGCGAGTAATGAAAGGTGTGGCCGCGCAGCTCGCCAGCGGGGTGCGGCCAAGCCTGACTGCCCAGCCCGGCCAGCTTGGCGGTCATGCTGACGCTACCGGGCAGGATGCCCGCCATGCGGTGGGGCTGGCCCTGGGTGTCGTGCAGCTGTTCGGTCAGCGCCATCATGCCGCCGCATTCGGCCCATACCGGTTTGCCGGCGGCGGCAAAGGCTTGCACGCTGGCCAGCCAGCGCGTGTTGCCTGCCAGCGTGGCACCGTGCAGCTCGGGGTAGCCGCCGGGCAGCCACAGCGCGTCGGCATCGGCCGGAATGGCGTCGTCTGCCAGCGGCGAGAAGGGGGCGATGCGCGCGCCTATGCCCTGCAGCGTGCGCAGGTTGGCCGCATAGACAAAGGCAAAGGCCGCATCGTGCGCCACGGCAATGGTCTTGCCAGCCAACAGCGGCGGCAGGGCCATCGGGGGCGGAGCCTCGGGGGCAAAGTCGGGCAGGGCAGCCAGTACGGCGTGGTCCAGCTGCAGCGCGTCGGCCAGCGCGTCCAGCCGCGCGGCCAGGTCTGGCAGGTCGCTAGGCAAGTGCAGGCCGAGGTGGCGCTCGGGTAGCGATTCGGCCTGGCGCGGCAGGCAGCCTACTACTGGCAGCTCGGGTGTGCCGCAGGCGCGAATCATGTCGGCGTGGCCGCTACTGGCCACGCGGTTGGCCAGCAGGCCGGCCCACGGCAGCTGGCCGTGGTCGCGCAGGCCGCGGGCAATGGCCAGCGCGGTACCCACCATGGCGCTGCAGTCCAGCACCGCC
The DNA here is from genome assembly GCA_027489245.1 of Neisseriaceae bacterium. Classification (GTDB taxonomy): domain Bacteria; phylum Pseudomonadota; class Gammaproteobacteria; order Burkholderiales; family Chromobacteriaceae; genus Vogesella. The sequence goes on along the minus strand of JAIYAC010000006.1, from coordinate 213,834 downwards.
AGTACCGGCACGCCAAACAGCTTGGCCAGGTCGGCGCTGGAAGGCTGGCCGTCGTACAGGCCCATCACGCCTTCTATCAGCACGTAGTCGGCTTCGGCGGCGGCTTGTGCCAGCAGGCTGCGGCACTGCGCTTCGGTGCACATCCACAGGTCCAGCACGTCTACTGTGCCACCGCTGGCGGCGGCCAGCAGCAGCGGGTCGATGAAATCTGGCCCGGTTTTGAACACGCGCACGCGGTAGCCGTCGCGCACCAGGCGGCGGGCCAGGGCGGCGGTGACGGTGGTTTTGCCCTGGCCGGAGGCGATGGCAGACAGCAGAAGGGCTTTGCAGCTCATGGGGCTTTCTTCGTAATGCATATCAGGGAAAAAACTTTATTTGCCACGGACTTCACGGAAGGCACGGACCAACGACGCTTGCCGTCCAGCTCGGGCCTGCTTGCCTGTGCTGGTCTTTGCCATCTTCTGTGGCTAATCCATTCTTTAATGCCGTGGCGACAATCCAGTAACCGGTGCCTACCACTCCACGCCAGGCTGCGCGGCGATGCCGGCAGCGAAGGCGTGTTTGACCAGCGTCATGTCGGTGACGGTGTCGGCGGCTTCTACCACTGCGTCCGGTACACCACGGCCTGTCACGATCACGTGCTGGTGCAGTGGGCGCGCCAGGATGTCGTCCAGCACCTGCTCTACGTCCAGGTATTTGTATTTCAGTGCGATGTTCAGCTCGTCCAGCAGTACCAGGCCAATGGCTGGGTCTTGCAGCATCTCGCGCGCTTTGGCCCAGGCTTCGGTGGCGCGGGCGACGTCGCGTTCGCGGTCTTGCGTGTTCCAGGTGTAGCCCTCGCCCATGGCGTGGAACTGTACCTGCTCGGGGAAGCGGCGCAGGAAGCGCTCTTCGCCGGTTTCCATGGCGCCTTTGATGAATTGCACTACGCCTACCTGCATGTCGTGGCCCAGCGCGCGCATGACCATGCCCAGGCCGCTGGAGCTTTTGCCTTTGCCGTTACCGGCGTTCACGATAAATACGCCGCGGTGCTCGTCGGCGGCGGCAATGCGGGCGTCCATGATTTCTTTTTTGCGTGCCATGCGGGCGTTGTGGCGCTCGGTGCGGCCTTGGTCATCGGTGTGGCTCATGTGCTGTGTCCGGGTAAAAAGCAGGGGTGGCCTGCGTGGGTGATGCGGGTAAGCGGGTAGCCCAGCACCTGCGCCAGGTGGGTGGCGGTGAGCTGGGCCAGCGTGTGCTGGCTGTGGCCGCCGGCGCCGTCCAGCAGCAGGGCGTGGCTGGCGATGGCGGGGGCAAACTGCAGGTCGTGGCTCACCACGACGACGGCTTTGCCATCGGCCTGCCAGCGGCGTATCTGGGTTTGCAGGGCGGCCTGGTGCGCCAGATCCAGCGAATTGGTGGGCTCGTCCAGCAGAATCAGCGGGGCGTCTTGCGCCATCACGCTGGCCAGGGCCACGCGCTGGCGTTCGCCGCCCGATAGCGCCTGCAGCGGGCGCTCGGCCAGGCGGGCCAGGTCGAAGGCGTTCAGCGCGGCGGTGATGCGGCTGGGGTTGTGGCCGTCGTCCGGCCATGGGTAGCGTGCCGCGGCCACCGCGTCAATCACGGCGTAGTCGAAGGCGTCGTGGCTGGTTTGCGGCAGCAGGGCCAGGCGCTGGGCACGCAGGCGCGGCGCGGTGGCAGCCAAAGGTTGGCCGCACAGGCTGATGCTGCCCTGCGCGGGGGCGCGCAGCCCGGCTAGTGTCGCCAGCAGCGTGCTTTTGCCGCAGCCGTTGCGCCCGGCCAGCCACCATACTTCGCCCGCCTGTACCTGCCAGCCCAGCTGGTGCAGCAGGTGGCGCTGGCCTTGCAGGATGCTGAGTTTGTCTGTGTGCAGCATCATGCCAGCCTCCTGCGTGTGCGCGACAGCTGCCAGAACAGCACCGGCACGCCCAGTAGCGCGGTAAGAATGCCCACCGGCAGCTGCATGGGGGCCACCACGGTGCGCGCCAGGGTGTCGGCCAGTACCAGCAGGCTGGCGCCGGCCAGGATGGAGGCGGGGATCAGCAGGCGCAGGCTGGGCCCGCACACCAGGCGGCAGGCGTGCGGCACCATCAGGCCGACAAAGCCGATACTGCCCCCCTGGCTGACGGCGGTGGCAGTCAGGCTGGCGGCCAGCAGGAGCAGCAGGCGGCGCAGGCGCGCCAGCGGCACGCCCAGCGTGGCGGCGTGGTCGCCGTGCAGCGCCAGCAGGTTGATGGCAGGGGCCTGCCACCAGGCCAGCAGCATGGCAGGCAGCAGCACCAGCCACGGCCACGGCCGTAGCGGCGTGCCGGAAATATCGCCTACCAGCCAGAACACCATGCCGCGCAGCTGGTTGTCTTGTGCAATGGTAAGCAGCAGCGAAATCACCGCGCCGCAGGCGGTAGACAGCAGCGCGCCGGTCAGCAGCAGCAGCACGGTGCCGCTGCTGCGGCCAAAGTCGCGCCGCGCCAGCCAGAACAGCACGCCGGACAGCACTAGCGCACCGGCGACGGCGGCCAGGTCTACCTGCCATACGGCCAGGCCCAGCCACAGCGCCAGCAGGGCGCCCACCGAGGCGCCGCCTGATACGCCCATCACGTAGGGGTCGGCCAGCGGGTTGCGTAGCAGCGATTGCATCAGCAGGCCGGCCAGCGCCAGCGCGGCGCCGGTTATCCAGGCGGTGAGGGCGCGTTCCAGCCGCAGCTGCAGCAGAGTGGTGGCCAGCGCATCGCCCTGGCCCTGCAGTACCTGCCAGAGCTGGCCGGGGCCCAGCGCCACGCTGCCACTGGCGCAGGCCAGCAGCAAGGTTGCCAGGCTAATGCCCAGCAGCACGGCCAGCAGGGCGGCCGGGGGCAGGCGTAGCGCAGTGTGGGCAGGGTGCTGCGATGAAATAGAAGGCATGGGCTGCACGGTGTGTCCGGTGTACAGCGGGGAGCGGGCGGGCAGAGGGCTGGCCGCATGCCGCCCTCCGCAGCATGGTAAAGCGCGCAGCCAGGGTGTCTGGCGGCACGCAGCGTGGCCTGGGCCGGTATCCGGGCTGGTTTCGCCACTGGCCCGCCTTCCCGTACCGGCAGGTACAGTGGCGCAGGGGCCGGGCAGCTGCACGGGGCAGCCAGATGAAACACACCGTTGCGGGGGCAGCACAGCTTGGGGCTGTTTCCCGTTTAACTTGCCGGCCGAGCCGGGCAAGCACCTAGGCAGCGGCGATTTTACCAGATCAGCCGCGTTTGCCCGGGGTGTTTATATTGCCATGAGAAATAAAAAAACAATAAATCAGTCTTTTTGGAAATATAAAAGCGCTGCTAAGGTAAGGGCAAATGACATTGGCAGGAGCAGCGGCATGGCACACGATTTTTCCGGTTTCGACTTTATCATCCAGCCGGGCTGGAATAACTCCGGCCCCGAGCACTGGCAAAGCCACTGGCAGCAGCTGCTGGGCGCGCAGCGCGTGGCCAACCACGAATGGCACGCGCCGCAGCTGGGCGACTGGCTGGCCGCGCTGGATGCAGCGGTAGAGGCCGCCACGCAGCCGGTAGTGGTCATCGCCCATAGCCTAGGCTGCGCCACGGTGGCGCACTACGCCGCCCGCTACGGCAACAAGCTGGCCGGTGCACTGCTGGTGGCCCCGGCCGATGTAGAGCGCGCCAGCGCGCCGGCCCAGCTGCAGCCGTTTGCCCCACTGCCGCAGGCCGCGCTGCCGTTTGCCGCGCGGGTCGTGGCCAGCGACAGCGACCCGTACAGCCTGCCGCTGCGCAGCGCGCGCATGGCCGCGCTGTGGCAGGCGCCGCTGGTGTGGCTGCGCGATGCCGGCCATATCAACGTTGCGTCCGGCCATACGCAGTGGCAGGCCGGCCTGGCCGAGCTGGCGGCGCTGCTATCGGTTATCCGCGCGGCGCAGCAGGCCGCCTGAGCGCGGCGTTTTGCCGCCTGCGGCATAGTGTCGCACCGCCTTGTGGTGCGTGCGGCCAACCTTAACAATGCCTGCCTTGTTTTGTCCTGAGCAGGAAACCACCATGGCAGTTGTTGCCGAAAAGAAAACCCCCCGCTATTACACCGTGGCCTGGCGCTGGCATTTTTATGCCGGTCTGCTGGTGGCGCCGTTCATGATCATGCTGGGCATTACCGGCATGATTTACCTGTTCAAGCCGCAGCTGGACCAGCTGATGTACGGCAGCCTGCTGAACGTCCCCGCTGCCAGCACCCCGGCGCACCCGGCCGACCACCTGGTGGCGGCGGTGAAAGCGCAGTACCCCGGCGCCAGCGTGCTGCGTTACCAGCCGCCTGCGGCTGCCGATGCCAGCGCCAAGGTCATCATCAAGACGGCCGACGCCAAGCTGGGCGTGTACGTGGACCCCTACCAGGGCACCGTGCTGGGCGCGCTGGACGAAAACAACAATCTGCAAACCATCGTGCTGAAGCTGCATGGCGAGCTGCTGATGGGCAAAAACGGCGACCTGCTGGTGGAGCTGGCCACCAGCTGGACGCTGGTCTTGCTGGTGTCCGGCCTGTACCTGTGGTGGCCGCGTGGCCGTGGCAAGCTGGCGGTGTTCTGGCCGCGCCTGAATGCCGGGGGCCGTGCCTTCTGGCGTGACATTCACGCCGTTACCGGCTTCTGGGGCGCTATCTTTTTGCTGTTCATGCTGTTGTCCGGCCTGACCTGGACTGGCTACTGGGGCGAAAAATTTGCTGCGGTGTGGAGCCAGTTCCCGGCGCAGATGTGGGACGACGTGCCCAAGTCGGATAAAAAAGCCATCAGCCTGAACAGCACCGAAGAAAAAATCGTTCCATGGGCGGTCGAGCCTAGCCCGCTGCCCAAATCCACCGACCCGCACGCCGCGCACAAAGGCGCCACCCCGCAGGCGGCTACGCCGCAGATTGCGCTGCAGCAGGTGGTCGATACGGCCAACGCGCGTGGCGTGGTGCCGGGCTACAACATTGCGCTGCCGGACGGCGACGAGGGCGTGTTTACCGTGTCGGTGTTCCCGAACGACCCGCGTAACGAAGCCACGCTGCACATAGACCAATACAGCGGCAAGGTGCTGGCGGATATCCGCTTCCGGGACTACGCGCTGGTGCCCAAGGCCGTGGAGTTTGGTGTGGTGATTCACGAAGGCAAGTTCTTTGGCCTGGCCAACCAGCTGCTGATGGCGGCCATCTGCCTGCTGGTGCTCATCAGCAGCATCAGCGGCCTGGTGATGTGGTGGCTGCGCAAGCCCGCAGGCCGCCTGGGCGCACCAGCCGACGCACCGGATACCCCGCTGTGGAAAGGCGCGCTGCTGATCATGCTGGCGCTGGGTCTGGCCTTCCCGCTGGTAGGTATGTCGTTTGTCGCTATCCTGACGCTGGACTGGCTGCTGCTGCGCCGCGTACCGGCGCTGGCTTTCCTGCGCTAAGGCACCTCTCCCGCCGTGTTGCGGCCAACCCCCTGTCTGTGTGGCAGGGGGTTTTGTTTTGGGCAGGCTTGGCCGCGGGCGCCTGGCATGGCTAAGATGCTGCCATCTCTTGCCGAGGCATTGCCATGCACCTGCTGGCCTTTGTAAACCGTGTAGAAAGCGACATCATCACCCCGGCGCTGGACCGCCGCTTTGGCGTGAGCCAGGTCAGCCTGCTGTGCCACCGCAGCGAGCTGGGGCTGGCCACCGATATTGCCGGCGTGTGCCGCAGCCTGCATTTGCCGGCCAATGTGGTAACGCTGGCGGCCGATACCCAGCCGCTGGCGCTGCGCCAGCAGTTGGCCGCACTGGCGCAGGGGGCGGTGGCGTTCAATATCAGTGCGGCCTCGCCGGTGCAGGCGGCGCTGGCCTACGACCTGGCGCGTGAGCGCCAGCTGCCGCTGATGAGCATTGCGCCGCACAGCGACCGCCTGATCTGGCTGCTGGGCGGCGAACACACCGGCCTGCACACCGGCAGCGATATTGCCGATGGCCTGACGCTGGCGGCGTACTTTGCGCTGTACGGTAGCCGTATCGAGCATATCCATTACCGGCTGGCCCAGCGCCCGCAGCGGCTGGAAGCGCTAGTCGCCGGCCTGGCCGCATTGGCCGCGCAGCTGCCGGCGGCGCTGTCGCTGCTGAACCGCCTGTGCACCGACCTGGATGCCCGCCAGTACAGCCGCCAGCCCTTGCCGCGGGCCGAGCGGGCGCTGCGCCACTGGCTGGACGGGTGCGGCATGGTCGATATCGACCCCGCTGGGCACGTGCGCTGCCATGACGCTTCCGCACGCTTCTTTCTGGGTGGCGGCTGGCTGGAGGTGTGGCTGCTGTCGCAAGTGGCGGCGTTGCGGCCAACATTGCCCATCAGCGATGCGGCGGTTGGGGTGAAAGTGGTACACGACGGCGTGGCCAACGAATACGACGTGGCGATCTTGTGCAATAACCAGCTCTACCTGGTGGAGTGCAAAACCACCGCCCCGACCGCGCAGCACCAGCGCGGCATCGGGCTGGATAACCTGTTCAAGCTCGACAGTGCCGCCAGCCTGGGTGGCTTGCACGCCCACGCCATGCTGGCCACGCTGTACCCGCCTACCGACAGCGAAGCGGCACGGGCGCAGGCGCAGGGCATTGCCCTGTTATCCGGCCCGGCGCTGGCCCAGGCCCAGCCTGTTTTGCGCCAGTGGCTACACACAGGGTGATATAGGTGTGATGTGGCGCAGTGTTTTCTGCAATACCTATAAAAACATGGTGGTTATTAAGTATGATTTACTAAATACCCACTTGTTTTGGCCGTATGAACGCTTACTTGCCACGATCCTGCCTCCTCAGCCGCCGCCAAGTGCTGCAAGCCGGCCTAGCCTGGCTGGCGCTGGCTGGCTGTAGCCCCCCGGAGCCGCTACTGCGCATTGGCAGTAACGGCTGGCCAGGCTACTTGTTTATTTCCTGGGCTGCCGATACCCATGTGCTGAACCACAAGCAGGTGCGCCTGCTGCGTATCAGCTCGTCTACCAGCAGCCTGCGTGCGCTCAGTGCCGGCATGCTGGATGGCGCCTGCCTGACGCTGGACGAAGTGATCAGTGCACTGGCCGAAGGCATCCCGCTAAAAGTCATTGCCGTGCTGGATGTGTCGCACGGCGGCGACGTGGTACTGGCACGCAGCGGTATGACCAGCCTGGGCCAGCTGGCGGGCCGGCGTATTGGCGTAGAAGCCAGCGCGGTGGGGGCGGTGATGCTGGATGCCATGCTGCAGCGCGCCGGCCTGAGCCGCGCCCAGGTAATACCCGTACCGTTGCTACTGGATCAGCACGAAGCCGCGTTTGAGTTTGGCAGTGTCGATGCGCTGGTCACCATGGAGCCGCAAGCCAGCCGCCTGCGCGCGCGCGGCGCCCATGTCTTGTTTAGTAGTGCCGATATTCCCGGGCGCATCGTGGATGTGCTGGCGGTACGGGAAGAGGTGCTGGGTACCGCGCGGCAAGGCTTGCAGGCACTGGTGGATAGCCACTTTGCCATGCTGGACAAATTCGGTCGCCAGCGCGCCGAAGCCTATGCCTATATGGCTGCGCAAATGGGGGTGAATCACGCCGAGCTGACACCGATCTTTGCCGGCCTGCGTCTGCCGGGGCGGCAGGAAAACCTGCGCTGGCTAGGCGGGCGGCTGGATGGCGAAGCCCGCAACCTGGCCAATGTGATGTCGCGCGCCGGCCTGCTGCCCAAGCCCGTGCAGCTAGGCCGCCTGGCCGTGGCAGATTTTATCGAAGGGGGGCGGTGATGCGCTGGTCCCTGAAAAGCCTGCTGCCCATGGTGGTGCTATTTTTCCTGCTGCTCACGCTGGCCGGTGCCTACGGTGTGGCCGAGCAGGGGCGCAGGCAGCAAGCCTTCCGTGACGCCAGCCTGGTGGCGCAGAAAGACGCCTACCACCTGCTGCAGGAGCTGTCCTTGTCTGGCCCGCTGCGCGTGAACGAAGAGCTGATGCTGCTGGCGACCGACGCCCGTCTGGCGCAAGCCGTGGTGGCCAATAGCCGCGGGCTGATTGCCCACGCCATGCAGCAACAAGACGTTGGCCGCAGCATCGACACCCTGCCAGGCCTGCCTGCCGGGCTCTTGCAGCAGGCTTGGCAGCATAGCTTGGCCATCCTGCACCCCGATTACGACAACGAGCATCTGTATCTGGCGGTATCGGTGCCCGACCAGGAAGAGCAAGAGCTGCGCGGCGTGCGCAAAGGCATGGTGGTGCTGGCCTACGACCTGGGGCCGCAGCTGGCGCTGGAGCGCAGCCGGCTGCAGCAAAGCTTTGTGCTGCCCTGCGTCATGCTGTGCTGCCTGCTTTTGGTGCTGTACCTGCTGGTGTGGCTGTACGTGGCGCGGCCGCTGGCCAACCTGCAGGCGGCGGCGCTGCAGCTGGCGCAGCTGGGCCACGCCCCTGCGCTGCCTTTGCAGGGGGTCAGCGAAACCCGCGCCGTGTGCGAGGCGTTCAACACCATGCAGCGCCAGCTGCAGCACACGCTGGGCGAGCTGGCCGAACGCGAACGTAGCGCCAGCAACCTGGCCAAGGAGCAAGAGGCACTGCTGCAGGCCATTCCCGACCTGCTGTTTGAAATGAGCGTCGACGGGCGCTACCTGCAAGTGTGGTCGCATACCGCCAGCGACAAGCTGGTGTCGCCACGCGAATACCTGCTGGGCAAGCACGTACACGAAGCCATGCCGGCAGAGCAGGCGGCCATCATCCAGAGCGTGATTGTCGAGGCGCTGTGCCACGGCGAATCCACCGGCAAGCAAATCATGCTGGTGCTACCCGATGGCCCGCACTGGTTCGAGCTGTCGGCCGCGCGCAAACTGGCGGCCAACGGTAGCGAAACCTGCATCATGGTGTCGCGCGACATTACCCAGCGCCGCCGCGACGAGGGCGCGCTGCAGCTCTGGGCGCGCGTGATGGCCGCTGCGCATAACGGCATCCTCATTACCGACGGCCAGCAGCGCATCGTGGAAGTGAACGCTGCCTTTACCCGCATAACCGGTTACAGCCTGGAAGACGTGCGCGGCCAGCGCCCCAGCCTGCTGTCGTCCGGTAGCCAGGACCAGGCGTTCTACCAGCGCATGTGGCAAGACATCGATACGCACGGCTACTGGCAGGGCGAAATCTGGAACCGGCGCAAGGACGGCAGCGTGTTTCCCGAGTGGCAGTCCATTTCCAGCGTACGCGGCGAAGACGGCCAGATCAGCCACTACATCAGCGTGTTCAGCGACATCAGCAGCCAGAAAGAATCCGAAGCCTACATCCGCCGCCTGGCTTACTACGACAGCCTGACCGGCCTGGCCAACCGCGCCCTGCTGAGCGACCACGCCGGCCTGGCGCTATCTGCCATGCGCAGCCACGGCACCAGCCTGGCGCTGATGTTCATCGACCTGGACCGCTTCAAGAACATAAACGACACCCTGGGCCACAGCGTAGGCGACCAGCTACTGCAGGAGGTTGGCCGCAGGCTGGCCAGCTGCGTGCGCGAGCGCGACACGCTGTCACGCCTGGGCGGCGACGAGTTCATCGTGCTGTTGCCGGAAACCACGGCGCCAGAGGCGGCGCACTGGGCCGAGCGGGTGCTGCAGCAGCTGGCCCAGCCGTGCCGTGTGGCGGGCTACGATATGGTGGTGACGCCCTCTATCGGCATTGCCATGGCCCCCGCCGATGGCGACACGCTGGAGGTGCTGCTGCGCTGTGCCGACGCCGCGATGTACCGCGCCAAAGACGAAGGGCGCAATACCTTCCGCTTCTTTGCGCAGCATATGCAGCAGCGCACGGTCAGCCGGCTGAAGCTGGAATCGGACCTGCGCAGCGCGCTGGACAACCAGCAGCTGCTATTGCACTACCAGCCGCAGTGCACACTGGATGGCCAGCTGGTGGGGGTGGAGGCGCTGGTGCGCTGGCAGCACCCCACACTGGGCATGGTGCCGCCGGGCGAGTTTATCCCGCTGGCCGAAGAGAGCGGCCTGATTGTGCCGCTGGGGGCCTGGGTGATGCGCGAGGCGATTGGCCAGTTGGCCGCATGGCACGCCGCCGGGGTGGCGGTGCCGCAGGTGGCGGTAAACCTGTCGGCGTTGCAGTTCCGCCAGCCAGGGCTGGTGCAGCAGGCCGCGCAGTACCTGGCCGACGCCGGCGTGGCGCCGGCCTGCCTGGAGCTGGAGCTGACCGAAAGCGTGGTGCTGGACAACCCGGACGATGCCTTGCTTGTGATGGAACGCCTGCACGCGCTGGGGGTGCGTTTATCGATAGACGATTTCGGTACCGGTTATTCGTCGCTGAACTACCTGCGCCGTTTTCCGATAGACCGCCTCAAGATAGACCGCAGCTTTATCCTGGACCTGGACAACGACCCACGTGGCGCGGCCATTATCGAAGCCATCATCAGCCTGTCGCGCTCGCTGGGCTTTGTCACGATCGCCGAGGGCGTGGAAACCGCCAGCCAGCTGGCCCAGCTGCGCACGCTGCAATGCGACGAAGTGCAGGGGTATTTCTACGGGCGGCCTATGGCACCGCCGCAGCTGCAGGCCTGGCTACAGCAGCGCGAGCAGCCGGTGGCGGGCGAGGCCTGAGCCATGAAAAAGCCCGCCAATGGCGGGCTGCGAAAAGGTTGGCCGCAGCGCGGGGTGTCAGGCGTCCAGGCCGCTTTGCACCAGTTGGGCGGCGCGCACCACGGCGCGGGCCTTGTTTTGCGTTTCTTCCCATTCCGACTGCGGTACCGAGTCGGCCACCACGCCGGCGCCGGACTGCACGTATAGCACCTCGTTCTTGATCACGGCGGTGCGGATGGCAATGGCCAGGTCCATGTCGCCGGTAAAGCCCAGGTAGCCGACGGCACCGCCGTACACGCCACGCTTGGTGGGCTCGAACTCGTCGATGATTTCCATGGCACGCACCTTTGGCGCGCCGGACAGGGTGCCAGCTGGGAAGGTGGCTTTCAGGATGTCGATATTGGACACATCAGGTTTGACCGTGCCTTCCACGCTGGACACGATGTGCATCACGTGCGAGTAGCGCTCGATCACCATATTGTCGGTGATCTTCACGCTGCCGGTGTCGGCCACGCGGCCAACGTCGTTGCGGCCCAGGTCCATCAGCATCACGTGCTCGGCGATTTCTTTCGGGTCGGCCAGCAGGTCTTCTGCCAGCGCCTGGTCTTCGTCGCGGGTCTTACCGCGCGGGCGGGTGCCGGCGATGGGGCGCACGGTGACGGTGTCGTTTTCACGGCGCACCAGGATTTCCGGCGAGGCGCCCACCACGTGGAAGTCGTCGAAGTGGTAGAAGAACATGTACGGCGACGGGTTCAGGCTGCGCAGCGCGCGGTACAGCGACAGCGGCGAGTCGCTAAACGGCATGCTCATGCGCTGCGCCAGCACCACCTGCATGATGTCGCCATCCAGAATGTAGTGCTTGGCGTTGGCGACGTCGCGTTTGAACGCCTCTTCGCCGTATTCGCTTTGTGCAGTGGTGGCGGTAGACGGCAGCGACAGCGGAATGGCCACGTTGTCGCGCAGGCGGGCGCGCAGCTGCGCCAGGCGGGCATTGGCCTTGGGCAGGGCGTTGGGCACCGCCGGGTCGGCGTACACCACCAGGTAGAGTTTGCCGGACAGGTTGTCGACTACGGCCAGCTCTTCGGACAGCATCAGCAGAATATCGGGCGTGCCTACCGGGTCGGGCTTTTGTGTGGCCGCCAGGCGGCGCTCCACGTAGCGTACGGTGTCGTAGCCAAAGTAGCCCACCAGGCCGCCGGTAAAGCGCGGCAGGCCGTCGATGGGCGGGGTGTTAAAGCGCTGGCTGAACTCTTCGATAAAGGTCAGCGGGTTGCCCTCGTAGCGCTCGATGACTTTGTCACCGTATTCCACCTGCACGCTGTGGCCTTGCACGCGCAGGCGGGTGGTGGCCGGCAGGCCGATGAACGAGTAGCGGCCCGAGCGCTCGCCACCTACCACCGATTCCAGCAGGTAGGAATAGGGCTGGTTGGCCAGCTTCAGGTACACCGACAGCGGGGTGTCCAGGTCGGCAAACAGTTCGAGGGTAACGGGGATGCGGTTATAGCCGGCCTGGGCCAGCTCGTTGAAAGCTTGCGGTGTCATGCGGGTGTCCAATGGTGTCAGTTGGGTTCGTAGGATGGGCGGCGGCGGGCTGGGCTTTGCCATCGCCAGCTGGCACGATTGGGCAGGAATTTCATGATGTCGGCAGCGGGGGAATGTTGTCGGTATGCGCGGCTATTGTGTCGCAAAAGCCGGCCGCCGTACAGGCGGCGCGGCGCTGCAGCATTACATGCGCACGTTGGCGTGCGGGTCGGCCGATTTTTTCAGCAGGGCAAACAGGTCTACCAGGCTATCCACCACCAGGTCGGCACCCAGCTTGGCCGCATCGCGGTAGCCGTAGCTGACTGCCACCGCCAGCGCACCGGCTTTGTTGGCGCACAGGATGTCGTTTTCCGAATCGCCTACCATGATCATCTCTTGCGGCTTCACGTTCAGTACGGCGGCGGCGTGCAGTAGCGGCAGTGCCGACGGTTTTTTCTCGGCCAGGCTGTCGCCGCCCAGAATCATACTGAAGGCCGTGTCGATGCCCAGCTCGGCCAGCAGCGGCACGGCCAGGCGGTGCGATTTGTTGGTAATCACCACCAGTGGCAGCTCCAGGCTGCGCAGCAGGTTCAGGCTTTCTGCCACGCCGGGGTACATGCGGGTGTGGGTGGTGAGGTTGGCGCGGTAGTGCTGGATAAACAGCGTGAAGCCCTGCGCCCACAGCGCTTCGTCGGCCTGGCCGTCTTTGTCGTCGGTCAGCGCACGGTGTACCAGGCTGGCGACGCCGTCGCCCACGTGGCTTTTGATGCGCTCGGCGTCCAGTGGGGGCAGGCCCAGTGCCTGGCGCATGGCGTTGGCGCTGGCGGCCAGGTCGGCAATGGAGTCGACCAGGGTGCCGTCCAGGTCGAAGGCGATGGCTTTGATGTGTTTCAGGTTCATGGCAGTGCAGGGTGGCAATAGAAATGGCCATCATTGTACAGGATGCCCGCCCTTGCGCCTTGTGCCGGCGCGGTGGCTTCTTTATGATGCGCACTTTCTTTTGTCATGGTGGCGCGGCCTGGCCCGCACTGCTGCAGCAAGGGTGGCCGTGGCTGCCCGGGAGAGTGTCATGCCTTTTATTACCCGAATCTGCCTGCCTGTGGTGGCTAGCCTGGCGCTGGCCGGCTGCGCAACATCGCCGCTGGCCAACAAGACCGCAGACGATGCCGCCATTTACACCCTGCAGCAAAGCAGCCTGGACGCCCGCTACAACTTTGACGGCACCCTGCGCATCAGCGACCTGGACATCCCGGCCGAGCTGGGCAGCCTGGCCCCGCCTGAGCTGGTAAAAGACGTGGCGCGCTCGTTCAGCTTTGATATGCGCGGTGCGGTAGATATCCCAGCCAGCCGTATCGAGCTGGTGCCGACCTTCCGCTTTGCGCGGCCCAATGTGGAAAGCTGGGTGCGCGTGCCCATGCTGTTCCAGCTGAATACCTTGACCGCCTGGGTGGATGCCTCAGCGCTTGACCTGGCGCTGCCACAGCTGCACGGCAAGCTGCTGAAGCTCAATGCGCCGCAGGATAAGGTAGCGGACATTCCGGTGGATGCCGTGATGCGCGACCTGCCGCTGATTATTGGCGCGGCTTACGCTGCGGTGGATAAAAAAGCCTTCACCTTCCAGCCGCTGAGCGAGAGCGACCGCCAGAAGGGCGCCAGCTACCGCATTCGCCTCACGCTGGACCCGGCAGCCGATGCGCAGCTAGGCCGTGCCATGCTGCAAGAAGTCGCCGCCCGCGTGAAACGCCACAGCGCCAGCAAGGAGGTGCAGGCATTCGCAGACGTGCTGTCCAACGAGGTAGCCAAGACGCAGGGCGAGCTGGCATCCGACAGCCAGACCGAGCTGCTGGTGGACAGCAAGGCCAAGCTGCTGGCCATGGAAGAGCAACGCACGCTGCGCGTGCCCAAGCTCAAAGGCTTCAGCCTGACCCTGCGCACGAACATGGCCATGCGTAACCACGGCCAGCCGGTGTTTACCGTGGTGCCCACTGCGGCCAACGTGCTGACGCTGGACGAGCTCAAGGCGCCGTCGTGGTTTGATGGCATCACGGGCAAACATGATGGCGAGGCAGCCGCCGAGGCCGCCGAGCCAGAGGTAGCTGATGCTGCCGCCGCCGCTGCTCCGGCCGAAGCCGTGCCGGTACCACCCAAGGCTGCAGCCAAGGCTACAGCCAAGGCTACAGCCAAGGCCAAGCCGCGCAAGCCGCAGGCTAAAAAAGTGAATTAAGCCGCTATGAGCGCAAAAAAGCCGCCCACTTACTTAAGTGGGCGGCTTTTTTGCATGCGGGGCCAGCCTGACTACAGCAGGCGAATATCCGCCACCGCCTGCTGACCAAAGCCAGCGCTATGCAGGTAGCGGCAAATGGCCGCGGCGCAGTCAGCGGGCTGGGTCAGCTGCCCTTCGGCCTTCAGCGCGGTAAAGCGCGGCAGGTTGGGGAAATGCGCCGGGTCGGCAGCGCGAATCTCGCCCTGCATGCCGGTATCCACCACGCCGGGGTAGAGCGATACCGCCAGTACAGGGTTGGCCGCAGCCTGCTGTTCTAGCGCCAGGGTACGGGTGAAGTGGTCGAGCCCGGCTTTGCTGGCGCAGTACACGGCCCAGCCGGGGTAGGCGTTGGCCGCCGCGCCAGACGAGATGTTCAGCACGTGGCGCGGGCCGCCAAAGCCGGCAGTGTGCGCCACAAAGGCATTGCACAGCACGATGGGGGCGGTCAGGTTCAGCGCCAGGGCCTGCTCGGCTACGCCGTCGGCAAAGCTGCCGATGCTGGCGATGGGTTGCACGGTGCCGGCGTTGTTGATCAGCGTCAGGCTGCTGCAGCTGGCCAGCTGCGCCAGTGCGCGCTCGGCCAGTAGTGGCAGCAGGTGGCCGTCGGCCAGGTCCGCGTCGATGGTGGCCAGCTGCGGGTGTGCCGGCAGCGGGCTGCAGTCACGGGCAATGGCTACCACGCGGCCGCCGTCGGCCAGCAGCTGCGCCACCAGCGCGGCGCCTAGCCCGCGCGAGGCACCGGTGACGATGTAGCCGTTCACGCGCGGCCAACCTTGGCCAGCTCGGCGCGCATGGCATCGATGGTGGCTTTGTAGTCTGGCGTGTTGTAGATGGCGCTGCCGGCGACAAAGGTGTCGGCACCGGCGGCGGCAATCTCGGCGATGTTGTCCACTTTCACGCCGCCGTCCACTTCCAGCCAGATTTCGCCGCCGTGCTTGGCGGTGTATTCATCGATGCGCTGGCGTGCGGCGCGCACTTTTTCCAGCGCGTGCGGGATGAACTTCTGGCCGCCAAAGCCGGGGTTCACCGACATGATCAGCACCATGTCGATTTTGTCCATGACGTGGTCCAGGTAGCTCAGCGGGGTGGCCGGGTTGAATACCAGGCCGGCTTTACAGCCCGCTTCCTTGATCAGGCCTAGGGTGCGGTCGATGTGCTCGGAGCCTTCCGGGTGGAAGGTAATGATGTCGGCGCCGGCCTTGGCAAAGGCGGCGGCCAGTGCGTCTACCGGCTTCACCATCAGGTGCACGTCGATGGGGGCGCTGCTGTGCGGGCGAATCGCCTCGCAGAACATCGGGCCCATGGTGAGGTTGGGTACGTAGTGGTTGTCCATCACGTCGAAGTGGATGATGTCGGCGCCAGCGGCAATGACATTGCGCACTTCCTCGCCCAGGCGGGCAAAGTCGGCAGACAGGATGGACGGTGCAATACGGAATTGGCTCATGGCGGTATGGTGGGCAGGGCTGGAAATGGGCGCCATTGTAAGCGATCGCCCCCGCCGGCGCGATGCGTGGCGTACAATTAGCCTTCGTATCGCGCTGTGGCGGCCAGTAGTTGGCCGCCCGCATCAAAGGACTTATCGTGAGCCAGAAATACCATATCACCGTATCGGCCGAGGCTATCTACCAGGAGCAGCACTCCAGCGTGGCGGCAGACCGCTACGCCTTTGCCTATCGCATCACCATCAAGAATACCGGCGAGCAGCCGGCCAGGCTGCTGTCGCGCCACTGGGTGATTACCGACGCCAACGGCAAGGTGCAGGAGGTGCGCGGCATGGGCGTGATCGGCGAACACCCGCACCTGCAGCCAGGCGAAAGCTATAGCTATACCAGCGGCTCGGCGCTGACGACCCCGTACGGCACCATGCGCGGCAGCTACCAGATGGAAGCCGACGATGGCCATGCCTTTGAAGCCGAGATCCCCGAATTCCACCTGATTGCCCCGCGCGTGCTGCACTAAGCCGCACCGCACTCACCGAAAGCCTGCATGCGCCATTTTGCCCACGGCAATACCCCGCCGCCTACCGACCGTAACGACCTGAAAACCCTGAAGACCCTGCTGCCGTATCTGTGGCGCTTCAAGCTGCGCGTGCTGCTGGCGCTGGCCTGCCTGATTGCGGCCAAGGTGGCCGGGGTGACCACGCCGCTGTACCTGAAAGATATCGTCGACCAGCTGTCGCTGCCGGCCACCATGGCGGTGGTGCCGCTGCTGGCCCTGGCGGGCTATGGCCTGGCGCGGCTGCTGTCCAGTGTGCTGGGCGAGCTGCGCGATGCCATTTTTGCCCGCGTGGTACAGGGCGCGGTGCGCACGGTGGCGCGCGAGGTGTTCTCGCACCTGTTCCGCCTGAGCCTGCGCTTTCACCTGGAGCGCCAGACGGGCGGCATGAGCCGTGATATCGAGCGTGGCACCAAGGGTATCGGCTTTTTGCTGAACTTTACCGTGTTCAACATCCTGCCCACGCTGGTGGAGATCGGTCTGGTAATCGGCATTTTGCTGCATCGCTATAACGCCTGGTTTGCTGTGGTGACCTTTGCCACCATTGCCATCTACATCGCGTTTACCCTGGTGATTACCGAGTGGCGCACGGTGTTCCGCCGCAGCATGAATGACCTGGACTCCAAGGCCAACAGCAAGGCGATTGATGCGCTGATCAACTACGAAACGGTCAAGTACTTTGGTAACGAGGGCTACGAAACCCGCCGTTACGACGGCAACCTGGCGTCGTGGGAGCAGTCCGCCATCAAGAACCAGGTGTCGCTATCGTTCCTTAATGCGGGGCAGGGTGTGATCATTGCCACCGGCGTCACGCTGATCATGTGGTTGGCCGCACGCGGCGTAAATCAGGGCGAGATGACGGTGGGGGATGTGGTGCTGGTGGCCACCTTTATTACCCAGCTGTGGGCACCGCTGCATTTTCTGGGCTTTGTTTACCGCGAAATCCGCCACTCGCTTGCCGACATGGAGCGCATGTTTACCCTGCTGAATGTGGGTGCCGAGGTGGCAGACCGCCCGTCGGCGCAGCCCTTGGCCAGCCGCGATGTGGCGATCCGTTTCGATGGCGTGGGTTTTGGCTACGACGCCAAACGCACCATTTTGCACGACGTCAGCTTTGATATCCCTGCTGGCCATACCGTGGCGGTGGTGGGTGCCAGCGGCGCGGGCAAGTCCACGCTGTCGCGCTTGTTGTTCCGCTTTTACGATGTCAGCAGCGGGGCCATTCGCTTTAACGGCACGGATGTGCGCGAACTCAGCCAGGACAGCCTGCGCGCGCATATCGGTATCGTGCCGCAGGATACCGTACTGTTTAACGACAGCATCTACTACAACATTGCCTATGGCCGGCCTGATGCCACGCGCGATGAGGTAATAGAAGCCGCCCGCTCGGCGCACATCCACGACTTTGTGATGGGGCTGCCGGACGGCTACGACACCACGGTGGGCGAGCGCGGACTCAAGCTGTCGGGCGGTGAGAAGCAGCGCGTGGCCATTGCTCGCACCATTCTGAAAAACCCGCCGGTGCTGATTTTTGACGAGGCCACCAGTGCGCTGGATTCGCGCACCGAAAAGGCCATCCAGGCCGAGCTGCTCAGCATTGCGGCCAACCGTACCACGCTGATCATCGCGCACCGGCTGTCCACCATTGCCGAGGCCGACTGCATTCTGGTGATGGATGGCGGGCGTATTGTGGAGCGTGGCACGCACCGCGAGCTGCTGGCCCAGGGCGGGCGCTATGCGGAAATGTGGCGCTTGCAGCAAGAGGGCGAGGCGGTAGAGCCAGCCTGATGGTCGCTGCCCTGTCGTAAGGCGGGGTGGCGGTGCAATGCAAAAACCCCGCACAGTAACTGTGCGGGGTTTTTGGTATTGGTGCCGGAGAAAGGAGTCGAACCCTCGACCTTCTGATTACAAGTCAGCTGCTCTACCAACTGAGCTACACCGGCGAAGGAGGCAAATTATGCCGTCACTTTTTCTGCTTGGCAAGATGCTGTCGCGTCTTTTTTACAGCCTTGTTGCGCTTTGCCGGTTTTTTGCTGGCTTGTACCTGGCGGCTGTTTGCTTTTTGCAGGCGGGTGGTTTGGCGGGTTTTCTTGCGTTTTGCCTCGCGTACGGTTTTGGGTTTCAGTAACGTTGCTTTTTTGCTACGTACTGTCTGGCGGGCTTTGGCCTGGCTGCGCAGCGTGGTTTTCTGGCGTTTGGCTACGGCTTTGCTTGCTTGGGCGCGTTTTTTGCTAGCTTTCTGCGTACGGGCTACTTGTGTTGTCTTGCGTACTTTGCTGCCCGGCTTGCTGGCTTGTGGCTTGTTTTTGCTGGCTTTCTTGCTGGCGGTGCTGGCTTTTTTGGCGGTTTTTGCCTTGCTGGCCGTGCTGTGACGCGCCTCGCTGCCTTTTTCTACGGCAGGGGCGATGCTGACGGGCGGCAGGTTCAACGGTTTGGCTTTGGGTGCCTTAGGTAGGGGCGCCGGCTGGAAATCGCCCGGAAGCGGGGCGTCTTCACCCTCTGCGAAGCTGGGGGTGGCAGAAAATGCCACGGCAGCGATGAGGATGGAAGCAATGGTGCGGGTTAATTGCATTTGAATGATTCTGTTCAGTTGGCCCGGGGGTTTTTCGCATTGTAGCCCCAGTTTGAGGTTGCTATATTAGCACGCAGCCCAATCCCAAAAGGAAATGGGTTCAGCGCAGGAAATCAAGGAGATTAGGGATGAAACAAACGAGAAGAACATTGCTGGCGGGTATGCTGTTGTCTGCTTTTGCCTTATCTGGTTGCGGCCAGAAGGCACCTGAAGCAGCCGGTGCTTCGGCGCCTGCAGCAGAAGCGTCCGTAGCCGGGGGGGATGTCAAAGAGTACGTGGTGGGCACTGATGCCAGCTATGCACCGTTTGAATTCCAGACCGACAAGGGCGAAATCGTCGGCTTTGATGTCGAGGTGCTAACGGCTGCGGCGGCCAAGGGTGGCTTCAAGGTGAAGTTCATCAATACCCCGTGGGAGGGCATGTTTGCCACGGTAGATCAGGGCGATCGCGATATCCTGTCGTCGGCTATCACCATTACCGACGAGCGCAAGCAGAGCATGGATTTTTCCGATCCGTACTTTGAGGCGCGCCAGCTGATTGCTGTGGCCAAAGGTGTCTCGGACGTGAAAACCTTCCAGGACCTGAAAAACAAGAAAGTAGCCGTACAGACTGGTACCACCGGTGATGAAGTGGTGCAAAAGCTACTGGGCAAGACCAACCCGAATATCAAGCGCTTTGAAAACATGCCGCTGGCGCTGAAAGAGCTGGAAACCGGTGGTGTGGATGCGGCGGTAGGTGATAACGGCGTGGTGATCAACTACGTTAAAAACAACCCGCAGCATGGCATGACCACGGTAGAAGATACCAAGAGTTTTGCCCCCGAGTACTACGGTTTTGCTGTGAAAAAAGGCAATGCCGAGCTACTGGGCAAGGTAAATGCCGGCCTGAAGGCCATCAAGGCTGACGGTACGTACGACCAGATTTTCAATAAATACTTCGGCGCCAAATAACAAAACGGGCAGCGGCGGGTCTGCGGGCAGATCCGCCGTTTTCTTTTTATAAAGCCGGGAGCAGAGCATGGATTTCCGTTGGGGCATGATTGCCGATTACGCACCTTTGTTTATCGAGGGTGCAAAGATGACCGTGGGTATTACCCTTGTTGCCGTGGTGCTGGGTACGCTGATTGGTCTGTTTATGGGGATGGCGCGTCTGGCAGAAGCCAAGCATGGCGCGGCCAAGTATGTGTTGAAGTTTGGCGTGCGCTGGCCTTCTGCTGCGTACGTAGCATTTTTCCGTGGCACGCCGCTGTTTGTGCAGATATTGCTGGTGCATTTTGCCTTGATGCCCATGCTGATTCACCCGGTGGACGGCGTGTTGATCGATGGCGAGCTGGCGCGTGACCTGCGCCAGAACTACGGTGCCTTCCTGTCTGGTTTGCTGGCGCTGACGCTGAATGCAGGTGCTTACATCACCGAGATTTTCCGTGCCGGTATCCAGTCCATCGACCGTGGCCAGATGGAGGCGGCGCGCTCGTTGGGCCTGAGCTACGGCCAGACCATGAAGTTTGTCATCGTGCCGCAGGCGTTTCGTCGCATGCTGCCACCGCTGGGTAACGAGGCCATCATGTTGCTGAAAGACAGCTCGCTGGTGTCGGCCATTGGCCTGGCCGAGCTGGCCTATGCAGCGCGGACGGTTGCAGGCGTGTACTCGCGCTACTGGGAGCCGTACCTGACGATTTCGTTTATCTACCTGGCGCTGACCATGCTGATGGCGTGGGGTATTTCCCGTCTGGAGAAAAAGCTGCACATCGGCACGCGCTAAGCGCCTGCCAAACCAAAGAAGCCCCCTGTTGCGATGGCCAGGGGGCTTTTGCATGGTGTGGGCTGTGTGATGTGCCGCAAAAAGCGCTTGCGCTATTTTTGCATGCCCGCTGCGTGCCGCCAGGGCTTGCCGGACATGGGTTTGTGGTAGAATGAGCGATATTTTTTGCCTCTGATACGGATTTCCATGACCGACCAGCTTTTTGCCAAGGAAACGCTTCCCATCAGCCTCGAAGAGGAGATGCGTCGTTCTTATCTCGATTACGCCATGAGCGTTATCGTTGGCCGTGCCCTGCCGGACGTGCGCGACGGCCTGAAGCCGGTACACCGCCGCGTGCTGTTTGCCATGCACGAACTATCGAACGACTGGAACCGTGCCTACAAGAAGTCTGCCCGTATCGTGGGTGATGTGATCGGTAAATACCACCCGCACGGCGACAGCGCGGTGTACGACACCATCGTGCGTATGGCGCAGGACTTCAGCCTGCGCTACCCGCTGGTAGACGGCCAGGGTAACTTTGGCTCGGTGGATGGCGATAACGCCGCCGCGATGCGTTATACCGAAATCCGCATGGCGCGCATTGCGCACGAGCTGCTGGCCGATATCGACAAGGAAACCGTCGACTTCGGGCCGAACTACGATGGCTCCGAGCACGAGCCGCTGATTTTGCCTTCGCGCATCCCGAACCTGCTGATCAATGGTGCAGCGGGTATCGCGGTGGGCATGGCAACCAATATCCCGCCGCACAACATCAACGAAGTCATCGACGGCTGCCTGGCCCTGCTGGCCAATAGCGAGATGACCATCGACGAGCTGATCGACATCATCCCTGCGCCAGATTTCCCGACCGCCGGCATCATTTACGGTACCGCCGGCATCAAGGAAGCCTACCGTACCGGCCGTGGCCGCGCCATCATGCGTGCCCGTGTGCACTTTGAAGACATCGGCAAGGGCGACCGCCAGGCCATCATCGTGGACGAGATTCCGTACCAGGTGAACAAGGCCCGCCTGCTGGAGCGCATCAGCGAGCTGGTACGCGAAAAGCTGATCGAAGGCATTTCCGACCTGCGCGACGAGTCCGACAAATCCGGCATGCGCGTGGTGATCGAGCTCAAGCGTGGCGAAATGCCCGAAGTGGTGCTGAACCACCTGTACAAGCTGACCCAGCTGCAGGATAGCTTCGGCATCAATATGGTGGCCCTGGTTGACGGCCAGCCGCGCCTGCTGAACTTGAAACAGATCATTGACGAATTCCTGCGCCACCGCCGCGAGGTCGTCACGCGCCGTACCATTTTCGAGCTGCGCAAAGCGCGCGAGCGCGGCCATATCCTGGAAGGCCTGGCCGTGGCGCTGTCCAACGTGGACGACATCATTGCGCTGATCAAGGCATCCGAAGCGCCACCACAAGCCAAGGCAGCCCTGCTGGGCCGCGCCTGGCGCTCGGAGCTGGTGGAAGGCATGCTGGCCCGCGTCGACCAGAGCCAGGCCCGCCCGGAAGGCCTGGCGGCCAACCTGGGGCTGCATGAAGACGGCTACTACCTGTCCGAAGCCCAGGCCCAGGCCATTCTGGACCTGCGCCTGCAGCGCCTTACCGGCCTGGAACAGGACAAGATCGTGGGCGAGTACCGCGAGATCATGGAAACCATTCTGGACCTGATCGACATTCTGGCGCGCCCGGAACGCATCAACCAGATCATCCACGACGAGCTGACCGCCATTCGCCTGCAATACGGCGACAAGCGTCGCTCCGAGATCGAGCCATTTGGTGGCGACATCAACATCGAAGACCTGATTACCCCGCAGGAAATGGTGGTAACCCTGTCGCATACCGGCTACCTGAAAGCGCAGCCGGTGGGCGACTACCAGGCGCAGCGCCGTGGCGGCCGTGGCAAACAGGCGGCGGCCACCAAGGACGACGACTTCATCAATACCCTGTTCGTGGCCAACACCCACGACTACGTGCTGTGCTTCTCCAGCTTTGGCCGCTGCTACTGGATCAAGGTGTACAACATGCCGCAAGGCGGCCGTACCAGCCGTGGCAAGCCTATTGTCAACGTGCTGCCGCTGCAGGATGGCGAAAAAATCAGCGCCATGCTGCCGGTGAAAGCCTTCACCGGTAACGAGCCGGAGCTGGACGATGACGCCGAGGTGAGCGACAAGGTTGAAGGCCCGTTCGTGTTCATGTGTACCGGCAACGGTACCGTGAAGAAAACCCCGCTGGAGGCCTTCAGCCGCCCGCGTACTGCCGGCATCATCGCCGTGAAACTGGACGAAGGCGACACCCTGGTGGGCGTGGCCCTGACCAGCGGTCACGACCAGGTCATGCTGTTCAGCAACGCCGGCAAAGCCGTGCGCTTTGACGAAGCCAATGTTCGCGCCATGGGCCGTACTGCTGGCGGCGTGCGCGGCATGATGCTGGCCGACGGCCAGCAGGTGATCTCGCTGCTGGTCGCCAATAGCGACGAGCAGCAGGTACTTACCGCCAGCGATGGCGGCTACGGCAAGCGCACCCGCGTGGGTGAGTTCCGCCAGACCAGCCGTGGTACCCAGGGCGTGATTGCCATGGACCTCACCGACAAAACCGGCCTGGGCCTGGTGTCGGCTAGCCTGGTGGAAGACAGCGACGACGTGATGCTGATTACCACCGGCGGCGTGCTGATCCGTACCAAGGTAGACCAGATCCGCGAAACCGGCCGTTCCGCGCAGGGCGTGCGCCTGATCAACCTGGACGAAGGCGAGAAGCTGGTGTGCCTGGTGAAAGTGGCCGAGAGCGAAGACAGCAGCGAGGCTGATGCGGACGCCGAGCTGGTGGCTGACGATAGCGCAGCACCGGCCCCAGAGGCAGGCGAGGGCGCGGCCGAATGAGCCATGCCGATGCGGCCAACCCGGAGGTGCTGAAGGCAATGGGCGAGCTGTTTGTCAGCTTGCCGCATTGCCGCACACTGGGCTTTGAATATCTGGGCACAGTTGGCCGCAAGCCAACACTGCGGGTGCAGTGGCGCGAAGACCTGGTAGGCAACCCTGCTACCGGCGTGGTGCACGGCGGGGTGATTACCTCCATCGTCGACACCACCAGTGCGGTATCGGTAGCGGCCAATATGCAGGACTACGAAACCATCGCCACACTGGACCTGCGCATCGATTACCTGAAGGCAGCCACGCCAGGCAAGGCGATTTACTGCACGGCAGAATGCTATCGCATGGCCAGCCAGATCGCGTTTACCCGCGCCGTGTGCTATCACGACTCACCGGATGACCCGATTGCCCACGGTGTGGCCACCTTCATGCGCGGCTCCAACCCCAAACCCATGCTGCAGGTGGAGGACAAGCCATGAGCCAGTTCATGGAAACCTTCGACCGCCTGCGCGATGAAAAGCGCTACGCCGAGGTGATTGCCTCTGTGCCGTACGCCCGCCTGATGGGCGTGGAGTTTGGCGAAGGCGACGATGGCGAGCTGCTGTTTTCGCTGCCGTTCTATGAGCGCAACGTCGGCAATACCACCCTGCCTGCGCTGCATGGCGGGCTGATTGGCGGTTTTCTGGAAAACGCCGCGTTACTGCACCTGATGTGGGGGCGGGAGTCGCAGGAAGCCCCAAAAATCGTGGATTTTTCGCTGGACTACCTGCGCAGCGGCCGCGCACAAACACTGTATGCCCGCTGCGAGATTACCAAGCAGGGCAAGCGGGTGGCGCACGTGCTGATCGAAGCATGGCAGGAAGACCGCAAAAAGCCGGTGGCGGTAGCGCGAGCGCATTTTTTGCTCAGCGCCGGCAGCTAGACACAAAGCCACGCCGCGCGCGTGGCTTTTTCATTATCAGAGACAAAGAGACAGAGGTCTGACATGGCAAAGGTGTACAACTTTTCGGCTGGCCCCGCAGTACTGCCACACGAAGTTCTGGCCACGGCGCAAGCCGAGTTGCTGGACTGGCACGGTTCCGGCATGTCGGTGATGGAAATGAGCCACCGCGGCAAAGAGTTCATGGAAATCATCCACGACGCCGAGCAAGACTTGCGCGAGCTGCTGCTGATTCCTGCCGGCTACAAGGTGCTGTTCATGCAAGGTGGCGCTTCGCAGCAATTTTCCATGGTGCCGCTGAACCTGGCACCTGCGGATGGTGTGATCGATGTACTGGATACCGGCCACTGGTCGCGCCTGGCAGTCAAAGAAGCCAAGCGTTATACCCAGGTGAACGTGGTAGCCAGCAGCGCCGACCGCCACTACGCCACCGTACCGGCGGTGGACACCTGGCAGTGCCGCGCCGATGCCGCGTATTTCCACTACACCTCCAACGAAACCATCGGCGGCCTGCAGTACAGTGCGATCCCCGATACCGGCAGCGTGCCGCTGGTGTGCGACATGTCGTCGGACTTCCTGTCGCGCGAGATCGATGTGTCCAAGTTCGGCCTGATCTACGCCGGTGCGCAGAAAAACATCGGCCCGTCCGGCCTCACCGTGGTGATCGTGCGCGAAGACCTGCTGGGCCGTGCCCAGCCGCAAACGCCCACCATGCTGAACTACCAGGTGCACGCCGACGCCGACTCCATGTACAACACCCCGGCGACTTACCCGATCTATATCGCAGGCCTGGTGTTCAAATGGCTGAAGACCCAGGGTGGCATCAAAGGCATGGCGGCGCGTAATGAAGAAAAAGCCGGCTTGCTGTACCACGCCATCGATAGCAGTAACGGCTTCTACTACAGCCATATCGACGCCCCGTATCGCTCGAAGATGAACGTGGTATTCCGCTTGAAAGACGAGGCACTGGAAGAGCAGTTCCTGTCCGAAGCCAAGAAAAACGGCCTGGTACAGCTGAAAGGCCACCGCTCGGTAGGCGGCATGCGTGCCTCCATCTACAACGCCATGCCGATCGAAGGCGTGAAGGCGTTGGTGCATTTCATGCTGGACTTTGCCCGCCAGCACGGTTGATGCATGCAAGGTTGGCCGCAAACCTGTGCGGCCCGCAAAAGCCAAACCCCTTCCTGCCCGGAAGGGGTTTTTGTTTGCCATGGCCACCGTTGTTCACTGCGCAGACAAGACTGTTTACGCCGTTTGGGTGGCTTTGCTGCGGCATTGTGTCGCATGATGCGGGTTACCCTTACGGAGAATGCCCATGCGTACCTTATCCCCACTCACCCTGTTGTTGCTGGCTGCGGGTGTGATCGTGTCGATCAGCATGGGCGTGCGCCATGGTTTCGGGTTTTTCTTGCCGCCCATGACACAGGCTTTCGGCTGGACGCGCGAGACTTTTGCCTTGGCGCTGGGGCTGCAAAACCTGGTGTGGGGCGCGACCCAACCGTTTGCCGGGGCCTTTGCCGACCGTCACGGGCCGGGCAAGGTGCTGCTGGCTGGTGGCTTGCTGTACGTGTTGGGTCTGGTGCTGATGACGGTGTCCAGCACCGGCTGGCTGCTGTCCGGCTCGGCCGGCTTGCTGCTGGGGCTGGCGCTATCCTGTACCACCTATAGCGTGGTGTTTTGCGTGATTGTGCGCGCTGTGCCAGATGCGCAGCGCTCCAGCGCCATGGGTATCACCGCCGCTGCGGGCTCGTTTGGCCAGTTCA
This sequence comes from Neisseriaceae bacterium, assembly GCA_027489245.1. GTDB lineage: Bacteria > Pseudomonadota > Gammaproteobacteria > Burkholderiales > Chromobacteriaceae > Vogesella. Next base: position 187,667 of record JAIYAC010000006.1, on the reverse strand, counting down.
TGATGGTCCCCATCGAACGCGGGTTGATTGATAGCCTGGGCTGGGTGCCGGCACTGCTGATTCTGGCGGGCATGGCAGCGGCGCTGTTGCCGCTGGCCGCCCCCATGGCCCGCGCCTACCGCAATGCACCGCCGGTGCCGGCGGCCACGGGTAGCATCTGGCAGGGCATGGTGGCGTCGTTTGCCCAGGCGTGGCAGCAGCGCTCCTTCCGCTTGCTGATGGCGGGCTATTTTGTGTGCGGTTTCCAGGTGGTGTTTATCGGCGTGCACTTGCCTGCCTACCTGCGCGACCACGGTCTGGCCGGTGGCGTGGCCAGCATGGCGCTGGCGCTGATCGGCCTGTTCAATATCGGTGGTACCTATACCGCCGGCAAGCTGGGCGGGCGCTACCCCAAGCCGTATTTGCTGGCGGGGATTTACTTTGCCCGCAGCGTGGTGATCGTGGCCTTTTTGCTGGCGCCGCTTTCCAGCGTGTCGGTCGGGCTGTTTGCCGCCGCCATCGGCTTTTTGTGGCTGTCTACCGTGCCACTGACCAATGGCGTGATTGTCAGCCTGTTTGGCGTGCGTAACCTGGGCATGCTGTCGGGTGCGGTGTTTTTCTCGCACCAGGTGGGCAGCTTTCTGGGGGTATGGCTGGGCGGGCTGATTTATGACCGTACCGGTAGCTACGACATCGTATGGGGCATGGCCATTGTGCTGGGGTTGATGGCTGCTGCGGCCAACTTGCCTGTAAAAGAGGTGCCGGTCGCGGTGGCCGGGGCGCAGGCATGAGGCTGCTGTTGGCCGCGGGGCTGCTGGCGGTGCTGCTGCTGGGTTTGTGGGCTTACGGCCGACCCGGTTTTATCGTGGGCCTGGGTAATACCCTCGCCAGCTGTTTCTGATGGCGCTGCACAACCGTGGCTTTGCCCTTACACTAGGCGGGTATGCTTAATGAAAGGGGTGAGCCATGCTGACACCATCGATACTGCAGCGTTTACAGCAGCTGTGGCAGGAGGGCGAGCAGTTTGACGCCAGTCACAGCGAGCGGCGCGAAAAGCGCCTGAACATCACGCCGGACACCGGCAAGTTCCTCTACCAGCTATCCCGTAGCCGCCGCGCCCGTACCGTGCTGGAAATCGGCACCAGCAACGGGTTTTCTACCGTGTGGCTGGGGCTGGCGGCCAAGGCGCACAAGGGCAGGGTGCTTACCGTGGACAGCTCGGCACACAAAACCGCGCTGGCGCGGGCCACGCTGGATGCCTTTGGCCTGCACGATGTGGTGAGCCTGCGTACTGGCGATGCGTTTTCCTTGCTGGCTGACGCCAATGACGAGTCGGTGGATGTGCTGTTTCTGGACGCCGATCGCGCAAGATATGTAGGGTATTGGCCGGAAATCACCCGTATTCTGGCGCCTGGTGGGCTGGTGGTGATGGATAATGCCCTGTCGCATGCTGCCGAGTGCGCGGATTTTATTGCTGCAGTGCTTGCGACACATGGCTATCTCGCGGAAACTTATCCTATCGGAAAAGGCCAATTTGTCATCCTGAAAGACCTCTGAATCGTGTCTGAAGACCTCCTCAAGCTCCATCGTGACGCTATCGACCAGATCGACGTCGACATCCTGCATCTTCTCAACCAGCGTGCGCAGCATGCGCGTGATATCGGCGAAATCAAGGGCGGCGGCATTATCTACCGCCCCGAGCGCGAAGCGCAGGTGCTGCGCCGCATCAAGGCGCTCAACCCCGGCCCGCTGCCGGGCGAGTCCGTGGCCCGCCTGTTTCGCGAAATCATGTCCGAATGCCTGGCGCTGGAAAAGCCGCTGTCCATCGCCTACCTGGGGCCGGAAGGCAGCTTCACCCAGCTGGCCACGCTCAAGCACTTTGGCCACGCTGCCCGCACCGTGGCATGCAGCTCGATCGACGAAGCCTTCCGCCTGGTAGAGTCGCGCCAGCTGGACTACGTGGTGGCGCCGGTAGAAAACTCCACCGAAGGCGCAGTGGGCCGCACCCTGGACCTGATGGTGAGCACCCCGCTAAAGATTTGTGGCGAAGTAGTGCTGCGCATTCACCACCATCTGCTGCGCAATGCGCCGGCCATGGACGGCATCCGCCGGGTGTACGCCCACGCCCAGGCGCTGGCACAGTGTCACGAGTGGCTGAACAAAAACCTGCCGGCCAGTGTAGAGCGCATTTCGGTAGCCAGTAATGCCGAAGCCGCCAGGTTGGCCGCAGAGGACGCCGACTGCGCCGCCATCGCCGGCCAGGCCGCTGCCGAGCGTTACAGCCTGGCCAAACTGGCCGAGAACATCGAAGACGAGCCCAATAACACCACGCGTTTTCTGGTGCTGGGCCACCAGGAAGTGGGGCAGACCGCGCAGGATAAAACCTCCATTATCGTGTCGGCGCCCAACCGCCCCGGCGCCGTGCACTCGCTGCTGGAGCCCCTGGCGGCCAACGGCGTATCCATGACCAAGTTCGAGTCGCGCCCGTCGCGCGCCGGGCTGTGGGATTACGTGTTTTTTATCGATATGGAAGGCCACCACAGCAGCGACAATATCGCGCAGGCACTGAAAGGCCTGGGCGAGCGTACGTCGTTTGTCAAAGTGCTGGGTGCCTACCCGCAAGCCGTACTGTAATGACTGGGCTGCCTGCGGGTGGCCCGATAGAAAGCATCTCATGAGCATCCAGTCTGTTTGTCTGTTTTGCGGCTCCAATAGCGGCACCCGCGCCGCCTACACCCACGCCGCGCAAGAGCTGGGCCGTACCCTGGCCGCCCGTGCCATTACCCTGGTATACGGTGGTGGCAATATCGGCCTGATGGGCGAGGCCGCCGACGCGGCGCTGGCCGCCGGTGGCCGTGTGGTGGGTGTGATTCCGGGCTTCCTGAAAGAAAAAGAGGTAGCACACCACGGCTTGTCCGAGCTGCATGTCACGCAAACCATGCACGAGCGCAAGGCGCTGATGGAAGACCTGTCCGGCGGCTTTATTGCACTGCCGGGTGGCTTTGGCACCTACGACGAGCTGTTCGAAATGCTCACCTGGGCGCAGCTGTCGGTGCACAGCAAGCCTATCGGCCTGCTGAATATCGAGGGTTTCTTCGACCCACTGCTGGCCATGGTGAAGCACGCGGTGGCCGAAGGCTTCGTGCGCGAAAGCCATCTGGCGCTGTTTGTGGTGGCCGACAATCTGCCCGAGCTGCTGGACGCCATGAACCACTACCGTGGCGCGCCCGAGGGCAAGTGGCTGTCGCATGACCACATCTAGCCGGAGCGCGGCATGATTATCGTAATGCACGGCCGGGCCAACCCCGCCCATATCGACGCGGTGGTAGCCAAGATCCGCGCCGCCGGTTTGGCCGAACACCTGTCGCGTGGTACCGAGCGCACCATTATCGGTGCGGTGGGCGATGAGCGTGTGTTGTCCGCCGATATGTTTGAAACCATGCCTGGCGTGGAGCGCGCCATTCGCGTGCTGAAGGACTACCGCATCGTCTCGCGCGAGGTCAAGCCGGACAACAGCGTGGTGTCGGTACGCGGCGTGCAGCTGGGCGGCAGCGCCATCCAGCTGATCGCCGGGCCCAGCGCCATTGAAAGCGCAGCGCAGATGCAGGCGCTGGCGGCCCGCCTGCGCCACAGTGGTGTCGGCCTGCTGCGAGGTGGCGCCTACAAGCCGCGCACCAGCCCGTATGCTTTTCAGGGCGTAGGCGAGGCGGGGCTGGGCTATTTGCAGCAGGCTGCACGTAGCCAGGCCATGCCCATGGTGAGCGAGCTGCTGGACGTGCGCCAGCTGGATACCTTTCTGGAATACGACGTAGACGTGATCCAGATCGGCCCGCGCAATATGCAAAACGCCGAGCTGCTGAAAGAGGTTGGCCGCATCAACAAACCAGTGCTGCTGCACCGTGGTGTGGCCTCCACCCTGAGCGAGTGGCTGATGGCCGCCGAATACATCGCGGTGGGCGGCAACCACAATATCGTGTTTTGCGAGCGCGGCGTCCGCAGCTTTGATACCGCCAGCCGCCATGCGCTGGATATCAGTGCCATCCCGCTGTTGAAGCGCGAAACCCACCTGCCGGTGCTGGTGGACCCCAGCCATGCCGGCGGTCGCGCCAGCCTGGTGGCGCCGCTAGCCTGCGCTGCCATTGCGGCGGGGGCAGACGGCCTGCTGCTGGAAGTGCACGACAACCCGCAACAAGCCTGGTGCGATGCCGAACAGGCCATCACCCCGGATGCACTGGATGAACTGCTGGCGACGCTGCGGCCACTGGCGGCTGTAGTGGGGCGCACGCTGTAAGCAAGGAGAGCACATGTCCGCCAATGTCCGTGTCACACTGGCACAGCTGGAAAACTACCGCTTCGACAACCATTTCGATGGCGGCCATACGCTGATGACAGACGAGCCGCCCCCGCTGGGTAGCGATACCGGCCCGTCGCCATCGCAGCTGCTGGTGGGCGCGGTGGCCAATTGCCTGAGCGCTAGCCTGCTGTTTGCGGCCCGCAAGTACCGCATCAATCTGGAGCCACTGCGCTGCGAGGCCAGTGCCGAAGTTGGCCGCAACGATCGCAATCGTATGCGCGTGCTGTCGATCAGCGTAACGCTGCATTGTGGCAGCCAGGCTGCCGGCCAGCCGCAGCTGTCGCGCTTGCTGGATAGTTTTGAGGACTTCTGCACGGTAACGCAGAGTGTGGCTGCCGCGATTCCGGTAAGCCTGACCGTACTGGACGCCGACGGCAGCGTGCTGAAAGCCCCGGCTTAGTCAGCGCACTCGCCATTTGTGCAATGCCATGAAAAAACCCGCCAAGGCGGGTTTTTTCATGGTGGCTACCGACATCAGAAATGTCGCAGCATCAGCGGTACGCTGAGCTCGGCCATCCAGCCCAGCAGCAGCGGGGCGGCCAGCGTGGACAGCGTGACCGCTAGCCAGGAAAAGCCTGGCTGGCCACGGCACAGTTTCAGGCATAGCCGGTAAATCAGGTAGGCGCCGGTGGCGACCAGCGGTGGCAGCATGGTGTAGGCCTGTGCCGGGCGGCCGGACAGGATCGGCGTGAGCAGCAGCACGCCAGCGTGCATGCACAGCTGCGACAGGACGTAGATGCTCAATATCGGCGGGATACCTTCCAGCCGCAGCCCGTTGCGGCCAACCTTCAGCGTCGCCAGTGCCAGCAGCAGCGCACCCACGCCAGCCCAGGCATAAGGGTAGAGAAAAGGCAGCCATACCGGCACCATGGGCAGGGTGGGCAGGGCCAGGCGGCACAGCAGGCCCAGCACCAGGTACGATAGGGCAAAGCTCAGCACGGCGGGCAGGCTGTCGCTGGCGATAAGCCGCCACAGTGCGTGCAGGGTGTACAGCACCAGGGGTAACAGCAGCAGTGCGCTGGACAGGGTAGGGCTCATGCTTTCAGGGCGCGCAACATGGCCAGCGACATCAGCTCGCCCATTTGTGCCAGGTAGTGGGTTTGCATGTCAAAGGTAAAGCGCTGGGCGTCGTCGCTGGCAATGACCACCATGCCGAACGGCTCGGTACCTTCGCGCAAGGCTAGCTGCGCAAACGACTGCAGCACGGGTACGGCAGGGAACCAGCTGATGATTTCGTCGTTGGCGTACGGGCCGCAATAGGGGGCGGACAGGTTGCCCGCCAGCAGGCGGACATCCTGGCGGGCGTTGTACAGCCCGGTGTCGGCGGCGGCGTCGTGCCACAGCCGTACGGCTACCCGGTTCAGGCCAAAGTGTTCGGCAAACACGTGCAGGATGGCGCTGTGGACCTCGTCCACGGTGCTGGCTTTCATCAGGGCCAGGCCCAGCTTGTGCGTGCGCGCCAGGGTCTGGTCGTTTTGTTCGCCGTGGCGTACCAGCTGCGTCAGGCGGGCTTCCAGCTGGCGGTTACGGTCTTTCAGGTCCAGCAGCTGGCGGTCGGCAAACGATACCACGCGGTCTTGTACCGGCTTGAGCCCGTAGCGCAGGGCGTGGCTGGACAGAAAGTCCGGGTTGGCATCCAGATAGGCCAGTACGTCATCAGCTTCCACTACAGCACTCCTTTGCAAAACAGTGTTGGGGGTGACGGCACGCTACACGCCAGGCGCGGCGGCAGTATTGATCTGCCGCAGCCGCCTGGCTGGGTCAGACTTCGATTTCGCCGGTAAATACCGTCACGGCCGGGCCGGTCATGCGTACCGGGTGGCCGTCGCCCAGCCATTCGATCTGCAGCTTGCCACCGCGGGTGTGCACGGTCACTTTGCTGTCCAGTAGGCCACGGCGGATGCCCGCTACCACGGCGGCGCAGGCGCCGGTGCCGCAGGCCTGGGTTTCACCCGCGCCACGCTCGTAGACGCGCAGGCGGATTTCATTGCGGCCAACGATCTGCATGAAGCCGGCGTTGACGCGCTCCGGGAAGCGGGTGTGATGTTCGATGAGCGGGCCTTGCGTGGCGACCGGTGCGGTGTCTACGTGGCTGACTACCTGCACGGCGTGCGGGTTCCCCATGGAGACCACGGTGATGTCGATGGACTCGTCACCCACTTGCAACGGGTGGGTAATGGCATCGCCCTCGGCCAGGAACGGGATCTGCAGCGGCGCAAAGCGCGGCGCACCCATGTCTACCGTAATCAGGCCGCCTTCGCCCAGCTCGGGCACGATCACGCCACGCGCGGTTTCCACGCGGATGGCGCGCTTGTTGGACAGGCGTTGCTCGGTAACAAATTTCACAAAGCAGCGCGCGCCGTTGCCACACTGTTCTACTTCGCTACCGTCGTTATTGAAGATGCGGTAGCGGAAATCGTTTTCTTGCGACTGCGGGGCCTCTACCAGCAGCAGCTGATCAAAGCCGATACCCAGATGGCGGTCCCCCAGCTGGCGCAGGCGGTCGGCGGTCAGGGTGACGGTTTGTCTTACGCCATCAATGACCACAAAGTCATTGCCCAGGCCGTGCATTTTGCTGAACTTGAGTTTCATTGAATATACCGCGTGTAATCAGGCAATTTGGCCACCATCATAACGTATTCGGCATGCCTGTCCATGGCTGGCGGTGGCCTGATTGACACCTTACTGACCAGTAAGTAGAGTCGCGGCATGAAGCCTGAAACCGATGCCCGTACCGACACGCGCAAGAAAATCCTGGACCTGGCCGAGGTGCTGATGCTCTCGCGCGGGTTCAATGCCTTTAGCTATCAACACATTAGCGGTGAGCTGGGGGTGCGCAACGCTGCCATCCACTACCATTTCCCCAAGAAAACCGACTTGGGTGTGGCGCTGATCGAGCGTTACCGTCGCCGTTTTGCCCGCTATGTCGAGGCTCAGGCCGAGCTGCCGCCACCGGCGCAGCTGGACCGTTACTTTTCCCTGGCGGATACCTATTACAACAAACAGCAAATCTGCCCCAGTGGCATCCTGTCGGCCGAGCTGCACACGCTGCCGCCCGAGATGCGCCAGAGTACCGCCAGTTTTGTAGAAGAAATGCGCGCCTGGGCGGTGGACATCGTGCGCCGTGGCCAGGCTGCCGGTGTCATGCATTACCTGGGTACGCCGGAGGGCATGGGGACCATCGTATTTGCCGCCATGCAGGGCAGCCTGCAGCTGGCGCGGCTGGATGGCACGGCGCTGGACGAAGTAAAACAGCAAATCCGCCTGCTGCTGGGCATGGTGCAGGCGTAATCAAGGAGGCGGGTTGGCCATGGCCCTCGCCCCGTTTATAAGGCTGCCCGAGCAGCCATCGACAACACGAGAAGGGCAATCATGACAACAGCAAAAAACAGTATGTGCCGCATGGTGGATAAAACCGCCAGCCTGCCAGCCGGTATGCGTTCCTGGGTTATTACCCGCATGTTTGGCAAGTTTGTACCGTTTCTGGGTACCGCTGGCCTGGTGTTCGAGGAAGTTGGCCGCGAGCGCATGGTAGTCAGCGTTAAAAACCGCAAAAAGGTACAGAACCACATTAAAGGCCTGCACGCTGCCGCCATGGCGCTGCTGGCCGAAACCGCGTCGGGCTTTGTGGTGGGCATGAATGTGCCGGACGACAAGCTGATGCTGCTCAAATCGATGAAAGTCAGCTACTACAAGCGCGCCCAGGGCGATATGCGCGCCGTGGCCACGCTGAACGCCGACCAGGTACAGCGCATGTTTGTGGAAGACAAAGGCGACGTGCTGGTGGATGTGGTGGTGACCGACGAATCGGGCGAATCGCCCATCGTGTGCGAAATGGTATGGGCCTGGGTGCCCAAAAAGCGCAAGGAGGCCTGAGCATGAGCTACACCACCTTGCAGCTGACTCGCCACGGTGCTGTGGCACATGTGGCACTGAACCGCCCGGACAAAGCCAACTCGCTGAACGAAGCCATGTGGCAAGAGCTGCAACAAGCCATGGAATGGTGCGACGCCGAGCCCGGCGTGCGCGCCGTGGTGCTGTCTGGCAATGGCAAGCATTTCTGTGCCGGTATCGACCTGACCATGCTGATGAATATGCAAAGCGCCATCGAGGACGCCTGCGAGGCGCGCAAGCGTGACAAGCTGCGCCGCATCATCCTGGGGCTGCAAGCCAATGTCAGCAGCCTGGAGCTGTGTCGCAAGCCGGTGATTGCCGCCATTCATGGCGCCTGTGTCGGCGGGGCGCTGGATATCGTGTTGGCCGCAGACATCCGCCTGGCTGCCGAGAACGCCGTGTTCAGCGTGCGCGAGGTAGACGTAGGCATGGTGGCCGACGTAGGCACACTGCAGCGCCTGGGCCGCGTGGTAGGCGAGGGCAATGCCCGCGAGATGGCGCTGACCGCACGCGACGTGAAAGCCGCCGAAGCCGCCAGCCTGCACCTGGTGAACCGTGTACTGCCCGATGCCGACGCCGTATTGGCCGCCGCCATGGACATGGCTACCGCCATTGCCGCCAAATCGCCACTGGCGGTGCAGGGTACCAAAGAGGTGTTGAACTACAGCCGTGACCACAGCGTGGCCGACGGCCTGAACCACGTGGCTAACTGGAACGCTGCCATGCTGATGTCGGAAGACATCCAGCTGGCGGTGATGGCCGCGGTAACCGGCCAGCCGGCGGTGTATCGCGATTAAATGCACGCCTAAAGGTTGGCCGCATCACAGCAAAAGCCCTGTTGCCCCGCAGCAGGGCTTTTGCTTGCTGGCTTGGCGGCGCAGGCCGTGCTGGGCTAAAGTGGCAGCCTGATTCATTGCCGGGGTGAGCGTGTGCTGGCCATTTTGTCTATCAGTGTAGGGGCGGCGCTGGGCGCGGTACTGCGCTGGCTGCTGTCTGTGTCGCTGAATGCGCTGTTTCCCGCGCTGCCGCCCGGTACGCTGGCGGCCAACCTGATTGGTGCCTACCTGATTGGCGTGGCGCTGGCCATCTTTGCGGCCAACCCGCAGCTGGCGCCGGCATGGCGGCTGTTTGTGATTACCGGCTTTCTGGGCGGGCTCACCACGTTTTCCACCTTTTCTGCCGAGTCTGTCACGCTGCTGCAGCAAGGCCGCTGGGCCTGGGCACTGGCGCATATCGGTAGCCATCTGGCTGGCTCTTTATTGATGACGGGCCTGGGGCTAGCCAGCGTGCAGCTGCTGCGCCAGCTGTGGCGCTAGGCGCCTGAAGGATGAGCATGCAAACCGTACTGGGTGTGGCCGGCTGGTCTGGCAGTGGCAAGACCACCTTGCTGGAGCAGCTGTTGCCGCGCTGGTGTCAGGCTGGCCTGCAGGTGTCGGTGATCAAGCATAGCCACCACCGCCTGGATTTTGATACACCGGGCAAGGATAGCTACCGCCACCGTGCCGCCGGTGCTGCGCAGGTGATGCTGCTGGGCGAGCAGGGCCTGGCCGTCTATGAAAACCTGGCTACGCCGCCCGATCTGGCGGCACAGCTGGCCAGGCTGCAGCCGGTAGACCTGGTGGTGCTGGAAGGCCAGAAGTGGCTGCCCATCCCCAAAATAGAGGTATACCGCGCCGCGCTGGGCAAACCACTGCTGCAGCCGGACGACCCTAATATCATGGCGGTAGCCAGCGATACGGTGCTCGACCTGCCCGTGCCCTGCCTGCCGCTGAACCATACCGATGCCATCGCCGACTTTGTCTTGTGCTGGCTGAAGGAGAGCAAGTGAACATACGCGTACTGTATTTTGGCCGCCTCAAAGACACCGCCGGGTGTAGTGAAGAACAGCTGCCGTGGGCGGGCGGCAATACGGCGACATTGCTGGCCCAGCTGCGCGCCCGTGGCGACAGCTGGGCGCAGGCCTTGGCCGAGGGCCAGGTGTTTCGCCTGGTGGTGAACCAGCAGGTGGTGCGTGGCGAGGCCGACATCCCGCCAGGGGCCGAGGTGGGTATCCTGCCGCCGGTCACGGGGGGCTAGCATGTATTGCCATATCAGTATCCAGACCGGGGGCTTTGACCTGGCCGCCGAAGAAGCCGCCTTGCGCCAGCACGCCGGCGACGCCGGGGCGCTGGTGGTGTTTCAGGGCATGGTGCGTGCGCACGATACCGCCACCCCGTTGGCCGCGCTGTTTCTGGAGCACTACCCCGGCGTGACCGAGGCGGAAATCCAGCGCATCGCCAGCAACGCCGCGCAGCGCTGGCCGTTGGCCGCGGTGCGGGTAATCCACCGTGTAGGCAGCCTGGCGCCGGGGGAGCAGATCGTACTGGTGCTGGTGGCATCCGGCCACCGAAAGGCCGCGTTTGCCGCCGCGGAGTACCTGATGGACTACCTGAAAACCGAAGCGCCGTTCTGGAAGCGTGAAGACTTTGTCGATGGCAGCCGCCGCTGGGTAGACGCCAAAGCCAGCGACGACGCGGCCGCCGCACGCTGGGGCTAAGCCCGGCCCGCCGCCATCAGTAGCCTGCGTATAGGACTGAGCATGAGTGCAGCACAGAAAAACCTGGACCGCCTGCAGTGGCTGTTTATCTGCACCTTATTGCTGTTTATCGTCTTTACCGCCACCTTTGCCCTGTATGTGTTTACCGAATGGCGGCTGGATCAGGCCAACGAGCGGCGGTATCAGTCCTACCTGCTGGCGGACGAGCTGCGCCAGTCGTCCGACGACCTTACCCGCATGGTGCGCAGCTATGTGGCCACCGGCAATCCGAAATACCGGCAGTATTTTCATGAAATCATCGCCATCCGCGATGGCACCGCCGCGCGGCCGCTGCATTACAACCGCATCTATTGGGACCTGGTCTACCCGCGCAATGACAGGCCCAAGCCTGCAGGTGAAAAAGCCAGCCTGATTTCACTGATGCAGGCCGCACGCTTTTCCAGCCAGGAGTTTGCCCGCCTGGCGGATGCCAAGCGCCAGTCCGATAGCCTGATTCACCTGGAGCGTGCCGCCATGGACAAAGTGGCGCGCAGCGACGGCTTGCCAGCCAGCCAGGCAGCGCTGCTGCGGGCGCAGGCGTTGCAAATGGTTTCCGATGAGCGCTACATGCTGGCCAAGGCACGCATCATGCGGCCTATCGACGAGTTTTATCAGCTCATCGAGCAGCGCACGCTGTTTGAGGTGCAGCAAGCCGCCATGCAGGCCAGGCTGGTGCGTTTTGTCTTTCTGCTGGTGACCGCGGGTTTGTGCCTGCTGCTGCTGCGCATGCGCAGCTATAGCCGCGACGTACTGGGCGGCAGCCTGCGCCAGCTGTACAGCTATATCGTGCACATCGGCGACGCCCATACCCAGCCCGCACCGCCGGCCGAGGCCGACACCATCCTGGGCTGGCTGGCGCGTACCGATACCCGCTTGCGTGAGCTGGCCCGGCAGCAAGCCCAGGTGCAGCAGCAGCTGGCCAGCCAGGCGCACACCGACGCGCTGACCGGCTTGGCCAACCGCCGCGCGCTGATTGCCAGCCTGCAAGCCTGGGTGCAGCAGCCACCCGCGCAGCCCTGGGCGCTGGCTTACCTGGATCTGGACGGCTTCAAGCCGGTAAACGACCACTACGGCCACGCGGCGGGCGATGCCTTGTTGCAGCACATCGCCCGCCAGCTGCAGCAGTGGCAACCCGCTGCGCCATGCGTTGCCCGCATGGGGGGCGACGAGTTCGTGCTGCTGCTGGCCGGGCCGCAAGACTACGCCCAGGCCATGCAGCAGTTGGCCGCACAGCTGGGGCAGGTACAGCAGCTGGGTGGCCACGCTGTGCAGGTATCGGTCAGCATCGGCCTGGCGTGTTTTGCCGCCGGCCCGGCCCCGAGCGCCGACGAAGTGCTGCGCCAGGCAGACCTGGCCATGTACCAGGCCAAGGCCGCAGGCAAGCGCAGCGTGTGTGTGTATCAGCCTGGCGCCTTGCCCTGAGCGGCCTGGGCCTGGCGTGCCTGTAGTACGTCTTGTGCGGCCAACATGCCATTGATGGCAGCCGGAAAACCGGCATACACCGCGGTATGGATCAGGGTTTCGGTAAGCTGTTCCTGCGTGCCGCCTACGTTCAGCAGACCGTGGATATGCACTTTCAGCTGGGCCGTGGCGGTGCCCATGGCGGCCAGGGCCGCCACGGTGACGATTTCGCGTGACAGCAGGTCCAGCCCGGGGCGGGTGTAGATATCGCCAAAGGCAAATGCCACCACAAAGTGCGCCAGATCGGGCGCAATGGTTTTCAACCTGTCTACCACGCGAAAGCCGGCCTCGCCGTCGATATGCCTCAAGGCGGCCCAGCCTGCGTCGTAGCGCGCGGTATCCGTTGCCATGGCGGGGTTGGCCGGCGTGCTAAGCTGCAGCGCCTCGAACGCCGCCTGTGCGGTGAACACCCCGTTTAGCGCCGCCGGAAAGCCGGCGTACACCGCCATATGTATCAGCGCCTCGATCACCTCGCCTGTGCTGCAGCCCAGGCGTATGGCGCCCATGATGTGGAACTTCAGCTGCGGCTGGGCATTACCCAGCGCCGCCAGTATGCCGATGGTGGCCAGCTGCCGGTGGCGGGGTGTCAGCCCCGGGCGGGCGTAGACATCGCCGTAGGCAAAGGCAATGGTGAGCCGGGCCAGATCCGGTGCGATGGCCGCCATGGCCTGGATAATGCCGGGCTGTGTGGTGCCCTCTAGCAGGCAAAGCTGGGCCAAGCCTTGCTCGTAACGTGTGTCATGCATGCGGTGTCCTTGGGTTTGATGAAAATGAAGCGGCATGACATACGCTAGACTGCGCAAAGCAGGCATGGCTAATACCTTTTGCCTGATACCTTTTGTGTATGGCGTCTTGGCCAGTGCAAGGTTTAACGCGGGGGTAACGAGGTGTACGGATGAGCCGCTTAGTCAAACCCAGGCAGGTGCAGTGCTTTATCGCGGTGGCCGAGCTGCTGAACTTTCGCCAGGCGGCCGAGCGGCTGTGCATGACGCAGCCGCCGCTTAGCCGGCAGATTCAGCAGCTGGAGGCGCTGCTGGGGCGGCAGCTGTTCCAGCGGGATACACGTGGCGTACGCCTGACCGAGGCGGGTGTGCACTTTCTGGTGGAGGCACGGGCGCTGCTGCAGCAGGCCGAAAGCGCGCGGCAGCATGCGCGGCAGCAAGATTCGGCTGCGGTGTTGCGCATCGGCATGACCACGGTGGTGGATGGCGGTATCTTCCCCGACTGGCCTGCCTTGCTGGCACAGCCCTGCCCAGGGGTGCGGCTGGCCATGTCGCGCCAGATTTCCATACGGCTGATACGCCAGCTGCACCGTGGCGCGCTGGACGTGGCGCTGATTGGCTTGCCCTCGCTGACCAATGGGCTGCTGGTGGAAAAGCTGTTTGACGACCCGCTGATGCTGGCCCTGCCTGCGGCGCACCCGCTGGCCAGCCAGCGCCAGGTCAGGCTGGCCGACTTGCAGGGCGAGGCGCTGTTCTGGTTTGGCCGGGCGCTGAACCCGGCTTATTACGACTTTTGTCAGTCTGCTTTCCGGGCGCTGCCGCACCCGCCGCGTTTTGTGCCGGAGCCGCCCGAGCACCATATTCTGCTGGCGCAGGTGGCGGCAGGGCAGGGTGGCGCCCTGATACCGCGCTCCTTGCGCCAGATCCGGCGCCGCGGTGTGGTGTACCGGCACTTTGCCGAAGGCGAGCTGCTGTCTATTGGTGTGGGGGTGGCTTGGCGGCCGCAGGGGGATAGCGCGCTGGTACAGGCATTTGTGCAGTGTGCGCGGCAGTATTTTGCTGCCAGTCAGGCGGCCACTACGCCGTGATACGACGGGCGGCCGCGTAGAGGTTGGCCGCATGGCAGCGCAGGGTGTAGTTTTCTTACGCCAAACTTACATTCAATATCGCACTCTCGGCCCGGTGCACGCTATGGCGTGACGGGGGCGGGCGGTTTAAGGTTTTGTTTGTATTGGGCTTTATCAGCCAGCTGCGTGGCGGACTGATAAAAAACCATGAAAACAGTCGAGTACATTGCTACTTGAACTTAGACTGCGCGCCTTCGCCCATTACCACCGGAGCACGATACATGCACGCGCATGGAGAGACGCAACACGGCAAATCGCTGGCCGTACTCACTACCCTGTTTTTCATGTGGGGCCTGATTACCTCGCTGAACGACATCCTGATTCCACACCTCAAAGGCGTGTTTTCGCTGAGCTATGTGCAGGCTGCGCTGATCCAGTTCAGCTTCTTTACCGCCTACTTTGTGGTGTCCTTGCCGGCTGGCCGCCTGGTGCATCTGCTGGGCTACCAGCGTGGCATCGTGGCCGGGCTGGGTATTGCCGGGGCGGGCTGCCTGCTGTTTTACCCGGCTGCGGCCAGCTTGTCCTACCCGGCGTTTCTGGGGGCGCTGTTTGTGCTGGCCAGCGGCATTACCATCTTGCAGGTGGCGGCCAACCCTTACGCGACGCGCCTGGGCCCGGTAGCCACCGCCTCCAGCCGCCTGAACCTGACCCAGGCGTTCAACTCGCTGGGTACCACGGTGGCGCCGCTGCTGGGCGCGGTGCTGATTCTGGCGGGTACGCAGCACGTTACCGGCGTATCGGCGCAGGAAAAAGCGCTGGCCGAGGCCGCTTCGGTACAGGGCCCTTACCTGATGCTGGCCGCCGCGCTGTTTGCCATTGCCGCCGTTTTTGCCATGCTGCGCCTGCCGGTCATTCACGATGATGTGGCACAGGACAGCCAGCCTGCCGGCAGCGTATGGCAGCACCGCCACCTGGTACTGGGTGCTGTAGGCATCTTTGTGTATGTGGGTGCCGAGGTGGGTATTGGCAGCTTTCTGGTCAGCCTGATGGAGCAGCCCGACGTAGGCGGCCTGAGCCAGGCCGACGCAGGCAAGCTGCTGTCGCTGTACTGGGGCTGTGCCATGGTTGGCCGCTTTGTGGGTAGTGCGCTGATGCGCCGTATTGCCGCCAGCAAGGTGCTGGCGTTCAACGCGCTGGTGTCGGTGCTGCTGATTGCGGTGGCCATGCTGGCCGGTGGCAAGCTGGCCATGTGGAGCCTGCTGGCCGTGGGCCTGTGCAACTCCATCATGTTCCCTACCATTTTCTCGCTGGCACTGGCTGGCCTGGGCAAGCTCACCGGCGCCGGTTCTGGCGTGCTGTGCATGGCCATTGTGGGTGGCGCCGTGTTGCCGCTGCTGCAAGCCAGCGTGGCCGACAATATCAGCCTGCTGGCTTCGTTCGGCGTGCCGCTGCTGTGCTATGTCTTCATTCTGTACTACGGCCTGGTGGGCTATCGCCCGCGCTAAGTGCCCTGTACACCAAGCCACCTTCGGGTGGCTTTTTTCATGCTATCCAGCCCGTGGCGCGGTGCCAGGCGGCTTCGCTGCCGGGGGCAAGCCTGCACGGCATCACGTGGCGCGGCCAGCAGATCGCCAGTGCACTTTACGCCGGGGCTGGCCCGAAGGCTTGCAGGGCAAAGTCGATGAAGCTGCGCAGCTTGGGGGTCATGCGGCGGTCTGCCGGGTAGAGCAAATGAAATGGCCTGCCTGGCGCCGTGTATTGCGGCAGCAGCTGCACCAGTTGGCCGCGCGCCAGCGCGTCGGATACCAGCTCCACCGGCTGCAGCATGATGCCGAAACCGGCCAGCGCCAGCGGTAGCAAGGCTTCGCCGGTGTCCACCAGGTAGCGCCCGTTGATGGGTACCGTGATGCGCCCCTCTGGCCCATCGAAGGTCCATTGATCGCGCAGCTCCTTGATGGCGTAGCGCAGGCACTCGTGCTGGCTCAGCTCACTGGGGTGGGTAATAGGCGGATGGCTGGCCAGGTAGGCCGGTGCCGCGCAGAGCAGCAGCCGGTAGGGCGCCAGTGGCCGCGCAATCATGCTGCTGTCGGCCAGCGCCCCCACGCGGAACACCACGTCCGCCCCCGCTTCGATAATGTCCACGTAGCTGTTCACCAGCGACATCTCGACCGACACCTCGGGGTAGGCCGACATATAGCGCTGCAGCTGTGGGGCCAGCGCGCCCACGCCAAAAGTCATCGGGGCGTTGATGCGCAGCTTGCCGCGCGGTACGGCGCGGGTTTCCTCGGCCAGGCTTTCTGCCGCCGCCACGTCAGCCAGGATGTCTTTTACCCGCTCGTAGTAGCGCTCGCCAAACTCGGTAAGGTGTTGCCGCCGTGTGGTGCGGTTCAGCAGGCGTACGCCCAGGTGCTGCTCCAGTACCTGAACATGCTTGCCCACCAGCTGCGGTGACATCTCCAGCATGTCTGCTGCGGCAGAGAAAGACCCGGTTTCTACGGCTTTCACAAACACGGCCATGCTTTGCAAACGGTCCATTAGAAATATCCTGTTTCTAGTTTAGGTAATTTTAGCCAATTTATCCGCTGTGGTTGCTAGTCATATAGTGCGCTTGTGTTGAAACAAGGAGCAGGTGATGAACGTAGCCATTATCGGGCACGGCAATATGGGGAGCGGTCTGGCGGGCGCGCTGGTGTCGGCAGGCCATCACGTCTGGCTGGCCGGGCGTGATCAGGAGAAAGTCGCCGCGGTGGCGGCCACCACGGGCGCCACGGCCAATAGCCTGGTGGATGCTGTACAGCAAGCTGAGGTGGTTTTTCTGGCGCTGCCTTTTGCCGCCATGGCCGAGGCATTGGCAGCGGCGGGCGACCTGGCCGGCAGGGTGGTGGTGGATATCTGCAACCCGGTCAGTGCGGACTTCAAGCAGCTGGTCATCGGCCACACCACCTCGGCGGGTGAGCAAGTGCAGCGCTGGGCGCCCGCTGCGCGCGTGGTGAAAGCATTCAATACCATTTTTGCCCCCTTGCTCGCCCCCGCTGCGCGCGCTGATAAAACCCTGCAAGTGTTCATGGCCTCGGATGACAGCGCCGCCAAAGCCGTGCTGGCTAGCCTGGTGCAATCCATCGGTTTCGAGGCGGTCGATGCAGGCGGCCTGGAAAACTGCCGCCTGCTGGAGCCGGTGGGCCTGATGAACATCCAGTTTGGCTATTTTCTGGGCCAGGGCCCGGCTGTGGCGCCTGGCTGGGTGAAAGTATGAGCCAGGCCGCAGGTATCACACGCCGTGTGCTGCGGCCCCTGCTGGGCGCTTTGATGCTGGGTGGTGCGGCCAACCTGGTGCTGGCGGCTCCTGCGCTGTCGGTGCTGGGGCAGGATTTTGTCTTCCCGCAACCCCAGCCGGGCTTGCCCGCCAGGCTGTCAGACTTCCCCGGCCTGCAGATACAGCAGTTCCAGACCGACGACGGCGTGACCTTGCGTTACTGGGAAGCCGGTAGCGGCAAGCCGCTGGTTTTTGTTCCCGGCTGGTCGGCCAGCGGCGCCGAGTACATCAATGTGCTGTACCTGCTGAGCAAGCAATACCATGTCTACGTGCTGGACCCGCGCAACCAGGGCCTGTCGCAGCAGGTGGACTACGGCGGGCGCATCAGCCGCTTTGCTGCCGACCTGAAAGCGTTTACCCGCCACCTCCAGCTGCAGCAGGCCGACTACTGCGGCTGGTCGATGGGGGCGGCGGTGCTGTGGAGCTATATCGACCTGTTTGGTACCCAGGGCATCCGCAAGGCGGTGTTTGTTGACCAGCCGCCGTCTATCTATACCCACGCCGACTGGAGCGAGCAGCAGCGGCTGGACGCTGGCGGCATGACTACCTCGCCGGAGCGCATGGTGGCCACCTTTACCCGTGGCGATGCGGCCAACCAGCAGGTGGTGGACATGAAAGTGGTCGAGCGGGCGCTGGCCACAGACTCGCCCCATTACGTTAACAGCAGTGCCTTTGCCCGGGCGGTTGCCGCGCCGGTAGCGCAGTACACCGCCCAGGTGCTGTTTGACCACGCCACCAACGACTGGCGCGACGTGCTGCGCCACAAGATCACCGTGCCCACCGCCATTTTCAGCGGCGAGTACAGCAGCAACCTGCCCAGCCAGCGCTGGATGGCATCGGTCATCCCTGATGCCACGCTGTACACCTACAGCCGTGCCGAGCAGGGCGACCATTTCTTGATGTTCAAGAACCCGTTTCGTTTTACCCGGGACCTGCACGCCTTTCTGGCGCGCTGAGTGCTGTTTACCACCCCGGCCGCCGCGTGCGGCCAACCTGTCGCTATGCAAGGAGCAATCTATGCCTGTAGTACGTGTCAGCTGGTTTGAAGGCAAAGAAACCGAAACCAAACAAGCCGTGGCCGCCGATATCACGGACAGCATCGTGCGCCATACCGGTACCGATGCAAAATACATCTATGTGATTTTTGAAGACGTGGCGCCGTCGGACTGGGCAGGAGAGGGCAAGCTGTTCGGTAGCTAAACCAGGCCGGTCAGCGTGCGGGTGGGTTTTACCGGCACACCACCGCGCTGACTGCCGCCTTGCCAATCTGGCGGCCTGGCAGACCAGCCGGCTTGCCAAGTTCATATCGAACAAATCCAGTGCTTGCGGGCAAACCGCATGCCATCATGCCGATGACGAAACGCAGTGCGTCAGCACGCTAGCCGCGTGCTGCCCGGTGGTGCCCCCCCGGGCCATACGCGCCAGACCAGGTGACTCCATGCCTTACCACGCCCCACAGCTTAGCCCTTTACAGCAAGCATCCGGCTTGCCTTTAGCGTACCGCGTGCGCGAACCCGCCCCCGCCGCCCCCACGGCATGCGTCGTGCTATTGCACGGCGTTGGCGGCAATGCCAGCAACCTGGCCGACCTTGCCGCCGCCATCGACCCGTCGGTTCTCGTGCTGCTGCCACAAGGGCCTATCCAGCTGGGCGCTGAGCAATACGCCTGGTTTCGCGTGGCCTTTTCACAAAACGGCCCGCGTCTCGACCCCGCAGAAGCAGAGCGGGCGCGTGGGCTGCTGCTGGGCTTTATTGCCGGGGTGCAGGCTGCCTATGGACTGGCTGCCGGGCAGGTCGTGATCGCCGGCTTCAGCCAGGGCGGCATCATGAGCGCCAGCGTTGCCTTGAGCGAGCCAGAGCAGGTGCGTGGCTTTGGCATTTTGTCCGGGCGCATTCTGCCTGAACTGGCGCCGCAGGTGGCCAGCCGCGAGCGCCTGGGCAAGCTGCAGGCCTTTGTCAGCCATGGGGAAGACGACGCGGTGCTGCCGGTGAGCTGGGCAGCGCTATCGCTACAGCGCCTGGCCGAGCTGGGTGTGGCCTGCGAAAGCCACCGCTACGCTGCTGGCCATGCCCTGACAGGCGCCATGCAAAGCGACTTTCTTGCCTGGTGCGATACCGTGCTGGGCACGCGTTCGGCCCGATAAGGATGACTGCCACCATGCGCATAGACTGGCAAGACAAGCCCCACCAGGGGGCCTGGCAGCTAACGCTAGACGCGGACCAGCTGCTCCTGACGCGCACGCGCCCCGCGGTGCAGCCAGAGGCATATGTGCTGGATATCGGCGTCGCGTCGATTGCCCGCCGCTGGTTCAAGCATGCGCCGCCCAGTGCGCTGGAGGTGGAGTACGCGATCGAAGAGATCGAAAACAAGCTCGAAACCTGGCGCCATCTGGCCGGGCAAGTGCAGCCCTTGCATACGCAAGACAGCGCTGTGCGGGATATCGCCAGCTTGGCTGCGGTCCCGCTGCACCCGGAAACCGTGCTGAGCCGTGATGTGCTGGAGCACACCTTCGGGCGCCTGGTAGCGGTTATCCAGGGGCGGCCGGCGTCGGTGGCAGGGCTGCCCGCAGACCGGCTGTTTGCCGCCCGCTTATTGATCTTGCGCGAGTTCATGCACCACATGCAGTGCGAGTCGATCACCATCACCGGGTAACGCTGCCGTCAGCCGGAAGGCTGCTGAGGCGCATGCGCTGCCCGCTGCGATGGCGGCAGTGCTGGTAGCGCTCTGCACGGTGTGCCGGCGGTTTGGCGTTTGGCCTTGAAGGGGTGGGGGCTGTATTTTTCATGCCCGCATCATCAAGCCGCCAGGTACACTGGCCCGCCTGCCTGTGCGGCCAACCTTTTCCTGCAGAGATCGTCATGCCCGATACCTTCCCCTTGCTGTACACCCGCCGATTGCAGCTGCGGCAGATTGGCCAGGCCGATGTGCCGGCACTGCTGCCCGTATTTGCCGATGCCGAGGCCATGCGCTGGTTCGGTACCGACCCGGTAAGTGACGCCGCGCAGATGGCGCAGATTGTGGATGTATGGCACGGCTGGCGGCAGCTGCCCAACCCGGGTACGCGCTGGGGTGTGGCGCTACGCGAGGGTGGGCCGCTGCTGGGCACCTGCGGGCTGTTCGCCTGGAATCGCGGCTGGCGGCGCGCCTCGCTGGGCTACGAGCTGGGGCGGGCGGCGTGGGGGCAGGGCTATATGCAGGAGGCGCTGCAGGCCGTGCTGGGCTGGGGCTTTGACCAGATGCAGCTGCACCGCATCGACGCCTGCATTCACCCCGACAATGCGGCATCGCTGAAGCTGGCGCGCAAGCTGGGTTTTGTCGAGGAAGGCCGGCTGCGCGATGCCGGCTTCTGGCTGGGGCAGTATCACGATCTGCTGCAGTTTTCGCTGCTGGCACCCGAGTTTGCCGCCAGGCAGGCCGCTGCCTGAGCCGTACGCGGCGCTGCGCCGGCCAAAGCAAAGCCCCTGCCGGTTTGGCAGGGGCCGGGGGGCGGCCAACTCGGGCCTGTCATGGCCCCGGGGTGGCCGGGGCGGGCTGACACGGTAGTCAGGGCTGCGTACTGGCGCAGCGCCTGGTTGTGCGGGTGTGGCGGTAAAGCCTGCGGCGAGTAGGCAGGCTGCGCTGGCAGTATTTTGCTGCGTTGCGGGTGTGTCGCGCTGCCGTCAGGTGGCCGGCAGCTTGTGTGTTGGCCTGCGGCTGGGCGGCCATTGGCTAGCCTGGCCGTTAGGGCGGGCGGCGCGCTTAGCCGACAAACTCTACCGGGGCGTAGTAGCTGCGGCCGGTACGGGTAAGCAGTACCTGCGGCTGGCCTTCGATCACCGCGCGAAAGGCACGTGGCAGGCGCTTCCAGTCGCGGAACATCATTTTTACCGGGTCGTTATGCTTGTTCATGCTGCGCTCCTTGTTCAGTCCACTGCGTGAATGACATTGGTGACGACGCCCCACACGAAGAAGCTGGCGTCTTCGGGTACTTCTATCGGTTTGAAATCGGGGTTTTCCGGCAGCAGGCGGATGCGGCCGGCCGAGCGCTCCAGACGCTTGACGGTGAGCTCGTCGTTGATCACGGCCACCACCACCTTGCCGTTACGCGGCTCCAGCGAGCGGTCTACCACCAGCAGGTCGCCGTCGTGTATGCCTGCGTTGATCATGGAGTCGCCTTTGACGGTGACCAGAAAGGTGGACGCAGGCTTGCGCACCAGGTGCTGGTTCAGGTCGATGTCGGCTTCTTTCAGGTCGTCGGCCGCCACGGGGGAGCCGGCGGGCACACGGCTGGCAAACAGCGGCAGCGACATGTTTTTCAGGGCTTCGCCCAGCAGGGCGATATCGCCGGCGCTGTTGCCGCGCAAGCTGCGCAGGCTGCGGTATTCGTCCAGCCAGCCTTCCAGTACAGGCTTCAGCGGCTCGGGCACGCGCATGGCGACGGTTTTATCGCCACCAAAGCGTGATTTGCGGCCTGCGCCTTCGCGTTTTCCACCTTGTGTCATGTGTGTGATCTCCTTGCTTCTGATTTTGTACGTATTCAAAAGCAAAGGCAAGCCTCTTTATCGCCGTGGCGTGCAGGGTGTTGTTTTTATATCGGTTTATAGAAATGGTGCGTGCTGGTGTGGCGGCACGGGCCAGTGCTTGTTGTTGGGCGCATGCACTGTTAGTCTGCCGTTATCGATAGAAAGGGAATTATGGCGAGGCTGCTTTTCTTTATGTTATGCCTGATGGCTGCCAAGGTGGCGGCCGCAGCGGGTGTAGTGGCCTGTGGCGGTGACAATGGTTGGCCGCCATCGTCTTATTTTGGCCCGCCGCAGCACAATAATGCTCGCCCGGTACTGGGGTATTCGCCGGACGTGTTGCACGCGGCCCTGGCGACCAGTGCATTTCGCCCGGAATTCGTGTTGTTGCCGTTTCGCCGTTGCCTGAGTCTGGCCGAGCAGGGGCGGCAGGTGCAGGTGGTGATGGGGGCTACTTTTTCTACCGAGCGGGCGCGCTTGTTTTTGTTTAGCCGTCGCTACCTTCATCTGCGCCCCGCATTATTCCTGTGGCCGGGGGCTGCGCCAGGCTTGCCCTTGTGCGGCTTGATCGGCTTTAACTACGCCCCTTTCGGCTTGAAACCGGAAGAGGTGGATGAAGGCTCGTCCAGCTATGTGCTGGTGATGAAAAAGATGCAGGCTGGCCGTTGTCGTGGTTTTGCCGAGTATGTGGAAGTGGGGCGCAGCCTGCAGTGGCTGGGTTTGCTGGGCGAGGACGGAGGACGTTTGCAGGCCAGGTTGTTGCCCGGCTTGGTGCCGGTGCCGCTGCATTTCATGGTGTCGCGGGCTTACCCGGATGCCGAGGCGCTGTTGCGGCAACTAGACCGGCAGCTGGATCAGATGGAGCGTAACGGGCAGCTGGATGCCTTGCTGGCGCGGCATCAGACCGTGGAGCAGTAGGTGCCGGCTGTCACGCAAGGCCCTGCCCGGCTATGCCGGGCAGGGCCTTGTGCTGGATGGGGAGATCAGGCGCTGGCAGGGCCGGGTTTGCGCGCCACGATTTGCAGTACGGCGGCCATGCCGGTGTGCAGGCTGCCTTCTATCACTTCACGCTGTACTTCGGCAAAGTGCAGTAGCTCCAGCCCGGCCAGCTCCTGGCGCAGGGTGTCTGGCTCCAGCAGCAGGTCGGTATCCTTGGGGCCGCCGGTGCCAAAGCCTAGCTGGCGCGGGGTGTAGCCTTCCAGAATGAACAGGCCGCCAGGGGCCAGCCCGGCCACGCAGCTGGCCAGTACTTGCCGGCGCAGGGTGGACGGCAGGTGGCAGAAGATGGACACAATGGCGTCCCAGCTACCGGGTGCAATGGGGTAGTCGGCCAGGTCGGCCAGCGTGGCGGTGATGCTGAGGTTTCGCTGGGCAGCGCGCTGCAGCAGCTTGATCAGGCCGGTATGGGCGGCGTCGACGGCGGTAAGCTGGTGCCCCAATGCCGCCAGGTACACGGCATTGCGCCCTTCGCCTTCCCCCAGGCTCAGCACCCGGCTGCCTGCGGCCAACCTGGGCGCCTGCTCTTTCAGAAAGTCGTTGGGGGCATTGCCGTAGGCGTATTGCTCGCCGGCAAAGCGCGGGTTCCAGAACAGGGCGGCCTGGCTCATGGCTTACTCGTTTTCCTCGGCGGCTTCGGCGGCGGCCATGTCGGCGCGCAGCTGGGCAAAAAAGGCGTGGATGCTGGCGACCGAGTCGGAGATGCTGGCCAGCCAGGCTTCGCGCTGCTCGGCGCTGGCGCCATGCAGGAAGGGGCGCATTTCCGGGTCCGGGTGGTGTTCGAACGCCAGCGCCATGATGGGGGCCAGCGCCGGGGCGGCGTCGGCATCATCAAATAGCAGGCCCCAGTCTTCGTGCATCAGCTGCATGCCTTCGCTAAAGCCTTCGGCCCAGGTATTGCCGTGTACCTGGCCGTGTTCGTCTTCGTCCAGCCAGGGCTGGAAAGCCTGGCCGCGCTGCAGGGTGTGGGCGATGTCCAGCCAGTGGCCGGATAGCAGGCGCACAAACTGTTCCATGGCTTTGGGGGTGTTGAAGGCGTCGTCGTCGTCGAAGGCTGCGCCCATGATGGCCGGCAGGCAGTCTACTGGCTTGATCTGTTCCGGGCCACAGAGCAGGGCGGCAAAAAAGCCGTCCAGTTTTTCCAGGCTCATGGCGCCTTGCGGGGCGAAGCGGGCCAAGGTGTCGGACAGGCGCTGGTAGTCTTGGTCGGTCAGGGCGGCAGATTTCATGGATGGCGTGGGCCTGGTGCATGGGAAGCCAGCATTATCCGGTAAAATGCCGGCTCTGCGGCTATTTATCGCGAAGGCCGCGCTACTTTTCATGACTATGTCCACTGCCATCTCCCCCGTCTCGCCGCGCCACGGCGTGGCTGCCAGCTGCCTGGTGCTGCCACAGGGCCATTGGCCCGACTTGCTGGCTTTTCTATGCCAGCGTTTTGCCCATGTGGCCGACGCCTGGGCGCACAGGTTGGCCGCAGGCCAGGTGTGGGACGATGCCGGCCAGCCACTGGCGCCCGGCGCGGCGTACCGGCCGGGTGTGCGTATCTGGTATTTCCGCGAGGTGCCACACGAGGTGCCGGTGCCGTTTGACATCACCATCCTGCACCGTGACGACCGCCTGCTGGTGGTGGATAAACCGCATTTTCTGGCCTGCGTGCCTGGCGGGCGGCACGTGCGTGAAACCGTGCTGGCGCGCCTGCGCAGCCAGCCTGGCCTGGAACATGTCTCGCCCATTCACCGGCTGGACCGCGAAACCGCCGGCGTGATGGTGTTCTGTGTGGACGCGGCCAGCCGTGGTGCCTACCAGCGCCTGTTCGAACAGCGTAGCGTGCAGAAAGAATACGAAGCCATCGCCCCGTGGCGGCCAGACCTGCCGCTGCCACTGCTGCACCGCAGCCGCCTGGCCGAGGTGCCGGGCGAGTTTGTCATGCGCGAGGTGCCGGGCGAGCCCAATAGCGAAACCACCATCAGCCTGCTGGCGCAGCGTGGCAGCTGGGCGCGTTACCGCCTGCAGCCGGCCAGCGGCAAAAAGCACCAGCTACGCGCCCACCTGGCCGCGCTGGGTATCGGCATCGCCCACGACCCGTGGTACCCGGTATTCCGTCACGACAAAGCCCCCGACGATTTCAGCCAGCCGCTGGCGCTACTGGCACGCAGCATTGCCTTTACCGACCCGATAGATGGCAGTACGCGCCATTTTGTCAGCCAGCGCCAGCTGGCCTGGCCGCCGGCGGCGCAGCCATGATTGGCGCCTTGCTACTGGCGGGGGGGGAAGGCCGCCGCATGGGCGGGGTAGACAAAGGCATGCAGCGTCTATGCGGCCAACCTTTGTACCAGCACGTGTTGCAGGGGCTGCAGCCGCAGGTGGCCTGGCTGGCTATCAGCGCCAACCGTCACCTGGACGATTACGCCGTGCATGGCCACCCGGTATGGCCGGACGCGGCGGCGTGGCAGGGCGTGGGGCCACTGGCGGCGCTGGCCAGTGCTGCGGCCCACTTGCCGCCCCAGGTCACGCTATTACAAACGGCACCGTGCGACAGCCCGCTGTTGCCAGCGGATCTGGTATCCAGGCTGGCCGCCGCGCTGGGCGATGCCGATGTGGCCATGCCGGTAACGGCGCAAGGCCCGCAGCCGGCGTGCCTGCTACTGCGTGTGGCGGCGCTGGCGGCCTTGCCTGCGTATCTGGCGGCAGGCGGGCGCAGCATACGCGGCTGGCTGGCGGGCTTGCAGGTGGTAGAGGTAGTGTTTGACGAGGCGGGTTTTGCCAATGCCAACGACGCCGCGGCACTGGCGCGGCTGGAGGCAATCATGGGCGGGTCGAGCTAAGGTTGGCCGCAGGGCCGAGGGGCGGTGTTACGCGGCGAGCAGGCAAAAAAATGGCCGGCATATAGCCGGCACAATGCTCGTATCAAGGGTGCCCGTTCGGCTTGCCACGCTGCCGGTCTGGCCGGGCGGGGCACGAAATTCAGGGCATTGCGCTTGTGAGCCACAACACAACACAGAGAGTGATTGCAGTATAGGGAGGGTCGATTCATTCGTGAAATGAATCATTTTCATTGTTTTGATTCCACTGTGGAATGGTTTGTGGCAGGCCGCTTAGCGGGCAGGCAGCGCGCAATACTGGCTGACGGCTTGTGCGTTATTGGCAATGGCCTGGCGGCTGGCGAGCTCCCACGGGCGTACACAGGTGGCCTCGCGGGCGCACCACTGGTAGCCCGCCGAGCCGACGCAGCCGTGTGCATCACGGTCGGCGCCGGTCATGGCTGGCGGGCTGGCAGGGGTGCCAGGGCTAACTGGCGTGCTGTGTTGGCAGCCTGCGAGCAGGGCCAGGCACAGGGCGGGGGCGGTAAGTAAAAGGCGTGTTGGCATGAAGGTGTGTACCAAAGGGGCTGCTGCGTTATCGCCACAGGGTGTGAAAGCGCGGGCCAGCCGTTGTGGCTGGCCACGCGGGTTTATTGCGTCAGGTCTTTGGTGGTGTCGCTGGCGCCATTGTTCATCACCGACAGGATGCCCTTGTCGCGTGACGCTGCGCTGGCGTACATCTGGCTGCTGCCGATAATCTGGTGGTTGGCCGCTTTCAGATTGAAGTAAAACTTGCCGTTAGCCGCGGTCTTGGCGTCGTAGCGTTCAGCGTTGCCACTATTGCTTTGTACCGAGGCAATACCGTTTTCTGCCGACGCGCGCGTCTTGTACAGTTCGCTGGTCAGGATAATCTCGGCATTGCCTGCCTTCAGTACAAAACGGTACTGCCCGTCACTGCTATTGCTTAGTTCGAACCAGCCAGCCATGGTGATGACCTTTCAAGTTACGTGCCTGATCAAACCACCGCCTCATGCTGGGCGGGGCGCTGGTGGCACCGTACCATCAAAGCCAGGCTTGTATAAAAGCGCCATGGTGCGCGATGTGGCCGGGCAGCGGCGTAGATGCCACGGTCGCCAGCAGGTACTAGCCGCCGGTCATCGACATGAAGCGCACCACGCGCTGCGGCTGTTCGGTGAACTCGTGCTTTTCCGGTTTCAGCTCGATGGCGCTGCGTATCGCCGCTTCCAGCTCGGCGTCGCTGCAGCCAGCGCGTAGCAGCGGGCGCAGCGCAAAGCGTTCTTCCTGCCCCAGGCACATGTACAGGGTGCCGTCTACCGATAGCCGCACGCGGTTACAGGTGGCGCAAAAATGCTGCGACATGGGGGTAATCAAGCCCAGGGTAAAGCCGCCGTCGGCGCTTTCCCAGTAGCGGGCGGGGCCGCCGCCCAGGGTTTTACACGTTGGCCGCAGGTCAAAGCGCTGCTGCAGTTGTGCCAGGGTGTGTTGCAGGTTCAGCCCGCGGGTCTGCTGGCCGGTGCTGCCCATGGGCATGGCTTCGATCAGGCGCAGGATCAGGCCGTTTTCGATGCAGAACGCCACCATGGGTTCGATGTCGGCTTCGTTGACGCCAGCCATGGGCACCATATTGATCTTGATGCGCTTGAAGCCGGCGTCGCGCGCGGCGCGCAGGCCATCCAGCACCTTGGGCAGGCTGTGGCTGCCGGTGATGTCGTGCACACAGTCTTCGCGCAGCGAATCCAGGCTCACGTTCAGGCGGCTCACCCCGGCGCGGTGCAGGGCGTGGGCGTGTTCGGCCAGCTGGGTGGCGTTGGTGGATAGCGACAGGTCTTCCACGCCGGGCAGGGCGGCTAGCCGCGTGGCCAGGTCGGGCAGGTTGCGCCGTAGCAGCGGCTCGCCGCCGGTGAGGCGGAAGCGGCGGGTGCCCAAGCGGGCAAAGGCGGCCACTACACGGCTGATTTCGTCGAAGGTCAGCCAGTTGGCTGGCTCCTCAAAGCCCTTGAAACCCTTGGGGATGCAGTAGCTGCAGCGCAGGTCGCAGCGGTCGGTAACCGACAGGCGAAGGTAATCGATGGTGCGGCCAAAGCGGTCTGACAACATGGGGCATTCCCGTGGGTAGGTGCTGGGTAAAACAGGTTTTAAGCAAATGGCCTGCCAGCCGTGGCTGCGGGGGCCAAGGTTGGCCGCAGCCAGCGCTGGCGCGGCCGTACCCTGCATCAGTCGGCGCAGGCAGGGTATATCTTACGCTGCTGGTGCGACTTTCTGTCCCTGCCGTGCACGATTGCGACATTTTGTCTGCGCCCTCTGCGGGGCCAGGCGGCCAAACCGGGCAGCCAAAGAAAAAGCCTGCACGTGGCAGGCTTGGCATGGGGTGGGGCAGGTTTACAGCTTGATCAGCGTGGATTTCAGCTCGGTGTATTTTTCCAGCGCGTGCAGCGATTTGTCGCGGCCATTGCCGGACTGCTTGAAGCCGCCGAACGGGAAGTTCATGTCGCCGCCTTCGTCGTAGCAGTTTACCCACACGGTACCGGCGCGCAGGCGGCGCGATACCTGGTGCGCGGTGCTGACATTGCTGGTCCATACCGCCGCGGCCAGGCCGTATTCGGTATCGTTGGCAATGCGGATGGCTTCTTCCACGTCACTGAAGGTGATGATGGACAGCACCGGGCCAAAGATTTCTTCGCGGCAGATGGTCATGTCCGGGCGTGGGCACAGAAAGGCGGTGGGCTCGATAAACAGGCCTTCGTCGGTGCGGGTGGCATGGCCGCCGCAGACCAGCTCGCAGTCTTCCTCGCGTGCCTTGGCGATGTAGCCCAGCACCTTGTCGTACTGGATGCGGTCCACAATGGCGCCCATGCTGGTGGCCGGGTCCAGCGGGTCGGCCGGCTGGTAAGCCGCGGCGGCTTTCTTGAACTCGGCCAGGAAGGCGTCCTTGATATCTTTGTGCAGCAGCAGGCGCGAGCCGGCGGTACACATCTCGCCCATATTGTAGAAAATGGCCCCCGCAGCGGTGCGCGCGGCCCGGCCGATGTCCGGGCAGTCGGCCAGCACGATATTGGGCGACTTGCCGCCCAGCTCCAGCCAGGCGCGCTTGAGGTTGGACTGCGCGGCGGCGCTGGCAATCAGCTTGCCCACGCCGGTAGAGCCGGTAAAGGCAATGCAGTCGATATCCATATGCTGAGCCAGTGCCTGGCCTACGTCGCCAGCGCCTGGCAGCACCTGGAACACACCGTCCGGCATGCCGGCTTCTTTGGCCAGTGCGGCCAACTTGATGGCGGTGAGCGGGGATTTTTCCGACGGCTTCAGGATGACCGCGTTACCGGCCGCCAGTGCCGGGCCGAATTTCCAGCTGGCCATCAGGATAGGGAAGTTCCACGGCACCACAGCGGCCACCACGCCAATGGCCTCGCGCGACACCAGACCTACCAGCTTGGGGTCCACCGGGGCGATTTCGCCGCCGATCTTGTCGATGGCTTCGGCAAACCATTCCACGCAATAGGCTGCGCCAGGCACGTCCACGGTGGTGGTGTCGCCGATGGGTTTGCCGGCGTCCAGGGTTTCCAGCAGGGCCAGTTCGTCGCCATGCTGGCGGATCAGGGCGGCAAAGCGTTTCAGAATGCGGCCGCGTGCCAGCGGTGCCAGCCCGGACCATTTGCCACTTTCAAATACGCGCCGTGCTGCGGCAACAGCCTGTTCCACTTCGACTGTGCCAGCCCAGCTGATGGTGGCGAGCTTGTCGCCAGTGGCCGGGTTGATACAGTCGAATGTGCGCCCGTCTGCAGCGGTGACGTATTGGCCATCCACGAAGGCACGGCCTTCGATGGTGATCTGGCCGGAAAGGGCTTTCCATTCTGCATGGGTGCGAGCCATGGTGTTTCTCCTCTGTAGTGTCGGGTTCGCCCCGCTTGGGAGGCGATTTAGAACGTTGGCGGGGAGCTTGCGCTCACAATCTCACAGGTGTCGTTGCCAACGTTACGAAAACGGTGTGGCTGCTTGCTGTCGAAATAGTAGGCATCGCCCGGGCCCAGTACGCGTACGTCGCTGCCCACGGTGATTTCTACTTCCCCCTTCAATACCACGCCGCCTTCCTGGCCTTCGTGTACCAGCATGTCCGGGCCGGTATCGGCGCCTGGCTGGTATACCTCGCGCAGGATGGCAATGTCGCGCCGCTCGTGCGCTGTACCCACCAGCAGCAACTGGATCTGGTCATTACCCAGGTTGGGTAATTCGTCGCTGGTGTAAAATACATGCGCTTGTTGTGGCTCGGTGTCGAAGGTGAAAAAATCCGACAAGGTCATTGGCATGCCTTCCAGTACCTTGCGCAGCGAGCTGATGGAAGGGCTGACACGGTTTTGTTCGATCAGCGAGATCGTGCCGTTTGTCACCCCAGCCCGTTTGGCCAGTTCGCGCTGGGAAAGCCCCATGCGTTCGCGAACCATCCTGAGTCGTGCACCAACATCCATATGTTCCTGTCCAATCCAAATGTTAATAATTTTAGACGTTCGATGATAAGGATTTTGACCACTTTTTACTGCACTGCTGCGCTGCAAAATCGAAATTTCTTTGCAAGGTGTGCAAGTTATAGTCAAAATCAGTGTGTGACTGCAAGCATGTTGTAGATTTTTTTAAACAAGTGCTGCTAAATATTCACGACACCACCAAAGGAGTCAGCTATGTTAATCGGCGTTCCGAAGGAGATCAAAAATCATGAGTACCGCGTGGGCCTTACCCCCTCCGGTGTGCGTGAGTTGGTGGCCGCCGGCCACAAGGTGATTGTGCAAAGTCAGGCTGGCCTGGCAATAGGTTTTACTGACGAACACTACCTGCAAGCAGGTGCCGGCATCGCCGCCCGCGCCGACGAGGTGTTTGCTCAGGCAGAGATGATTATCAAGGTAAAAGAGCCGCAGCCGGTGGAGTGTCGCATGTTGCGCCCGGGGCAGCTGCTGTTTACTTACTTGCATCTGGCACCGGACCCGGAGCAAACCCGGCTGCTGGTGGAATCCGGCGCGGTGGCCATCGCCTACGAGACGGTAACCGACGAACGTGGCGGCCTGCCGCTGCTGGCGCCGATGTCCGAGGTGGCGGGGCGCATGGCGATCCAGGCGGGTGCGCATGCACTGGAAAAAGCCCAAGGCGGCCGTGGCGTACTGTTGGGTGGCGTGCCCGGTGTGGCACCGGCCCGCGTGGTGGTGATCGGTGGCGGCGTGGTGGGCTTGAATGCGGCGCGTATGGCGATGGGGCTGGGGGCGGATGTCACCATTCTGGATAAATCGCTGGCGCGCCTTAAAGAGATAGACATGGTGTTTGGCGGCCGCATCAAGACGCTGATGTCCAATGCGGCCAACATCGAAGACAGCATCCGCGAGGCCGACGTGATTGTGGGTGCCGTGCTGATACCTGGCGCGGCGGCGCCCAAGCTGGTGAGCCGCGCCATGCTCAAGCACCTGAAGCCCGGTGCGGTACTGGTGGACGTGGCGATTGATCAAGGCGGCTGTTTTGAAACCAGCCGTGCCACCACGCACCAGGACCCGACCTATATTGTGGATGGCATTGTGCACTACTGCGTGGCCAATATGCCGGGCGGGGTAGCACGCACCGCTACCATGGCGCTGACCAATGCCACCTTGCCGTACGCGCTGGCGCTGGCGGGCAAGGGCTGGGTGCAGGCGATAGCGGATAACGAACACCTGCGTCATGGCCTGAATGTGTGCCGTGGCAAGGTAACCCACGCTGCGGTGGCGCAGGCCCTGGGCTACGACTATGTCGAGCCGCTGGTGGCTGCCCGCGCAGCGCACTGACAAACGAGGAAATCATGTTGCAACCCATTATCGGGATACCGTGCGACGTCAAGCAGATCGGCTTGTTTCCGTTTCACGCGGTAGGTGAAAAGTACATCACCGCTGCCGTGGGCGGGGCCGGGGGCGTGGCCATCCTTATTCCTTCGCTGGGCGATGCCAGCCAGCTGCGCGCCATTGTGGACCTGGTAGACGGCATTTTGCTGCCGGGCTCGCCATCCAATGTGGAGCCGCACCATTACCAAGGCACCCCCAGCCGTGAAGGCACGCTGCACGACAAGGCGCGCGACGCCACCACGCTGCCGCTGATTGACATGCTGGTCAAAGAAGGCGTGCCGCTGCTGGGCATCTGCCGCGGTTTTCAGGAAATCAACGTGGTGATGGGCGGCGAGCTGCACCAGCACGTACAGGAAGTGCCGGGGCTGCACGACCACCGCGAGCCGGATACGCAAGACCTGGACCTGATGTACGGCCCGGCACACCCGGTAAGGTTGGCCGCAGGCAGCTGGCTGCAAGGCTGGCTGGGCTGTGACAGCGTGCAGGTGAACTCCATTCACCAGCAAGGCATCAAGCGCCTGGCCGATGGCCTGGTGGCCGAAGCGCTGGCGGAAGACGGCCTGGTTGAAGCCTACCGTTTTGACAAGGCCCCCGGTTTTGCCTACGCCGTACAGTGGCACCCGGAATGGAAATACTGGGACAACAAGGCTTCACAAGCGATTTTCAAGGCTTTCGGCGACGCTTGCCGAGAGCGCCGTATGCGTCGAAACCAATAGACGTGTACTCGGCAAACCCTTCCGGCATAGACCGGAAAATAGAGGAAATGCATCATGAGTCACCAAATGTTTGAATGGCTGCGCGAGCACCGTATTACCGAGATGGAGTGCATTGTGCCGGATATGACCGGCGTGGCACGCGGCAAGATTGTTCCGAAAGACAAGTTCGTTTCCGAGTCGGAAATGCGCCTGCCCGAAGCGGTACTGATCCAGACCGTTACCGGCGACTACCCTGACGACAGCATGCTGGACCTGACCGATCCGGACATGGTCCTGCTGCCCGACCCGAACACCCTACGCTACGTACCGTGGGCCACCGACCCTACCGCCCAGCTGATCTACGACGCCTTCCGCGCCGACGGCCAGCCGGTAGAAGTGGCACCGCGTAACGTGCTGCGCCGCGTACTGAAAATGTACGAAGACAAAGGCTGGGCACCGGTCGTGGCTCCCGAGATGGAGTTCTACCTGCTGTCGCCCAACCCGGATCCGGACATCCCGCTGGCCCCGCCCATCGGCCGTACCGGCCGCGCCGAATTCGGCCGCCGCTCCTACGCCATCGATGCGGTAAACGAGTTCGACCCGCTGTTCGAAGACATTTATGACTACTGCCACGCCCAGAACCTGGAAGTGGACACGCTGATTCACGAAATCGGCACCGCGCAGATGGAAATCAACTTCCTGC
This sequence comes from Neisseriaceae bacterium, assembly GCA_027489245.1. Classification (GTDB taxonomy): domain Bacteria; phylum Pseudomonadota; class Gammaproteobacteria; order Burkholderiales; family Chromobacteriaceae; genus Vogesella. The sequence goes on along the minus strand of JAIYAC010000006.1, from coordinate 154,738 downwards.
ACGGCAATGCGCTGGACCTGTGCGACCAGGTATTCCTGTTCAAGCGGACAGTGCGCGAAGCAGCCTTCCGCCATAACATGTACGCCACCTTCATGGCCAAGCCCATGGAAGGCGAGCCGGGCAGCGCGATGCACATCCACCAGAGCGTGGCCAGCATCGAAACCGGCAAGAACATTTTCAGCAACCCGGATGGCAGCACCTCCGATGACTTCCTGCACTTCATCGGCGGCCTGCAGCACTACCTGCCGGAATGCATGCCGTTCTTTGCACCTTACGTAAACAGCTACCGCCGCCTGTCGCGCTACACCGCCGCGCCAACCAACGTGGAGTGGGGCTACGACAACCGTACCGTGGGCCTGCGCGTACCGCATTCCTCGCCAGCGGCGCGCCGCGTGGAAAACCGCGTACCGGGTGTAGACGTGAACCCGTACATCGCCATGGCCGCCACCCTGGCCTGCGGCTACCTGGGCATGGTGAACAAGATCAAGCCGCGTGACCCGCTGTCCAGCGACGCCTACGAGCTGCCGTTCCAGTTCCCGCACGGTACCGAAGAAGCCCTGGTACGCCTGAAGAACTGCACGGACATCGCCGAGATCCTGGGCCCGCGCTTTGTGAAGATGTATGTGGGTATGAAAGAGAAGGAATTCTCCGAGTACTTCCGCGTAATCAGCCCGTGGGAACGCAAATTCCTGCTGCTGCACGTGTAACACCATAACGACAACGACAATACGCTGCCGCCTGCGGCCAACCCTGGCCCGCAGGCGGTGTTTACCGGAGAGTAGAAATGACGCAGCAACGTAACACCGCAGCCTGGCGCGAGATGGATGCCGCTCACCACCTGCACCCCTTTACCGATACCGCCTCGCTGAACGAGCAGGGCGTGCGCATGATTACCCGTGCGGACGGCATTTACCTGTGGGATAGCGAAGGCAACCAGATCATGGACGGCATGGCCGGCCTGTGGTGCGTCAATATCGGTTACGGCCGCAAAGACCTGTCCGACGTGGCCAAGCGCCAGATGGACGAGCTGGCCTACTACAACACCTTCTTCAAGACCTCCCACCCGGCGGTGGTAGAGCTGTCGCACCTGCTGGCCGAGGTGGCGCCGCAGGGCTTCGACCACGTGTTCTACACCAACTCCGGCTCCGAGTCGGTAGACACCATGATCCGCATGGTGCGCCGCTACTGGGACGTAAAAGGCAAGCCAGAGAAGAAAACCCTGATCGGCCGCTGGAACGGCTATCACGGCTCCACCATCGGTGGCGCCAGCCTGGGCGGCATGAGCTATATGCACGAGCAGGGCGATTTGCCGATTCCCGGCATCGTGCACGTAGAGCAGCCGTGGTACTACAAGCACGGCAAAGACATGACGCCGGAAGAGTTCGGCGTGGCCGCTGCGCGCTGGATTGAAGAAAAAATCCTGGAAGTCGGCGCCGACAAGATTGCCGCCTTCGTGGGCGAGCCTATCCAGGGCGCTGGCGGTGTGATCGTGCCGCCGTCCACTTACTGGCCGGAAGTACAGCGCATCTGCCGCAAGTACGACATCCTGCTGGTAGCCGACGAAGTGATCTGCGGCTTTGGCCGTACCGGTGAATGGTTTGGCCAGACGCATTTCGGCTTCCAGGCGGACATCTTCACCACCGCCAAGGGCCTGTCGTCCGGCTACCTGCCTATCGGCGCGGTATTCGTCAACGACGAAGTGGCCAGTACGCTGGCTGCCGGTGGCGACTTCAACCACGGCTTTACCTATAGCGGCCACCCGGTTGCCGCCGCCGTGGCGCACGCCAACGTGAAAGCCCTGCGCGACGAAGGCATCGTACAGCGCGTAAAAGAAGACATCGGCCCCTACATGCAAAAACGCTGGCGCGAAACCTTCAGCCAGTTCGAGCACGTGGACGACATTCGCGGTGTGGGCTTGATCCAGGCGTTTACCCTGGTGAAAAACAAAGCCACCCGCGAGCTGTTCGACAACTGGGGCGAGATCGGCCTGATGTGCCGCGATATCTTCTTTGCCAATAACCTGATCATGCGCGCCTGCGGCGACCATATCGTGTCGGCGCCGCCGCTGGTGATCAGCAAGGCCGAAGTAGACCAGATGATCGACACCGCCGCCCGCTGCATGGTCGAGTTCGAGCGCCAGCTGAAGGAAAAAGGCCTGGCCTGATTCGTCAGTAGCTAGAAAAAAACCCGCTGCGGCGGGTTTTTTGCCGTTTTGCCACTGCGCGCATGCCGTGTGGCAGTGGCAAGGCGACACAGCAGCTGCAAGTCATGTAGTAAGATAAGGGTTGGCCGCACGCTGTGAGTGGCGGCAATGTTTAACCATAGCGACGGGCAAGCCGGCAGTGCCGCGCCCGCCGTTTACCCGCGATAACAAGGGCTGCAAGCATGGCTGACGAATCACAACGCCCCATAGTCGTCAAAAAGATCAAAAAAGGTGGCCACGGCCACCATGGCGGGGCATGGAAAATTGCCTACGCCGACTTTGTCACCGCCATGATGGCGTTCTTTCTGCTGATGTGGCTGCTGGGCTCCACCTCGCAAGGCACGCTCAGCGGTATCTCCGATTATTTCAAATCGCCACTCAAAACCGCTTTGCAAGGTGGTGAGGGCGCAGGCGCGTCTACTTCGGTGATCAAGGGGGGCGGTACCGACCTGACCAAGTCAGCCGGCCTGGTAAAAAAAGGTAACCCCGACCCGGCCAAGGCCGAAGAAGAGGCGCAAAAACTGAACAAGCTGCAAAAACGCCTGCAGGACAAGCTGGAAGACAGCATGGCCAAGAGCGAGGCGCTGAAGCAGTTCAAAAACCAGGTCAAGATGGAAATGACGCCGGACGGCCTGCGCATCATGATCATCGATGAGCAGAACCGCCCCATGTTCCAGTCGGGTGGTTTTTCCCCGCTAGGTCATACCCGTGAAATCCTGCAGTCCATCGGCCGCGAGCTGAACGATATCGATAGCCGCATCAGTATCTCCGGCCATACCGACGCCAACCGTTTTTCCGGCAGTGACGCGGGCTATACCAACTGGGAGCTTTCCGCCGACCGTGCCAATGCGGCGCGGCGCGAGATGATTGCCGGCGGCATGCTGGACGAAAAAGTACTGCGCGTCGTGGGCCTGGGCCCGGCCGACCCGCTGAACAAGCAAAACGTGTTTAGCCCGGAAAACCGCCGTATCGCCATCGTGATCCTGAACAAAGACGCCGAAGCGCGCATCCGTGGCGACGGGCTGATCTCCAGCGATGCCGACCTGAGCAACGCCACGGTCAGCAGCCCGAAAGAGGCCGCTGCTGCCGTCGCACCGGCTGCGCCGGCTGGCGGGCACTGATGCTGGCAGCCTTGCTGCGGGCGCTGCTGATTCAGCTGTCGGCGGCGCTGCTGGTGTTCTACTTTGTGGCGCCGCTGGCGCAGCCTGTGCTGTGGTGTGTGCTACAGGCGGCGGCGGCACTGCTGCTGGCCAGCCTGCTGCGCCAGCGTGGCGTGGCGCGCTGGCTGCATGCTGTTGCCGGGCCGCTGGTGTTGGCCGCATTGTGGCTGGCGCTGCCTCCCTGGGTTTACCTGCTGGCCTTTGTGCTGACCTACGCCGTGTCACGCAACGCCATCACCGAGCGCGTGCCGCTTTACCTGTCATCCCGCGAGAGCACCGAGACATTGGCCGCCTGGCTGCCGCCGGGTGCCCGTGTGCTGGACCTGGGTAGCGGCGACGGCAGGGTTGTCCTGGCGCTGGCCCGCTTGCGGCCGGATATCCAGGTGGCCGGCGTAGAGAACGCCATGCTGCCCTGGCTATGGAGCCGTTGCCGCCATCAGCTGGCAGGCCGCCCGACCAATGCCAGGCTGTACTACGGTAATTTCTGGCAGCAAGACTGGGGGCAGTACAACGTGATTCACGCCTTTCTTTCCCCGGCGCCGATGGAAAAGGTGTGGCAGTATTTTTTAAACAAATGCCACACAAATAGCTGGCTGGTCAGTAATACATTCACTATCAATACTGAAGAGCCTGCCCAGCGCCTGCCGCTGGGGGGGATTTTGCAAAAAGAACTCTTGATCTGGCGACACCCGCATGGAACTAGCTAACTGGTTGTCTTCCCTGGCGGAAAACCGCTGGCCTATCCTGCCTGGCACTGCAGTCAAGGTGCGCCAGATGATGGGGCAGCACCCGGACCAGATTGCGTTTTCCGATCTGTCCAACCTCACCATGTCCGACCCCTTCCTGCTGCTGGACTTGCTGCGGGTGGTGGGTGCGTCCAGAGCCCTGCAGCGCAGCGAAGCCACCCCCACGGTCGAGCAGATGCTGATGATGCTGGGGCTGGAGGCGGTGAATACCCGCTACCGCAATATCCCGGTGCTGGAAGTCAGCCGTGGCAAGCTGGACGAAGACGTACTGGATGCGCTGGGCGACTGGCTGGGGCGTAGCCGCATTGCCGCTTTCACCATCAAGGGCTGGCTGGCCATGCTGGACGACTACAAGGTCGAAGACTGTTTCCTGGCCGCGCTGGTGTACAACCTGCCAGCCTGCCTGTACCTGATTTACCGTAATCGTGTGCCGCATGGCCCGCTGCTGCAGGAAGTATCCGACGTTTTCAAAACCGAATATCCCAAGCTGCTGGAGCACTTCATCCAGAAAATGCCGCTGCCAAGCGGCTTGCTGGCCAACCTGGGTACCGGCCCGGGTAACCGCCGCAAGCAGTTGCTCAAGCTGGCCATTGCCACCGCCAACGGCGTGGACCAAGGCTGGTGGCGCTCGCAGTGGAATGTGGGCATAGAGGCCGCCGCCAAGCTGATAGGCTGCAGCCCGGAAGACGCTCACAAAGTGGTGCAGCAGTCCATTTTGCAGATTGCCCGCAACCCGCGCGCCATCGGCTACACCTATAGCGCACGGGCGTATATGTACCGGGAAGGCCCGTTCCCGAGCCTGGTCAAGCAAAACCCGGTCTCCACGCTCAGCAGCGCCGAGCAGCTGGATGTGGCGCTGCGCGAGTCGATTCGCCACTTTGCCAACGACCTCAAGCTGGAGCGCATTTTCTTCCTGCGTTACGACCAGCCCACGCACACCCTGCGCCTGCGTTACCAGGTAGGGCTGGACGACCACGACCCGATACGCAAGCTGGCGGTATCGCTGGAGCCGGGCAGCTTCTTTAACCTGCTGGCCAGCAAGCCGCAAAGCTTCCACGCGCCAGCGGCCACCCGTGCGCAGCTGGCACGCAAGTACGAAGACCCCTTCTTTAGCCACCTGGGCGATAGCGCCTTTGCCTGCATGTCGGTATTTACCGGCCACACACTGGCAGGGGTGTTCTTTGTCGATAACTTCCGCAGCAATAAACCCATAGACGACGACACCTACCAGCGCTTCAAGGAAACCGTGGCGCGGGTGTCGCAGATAGCCCTGTAAAGCATGACATTCCAGAAAACCCTTACTTCGGCGGCCAACGATGAACTCAAGCATCTGGGCCGCTTGCTTGGCAATGCGCGCGAGCGCCGCAAACACGGCCAGCTCGTGCTGGAAGGCCTGCACCTGCTGCAATCCGCCATCGATGCCGGCCTGACCATTGATGCCGTCTACGTCAACGAAAGCGCGCAGCACCACGGCGAGCTGCTGCCCTTGCTGGCCAGGCTGGAGCGCCGCCTGGCGGTGCTGGTGGCCACGCCGGTATTGGCCAAAGTCACCGCACTGGCCACCCCGGCCGAAGTGCTTACCGTGTGCCGCCGCCCGGCACCGCAGCCTACCGCCGCCGGTGCACCGTGTGTGATGCTGGACGACGTGCAAGACCCCGGCAACCTGGGTACCATCCTGCGCTGCGCTGCCGCGGCCAACGTGCGCGATGTGTATTTGTCCAAAGGCTGCGTAGACGTGTACTCGCCCAAGGTGCTGCGTGCCGGCATGGGTGCGCACTTTGCCCTGCATATCCACGAAGCAGCCGACCTGCCCGCCGTACTGGCCGCCTGGCCAGGGCGCAAGCTGGTGACGCATCTGGAAGGCAGCGTGTCGCTGTATGGCCAGAATCTGGCCGGTGATGTGGCCTTTGTGTTCGGTAATGAGGGCGCCGGCGTCAGCGCCGACGTGCTGGCCGCTGCCGACCTGCGCGTGCGCATCCCCATGCCCGGCCACGCCGAATCGCTGAACGTGGCCATGGCCGCTACCGTGTGCCTGTTCGAGCGCGTGCGGCAGCTGGAGGCCGGCAGCTAAGGCTTGCCAGCATCACCATGGCATGGCAGGGTGAAAGCCCTGCCGTTTTTATTTGCGGCCAACCTTTGTCTTTTGCCCGGAGCCGCACGATGGCCATTGCCTTTGAACACCCCGATCAGCCGGATGTCATCGCGCTGATTGCTGAACTCGATGCTTACCAATCCAGCCTGTATCCGCCCGAGGCCTGCTATACGCTGGACATCAGCGCGCTGAGCCAGCCGCCGGTGCGTTTTGCCGTGGCGCGAGATGACAGCGGGCAGGCCATTGGCTGCGCCGCGGTCGTGCTGGGGCCGGATAGTGGCGAGGTGAAGCGCATGTACGTGCAGCCGGCCGCACGCGGGCAGGGTATAGCACGGCAGCTGCTGCTGGCACTGGAAACCGCCGCCAGGGCGGAAGGCTGCCAGTTGCTGCAGCTGGAAACCGGCCCCTTGCAGCCGGAGGCGCTGGCGTTCTACGCCTCGCTGGGTTTTGAGCGCTGCGCCGCCTTTGGCGACTATCCCGATCACCCCTTAAGTGTTTTCATGCGCAAAACACTGCACCCTGCCAGCGCGGGCTATCAGTTGCAGCCGTGTGCTGCTGACGATTTCGAGGCGCTGCTGGCGCTGCGTCTTGCTGCCATGCAGCCCAGCCTGCAAGCCATTGGCCGTTTCGACCCCGAGCGCGCCCGGGCGCGGCTGGCCGCCAGCTACCAGCCGGCGGTCACACACTGGATCGTGCAGGGCGGGCAGCGCGTGGGCTTTGTGGCCTGCCGGCCGCTGGCCGACTGCCATTATCTGGACCACCTGTATGTGCTGCCGGGCTTGCAGGGGCAGGGCATAGGCGGTGCGGTGTTGCAGCAGCTACAGGCACAGGCTGCCCGTGCTGGCCTGCCGCTGTGCCTGGGCGCGCTGCGCGGCAGTGCGGCCAACCTTTTTTACCAGCGCCACGGTTTCGTTCCCACGCACGAAGAAGAGTGGGATATCTACTACCGCTGGCCCGCCACGGCGGGCGAGGGCGTGCGTGCCGGGTAGCGTGTTTTCTCGTGACTTTCCTGTCAGTGAACGAGGCTTTCTATAGCTGGCGCAGGTGTATGGCATAAAGCTGCACCATGCCTGGCTGCGGGTGCTATGGTGGGGCCAAACCAGAAAAGCGGTATGTCATTGCCACAAGGGGCTTTGCTTGCTTGAAAAAGGAAAAGCCATGAAAAGATTGCTGCTTTTGCTAGCCGCCTGCCTGCCCGCCCTGTCGTTAGCGGTGGTGCTGGAAAAAACCTGCCACTGTGACCTGGTGCGCAACCAGCCTAACCAGGTGCTGTTCAACCTGACGACCAGCGTGAACTGGCGCCCCAAACTGTGGGTGGTCAAGCCATCCGACCAGAACGACTGCCGTAACAAGTGCGATGTGGCCTTTGCCGATAAAAAGCAGCTTATCGGCAATGCGCTGTGTTCCTACCCGCTAGCCATTGCGCCGGATCAGGTGCCGATGACGCTGCACTCCAGGCTAGGGGAAAACACGCAAACCTATACCGGCAAAACCTATGTGCTGAACCGCCGGCAGGTGGTGCAGTGCCCCGCCGACTGGCGTTCCAATAGCAATAACCAGATGGGTGGCATCACAGAGGATGGCCGCTGCAAGAAAGAGTTTGCCCTGCCGGCAGGGTTGCTGAGCGTCCCCCGGCCGGCCGATGGTACGCCCATTGGCAACTGGGGTTTCTGGTGGGGCGATGGCCTGGTGGCATGGAACACGGCAGATAACGGTGGCAACCCGCAGCCGGTATCGCCGCAGCAGTTCAAATGCGTCATTACGCCGTAGCGGGCGCTATCCCGCACGTCTCATGAAAACGGCCGCACACTGTGCGGCCGTTTTGCATGGCGATGCGTTTGGCCAAGGTTGGCCGCGGGCTGCGCTTAGGCCTGGCCGGCAATAAAGTACGGGTTCACGCCGATACGGCCGTAGCCGGCTTCGCCGGATAGCATGTCCAGCATCAGGCTGGCCAGGTCGTCGGCAAACGGCTCGGCCTGCGCGTCCAGCAGGGTGGACACTATTTTGAGTTCGCCATGGCAGCTGTCGCAGCATTCCGCCTCTTGCACGGCGCGGTGCTGATGCGGCTGCTTGTGGTTGGGCGCGGCGGGCTCGGCATCGCGGTGCGCCAGGCTGCGGTATTGCAGCTGGCGCGTATTGCCGCAACCCAGGCACTTTACGCGGGTAACGTGCCATTCGCTGGCGCACTGGCTGCAGCAGGCGTAGCGCACAGCATGGCCACTGTCGCCACGGCGCAGCAGCGATGCCACTGGCGGCGCGTGGCATACCGGGCAGTTCGCGCTTTCGGTGTGCTGCAGGCGGCTCAGATCGCGCTGGCGGGCACTGATGACGGCTTGCACCTGCAAGGCAGCGCCCAGCAGCGGCAGCCCGGCCTGCAGGGCAGGGTTGGCCGCAGCGATACCGGCGCGCAGGGCGAGCGCCTGCGCCTGCAGAGCGTCGTCGTCCATGGCTAGCAGGCAATGAATGGCGCTGTGGCTGGCGTCGCCCAGCACCTGGCCTAGCGTTTGGCGCAGCTGGGCCAGCATGTCGCGCAGGCAGGCTGTGCTGTTCACGGCCTGTTCTGACAGGCGGTCGTGGCAGGCTTGCTGGGCTTGTGCAATGTCAGCGCAGCAGTACAGGAAATCGGCCATGGCATGGCCCTGTGCCAGGGTGCGCAGGCGTTCGGCACGGCGGGCAAACACTTGCTGGCCCGGGGGGCGTAGCGGCTGCGGGATGGCGGTGTCCTGAATGGCCAGATCATCAATAAACATGGTGTGGTTCCGTTGCGGTGGCGGTGATAAGCCGCTCGGTATGGGTATAGGCCACCAGGCGGCCGGGGCGGGCAAAGCCTGCCAATAGCAGGCCGCATTGCCCGGCCAGCTGGGCCGCATAGGCGGTGGGGGCAGACACGGCGATCAGAACTGGTATGCCGGCCTGCGCGGTTTTCTGCACCATTTCGTAGCTGGCGCGGCTGGAGACCAGCACAAAGCCGTCGCGGGTGTCGACGCCCTGCCGGCGCAGCGCGCCGATCAGCTTGTCCAGCGCGTTGTGGCGGCCTACGTCTTCGCGTACCAGCACAATGCTGCCGTCAGCGTGGCAGTAGGCGGCCCCGTGCGCGGCGCCGGTGGCGGCGTGCAGCGGCTGCTGTGCGGGCAGGGCGGCCACGGCACGCGCAATGCTGTCGGCGTGCAGGGTTGGCCGCAGCGGCAGGGGTGCGATGGTTTGCGCCACGGCGTCCAGGCTATCGACGCCGCACAGGCCGCAGCCGGTGCGCCCAGCCATATTGCGCCGCCGCGCCTTGAGCTGGCTGAAGCGCGCGCTGGCGATGTCCAGCCGCAGCTCGATGCCGGCCTCGCCTTGCCATGCCTCGCAGTCGTACAGCTCGCCGGCGTGGGTAAGGATGCCTTCGCTCAGGGCAAAGCCCAGCGCGAAATCGTGTAGGTCGGCAGGGCTGGCCAGCAGCACGGCGTGCGAGATGCCGTTGTACACCATGGCCACGGGCACTTCGGCAATCAGCTGGTCGGTGGCGGCCACGGCGCTGCCCGCCTGCAGCCGCAGTACCGGCAGGCACTGGCTGGCTGGCAGGGTGTCATCGGCGGGCAGCGGTAGCGCGCAGCTCATTTCTGTTTGCCTGTCATCTCGCGGTACCAGCGCGGGTGGTGTTTTTTGGCCCAGGCGTGGGTCACTACGCCTTCTACCATGGCACGGATGGTGCCTTTCACCCAGAACGCGGCGTACACGTGCACGATGATGCCGGCAATCAGCCCGGTGGCGGCCCAGGCGTGCGCCAGCAGCGCCAGGCGGATCACCGGAATGGGGAAGCTGCCGGCAAAGTACGGCCGCCAGGCAATAAAGCCCGATACCAGCAGCACGGCCATGCACGCGCACATCAGCCAGAACATGCCTTTCTGGCCGCCGTTGTACTTGCCGGTGTCGCCTACCTCGTGGCCGGACAGCACGGTTTTGACCGATTTCATCCAGCGGATGTCTTCGCTGTTGATCAGGTTATGGTGCCAGTAGCGGAAAAACTGCCGCGCAAAGGCCACGAACATGATCACGCCAACAAAGGGGTGCACGATGCGCGCCAGCTGCGGGGTGCCGAATACGCCGGTCAGCCAGAAAAACGCCGGGTAGAAAAACGCCAGGCCGGACAGTGCCAGCAGGATGAAGCACACCGCCACAATCCAGTGGTTGATGCGTTCGGCCGCGCTATAGCGCTGGATCAGTTGCTCTTTCATGCCTTGTCCTCCTGTTTGGCGGCAGGGTTGGCCGCAGCGTGTTCGTCTTCGTCGTCCGGGCGGTTCGGGCCCACGGTGATGTAGTGGAAGAAGCCGAACAGGCCGGCCGCGGCAATACCGATGGTGGCCAGCGGTTTGAGCCAGCCTTTCCACAGCTGTACGGTGGTGCTGATGGCCGGGTCTTTCGGCAGGCCGGAATACTGCTCTGGTTTGTCGGCGTGGTGCAGCACGTACATCACGTGGGTGCCGCCCACGCCTTGCGGGTCGTACAGGCCGGCGTTGGCGTAGCCACGGGTTTTCAGGTCGGCCACGCGGGTGGCGGCCACGTCTTTCATGTCTTCCTTGCTACCAAACTGGATGGCGCCAGTCGGGCAGGTTTTCACGCAGGCTGGCTCCTGGCCTACCGACACGCGGTCCGAGCACATCGTGCATTTGTAGGCTTTGTTGTCCTTTTTGCTGATGCGCGGCACGTTGAACGGGCAGCCGGAAATGCAGTAGCCACAGCCGATGCAGTTTTCCTGGTGGAAATCCACAATGCCATTGCTGTACTGGATGATGGCACCCGGCGACGGGCAGGCTTTCAGGCAGCCGGGGTCGGCGCAGTGCATGCAGCCGTCTTTGCGGATCAGCCATTCCAGCTTGCCGTTGCTTTCTTCTTCGGCAAAGCGCATCACCGTCCAGGCGTCGGCGCTCAGGTCGGTAGGGTTGTCGTACACGCCGATGTTGTGGCCAACCTCCTCGCGGATGTCGTTCCACTCCGAGCAGGCCACCTGGCAGGCCTTGCAGCCGATACAGGTGGAAACGTCGATCAGCTTGGCGATTTCGATGGTCTTGCGCGCCTGCGGGCTAGCCGTGGGGCTGGCGGAGCGGCGGGTAATATCAAGTGATTGCAGTGCCATGGTCCGGGGCTCCTCAGGCTTTTTCCAGGTTTACCAGGAAGGATTTGTACTCGGGGGTCTGCGTATTGCAGTCACCCACGGCGGGGGGCAGGCTGTTGGTGAGATAGCCTTTTTGCGCCACGCCTTCCCAGCCCCAGTGCAGCGGAATGCCGATCTGGTGCACGGTCTGGCCGTTGACCTGCAGCGCCATCAGCCGCTTGGTCACCACCGCCTTGGCCTTGATGAAGCCGCGCTTGGAGCTCACTTTCACCGTGTCGCCCTGCACAATGCCTTTTTCCTGCGCCAGCGCCACGCCGATTTCGACAAACTGTTCCGGCTGGGCAATGGCGTTCAGCAGCACCGACTTGGTCCAGAACTGGAAGTGCTCGGTCAGGCGGTAGGTGGTACCCACGTACGGGTAGTCCTTGTGCGTGCCCAGGCGCTCGCGGTCGGTCTTGAAGATGCGCACCGCCGGGCTGCTGACCACTTTGGGGTGCAGCGGGTTGGTGCCGATCGGGCTTTCCATCGGTTCGTAGTGCTCGGGGAAAGGGCCGTCGGCCAGCTTGTCGGTACAGAACAGCCGCGCGACGCCTTCCGGGTTCATGATGAACGGGTTCATGCCGCTGTCCGGGCCGGCGTCGGCCTTGAAATCGGGGATATCCGCCCCAGCCCATTTTTCGCCGTTCCAGCCGATCAGCTTGCGCTTCGGGTCCCACGGCGCGCCGGCCGGGTTGCAGCTGGCGCGGTTGTACAGGATGCGGCGGTTGGCCGGCCACGCCCACGACCAGCCCGGCGTGTTGCCCAGGCCAGTGTCGGTGTTGTCGCGGCGCGCCATCTGGTTGCCGGCTTGCGTCCAGCTGCCAGAGAAAATCCAGCAGGCGCAGCTGGTGCTGCCGTCGTCCTGCAGGGCGGCAAAGCCGGGCAGCTGTTCGCCTTTTTTGGCCAGGAATTTGCCCGGCTCTTTCGGGTCTGGCAGGTCGGCCAGCGCCTTGCCGTTCATTTCGCGCGCCAGTTCTTCCGGGCTCGGGGCGTTCGGGTCGCGGTAGTTCCACGCCACGTTCAGGATAGGCTCGGCCACCTTGCCGCCTTCCTGCAGGTACATCTGGCGCAGGGTGTTGAACAGCTCGCCGATAATCTCGTTGTCGCCCTTGGCTTCGCCCGGCGCGTCGGCGCCTTTCCAGTGCCACTGCAGCCAGCGTGCCGAGCTGACAATGGCGCCGTCTTCTTCGGCAAAGCAAGTGGACGGCAGGCGGAATACCTCGGTCTGGATGTCGGCCGGGTTCACGTTGTGCGCCTCGCCGTGGTTCTGCCAGAAGGTAGAGGTTTCGGTGGCGATCGGGTCGATGATCACCATGTATTTCAGCTTGCTGAACGCCTGTGTGACCTTGGTGGCATCGGGGAAGGACGCCAGCGGGTTGAAGCCCTGCACGATAAAGCCATTCATCTTGCCCTGGTGCATCAGCTCCACGATGTGCAGCACGTCGTACAGCTTGTCCCACTTGGGCAGCCAGTCGAAGCCCCAGTTGTTGTCTGCACTGGCTTTGTCACCCCAGAACCACTTCATCAGGCTGACAAAGAACTTGGGCGTGTTGCTCCAGTAGTTGAACTGGTTGGGCTGCAGCGCCTTGGGCGTGGTTTTGCTGATGTAGCTGGCGTAGTCGGGGTGGTCTTTTTCGTTGGGCAGCGTCAGGTAGCCGGGCAGGGCGGTGGACAGCAGGCCCAGGTCGGACAGGCCCTGGATATTGGAGTGGCCGCGCAGCGCGTTCACGCCGCCGCCGGGCATGCCCATATTGCCCAGCAGCAGCTGGATCATGGCCATGGTGCGGATGTTTTGCGCGCCCACGGTGTGCTGGGTCCAGCCCAGGGCGTACAGGATGGTGCCGACTTTGTCCGGGCGGGCTGTTTCGCCCAGCTGTTTGCACACTTCCAGGAAGCCTTCTACCGGCGTGCCGCACAGGTTGGTCACCACCTCGGGCGTGTAGCGCGCAAAGTGGGCTTTCATCAGGTTCCACACGCAGCGCGGGTGCTGCAGCGTGGGGTCGGTTTTGGCGTTGCCGTCGGCGTCCAGCTCGTAGGCCCAGCTGCTGCGGTCGTATTTGCCCTTGGCTTCGTCGTAGCCGCTGAACAAGCCTTCTTCAAAGCCAAAGCCTTCGCCCACGATAAAGCTGGCGTTGGTATAGGCTTTTACGTAGTCCCAGTGAATCTTGTCGTGGCTGATCAGCCAGTTGATCACGCCGCCCAGGAAGGGGATGTCGGCGCCGGCGCGAATCGGCATGTACAGGTCGGACACCGCGGCGGTGCGGTTGTAGCGCGGGTCCACCACGATCAGCTTGGTGCCGCGGGTTTTCTTGGCTTCGATGGCCCATTTGAAGCCCACCGGGTGCGCCTCGGCGGCGTTGCCGCCCATCACCAGGATAAAGTCGGCGTTCTTGATATCCACCCAGCTGTTGGTCATGGCGCCACGGCCAAAGGTAGACGCCAGTGCCGATACGGTGGGGCCGTGGCACACGCGGGCCTGGGCGTCGGTCGCGATAATGCCCAGGCTGCGCAGGAATTTTTGCGTGATGATGCCGGTTTCGTTGGAGCCGGCCGACGCGGTGAGCATGGCGGTTGTCAGCCAGCGGTTTACCGGCACGCCGTCGGCGTTTTTGTCCAGCACGTTGGCGTCGCGGTCGGCTTTCATGTGCTTGGCAATGCGGTGGATGGCATCGTGCCAGCTGATGCGCTTCCACTCATTGCTGCCGGCTTCGCGCACTTCCGGGTATTTCAGGCGTTTGGGGCTGTGGATGAAGTCCAGCAAGCCGGCGCCTTTGGGGCAGAGCGAGCCGCGGCTTACCGGGTGGTCCGGGTCGCCTTCGATGTGCATGATTTCCGATTTGGCGTTTTTGGCACCGTCACCCAGGCTGTACAGGATCAGGCCGCAGCCTACCGAACAGTAGGTACAGGTGTTGCGCGTTTCGCGTGCACCCAGCAGCTTGTACTGGCGCACCTCGGCCAGCGCCTCGGCCGGGCTGAAGCCCATCGCTACCAGGCTGGAGGCGCCTACTTGCGCCGCGCTGAGTTTGAAAAACTGCCGCCGGTTCACTTCCATCGGACTCTCCTTTTTATCGCTATTCGTTTGACGTGCGTCGGGTTGCGCAATAGCCTTGGCATAGCATTTGTCGTGCCCATGGTAGGGTTTTTATATTTTTTACGAATAAACAACGGGTTGCGTGAGGCTGGCCAAGGTTGGTCGCATGGCATACCAGACAAATAGTCCCAATGGCCCTGCGCACGGTGCGACTATTTGTCCGTAGAAGGAGTAGGGTCTTGCAGCGAGAAAATACCTTGGCGGCTGCCGCCGATAGCGCGGCCAAACCATGGGGCAGCTACAGCGTGCTGGTGGTAGACGACGAGCCGGGCATGGTGAATTTCATCCGCCGGGCGCTGGAAGTGCGCTGCGGCAGCGTGCATACCGCCGGCAGCGTGGAAGAGGCAGAGCCGCTGGTGGCACAGCAGCGCTTTGACCTGATCGTGCTGGATATTTCCCTGCCCGGCATGTCGGGGGTGAACTGGCTCAAGCAGCTGCGCGAGCGCGGGGTAAACAGCGAAGTCATCCTGATGACGGCATTTGCCGACGTGGAAACCGCTATCGATGCGTTGCGCGCAGGCGCCTCGGACTTCCTGCTCAAACCGTTTTCGCTGGCACAGCTGATCAACTCGGCACGACGTGCCTTCGAGCGCTCGCGGCTGGAGGCAGAAAACTGGGTACTGCGCCGCGAGGTGGCCTCGCACGCCAGCCGCAGCCATGTCAGCCGCGACGGGCTTATAGGCCACTCGCCAGCCATTGCCGAGCTGCGCACGCTGCTGCAGCGCTTTGCCCCCATGCCCTCTACCGTGCTGATTCAGGGTGAGTCCGGCACCGGCAAAGAGGTGGTGGCGCGCGCGCTGCACCAGCAAAGCCCGCGCGCCAACGCCAGCTTTGTGCCGGTAAACTGCGCGGCCATCGCACAGGAGCTGATCGAAAGCGAGCTGTTTGGCCACGTAAAGGGCGCTTACACCGGGGCCACCGGCAGCCGCGATGGCCTGTTTTACTACGCCCGCGGCGGCACGCTGTTTCTGGATGAAATCGGCGAGCTGCCGCTGCCCATCCAGGCCAAGCTGCTGCGCGTGCTGGAAGAACGGCGCATCCGCCCGGTGGGCTCGGAGCAAGAGATCAAGGTAGACGTGCGCGTGATTGCCGCCACCAACAAACCGCTGGCGGACGAAGTGGCCGCTGGGCGCTTCCGTGCCGACCTGTACTACCGCCTGCAGGTGCTGGAGCTGCACTTGCCGCCGCTGCGCGAGCGCACCGAGGATCTACCCGAGTTGGCCGCGCACTTCATGGACCTGCTCAGCCCGGCGCTGGGGGTGCAGCCGGTAGAGGTAGAGCCGGCTATTCTGGCTGCTATGGCTGCCTACGACTGGCCAGGCAATGTGCGCGAGCTGAAAAACCTGGTGGAGCGTTCGCTGATACTGGGCTATGTGCCACGCGACCTGCCATGCACCCGTGCCGTGGGGGGCGCGAGCCCGGCGGGTGAGCCTGCGGCCAACATGGCCGGGGCGGACGAGTGCCTGGCCGAGGTGGAAAACCGCCATATCCGCGCCATTCTGGCCGCCAGTGGCGGTAATAAATCCGAGGCGGCGCGCCGCCTGGGTATCTCGCGCAAAACGCTGGAGCGTAAATGTCTGTCCTGGGGCGAATAGCACAACTCTGGCAGCGGCTGATGCAGCCGCTGAACCGCTCGGTACGCAGCCGCTTTGTGGCGCTGGCGCTGTTCCCGCTGGTGGTGGGCTTCCCGGTGCTGTTGCTGCTGCTGGCCGGCTGGGGCGGGGCGGCGTTCCAGGAGCTGCTGGTGTTCAAGGTGCGCAGCGACCTGGCGGTGGCTACCACCTATTTCGAGCGGGTGCAGGGCGACGTTGGCCGCAATATCGAGGCGCTGGCCAACTCCGAGGCGCTGGCCGATGCCCAGCGCCGCCCGGGCGCCGGGCTGGATGTACTACTGCAGGCGCGCGCGCAGTCACTGGCGCTGGATTACCTGTTGCTGGTAGACGAGCAGCGCCAAGTGCTGGCCAGCTCGCTCAATGGTGCCCGGCACCATATTTACCCTGCAGGCGGGGTGCCGGCCGCCGGCCTTGCCGGGCAAAGCCGCGTGGCGCTGGATACGTTCAGCCCCGCGCAGTTGGCCGCCCTATCACCCGCCTTGCAGCAGCGGGCGCGCATTGACCTGCGCCCCACGCGTGGCGCGCGGCCCAGCTTGCAGCAGCAAAGCCAGGCCGGGCTGGTGCTGCACGCTGCTGCAGCGGTGCCCGGGCGGCGTCTGGCGCTGGTAGGGGGCTTGCTGCTGAACCGCAATGTGGATTTTGTCGACCGCATCCAGCACCTGGTTTACCCGCCGGGCTCGCTGCCGCAGCGCAGCCGTGGCTCGACCACCCTGTTTCTGGATGATGTGCGCATTGCTACCACGGTCGCGTTGCCCCAGGGCGGGCGTGCCATTGGTACGCGTGTGTCCGGTGCGGTAGCCGAGCGCGTGCTGGAGCATGGCCAGCTATGGCTGGATAGGGCGCTGGTGGTGGGCGACTGGTATGTCTCCGGCTACCAGCCATTGCAGGATAGCCGTGGCGAGCGGGTAGGCATGCTGTACGTGGGCTTTCTGGAGCAGCCCTTTGTGCTGGCCAAATGGATGGCACTGGCTGTGCTCTTTGTACTGTTTGCCATCACCATGGCGGTGGCGGCCTGGGTGAGTTGGCGTTTTGCGCAGTCGGTTATCTACCCGGTTGGGCGGCTGCGTGCCACCATGCGCCAGGTAGAGGCCGGCCAGCTGGATGCCCGCGTTGGCAAGCTGCCGCAGGACGACGAGCTGGCCATGCTGGCCAGCCATTTTGACCACCTGCTGGACCGCATCCAGTCACAAAACCAGGCGCTGACCCGCTGGGCTGCCGAGCTGGACGATAAAGTCGCCGAGCGTACGCGCGAGCTGGCGGCGGCCAACCAGACGCTGCTGACGGCGCAGCAGCAGCTGTTCAAGTCGGAAAAACTGGCGGCGATTGGCCAGTTGGCCGCAGGCATCGCCCACGAGGTAAATAACCCGGTGGCGGTGATGCAGGGCAACCTGGAGCTGATGCGCGAGCTGCTGGGCGAGGCCGCCGCGCCGGTGGCCGAGGAGTTCCGCCTGCTGAACGAGCAAGTGCAGCGCATTCGCCTGATCGTGGCCAAACTGCTGCAGTATGCACGCCCCAGCGAATACGCAGGCTATCTGCAGCAGGTACGGCCAGAGGAGGTTTTCCAGGATAGCCTGGTACTGGTTAGCCACCAGCTGGGGCGCAGCCACGTCGCCGTTAGCAAGGACTGGCAAGCTGCGGGTGCTTTGCTGGTCAACCGCTACGAGCTGCAGCAGGTGCTGATCAACCTGCTGCTTAACGCCCTGCAAGCCATGCCGGATGGCGGCATGCTGGCGCTGGCCACGCAGGATTGCCCAGGGCGTGATGGCCAGGCCGGTGTGTTGTTGTCGGTGTCGGATAGCGGGCCGGGTATTGCGCCGGGGGATATGGCGCAGCTGTTTACCCCTTTCTTTACCCGCAAAGCCGACGGCAGTGGCCTAGGTTTGTGGGTGTGCCTGGGTCTGGTGGAGCGCTACGGTGGTGATATCCATGCGGCCAACCTGGCGGCGGGCGGGGCGGTTTTCCGCGTGTGGCTACCCTGCGAGCCGGCGCTGGCCAGCCCCGGACAGG
Source organism: Neisseriaceae bacterium (assembly GCA_027489245.1). GTDB lineage: Bacteria > Pseudomonadota > Gammaproteobacteria > Burkholderiales > Chromobacteriaceae > Vogesella. Next base: position 136,692 of record JAIYAC010000006.1, on the reverse strand, counting down.
TGGTGGGTGACCTGTAGGATTTTGCTAAGGCATGGCATTGAAAAAGCGCCCCAGTGGGGCGCTTTTTTGGTGGCCGTCCAGGCGGCCTGTAAAACGGGTGACAGCTGCCGCCTGCTGCGTGGTGCAATGCAGCAGGGTGTGTTGGGGGGCGGTGGGCCGTATTGCCGTTAGGTTGGCAGGCTTATTCCCTTGCTTCGCGCTCTATCCGCCGCCGCTCTATCTCGCGGCGTGCTGCGGCATTGCGGATATCACAAGGGCGGCTACGGGGCATGGGTTTACCGGCCAGTGCGTTACTGCGCACTTCGGCGCGAACTTCATAGTACGAAGACTTGGACTGATACTGCGACATGACGGCTTCTCCTTTGAAGGGATGCTGCTCTATCTAGCAATCTGACCGCTTAGCGTTACTGCTTTATTACGCCGTGCCAGCGTAGTGCGCAAGTATCATTTGAGTGTTGTGTAACTTGTGTGTGGCATCTGGTAGATAAGTGTTGTATTCGTCTGGCAAAAACTATCGAATGAACGGTTCTGAGTATTCTTTTCTATGACTGATTTACCACGTGCACGCGCTGCTATAGAGTGCCCCGTTTAGTCTTGCGGTAGCTTTTGATGCATTTCACCATATTCGATACCCCGATCTTGCGTACGCTGTTGCGCTGGTTCTCCCTGGCTATGCTGCGGCTGCTGGGCTGGCGCTTGCACGGTGCGTTCCCGGCCGACAAGAAGTACGTACTGATCGGTGCGCCGCATACCAGTAACTGGGATTTTCCCTACACGCTGATGTTCTGTTTTGCCGGGGGTGCCAAGCTGTACTGGATGGGTAAGCACACGCTGTTTACCGGCATAAAGGGCCCGATCATGCGCTGGCTTGGGGGGATTCCGGTGGATCGCCGCCAGAAGAATTCACTGGTGGAACAAATGGTCGAGGTGTTTCACCGTAGCCCGCAGCTGGCGGTGGCGATTCCCCCCGAGGGGACGCGTGCCAAGGTGGCAGAATGGAAAACCGGTTTCTATCACATAGCCTGCGGTGCCGGTGTGCCGATTGCGCTGGGTTATCTGGATTTTGCCAAAAAGCAGGGTGGGGTGATGGGGATGTTTCAGCCTAGCGGCGATATTGCCCGCGACATGCCTCTTATTCGCGCGCGCTACCAGAGTGTTACCGGCAAGTGCCCGCAGAATCAATAAGTTTAAGCCGTGTTATTCAGGTGGCCTGTAGTAAGGCAGAGAATAAAAAAGCCAGCGCAAGCTGGCTTTTTTATTCTCTGCGGCAGGGGGCAAAGCGTCGTGCGCGGTGCCGGCTTATTTGGTTTTGGGTGCGCCGACATTCAATGCTTCCCAGCCCTCGCGGCCCATCTCTTGCATAAGGGCGATATTGCGCTCGTAGATAGTAGCCGCATCCGGGAACGCTTCTACAGCACGTTCGATACTGCTTTCGCGTATCAGGTGCAGGGTAGGGAACGGTGAACGGTTGGTATTGTTGCTGACGTCGTTAATGGTGGTGCCGGCAAACTGGAACTTGGGGTGGAAGTCGGCCACTTGCAGCGTGCCCTCCAGGCCCATATCGGCCAACGCAGCGTCTGCAATCTCCAGAAAGTCATTGAAGTCCAGAAAGCGCTGCAGCACGTAGGGGTGTACCAGCAAGGTGGTATCGACCTCCTCCGGCTCGCTATCTGCCAGCAGGCGCAGTTCTGCCATCAGGTGCGCCAGCAGGCTGGCCGGATCCTTGGCATCGCTGATGACAATGCGCACCTGGTCTTTTACGTATACCGACTTGGCAAACGGGCACAGATTCAGGCCGATGACGGCTTTTTCCAGCCAGTTACGGGTGGCGGCGATGATGTCGTCGTGTGAAAGTTCCACGGTGTGGCTCCTGCGGCGGATACGTCGCCGCGGCTAATGCGCTAATACAAAAAACCCGGATGAAGTCATCCGGGTTTTTCTGACAGGCTAGTAACAGCCAGCTTCTGAATTACAGAGGCTGAATGTTGGAAGCTTGTTTGCCCTTAGGGCCGTCAACGATGTCGAAGCTAACGCGCTGGTTTTCAGCCAGAGTGCGGAAGCCTTTAGCGTTGATCTGGGAGAAGTGAGCGAATACGTCGTCACCGCCGTTGTCCGGAGTGATGAAGCCGAAGCCCTTGGAGTCGTTAAACCATTTAACGGTACCGGTTGCCATGTTCTGTTCCCTTATGAGAATAGCGTTGAGTATGAGAAAAGCGCATGTCAATCAAGGGAAATGACAAACTGTGGTACGGGCAACGCCACTACAACAACTGACAGATCACGACTTGAAAAACTGCAGCACGCAGTCTGCCTGCGCTTCTTTGCCTCGGCAAGTGTTTTTTGCGCGCTGGCGTAAAAAAAATGCATCGCAGATAGGGGTTTCATGACATGCATACAGCTATTGGCAGTATTTGCTATCAGGCTTGGCCGGGTAAACACTATAGTAGATTCACGCCGGCAGCTTATAAGCCCTGGCATTTGGAGAGAGCCATGGATCGTTACCGCATTGAAGATGAAGAAAGTTTTTCCGATTTTCAGTACGCACTGGACGACTACGCCCCGCGCGCCGCCAACCTGCTGGCCGCTTTGCGGCAAAGCCCGCACGATGCCGGCATGCTGGCCGAGCTGATGCGGCTTTTTCACACTATCAAAGGGGATGCCGGCCTGTGCCGGCTGGCGTTTGTCGAGCCGATGGTGCACGTCGCCGAAGACCTGCTGACCCGTGTGCGTAGCGGCACCTTGCCATTTGATGCGGCGCTGGAGCAGCTGTTGCTGCTGGCGATGGATCGACTTGAGCTGGTGATCAGCGAGCTGGAAAGCGGGCGCGAGGTGTCGCTGGCCGATTTCAACCGGCTGGTGGCCGAGATGAGCCAGCTGAACGATACGCCTCCGGCGCTGGTCGAGGCGCAAGCGTGGCTGGTGATCAAGCGCCTGACCGGTTTTCTGCCGCAGCAGCCAGCGCAGGTTACCGTGCCACGCTCGCCGCAGGTGGATGCCGATTTGCAGTATTTCCGAACCCTGGCACTGCAGTTCGAGCAGCGCTCGCTGCTGTTTCAGGGGCGTACCGAGCGCAACCTGCTGTTGGCCGCAGCGTGTAACGAGGCGTCTACCCACCCGATCGACCCGCTGCAACTGGAGGCGGCAGTCTGCATGCACGATGTGGGCATGATGTTTCTGCCGGAAGAGCTATGGCTCAAGCATGGCAAGCTGAGTGACGCAGACCGCTTGCAGTTGGCCGCCCACCCTGGCTGGGGGGCCGATATGCTGGCCCGCATGAGCGGCTGGGACGAAGCAGCGCGCATTGTGCGCGAGCATCACGAGCGTATTGACGGTACCGGCTACCCGGCAGGCAGGCGCGCCGGCATGATTTGCGAGGGGGCCAAGCTGTTGGCCATTATCGATACCTTTGAGGCGGTCATCCTGAAGCACGGCCAGCGCCGCCAGGTGCGCTCGCTGCTGCGGGCGGTCGCGGAGGTCAATGCTTGCGAGTCGCAGTTTGATCCGACCTGGATTGCCTGTTTCAACCTGGTGGTGCGCGACATGATCGCACGGGGCTTTGTGTTGCCGCATGTGCGCTAGCGGGGTGGGGCAAGTGCTTGAATCCGCTTGGCTTGTGGGCTGGCCGTGCTAGCAGGGGGATGGCGGGGCGTTTGACGCCCCGTTTCATTTATTGACGCTGCAAATCGGCTGCGGGCATGATGAGGGTAAGAGCCGTGTAACGGCCGTGCCCAAACAAGGAGAAATCATGAGCCAGTTCGATAATGTAAGTGTGGTTAAAAAGGCCAATGTCTATTTTGATGGCAAATGTGTGAGCCATACCGTGGTGCTACCGGATGGCACCCGCAAGTCGGTAGGGGTGATTTTGCCGGCTAAGCTGCTGTTCAGTACCGGTGCGCCCGAGGTGATGGAGCTGATCGACGGCCAGTGCAAGGTCACGCTGGCGGGCGAAACAGAAGCCACAACCTATGGCGCTGGCCAGTCGTTTACGGTGCCGGGCGAGAGCTCGTTTCAGATCGAAGTGCTGGAAACCGTACACTACGTGTGCCACTTCGGCTGATCTGTCCTGGTACATGAAAAAAGGTTGGCCGCGGCCAACCTTTTTTCATGCCTGCGCCGCGTCGGGTGCGGGCGGCGTGTGCACTGCCTTGCGCCCGATGATCATCAGCGACTGGCCTTCGCCCAGCAGGGTTTCTGCCGGCGGGTTGAACGCCACCTCGCCGCCTGGCATTTCCAGCGCCACCACAATCACGCTGCCATCTGCCACCGGCAGGCACTCGGCAATGCTGCGGCCCAACCATAGCGGCTCTACCGGCACCACCTGGGCGCGGAAGGTGTTGGGGTAGCGCGTGTGCAGGCGCTCGAAAAAATGCAGGGTTTCCGGTTTGATCACCAGGTTGGCCATATTCATGCCGCCCAGGTAAGACGGGATCACCACCTGGTCGGCGCCGACCGCCAGCAGCTTTTTGCGGGCGCTTTCGGTTTCGGCTTTCGAGACGATGGACAGCCGGCTGTTCAGACTGCGGGCCGTTACCACCACAAAGGCGTTATCGGCGTCCGATGTCAGGCTGGTGATGATGGCCTGGGCGCGTTCGATACCGGCGGCCAGCAGGTTGTCGTCTTCGGTGGCGTCCCCGGCGATATAGGGGCGCTCCTTGCCACCTAGCCACTGCTGTATCTGCGCTTCGCTCTTTTCAATGATCACTACATCGTGGCCGCTGCGCGTGAGCTCTTCCAGCGCGTACAGGCCGGTCCGGCTCAGGCCGCAGATGATGATGTGGTTGTTCAGGCGGGAGATGAGTTTGTCCATTTTGCGTACGCGCAGGTAGTGGGGCAGGTCGCCCTGAAACAGCATCAGGGTGAGGGAAGAAATACCGTAACCCATCACCCCGGTGCCAAAGATGATCAGCACCACGGTAAAGATGCGGCCAACGGTATCCAGCGGGTGCGTTTCGCCGTAGCCGATGGTGGCCAGGGTGATAACGGTCATGTACAGGCTGTCGAACAGGCTCCAGCCTTCCAGCCAGTGGTAGCCCAGCGTGCCCATCACCACGGCACTGAGCACCAGGGCAAACAGGAACAGCAGGCGGGTGGCCAGGGCGCGGCCCATGGCATGGGTATTTAGCAGGCTCATGCCGGCATTTTAATGGCTTGTGCTGCACATGGCGGGGATTTGTACAGTTAGCGGTTGCCTAGCTGGTGCAGGGCGGGCTTGTCTAGCAAGGTCAGCTGCTTGCGCGCCACCTTGATCAAGCCTGCTTCGGCTAGCTGGCCCAGGATGGTATTGCAGGTTTGCCGGCTGATGCCGGTGGCGCTGGCCAGCGCTTCCTGGCTCAGGCTGACCGCCTGGCCGCTGCCGGCCAGTAATAGCAGACGCTGTGCCAGTCGGGCCTCGGGCGATAGCAGGGTCTGCTGTGCCAGGCCGCTCATCAGCTGCCGGGTTTTACCGGCCATCAGCTGGCCCAGGTAGTACCAGCCCTGCGGCCAACTTGCCAGCCAGGTCAGCAGCGGGCCGTGCGGTACGTGCCATAGCAGGCAGCCGCCGTCGGTGTGGGCGTTGTGTGTGCGCGGGCCGTGGTCGAACAGCGCCACCTCGCCAAACCACTGCCCGGGGGCGAGGCGCGCCAGCACGCTGTTTTTGCCCACGGCCGAGCTGCTGCCAATCAGCACGCTGCCTTGCAGCACGCAGTACAGCCCGTTGGCCGGGTCGCCCTGTAAAAACAGGCAGCCGCCTGCGGGGTGCGCCTGGCTGCGGCCCAGCGATTGCAGGCTGGTTTGCAGGGTGTCTGGCAGGCTGGCAAACCAGCTGCTGTCGGCCAGCAGGCGTAACGCCAGGGTTTTGTCGCCTGCTTGACAGAAGGCCTCACGGTGCAAAGGCATGATGGTGCTTCCCGACGATGGAGGTTCACCATGAAAACGCTGCAAGCGCATTTAGTCAATTACGCCGGTTATCACCGCGATCTGCGCAATATCCATACCCATTTTGTCGGCATTCCGCTCATCGTGCTGGCGGTGGCGGTGTTGCTGGCCTGCCTGCCGCTGGGTCGGGGCCTGCTGGCCCTGCACCCGGTGTTGCTGGGCGCTATCCTGTTTTATCTGCGGCTGGACCTGGCGCTGGGGGCGCTGATGGCGGGGGTGATGCTGCTGGCTGGCTGGGCGGGTACCGTGCTGGCGGCCTTGCCGTGGGGGCTGTGGCTGGGCCTGGCGCTGTTTGTGGCCGGCTGGGTGATACAGTTTGTCGGCCACGCTTACGAAGGCCGCAAGCCGGCGTTTGTGGACGACCTGGTGGGCCTGCTGGTGGGGCCGCTGTTTGTGGTGGCTGAGTGGCTGTTTTTGCTGGGTTTTTATCGCGATTTGCAGGCGCGCATCATAGAAACTGCCGGCCCGGTGCGTGTGGTGCAGAAAGTCGCGGCAGGTGGCTGAAGATTCGCTATAATCCCGCTCCTTTTGCCTGAGGGGGTGGATGAACATGACCGTACAAGCCTGTGGCGTGGACTTTGGTACGTCCAATTCGACAGTGGGCTGGTGCCGCCCCGGTGTGCCCAGCCTGCTGGCGCTGGAAGAGGGCAAGACTACCCTGCCATCGGTGATCTTTTTCAATGCCGAAGAAGAAAGCACCACCGTGGGCCGCGCGGCCATTGCCGAGTACCTGGATGGCTACGAAGGCCGCCTGATGCGCTCGCTGAAGAGCATTCTGGGCACCAGCCTGATGAATGGCCAGACCGAAGTGCAAGGCCGCCCGCTGCGCTTTCTGGATTTGCTGTCCATGTTTATCGGCCAGCTCAAGCAGCGTGCCGAACAGAACGCTGGCCGCGGCTTCGAGCAAGCCGTGTTTGGCCGCCCGGTTTTCTTTGTGGATGACGATCCGGTAGCCGACCGCCTGGCGCAAGACACGCTGGGCGAGATCGCCCGCAAGGTGGGCTTCAAAGAGGTAGCCTTCCAGTTCGAGCCCATCGCGGCCGCCTTCGACTACGAAAGCCGTATCCAGCGCGAAGAGCTGGTGCTGATTGTGGATATCGGCGGCGGTACCTCCGACTTTTCCTTGCTGCGCCTGGCGCCCGAGCGCGCCCATCTGCTGGACCGTCGCGCCGATATTCTGGCCAACGGCGGCGTGCATATCGGCGGTACCGACTTTGACAAGCAGCTCAGCCTGTATTCGGTGATGCCGCAGCTAGGCTACCGCTCGCGCCTGAAGAATAACGCCGAGGTGCCATCCGGCTTTTACTTCAACCTGGCCACCTGGCACACCATCAACTTTGCCTATACGCGCAAAGCGTTGTCCGACCTGCAGGGTGTGTACCCCGATGCGCTGGAGCAGGGCAAGCTGGACCGCCTGTTCTCGCTGATCGACAAGCGTGCTGGCCACTGGCTGGCTATCCAGGTGGAGGCCGCCAAGATTGCGCTGTCCGACGCGGCGCAAACGCGGCTGGAGATGGGCGAGATCGAGCGTGGTCTTTTCCACGACATTTTGCGTGGCGACTTCGACGAAGCCATCGAAAAGCAGATTGTGAGCATCGAAAGCACCGTAGCGCGCTTGCTGACTGACGCGCAGCTGCAAGCGGGCGAGGTGGATACCGTCTTCTTTACCGGCGGCTCCAGTGGTGTGCCGCTGCTGCGCGAGCGCATTGCCGCCATGTTCCCCGCCGCCCGTGCGGTAGAAGGCGACCGCTACGGTAGTATCGGCAGCGGCCTGGCGCTGGATGCCTCGCGGCGTTTTGCCTGAGTAAAGGTTGGCCGCAGGGCTGCAACCCAAAGAAAACCCCCGCCAGTTGGCGGGGGTTTTTACTGTGCGGGCGGCTTAGTGTGCAGCGGGGCTGCCACGCAATTTGCCGATCAGCATCACCCCCGCCAGGACCAGCGCGCCGGCCACGATGCCGAACAGGCCATCCAGCACCGCCGGTACGATGGCCGCCAGCAGGCCGCCAATGCCGGCTACCCCCGCCACGCTATGGGCTACAGCCTCAATGGCGTGGTGGGCAAACGGCAGGCCGTGGGTAAGGATGCCACCGCCTACCAGAAACATGGCGATGGTGCCGGCTACGGCCAGAAAGCGCATCAGCGGCGGGGCCGCGTTGACGAGCAAGCGGCCCAGCTGCTGGCTACCCGCGCCGGGTTTGCGCGTGAGGTAGAGGCCGACATCGTCCAGCTTCACAATGCCAGCCACCAGACCGTAGACGCCCACCGTCATGATCAGCGAGATGCCGGTCAGTACCACCAGCTGCGACATGAAGGGCTGGCTGGCCACGGTGCCCAGTGTGATGGCGATGATTTCCGCCGACAGGATGAAGTCGGTGGTGATGGCACCTTTGATCTTGTCTTTTTCGTAGGCCACCATATCGACGGCAGGGTCGGTCAGTGCGGCCAACCTGTCGTGGTGTTCGGCGTCTTCCTCGGCAGCGTGCAGGTATTTGTGTGCCAGTTTTTCTACGCCTTCAAAGCACAAAAACGCGCCGCCTATCATCAGCAGCGGGGTGATCAGCACCGGCGCAAACGCGCTGATGGCCAGGGCCAGCGGCACCAGAATGGCCTTGTTGCGCAGCGAGCCGACTGCCACTGCCCAGACTACCGGCAGCTCGCGGTCGGCCTGTACGCCGGCGACTTGCTGGGCGTTCAGTGCCAGGTCATCGCCCAGCACGCCGGCGGTTTTCTTGGCGGCAACCTTGGTCATTACGGCAACATCGTCCAGTACGGTGGCAATGTCATCAATCAGCATCAGCAGGCTACTACCAGCCATGATTTGTTTCCTGTTTAGTGAAAAAGCGTTGCCAGCACCCCCGGTAGGGTAGCGAAGGCGGGCAGAGACGCAAAACCCGGCGATGGCCGGGCGGGGGATATACGGTAGCAAAGCGTGACTATGTCATCAAGTGTTGTTGCAGCCATTGATCAATGCGCTGTGCTACCTGCAGCCAGCGCGTGTCCAGCATCATCATGTGCGCCATGTCGGGCAGGATCTCGACATGCAGGTTCAGGGCATGGCCCATCTGGCGTACCTCGGTGGCGCTCACCAGGTGGTCGTGCTCGCCACCCAGCAGCAGGGTAGGCAGCTGCAGCTGGGTGCGGCTAAACGGCGATACCATGGACATGTCCATGATGGCGCGCAGGCTTTCTATCTGGCTGTTGGCCGCCATCCAGGCCACGGTGCTGGCTGGCGCGTCGTCGGAAAACAGCATGTGGCGCAGGTCGCCCACGGCGGGGGACTGGCGCCCGCTCTGGAACATGTTCAGCCCGATCAGCACGTCGGGTGCCTGCTGGAACAGCCGCCAGGTGGAGGCAGCCAGGCCGGTGTGCGGCACCGATGCCAGCAGTACCAGCCCGGCGGCACGGTGTTGTTGCAGGTATTGCTGCGCTACAAAGCCGCCCATGGAGTGGCCGACCAGCACCGGCATGCTGCCGATCTGGCGTATGGCCTGGCCTACGTTGGCCACGTAGTCGTCTATGCTCACGGCGGCCAGCCAGTCTTTGCCATCGCTGTGGCCATGGCCTTCCAGGCTCAGTGCCCAGCAGTCGTAGCCTTGCGCGGCAAACCAGGGCAGGAAATTGACCTGCCAGCAGCTGGCACTGCTATAGGCACCGTGAATAAAAAGCAGGGGCGGCGCGCTGTGCGCTACCCCTGCTGCGGCTTGGTGTATCAATTCAAGATGTAGGGAACTCACAATACCTCGGCGGCGTGGTCTGCCAGGCGCGAGCGTTCGCCGCGCTGCAGGGTGATATGGCCGGAATGGTCCCAGCCTTTGAAACGGTCTACCACGTAGGTCAGACCTGAGCTGCCCTCGGTCAGATACGGGGTATCGATCTGGCTGATGTTACCCAGGCAGACCACCTTGGTGCCGGGGCCGGCGCGGGTGATCAGGGTTTTCATCTGCTTGGGTGTCAGGTTCTGCGCTTCGTCGATGATCAGGTATTTGTTGAGGAAGGTACGGCCGCGCATGAAGTTCAGCGACTTGACCTTGATGCGGCTGCGGATCAGGTCGCGCGTGGCTGCGCGGCCCCAGTCGCCACCGTCGTCTTCATTGCGGTTGAGGACGTCTAGGTTGTCTTCCAGCGCGCCCATCCACGGCAGCATTTTTTCTTCCTCGGTGCCGGGCAGAAAGCCAATGTCTTCGCCCACCGGCACGGTAACACGGGTCATGATGATTTCGCTGTACAGTTTTTGTTCCAGCGTCATGGCCAGGCCTGCGGCCAACGTGAGCAGGGTTTTGCCGGTGCCGGCCTGGCCCAGTAGGGTGACAAAGTCTACCTCCGGGTTCATCAGCAGGTTCAGGGCAAAGTTTTGCTCGCGGTTGCGGGCGGTAATGCCCCACACATTGTTCTTCTGGTGGCTGTAGTCTTTCAGCGTTTCCAGTACCGCGCTCTTGCCGTCGATCTGGGTCACGCGACACTGCAGTAGCTGTTCGCCTTGCTGCCATAGCAGCTGGTTCAGGTGCAGGCTGGTGACGTCGGGGCCTTTGATCTGGTAGTAGGTGCGGCCGTGTTCCTGCCACGACTTCAGGTCTTTGCCGTTGCGTTCCCAGAAGGTGGCGTCGATTTCGCGCGTGCCGGTGTACAGCAGGTCGGTGTCTTCCAGCACCTTGTCGTTGAAGTAGTCTTCTGCCTCCAGCCCCAGCGCGCAGGCCTTGATGCGCATATTGATGTCTTTGGACACCAGGATCACGCTGCGCTCCGGTTCGCGTTCTTTCAGTGCTACCACAATGCCCAGGATCTGGTTGTCGGCCTTGCCTACCGGCATGCTGGCGGGCAGGACGGCGTGGATGGCCTGGGTTTGCAGGCGCAGCTTGCCGGTGGCGGCGTCGCGGCTGGCGCTTTTGAGCGGAATGCCGCTATCGATATGGCTGGCACCCTGGCTGACGATTTCGTCCAGAAAACGGCTGGCCTGGCGCGCATTGCGGGCCACTTCGGTCATGCCCTTTTTGTGGGTGTCCAGCTCTTCCAGGGTGATGATGGGGATAAAGACATCGTGTTCCTCGAAGCGGAACAGGCAGGTAGGGTCGTGCAGCAGCACGTTGGTATCGAGAACAAACAGCTTGACGGTTTTAGTCTTCTTGCGGCTTGCCATGATGTGAGGCCCCTTGATGAGCGGGGCCTCGCGGTATGCCAGGCCCGTCGCTTAAATGGTATTCACGAATGCCAGCACTTCTTCGACATGGCCGGGGACCTTCAGGCCGCGCCAGGCTTTGAGGATATTGCCCGCGCTGTCGATGACGAATGTGCTGCGTTCGATTCCTCTTACCTGTTTGCCGTACATATTTTTCAGCTTCATGACAGCGAACAGATTACATACAGTTTCCTCCGGATCGCTGATCAATTCAAATGGCAATTCGTACTTGGCCTTGAAGTTTTCATGCGATTTCAGGCTGTCGCGCGATACGCCCACAATGGTCACGTTGGCCGCAGCAAAGGCGGCGTGGTGGTCACGAAAGCCGATGGCCTGGGTGGTGCAGCCGGGCGTGCTGTCTTTGGGGTAAAAGTACAGTACTGTCAGGCCATGGCCTGGCAGGGTGATGCTTTGGCCCGAGGTAGCGGGGGCGGTAAAGCTTGGGCAGTGTTCCATCTTGTTTCCTTGTGTCAGCCAGGGCGTTTCAGCAATGCCAGTACGGCACCGCTACCGCCATGCTGGGTGCGGGTTTCACAAAAGGCCAGTACTTCCGGGTGGTGGGTCAGCCAGCTGCGGACCATTTTGGGTAGCACGGGCTCGCCACGCGAGCTTAAACCCTTGCCGTGGATGATGCGCACACACTGGCCCTGGTGGCGGCTGCGGTGCAAAAACAGCGCCAGCTGCTCGTGCGCCTCGAAACGGTCCAGGCCGTGCAGGTCCAGCTCTGCACACACCGGCCAGTGGCCGGCTTTCAGTTTTTTCAGCGTGTGTGCCGGCATGCCGGGGCTGCGGTGCTCGATATCGATGTGCGCCGGTTCAAACCAGCCCAGCATCTGCGCAAACAGGCCTTGTTCGTTCTCGCCCGGGTGGTGGATGCGGTGCGCCGCGTGGTGCAGTGGCCGCGGCCGCGGGCGGGGCATGGGGTGTTGTACGCGGCCATCCGGCTTGAGCGGGCGTACATCGCGCATCAGGCTGGGGAAGTCTGGCTCGGGTGGCGGCGCCGCAACGGCCACAGGCAAGACCCTTGCGGGCCTTGCCTGTGGTTTGATCGGCTTTAGCTGCTCTTTGAGCGACTTCAACGTGGTTTAGCCGTGGTCGAGGTAGCGCTCGGCGTCCAGGGCGGCCTGGCAGCCCGAAGCGGCACTGGTGATGGCCTGGCGGTAGATGTGGTCCTGCACGTCGCCGGCGGCAAATACGCCCGGTACGCTGGTGGCGGTGGCGTTGCCTTCGCGGCCGCCACGGGTCACGATGTAGCCGGTTTCATCCAGCTCCAGCTGGCCTTTGAAGATGTCGGTGTTCGGCTTGTGGCCAATGGCAATGAACACGCCCATCAGCTTGATGTCTTCGGTGCTGCCGTCGTTGAACTTCAGGCGCGCGCCGGTCACACCGCTGTCGTCACCCAGCACTTCGTCCAGGTTGGCGTTCAGCTTCAGGGTGACTTTGCCTTCGGCAACACGGGCCATCAGCTTGTCGATCATGATTTTTTCCGCACGGAAGGTGTCGCGGCGGTGAATCAGGGTAACGTGCTTGGCGATGTTGGCCAGATACAGGGCCTCTTCTACGGCCGTGTCGCCGCCGCCTACCACGGCAACGTCCTGGTTGCGGTAGAAGAAACCATCGCAGGTGGCGCAGGCGGATACGCCCTTGCCGGAGAAGGCTTGTTCGGACGGCAGGCCCAGGTATTTGGCCGAGGCACCGGTGGCGATGATCAGTGCGTCGCAGGTGTATTCGCCGCTATCGCCAATCAGGCGGATCGGTTTTTCATCCAGCTTGGTGGTGTGGATGTGGTCGAAGATCATTTCGGTGCCGAAGCGCTCGGCGTGCTGCTGGAAGCGCTGCATCAGCTCCGGGCCCTGCACGCCAGCTACGTCGGCTGGCCAGTTGTCCACTTCGGTCGTGGTCATCAGCTGGCCACCTTGCGCCATGCCGGTGATCAGGACGGGCTTCAGGTTGGCGCGTGCAGCATAGACGGCGGCGGTGTAGCCAGCCGGGCCGGAACCGAGGATCAGCAGGGGGCAGTGACGAGTTTGGCTCATGTGGGTTTTCCTGTTAGTGCGAACGGATTAGTATTATTTTATCAGTAATCGGGAATGTGGCCGATAAAGTGTTTCTACTTGCCAAATAGTTTATGGCTACCGGAAGGAGTGATGCTATGGAGATAGGTTCCAGCACCAATACAAACGTGAAGCAGGCTACTGAAACGTTTGTGTTGAAAAAAGCCATGGAGGTGTCCAGCGACACCATGCAGACGCTGATGGCATCTGTGGAGCAAAGTGCGCCCCAAACCAACAACCCTGCCCATCTGGGGCAGAATGTGGATGTGAAGGCGTAATTTGCCAGCAAGCCATAAAAAAACCCGCCTTGTACGGCGGGTTTTTTCATGGCTTGCCATTTAGGCGCTGAACTTCATGCCGCTGCTGCTTTGCAGTAGTGATTGCGATGCCTGGTACTGTGCGACAGCTTGCTGCTGGGCGCTGGCGTTCAGCTCGGCACGGCTGTTGTCTTCGGTGCGGGTAGCGGGTTGTGGCGTGCTGCGCGGGGCGGCAGTTTGCCGGGCCGTGGCTTCTGGCGAGGGGGTGGCCAGCGGGGCAGCGTTGGTGTTGCCGCTATTGCTATCGCCAGCAGGGTTGGCCGCAGGCTGGCTGGCAGCAGGCGGTGCCGCGGCATCAGCCTGCTGCTGTTCTTGCACGCGCACGGCCTGGGTGCTGAGCAGCTGAGCTTGCAGGCTGAACTGCAGGTCGGTAGCGCGGTTGTTTAGCTGGGCAGCGGCATTTTGCGGTTTGCTGGCGACTTGCTGGGTGGCAGCTTGTAGCTGTGCTTCGCGTGCGGTACTGGCTTCCAGTGCTTGCTGGCCAGCAGACTCCAGGCCACCGGTTTGCGGTAGCTCGCGCTGGCGGGCGGCGGTGCTGTCACGGTAGAGCGGGCTAGGGCTGAGCGGGTTAGTGCTGCTGATGTCCATGAGACTCCTCCTTGTGCGCCCCTTGACGCAAGGCGCATTGCGGTAGTGGCTGCATCGCACTGCAGGCGGTGATGGTGGGCAAGTGCCAGATCCAGGCTGACAGCCCTAGCCACAGTGCGGCCAACATGGCTTGTAGCAGGGGCTGGCTACCCAGCATGGCCAGACTGATGCCGAACGATACGGCCATGGCGAGCAGGGCGATACGTTTGGTTTGTCTGCGCATGCCGCGATAAGTTCGCCAATCGCGGATGGCGGGGCCAAAGCGCGGGTGGCTCAGCAGCTTTTGCTCCAGGGCCGGGTGGCTGCGGGAGAAGCACGCGGCAGCCATCAGGATGAATACCGTGGTGGGCAGCAGGGGCGTTACCGCACCAATGATGCCCAGGGCGAAGTTTAACCAGCCCAGTGCAGCCCACAGGTGTTTGCGCGCAGTGTGTATCGCCATATCTCCCCCGCCTGCCGAGTCTTTACTAGCAGCTTAGCGCTTGCCTTGTCATACGGCTAGCGCGTTTGCAGTGTCAGCGCCAGCATGCGTTCGGCCAGCTGGGCGACCGATAGCTCGCCGTCGTTGCGGTACCACTGTACGGTCCAGTGTAGGCTGCCCAGCAGGGTGCGGCGCAGCAGGTGGGTGTCCTGTTTGATCAGGCCTTCTGCGGCAGCGTCGTCCAGCACGCCTTGCCACAGGGCTTCGTATCGGTCGCGCAGTACGATCAGACCGGGTTTGGCGCTGTCGGAAACACTGCGCCACTCGTACAGCATCACTTCCAGCGCGGCCTGGTTGTCGCCTAGCAGCGAGTGCAGGTGCACGTGGAATAGTGCGGCCAACTTGCTGCGTGTGTCGCTGGCCGCGGCCAGGGTCAGCGCCAGCTGCTCGGTGGTAGCGGTAATGCCCAGCGCCATCACGGCCACCAGGATCTCTTCTTTGGTGCGAAAGTGATAAAACAGGCTGCCCGATTGCAGGCCTACGGCATTGCCCAGGTCACGCACTGTGGTGCGTTCGTAGCCCTGGTCGCGAAACAGCTTGGCGGCAGCGCGAATCAGCTCCATGCGGCGGCTGTTGGCTTCCTGGTGGTTGTTCAGATCGTTGCGGCTCATGCTTCGCTCGTGGTGGTGGGGTCGCTGCGTTTTACAGCGTGTTTCAATAGCCCGTCCGCTGCGCTGCGTACCTGTTCTGGTGCCAGGTTTTCCAGGCAGTGCGTGTGTTTGTACGGGCAGGTGCGTTCAAAGCAAGGGCTGCAGTCCATATTGAGCGAGACAATACTGGCGCTGTGGCTCAGTGGCGGGGTGAAGTCCGGGCTGGAGGAGCCGTAGACACCCACTAGCGGCACGCCCAGCGCGGCGGCAACGTGCATCAGCCCCGAGTCGTTGCATACCGCCAGCTTCGCCAGGCCCATCAGGTCGATGGCTTCTTCCAGACCGGTTTTGCCGCACAGGTTCAGCGCGCAGCCGCCTGCCAGGCGGGCGATTTCGTCGCCGATTTCTTTATCTTTGCCCGAGCCAAACAGCCATACCTGGTAGCCGTCGGCGTGGTATTGCCGTGCCAGCTCGGCAAAGTGGCGTGCCGGCCAGCGTTTGGCCGGGCCGTATTCTGCGCCGGGGCACATGGCCACAATGGGTTGCGCCAGCGACAGGCCCAGCTTGCGTGCGGTGTTTTCCTGAGCCGCCGGCGTGGAGCGCAGCTGCGGGTGGGCAATAGGCCGGTGCAGGGCCTGGCGCGGGGGCTCGCCCAGCGCGCAGAAGCGCTCGACCATGGTAGGCAGCGCGTGCTCGTCCAGCTCGCGGGTGTCGTTCAGCAGGCCGTAGCGCAGCTCGCCGGTAAAGCCGGTGCGCAGCGGGATGCCGGCCAGAAACGGTATCAGCGCCGCTTTCAGCGAGTTGGGCAGCACCACGACCTGGTCGAAGTGCTCGCGCCGCAGGGCGCGGGCTACCCGCCAGCGTTCGCCCAGGCGCAGCTGGCCGTGGCCGAAGGGGTTCAGGTGTGCCTTGGCCACCTCCGGCATGCGGGACAGCAGGGGCAGGGTCCATGCCGGGGCAAACACGTGCAGCTCCAGGCCCGGGTGGCGTTCGTGCAGGCGGCGGTACAGTGGCTGCGCCATCACGCTATCGCCTACCCAGGACGGGCCGATTACCAGTATTTTTTTGATCATGTATACAAGCAAAAAAGGTGTAGCCAGGCCACACCTTTGTTCAGGCTGTCATTAAAAGGCTTAGTGGTGGCCGTGCGGCAGCGGGCCGGTCAGCTTGTAACGGGTGCCACAGTAAGGGCACAGTGCTTCGCCGCCGTTTTTGGCTACCGGCAGGAAGACGCGCGGGTGCGAGTTCCATGCCACCATGTCCGGGGTAGGACAGTGCAGCGGCAGGTCCTTGGCGGTCACTTCGATGATGCGTGCGGTGTTTTCTTTCAGTTCGGCCATGCTGTTAGCTTCCGGTTGGGGCCCGCAGGGCGGGCCGTCTTGCTGTAATCAGGCGACGTAGGTCAGCCAGTGTTGCTTGCTTTCATCCAGGCCTTTGACGCAGTCAAAGTAGCGTTTCTGGATTTCGGCGGTAATCGGGCCGCGTTTGCCCTCGCCGATGGCGCGACGGTCCAGCTCGCGGATCGGGGTGACTTCGGCGGCGGTGCCGGTGAAGAAGGCTTCGTCGGCACTGTAGACTTCGTCACGGGTAATGCGTTTTTCTACCAGCTCCAGGCCCATTTCGTCGGCAATCTGTACCACGGTATCGCGCGTGATGCCTTCCAGTGCGCTGGTGAGGTCGGGAGTGTATAGCTTGCCCTTGCGTACGATAAAGATGTTTTCGCCCGAGCCCTCCGCCACAAAGCCGTCTACGTCCAGCAGCAGGGCTTCATCGTAGCCGTCTGCGGTGGCTTCGTTGTTGGCCAGGATGGAGTTCATGTAGTTGCCGTTGGCCTTGGCCTTGCACATGGTGATGTTCACATGGTGGCGGGTGAAGGAGCTGGTCTTCACACGAATGCCTTTTTCCAGGCCGTCTTCGCCCAGGTACGCGCCCCACGGCCAAGCGGCCACGATCAGCTGCACATCGTCTTTCTTCGGGGCCACGCCCAGCTTGCCGGCGCCATAAAACGCCATGGGGCGGAAGTAGCACGATTTGAGCTGGTTGGCTTTCACCACGTCGATGTGGGCCTGATTAACCTGCTGTTTGCTGAATGGCAGGTCCATGCCCAGGATTTTGGCAGAGCGGAACAGGCGGTCTGTGTGGTCTTGCAGGCGGAAAATAGCCGGGCCACGCGCCGTTTCGTAGGCGCGCACGCCTTCGAATACGCCCATGCCATAGTGCAAGGTGTGGGTCAGTACGTGGGTGGTGGCGTTGCGCCAATCAACCAGTTCGCCGTTGTACCAGATGAAACCGTCGCGGTCTGCCATCGACATGGTGAATTCTCCGAGTCCTGTTTTTGGTGTGCTGCGATTATACAGTTGCCCTACTGAAAGTGAACCGGCTTTTCCGCCGGGCTAGCTGCGGTGCCCAGCACGCTTTGCCACAGGGTCTGTACCTGCGCATAGGCTTCCAGCGGCGGGTGGCTGCATTTATCGTTGCCATCCAGGCGGCTGGCGTGCTGCAGGCGGCGGTACAGGCGGTAGGCTTTGCGGGCTTCTTCGGCTAACTGCGCGGGGATCAGCCCGGCCTCGGCGGCGGCCGCCAGCAGGGCGATGTTGCCGCTATTGGCCAGCAGCGCCGGGTGCTGGCCCGCGTGGGCCAGAATCAGGTACTGCACGATGAACTCCACATCGATAATGCCGCCGCGCGCGTGTTTCACATCGTCTACGTTGGCCGCATGGCTTTCCAGCATCTTGTTGCGCATGGCGACCACTTCTGCCCCCAGTGCGGCGCTGTCGCGCGGCAGCGCCAGCACTTGCTGGCGGATGGTGTCGAAGCGCGCGCCTATGCTGTGGTCGCCACACACATAGCGGGCGCGGGTCAGTGCCTGGTGCTCCCACAGCCAGGCCTTGTGGTGCTGGTAGTGCTCGAAGGCTTCCACACTGCTGACCAGCAGGCCGCTGGCACCGTCGGGGCGCAGGCGGATGTCTATGTCGTACAGTACGCCGGCCGAGGTGGTACTGGTGAGCCAGGTGATGATCTTGCGCGCCAGGCGCGAGTACAGGTCGGCCGCGTCCGGGTGGTCGTCGTCGTACAGAAAGATCACGTCCAGGTCCGAGGCGTAGCCCAGCTCTTTGCCGCCCAGTTTGCCGTAGCCCACCACGGCAAACTGTGGTGTGTCGCGGTGGCGTTTGGGGATATCCAGCCAGGCGTGGCGCACGGTCACATCCAGTACCAGGTCGGCCAGGCGCGACAGCTCGTCGCTGAGGGCTTCCAGCGTCCACATGCCGGCCAGGTCTTGTGCTACCAGGCGGAAGGTCTGCGCGTGCTGGAAATGGCGCAATGCGTCCATTTGTGCCTCGACATCGCCATGGCACTCGGCCAGCTGCTGTTCCAGCTGTGCGGCCAACTGTGGCCAGTCTGGCGTGGCGTACAGCACGCGGGCGTCCAGCAGCTCGTCCAGCAGGATCGGGTGGCGCGACAGGTAATCGGATACCCAGGCGCTGGACGAGTACAGCGAGGCCAGGCGCTGCAGGGTTTGCGGGTACTCCAGCAGCAGCGACAGGTAGGATGCGCGGCGGCTGATGGCTTCAATCAGCTGCAGGATGCGCTGCAGCGTGGTGTCGGGGTTATCAAAGCTGGCGGATACCTCCATCAGCGGGCCCATCAGGGCGTCCAGCTTTTTGCGGCTGCCGTCGGGTAGCTGCTGGTAACGTTGGCCGCAGGCCAGGCTGCGCAGCTGGCGCTGCATGTTGTCGGCGTCGTGGTAGCCCAGTGTGGCCAGCTTGGCCGAGATGTCGGCGTGGGCAATGTCGCGCCAGTCGGACTCCAGCGGGTGGGCGGCTGCGCCTTCGGTGGGCAAAAAGAACACCTGCTCGAAGTGGCGGGTGACACGGCGACGGTGCTGGTTCAGCTCGTCCAGAAAGGCTTGCCAGCCGGTAAAGCCCATGCTGGCGGCAATGCGCTGGCGGTTGTCGTCGCTGGCGGGCAGGCTTTGCGTTTGCTGGTCGTCCAGGTATTGCAGGCGGTGTTCGAGGTTGCGCAGAAAGGTGTAGGCGGCCAGCAGCTCGGTGACGGTATCCGGCTCCAGCAGGCGTAGCTCGGCCAGCACGGCGTAGGTGTCACGCGTGCTTTTCAGTTGCAGGCGGCGTTCGCGGCCGCCGCGGATCAGCTGGAACACCTGGGCGATGAACTCTACCTCGCGGATGCCGCCGGGCCCCAGCTTGATGTTATCGGCCATGTCGCGGCGGGCTACCTCGCGCCGGATCTGGGCGTGCAGCTCGCGCATGGCGCCGTAGGCACCGTAGTCCAGGTATTTGCGGTACACAAAAGGGCGAACCAGCGGTTCGAGCTGGCTGGCGTCACCGCTCATCACGCGGGCCTTGATCCAGGCGTAGCGTTCCCATTCGCGCCCCTGGGTCAGCAGGTAGTTTTCCAGTGCTGCCAGGCTCATCACCAGCGGGCCGCTGTCGCCGTAGGGGCGCAGCCGCATGTCTACACGGAACACCTGGCCGTCGTAGGTGACATCGTTGATGGCGCTGATCAGCAGCTTGCCCAGGCGGGTAAAGTATTCGTGGTTGGACAGCCGGCGCGGGCCGCTGGTGTCGCCGTCTTCCGGGTAGATGAAGATCAGGTCGATGTCGCTGGAGACATTCAGCTCGTGCCCGCCCAGCTTGCCCATGCCGATCACGATGAGCTCTTGCAGCTCGCCGCTTTCCTCGCCGATGGGGTCGCCCAGGTTGGCCAGCGCGCGGCGTGCCACCGGTAGCGTGGTCTGCACGGCAAAATCGGCCAGCAGGCTGATGGTGGTCACCACTTCGTGCAGGTCAGCCAGCCCGGCGTGGTCGCGGGTAATCAGGCGGGCCATCACCGCGATGCGCAGCTTGCGCAGGGCCGGGGTGAGGGCGTCGATGCTGTCGTAGCTGTGCCAGGGGGCAAACTCGGCCATTTCGGCGGCATCAAAGGGGTGATCCAGCCGTGCGGCCAACCTGTCGGCCTCGTCCGGGCGGGCCGCCAGCTGGCGGTCCAGGTAATAACTGAATGTACGGGCACAGGCGATGGCGGCGGTATTTGCTGGCATAATGCGCTTTCCACGCAATGACGAAATCGTGACAGAACATTCTACCCCCACTCCCGCCCCCGCAGCAGCACCCGCAGACCAAAGTTTGCGGGTGATTTTCTGGCTGCGCCGAGTATGTCGCTGGCTAGGCTGGCTGCTGTCGGGCGTATTGCTGCTGCTGACGCTGGCTTTCTTGCTGTTCCGCTTTTATGTGCTGCCCAACCTGGACAGCTGGCGCCCGTGGCTGGCCGCCCGCGTCAGTGCCGCGGTGGGCATGCCGGTGTCGCTGGGCCAGCTACAGGGCCAGTGGCAGTGGCTGGGCCCGCGCTTCACTGTTAGCCACCTGCAAGTGCGCCCTGACCCGGCCAGCCCGCCTGTTAGCGTACGCAGCGCGCTGCTGCAGCCTTCCTGGCAGAGCCTGCTGTACCTGGAGCCCCGTCTGGCGCTGCTGCGGCTGGATGGCCTGAGCCTGGACCTGTCACGGCGCACCAATGGCCACCTGTACCTGAATGGTGTCGACTTGTCGGCCGGCAAAAGCGATGGGGCAGGGGTGGACTGGCTGCTGCGCCAGGGCGAGGTCAGCATCAGCCTGCAGCGTTTTTCCTGGCAAGACCACCTGCTGGGCTTGCCGGCGTTTACCGCCCGCCAGCTTACGGCCACCTTGAACAATAGCCTGCTGGGCCACCAGCTGAAGGTGCAGGCCTTGCCGGCAGCCAGCCAGCTATCGCACGTGGATTTCGAGGCCAGCTGGCAGGGTGGGCGCCTGCGAGACTGGCCGCAATGGCAGGGCAGCGCCACCCTGCAGGCCGATGCCCCGCAGCTGAACTGGCTGCAGCGCTATTGGCCGGGCTCGCCGCTGTCTGGCCAGGGGGCGGCGTCATCCCGCGTGCAGCTGTCGTTCGAGGCGGGCCGCTTGACCGCGCTGCAAGGCAAATGGCAGCTGGAAAACGCCGCGCTGGGCCTGCCCGGGGAAAAAACCACCGCCGTGCCCCGCCTGGCGGGCGAGGTGGATTACCGCAGCCCGGCCCCGGGCCAGCATCAGCTGTCAGCCAAGCACCTCTATCTGCAAACCCGCTTTGGCAGCCTGCTGCAGGACGCCGCTGTCAATGCGCGCTGGCACGACGTGCAAGGCGGCTTTGTGGAAGCCAGCGGCCTGCAGCTGGCCCCCGTGCTGCCGCTGCTGCAGCCGCACGTGGCGGCCCTGGCCGATAGCCCGGTACGCCAGCTGGCCGGCCAGCTGCAGGGCATGCGCTGGCAGTGGCAGGGCCCGCTGCAGCAGCCGCGACAGTACTTGTTCAAAACCCGTTTTTCAGAAGTGGCGCCGCATACCGATGCGGCCAACATGACGCTGTCGGGCGGCTTGTCTGGCGAGCTGCTAGCCGGTAGCCAGCAGGGCCGGCTTAGCCTGGTGGCCAGCCCCATGCAGGTGGCGCTGCCCGGCCAGCTAAAGCAGCCACTGCGTATTCTGGGCGGCGAGGGCGAGCTGCGCTGGCAGCGCCAGGGCGCGGGCTGGCAGCTGGCCATCCCGGCCATGGCCGTGGCGACCCCGGATTTCAGTGCCCGGCTGCAGGGCCAGGTACGCCTGCCCGCGCAGGGCGCCAGCCAGAGTGATTTACAGCTGGCGATCGACCGCGTGGCCATCAACCGTGTGCCGGCCTACCTGCCGCAGCTGATTGGCAGTGACACACTGACGTGGCTGGAGGGCGCACTACAAGGCGGCCAGGCGCGCCAGGTGCGTGCCACGCTGCAGGGCGATGTGCTGCAGTTCCCCTTTGCCGGTGGCCGCGGCGGGCGCTTTACCGTGGATGCCCAGGTGGCAGGTGGCAAGCTGCGCTTTGACCCGGCCTGGCCGCTGATCGATGGCATAGAAGGCCAGTACCGCATGCGTAATGACGCCATCGAAGTGGCCGCCACGCGAGCCAGTACGGCGGGTATCGGCTTGCAGCAGGTGCAGGTGCGTCTGCCTGACACCATGCACGACACGCAGACCTTGCAGATAGCGGGCCTGGCAGAGGGTGAGCTGTCCACCATGCTGGGCTACACCCGCCTGAGCCCGGTGGATGGCTGGCTGGGCGGCTTTTTGTCCACGCTGGACAGCACGGGCCAGGGCAAGCTCAAGCTGGGCCTGGCCATACCGCTGGACGACGCCGAGAAAACCCGTGTCAGTGGCGAGCTGCGCCTGGCGGGTAACACCCTGCAGCTGCGCAGCCTGCCGCTACCGCTACTTACTGGCATAGACGGCGTATTGCATTTCAACGAACACGGCATTGCCAGCCCCGGCATAGACTACAGCGCCTTTGGCGGGCGCAGCCGCCTGCAAGCCAACCTGGACGCGCGCGGGCGCATGCAGTTCAGCAGCCAGGGCCAGGTAGACGTGCCGCAGGTGTTGCAGCAGTACGTGCCGTTCCTGGCCCCTTATGCCGCAGGCCAAACCGGCTATCGGGCAGACTTTACCGTGAGCAACACGCTGGACGCGCTCACCGTGCAGTCCAGCCTGCAAGGCGTGCGCACCACGGTACCGGCACCGCTAGCCAAAACAGCAGAGCAAAGCTGGCCGCTGCAGCTGGGGGTATTTGCCACCCAGGCTGGCTGGCAGGTGGATTGGCAAATACCGCAGCACGCACAGGGGCTGGTCGCGCTAGATCATGATGGCCAGCTGCTGGGGGCCGGTGTGGGCGTGGGGGCCGAGGCACCTGACCCGCAGGGCCGCATTGCCATCAAGGTAGACGCGCCGGCGCTGCAGCTAGGCCCGTGGCTGGCAGCCCTGCCGGCCGGGGCGGCTGATAACGGTACGTGGCCGCTGCCGCTATCGCTGGGTATCAGTACACCGCGCTTCATGGCGCAGGGCAAGGTGCTGAACAACCTGCAGGCAGCGCTGGGCTGGCGTGGCGGCGAAAGCCCGCTGCAGCTGAATGTGAAATCGCGCGAAGTCAGCGGCACGCTGCAATACATGCCGCACGGCAAGGGCAGGTTGCAGGCACGGCTGGCACACCTGGCGCTGCCGCTGGAGGACGATGGGCTGCCGCCCGCGGGCGAGCCCGAGCCGGAGATCAGCATCCCCGGGCTGGATGTGGATATTGCGGCGCTGCAATGGAAAGACAAAGTGCTGGGCAGCCTCAGCCTGAAGGCGCAGCACCAGCCGCAGCTGTGGCTGCTGGACGAAGTGCTGCTGCAAACACCGGAAGGCAAGCTCACCATGAGCGGTGCTGCCCCGGAAGGCAAAAGCAGCGGCGCCCGCCGTACGGAAATCAGCTTTGCGGCCAACAGCCAGAACGCCGGTGCCCTGCTGGCGAGGCTTGGCGTGCCCGATGCGCTGGTGGGCGGCGAGGGCGAGCTGAATGGCCGGGTAAACTGGCTGGGCCACGCCGCGGCGTTTGATCTGGCGCGCATGAGCGGCAGCGTCAAGCTGGACCTGCGCAAGGGCCGCTTTGCGCAGATCGACCCCGGCGCGGCGCGCCTGCTAGGGGTGCTGAGCCTGCAGTCGCTATCGCGCCGTATCCGCCTGGATTTTACCGATGTGTTCAGCAGCGGTTTTGCCTTTGACAGCCTCACCGGTAGTGCCGATATCGACGCCGGGGTGTTCCGTTCCAGTAATGTGCTCTTGCAGGGGCCGGCGGCGAAAGTTACCTTGCAGGGTGAGGCTGACCTGGCCAATAACCGCCAGCAGGTAGCGGTACGTATTACCCCCACCCTGTCGGAAGGCGTCGCGGTACTGACCGGTGCCTCTTTATTGAACCCGGTACTGGGCGCCATTACCTTTGCCGCGCAAAAGCTGCTGAAAGACCCGGTGAGCCAGATACTGTCATTTGATTACGAAGTCACCGGCAGCCTTACCGACCCCCAGGTGCGCAAGGTCGGGCAGCGGGTAGAAAACAAACCGGCGGTAGCCCCGGCTGCCCCCTGATGCGGGAGTATCGAGATGGATAAAGCGTTTAAAGTTGCCGCCGTGCAAATGGTGTCGGGTACCGAGCCACAGCACAACCTGATCCGTGCCGCACAGCTGGTGGCCGAGGCTGCCGCCCAGGGCGCGCAGCTGGTGGTGTTGCCCGAGTACTTCTGCCTGATGGGTCGGCAGGATGGCGACAAGGTCGCCATCCGCGAAGCCTATGGCAGCGGCCCGTTGCAGGCAGCGCTGGCGGCCATGGCGCGTGATAACGGCGTGTGGCTGGTGGGCGGTACGATTCCGCTGGCCTGCCCGGACGACGGCCGCGTCTACAACACCCTGCTGCTGTACGCGCCGGATGGCAGCGTGCACAGCCGCTACGACAAGATCCACCTGTTCGGCTTTACCGGGCAGGGCGAGCGCTATTGCGAATCCGACAGCATCCTGGCCGGCAGCCAGCCGCTGCGTGCCAGCACACCGCTGGCCGATATCGCGTTTGGTATCTGCTACGATCTGCGCTTTCCCGAGCTGTTCCGCCGCATGACACCGTTTGACCTGCTGGTACTGCCCGCAGCCTTTACCGCCACCACCGGTGCCGCGCACTGGGAAGTGCTGCTGCGCGCCCGCGCCATCGAAAACCAGTGCTATGTGCTGGCATCGGCGCAGGGTGGCGAGCACGAAAACGGCCGCCACACGCATGGCCAGAGCCTGCTGATCGACCCCTGGGGCAATATCGTGGCCCAGATCGGCAAAGGCGAAGGCGTGGTAGTGGGCGACATCGACCCGAATACCCTACACTCGGTGCGCAGCCGCCTGCCGGCGCTAGACCACCGCGTGTTTTCCTGAAAGAACAAGACATGAGCCAAATAGCCATTGCCGAGCAGCTGCTGCTGGCACCCTACGGTGTGAATGAAGGCGTGATCGACGCCACCCTGGGCCGCATGCTGGGCCACCAGGTGGACTACGCCGACCTGTATTTCCAGTACACCCGCAGCGAGGGCTGGAGCCTGGAAGAGGGCATCGTCAAAGCAGGCAGCTTCAGCATCGACCAGGGCGTGGGCGTGCGCGCCGTTGCCGGCGACAAAACCGCCTTTGCCTACTCCGACGACATCAGCCCGTTTGCCCTGGGCAAAGCCGCCGACGCCGTGCGCGCCATTGGCGCCGCCGGTGGCCATGGCAATGCCGGCGCCGTCGCCCTGCGCCACGGTAGCGGCCTGTATGTAGCGCAAGACCCGCTGGACAGCCTGCCGGCCGAGGCCAAGGTGGCCATTTTGCAGCAGGTAGAAAAGCTGGCCCGCGCCGCCGACCCGCGCATCATCCAGGTGATGGCAGGGTTGGCCGCAGAGTACGACGTGGTGTACATCGCGCGCCATGACGGCGTGCGTGCCGCCGACGTACGCCCGCTGGTGCGCCTGTCCGTTACTGTGATTGCCGAGCACAACGGCCGCCGCGAAGTGGGCAGCAGTGGCGGCGGTGGCCGCTATGACCTGACCCGCTTTGGTGACGCACAAATCGCCCACCACGTGCAAAAAGCAGTGAAGCAAGCGCTGGTAAACCTGGAAGCCCGCCCGGCACCAGCCGGCCAGATGACGGTGGTACTGGGTGCCGGCTGGCCCGGCGTGCTGCTGCACGAAGCCATCGGCCATGGTCTGGAAGGCGACTTCAACCGCAAGGGCACCTCGGCCTTTAGCGGCATGATCGGCCAGCGCGTAGCCGCCGCCGGCGTCACCGTGGTGGATGACGGCACCCTGGCCGACCGCCGCGGTTCGCTGTCCATCGACGACGAAGGCAACGCTACCCACCGCACCGTGCTGATCGAAGACGGCATCCTGAAAGGCTATATGCAGGACGCCATGAACGCGCGCCTGATGGGTGTCGCGCCTACCGGCAACGGCCGTCGCGAGTCCTACGCGCACATCCCCATGCCGCGCATGACCAATACCTACATGCTGGGTGGCGACAAAACGCCGGAAGAAATCATCGCCTCGGTGCCGGATGGCATCTATGCGGCCAACTTTGGCGGTGGCCAGGTGGATATCACCAGCGGCAAATTCGTGTTCTCTGCCTCAGAGGCCTGGAAGATCGAAAACGGCAAGCTGGCCTACCCGGTAAAAGGCGCCACCCTGATTGGCAACGGCCCGGAAGTGCTGAACTACGTGGCCATGATCGGTAACGACATGGCGCTGGACGAAGGCGTAGGCGTGTGCGGCAAAGAAGGCCAGAGCGTGCCGGTAGGCGTCGGTCAGCCCACGCTGCGCATCGACGGTGGCCTGACCGTGGGCGGCACCGGCTAAGCATGTGCCGCCTGCCGTGGGCGGGCGGCCTTTCACTACTTACATAAAAGCTATAACAGATGGCAAACAGCAACACAGCGCAGCCCGACGCGGCAACCCCCCTGGCAGTCTTGCAGCTGTTTCGCGTGGTGTTTCGCGCTGCACAGCAGTATTCCGCCGACACCGAAAAGCAGCTGGGTATCTCGGGTGCCCAGGCCTGGCTGATGGCCGAGCTGTACGAGCATGGCCCGCAGAAAGCCGGCGATCTGGCCGCGCGCATGGCCATCAAGCCGGCCACGCTGAGCAATATGTTGATCAAGCTGGTGGAGCTGGGTTACCTGGCCCGCCAGCGTAGCGAGAAAGACCAGCGTGTGGTGGAGGTATCGCTCACCGAGCAGGGCCGCACGCTGCTGGCTGGCACGCGCTGCGCCCCGCGTGGCTGGCTGCCCGAGGCGCTGGGCAAGCTGCCGCCCGAGCAGCTGCAGGGCCTGGCTGCCGGGCTGGGCGGCATGCTGACTGCCATGAACGTGCCGCTGGCCGAGGGTAGCGACAAGCCGCTGCCGTTTACCGAGTAAGTGCGGCCAGCATACGGTTAACCCTGTTAAACAAAAAGCCCCCGCAGCTGCATGCGGGGGCTTTTTCGTGTGCGGCAGGTGCCGCTTGTCAGGCGTCCTCGAAGCGCAGCGCTACCGAGTTGATGCAGTAGCGTTCGCCAGTGGGGGGCGGGCCGTCGTCGAATACGTGGCCCAGGTGGGCGTCGCAGCGGGCGCAGCGTACTTCGGTGCGGATCATGCAGTGGCTGGTGTCACGAATACGCTGGATGCTGCCGGGGATGGCTTCTTCCCAGAAGCTGGGCCAGCCGCAGCCGGCGTCGAATTTGGTGGCAGATTCAAACAGCAGGCTGTCGCAACACAGGCAGTAGTAGCGGCCAACCCGGTTGTGAAAGTAGTGTTCGCCGGTAAACGGGCGTTCGGTGCCGGCTTCGCGGGTAACGTAGTACTGCTCCGGCGAGAGCTGGGCGCGCCATTGTTGCGGGGTTTTGAAGATTTTATCGCTCATGGGGTGTCCTTGCGGCCAACCTTTGGCCTGACAGGTGGGTGGTCAGATTTCGTCCAGCGACATCTCGCCCAGGTGGCGGGTGTCGGCCCAGTGGTCTACCTGCCACTGCTGGCCGTCGTAGCTTAGCCAGTTCAGCGAGGCATTGGGTACCACCACCATGCGCTGGCCTTGCAGGCTTTGCCCGCTGGCCAGGCGGTAGATCATGTCCAGCACGCCGCCGTGTGCCACCAGCAGCACACGTTGGCCGCGATGCTGCTGTGCCAGCTTGTCTACGGCCTGGTGAATGCGCTCGGCAAAGGTCTGGATGCTCTCGCCGCCGTACAGGTCGTGCTGCAGCGTGCGGGCGCTGTAGGCAGCCCAGGCTTCGGGGTGGGTGTGTACTGCCTCGTCCAGGCGGGCGCCTTGCATGGCGCCAAAGTGGCGTTCCATCAGTGCCGGTACGCTGTGCACGGGCAGCTGCAACACGCCGGCAAGCGGCGTTGCTGTATCAAACGCGCGCTGCAGCGGGCTGCTGTACAGCGCGTCAAAACGGTAGCCGGCCTGGGCGATGGCGGCGGCCAGCTGGCTGGCTTGCTGCTGGCCTTGCCGGTTTAACGGTATGTCGAGCTGGCCTTGCAGGCGGCGCTCGGCGTTCCAGTCGGTTTCGCCGTGGCGTACCAGGCAGAAGCGGGTAAGGTCGCGAGTGGGCATGGCGGGTTCCAGAGTGCTATGCCAGCAGTGTAATGGATTTTGTGCCTCAGCCTAGCGCCAGCACCAGGCCCAGCGGCACAAACAGCAGGCTGGCCAGGTTGCCGATGAGCACGATGGCGGCCATGCTGTCTGGCTCTTGCTGGTAGAGCTCGGCCATCAGGAAGTTCAGCACCGCAGGGGGCAGGGCGCCAAACAGCACCAGCAGCGCGTGCTGGCTGGGGTCCAGCTGCAGGAGGGGGCTGGCTAGCAGGGCGGCGGCCAGGCCGGTAAGCGGGCAGAGTACAGCGCCCAGCAGGCCAATGCGCCAGCCGGCCAGGCTGACATCGACCATGCGCACGCCCAGGGCAAACAGCATCAGCGGGATAGTCATGTCGCCCAGCATCTTCATGCCCAGCATCAGCCAGTCTGGCAGGTGCCAGCCTGCCAGGCCAAACAGCAGGCCCAGCAGGGTGGCCAGCACGATGGGGTTGCGGCTTAGCCCGCGCAGGCTGGTGTGGCTGCTGAAAATAAAGGCGCCCAGGGTGAAGTGCAGCAGGTTGGACACCACAAACAGCACCACAAAAGCGTTGAAACCATCGCGGCCAAAAGCCAGCAGGGCCAGTGGCAGGCCCATATTGCCGCAGTTGTTGAACATCACCGGCGGTAGCAGGGTGCGCGGGCTGGCCCCAGCCAAGCGGGCAACAGGCCAGGCGAGCAGGCCGGACAGCAGCACCACGATGACAGCGGCGGGCATCAGCTTCCATTGTGCGATCAGCTGAAAGTCTTTTGCCGACAGCGCGCTGAATACCAGCAGCGGTACGCAGACATCCATATTGAGCTTGTTGGCCGCACGCATATCGGGGCGCACGCGGCGGGCGTACAGCCAGCCGGCCAGCACAATGGTGAGCACGGGCAGGAAGATGGTCAGGATGCGTTCTATCATGGTGTCGTGCCGGGTAGGGGAACAGGCATTGTCGCTGTGCGGCCAGCTGGTGTGGTCGAGGGTTTACCCTTGTTTGCGGTGTGTGGCGGGAAACAGGCTGTTCGGCAAACAGCCTGTCACCGCTACAGTATGCCGACGCCGGATATTTCGCGCGCCAGGTTGGCCGCATAGTTGTCGGTCATGGCGCCAATGTAATCCAGCACGCCCATATAGGCCTGGTACAGGGTCTGGCCTTCGGCCAGCGGCTGCGGTAGCAGGCCCAGGGCCAGTGCCTGGCGGGCATTCAGGGCATCGTCCCCTTGGGTGATGCGGGTGTGCACGGCAGGTACCAGCACGTCCAGCACGGTGCCGATGCAGGGGTAGGAGGCCAGCTCGGTCACCAGCTTGGTGCGGTGGCGGTAGACCTTCTGGCTAGCCAGGGCTTTGGCGTTGAGCAGGGTGTGCTTGATCTCGGGGGCGCACACGTCGATCAGGTCTTTGCCGGGGAAGGTGCCCGCCAGCAGGGTGTCCTGGTGCAGCATGAATTTTTCGGCCACCTCGGCTACGCAGCGGCCCACGGCAATGCCGCGCAGCATGGCGCATTTCTGGCTGATGTCGTGGGTTTGCCAGATGCGCTCGGTTTCGCCAAAGTGGCTGAACAGCATCTCGAACTCGCGTACGTCCAGAATGCCGATTTCCACGGCGTCTTCCAGGTCCAGAATGGCGTAGCAGATATCGTCGGCGGCCTCCATCAGGTAGGACAACGGGTGCCGTGCCCATTCGTTTTCGCCCTTGCGCAGCAGGCCCAGCTCGGCGGCCACGTGCTCGAAATACGGCAGCTCGGCGCGGTAGATATTGAATTTGCCGCGTGCCTGCGCGCGCGGTGCGTCGGAGGTCCACGGGTATTTGATCAGTGCGCCCAGCGCGGCGCTGGTCAGGCGCATGCCGCCTTCGCCTTGGTACATTTCCAGGCTGGCCACCATGCGCAGGCTGTGGGCGTTGCCTTCGTAAGTCTGGATGTCTTGCCGCTCGGCGGCGCTCAGGCCGGCCAGCAGGTATTGGTGTTGCGGGTGGCGAAACCATTCGCGCAGCGCGTCTTCGCCGGTGTGGCCAAACGGCGGGTTGCCGATGTCGTGCGCCAGGCAGGCTACCTGTACCGCGCCGCCAATATCGAACGGGGTGTAGCCATCCGGCAGCAGGCCTTGTGCCTGCATCATGGCGCCCACGCGGTTGCCCAGGCTGCGGCCAACACTGGCGACTTCTACGCTGTGGGTCAGGCGGTTGTGTGTATGGTCGTTGTGGGCCAGCGGGTGCACCTGGGTCTTGCGGCCCAGGCGGCGAAAGGCACTGGAAAACACCACGCGGTCGTGGTCGATGTGAAAGTCGCTACGCAGCCCGGCGGCGCCTTCCAGCGTGGCGGGGGTGCGCGTCTGGCGTACTTCCTGGTCGATCAGCTTGAAGCGGCGGGTGGAGAGCAGCTGGCTCCACTGCATGCGAGGGGTGTTCATGGCGGGGCTACCGTGGGGAGACAAGCAGCATGATGCCAGAAACAGTGTGTTTTGCTGCGCTTGTCATTTTTGTAAACCATTTTGTTTACAAAAAAGCAGTGCTGTCTTAGCCTTGTCGTATGGGTAAATGAGGCAGCCAGGCTGCAGAAAGACAGGCATGACGGTAGCGCATCCAAAACTGATTTTACTGGCCGTGTGCCTGGTGGCACTGATGAGTACGGCCGGGGTGGCCATGCCCTACCCGATACTGGCGCCCATTTTTGTGGATGCGCCGGCGGATGCGTTCAATCATTTTGCCGGCTTGCCGCCCAAGCTGTTGCTGGGGCTGGCCTTGGCGGCCAACCCGGTGGGCATCTTGCTGGGCAGCACGTTTATTGGCGCGCTGTCCGACCGCCTGGGCCGGCGCCGTGTGTTGCTGTCCACCTTGACGCTGACCCTGGTGGGTTACTTGCTGACGGCCTGGGCGCTGGATTTGCGTTGCTATCTGCTGTTTGTGTTTGCCCGCTTCCTGACCGGGGTGACCGAGGGCAATGTGGCGGTGGCACGCGCCATTGTGGCAGACCTGCACCCGCAGCTGGACCGCACGCGCAGCTTTGCCACGCTCAATGCGGTGCTGTACATGGGCTGGCTGGTGGGGCCGATGATCGGTGGCTTTACCTTGCCGCTGGGCGAGCCGGTGCCCTTTCTGATTGGTGCTTTTACCTTGCTGCCCTGTCTGGCCATCCTGCTGTGGGTACTACCGGAAACCGGTGAGGCCAAGGGTTTGCAGGGCATGAGTATGTTGGCCGCAGTGCGCGAGCAGCACGCCTTTCGCTTGCTGCGCAAGGATAAGCTGCTGGCGGCGCTGTTCTGGATGCAGCTTGTTTTTGCGCTGGGTGTGAATGCCTTCTACGAGTTTTATCCGCTCTGGCTGGTGGAGTACGCCGGGCTGGGCAGTAGCGGTATTGCCTGGGTAACGGCGGGGCTGTGCCTGATCATGGCGCTAACCAGTACGCTGGTGGGCAAGCTGGGGCTGGGGGCTGACCCTTTGCGCCAGGCGCGCCAGCAAGCGGTGCTATTGGGAACGGGTTTGCTCGCGCTGGCCTTGCTGCCGGCCATGCCGGGCCTGGGCTTGCTGGTGCTGCTGGGGTTGCCGCTGTCCATTTATAACGCGGTACTGCCCAGCTGGTGTGCCGAGCGGTTTGCGGCGTATGGTCAGGGTAGCGTCATGGGGTTGCTCAGTACCATCTTTTGCATCAGCAATGTGCTGATCGCCGTGTTTGGCAGCGTGCTGACCCTGGTGGATACCCGTTTGACCATCGCACTGGGTGGCTGCATGTGCCTGTTGGCCGTCGTGATGTTGAACCGCTTGCTGCGCGCCAGTGCGCTAGCCGGGAGGGCGTGATGAGTAGCCAGGATCAAGTAATGTACTTGCTGAAGACGCGGGGTGCCTTGACGGCACAGGCGGTGGCCGAGGCCATGGCGCTAACCAGCATGGGCGCGCGCAAGCATTTGCAGCAGCTGCAGCAGCGTGGCCTGGTGGTGGTGGAAGACCGCGCCGCAGGCAAGGGGCGGCCAGCCAGGTTCTGGCTGCTCAGCGAGGCCGGGCACGCGCGCTTTCCAGACCGCCATGGTGAGCTTACCGCGCAGCTTATTACTTTGCTGCGCAGTAGCCTGGGCGACGCTGCGCTGGATACGCTGGTTGCAGCGCGAGAGCAGCAAGCCATGAGCCACTATCAAGAAAAGTTGTCTGGGGCGTTGTCTTTGCATGAGCGCTTGGTGCGGTTGGTGCAGGCGCGAACCGAGGAAGGCTATATGGCCGAGCTGCTGCCACAGGTGCACGGCTGGTTGTTAGTGGAAAATCACTGCCCTATCTGTGCTGCCGCAAAGGCGTGTCAGGGCTTTTGCCGTTCCGAGTTGCAGCAGTTTCAGCAGTTGCTATCAGGCGCCCGGGTGAGCCGTGCCGAGCATTTGCTGGCGGGTGGGCAGCGTTGTGTTTATCAGATTATTCCTTTGGTACAGGCATGAAAAAACCCCGCCGTGGCGGGGTGTGAAGTTGGCGTACAAGTCTCAGATGGTGACAGTAACGCGTGATTGGTTTTTGCCTGGGCTGCTGGTGGGGATTTCGTAACCCAGCATAAACATGGCCGATTCAAATTTGCGTAGTGCATCGGGTTGTTGGCACCAGTCAGCAGTAGATTTCGCGAGTGCAGCATTGACTACCCAGCCCGCGCGGATTTTCCACTCGGCATGAAAGCGGCTGCGATTGGCCAGCTGCTTAAAGTGCAGCAGCTCGGTGCTGGGGTTTCTGTTCATGGTGGAGGCGCCTGGTGCCCACGGAAAGCAAAGCTCTTCCGGCAATAGCATGCGGCGGCTTTCACAGAACTGGCGTACCAGATAACCCATGGCTGCGCCGGTACGACCGTCATAGATCATGACGTTGTCGGCTGCGAGTGCGTAAACCTTGGTAAAGCCCGCATTCATTCGCAGTTCGCCGTCAAAACGCGCCACATCAGGCTCGTCAGACTGCAGTATGTCCAGCGCCTGTTTGATTTTGCTCACCAGGTGGTGCTGGTTGTGCCGCGCCCAGTCGCGGTTCAGCGTGTAGAGCTTGATGACCTTGCCACCCGACCCCCAAAGCAGGATATCGTCGATGACGGCTACCAGTGCTGCCGCATCATCAGTGGCCAGCGCATGGCGCAAGCGGGTGCGCATGCTGCTTAGTTGAACCTGATTTTCCTTGAAGTAGTTGCCATTCCAGTAAAAGCGAGAAAATGCTTGTTCCAGGGTGTTGGCAAAAAAATCCCGGTCGTAATTGGCCGGCAGAATCTTGTCACGTACCTTGAATGCATGTTCCCCGAAACTTTCACCGTCCATCCAGCAAGTGAGCTGTCCAATGAAATCCTGGACAGGCTGACGCTGAAGATATTCTGTTTTGCTTGTTAAATTCATATATTTGAACAGGACCCTAGTAGCAGAGAGCGGTAAGTTGTGCTTAAGCGTTACGTGTTTGGGCCAGCATTCTGTATTAAGGCGTTTGTGCGTGGCTCAATTTATATTCTCTCACATCCAATTCTTTTCACAACCCTTCAATATGCCTTTGTATTTTGATAATAAAATTAAAATGACAATGTGCTTTGATATTAAATCAAATGATTTAAGAACTTTTAGAGAAGCTTTTAAGTTTGTCTATTTTGGACAAAATTTTCGTTAAATTTTTTTTGCCGGTTTTGTTGCTTTTTGGCAACCGGGCGTACAATCGCAGCTTGTTCGGTGACGAAAGGCGGAAAGATGAGGTTTGAGCACCTGGTAAAGATGTTTGATGAGCGGGCTGCAGCCCCGCTGATTTCGCGTCGCCAGCTATGGCTAGGTCTGGTTTTGCGTGCAGAAGATCCATGCCGTTTCGACGAGAACATTACCGAGGCGCGCATTGTGTCCTACAGCCAGCAGGAAATGCAGCGTGAGGTGGTGTTTGGCAGCCTGGTGGTGAAGGAGCGCGTACGTTTTGTGGCGGATACCCAGGTGGCGTACGAAACGCAGCCTAGCGAGCATTACACCGCCAGCAAGCTGGATATGTTCATAGAAGAGCCGCAGCCAGGCCATCTGTTCATCCGCTTTGTTTACGAGAACGATTTGCCCGACGGGCCTGTCTCAAGCGACACGAATGATCCGGGCTACTATGTGCCCTATCTGAAATCGGCTTACCAGCAGGCCGACACGCTGACAGCACAAACCATCCTCACGCTGGCGCAAGAGGGTGTGCTGGGTTCTGCTTGATCGATAGGGTGAGTGTGGTGGCCATGTTGGCCGCAAATTTGTCAAACTGATTTGGGTAATGATGAAAAAATTGATGATTGCTGCCGTGCTGGCGGCTGTAGGGATGCAGGCGGTGGCGGGTGCTGGTGAAGATCGGCAGAAGAGCTTCAAGAAAATGCTGTTGAGCTATGAGCCTATTGGCGTGATGCTGCGGGACGGCCCGTTTCGCAAGGATCAATTCATCAAGCACGCCAATGCCTTAAAGCTGGCGGCGCCACTGCCTTTTACCCAGTTTGCACCCGGCACTATTGATGATGTTAGCCGTGCAAAGCCGGAAATATGGCAGCAGCCTGGTCGCTGGAAACAGGAAGAAACACGCTTCATACAGGCGGTATCTGCCCTGCAGGCGGGTGCGGCAACGGATGATCTGGCTACGGTACGCAACAAATACAATGCTGTTAGCCAAAGCTGCAAGAGCTGTCATGACGCATTTCGTGGCCCGAAAAAATAAGCACGTCGCGGTATAAGCAGCAGCCTGCGGCAGGTAAAGCCTGACAATAAACAAACCCTGCTTGTGTCAGCAAGCAGGGTTTGTATTTTAGCGGCCATGCCGCATGGCATGACGGGCAGGCTTTAGTCTGCGCGGAAGCTGTCGTGGCAGGTTTTACAGGTTTTCATCACTGCGCCGAATTGTGGCTTGACGTCGTCCAGGGTCTTGGCAGCGGCAGCCGCTTGTTTCAGCTTGGCAACTTCAGCTTTGTGGCTGTCAACAGCAGCTTTGAACTCTGCGGGTTTGGACCAGATTTCTGCCTTGGCATCGGTTTTGCCTTTGTCGCTGCCTGGCGTGAAGTACTGCCATGGCTGCTGGGCAAGCTCATCCAGGTGGGCGGCCATTTTGGCAAACTCGTCCTTGTTGAAAGGGCTCTCGCCTTTCACGACTTTGGACATTGGGCCAACGGTTTTCTTGTATTGCTCAAACACCTCTTTGCGGGCCTTGATCGGGTCGGCCGCCAGTGCTGGGGTCAGGATGGCGCAGGACAATAAAGCCAGAAGCAGTTTTTTCATCTTTCACCTCGCGGTTACGGTTTAACGGTTTGATTTCAGCGAAGCATAGCACAGCATGCTTATGTTCTGGCTTAGGCAAATATTAAGTCTTGTTAATAACTTTGTTATACCGTAACATTTGAGAACTCCTTTTGTTTGGATGCCTACATCTTATGGAAATCGCCTGTTTTATCGAGGCAGCTGATCGCCACTGCCAGCAGCAGGGCGTCAAGCTGACTGCGCTGCGCCGCCAGGTGCTAGAGCTGGTGCTGAGTTACACCGGCGTGGTCAAGGCTTACCAGGTGCTGGCCGACCTGCAAAAACAGCGTGGTATTGCTGCACCACCAACGGTGTATCGCGCACTGGATTTTCTGGTGGCCGCCGGCCTGCTGCACAAGGTAGATGCCTTGAATGGCTACATCGTGTGCCACCACGTAGGGTGTAGCCACGAAGGGCTGATTCTGGTGTGCGGTGACTGCGGCCGGGTTGAGGAGCTGGATGCCACGCCCGTGCTGGATGTGCTGCGCCAGCAAGCTGGCAGCGCGGGCTTCGCCATCAGCCAGCAAAACCTGATGCTGACAGGGCGCTGCGAGGGGTGCCGCGTATGAAAAAAACACTGGTAAATGTGCTGACCGGCTTTCTGGGTGTGGGTAAAACCACGGCGCTGCGCCATATGATAGCCAACCGCCCCGCCCATGAAAAATGGGCCATCATCGTGAACGAATTTGGCGAAATCGGTATTGATGGTGCGGTGCTGGACGATGGCGAGCTGCCGGTGGCCGAGATCGCGGGGGGCTGCCTGTGCTGCGTGGCCGGCCCGCAAATGACGGTAACCGTGGCCAACCTGGTGCGCCGCGAGCGCCCGGACCGGCTGATTATCGAGGCCAGTGGTCTGGCGCACGCCGCCGGCCTGATTGACGAGCTGCGTGCCGAGCCGCTGGGTAATGCACTGGAAGTGGGGGCGGTGATGACGCTGGTCGACCCGCGCCAGTTTGCCAATAACGATTATTTCCGCCAGCCCCTGTACCGCGACCAGGTCATGATTGCCGACGTGCTGTTGGCTACCAAGGCTGACTTGTGCGATGCAGACACGCTGGAAGCCTACCGCCAGAAAGCGGCTGGCTTGTTTCCACCCAAGTCAGTGGTGGCCGAAATACACGAAGGTGCGGCCAACCCTGTCTGGCTGGATGCCGCGGTGCAACCCAAGGCGCGTTATCGCCCCGCGGTGAAAAGCGAAGACCAGGCGGGCTGGCAGTCGCAAGGCTGGACCTTGCCGCCGGATACCGAGTTTTCCGGCGAGGCCTTGACCGCTTTCTTTGATGCCTTGCCCGACATGGTGTCTGGCCTGGTGCGTGCCAAAGGCGTATTCCGTGTGCTGGATACCTGGCTGTGGCTTAACTGGACAGAAGGGCGCTGGGCGGCAAACCAGGTTGCCTGGCGTCGTGATAACCGCTTTGAGCTGATTGCCAGCCAGATTGATGTCGCCCGCGTCGAGGCGGCACTGCAGGCCTGTGTTTTACCAAAACAATAAAGAACGTATTACATGCCCCATCAACATAGTCATACCCACCATGCTCATTCCCACCCTCACCCGCATGGTGCAGGTGAGGAAAACCATTTGCCGCGCTGGCGCTTGCTGGCCATGTCGGCGTGGCAGCGCTTGCTGCTGGCTGCCGTGCCGCTCTGCCTGCTTTGGCTGCTGGTAGGCTGGGCGCTGGGGGGGGAGGCATGATCGAGCTGGACAATCTGACGGTGTCTTACCAGCGCCACCCGGCGGTACATCATGTCAGCGGGCGCTTTGCAGCCGCTACGGCCACGGCCATCTTCGGGCCAAATGGCGCGGGTAAAAGCACGCTGCTGAAAACCATCATGGGGGCCCTGAAGCCGGATAGTGGCCAGGTGGCTTTCAAGGGGATCAGCCGGCGCGATCTGGCTTACTTGCCACAGCAGTCCGAGATCGACCGCTCCCTGCCTGTATCGGTGATCGACCTGGTCAGCAGTGGCCACTGGCGCCAGAGTGGCTTGTTTGGCCAGGTTGGCCGCGGGCAAGACGAGGCCAGCTGGAACGCGCTGGTGGCGGTGGGGCTGGAAGATTTCGCCACGCGCCCCATCTCGGCACTGTCCAGCGGGCAGTTTCAGCGTGTGCTGTTTGCCCGCATTCTGGTGCAGGATGCGCGGCTGATCATGCTGGACGAGCCCTTTAATGCGGTAGATGCCCGTACCACGCAAGACCTGCTGCAACTGGTAGCACGCTGGCAGCAGGAAGGGCGCACAGTGATTGCCGTGCTGCACGACATTGCCCAGGTGCGCAGCCATTTTCCCCAGACATTGTTGATGGCGCGCGAGGTTATCGCCTGGGGCGATACGGCGTCTGTGCTCACGGAGGAGCGCTTGCGTCAGGCCAGCGAAACAGCTGCGCACTGGTTAGCCAGGGCACCGCTGTGTCAGGTGGACGGGGAGGGCGTGTGATGAGCT
This sequence comes from Neisseriaceae bacterium, assembly GCA_027489245.1. Classification (GTDB taxonomy): domain Bacteria; phylum Pseudomonadota; class Gammaproteobacteria; order Burkholderiales; family Chromobacteriaceae; genus Vogesella. Next base: position 98,967 of record JAIYAC010000006.1, on the reverse strand, counting down.
GGTTGCAAGACATGTTGATTTCCCCCTTTGCCGACTTTGCCTTTATGCGGCGCGCACTGGTGGGTTGCCTGGCGCTGGCGCTGGGCAGTGCACCAGTGGGGCTGTTTCTGGTGATGCGCCGCATGAGCCTGATGGGCGATGCCATGAGCCATGCCGTGTTGCCCGGTGCTGCCGTCGCTTACTTGTTGGCCGGCCTGAGCTTGCCTGCCATGAGCCTGGGTGGCTTTGTGGCCGGGGTGCTGGTGGCGGTGCTGGCCGGCCTGGCGACGCGCTATACCGAGGTAAAAGAAGACGCCAGCTTTGCCGCCTTTTATTTGTTGTCGCTGTCTTTGGGTGTGCTGTTGGTGTCGAAGTCCGGCAGCAATGTGGACCTGATGCACCTGTTGTTCGGCTCGGTGCTGGCCGTAGATAACGCCGCGCTGTTGCTGGTGGCGGGTGTGGCAACCTTCACCTTGCTGGTGTTGGCCGTGATTTACCGGCCGCTGCTGCTGGAGAGCCTGGACCCGGTATTCATGCGCGCGATCGGTGCGCGTGGCGGTATCTGGCACATGCTGTTCTTGCTGCTGGTGGTGCTGAACTTGGTGGCGGGCTTTCAGGCACTGGGTACGCTGATGTCGGTAGGCCTGATGATGCTGCCGGCCATTGCTTCGCGCCTGTGGGCGGCCTCGGTGGGTGGCATGCTGCTGACTTCGTTTGCCATTTCTGCTTTGTCGGGGGTGGGCGGCTTGTTGCTGTCGTATCACTACGAGCTGCCATCCGGGCCGGCCATCATCCTGCTGGCGGGCTTGGTCTACCTGCTGTCACTGTTGTTTGCACCCCAGGGTGGTTTGTTGCCACGGCTGGTGCGTGCCCGTCATTTCACCAATTAGTAGGAAAAGTCATGCGTAAACTCTTTGCCATCACCCTGGCCATGTCGCCGCTGCTGGCCTGCGCCAAGCTGCCCGTGGTGGCTAGCTTCAGTATTGTTGCCGACGTGGCACGCGAGGTAGGCGGCGAGCGGGTAGACGTGGTGTCGCTGGTAGCGCCCGATCAGGATGCCCACGTGTTTCAGCCATCGCCAGCTGATGTGCGCAGGTTGGCCGCAGCCAAGGTGTTTGTGGTGAATGGCCTGGGTTTTGAGGGCTGGATGGCACGGCTAAGCAAGTCGGCCGCGTTCAAAGGCCTGACCGTGACTGCGGCGGCCAAGGTAAAGCCGCTGGCCATGGCCGAGCACGAAGAACACGATGCGCATCATGGCCATGACCATGATCACGGCAAACAAGACCCGCATGCCTGGCACAACCCGCAAAACGTTGTGCTGTACGCCGAGGCGATGGCAGCCGGTTTTGCCAAGGCCGACCCGGCAGGCGCCGCGTACTACAGCCAGCGTGCCCAGGCGTACAAAGCCCAGCTACTGGCGCTGGATAGCTGGGCAGCAAAAAGCTTTGCCGCCATTCCGGCCGAGCGCCGCAAGGTGCTGACCTCGCACGACGCCTTTGCTTACCTGGCAGCACGCTACCAGCTGCGCTTCATGGCGCCACAAGGTGTCAGCACCGATGCCGAAGCCTCGGCCAAAGGTGTAGCTGCGCTGATTCGTCAGGTGCGCAAGGAAAAGGTGGGGGCGGTGTTCTTCGAGAATATGGCCGATCGCCGCTTGCTGGATCAGCTTAGCCGCGAGGCCGGGGTGAAGGTGGGGGGCAAGCTGTATTCCGATGCCCTGTCTGCCTCGCCGGAAGCTACTACCTATCTGCAGCTCTTCAAGTCCAATGTGGGCGCCCTGGTTGCTGCTATGAAGTGATCAGGCTGGCCAGGTGCCATAGCCCGATAGCACAGACGGTCAGCCCGGCAAATAGCCGGACTGGCCGTTGTTGCTTTAGCTGCTGTAGCCTGGCTGCAAAGGTGCCCATCAGCAGCAGGTTGGGCAGGGTGCCCAGGCCGAAACTCAGCATGGCCAGCGCGCCACCGCTGGCAGACTGTGTGGCCAGCGCCGCCAGGCTGGCGGTATACACCAAGCCGCAAGGTACCCAGCCCCAGATGGCACCAACGATGATGCTGTGCAGCGGGTGGCGTACCGGCAGGAAGCGCCGCGCCAGTGGCTGCAATCGCTGCCAAAGTGGCGATCCCAGCTTCTCTATGCGGCCAACCATGGCAGAGAAGCCGGCCAGATACAGACCCAGCAAAATCAGCAAAACGTTTGCCAAAGCAAAAAGGCCTACTTGTAGCGGGCGATAGCTGGCCTGAGCCATGCCCCATTCGCTCAATCCGCCCAGTAGCGCTCCCATAAGGGTATAGCTGGCAAGCCTGCCCAGGTTATACCCCAGCAGTAGTTGTGGTTTCTGGCCGGTGCCGGTCACGGATATGACCGTGACAATGCCGCCACACATGCCCAGGCAATGTACGCCACCTAGCAAACCGGTAATGAAAAGCGAGAGCAGACTGATTTCCAGCATTTTGGTGAAAACAGTTCTAAAACTAAAAAAAGATTGTAGCAGTGATATTAACGAAAACTGCTATTTTTTTGGCTAAATACGCCTATGGTTTATTACATTCGACTATTAATGACGTTGGTGTTAGTGCGTTGGAAATACTTGAAAAATCATGGTGATAGTCCATTTTTAGTACTAGAAAATATCGACATTTCGTCACAAAATGGTCGCCTTTCCGTGAATGGGGTGGTTTCAATGTCTAGACGTACAGGCACGGCAGGAAAGTCGAATAGCCGTGTAGCACAGGTGGGGAGGTAACGAATGAGCAAGTATATTGTGGTTGAACGATTGGGTCAGTCGGCCATTGTTACCATCAACAACCCACCAGCCAATGCCTGGACGCTGGAGTCGTTGAAGGCACTTACGCTGGCCATGGAGGCACTGGATGCCGACTCGCAAGTGCGTAGCGTGGTACTGACGGGCGCAGGGGACCGGTTCTTTTCGGCGGGTGCCGACCTGGTTCAGTTTGCTACGGCTGACCGTGACAAGGCGGCACGTGTGATCGATGCCTTCGCTGCGGCGTTTAATAGCGTTCGCCAGTTTCGTGGTGTGACGGTGGCAGCCGTAAACGGTTTTGCGCTGGGTGGCGGGCTGGAATGTGCGCTGGCTTGCGACTATATCGTGATCGAGCGCGGTGCCAAGCTGGGCTTGCCAGAGGCGCTGGTTGGGCTGATTCCTGCGGCGGGCGGTACCAAGGCACTGACCGAGCGCGTGGGCGTCTCCTGGGCCAAGCGCATCATTCTGGGTGCCGAGCTGGTGGATGCAGACACCGCTTTGAAAATAGGCCTGGCAGAAGAGGTCGTCGATGCCGGTCTTGCCAAAATCGTGGCCATCAGCCTGGCCGGCAAAGTGGCTAACCAGTCCCGCAGCGCGGTATTGGCGGCACGCCGGCTGATAGAGGTCAGTGCGCAGAACACGCTGGAACGGCAGCTGTTGCTAGAGAAGGCCGCTTTCCTGGAGCTGGTCGGGGGAGAAGAGCAGCGCGAAGGTGTGGCAGCGTTTCTGGAAAAACGCCCGCCTTCATGGCAAGACGACGAGGATTAATCTGCCGTAGCCAATAAAAAAGCCAGCGCTAGCGCTGGCTTTTTTATTGCACCGGGCCGCTACAGCAGCCCTGATACTTACTGCTGAACCTTGGCTTTGGCTTTCAGGTCTTTGATCAGTGCTTCGATGCGCTGGGACTGAATGCGCTGTTCCAGCTGCGGGCGCAGGGCATCTACCGGCGGGGCGGCTTCAACCTTGACATCGTCCAGCTTGATGATGTGGAAGCCAAACTGGGTTTTTACCGGTGTGGCGCTGACTTGGCCTTTGGCCAGCTTGATCATCGCTTCGGAGAATGGTGCGACAAAGGTGGCAGGCTCGTTCCAGCCCAGATCGCCGCCATTTACCTTGCTGCCCGGGTCGATGGATTTTTCTTTGGCCAGCTGGTCAAACGGTTTGCCTTTTTTCAGCGCCGACAGCACTGCCTGGGCTTCGGATTCGGTTTTTACCAGGATGTGGCGTGCGCGGTAGCTTTTCTTTTCCGGGAACTCGGCTTTTACCTTGTCGTACTCGGCCTTGATCTGGGCATCGGTAATCGGGTTGGTACGTACGTGTTCCTTGATGAAGCGGTTTGCCAGCGCCATGGCTTGGGCGTTTTCCATTTCAGCCTGGAAGTCAGCAGACTTATCCATGCCTTTTTTCACGGCTTCCTGGCGCAGGATCTCAGCGGTGATCAACTGGTCAGTGATCATCTCTTTCATCTGCGGGTTGGCCGGCTGGCCTTGCGCTTCCATCATGCGGGCAATGGCGTCAATGCGTTGCGGGCTGATGGCCACGCCATTGACGGATGGTGCTGCCATGGCAGCAGAGCCAGCCAGTAGCAGGGTGGCGGCAATCAGGGAGTGCTTGAAGCGAGTATTCATCAGTCTGTTCCGATCGGGTTATTGAATGTTGGCCTTCTGGCGCAGCTCGAGTACGGCGTCGCGGACGGCTTTTTCCTGAAGATCCTGAGCAATGCGTGCCTTGATGCTGTCAAATGCCAGCGGCTGCGCATTGCGGATATCTTCCACTTTGAAAATGTGCCAGCCCATTTGCGATTGCAGGGGTTTGGCGCTGATCTGGCCTTTGCCGATGGCTTTCAGTGCTTCGGCCAGAGGCGGTTCCATGGTGGCCAGATTGCCCCAACCCAGGTCCCCACCACGCTCCTTGCTGGCGGTGTCCAGCGACTGTGCTTTGGCCATCTGCTCAAACTTGGCGCCTTTTTTGAGCGCGGCAATCGCCTTGTTGGCCGCAGACTCATCCGCCAGGATGATCTGGCGTACCTGTACTTCTTTCACGTCCTTGAACTGGCTGGTGTAGCGCTCGTACTCTGCTTTGACGTCGGCATCGCTGACCGGGCGGTTCTTGCTGGCGGCTTCGAAGAAGGCCTGCTGCAGCAGGTCATTGCGAGCCTCTGCCAGACGGCTGGCGAACTCGGGGCTCTTGTCCAGCCCGGCTTTGTTGGCGGCTTGCAGAACCAGCTCGCGGTTAATCAGGCGCTGGCGGATATCTTCTCGCAGGGCCGGGTTGTCTTGGATGCGACCGCTGTTGGCACTGACAATCTGGTTCACGGCTTTGTCTAGCACGCTTTGGTCGATAACCGTGCCGTTGACGGTAGCAACAGGTGCTGCCATGGCCAGGTTGGCCGCGAAGCAGAGCATGCTGATGCCCAGTGCTTTATTCAGTTTTGTCATGTTCAGATTTCTTCTGGGGTAAGGGTGCGCATGGCCAAGGCGTGGATGCCGTTTTGCATCAGGTCGCCCAGTGCCTGATAAACCAGGCGTTGGCGTTGTACGCGGTTTTTGCCGCTGAAGGCCGCAGATACGATGAGCAGGTCGTAGTGCCCGCCTGAGCTGGCGCCGGCATGGCCGGCATGGGCTGCGCTATCGTCGTGGATGTCGAGGTGGCTGGGTGCCAGAATGGCTAGCCGGGTTTCCATGGCTTGGATGAGGCTCATGCCGGCAGTACTTTACGGAATGGCTTGACGCTGACCGAGGCATACACGCCTGCGGCAACGTAAGGGTCGGCCTCGGCCCAGCTTTGTGCCGCTTGCAGGCTGTCAAACTCGGCCACGATCAGGCTGCCACTGAAGCCTGCGCTGCCCGGATCGTTGCTGTCGATGGCTGGAAAGGGACCGGCCAGTATCAGTCGGCCTTCTGCCTGTAGCGCTTGCAGGCGCTCGAGGTGGGCGGGGCGGGCAGCCAGCCGCTGGGCTAGCGAGTCGGCTACGTCCTGGCCGGTAATGGCGTACAGCATCAAGGTGTCTCCTCAATATATTTCGACAGGTACAGGCTTTGTGCAATGACAAAGGCGATCATCAGACCGAAGCCGCCAAACAGTTTGAAGCTGACCCAGGTTTCTTCGCTGAAGGTAAAGGCGACAAACAGGTTAACGCCACCCAGCATGATGAAGAAGGCGGCCCAAGCCAGGTTCAGTTTTTTCCATACTGCATCGGGAAGCTGTAGTTGGCCGCCCATCAGGGTTTTCATGCCGAAGCGGCCGGTCAGCTGGCCGATCAGCAGGCCGCCACCCATCAGCCAATACAGCACTGTGGGTTTCCACATGATGAAATGCTTGTCGTGCAGCAGCAGCGTTGCACCACCCATGACAACAATCAGCGCCAAGCTGATCCATTGCATGGTTTCCACTTTTTTGTGTTTGAGCCAGGTCAGGGCCACCATGATGGTGGTAGCAGCAATGGCAATACCGGTGGCCAGGAACATGTCCTTGGTTAGCCAGTAGCAGCCAAAGAACAGAATGACTGGAAACAGGTCGGAGAGAAATTTCATGTGCAGGATTATGGGGGCAGGCTAAATGCAAGACAAGTGTGACAAAGAGGCAGGCTTTTTGTTCATTCGCCGGTAATCGTCGCAGTTGGGCAGGCTGGCGGTGGTGTGTGCATCATTTAGGTCACAGCTTGCGTGCCGCCCGGGTAAGGCGGGATGCAGTGAAGTGGATGAATGACAAGGAAATTCTGGCTTTGTGGTGGCGGGTGCTGTCATGAAGGGCTTATTTCCTGCGCGCAAAATGCAAGCAGCACGCTATCATGAGCTGTTCGCCTGATTAATACGGCATCGAGCTGGAGAACCACTATGGCCTATGAAAAGTATCGTTTGGTAACCCGCAGTGACTTTGACGGTTTGGTCTGCGCTGTACTGCTTAACGAGCTGGATCTTATTGACGAGATCAAGTTTGTTCACCCGAAAGACATGCAGGACGGTAAGGTGGAGATCACCGGCCGTGATATCACCACCAACCTGCCTTATGTGCCTGGTGCGTACCTGGCATTTGACCATCACTTTTCCGAGACTTTGCGTAACAGTGGCGAAGTCACCAATCATGTCATCGACCCGGATGCGCCGTCGGCCGCCCGTGTGGTGTACGACTACTATGGTGGCAAGGCGCGTTTTACCGGCATTAGCGACGATATGATGGAGGCGGTGGACAAGGCGGATGCCGCCCAGTTCAGCCGTGACGAGATTCTGGCGCCCAAAGACTGGGTATTGCTGAACTACCTGATGGATGCGCGTACCGGCCTGGGGCGTTTCCGCGAGTTCCGCATCAGTAACTACACGCTGATGATGGATCTGATCCAGTATTGCCGTAACCATACCATCGAAGAAATCCTGGCCTTGCCCGACGTAAAAGAACGGGTAGAACTGTATTTCGAGCACGAGGCCAAGGCGCGTGAGCAGATAGAGCGTTGTGCTACCGTGCACGGCAACCTGGTGGTACTGGATCTGCGCGAAGAAGACCTGATCCACCCGATCAACCGCTTTGCCATCTATGCCATGTACCCGCAGTGCAATATCTCCATCCACGCGCTGTGGGGGCTGAACAAGCAAAATACGGTGTTTGCTACAGGCAAATCCATCCTTGACCGCAGTAGCAAGACAAACGTAGGCGCGCTGATGCTGGAGTACGGCGGTGGCGGCCACGAAGCCGCCGGCACCTGCCAGGTGGAGAATGAGCAAGCTGTCGAGGTGCTGGGTGCGCTGATCCGCCGTATCAACGCCGATGGTTAAACCAGCCGGGCCAGCAAGGCCTGTGCTGCATACAGGTCCTGGCATACCGCCAGGGCCTGTTTTGCTATAGGTGCAGGCGGTGGGGCCATGTCGGGTACCACGATGACCCGCATGTTGGCCGCCAGTGCTGCCTGCGCGCCATGGGCTGAGTCCTCCAGCACAATGCAGTCTGCCGGGTGCACCCCCAGCAGCTGTGCGGCTTTCAGGTACACATCGGGTGCTGGCTTGCTGTGCGCCACTTCATCGCCAGCTACGGTGTGGGCAAAATAGCGCTGCAGGCCTGTGCGTGTGAGTTTCAGGTCTGCCAGCGTGCGCTGTGTGGCGGTGGCTACTGCGCGGGGCAGGTTTTCCCGGGTGCACCAGTCCAGCAGGTGGAGTATGCCGGGTTTAAGCGGAATCTCTTCCTGGTGTAGCATCTGGTGATAGCGCTGGCGAGCCACCCGGCCAAAAGCCTGCACATCATGTCCGTCGGGCAGCGTGTCTGCCAGGTACTGCAGGCAGCGTTCGGTAGACAGCCCCACCATCATCTGCAGTTGCTCGTGGCTGAGCGGGATGCCCTGCTCGGTGGCGGTTTGCCGCCACACGCGCTCGGACAGCGCCTCGGTGTCTATCATCAGGCCATCCATGTCAAACAGCAGGGCGGCAAAAGGGCGGGCAGGTGTCGTCATGGTAAGGTCATGATCAGTTCGGGCATGGCAGCATAAACCAGCAGGCAGCTCGGTGCACGTCACACGGTGCGTAGCCTGCATAGCAGAAAGTATTTATGGCGTACTCGATACTGGTAGCCAACCCCAAGGGGGGGAGTGGCAAATCCACGTTGTCTACCAATCTGGCCGGCTTTTATGCGGCCCAAGGCACGCGCATCATGCTGGGGGATGTTGACCGCCAGCAGTCTTCGCTGGCCTGGCTGGCCTCCCGGGACAAGGCGTTACCGCCGATTGATGGCTGGAAGGTCGCCCCCGGCGAACCGGCACGCCCACCCAAGGGTACGCAGGTGATTGTGCTGGATAGCCCCGCTGGTTTGCACGGTAAAAAGCTTGCGGCACTGGTCGCCAAGGTGGACCGTGTCATCGTGCCAATCCAGCCATCGCCTTTCGATATGTGGGCCAGCCGGGATTTTTTTGAAGTGCTGTTGCAGGAAAAAGCCGTGCGCAAGCAAAAGGCCTTTGTCGGGGTAGTGGGTATGCGCATCGATTCGCGCACCAAGTCTGCCCGCGACCTGCAGCAGTTTCTGGATGGGCTGGGCGTGCCGGTGATAGGCTATCTTCGCAATACCCAGCTTTATGTGCAGGCGGTTGCCATGGGCTTGACACTGTTCGATCTGCCACCTGCGCGCGCCAATAAAGAGCGGGAGGCCTGGCAAAGCATTATCGACTGGCTGGACAACTGAAATACGGGCAGGCGGCAAGAAAATGTTTTTTATGGTTGACAGTAGGGTGCTTGGGCTGTAGATTTGAAATGTTTGTGCGCGCCCTCTGTCGAGGCAAGCGCAGGGATAAATGCAAGCGGAAGCCAGTGGCTTCCGCTTTTATTTTTGGGGCCCCCAGTTTTATGTCGCTATCCGGAACGGCGGCATGTCACCCCAAATAGATGGAGCGCATCATGCACAAGACCGAATTGAACTATGGCGATGTTTATCTGGTACCCCGGAAAACTATCGTGGATAGCCGTAAAGAATGCGATACCTCGGTGCAGTTTGGCCCACGGCGTTTTGATATGCCGCTGTATGCCTCGAATATGAAGAGTGTTGTCGACGCAGAAACGTGTGAATACTTTGCCCGCCAAGGCTGGTTTTACACCATGCATCGCTTTAATGTGGACACCGTTGGCTTTGTGGCCGATATGCAGAAAAAGGGTCTGTTTGCCTCTATTAGCGTCGGGGTAAATGATGACACTCTGGAGCAATTGCAAGCGCTAAAAGATGCCGGCCTGACACCGGAATACATCACGCTGGATATTGCTAACGCGTGGTGCGTGAAGGCCGAGCGCATGATCAAACTGGTGAAACAGATGTTCCCTGGCAGTTTCCTGATCGGCGGCAATATCGCTACCGCAGAGGCCGCGCGTGATTTGCAGGCATGGGGCTGCGATGCCATCAAGGCGGGCATTGCAGGCGGGCGCGTGTGCATTACCAAGAACAAAACGGGCTTCCATCGCCCGATGATTTCTACCGTGCAGGATTGCGCTGCGGCAGTGACCGTACCGGTGATTGCCGATGGCGGTATTGTCGAGCACGGTGATGTGGCCAAGGCGCTGGCTTGCGGCGCCACCATGGTGATGGCGGGCTCGCTATTTGCCGGCTATGACGAATCGGCCGGTGAAATTGTGGAAATCAACGGCAAACATTACAAAGAATACTTTGGCAGCGCTTCCCAATTCAACAAGGGTGAATACAAGAACGTAGAAGGCAAGAAAATCCTGGTTGAATACAAAGGCCGTATGGGGCGTGTGCTGGTAGAGTTGAAAGAAGATTTGCAGTCGTCGATCAGCTACGCTGGCGGCAAGGATATTTATGCGCTGCGCCAAGTAGAAATGATTGTCGTAGCTCGATAAGCTGATGCGGCCAACCTGAAAAGGTTGGCCGCAATGTACTCAAGCTTGTTTGTTGATGAATTCTGGCCTGAACAAATAACCCTGCACATAATCTACCTGCAATTCTCTGGCAATCGCCAGATCATCCACTGTTTCAATCCCCTCTAGTACAGTCTTTTTGTTTTCTTCCCTGGCGTAATTCAATAGCATTTTCAGCATGCGTCGCTGTGCCGGCTGGTGTATGGCCTGCAGCCAGTGGCGGTCGAATTTGAATATATCCACATTGCACAGAATCGGCAGCGACAGCATGGTGCCGACACCGCCTATATCGTCCAGCGCCGTGAGAATGCCGCGGGCGGCCAGGCACTCTGCCAGCCACAGGCTGCGGTCTGCGTCCTGGATGCTGGCATTCTCTATAATCTCGACCACGATTCTGTCGGGCTGGCCCAGTAGCTGCAGCATGGGGTGCTGGTCCGGGTTGACGCCACTGGTGGTGAAGGCGTCCGGGTCCAGATTCAGAAACAGCAAGCCATCCTGTGGGGCGCTGTCAATCTGCCAGCGTTTGCTCATCAGCTCGGCTTGCACCAGCGTCACCGGCGAGCCGTGCAAGGTGGCAAACACGGCTTGCGGTGGTATGGGTTGCCCGGTGCGCTTGTAAAAGCGCGCCAGCGCCTCGTGTCCTATAGTGGCTAGGGTGCCGGTGTGCTTGATGGGCTGGAACTCGGCACCAATGCGCTGGTGTTCGATGATGTCCAGCAGCGTGTCGGTATCGATATGGGGTGAGTCGGCGTGGCGCAGCATGTTGTTTGATATTGATTATCGTTTTGCTAATGTACTGCGTTCCGTCTGCTATGAGAAGTGTTTTGCATTGCAATAAATGTATATTTGATTAGTATTCGCTTATAAATGATAGAATTCTGCGACCACACACAGAAGAATAAGCCATGAAGATCAATACCCCTGTAACGGCCAACGAGTTGTTTCTCGACCCGCAGCGCCCCATTGTTACCAAGACAGATCTGAAGGGTGCTATCACCTATGCCAACCGGGCCTTCATCGAGATCAGCGGCTTCGAGGAGGGCGAGCTGCTGGGCAAGAACCATAACGTGGTTCGTCACCCGGACATGCCGGCGGAAGCCTTTGCTGACTTGTGGGATACGGTAAAGGCAGGCAAGCCGTGGCGCGGTATTGTGAAAAACCGTGCCAAGAATGGTGATTTCTACTGGGTGGAAGCCTACGTCACGCCCATTACCGTGCGGGGGCAGGTGCAGGGCTATGTCTCCGTGCGCAGCACCCCGAGCCGGCAGGATGTGGTGGCGGCCGAGGCGCTGTACCAGCAGGTGCGTAACAAGCAAGCTGTGCTGGGTTCCACGCTGAAAGCTTATGCCGGCCGTAAAGACAGCGGCAAGATCGGTTTCGGGCTCACCGGTTTGTTTGTCGGCATGCTGTTTGCTGGCGGTGCCATGCCGGGGCTGGATGAGCTGGCTCGGCTAGGTTTGGCGCTGGTGGGTGTCGTGGGCCTGAGTGCTACCTCGTTCTGGTGGCGCCGCAGCGAAGCCCAAGCCATGGCGGTGATTCACCGCGGGCTGCGTGCCTTGGGCGAAGGCCGGCTGGAGCAACCCCTGCACGCCAACCTGGGTGGCCAGATTGGCCGTATGACCGATAGCCTGGAAACCCTGCGGCTAAGCTTGCGTGCCATGGTGGCCGATACGCTGGCGACCAGCAGCCTGACGCACAAGCAGGCTGCTCAGCTGGGCAGCGAAATGTCCGCCCTGGTAGACCGCGCCCGCGAGCAGGGTGGCGGGCTGAACCACATTAGCGATTCGATGATGGTGATCAGCCAGTCGGTAGGCCGCATTGTCACCATGACCGAAGAAAGCGTACGCGGTGCCGAGGCAACACGGCGTGCGGCTACCGATGGCCAGGCGGTGATGAAGCTGGCCGAGGCGGCTGCAGGGCAGGCGGTGGCGGTGGTGAATCAATCCAAGGCCGAGTTGGGTGAGCTGGAATCTGCCATTGCCAAGATTAAGGGTATGACCGACCTGATTCACGAAATTGCCGACCAGACCAATTTGCTGGCGCTGAATGCGGCGATCGAGTCTGCCCGCGCCGGGGAGTCCGGCCGCGGCTTTGCCGTGGTGGCTGACGAGGTGCGCAAGCTGGCCGAGCGTACGGCGCAGACTACCGAAAGCATTACCCGTCTGGTGCAGCATATTGTCACCATTACCGATGGCGTGGCCGGCAAGATGGATTTGTCGGCTGCCGAAGTTGGCCGCGTCAGTGACGAGATACGCCAGTCTGCCGGCCATTTGCAAAGCCTGCTCAAGGTGGCGGACGAGGCGCGTGATTTCTCGGTGAGCCTTTCCTCGCAAATGGCTAGCCAGTCCGAGTCGGTGCATCAGGTAGCGGCCTCGGTGGAGCAGTTGGCCGCATTAAGCGAGCAAAATGTGCATACGGCCCAGGTGGTGTGCGATAGCTCGCAGCGGCTGGAGTTGGCGGCCAGCGACATGGAAAAACTCACGCGGGATTTTCGCCGCGAGCCATGATCAGGGCCGGATGAAGGTGGCACTACCAAGTGCCGTATAAGAAACCCCCTGCTTGCATTGTGCCGGCAGGGGGTTTTACATGTGTCCCGATGGCGGTGCGCAGCCCGGCGCGCCTGGCTCCGCAGTGTTGCCTAAACGCGCAGCGCCTCGATCAGGTCGGCTTCCAGTGCCAGCAGGGCCTTGTCGTCGGACAGGCGCGGTGAGGACAGCAAGAACGAATCTTCTACCCGCCCACCCAGGGTCATGATCTTGGCGGAATCCACGCTGACCTGATAGCCGGACAGCACCTTGGCAATGCGTGCCAGCAGGCCCTGATTGTCGCCAGCCACGATGGACAGCACAAAGTGCCGGCCCTTGTCGTCCGGGCGGATCAGCACCTGAGGCTTGATGGGGAAGTTTTTCTGGTGCCGGTTCAGGCGCCCTCTGGCAGGCAGGCTGATCGGGTCTTGGCGTAGCAGCGTGGCGGCCAGCTCGAATTCCACAAAGTTGATCAGATCGCGGTAGTTGCCTTCGTGGTGCTCTGGCAAGAAGACGTGGAAGGTATCCAGCGCGTAGCCATGGCGTGTGGTGTAGATCTTGGCGTCGGCAATGCTGTAGTTGTGGCGGCCCAGAAAGGCGCACAGCCGGGCAAACAGGTCGGGCTGATCCGGCGTGTAAACCAGCAGCTGCAAGCCTTCTTTGTCTTCGGATAGCCGCGCCCGCACCACGGGTTCCTTGGTGTCAACCAGCCGGCCCAGCATGCGGGTGTGCCAGGCAATTTCCTTGGCCTCGTGCCGCAGGAAATACACGGTTTCCAGCTTTTGCCAGAAGTTGGCCTCGGCGCCTTCGGGCATGATGTTCAGGCGCATCAGCCGTAGTGCGGCCTGCTTGCGCTCTTCCAGCTCCGAATTCACATCCACATGGCCACCGCGCTGCAGAGCGCGCCGCGTGGCGTAAAACAGGTCTTCCAGCAGCTTGGCTTTCCAGGCATTCCATACTTTGGGGCTGGTGCCGCGGATATCGGCGACGGTCAGGATGTACAGTGCGGCCAACCTTCTGGGGCTGGCCACCAGTTCGGCAAAGTGCTGGATGGTGTCCGGGTCGTAGATATCCTGCTTTTGCGCCACGCTGGACATGGTGAGGTGCTGCTGCACCAGCCAGACCACCAGGTCGCTGTCTTCCCCTGTAATGCCGTGGTTGTCACAAAACTGCGCGGCATCGACCATGCCCAGCTCGGAGTGGTCACCGCCGCGCCCTTTGGCGATATCGTGTAGCAGGCCGGCCACGTACAGCAGCTCCGGGCTGTCGAATTCGTGGATCAGGCGCGATAGCAGCGGGTATTCGTGATTGAAGGCCGGTATGGCAAAGCGCCGCAGATTGCGCACCACCATCAGAATGTGCTCGTCCACGGTATAAACGTGAAACAGGTCGTGCTGCATCTGGCCCATGATGCGACCAAACGCCGGTAGGTATTTGCCCAGTACGCCGTACAGGTTCATGCGGCGCAGGGTACGGGTAAGGCCACCGCCGGCGCGGAAGATCTGGATGAAGAGCGCACGGTTTTCCGGGTCGCGGCGGAAGCGGTCGTTAATCTGGCGCCTGGCGTGCCACAGGCCGCGCAGGGTGCGCGGTGCCATGCCGCCCAGCTCGTGCTGCTGCATATGCAGGAAGGCGCGCAGGATGGTGGCGGGCTGGCGCTCGAAGACCTGGCTGTCGTAAATGCCCAGCAGGCCATTCACGCTGTAAAAGTGCTCATCCAGCTGCTGGGTGATGCGCGGTACGTCGCACAGCAGGCGGGCGCGCAGGTTGGGCAGCAGGATGCCGTTGAGCTGGCTGACGTTCTTGGCCGATTTGTAAAAACGCTGCATCAGCTGCTCGCTGGCGCGCTTGGCCTTGTCGTCTTCCAGGCCGCTCATGCTGGCGACTTGCTGCTGCAGATCGAAGATCAGCCGGTCTTCACGGCGGCGTGCAGCCAGGTGCAGGTCGATGCGGATTTGTTCCAGCTGGCGCTCGCTGTAGTGAATCAGCCGCGCTTCGGAGGCAGTCAGGATTTCGTTACGCGCCAGGCTGTCCCAGTTTTGCCCCAGGCCAATGGCTTTGCTGATCCACAGAATGGTATGCAGGTCGCGCAGGCCGCCGGGGCTTTCCTTGACGTTGGGTTCCAGGTTGCTGGTCACGCCAAAGTGCTTGTTGTGGCGTTGCTGTTGCTCCAGCAGCTTGCCTTCCAGAAAGCGCAGCGGGTCGCGGTGCTTTTCTACGGTCTGGTTCAGCTGGTGGTATAGCGTGATATTGCCGGCCAGCAGGCGGTTTTCCAGCAGGGTGGTTTCTACGGTGATGTCACGCTGCGATTCACTCAGGCATTCGCTGATGGTGCGAACGCTGTGGCCTACCTCCAGCCCGATATCCCACATGGCGCTGACAAAGGTTTCCACGAAGCCGGACAGGTTGTGGGAGGTGGTTTCGGGCAGGAGCAGCAGCAGGTCGATATCGGAGTGGGGGAACAGTTGGCCGCGGCCATAGCCGCCTACGGCCAGCAGGGCGGCGCGCTGGCCCATGCCCAGTACTTCCCAGGCCGAGCGGATGATGCCGTCCACCAGCAGGCCATGCTTGACCAGATACTGCCGCGCATTGCGGGTTTCACGATACTCGGCTGCCAGCGCTTCGCGGCCTTGCTGCAGCGCCTGGCGCCAGCGGCGGTACTGTTGTGTCTGGTCTGGTGTGCTCATCGTCTTTCCTGTCGTGCTAGCGCTGCCAGGCCGGCCACCAGGAAGAGCAGGGTGGGCAGGGTGGCAGAGGCAATCGGGTTCCAGTTGTACAGCAGGCCCAGGTGGCCAAACAGACGGTTGCTAAAGTGGAAGGCAATGCCCAGGCAAATGCCGGAAAACAGTTTGATGCCCAGGTCGTTGTGGCGGCCGGATACCGGGGTAAAGGCCAGGGCCACCATCACCATGGAAATGCAGGCCAGCGGGTAGAACAGCTTGCCCCACAGTGCAATTTCATAGCGCTGCGTCTTTTGATTATTGGTACGCAGGTGTTCAATATAAGTCATCAGGTCCATGGCCGACATTTGTTCCGGCACCACCAGCAGCACGGACAGAATGTCTGGCTGAATCACCGAGCGCCAGGCTTGCTGTGCCATGCGGCCAACCTTGATCTGGTCCGGCAGAATCTCGGACTGGCGTACCTGGCTCAGTAGCCAGGTTTTGCTGGCGGGCTGGTACTGTGCACGCTCGGCATGGCGTGTCATCACCAGGCGGTAGTCCTGGTCGTAGGTGTAGATGCGTACGCCCAGCAGGGTGTTGTCCGGCAGCATTTCGCCTACGTTGATGAAGTTGTTATCGTCCTTTACCCACAAGCCGGAGCGGAATTCCTGCGCCACCAGCGAATGGGTGGCTTGCAGTTTGATGCGCTCTGCATTTTTCTCGGCCAGTGGCGAGGCGAACTCGCCCAGCAGCAAGGCGGCAATCGCCATGGCCACACCAAACAGCAGCTTGATGCGGGCAATTTGCCCCAGTGAGACCCCGGCAGTGCGGATGGCCGTGTATTCCGAGGTGCTGGACAGCTGCGACATGGCCACCATGGCGCCAATCAGCACCGCTAGCGGCATCAGCTCGTAGGCATGGCCAGGTGCCTGCAGCAAGGTGTACATCAGCAAGGTGCCGGAATCAAAGCTGCCCTTGCCCACGTTGGGTAGCTCGCGAATGGCGTCAAAAAAGCCGTACAGGCCCAGTAAGCAAGCCAGGGTAAACAGGGTGGCGCTGGTAAAGCGTGTCAGCAGGTAGTTGCGCAGCATGCTCATGCGGATTTCCTCCGCAGCAGTCTTTTCATACGGGTAAGCCAGGGCTCGGCGGGGCGGTTGTGGTAGTAGAGCAGGGCAGCGGCCAAGGCCAGCATGGCCGCATGGGCCGGCATGATGCCCAGGGCGGAGGGCAGCTTGCCGCTGCCGATGGCGTCACGCAGCAACCACATCAGGTTCTGGTACAGCAAGTAGGCGCCTAGCGCAAAAACCAGGTTGTAGGCGTGGCCGGAGCGGGGGTTGAAATAGCTGAGCGGAATCGCCAGCAGCGCCAGTACCAGTGCACAGAGCGGCATCGATAGCCGCCATGCCAGCTCGGCGCGGTCGGCTGGCTGGTCGCTGCCCAGTAGCTGCAAGGTTGGCCGCGTCTCACTGTCCAGCTCGGGGCGCACGATGCGTTCTGCTTCGCTGATTTTCAGCGTGTAGTGCTCGAACTCGGCCACCTCGAAGGCCCCCGATCCGGGTTCGCCGGTATAGCGGCGGCCGTTTTCCAGCACCAGAATACGGTTACCGTCCTTGTCGGTGCTGAGCTGGCCCGCCTTGGCAAAAATGGACGAGACCTCGCCGGCCTTGATGCTCTGCACAAACACATTGCGGGTGGCGCCGCTGAGTACCGAATAACTTTCAATAAAGTACACACGGTCGCTACTGCGCGATTCCTTGAACACGCCGGGCGACAAGGCAGTCATTTCTTCGCGCTGCTTGAGTGTTTCAGCGTATTCCTTGCTGCGCTGTACCGCCCAGGGTTCGACTACCATGGTGCCCACGGCAATCAGCAGCGAGAGTGGCAGCGCAAAGCGTAGTACCGGCCATACCCAATCGGTCAGCGATTTGCCACTGGCCATCCAGACAGCCATTTCGTGCTCGCGCCACATGCGGGTAAGCGTGACAATAACGCTGACGAAAATGGTGAGAATCATCAGTACCGGGAAAAAACCGATCGACCAGAAGCCGATCAGCGCAAAAATGGCGTCACTGGCAATGCGGCCCTGGGCGGCGCGGCCCAGCATGTTGATGGTTTGTGTACTCAGCAGAATGGCGAGCAAGATGGAAAATACCCCGATACTGGTGTAAGTCAGCTCTCGGGTAAGGCTTTTCTGAAAAAGCATAAAACAGGCCCGTTTTTGACAATTCGTCAAAAGGATAGTGATAATTGGAAAGGTTAACCTGAATGGTTGTCGGCCAGAAAATCAAGGCTTGTCGGCCGGTTCCGGCCAGGCCAAAAGCCTGCTGGAACGTATGTCTTGATGAACCAAACACACATGGTGGAGCGTTGCATGGAGTTTAACATTAAAAGCGGAAGCCCGGAAAAACAGCGCGTAGCCTGCGTTGTGGTCGGTGTTTACGAAACCCGCAAGCTGTCTTTTGCTGCCGACCTGCTTGACCGCATCTCGAACGGCTTCATTACCGATGTGCTCAAACGTGGCGACATGGATGGCAAGCTGGGTACCACCCTGATCCTGCATTCCATCCCGCATACCCTGTGTGATCGTGTCATGCTGGTTGGCCTGGGCAAAGAGCGCGATTTCCGCGCCAAAGAGTACCGTGAAGCCATCCGCGCCTCGGTGAAAGCCCTGGCAGCTACCCAGTCCAATGAAGTGGTGAGCTACCTGTCCGAGCTGCACGTGAAAAAGCACGATGTAGAGTGGATGGTAGAGCAGGCCACCGTGGTTACGCTGGACACCCTGTACCGTTTTGACAAGTTCAAATCGCGCCTGGACGAAGTACGCGAGCCGCGCAAAATGACCCTGGCCGTACCACGCCGCAGCGACCTGACAGACGGCGAGCGCGGCCAACAGCGTGGCCAGGCTATCGCTGCCGGCATGAAGCTGGCCAAAGATCTGGCCAACGCACCGGGCAATGTCTGCACCCCGGTATACCTGGCCGAAGCCGCGCGTGACATGGCACTGTCTTTTGGTGCCGAAGCCGAGGTGATGGGCCCGGCCGAGCTGGATGCGCTGAAGATGCACTCCTTCCTGTCCGTTGCCAAAGGCAGCGACGAAGAAGCCCGCTTCGTGGTGCTCAAGCACTTTGGTGCCAAAGACAAAAACGATCGCCCCATCGTACTGGTAGGCAAAGGCCTGACCTTTGACTCCGGCGGTATTTCGCTGAAGCCGGGCGAAGGCATGGACGAAATGAAGTACGACATGGGCGGTGCCGCCGCGGTTATCGGCGCATTCCGTGCGGCAGTGGAAATGAAGCTGCCACTGAACCTGATTTGCGTCGTGGCCACCTGCGAAAACATGCCGTCCGGCCGTGCGCTGAAACCGGGTGATATCGTTACCTCCATGTCCGGCCAGACTATCGAAGTACTGAACACCGACGCTGAAGGCCGCCTGGTACTGTGCGATGCGCTGACTTACGTCGAGCGTTTCAACCCGGCTACCGTCGTGGACGTGGCCACGCTGACCGGTGCCTGCGTTGTGGCACTGGGTCATGTGGCGACCGGCCTGTACAGCAATCAGGACAGCCTGGCCAAAGAACTGTGGGCGGCTGGCGAAGAAGTAGGTGACCGTGCCTGGCACATGCCACTGTGGGATGAATACCAGGAGCTGCTGAAGAGCCCGTTTGCCGACATGGCCAATATCGGCGGTCGTGCCGGTGGCAGCGTGAGTGCCGCCTGCTTCCTGTCGCGCTTTGCCAAAGCCTACGACTGGGCCCACCTGGATATCGCCGGTACCGCGTGGCGCGGTGGCAAGGACAAAGGCGCTACGGGTCGCCCGGTGCCGATGCTGGTGCAGTTCCTGCAAGACCGTGCCGACATCGCGCTGGGTAACGTGGTTCGCCGCGGCCGCCCACGTCGTGAAGTGGTAGAAACGACCGAAGATGACGCGGATTGATTTTTATACAGGTGTCGCCAGCGTGCAGGCGTTTGCCTGCCGTGCGGCACAAACTGTATACCGCAAGGAAGAACGGCTGCTGGTCGTTCTTCCTGACGACCAAGCGCTGCAGGCTTTCAGCCGGGCGCTTTGGTCTTTTGGCGATACCAGTTTCATCGCACATTGCGAATGGCAAGCCGCCGAGGCGCCTTCGTCGCGTATCTGGCTGGCCACCCATTTCGATGTGCCAGCCGGCCCCACGGTGCTGCTGAACCTGGGCGAAAAAATGCCTGCCAACCCGGCGACATTTTCCCGTATTCTGGAGGTGGTTAGCCAGGATGAGGCTTCCCGTGCCGTGGCGCGTACGCGCTACCGCGCCTACCTCGACCAAGGCTTTGATATTCACCATCACGACATGAGTGATGCCGCATGACAAATCCTACCCCCGACCGTACCTGGAACCCGCAAGACCTGCCCGTGCTGACCGACGTGGTAGATGTCGACGCGATCCCGGTGCTGGACATCCCCGCCTACGATTTTTCTGCCGAGCTGGACGCCCTGGCGCAAGTGTTGCCAGATGAAACCCAGCCTGAACTGACCCTGCCGGACGAGCTATCGCTCGACGACGTATTGGGTGAAGAGGCTGGTGATAGCGCGCGGGCCAGCCTCAATGCCAGCCAGCTGATAGAGCGCCTGCCATCGCTGGACCTGGAAGTCGATCTGCCCGCCGAGCTGTCGCTGGATGATGTCTTGCCCGGCCTGGATTACGGCCGTAGCGACCCGTCCGTGCCGTCTGCCGCCAGGCAAGAGCCTGTAGCAGACGACTTCGCATTCGAGCTGGACGACACGCCGCCGGCAGCTGCCGACACGGGCGGCGGCAGCGGTTTGGGGGCCTTGTTTGCCAGAGCCACATTCGAGCCCGTCATGCCGGCTAGCCCTGAGCCCGCAGCTGCCGCCCTGGCGGTGGCCGACGCCAGCCTGCTGCAGGCAGACCAGGTATCGCTAGACCAGTTTGCTGCCCAGCTGGATGATTTTGACGAGCCGGCAGACCTGCCCGAGTTGCCGCTGGATGCCTTTCTTAACAAGGCGGGCGACGCGGCGGCCCCGCAGGCAGAGGTGTTTGCTGCCGAATCTACCGAAGACGAGTGGGCCGGCACCTGGGAGCCGCCCACGGCGCCGGCACCCGACCCGGCCGAGTTGAACGAAGTGCCGGTGCTGACCGCCGAGCCTGACACGGCCGAGCCTGTCAGCCACCACGTGCCGCCGCTCACTGCTGTGCCCGATGCCCCGATGTTCGAACCGCCGGTGCTGATGGACCCGCAATGGGATACCAGCTTGCCGCACACTGCTGACACGCTGGATGCGGCCAACCCTGCCAGCCCGGATGTTGCGCCAGCCAAGCCAGAGCCCGTTACCGCTTTTGAAGCCTTGCCTTGGGATGTGCCCAATGAGTCTGCCCCCGTACCGGCCGACAGCCTTGCCATGTCGATAGACGACATCCTGGCGGGTCTGCAGCCGGCAGCGGTGTCGCCGGACGACGCAGCGCCCGTGGCAGATAGCACCGTCGCGCTGGCTGAGGAGGCCGACGACGCATGGCAGCCTGCACCGGTTGCTGCGCCGCAATCGGCATGGCGCAATGAGCCAGTTGTTTTGGCCGAAACAGATGAAGTGGCCGTGCCCGAGCCGGTGGCATTTGAGCCGGCTGGCGTGGTGCCAGATGTAGCAGGGTGGGAAGGTGGCGAAGCCGAGCTACCCGCTAGCGACCCGGTTCAGCTTTCTGCTGTTGATACGATAGCTGCCCTGGCCGAGAGTACCGTGCTGGAGCACGCTGCACTCGTGACCTCGGAGCCGCAAGATGATGTCCTGCCGGGGCGTGCTGTCGAGCCGGTGCCAGCCTGGCTGCAGGCCGAGTTGGCCGCACCTGCCGCAGTGGGTGAACCCGCAGAGCCGGTAGCCCAGGGTACCCCCGCTACCGATAGCGTCCAGAGCATTTCGCTGGATAGCCTGCCTATGGGGGTGCTGGGGGGCGGTCTTGGCCTGGCCACAGCGGCCGCATCGCCAGCCGCCACGCTGGGCGAGCCCGCCGGCAAGCTGCCGGGCGGTGATTGGCCGCTGGCTAGCGCCGGTTTCCATGCCGGAGACAAAGAAGTCGAGCTGGCCTGGGCACGCGACCTGGGTGCAGAGCCACCGCTAGACCTGGATCAGCTGCCGGATGCAATAGAGCCGGCGCCGGTGCCGGTCATTGCCGAAGTGATCCGCGTGCGGCGGCAGCCAGCCACGCCAGAGGAGCTGGCCGCCCCGACAGCCAGCCCGGCGCCGGCAGTGCCGGTGCTGTCGGAAGACGACATCCATATCGAAGCTGTCAGCCAGGCCATGCCGGCGCAGGCTGGCGAAGCTGCCGCCGCTCCGGCGGTTGCCGCTGGTCTGGATGAAGCGGCGCTGATCGAAGCACTCTACGCCCGTGTATTGCCACGTATGAAAGTGGAGCTGGCGCTGTGGATGCAAGACGCGCTGGAACAGCAGGCCAAGCAGCTGATGGCGGGCGTGATGAAGCAACTGAAAGAAGATTTTGACATGATGCTGGCCGAATCCCTGCGCGCCTCGCTACGCGAAGCCCTGGACGAAGCGGCTAGCCAGAATAAGGACGTTTGATGACTGACCGCCTGTCCAGCATTGTCACCCGCGGTGGCGATGCAGGTACCACCGGCCTGGGTGATGGTAGCCGGGTTTCCAAGAATGCCGACCGGATTCATGCCTTGGGGGATGTGGACGAGCTCAATTGCATTATTGGCTTGTTACGCTGCGAGGATCTGCCCGATGGCGTAGATGCTTTTCTGGGCGAAGTGCAGCACGACCTGTTCGACCTGGGTTCCGAGCTGGCTGTGCCTGGCTATCAGGCTTTGCAGGAGGCTCAGCTGGCCATGCTTGAACAGTATGCCGAGCAGTGGAATGCGGCACTGCCGCCGCTGAAGGAGTTCATTCTGCCGGGCGGGTGCCGTGCTGCCGCCGTAGCACACCAGGGCCGTGCGGTGTGTCGCCGTGCCGAGCGTAGCGTGGTAGCACTGGGCGAGTTTGATGCCATGCAGCCGCTGCCGCGCCAGTATCTGAACCGTCTTTCAGACGTGCTGTTTATCTTGTCGCGTCATTTGAATGTGGCTGCCCAGGTGCCAGACGTGTTGTGGCTGCCGCGGCGCGTGGCGGGCTAGCCGCTAGCCAACCTGCTGAAACGGCCTGCGGGCCGTTTTGTTTTTTGTGGCTCTACTACCGTGCCGGCGTGCTGGCTCAGGCGCTGGCAGGCCGGGTGGTGATGTAACCCAGGTGGGACGATAGCTCGCTGGAGGCTACCGGGCGTCCCAGATAAAACCCCTGCAGCTCCAGCTCCGGGTAGCGCCCCTGCAGGTAGGCTAGGTCGTGCGGATTGTCTATGCCCTCGGCCACCATGCGCAGTTTCAGCTGCCGGCCGATCTGGATGATGCCGTCCAGAATGCTTTGCGTGCGGTGCGCCTGGTGGATGCTTTTGATCAGCGTGCGGTCCAGTTTCAGTTCGGTAATCGGCAGGTCTTTGAGCTGCTCCAGGTTGGTGTGCCCGGCGCCAAAATCATCAAGTGATAGCTCGAAGCCGCGCATGCGCAAGCGCAGTAGTGCCGCCAGGGTGTTGCCCAGGTTGCTGAATGCCATGGTTTCGGTAATTTCCAGCACGACTTGGCGTGGCGGTATCTGCCGTTCTTCTACTTCTTTGATCAGCCAGTCGAAAAACTCTGCGTCATCCAGCAGCCCGCGTGACAGGTTGATCGATAGCCGCAGGTCTTGTGCCCAAGGGTTGCGGGTAAGCAGATCCAGGCTGGTTTGTACGATGCGCCGTGTCAGCAGCACGATGAAACCCTCGTGCTCCAGCCGGTCGATGAAGCTGGCCGGGCCTAGCAGGCCGTAAGCCGGGTGCTGCCAGCGCGCCAGGGCTTCTACCTGTACCGCACGGTGCTCATGCTGGCTGTAAATGGGCTGGAAGTGTGCGCAAAACTGATTGTGCGCCAGGCCAGTAAAAATCTCGGACAGCGGTATGGCCTGCTCGTCTATTCCCGGGCTGTGGCGGCCTAGCAGTAGCTGCTGCACCTCTTGCAGCAGCGTATCGACCTCGACTGGCTTGGCCAGATAGGCAATATTGGCGAAGCCCAGCTCTTCGGCAGCGCGCATGCAGTTGGACAGCAGCTCGGGCACATGGCCGCTAAGCAAAAGCAGTGAAGGCAAATGCACGTGGCGGGAGAGCTGCTGCATCAGCTCGATGCCATCCATGCCTGGCATATTGATATCGGTGATGACCAGGTCCAGCTGTTCCAGCTGGCGCGCCAGCTGCGCAGCCCAGCGGCCATCCGATGCTTCGTGAACCTCAACGTCTGGCAGGGTGCGGCACAGCGCGGCCAGGGCCTCGCGCTGGCTGGTACTGTCTTCGGCAATGAGGATATGGCAAGGCATGGCAGTCCCCTTGAATAACGCTTTCAGTATAAGCATCAGTCATCGAAAATCACACACATTCTATATGCATACCTTTGATTTGACGGATAACTGAACAGTTATGGCACAATGGCGGCCGTTCAAGAAAGGCAAAACATGAAGAAACGGGTCATCCAGCAAGCCATCGACCAAGCCTTGGCGCAGGGTAAAAGCAAGCAGGTCATCTATGGCGAGCTGCAGGCCAGTGCGGCCAACCCTGGCCAGCTGGCTTATTTGCTGGCCGCTACGGCCACTCCGGCACGTCGGCAACAGCACCAGGTGAAAAACCACACGCTGATTGCCGTAATGATGGGGTTTTCCCTGCTGTCCTTAGGGGTGGGCTACCAGAGTGGCCAGCTATTGGGCGGGCAGGGTAGCGTATGGATGGCACTGTTTTCTGCGCTGGTGCCGGCGGCTTTTGCGGCGGGTTTTTCACGCTGGATCGCGGCAGCGTTCAATGTGTATATCCTGTATGCGCTTATCCAGATTCCGCAGCTGCTGTCGCAGCTACCCAACGGCGGCTGGGCGGTTGTGCAGGGGGTAATGACCCTGCTTACCCTGCTGCTGACCTGGCATGTGCGCAGCGTGGTTTTCCCCGACTTTAACCCCATGGCCATGCCACGGCGCGATGCACAGGGGCAGTTTGTGTTCCGCGACTAGCCAGCTGTAAGCCGTGTCGCTGTCCGGCGTGGCAGCCACACCAAAAAGGCCCTGTAACGTGTACAGGGCCTTTTCCATGCAGCGGCTTGTTTAAGGCTGATGGGGTATGTACAGCGTGCCCTGCATCAGCGGCCGGGCGTGGCGGGTCATCACCACTTCTGCCACCTGCCAGCTGCGGCCTTGGCGCTGCATGATGGCTTCCAGTGTCTGGCTGCCGCTGGCGTGGGCAAAGGTGAAAGGTTGGCCGCGTACCGGCGCACCGCACAGCTCGGCGGCCAGGGTGTTTTTGATGGCTGCTGCCGCCGCCAGCGCAATGGCACCCGTGCCGGTATAGGCATGGTGCAGGCGGCCCATGGACACGATGCGGGCAGTCAGGGCGCAGCCGGGCTGGCTGGCCGGGGACAGAAAGCTGATCTTGGGCGTGGCCGGGCGCTCACGGTGGATGGTGTCGGCATCCGGCCCCAGCTTCATCATCACCGCGCCGGCGCAGCGCGCCCATTCCAGCTTCTGTTGCTGCTCGGCACTCAGTGCGTGGCCGGTTTCGTCGCCGCGCAGGCCCAGGTCGGCGGCGCGTACAAATACCGTGGGGTTGCCGGCGTCGATCAGCGTGGCCTCCAGCGTGCTGCCATCTGGCAGGGTAAGGGTGTCGCGTGGGCGGCCGGTGGGGAACAGCTTGCCGCTGGCGCCGCCAGCCGGGTCCAGAAAGCGCACGCGGATGGGGCCGGCAGAAAAGGCGATGCCGTCCAGCAGGTAGTCGCCCCACCATACCGGCCGGCCATTCTGCATCTGCAATTCGGCAATGATCTTCTTGCCGATATTGGCCTGCCAGATATGCACGGCCACCGGGCCGTTGGCCGGGGCATCGGCCACCATGTGATGCATCAGCGCAAAGACCGGCACGGCGGCGCTGAGGTTGCCGCAGTTGCCAGACCAGTCCACCAGCCCGTCGGCGATGGCAACGTGGCCGAACAGGTAGTCCACATGGCAGCCAGGCTGTTGCGACGGGCCGATGATGACAATCTTGCTGGTGCTGGAAATGCCGGTGCCCAGGCCATCTAGCTGGCTACCGTACGGGTCCGGGCTGCCCAGGGCGCGTACCAGCAGCGCCTGTACCTGTGCCGGGTTATCGGGTAGCTGGTCGGCGCGAAAGAACAGGCCCTTGCTGGTGCCGCCACGCATCAGCGTGGCGGGTAGAGTGGTGACATTCATGCGGGGTGAGGGTAGGTTTTTTTGGCCTGGGTAATGGCTGCCACACGGGCGGCATCGACTGCCTGGGCGATGTTTTTCTTGTCGGCGCACGCTTGGGCTACCGCGCCGGCGTCCACTGCTTGCGCGGCGGCCAGCATGGCGGCCAGGTAGCCGGCCTGCGGGTAATCGCACTGCTCGAAATGCAGGCGGCCGCGGGCGTCGGCCACGCAGGCGGCCAGCATCTGGGCAAAGCGTTCCGGGCGGCGCAGGGCGTCACAGTCGCGCAGCAGGCCCAGTACGGTGTCCGGGCGTAGCTGGAAGGCGGTGTGGACCTTGGTGTGGTACAGCGCGGTGATGCGCGCCAGGTCGCGGCACTCGGCAGGGACGCGCAGCCGCTCGCAGAGCGCCAGCAGCGGGGCCTCGCCACGCGGCTCGTGGCCGATATGGCGTGGCAGGATATCGGCCGGCGTGCGCGCCTTGCCCAGGTCGTGCATTAGCGCGGCAAAGCGCACCGGCAGCGGCTGGTGCTCGCTGGCGCTGTAATCCAGCACCCGCATCACGTGGTCGCCGGTGTCGATTTCCGGGTGGTAGTCGGCGCGTTGCGGCACGCCGAACAGCGCGTCTACCTCGGGTAGCAGGCGCGCCAGCGCGCCACAGTCACGCAGTACCAGCAGCATGCGCGACGGGGTATCCGTCATCAGGCCCTTGGCCAGCTCCTGCCACACGCGCTCGGCTACCAGCGCATCGACTTCGCCATTGGCCACCATGTGCTGCATCAGCGTTTGCGTTTCCGGCGCTACCGCAAAGCCGAAGCGGGCGGCAAAGCGCGCCAGGCGCAGGATGCGCACCGGGTCTTCGGCAAAAGCCGGGCTCACGTGGCGCAGCACGCCGGCCTGCACGTCGGCTACGCCGCCGTAGGGGTCGATCAGCGTGCCGTCGTCGTCCTGGGCAATGGCGTTGACGGTGAGGTCGCGGCGGATCAGGTCTTCTTCCAGCGTCACGTCTGGCGCGGCATGGAAGGTAAAGCCGTGGTAGCCGCGGCCAACCTTGCGTTCGGTACGCGCCAGCGCGTACTCCTCGTGCGTGTGCGGGTGCAGGAATACCGGAAAGTCTTTGCCTACCGGCTTGAAGCCGCGCGCCAGCATGGTTTCCGGCGTGGCACCGACGACCACCCAGTCACGGTCTTTTACCGGCAGGCCCAGCAGGCGGTCGCGTACCGCACCGCCAACGATGTAGCACTTCATCAGCGGGCGGCCCTGGCGCGGTAGTGGTCGCGGGTCAGGTTGATTTCTTGCTGGCCCAGGTAACGCGGCGCGATGGCTTCCAGTGCAGCGGGGCTAAAGCCCAGCTCGGCAGACGGGAAGGGCTGCTCGCTGATGTTGTCTACCCGTAGCGAGCGCACATTGTCGGCGCTCAGCAGCGCAGGGCCGGGCAGCAGGCCCAGTAGCGTGGCTTGCAGCATGGCCGCCCATTCCGGCAGGGCAATAATGGTGCGCGGGTGGCCGGACAGGTTGGCCGCATAGGCCACCAGCTGGCGCAGCGTGTAGATGCCGGGGCCGGCCAGATCCAGCTTGCGGCCAACGGTGGCCGGGCGCGCCAGGCAGGCGGCGACGGCGTGGGCCACGTCGTCTACCCACACCGGGGCAAAGCGGGTGTCGGCACCGCCAATCGGCAGTAGCGGGGCGGTGGCGGCCAGCTTGGCAAACATGTTCAGGAAGTTATCGCCCGCGCCAAAGATCACCGACGGGCGCAGGATGGTGTAGTCCAGCCCGCTGGCCTCGATCAGGCGCTCGGCTTTGCCCTTGGTTTGCTGGTAGTCGCTGGGCGCCTGTTCGCTGGCACCCAGCGCGCTGATGTGTACCAGGCGGCGAATGCCCGTGCTGTGGCAGGCGCTGATGATTTTTTCCACCAGCTGGACGTGTGCGTGTTCGAAGGCGGCGCGGCTGCCGTGCAGGATACCTACCATGCTGATCACGGCGTCGTGGCCGGCCAGCAGTGCGGCCAACTGTTGTGGCTCGTGTACATTGCACTCGCGCAGCTCGGCTTGCGGCAGCGGGATCAACGTGGCCTTGTGGCGCTCGCGGTTACGCGTGGCCAGCGTCAGCGCATGGCCGGCGCGGGTGAGGTGCTCTGCGATGTGGCTGCCGACGAAACCGGCGCCGCCGATAATGGCTATTCTCATGTTCCACTCCCTGATGATGGGGCTGGCGTGCACGCATGGCACGCCAGCCTTGAAGCGCGGTTGCCGCCTAGCGCGGCGGTATGGTGCCCAGGCGGGCTTTCAGTGTGGCGTTATCCTGCCGGAATGCGCCGGCATAATACACCGCGTTGGCCATCACCTTTTGCACGTAGTCGCGCGTTTCGTTAAAGGGGATGCTCTCGGTGTAAATGGCACCTTCCAGCGGGCGGGCGGCTTGCCAGCCCCGTGCCCGGCCCGGCCCTGCATTATAGGCGGCGGTCGCCAGCACCGGCTGGCCTTGCAGGCTATCCAGTACGTGGCGCAAATACCAGGTGCCCAAGCGGATGTTGTCGTTGATGTCGTTGATCTGATAGCCGGGCAGGCCCATCTTGCCGGCGACCCATTTGGCGGTGGCCGGCATCAGCTGCATCAGGCCGCTGGCGCCTACGCCGGAGCGCGCCACGTTCAGAAAGCGGCTTTCCTGGCGGATCAGGCCGTATACCCAGGCCTCGTCTATGTCCAGCTGCTGCGCATAGCTGCGGGTGGTGTCACGGTACGGCGACAGGTAGCGCAAGCTGAAATCGTGGCTTTCGCGGGTGCGCTCGGCGGCGTGGATGGCCATATCGTACAGGCCGCGCTGGCGGGCGATGTCGGCGGCGGCCAATAGCTGCAGGTCGCTGCGCTCGCGCAGGGCCCAGCGCCACACGCGGCGGCCTTCTTCGCGCCACTCGGCACGGTTGCTGCGCTCGGCCAGCTCGAACAGCGCCAGCGCCTGGGCGATACCGGGGTCTGCTGCCACCGTGCGGCTGGTGGCGTCGTCTACCACTACGCGGGCCGGCGGGGCTTCCAGCGTGACACCCAGCTCTTCTTTGGCCAGCAGGCCGTAGTAGCTGTGCTCGAAGCTGGTTTTCACAAAGACTGGCATGGCTTCCTGCAGGCGGCCCAAGGCTTTCATGGCACGGGCGCGCCAGTATTGCCAGGCGGGTTTGGCCGCGAGGGCGTCGGGCATGGCGCGGGCGATTTGCTCTACCCGTGCCCAGTCTTCCTGGCGCAGGGCGGCGCGCAGCCACCATTCCCATTGTTCGTCGTTGAGCTGGGCCGGGTCGGCCTGCGCGTAGGCACCCAGCGCCGTGGGCATGTCTAGCCGGCGCGCCGCCAGCAGGCCCAGCTGGCCGTAGGCAAAGCCGCGTTGCGCGGTGGACAGCTGGCTGTTGCTAGATAGCTGCGCCAGCGCACCGGCTAGATCACTCTTGCCGCGTGTTATCAGCGCCTGGGTTTGTTGCTCGGCACTGCCGGGGCGGAAGAAGCTGTCTTCCAGGTTGGCCGCCGTGGCCAGCCGGCGTGCGGTGGTGGTGAAGTTGCCGGCAATCAGCTGGCGCAGCCGTGCCTGCGTCTGGGCGCTATCCAGCAGGCCGCGTGCAGCCTGGGCGTCGATCAGCCGGTTGCAGCCATCGGCCAGGTTGCCGGCCAGGTAGCTGCGGTCGGGCTTGATGCTTTGCTGCTTTTGCAGGGTGGCCAGGCTGACAAAGCACACGGTTTCGGCATCGCGGGCGTTGTCGGCCAGTACGGGGGCGGTTTTCAGCAGGTCGTCCCATTGGCCGCGGCGGCCCATGTCTTCCAGCAGCTCGTTGAGAGTGCGTTCTACCAGGTAGCCGTTACGGTAGCGGTTGACAAACTGGCGGGCGGGGTTGCTGTCGCCGTTTTCCAGTGCCTTCAGACCCAGCCAGTAGGCCGGGTAGGCGTCCAGCAGGCCTTTCTCGGCCTGGGTCGCCAGGCTGGCCAGGGTGGTGGTATCGCCTTTGCGGTAGGCTTCGCGTGCGTCGAACAGCTGGCTGTCGCCCAGTGCGTGGCTCAGTAGCGGAATCAGGGCGAAACCCAGCAGGGAGTAGCGTTTTTGCATGGTCATTTTCGCCAGAAAGCAGGTGTAAACAGAATCAGGATGGAAAAAATCTCCAGCCGGCCCAGCAGCATGGCAAAGCTGCAGACCCAGGTCTGGAAGTTATCAAGCGCGGCGTAGTTGCCTGCCGGCCCTACCTGGCCCAGGCCCGGCCCCACATTGTTGATGCAGGCCAGAATGGCGGTGAAGGCGGTAAGGAAGTCCAGGCCGCTGCCGATCAGGACAAGGCTCAGTAGTACCACGCTCATGAAATACACAAAGATGAAACCCAGCACCGACAGCGCAATGTGCTCCGGGATGGTACGCCCGCCGATGATCAGTGGAAGGACTGCACGCGGGTGCAGCAGGTTCCCCATTTCGCGGTAGCTCTGGCGGGTCAGCACCAGGGTGCGGATCATCTTGATGCCGCCGCCACAGGAGCCTGAGCTCACCGTGATGCACGACAGAAACAGCATCCATAGCGGCACCAGCATGGGCCATTGCGCGTAATCCACGCTGGCGTAGCCGGTATCGGTAGCGACCGATACCAGATTGAACGCCACATGGCGCAGTGCCGTGCCAAAGCCATACACCCCTTGCCACCACAGGTAGAGGCTGGTCAGCAGTACGCTGGCCGCCAGCAGGCCCAGTACATAGCGTGCCTCGGTGTCCTGCCAGTAGCTGCGCAGCGATTTGCGCTGCCACGCTGTAAAGTGGGTGGCAAAGTTCAGCGCCCCCAGCAGCATGAACACAATCAGGATGCACTCGATCAGCAGCGAGTCAAAGTAGCCCACGCTCTGGTCGTAGGTAGAAAAGCCACCCAGCGCCACCGCCGTAAAAGCGTGGCAAAGTGCATCCAGCGGGGTCATGCCGGCCAGGTACAGGCACACAAAGCACACTACGGTCAGCGCGCTGTACATATACCACAGGTTCTTGGCGGTCTGGCCAATGCGTGGTGCCAGCTTGGTTTCCTTCATCGGCCCCGGGATCTCGGCCTTGTACAGCTGCATGCCGCCAATGCCTAGCATGGGCAGCACGGCCACGGCCAGCACGATAATGCCCATGCCACCCAGCCAGCTCAAAAAGTGGCGCCAGAAGTTCATCGCCGGGGCCAGGTGTTCCAGCCCCTGCAGCGTGGTGGCGCCGGTCGTGGTGAGCGCCGACATCGCCTCGAAAAACGCGTCGGTCACGCTCAGATTGGGCAGGTACAGCCACAGTGGTACGGCCGACATGGCGGTAAAGCCCAGCCACAGCAGCGTCACCAGAATAAAACCGTCACGCGGCTTGAGCTCGCGCTCGAAGCGGCGCGTGGCCAGCCAGCTGCTGCTGCCTATCAGCAGCCCCGCCGCAGCAGAGTGCAGGAAGTGCCGCCAGGTGCCGTCCTGGAAATACCAGGACACGGCACAGGGCACCAGGAACATCACCGCCGACAGCAGGATGAGCTTGGACAGCACATGGATGATGGGCAGCAGTTTGTTCATGCCGCCACTTCGTACAGCTCGATCGGCAGGCCATCCGGGTCGGCCAGGAAGGTAAAGCGGCGGTCGGTGTACTCGTCCACGCGTACCGGTTCGCACACCACGCCCAGGCTAGCCAGGCGCGCGATGTCGGCGTCCAGGTTGGTGGTGGCCAGTGCCAGGTGGCGCAGGCCGCAGGCTTCGGGCCGGCTGGCGCGCGCTGGCGGGTTGGGGAAGCTGAACAGCTCGATCTCGCAGCCGTCCGGCAGCGCCAGGTTCAGCTTCCACGAGTCGCGCTCCGTGCGGTAGTGCTCGGACACCAAGGTGAAACCCAGGGTGTGCAGATAGAAGTCGCGCGAGCGCGCATAGTTGGCCGCAATAATGGCCACGTGGTGAATGCCGCGGATGGCCATGGCTAGAAGAACCCCAGTTTCACTTGTGTCAGTTTTTCGATTTGTTTTACGCGGTGGCGGCCGTGCACAAAGATGATCAGGTGGTCTTCGGCCTGCAGCACGGTATCGTGGTGTGCCATCAGCACCTGGCCAGCGCGCAGGACGGCACAGATATTGCAGCCGCGCGGCAGGTCCAGTGCATCGATACGGCGGCCAACCATGCGCGAGCTGTGGCTGTCGCCGTGGATGATCACTTCCAGCACCTCGGCGCGGCCGCGGCGTACCGGGTGGGCCGCTACTACATCGCCACGGCGCAGGTGAGCCAGGATGGAGCCGATGGTGGACAGGTAGGGCGAGATGACAATATCGATGCGGTTGCCTTCCAGCAGGTCGACATAGCTGGCGCGGTTGACCAGCGCCATCACGCGGCGGGCGCCCATGCGCTTGGCCAGAAGTGTGGACATCAGGTTGTCTTCGTCGTCGTTGGTCAGTGCGCAGAAAGCGTCCATCTCGTCGATGTTTTCTTCTTCCAGCAGCGCCTCGTCGGTGGCCTCGCCGTGCAGTACCAGCGCATGCGGCAGGTTTTCTGCCAGCCAGCGCGCACGTTCGGCGCGGTACTCGATGATCTTGACTTCGTAGTCGTCGGCCAGTAGCTGCGCCAGGCGGTAGCCGATATTGCCGCCACCGGCAATCATCACCCGCTTGACGGCTTTTTCAGTGGGCCGCAGCTCGGCCAGCATGGTGGGGATGTCGGCGCGGGCGGCCACAAAAAACACTTCGTCGCCTTCCTGGATCACCGTGCTGCCATCCGGCTGTACCAGTTGGTCGTCGCGGTAGATGGCGCAAATGCGGCAGTCGGTATCCGGCATGTCTTCGCGCAGCTGGCGTAGCGGTTTGCCCAGCAGCTTGCCGCCTTGCTGCGCGCGCGATACCACCAGCTGGGCGCGGCCTTCGGCAAAATCGATAACCTGCAGTGCACGCGGGTACTGCAGCAGGCGCTTCAGGTTCTGGGTAACGATCTGCTCCGGGCAGATGGCGTGCTCTACGCCAAACTGCTCCAGCACCGGCAGCTCGCCGTCTACGTAATCGGTAGCGCGGATGCGGGCAACGCGGGTGGGGATGTTGAAATGGCGCTGCGCCAGTGCACAGGCCAGCAGGTTGGTTTCGTCGCTACGCGTCAGCGCCAGCAGCATTTCAGCCTCGTCGGCACCGGCCTGGCGCAGCACGCCGGGCAGGGCGGCGTTGCCGGCGACGGTACGGATATCCAGCCGGGCTTGCAGCACCTTCAGCAGGTTCGGGTCTTGGTCTACTACGGTGATGTCGTTGCCTTCATCCACCAGGTTTTCGGCGACGCTGGCACCTACCTGGCCGCAGCCCAGGATCAGTATTTTCATGTGCAAGTTATGGGCTGGCCGGCAGCCGGTATCGGGATGGCGGCTATTTTACGCTGTATCAAGCGTGCATATCGAGCCTGGCGGGTGGCTTTTACCGCGTGCCAAAAGTACCGCGCCATGCTTTGGCCGGGCGTAGTAGGTAAGTGGCTGATTCAAAAAGAACCGTGGCCGGATGGCTATCAGCCAGCCGCTGGTTGCCCAAAATGGTGAGTGGCTGTGGCATGGCGCCATCAATACCAACCAGCCGTATGACATAATGCCAAGACGCCCTGCGGTGGCGCATCTGTTTGCCATGTGCGTGTTGAAAAGGCCTGGATCATGCTGTTTTTTGTGCTTGTTTGCCTGTTTTTTGCTTGTGTGGGTTTGCTGTCTGCCGTGTTCTGGCAGCGGCGGCGCATGCGGGGCATGCAGTTGGCCGCAGCCGGCCAGCGCCAGGTGCTGCAGGATTTTCTGGCCGTGGCCAGCGACTGGTTCTGGGAGCTGGATGCCGATGGCTGCATCGTGCGCTGTTCTGCCGCGCTACAGCCTTTGCTGGGTTTTGCCCCTGCGTCGCTATACGGGCTGCACTGGACGGCCCTGCAAGCGGTACAGGGCTCGCCCGATAGCAGCCAGCGCCTGGCCGGGCTGTTTGCCGCCGGGCAGCCGTTTCGCCACCAGGTATTTTTGCTGCAATGCCCCGATGGCGTGCAGCGCCATATCTCGCTTAGCGCCATGCCATGGCACGATGCTACCGGGCGGCTGGCCGGCTATCGTGGCACAGGGCGGGACGTGTCGGACTGCCAGCAGCTGGCGGCGGCACTGCGCCAAGGACAAGCGGATAGCGTACAGGTGGGCATGGGGCAGACGCTGGCCGAGCAGGCACTGGCGCTGATCGACGCCAAGCTGGCCGCCGAGCACGCTTGCCAGGCCAAAAACCGGCTGCTGGCCAATGTGTCGCACGAACTGCTGACCCCGCTGCACGGCATGCTGAATTTTGCCGAGATCGCCCGGCTAAAGCTGGCGCGGGGGGATACCCAGCGTGTCGCCGCGCACTTGTCAGCCATTAGCGAGAGCGGGCAGCGCTTGGCTTACCAGCTGAACGGCTTGATCGATCTGGCGGCGCTGGATGCGGGGCGGCGGCCATTTCACTGGCAAAGCCTGAACCTGCGCCTGCTGGCAGAAGACTGCGTGGCACAGCACGAGCTGGTGTTGCAACAACATGGTCTGCAGGTGCAGATCAGCAGCCACCCCCTGGCGCGGCTGGTGGCAGACCACGGCAGCCTGCTGCAGCTGCTAGGCCACCTGTTGAGCAATGCCATCCGTTTTTCGCCGCGAGGCGGGGTGATCGATATCCAGATCGACCGGCTGGAAAACTGCGTGCAGCTCAAGGTGCAAGACCAGGGCCCCGGTGTGCCGGCTGCCGAGGCGCAGCGGATATTCGAGGCATTCGAGATGGGCCGCCAGGGGCAGGATAGTGGCCACGCCGGGCTGGGCCTGGCCATTTGCCAGCGTATTGCCGTGGCGCATGGCGGGCAGATTGGCCTGCAGCAAGGTGGGCTGGGCGCCTGCTTTGTTCTGCAGCTACCCTTTGTCGCCGGCCAGCCCTTGGCGGCATTGCCCGCTACGGCGCCGGCCGGCGCGCAGGTAGCGGGCTAGTTTGTCAGTCAGTCCGGCTGCTGCGGCTTGTCGCGCTGGCTGTCGTCGTCATCCATCAGGATGCGATGGGCCGGGCCTTCCAGGTCGTCAAACTGGCCAGAGCGGGTAGACCACCAGAACAGCAGGCCGATAAAGAACACCAGCACGATGCTCATGGGTATCAACAGGTACAGGCTTTCCATTACTTACTCCGTTTGGTCAGGCGCAGGGCGTTACTCACGACCAGCAGCGAGCTGAGCGCCATGCCCAGGCTGGCAAGCCAGGGCGTTACCCAGCCGGCCATCGCCAGCGGCAGGGCCACCAGATTGTACACCGCGGCCCAGGCCAGGTTCTGGCGGATGATATGCATGCTGCGCGCCGCCAGCGCCAGCGCTTGTGGCAGGCGGCCCAGCTCGTCGCCCATCAGCACCATGTCGCCGCTGGCGCGGGCGACGTCGGTACCGCCGCCCATGGCCAGCGATACATCGGCGCGCGCCAGTACCGGCGCATCGTTCACGCCATCCCCCACCATCAGCACACGGGCGCCGCCTTGCTGCAGCGTGCCGACGTAAGCCAGCTTGTCTTCCGGCGTGGCAGCGGCGCGGTATTGGGCGATGCCCAGCTGGGCAGCCAGGCTGGCGACGGCCGTTTCTGCATCACCGGACAGCAAATGCACGCGCAGACCACGTGCTTGCAGCGCGGCAATCAGCGCCGCGCTGTCTTCGCGTACCTGGTCACCAATGGCAAACACAGCGGCTACACCGCGCGCATCGCCCAGCGCAA
Organism: Neisseriaceae bacterium; assembly: GCA_027489245.1. Classification (GTDB taxonomy): domain Bacteria; phylum Pseudomonadota; class Gammaproteobacteria; order Burkholderiales; family Chromobacteriaceae; genus Vogesella. The sequence goes on along the minus strand of JAIYAC010000006.1, from coordinate 63,754 downwards.
TGAGGGTGGCGCTGGCGGGCAGGCCATCGGGCAGGCTGAGGCTACCGGCCAGCTCGGCGACAAAGGCCGGGCGGCCCAGGCGCCAGCGTTGGCCGGCGATATCGGCCTCTACACCCTGGCCGGGGTAGTTGCTACGTTGGCCGCAAGCGGGCAGGGCGGTGCCTTCTGCGGCGTGGAGCAGGGCGCGGGCGATGGGGTGTTCGGAGCCTTGCTCCAGCGCGGCGGCGATGGCCAGCGCCTGGCTGGCGTCCGGGTGGCTAAAGCCATGGCTGGCCAGCAGCTGCATGCGGCCGTGGGTGAGCGTGCCGGTTTTGTCGAATACCACGTCGCTGATGCGCGCCAGCGTTTCCAGCGCGTGGCCACGGGTGGTGAGAATGCCCAGCTGCGCCATGTGGCCGGTGGCGGCGGTGAGCGCGGCCGGGGTGGCCAGCGACAGCGCACACGGGCAGGACACCACCAGCACGGCCACCGTTACCCATAGCGCGTGCTCCTGGCTGCCCACCAGGCTCCAGCCGATATACGTGACTGCTGCGGCCAACAGCAGTATGGTGACAAACCACACGGCGTAGCGGTCGGCCAGCTCGGCCAGGCGCGGTTTTTCGGCTAGCGCCTGGTCCATCAGCCGCACGATGCCGGCCAGGCGGGTGTCGCTGCCGGTGCGGCTAAGGCGCAGCAGCAGCGGGCTGGCCTGGTTTACGCTGCCGGCAATGACGCTGTCGCCTGCCTGCTTGCTGATGGGTGTGCTTTCGCCGGTGAGCAGCGCTTCGTCCACGCTGCTGTGGCCTTCCAGGATGTCGCCGTCGCAGGGGATGGTCTCGCCAGGCTTCACCAGCACCACGTCACCGACGGCCAGCTGGCTGACGGCCACCTCCTGCTGGGTGTGATCCTGCGGCCAACCTGGCACCGCGTGGGCAAAGGCGGGGATCAGTTTCACCAGCTTTTCGGTGGCCTCGCCGGTTTTGCGCCGCGCCATGCTTTCCAGGTAGCGGCCGCCCAGCAGCAGGAAGATGAACATCGACACCGAGTCAAAATACACGCCGTGCTCTACCTTGTGCAGCAGCGCCCACAGGCTGGCGAAGAAGGCGGTAAGGATGCCGATGGTGACGGGCGTATCCATGCCCACCCGGCCGCATTTCAGGTCGCGCCAGGTGCCGCGGTAAAACGGTATGGCCGAGTACAGCACCACCGGCAGCGTGAGCACAAAGCTGGACCAGTGCAGCATCCACAGCCACTGGCTTTCGATTTCGCCATCCGGTGCCATGTACACCGGGTAGGCGTACATCATCACCTGCATCATGGACAGGCCGGCTACCCATAGGCGGTTCAGCGCGGTTTTGCGTTCTTTCTGGTGCAGCGCTTCCTGGCGCGACGCATCGTAAGGGTGGGCGCGGTAACCAATGGCGCTGATGGCTTGCAGAATCTGGCTGAGCCGCAGCTGGCGTGTATCCCAGCGCACGCGGGCGCGGTGGGTGGCGTAGTTGATGTCTACCGACAGCACTCCTGGCAGCTGGCGCACGTGGTGTTCGTTCAGCCACACACAGGCCGCGCAGGTAATGCCTTCCAGCATCAGCGAGGCTTCGCGGATGTGCTCGTCTTCTACGTGCACAAAGCTGTGTTGCAGCGCCTCGTTATCGTACAGCTGCATCTGCTGTAGCAGCTCGGCCGGTACCGGCTCGGCCTGGCGCTGCTCGGCGGTGCGGTGTTCGTAGTAGTCGGCCAGGCCGCTGTCGATAATGGTCTGCGCTACCGCCTGGCAGCCGGCGCAGCAGGCTTGTTCGGTACGTTCGCGATAGCGGATAGGAAAAGCCTGCCCGTCGGGGATGGGCAGGCTGCAGTGAAAGCAGGTCGGGTTCATGGCGTGCTATTGTAGTGCAAGAGATGCTACTTGTTTTGCCGAGGGTCAATCATGTCCATGCTGCACGTTACACAAGCCGCCCCGGGCGGCGCCGACACACTGGAAATCGCCTTTGCCGAAAAACCGCAGCCCGCGCCCGGCCAGCTGCGCGTGCGCGTGCTGGCGGCGGGTATCAACCGTGCCGACATTGTGCAGCGCCAGGGCCACTACCCGCCGCCCAAGGGCGCATCGCCGGTGCTGGGGCTGGAAATTGCCGGCATGGTGGACGCGGTAAACGGCCCGTCGCGCTTTCAGGAAGGCGATGCGGTATTCGGGCTGGTATCCGGTGGCGGTTATGCCGAGTACGCGCTGCTCGATAGCAGCGCCGCGCTGCCCAAGCCGGACCTGATGAGCTGGGCCGAGGCCGCCAGTCTGCCCGAGGCGTGGATGACGGCCTGGTTCAACCTGGTCGACATCGCTGCGCTGCAGCCGGGCGAAACGGTGCTGGTGCACGCCGGTGCTAGCGGCGTGGGCGCCGCTGCCATCCAGCTGGCCAGCCTGCTGGGCGCCCGCGTGGTGGCCAGCGCCAGCAGCGAAGAAAAACGCCAGTTTTGCCGCAGCCTGGGCGCCGACGAGGTGATCGACAGCCGCCAAGCCGGCTTTGCGGCCAACCTTAAAGCACAAGGCGGAGTGGACGTGGTGCTGGATCCGGTAGGCGCCGCGCTGTTCGACGACAATATCGCCGCGCTGAAGCCGGATGGCCGCCTGGTGGTGATCGGCATCATGGGCGGCAGCAGTGCCGCGCTGAACCTGGGCCTGCTGCTGGTCAAACGGCTGCGCCTGCTGGGCTCCACGCTACGCAGCCAGCCGCCGGCGGTAAAAGCCAGGCTGGCCGCCGCGCTGGAAACCCAGGTGCTGCCCGCGCTGGCCGACGGCCGCGCCCGCATCACGCTGGATAGCGTCTACCCGCTGGCTGCCGTGGCCGACGCGCACCGCTACGTAGAAGACAACCGCAATCTGGGCAAAGTGGTGCTGAGCCTGCAGCCTGTCATCGTGCCGTAATCGTGTTTCGATAATCTGGTGCCCAACAGCAAATCGCTTCTGCTGGATGGACCTGGATGGGATGCGGGGGTTGCCTTTGGACGGGCAACCCCTCTTTTTTGCCCGTCATCCACGCCTGTCGCCTGTGCTAGACTGCGCGCTTGCCAGCGGGGCGCCTGCCGCCCCGCCCAACGAACACGAAAGCCCCACGCATGACTACCGGCAACGAGCCCTGGCGCCACGCCAAAAACCTGCAGCAAACCCTGGACACCCTGCTGGCCGAGGCCATCACCGCCAGCGGCCTGTGCCGCAAGATCGCCGAGCAGCTGCACTCGCAGCAGCAACAGCAGGGCGAGCGCAGCGCGCTGTCCAGCAGCTTTGGCCTGCTGGTGCGCAACAAGAAAAAGAAAGAGTTTATCGGCGGCTGGCTCAATTACCAGGTCAGCCTGTCCGGCGACGGCCTGCCGCAGCGCGCAGACGGCCAGCCGTGCGCGCCAGTGCTGCACGTTGCGCACTGGGGCTGTGAATTTGCCTTTGAATACGATGCCTACGTGGGCTTCCCCGCCAGCCAGTGGCAGCCGTGGCAGCATCAGGGTGATAGCCTGCTGTGGTGGGATGAAAGCGATAGCACGTTCGGGCCGGAATGGACCTATACACTGGACCTGGCCGCGCTGAACAGCGAAGACGCGCTGCGTGCCGCCGTGGTGGCCCCCGCGCTGGCCCTGCTGGCCGGCAAGCCGGTAGCCGAGGCGCTGCCTGCGGATACGCCAGGCCTGCTGCGCTACCGCAGCGCGCCGGACGCTGACGGCGATACCGATCTGCGCGTGCTCTGAACGCCAGTTCACCAGGTAATACGCGATGCGGCCAACCTTGCCAGCCAGGGTTGGCCGCAGTGCTTTTGGCGTGGCCAAAAAGCAAAACACCCGGCGCGCGGCCGGGTGGGGTGTCAGTGCAGCGCGGTAGCGCTTAGATCCAGCTGATCAGCGTGTGGTTTTTCTTGCCGCGTTTCAGCAGGCTGTACTGGCCAAACAGGCGGTCGCTATCGGCTACCTGGTAGTCCAGGGCCTCGATCTTGTTGCCGTTGATGCTCACGGCGCCGCTCTGGATAAAAGTACGCGCTTCGGACTTGGACTTGGCCAGGCCGCCAGCGACCAGTGCGTCGATCAGGCCGGGCTGTGCCAGCGCGATCTGCACGCTGGGCATGCCGTCCTGCGCCAGCTGCGCCAGGTCGGACGCGGTCAGGTCGGTGATGCTGCCGCTAAACAGGCTGGCGCTGATGCGCTGCGCTGCATCTACCGCTGCCTGGCCGTGTACCAGCGCGGTGGCTTGCTCGGCCAGAATGCGCTGTGCCTGCGGCTTGGTGCCGCTGGCTTTGTCCTGTTCTTCGATGGCGTTGATCTCGTCGATGGACAGGAAGGTAAAGTAGCGCAGGAACTTGTACACGTCGGCGTCGGCGGTATTCAGCCAGAACTGGTAGAACGCGTACGGGCTGGTCTTGCTGGCGTCCAGCCATACCGCGCCGCCTTCGGTCTTGCCGAACTTGGTGCCGTCGGCTTTGGTCACCAGCGGCAGGGTCAGGCCGTACACCTGTTTCTGGTGGATGCGGCGGGTCAGGTCGGTGCCAGCGGTGATATTGCCCCACTGGTCCGAGCCGCCAATTTGCAGCTGGCAGCCGTGGCGGCGGTACAGCTCGGCGAAGTCGTAGCCTTGCAGCAGGCTGTAGCTGAATTCGGTGTAGCTGATGCCCTGGTCTTCGCGGTTGATGCGCTGCTGCACCGACTCTTTCTTGATCATCTGGTTGACAGAGAAATGCTTGCCGATGTCGCGCAGGAACTCCAGTGCGCCCATGCCGCCAAACCAGTCGTAGTTGTTAGCCATGATGGCGGCGTTGTCACCGTCAAAGCTCAGGAAAGGCGATACCTGGCCGCGGATTTTTTCCACCCAGCTGGCAATCACGTCCGGCGTGTTCAGCTTGCGCTCGGTGGCCTTGAAGCTAGGGTCGCCAATCATGCCGGTGGCGCCGCCTACCAGCGCGATAGGCTTGTGGCCAGCCTGCTGGAAGCGCTTCAGCACCAGTACCGGTACCAGATGGCCCAGGTGCAGGCTGTCGGCGGTGGGGTCGAAGCCGCAATACAGGGTCACGCTTTCCTTGGCCAGCAGTTCTTCGAGGGCAGCCGCATCGGTTTGTTGTGCAATCAGACCGCGTGCTTGCAGATCCTGGATAAGGGAGGCTTGGGACATCTGTATTGTTCTCCTGAAAGGGTCGGGGCATAGGCCCCACAGCAAAACAGCAAGTTTACCCGATTTTGCCGTTTTACTGCGCTGGCACATGGCGGCCAACATTTGTTAAGGAATGCTTCAGCACTTGTTACTGCAGTAGGGGTAAAATCGATTCTGCATGAGGACAGCCGGCAGCCAGCCGGCGTTATAGGGAGAGGGTAAATGAGCCACAAGGTAAAAGTATGGGACGTGCCGACACGTCTGTTTCACTGGGTGCTGCTGGCCATGTTTGTCGGCATGTGGGCATCGGCCGAAAACGGCCAGCTACAGATCCACACCAAGCTGGGTGTGGCCATGCTGGTGCTGGTGGTGTTTCGGGTGCTGTGGGGCTTTGTCGGTAGCCAGAGCGCACGCTTTGCCGACTTTGTGAAGCCAGGCCAGGTAAAAGCCTATCTGCGCGGTGATGTTACCGAAAACCAGCAGCCCGGCCACAACCCGCTGGGCGGCCTGATGGTGGTGGCGCTGCTGGGCGCGCTGCTGGTGCAGCTGGGCCTGGGGCTGTTCTCGGCCGACGTGGACAGCTACACCTTCGACGGCCCGTTGGCCAAGCTGATCGGCGGCCAGGCGGAGCAGGTCACCGAATGGCACGAGCTGTGGTTTAACGTGCTGCTAGGCCTGGTTGGCGTACATGTGCTGGCCATTGTGGCTTATCGCAAGCTGAAAAACACCAACCTGGTCCCGCCGATGATTACCGGTCATAAAACGCTGGAAGGCGAGGTCAAGCCGCTGCGTTTTGCCCCGGGCTGGCTGGCGGTGGTGGTGCTGGCACTTGCTGCGGTACTGGTACTGGGTGGTTTGGCGCTGGTGTAACGGTCTACGCTGCATCACCAAGGCACGCTGCGGCGTGCCTTTTATTTTGTCTGCCAGGTAGTGCGCGTGTTACGTGGCGATGGCCAAGGTTGGCCGCATGGCAGCCGGTGGCGGGTGGTAGCGGCATTTTCTACCGTGGATGCAGGCGTAATCTGCCCGCAGGCGGCTTTAGCTGTAATCAATTTAGTACATGGCTATTTCGTACCATAATGCAGGCAGAACCCAAGGAGACAACACCATGACCCGTCGTACCAAAATCGTCGCCACCCTCGGCCCAGCTTCCAGTGACCCGCAAACCCTGGAACGCCTGCTGCAGGCCGGGGTAAACGTGGTGCGCCTCAACTTTTCGCACGGCACCGCGCAAGACCACATCGACCGCGCCGCCCTGGTGCGCAGCACGGCAGACAAGCTGGGCATACCGGTTGCCATCATGGTGGACTTGCAAGGGCCCAAAATTCGCGTAGGCAAGTTTGCCAACGGCAAAACCACGCTCACCAACGGCCAGGCCTTTATTCTGGACGCCGAATGCCAGCTGGGCGACGACGCTCGCGTAGGCCTGGATTACAAAGAGCTGCCGGGCGATGTAGAGCCGGGCGCCGTGCTGCTATTGGATGATGGCCGCATCGTGCTGGTGGTAGAAAAAGTACTGGGTAGCCAGATTCACACCAAGGTAAAAGTGGGCGGCGTGCTGTCCAACAACAAAGGCATCAACCGCCAGGGCGGCGGCCTGTCTGCCCCGGCGCTCACCGCCAAAGACATCGACGACATCAAGGTGGCCGCGCAGCTGGAAGCCGACTACGTAGCGGTATCCTTCCCCAAAAACAGCGCCGACCTGTACATGGCGCGCACCCTGATCAACGCCGCCGGCTGTCAGGCGCGCATCATCGCCAAGATCGAGCGCTGTGAAGCCATCACCAACCTGGACGACCTGATCAACTCCGCCGACGGCATCATGGTGGCACGTGGTGACCTGGCGGTAGAAGTAGGCGACGCTGCCGTGCCCGCGCTGCAAAAACGCATGATCCGTGCCGCGCGCGAGCGCAACAAGCTCACCATCACCGCCACGCAGATGATGGAATCCATGATCAGCAGCCCGGTACCCACCCGCGCCGAGGTGTCCGACGTGGCCAACGCCGTGCTGGACGGCACCGACGCGGTGATGCTGTCCGCCGAAACCGCCGCCGGCCAGTTCCCGGTAGAAACGGTCGAGTCCATGTCCCGCGTGTGCATGGAAGCCGAAAACTCCAGCGACTATCAGCTGGAGCGTACCTTCCTCAACCGCGAATTCAGCCGCGTAGACCAATCCATTGCCATGGCCGCGCTGTTTACCGCCAACCACCTGCCGGTGCGCGCGCTGGTGTCGCTCACCCAGACCGGCTCCACCGCGCTGTGGATCAGCCGCGTCAACTGCGGCGTGCCCATCTACGCGCTCACGCCCGAAGTCAGCACCTACCGCCGCCTGGCCATGTACCGCGATGTGTTCCCCATGATGCTGCCCGCCGCCACCGACCAGAAAAAACTGCTGGCTGCCGCCGAACGCAAGCTGCTGGAGCGCGGCCGTGTAGTGCAGGGCGACGTGCTGGTGGTGACCATCGGCGACACCGTCGGCATGATGGGCCACACCAACACCATGAAGATCATCAAGGCCGGCGAATCGCGCTAAGTCATCACCTGGTGCACCCTTGCTAAGCCATGCGGCCAACCTGCTAAGGGTTGGCCGCAGTGTTTTCAGCTACGCGCAGCTGGCGATTGCGGTGTGGTGGGGAGCATTAAATCCGGTGTCAGGTAAGTGCTTTGGGCGCCGGCAGCGCATGCCGCAGGAGTGAGTGGTGCACCGGCGATGCTTGGTCTGGAGGCTAAAGTGTTGGGCGGCTTGTTACAGAAGATAGTGCGTGCAATGTGTGCCAATGCCTGCGCAAAACGGCAGGGCAGGCGAGTGACAAAACCTGTGCAAAACTGTGCCAAAAATCGCGCAACGCTACAGCAACGCTACAGAAGATGCCGCTTGGCTCTTGATAGAGATAGGAAGCGAGGGTAGTCACTCTTTGCCCCTGTGTGGTGTGGCGCAAGTATTGGCACAGGTACCGTCGTTGGGACAAGCCGGGATATTGTGGGAAGAGCCAGGCTAGGCGGGACTTTTCGCGCTACTGTGCTCTGAAGCGTGTTGATGTCGTTTTGCACCGCTAAAGTAAAAGGCCGCTGGGTTTTGCGGCCTTTTTGTCATTCTGTAGCGGTGTATTTTACACCAGCTTTCATGTTTGTCTGCCGTACCACACTACACGGCCGATGACATCGAAGTCAGCTGGCGGGCTATTCAGGTCTACTTCGAATGTAGGATAGGCATCGTTGGCGCTGATAACGCGCAGGGTACCGCCAGGCAGGCGTTGTACCCGTTTCACGATCAGGTCGCCCTCTACACGCAAGACATACAGGCCGCTTGTGGGCTGGTTGTCTGCAGTATTCAGCAGGATCACGTCCTTGTTGTTCAGCACACCTTCCATTGAATCGCCTTTTACAGAGATCACCGCCAGGTCTGCAGGGGATGCGTGCAGGTAGTTTTCTACCCAGTAGCGGCGGAAAGCCATGCTGAACATCGGCGTTTCGTCATCCACCACGGCGCCGTGCCCGGCGGCAGCTTTCAGGTTGTAGCGCGGAATGAACACAAACTCCGACAGATCTACCGCGTTGCCACGTGTATCCACCACTGCGTGTGCATTGCCTGCAGATGCAGCAGTGGGCACGCCGTCGCCACTCGTCAGCATCGGGCCAGCGCCAAACAGCACCCACTCTGCTGCCAGCCCGTAATGCCTTGCCAGTGCAGACAGCTTGGTTGCGTCCGGTTCACGTTCGCCAGCTTCCCAGGCCTGAAAGGTGGATAGCGAAACGCCCACCACGTTGGCCGCTTCGTTTCTTGATACGCCCAGTGCCGTTCTGGCCGATCTGATCCGCTCACCCAATGCCAGTCGTTCATTTTCAGGTTCAGCAATGTAAGTTGAAACCGGTTTTTTACTGGCTTCCTGTACTTTAGAGTTGGTCATAGGTGCCTGAAAACAAAAGATTTTTAGCCTGATTGTGTATTTTCAACCACAAACAAACCTGAAAATAAGTTAAAAGCAATTATAGATAACCAACTTTCAGGTACTTTGTATTCACCTAGTCACTCCACGAGATAAGGCAATGAATACATTGAGCAACCAAAAAAAAGCCGCCGAAGACTGGCATCGAGCGGACATCGTTGCGGCCCTGCACAAAAAAGGCTGGTCGCTACGTCAGTTATCCAGGCATGCGGGCTTAAGCGAGGGCGCACTCAACAACGCCCTCAGTCGTCCCTGGCCCAAAGCGGAGCGCATCATCGCTGCCGCCATCGGTACCTCTCCCGAAACGATATGGCCTGCACGTTACGCGAAGCGCCATTTTAAGCCGGTTTTCCCGTCTTTGGCGCCTGTTGCTGCATCTGCTCTGGTGGCCATGGGTAAATCGTAGTGCGGTGCGGCTGTTCACACCAGCACGCCGTTTCCCGCACACAGGGAGAACACCATGAGAAAACGCAACGCCAAATCCATCCGGCCCAGCAGTCTGTCCGAGGCCATGGAGCTGTGCGTCGAGCATGCATCAGCCCAGCGCCGCCCGATCAAGGTACTGGCCGACCTGATGTGTGTAGAAAGCAAGACACTGTACCGCTGGCTGGCAGAAACCTCCATGCCGCTCAACCGCATCCGCCAGTTCGAAGCCTTCTGCGGCGTCGCCCTGGTCAGCGAATACCTGTGCCTGGCGCAAGGTAACCGCGTAGTCATCGCCATTCCCAGCGGCAAGAAGGCCAGCGTAGCAGATATTGCCCAGGTGCAAGCCAATGCCGCTGCCGCCATGGCCTTGCTGGCACGTTTTTATGTGCAAGGCGAAGGTGCCGACGACACCCTTGCCGCCATGACCCGCACCCTCAGCGAGTTCGCTTACCACCGCCACAACGTCCAGAAAAGCAGCGAGCCGGAGCTGGACCTGTTCGGGGGCGATGAAACATGAGCATCAAAAGCCACTACAGCGCCGCAGAGCTGGTCGCCATGAGGCTGCCCGGTTTGCCCGCCACCATTCAGGGGCTGGGCTTGCAGGCCAAACATGAAAGCTGGGCCAGCCGTAAACGCCAGGGCAGGGGAGGTGGCCGCGAGTTCGCCCTGGCCAGCCTGCCGCAAGCGGCGCAAGACTTCATCCGCACCAACGCCGCCCGCGAGCTGCTGGCCAGCCTGCCGGCACCAGCCAAAAGCAAAGCACCGGCTCTGCGTAGCGCGCAGCTGGCATTGCCGCTCACCACCGAGCAGCAGACCATCGAAGGAGCCCGCCTGGGCGTGCTGGCCCACATCGAAGGACTGATGCAGGGCTGCGGCCTCACCAAAGAGCGTGCCATCCACCATCTGCTGGCCAGCGTGGCCACTGGCGATGCCAGTCCGCTGGTCAGCGCCATGCTGCGCAAAGCTGAAGACAAGCGCGGCCGCAAGAGCGGTGGCGGCATGCCATCGGTCCGCACCATCAAGCGCTGGTTTGCCCAGCGCGCCGATGGCCAGCTGGCGCCCAGGGTTATCCAGCCGGACTTCACCATCCCATGGTGGGCGCGGGATTTCCTGGGCTACTGGCAGCAGCCGCAAAAGCCCAGCGTCGAGCTGGCTTACAAGCTGTTTTGCCAGGACATGGCCGGCCGCCAGCTGGACATACCAGAGCTGTCGCGCATCCTGCCCAGCATCCATGCGGTACGCCGCTTTCTGGCCAAGCTGGGCACGGTCAGCCGTGAACGCGGCCGCCTGGGCGGGCGCGAGCTTAAAACCCTGCTGCCTTTTGTACGCCGCGACTTTGCCGAGCTGCAGCCCAACGACGTATGGAGTGCCGACGGCCACTGCTTTGATGCCGAGGTACAACACCCCATTACCGGGCGGCCCTTCCGCCCGGAGGTCACCAGTATTGTCGATATCGCCACCCGCCGCGTGGTGGGCTGGTCGGTGGATCTGGCCGAGTCTGGCACTGCTGTGCTGGACGCCCTGCGCCAGGCCTGCGGTACGGATGGCATGGGCGCCATCTTCTATGTCGATAACGGCAGCGGCTACGTCAACGTGCTGATGAAAGACGAAGGTGTCGGCCTGATGGGTCGTATCGGCATGACCATGCTGCACTCCATTGCCTACAACTCGCAGGCCCGTGGCGTGATTGAACGCCTGCACCAGACGCTGTGGGTCAACGCCGCCAAGCTGCTACCCAGCTATATGGGTGCCGACATGGACGGCGAAGCGCGCCAGCGCCACTTCAAGCACACCCGCGCCGCACTGGCTAAAACCGGCACCCGCAGCATGCCGATGATGCAGTGGGATGACTTCCTGCAGTTCTGCCGCCAGCGGGTAGCCGACTACAACGCCCGCCCGCACGCCAGCCTGAACGGACTAAGCCCGGACCAGGCGCTGCAGGGCTTTATCGCCAAAGGCTGGCAGGCCGACCGCATGCAGCCGGATGCCCTGGCCTTGCTGTTCCGCCCGCGTATGGCACGCACGGTACAGCGCGGCGAAGTGCGCCTGTTCAACAACCAGTATTTCAGCCGCGACCTCACCGAGCTGCACGGCCAGACCGTGCAGGTGGCCTACGACATCCACGACCCGCAGCAGGTGTGGGTGTACCTGCCGGATGGCCGCTATGTATGCAGCGCGGAATGGGGTGCCAACCGCAGCCAGTATTTCCCTACTAGCCAGGTACAGCACGCCCGCGACCAGCGCGCCGCTGCCCAGCTGCGCAATCTGGCGGCCAAGCGCGATGCCATCGAACAGGAGCGCGACGCCCGCCCGGTACTCACCGTCATCGACAGCCCGGTCAGCCTCCCCGGCATTCGCAGCAGCGACATTGCCGGTGCGTTTAACCGCATGGCCGATGCCCGCGAGCCATTAAACGCCAGCCCGCTGCGCGTGGTGGAAGCCGAGGCTGTAGCAGAGCAGGGCTTCAGCGTGCCTGCCACCCCGCAGCTGCGTATCCGCCAGTGGCACGCCTTGTCCGGCCAGGCCGCCGCCGGCGTGGTACTCACCGACAAAGAAACCCGCTGGCTAGCCAGTTACCCGAAAAGCCGCGAATTCAGCGTCATGAACAAGCAGCCAGACCAAGCAGGAAAGGAAACCGCATGAACCTGATAGCCCCTATCGCCAACCTCGACCTGGTGGCGGTACTTATGGAAAAGCTGGTCAGCCGGCAGGACGGCCTGCCAGGCCTGGCCGTGTACTACGGCCCGTCCGGCTACGGCAAAACCACGGCCACCGTCGCGGTAGCCACCCGCAGCCGTGCCTACTACGTACAGATGCGCAGCAGCTGGAGCCGCAAAGACCTGCTGGAAAAAATCCTGTTCGAAATGGGCATCAAGCCGGTAGGGCGCACCACCTTGCTGCTGGACCAGATCTGCGAGCAGCTGGCCGCTAGCCGCCGCCCGTTGATCCTGGACGAGTTCGACTACGCAGCCGCCAAAGACGCCATGGTCGAGCTGGTGCGCGACATCTACGAAGGCAGCCAGAGCAGCCTGCTGCTGGTGGGCGAAGAACTATTGCCCGGCAAGCTCAAGAAGCACGAACGCTTTCATGGTCGCGTACTGAACTGGCTGCCGGCCGCGCCGGTGTCGCTGGACGACGCCCGCCTGCTGGCCGGCATCTACTGCCCGGATGTCACCGTGGCGGACGACCTGCTGCAGCACCTGGTCGCCCTAAGCCACGGCAGCGTGCGCAGGGTGTCGGTCAATCTGGTCAACATCCAGGACACCGCCAATATCGAAGCCTGGGGCCAGGTAGATATGCCGCTATGGGGCCACCGTGAACTGTATACCGGCGAGGCGCCCAAGCGGCGCGGCCTGAGCTGAGGAGCCGCACATGAGCCAGCGTAAAACCGGCCCCCGCCAGCCCGTCCAGCTGGAATTCAAGGGCGGCAAAAGCCAGCGCCAACGCATCTGGGAAGCACTGCGCGCCCAGCAGGGCAGCTTCACCCTATACACCCTTGCCCGGCGTGCCGACGCCGACGACGAAACCGCACAAAGCTACCTGCAGGCACTGGTGCGCGCCGGGTACGTGCAGTGCCACACCCCGGCCGATGCACCACCCGCCACCGTCAGGCACTACAGCCTGCTGCGCGACAACGGCGTAGAAGCCCCCCGGCTGACCCGCCGTGGCCAGCCGGTCAGCCAGGGCATGGGCACCGAAGCCATGTGGCGCGCCATGCACATCACCCGCGACTTTACCTGCCGCGAGCTGGTGGCCTACGCCCGCGCCGGTGGCGTCGTGGTGAGCGAAGACAGCGCCAATAGCTATATCCGCACCCTGCGCCTGGCAGGCTATCTTGCCATCACGGTACCCGCCGCCACCAAAGGCATCGGCAAGGGTAAGACACTGGCGCGCTATGCCTTGCAGCCAGGCCGCTATACCGGGCCACGGCCACCCATGATCCAGCGTACCAAGTCACTGTACGACCCCAACCTGGGCCGCGTGGTATGGCAACAGGAGCCAAACGATGACGACTACTGACACCACAGCGCACTGGCTGCAGCTGCTGCGCGAAGAAGCCCGGCGTACCAGTATGGCTCGCACCGCCAAGCTGCTGGGTTACAGCACCGCCACCATCAGCCTGGTGCTGGCCAGCAAGTACCCCGGCAAAACCGACCGCATTGCCCAGGCCGTGCTGGCCACGCTGGACAAGCTGATCTGTCCCCATAGCGGCGAGCAGATCAGCAGCGCCACCTGCCGCGCCACCGCCCTGGCCGTGGCGCCCACACACCACCCGATGAAGCTTTCCCACTGGCGCGCCTGCCAGCGCTGCCCAAACCGCCCGCAAGGAGAACAGCCATGACAAACAACGCGCACATCAGCAATGCCGTGCTGCTGGCCAGCACCCTGAAGGTGGCCGACGCCATCCGCGAGCTGGGCAAGATGGGCTTGGTGGCCCGCGCCGCTCGCCTGGAAGGCAAGCGGCCAACCATCGAAATCCAGACCAGCAGCAAGTGCAGCCGGCTGGTGGCCAGTGGTGACGCGGCTTACTACAGCTTTGGCCGTAGCGACCATATCGGCCCGTACCGTCAGGGACAGTTCTGCCTTGGTGGCTGCCGGGTGGTGTGGACGGAGTTTGGCCACTAATGGCGCGGTGCGAGGCCACCAAAGCCAGGCTGCGCTGGGAGGCCGAAAGGTTGGCCGCAGAGCAATGCATCAGCCTGCAGCGCGCCCGCGAAATCGTGTGGCTGGACTACCTGGACGAATGCGGCCAACCCCAGCCACCGCAAGCCGAAGCGCTAGCCCAGGCACCTGCAGCGCCGCCGGTAGCCACCCCGGTACCGGCACCGCCCGGCGCCTACTGGCAAGCCGATACCACCACCTTCTTTACCCAAGAGCGGCTGGCTGCCAACCGCAGACAGCTGGCCCAAGTGAAACAACTGCTAGGACGACGCACATGAACGCCATCACACACGACTACAAGCAAGACGCCAAAGGCCGCCTGGTACCGCTGGCCACCATCAAACCCATCGACCTGGCCCGCGACCAGCTGGTGCAGGAAATCGTGGCCAAGGCCAAGGCGCTGAATGCCGCGCTGGCCAGCTTCAAGAGCAGCGTGTTTGCTGACATCGGTGCCTTTGTCGACCTGTCGGTAGAGCGCTACGACACCCGCTTGGGCGGTGCCAAAGGCAACGTCACCCTGGTCAGTTTCGACGGCCGCTTCAAGGTACTGCGCGCCATGGCCGATACGCTCACCTTCGACGAAGGCCTGCAGGCCGCCAAGGCACTGATCGACGAATGCGTGCAGGAGTGGACCGCAGGTGCCCGCAGCGAGATCCGCGCCCTGATCAACGATGCTTTCAACGTGGATAAGGAAGGCAAGATTTCCACCGGCCGCATCCTGTCGCTGCGCCGCCTGGATATCCAGGACGAAAAGTGGCAGCGCGCCATGTCGGCGCTGTCCGACTCGGTACGCGTGCAGTGCTCGCGCAGCTATATCCGCGTGTACGAACGGGTGGGCGATACCGACCAGTACCAGGCCATCCCGCTGGATATTGCCGGGGTCTAGGGCGCAGAGCACCGTGTCCAGCCGCCTGCAGGCAGACGGCTGCGCAAGGTGTTTTTCAAGGGGTGATAAATCATGCGCAACCTGCTGGCCCAGATCCACATCGCCAAGAAAGAGCTGGGGATGGACGACGCCACCTACCGCGCCATGCTGCACAGCGTGGCCGGCGTCACGTCCGCCAAGGACCTGTCCGTTGCCGCTGCGGCAAAGGTAATAGCCAACTGCAAGCGCCTGGGCTGGCAGCCCAAGGCCGCCAGCAAGGCCGGCCGCAAGCCGACACCTGCCCAGCACAAGGCGAGACTGATGACCAAGATCGAAGCCATGCTGGCCAGCGCAGGCCGGCCGTGGGCCTACGCCGACGCGATGGCAGTGCGCATGTTCCAGGTGGAGAAAGTGGACTGGCTGGCGTACGAGCAACTGGAAAAACTGATGAAGGCACTGATTGTGGACGCCACACGGCAAGGGAGGTACGAGCGATGAACCTGGACAACGTACAACACCTGCTGCCGGAATCGGCCCGGCTGTTTGTCAGCCTGATCGGCCTGCCCAAGGCGCTGCTGCTGATCCAGACCTGGGGTGGCACCACCTTCCCGGTCAGCAAGAACCAGACCCGCAGCGGCCACGTGCGCTACGAAGCCCTGGCCGAAGTGCTGGGTGTAGAAGCTGCCGACATCATCACCCGCCATTTTGGCGGCGAGGTGCTGTCCATCCCGCTGTGCAAGGCTGCCATGCTGGAGCTGCGCAATCGTACTATCCGTAGCGAGTTCGACGCCATCACCCGCCAGCATGCGGCCAACCATGCGGTGACCCAGCTGGCGCGGCAATACCACATGACCGAGCGGAATGTGTGGAGGTTGTTGAAAGAGGTCGACAATACTGATTCCCAGGTTGTCTATCAGCTGGGTTTGTTCAATGTGTATGACGTTTGCGATTGACGCTTGTGCCAATACAAGCGCAAAATAAGCACACTTACAAGCCAACAATGCTATCTCATCACTATGATCAGTCTGGATCAAGCACTAGCCCAAGCTCGAGCAAATGCGCGCGAAAAGCTTGAAGATCACTTCGGTGCTGCTCTCTTTGCATACTATGGTGATATCCGCCCAGAATATCTGCAATTTTTTAGGCGATGCTTAGAGTCAGTTCAGACAGCGCATGGCGACGATCAGCGTCGACTGGCTCTTGTACTCAATACTCCAGGTGGGCATGTTGAGACGGTAGAGAGAATGGTTGGAATGATTAGACACTTTTATGATGAAGTGTTTTTTATTGTTCCTAATATGGCAATGTCTGCTGGGACTATTTTCTGCATGTCCGGTGATAAGATCTTTATGGATTACTCATCGGCATTAGGCCCAATTGATCCTCAAGTTCAATCGAGAGAAGGAAATTGGGTTCCAGCTTTGGGGTATCTCGATAAGTTTGAAGAGATTCTTCAGAAAAGTAGAGAAAACACCATAACAAGTGTTGAATATGCAATTGCACAAAGCCAAGACATGGCTCTCCTTCGTAGATACGAGCAGGCTCGTGATTTGTCCGTATCTTTATTGAAAGAATGGCTTGTGCAATATAAATTTAAAAGCTGGCAACGCCACTCATCAAATGGTGAGCTAGTGACACCTCGGGAAAAAGAAGAAAGAGCCCATCAGATTGCTGCACAACTTGGTGACAATAAAGTATGGCACTCTCATGGGCGCATGATTGGTATCGAAGTTTTGCAAGACAAGCTCAAGCTTGCAATTGATGACTACAGTGATAATGTACAATTGCGTAAAGATATAAATCAGTATCACGATTTAGTTGCTGATTATGTTTCGCAAAAGCAATGGTCAATTTTTATTGACGGCAAGGGTATTTGATCCAGGAGGGTGTGATGAGTATCAGTTTGGCTGACCAACTTGAGAATATGTTGCGCGACTGCAAGCCCGAAGCCGGTAAATGGCAAAGCATGCAGGAGGAGTATAATGAAATGCTCTCCAAGCGAATAATTAAGAAGCATGAATATAATCTTGCTCCCTTGCAGGTTTCTGCACCATCGGGGTTAATAGAGCTCCAAGCAGCCATTCAGCGATAGACCTAATGACATAGCTCACAGCGCCCCTAGCGGGCGCTTTTTCTATGCTGGCGACACTGCTTTCAAGGAGTCGCCATGTCCCGCCCCATCAGCCTTATCGTCATCCACTGCTCGGCAAGCAGCGATGGCCGCCAGCTGGGTAGCCGAACCCGCAGCGCCGCTGCCGTCATCGACGGCTGGCACGCCCAGCGTAGCTTCCAGCGCCAGCGCGCTGCCCGTGCCGCCTTCAACCCTGACCTTGCTGCCATCGGCTACCACTTTGTGCTGGATACCGACGGCAGCAAGCACACCGGCCGCGCCATTGCCGAGGTCGGCGCGCATGTGCAGGGCTTTAATAGCCAATCCATCGGTATCTGCCTTGTCGGCACCAGCCGCTTTACCCGTGCGCAGTGGGATGCCCTGCACAGCCTAGTGAAGGCGCTGAAAGCGCAGTACCCGGCGGCCCGTGTGGTGGGCCACCGCGACCTGTCGCCGGATAAGGACGGTGACGGCACGGTGGAGCCTGCCGAGTGGCTGAAAACCTGCCCCGGTTTCAACGTGGCCGACTGGCTGCAAGCCGGCATGAAGCCGCTGCCGGCCAGCCTGCAGGCGTAGCGCCATGAACGTGTCCGACCTGTTTACCAACCCGGCCACCGGCCGCCTCAGCCACAGCAAGCTGTGGGCCAACGTAGCCTGCGCGGTGGCCACCTTCATGTTCATCCAGCAAGGCTGGCGCGGCACGTTGGGGGCCGATATCTGGCTGGCCTACCTGGGCATGGTGGGTGGCTACTCGGCCGCCCGCAGCTGGATAGCTACTCGGCGCAACAGTAAGGAGGCCGACGATGCTTGAAACCCTGCTCTACAACGCCTGGCGCATCGGCAAGGTGCTGCTGCCGCTGGCGGTGGTGGCCTACCTGGGTTACGACCTGGGCCACACCCAGGCCACCCGCAGCGGTGAGCTGCAGCTGGCGCGCCTGGCACAGCAGTACACGGCAGAGCGTGCACAGGACAGCCAGCTGCATGCCCGCCAGCTGCAAGCCAGCCAGGCCCGCTACCTGGTACTGCAACAGCAGGCCAACCAGATCGGCAGCGAGCTGCTGCATACCCGTGCCGCACTGGCGCAAGCCCAGGCACAACACCGTAAAAGGATTACTCATGTCACCCAGCAAGATGGCCCCGCTTTTACTGGCCTTGGCCCTGACAGCCTGCGCCTCTACCAGCGCTTCCTTGGCTACACCGACACCGACCATGCTGCCGCCGTGCCCGCAGCCGACGCCGGACATGCTGCAGCTACCGCAGAAGCCGCCCCCGCCGCAGCCGGGCTATTACCCCGCGACCTCTTAGCCCACGCCGCCGACTATGGCCAGTGGTGCCAGCAGCTGGAAAACCAGCTGCAGCTGTTCATCCGCCTGCACCAGGAGGCGGCTGCACCATGACCGACCTGTACGACCGGGCACAAGCACTGGAGCAGCGCCAGCGTGAACAGGCGCTGGCTGCCCAGGCGGCTGCCAGCCGGCCGCAGGGTAGCAGCCTGGAACACTGCAAGGACTGCGGCCAAGCCATACCCGAAAAACGACGCCAGGCTGCGGTGGGCTGCACCCGCTGCATCCGGTGTCAAACAGCCTGTGAAAAGGGGCACCAATGAACATCACGCTGGAACTATGGCAAGCCATCACCTTGCTGCTCACCATCCTGGGCGGGTTCTGGACGCTGGCCAAAATCCTGGCCAGCCAGGTCAGCCGCAGCATCACCGAGAAATTCCAGGCAGTAGCGGCATCACAGGAAATTACCGCCAGTACGCTGGAAGACCACCGCGCCAAGCTGGTGGAGCTGGAAAAAGACCTGCTAAAGCTCATGGGCACGCTGCCGCTGGAATACGTGCGCCGAGAAGACTTCATCCGTAATCAGACCACCATCGAAGCCAAGCTGGACGGCGTCGCCCACAGCCTGCAGCAGCTGGCCATGCAAAGGAAACCATGATGATGCAAACCGCACTCGACCCGTCCAAGGTCCGCCGCGAAAGTATGCGCTGGGCGCTGCTGCTCACGCTGAACAACGCCCGCCCGGTGGGCGCGCACGAGGCACTGATCCTGTCCACCATCCAGAGCATCTACCCGGACGCCACCCAGATGGAGCAGCGCCGCGAGCTGGACTACCTGAAAGACCGCCAGCTGGTGACCATCCAGGTCGACCCGGCCGGCCCGTGGTACGCCGACCTGACGCGCCTGGGCGTGGATATCGTGGAATACACCGTGGACTGCCAGCCCGGCATTGCCCGCCCGGCCAAGTACTTCTGAGGTCGCCATGCCACCACGTTCAAAAATCACCAGTCTGCCGCCGGACGTTAAAGCCTGGCTGGATAGCGCCCTGGTAGAGGGCGATTTTTCCGGCTACGACCTGCTGGCCGAGGCCTTGCGCGCCAAGGGCTACGACATCAGTAAAAGTGCCATCCACCGCTACGGCCAGACCTTTGAAGACAAGCTGGCCGCGCTGAAGATGGCCAGCCAGCAGGCGCGTGCCGTAGTTGAGGCCGCGCCGGATAACGAAGGCGCGGTCAACGAAGCGCTGATGCGCCTGGTACAGGAAAAAATCTTCCAGTTGCTGATGGTGTCCGAGGAAGGCCAGATCGACCTGCCCAAGGTGGCCAAGGCGGTGGCCGAGCTGGGCCGTGCCACCGTGGTGCAGAAGAAATTCCGCCGTGAAGAGCAGGAGCGCATCGAGCGCGAAGCACGCGCCCAGCTGCTGGCCGAGCAGGAAGAGAAGCTGGAAGAAGTGCGCGGCGCAGACGGCATGAGCGAGCAGATGGAAGCCCGCATCCGCCGCATTTTGCTGGGTAAAGCATGATGGCCAAGCAAGCTGCACCGACGCTGGTGCCTGTCGGCATGCCACGCAAGATCGACCTGGCCGAAGAGCTGGCGCTGGCCGGCGTGGTGGTGCCGCAGGACGTGGCCGACGCCATCCCGGCCGAACAGCCGGTATTCCTGCCGTACCAGCAGCGCTGGTTTGCCGACGAAGCGCAGATCATGTTTGCCGAGAAGAGCCGCCGTACCGGCATTACCTGGGCAGAGGCGGGCCGCAACGTGGTAAAGGCTGCCCGGCCACGTCGCCGCCAGGGCTGCAATACCTTCTACGTGGGCAGCAAAAAGGAAATGGCGCTGGAGTACATCGCCGCCTGCGCGCTGTTTGCCAAAGCGTTTAACGAGCTGGCACAGGCCGACGTATACGAGCAGACATTCTGGGACGAAGGCAAGCAGGAAGAAATCCTGACCTACATGATCCGCTTCCCCAAAAGCGGCTTCAAGATTCAGGCGCTATCCAGCCGACCGTCCAACCTGCGCGGCCTGCAGGGCGATGTGGTGATCGACGAAGCGGCCTTCCACGACAGCCTGGAAGAGCTGCTGAAAGCCGCGCTGGCGCTGACCATGTGGGGCAACAAGGTACGGCTGATCAGCACGCACAACGGCGTGGACAACCCGTTCTGCCAGTACATCACCGACGCCCGTGAAGGCCGCAAGGACTACAGCGTGCACCGCATCACGCTGGACGACGCCATTGCCGATGGCTTGTACCAGCGCATCTGCTACGTCACCGGCCAGACCTGGACGCCAGAGGGCGAAAAGAAATGGCGTGACGACCTGTACAAGAACGCGCCCAGCGTGGAGTGCGCCGAGGAAGAGTACGGCTGTGTACCGCGCAAGAGCGGCGGCAGCTACTTCAGCCGGGCGCTGATCGACAGCCGCGCCAACCCGGCTACGCCGGTGCTGCGCATCGCCCGTGACGACGCCTTTACCCTGCTGCCCGAAAGCGTGCGCGAGGCGGATATCCTTGACTGGTGTGATACCCACCTGAAGCCGCTGCTGGACAAGGTGCCCAAAAACGCCAAGTGCTACCTGGGCGAAGACTTCGCCCGCACGGGTGACCTCACCATCTTCAAGCCGCTGGTACGCCACGGCCTGTACCGGCGCGTGCTGTTCCAGGTAGAGATCCGCAACATGCCGTTCGACCAGCAGCGGCAGATGCTGTTTTACATCCTGGACCGGCTGCCCAGCTTCCTGTCGGCCGCACTGGATGCACGCGGCAACGGTGCCTACCTGGCCGAGAAAGCCACCCAGCGTTACGGCGCTACCCGCATCCATAGCATCCAGGCCACGGAAGCCTTCTATATGGAGAACTTCCCCAAGCTGAAAGCTGCGCTGGAAGACGGCACGCTGTGCGACCTGCCGGCCGACGAAGACGTGCTCACCGACTACCGCCAGGTGCAGGTGATACGCGGCATCCCGCGTGTGCCGGAGGCGCGTACCAAAGAAACCGGCAGCACCCAGGGTGGCAAGCGCCACGGCGATAGCGCCATTGCCTTGCTGCTGGCCGACTACGCCAGCCGCAACGAAGCGGCCCCGATTGAATTTGAAGCCGTCACGCGGGGGCAATCCGTGCACCGCGAAGACGACGAAGACAACGCCACCTTTGGCGAAGGTTGCTGGTAGAGGTGACAAACATGCCGCAAATCGTAGACCAACACGGCCGCCCCATTCGCAGTGCCGACCTGGCCGAGCCACAAACCGCCGAGCTGTGGAGCCTGCAGCGCGACCAGGCAGCGCACCCCTCACGCGGGCTGACCCCGCAACGGCTACACCGCATCCTGGAAGACGCCGAGCGCGGCGACCTGGCCGCCCAGGCTGACCTGTTTGCCGACATGGAAGAGAAGGACGCCCACATCTACGCCGAGATGAGCAAGCGCAAGCGCGCCATCCTGACGCTGGACTGGTCCATCGAGCCACCAGACAGCGCCAGCGCCGCCGAGAAGAAACAGGCCGCCCAGGTCATGGCCTGGCTGCAGGATATGCCCGACCTGGAAGACATCATGCTGGATGCCCTGGACGGTATCGGCCACGGCTTTTCGGCACAGGAAATAGAATGGCAGCGCCAGGGCACTACCTGGTTGCCCAAGGCCATCAGCCACCGGCCACCGCGCTGGTTCCAGACCGCCCCGCACGACGGCAACGACCTGCGCCTGCGCGACAACAGCCTGGACGGTACCGTGCTGCGGCCATTCGGCTGGATCGTGCACAAGCACAAGGCCAAAAGCGGCTACCTGAACCGCGCCGGCCTGCACCGCGTGCTGGCCTGGCCGTACCTGTTCAAGAGCTACAGCGTGCGCGACTTGGCCGAGTTTCTGGAAATTTACGGCTTGCCGCTGCGGCTGGGCAAATACCCGGCCGGTGCCACCAAGGAAGAGAAAGCCACGTTGCTGCGGGCGGTGGCCAGCATCGGCCACAACGCTGCCGGCATCATCCCCGATGGCATGCTTATCGAGTTCGAAGAGGCGGCCAAAGGCAGCCACGATCCGTTCATGGCCATGGTGTCCTGGTGTGAACGCAGCCAGTCCAAGGCCATCCTGGGCGGCACGCTCACCAGCCAGGCCGACGGTGCCAGCAGCACCCACGCGCTGGGCAATGTACATAACGAAGTGCGCCGCGACCTGATGGTGTCGGACGCCAAGCAGCTGGCCGGTACCCTCAGCCGCGACCTGATCTGGCCATTGCTGGCGCTGAACTACGCCAACGTCGACCCGCGCCGCCAGCCGCGCCTGGTGTTCGATACCCGTGAGCCGGAAGACCTGAAGCTGTACGCCGACAGCCTGCCCAAGCTGGTGGGGCTGGGGCTGCGGGTAAAAACCAGCTGGGTACACGACAAGCTGGCGATTCCTGAAGCGGGGCCGGACGACGAGGTACTGATTGCCCCACGCCCGGAAATGGCGCTGCCGCCCGCGCTGCGCCAAGTGCCAAAACCGGCGCCAGCCGCTGCCGGTTTCCAGTATCGGGCGGTACTGACCAACGATCAGGGCGAAGTGGTATACCCGGATCAGGCCGCCATAGACGCCGCCAGCCTGCCGGATACTGCTGCCGACACGCTGGTCAGCATGCTGGCACCGGCCATCAGTGCCATTCGTGATGGCGCCACGCCCGACGATGCGCTAGCAGCCCTGGCCGAAGCCTACCCGCAGATGGACGATGCCGCGCTGACCGAGCTGATGGCCCGCGCCATGTTTGTGGCCGATGTATGGGGGCGCATCCATGCCGAGCGCTGACCTGGGCTTTGCCATCGGTCTGCCACCGGAAGAAGCCATCCGCTATTTCGAGAGCAAGGGCTTTGCCATCAGTTTCAACTGGCAGGATGTCTGGGCGGAGGCGCACGCCAAAGCCTTCACCGTGGCCAGCGTGGCCAGGCTGGATATCTTGCAGGACATCAGGGGTGCGCTAGACCAGGCATTGAAAAACGGCGAAACGCTGCAGGCTTTTCAACACCGCTTGCAGCCGGTGCTGGAGGCAAAGGGCTGGTGGGGCAGGGGGCGTGTTGTCGACAAAGATACCGGCGAGATCGAAGGCAAGCGGCTAAACCCGCGCCGGCTGGAAACCATCTACCGCACCAACCTGCAGTCAGCTTATATGGCCGGGCGTTACCAGGCACAGCTGGCCAATGCAGCGTTCCGGCCGTGGTGGGAATACGTGGCGGTGCTGGATACCCGCACCCGCCCGCGCCACCGTGCCATGCACGGCCGCGTGTTCCGCTACGACGACCCGTTCTGGCGCGCCTTCTACCCGCCCAACGGCTGGAACTGCCGCTGCCGCGTGCGTACCCGCAGCCAGCGCGACATTGAGCGCCAGGGCATTCAGACATCCAGTAGCGAAGGCCTGCTGGAAACAGTGCAGCAGCTGATAGACCGCCAGGGCAATACCCGGTCGGCACCGCTGTTCCGCGACCCGGCCGGCCAGCCGTTCATGGCCGACGCCGGTTTTGGTTTTAATCCTGGGCAAGCGGCACTGGCCAATACAGGGGAGCTATTACTGAACAAGGCGGCAGCGGTGGAGCCAAGACTGGCCTCTTTGGCGATTCACCAGGCACTGGGGCGCCCCGAGCTGATGCAAGCACTGAATCAGCGCATGGCTGAGCTGGTGCAGATAGTGATGGCCAGCAAGCAGGCCAGAGGAACACTGCTACACGTGGGAGGCATTCCACCACAAGCGCTCACCGCATTGCAGGTCAGTGAGGTGTTGCCAGCAAACGCGGTACTGTCGGTGCGGGATGAGGACGTTCTGCATGCCATGCGCGACGGTAAGGAGCAGACATTGCCATTATCGTTCTGGCAGCAGCTGCCGCAGCAGTTACGTCAGCCACAGGCCATCTTGCTGGACGAAACACAAGCCAAGCCGGCACTACTGTATGTATTCAATGCGCCAGACGGTAAAGGCAAGCTGATTGTGGTGATGGACTACAAAGTGAAAACCAGAAGTACAGAAACCGGCAAGCGCGAGAAGTGGCTGACCAATATGGTACGTAGCGGCAAGGTGCTGGAAGGAGACAAGGCAATGGCGCTGCAAGCGCACAAAGTGATGTGGGGAGCACTCTGACCGGGGGCCGGACTCGAACCAGCGTCACCAGCACCACGCATACCGGCAGCTGCTCACGCTGCCAGCACCGTTAAAGGTGCCGTCCCTTCCACCTGAATTGGGCTCTACCCGATCAGAGACATTCAGAGTATAGCCATGATAGACATCAAAATCGACCGCCAGGGCATTGCCGCCGCCATCGAACGCATCGCAAGGCAACAGCGTGCGCCGTTGATGGCCAACGTGGCCGCCATCATGGCCGACGCGGTAGAAGAAAACTTCGCCCAGGAAGGCCGCCCGAAGTGGCAAGGCCTGAAACCGCCAGGCCGGCCGGGCGGCAAGATCCTGCAGGCCAGCGGCCAACTGGCGGCCAGCATCGACTCGGACAGCGACGCCGACAGCGCCGTGGTAGGCAGCAACAAGCAGTACGCCGCCATCCACCAGTTCGGTGGCAGTACCCGCGCCCATGAAATCCGGCCGCGTAACAAGAAGGCGCTGGCCTTTGGCGGGCGGGTAGTGGCCAAGGTCAATCACCCCGGCAGCGTGATCCCGGCCAGGCCATTTCTGGCACTGACACCAGGTGACGAAGCCGAGATCGAACAGACCGCGCTGGACTATCTGCAAAGCTTGGTAGGCAAATAAGCCCAAGCTCCATAAACGCGTTTTGCGGGGTTTTGCTGGGGTGGTGGCGTCGTCGGTGCTGCTGGTGTGCTTGCGATGAAATTAAACGGGGTTTAAACGCCTGCGTAGCGATTTGTGATTAACTATCACAGTCGATTTGCATCGAAGTGGTTATCCCATGAACAAGAAAGACGAGCTGAACGCTGTTACCCCCTTGCCTGGACATGACAAAGAGGCGTTGGACCAGATACTTAAAAATATAGCAGCAGTCCCCAAGCTTCCCCCTGAGCTTGCGAGGATTACGGCTATGGCGCACCCTTCTTTGGCTGGAATTCAAGCAATGCAAGAGCGTTTAGGTCCAGCTATCAGCACCTTGCAACGCTCCGAAATGATGAGAAATGTGACGAAACTTGGCGAACAGGTTGCTCATATTGCCAAGGTAACTCAACCGCACTTTGCCAAACTCCAGGCTTTACAGAATCAATTGCCAACTAGTTTGCAAAAATTTGATCTCATTTTTAAGCAAACTCAAGGGTCGACCAGCATGGGGAAATTGGGTAAGCAACTCGCCATCCTGACCCAAAATATCAACACATGGGTTCCAAATCAACGCTTCATCGAGAGCTTGGCAAGCGGCGCACAGAAATTTGCAGAACTTGGCATAACGCTTCGCCGAGCTTACGAAAAGCGATTTGAGCATTATCCGAGGTTGGCCGAGAACCTTGATAGCCTTGCCAAGCAGGGATGGTTCGTTAGTGTGGATCTACCGTTGTCAGTGTATGAAGAACTCGCTTTCTCGCTGGAAAGGCTCACTAGCGCTCCGGACAGAATGGCTTTGGTCGATAATCTGTTTGTTGAGTGCTTCCAGCCGGAAATTGAAGCGCTATGCAAAAAATTGATTGAGGACAACCCCCATCGGGCTTTTGCCATACAGCCGGCAGTAGCCGCGCACCTACGTGGAGAATATGCGTTGTCGGTGCCGGTTTTCTTTTCTCAAGCAGAAGGCATTGTGCGGGACCGAACAGAACGCGAGCTTTTTTCC
The DNA here is from genome assembly GCA_027489245.1 of Neisseriaceae bacterium. Taxonomy (GTDB): domain Bacteria; phylum Pseudomonadota; class Gammaproteobacteria; order Burkholderiales; family Chromobacteriaceae; genus Vogesella. The sequence goes on along the minus strand of JAIYAC010000006.1, from coordinate 37,637 downwards.
AAGTCACCTCGCCGGCCTTGGGAGCATGTCAACGATTGGGCAAAGAAGAAGCGTGTATCAGTGCTGCAAGCCGAGGATCCGTTCGACTATTTCGAAGATGCACTCTGGTCACCGCTTGCTCTAGACCTACCGATTACGTGGAGTCCCAAAGAGCGAAAGCAGCATGAATACACTGGACTTAACAGACACACAACCCTGCATGGCATGGATCTCGACTATGCCTCGGAAGTGAATAGCCTGAAAGCCTTCTCACTGCTTTGCTATGTTAGTTCAGTGTTCTCGTCGGATCCGGACATGCAAGCCGAAGAGGGCCAAGAGTAGAAGTTTTCCACTGAACCCCATCAGCTAATCCCCCCTCACCATGCCCCGCACAATGCGGGGCATGGCACATCAAACCTCCCACATCGCCGCCCTGACGGTAGACCTCTCGCTGATCAGCACGGCTGACGGCCAGGCACCGCGCATGCTGAAGCTGCTGCCCGCCGGCAACTTCAGCGCCCGTGACGGCCGGCCAGGCAACGTCGCAGACGCCAGCTGCAGCCACTGGACGCTGACGGCCGCGTTGGCCGCACCGCTGGTGGCCGAGGCCAGCCGGCGCGCTACCCGCTATGTGATCGACTACGAGCACCAGACGCTGCGTGCCGCTGACAACGGCAAGCCGGCCCCGGCTAGCGGCTGGTTTGGCACGCTGGCATGGCGTGCTGATGGCCTGTACGCCACGGACGTGGAATGGACCGCCAGCGCCGCCGCGATGATCGTGGCCAAAGAATACCGCTACCTGTCCCCGGTTTTTACCTACGACAGCCAGGGCCGGGTTACCGGCCTGCTGCATGTCGCCCTGACCAACAACCCCGCGCTGGACGAGCTACCCGACATCGGGGTGGCAGCCTTGTCGCGCCTGTTTCCCGCCGCCACCCCGTCCAAGGAGGACAACAACATGGAAGAACTTGCCGAGCAGCTACGCTGGCTGCTCAACCTGCCCGTCGGTGCCAGCGTCGACGACATCCAGGCCCAGCTGACCAAGCTGGTAGAGAAGCTGTCTGCTGGCCAGGGCATGGCCGCTGCCTGCGTGAACCTGCCGGCCATGCTGGCAGAGCAGCAGCAACGCATTGCCGCACTGTCGGCCAACCAGGCAGACCCGGCGCGCTTTGTGTCGGTAGATACCATGCGCGAGCTGCAGAACCAGGTAGCCGCGCTGAGTGGCCAGCTGGCCGGCCGCCAGGTAGACGAGCTGGTGTTGGCGGCGCTGTCCGACGGCCGCCTGCTGCCGGCACAGGAGCAATGGGCGCGTGACCTGGGCAAGGGCAACCTGCCGGCGCTGCAGGGCTATCTGGATACAGCCCCCAAAATCGCCGCGCTCAGTGGCACCCAGACCGGGGGCCTGGCACCGGTAGCGGCCAACGCTGCCGCGCTGGACGACACCACGCTGGCGGTATGCCACATGTTCGGTAACGACCCGGCTGCCGTGGCTGCCGCTTTGAAGGAGTAAGCCCATGACTGCAACCACCCAAGACCGCAATACCCCGCACAAAGACGGCCAGCTGCTGGCCGTGCCGGCGGCGGCCGGCGTGAAGATCCCGGCCGGCACGCTGGTGGTGGCCAATGCCAGCGGTTTCGCCGCCCCAGGCATCACCGCTGCCACGCTGGCCTACCTGGGCATGGCTGATATCAGCGTCGACAACAGCGCCGGTGCCGATGGTGCCGCCACCGTGCTGGTACAGCGCGGCCGTGCCTTCAAGTGGCTAAACGACGCGGGCGACCCGGTGACGCAGGCCAGCCTGTGCCGCCCTTGCTACATCGTCGACAACCAGACCGTTGCCCGTACCCACGGCACCAATACCCGTTCACCCGCCGGCCTGGTGGTCGGTGTAGACGCCGACGGCGTGTGGGTCATCTAAGGAAACCACCATGATTGTGAATGCCTCCACCCTCAAGGCGATCTTCGTCAACCTGAAGACCACCTTCAACAATGCTTTCGATGCGGCACCCAACCAGTGGCAGGACGTGGCCATGGTGGTGCCGTCCACGGCACGCTCCAACGACTACAAGTGGCTGTCCAGCTTTCCGCGCATGCAGAAATGGATAGGCGACAAGGCCGTCAAGGCGCTGTCGGCCTCCGGCTACAGCATCACCAACGACGACTGGGAAGCCACGGTCGAGGTAGACCGTAACGACATCGAAGACGACAACCTGGGTATCTACGCGCCGCAGGCGCAGATGGCCGGCTTTTCTGCCAAGCAGCTGCCGGATGAAATCGTGTTCGACCTGGTCAACAGGGCGTTCAGCACGCCGTGCTACGACGGCCAGTACTTCTTTGATACCGACCACCCGGTGAACGGCCAGTCTGTATCCAACAAGGGCAGCAAGAAGCTGTCGGCGGCCAGCCTGGCAGCAGCCAAAGCCAGCTATGGCGCAGGGCGCACCACCATGAAGAAGTTCAAGGACGACGAAGGCCGCCCGCTGAACATCACGCCAAACGTGCTGCTGGTTCCGGCTGCGCTGGAGGACGAAGCCAACACCCTGATGACGGTAGACCGCCTGGAAGACGGCAAGGCCAACCCGTACAAGAACACCGCCAAGGTGGTAGTGGCGCCGTGGCTGACCTCGGACGATGCCTGGTTCCTGCTGGATACCACCAAGCCGGTCAAACCGTTCATTTACCAGGAACGAAAAAAACCGGTGTTTGTGGAGCAGACCGACCCGCAGGCCGACAACGTGTTCAACCGCAAAAAATACAAGTTCGGTGCCGAAGCCCGCGCCGCCGGTGGCTATGGCTTCTGGCAACTGGCCTACGGTTCCGACGGTAGCGTGGCATAAGGGGGCGTCATCATGGCTGAAAGCAAAATCAAGAAAGACGACGCTGTCGCTGGGCAGGAAGCTACGGCTGACAGTGCTGTGCTGCAAGGCCAGTCGCCAGGTGACGCCACGGTACTGCCTGCAGTGAGCGATGCGGTGGCTGGCAGCTTTGGCCCCGACGCCATCCAGGTGGTGGCCAAGTGCGACACCTTCCGCCGTGCCGGCTTCGTGTTTACCCGTAGCGCCACCACGCTGCCGTTGGCAGAACTCAGCCAGCAGCAGCTGGCACAGCTCTGCCAGGAGCCGATGCTGGCCGTACAGGCCATCCGGCTGGATGCGGAGGGCTGACCATGTATGCCACCCGTGATGACATGGAAAGTCGCTTCGGCCTGAACGAAGTGGTGATGCTGACCGACCGCAGCCGCAGCGGCCAGGTGGACGACAGCGTGCTGGCTGGTGCGCTGGCCGACGCGGCGGCGGAGGTGGATGGCTTTCTGGCCGGCCGCTACTCGGACATCACCGTGCTGGGCCAGGCGCACGGCACCCACGCCGAAGCCGGCCGCCATGCCTTGAAGTCGGCGGTACGCGACCCTGGCTGCGCGGTGTACCGGCCGCGCATCGTACAGGATGGCGACGCCGACAGCCTGGCCGACACCCGCGCCAGGGCGCGCAAGCTGCTGTCCGATAGCCGCCTGCAGGGCATGACGCTCACCGCCGTGGTAAAGGGCCACCGCACCAGCGACGGCGTGCTGTGGCAGCCCGGCCAGCGCGTGCACGTGGTCAGCGAGCCGCATGGCATCGACGGGGTGTTCTTCCTGATGGCCCGCAAGCTGCAAGGTGGCGAAGGCCAGGGCAGCCGCACCACGCTGACGCTGAAAGAAGACGGCGTCTGGGTACTGGACGCCCATCCGGACAAGCGTGACAAAAAGCGCACCAAGCGCAAGAAGAAGGACGATGGCCTGGACGCCATCGACGTGGACTAAGCATGATCAACGATATCGACAAGCGCATCCGCCGCGCCCTGTCCGGCATCCGCCAGGCGTTTCGCGGCGTGCTGCAGCGTAGCGGCGAAGGTGCCGGCAGCCAGCTTATCCAGGGCGAAGGCCTGGCCGGTGAGTCGCTGCAGGATCTGGAGCTGTTTCAGCAGTTCGGCTTTACCAGCCGGCCGCCGGCCGGTACCGCCATTGTGGTGCTGCCGCTGGGTGGCCGCACCAGTCACGGCATCATCATCGCCACCGAAAATGGCCAGTACCGCGTGAAAGGGCTAGCCGAGGGCGAGACCGCCATCTTTAACGCCTTTGGCGATACCTTCGTGTTTAAAGACGGCCAGATCGACGGCACTACCAAACGCTTTACCCTGACCGCCACCGAAAGCATGCAGTTCGACAGCCCGCAGGCCCACTTTACCGGCGCGGTGACGGTGCAACAGAAACTATCCGGCAACGGCGGCCTGGCCATCCAGGGGGGCAATGGTGCGACCTTCAGCGGTAACGTGCAGCAGACCGGTGGCAGCTACAGCACCGATGGCGACGTGGTGGCGGGTGGGAAGAGCTTCCTGCAGCACGGGCACCAGGGGGTGCCGGGTGGGGTGGTGTAAGCAACTTATTCGGTTAGAATAACGTCTCTATACACTATCAAGGCCAGTACGATGTTTGATCAGCTATGGAAAAAAGTGGTTGCGGTTTCTGTTGGCATCGCCGGGTTTATGGGCTTCTTGGGTGCTATTGCAGGCGTAGCTGGATGGTTCAAAGTTGAGCCGGAAAGTCTATTCGGCAATGCGATTGCCCCTTTCATTTTCATCCTGAACTGGCTCAGTTCATGGCACTCTCTTCCTGGTTGGTTAATCCTGTTCTCGTGCGTTGCTCTTGTGCTTTTAGCATATCAAATTATCTCGCTTCTTTTGTCCCGCTCAATGTCAGTCGAGCCAAGATTTAAGAGATATACAAGGGATAAGATACATGATGTGGATTGTGCTTGGATGTGGGATTTTTATAACCACCCCGTGGCCCTGAAATTCTACTGTGACTGTGGTAACGAGTTAGATTTTGGGCATCTGAATAGCAGTCGCTTGGGGGTGGGGCTTGGTTGTTACAGATGCAAAAGAAGCATCAAGAACTTCTACGACATCTCATCGTATCACGATGCAGGAGCCTATTTTGTCAAAGAAATTGAGCGTATTGCTCGAAAAGAGCATGGGTTGCCTACCCACCCATAAATCATGAATTTGGCCAGGTGATTCGAATTTATTCATTTAATTCTGGAGCAGAAGACTTTGATCAATGGGGAGCCTGCCATGTCTGTTGATGACGTGACTCAAAAGCTCGAAGCAGCCAAGCGCTACTTAGGCTACGCGAGAAGCCATGCAGAGTCTCTGCAGAGGTGCTCTGATGAAGAGGCGGAAAAGGAAATGGAATACTTCCTCCTCACTAAAGTAGCGGCAGTGCAGAACCTTATCCGCTATCAGCAAATTACTCAGCCCAATGCGAAACTCCATGCCCCGTCAGTCAGCTCTTACGAAAATGTCCCCGCACTAAGCAATGTCTTTTGGGCTTGGTTTGCAAGAAACAAAATTGCTCATGACTTCATGACCTTCATGGGTGAAGAGACTCATGACGTGTACTTTGGAGACCAGCCAGTTATTTACAAACGGCAACAAGTGGTACATACCTGTATTTGTTTTAAACCTCTCCTAGTACCAAGGAAGCCACACAAGCCCGAAGAAGACTTGGTAAGCATAAGTCCACCGCAGACTGGGATAAAGCCAGGTGCGCTTGCTATGGAAGTGCTCACCTTTTGGGAGTTCGTTTGTCAGTATATTGTGTATGGTACAAACGATCTGTATGACTATAAGACGTTGTGGCAACGCTTCGAAGAATCTAAAAGTGGTGTAACCCACTGAACCCCATCAGCTAATTCCCCCCACGCCATGCCCTGCACACTGCAGGGCATGGACGCTTTTATCTCCTCCCAATCCGCCGACTACAGCGGCAGCCGCACCGATACGCTGGCTAACGCGGTGTACCTGCGCCTGGCCACGCCGCTGGGCAGCTACTGGCAAGACCCGACGCTGGGCAGCCGCCTGCACGAGCTGCAGCGGCTGAAAGACGTTGCCAGGGTGGCCGTGCTGGCGCGCCAGTACGCCGAGCAGGCACTGGCACCGCTGCGGGATGACGGCCGCGCCAAGCGCATTACCGTTACCACCGAGCGCCAGCCAGGCCGCCTGGCCTTGCACATTCAGGTGCTGGACGCCAGCGGCCGAACCCAGACCTTCCAGCACCCGGTGAAGGTGGCCTGATGCCGTTCGCCATTCCTGCCTTCGCTACCATCCGCGACACCATGCTGCGCGACCTGCTGAACCTGCTGTCCGATGCCGACACCGGCCCGGACAGCGACTTCTACCTGCGCGCCAGCAGCGTGGCCAGCGCGGTGGAGGGCCTGTACCAGCACCAAGCGTGGATGGTGCGCCAGATCTTCCCCGACACCGCCGACCGCGACTATCTGCTGCTACACGCCCGCCTGCGCGGCTTGCAGCCCAAGCCGGCGGTAGCGGCCAGCGGCCTGCTGCAGTTAAACGGTGTACCTGGTAGCGCGGCACCAGCTGGCCTGGCGGTAAAGGCAGGCGGCCAGGGCTACACCACCAGCGCCAGCGCGGTGCTGGATGCGGCCGGCGTGGCCACGGTGGCCATTGCGGCCAACGTAGCTGGCACGGCGGCCAACCTGCCTGCCGGCAGCCAGGCCACGCTGATGGCGGCACCGGCAGGCGTGAGCAGCCAGGCGCTGCTGGCCAGCATGAGCGGTGGTGTGGAAGCAGAAAGCGACGCCGAGCTGCTAGCGCGCCTGCTGGAGCTGATCCGCCGCCCGCCGGCCTGTGGCAACCGCTACGACTACCGCCGCTGGGCGCTGGAGGTGCCGGGCGTATCGGCGGCCTACGTGTACCCGCTGCGCCGTGGCTTGGGCACGGTGGACGTGGTGGTCACCTCGGCCGGTGGCTTGCCGTCGCCGGCTAGCGTGGCAGCGGTGCAGGCCTATATCGACGACGTGCGACCGGTCACAGCCAAGAATGCCCTGGTGCTGGCGCCCACCGAAAAACCGGCCAACGTCAGCGTGCTGGTGCAGCTGGCCGGTACCACGCTGGCGGTGGCCAGCCCGCTGATCCAGGCCGCCATTGCCGGCTACTTCGCCAGCCTGGCACCGGGCGAGTCGGCCATCAAAAGCCGCATCGAAGCCTTGGTGTCGGCGGTACCGGGTGTGGTGGACCGCAGCGTCACGCAGCCTGCGGCCAACGTGGTGCCAGTGGTGGATGCCAGCAAGGTGGAGTGGGTGCGCCTGGGTAGCCTCACTGTGGGCTTGATGCCATGAGCCACGCCGATCTGCTGGCCATGCTGTTGCCGCCGGTGAGCTACACGCCCACCGCGACGACGCTGGCCGGCGAGTTGGCAGCCGAAGGCCAGGCGCTGGATGCCGCCCAGCACAGCGCCAACAGGGTAACGGCGGCGGTCACCCCGTATTTTGCCGAGCAGCTGCTACCGGACTGGGAGCGGGTTTGCGGCGTCACGCCGCCGGCCGGCGCCGGTTATCAGCAGCGACTGCAGGCCGTGCTGGCCAAGCTGGCCGAAACTGGCGGGCTGTCCATTCCGTACTTCACCCGGCTGGCAGAGGGAATGGGCTACCGCATCACCATCCGCGAGCCGCAGCCGCTACGGGCAGGTACCGGCCGTGCCGGTGACATCGTATGGGTGCCCGACATGGTGTGGGTCTGGCAGGTAGTCGTGCATGGCCCCAGCAGCCATGTGTTCCGCTTTCGTGTGGGTCAGTCTGCTGCAGGCGAGCGGTTGACTGTGTTTGGGGATGTGCTGGTGGAAGCGCTGTTCCAGGATCTGAAGCCCGCGCACACCTTTGTTTATTTCGCTTATCAGGAGGCTTAGATGAGAAAGATCGATACCCCGGACGGGTTGTTTCACGATGGTAATTCGGCCACTGGCGAGCTGGGGACGATCTTGTCTGCTGCTTGGCTAAACGCCGTACAGGAAGAGTTTGTTTCTGTGGTGGAGGCCGTTATCGGGCCTCTTGATCCAAACGATAACAGCCAGTTGCTGGCTGCCATCAAGAAGCTTGCCTGGGGTGGAATCGGGGATGCTCGTCCATCCACCCTGGCTGGATATGGTATTTCAGATGGGGTCAAAAAAGACCCTCAGGGCAACGTAGGGATTGGTGTAATCCCTCGGGCGTGGGGGGCTCAGTACCCAGTCGTCCAGCAGAATGCCAAGACAGTCTATGCGGCTGATGCCAACTCGTCGTATTACGGTACCAACTGGTACCACACACAAGGCACACATAAGAAGCTAGGTGATGGCTATTCATTGGTGTACCAACAAGACTCTTCTACGGGAATGCACATCTGGAAGTCAGCTGTGTCGGGACTGGCAGAGTCGATTGTGGAATGGACCGCAGCGATGACACTGGATGCCAGCACAGGCATTCTTGATGTGCCTGCAGGTATCACGACTAAAACCCCTGTCGCGGGTGACGTATCCACCAAAGCAGCAACCACTGAGTTTGTCCTCGGTGCCTTGTTTGGCTCCGGCCAGACATGGCAGTCATTCGCGGTAGGCACTCAGCGGTTGGTGGGTACCACTTACTACAACGCAACCGCAAAGCCAATTGTCATCGCGATAGGCTGGTACATGTCGACGTCTGCTCTGTACTACATGCACGTTCAGGGGGTAGTGGCTGGCGAGGCCGGGGGCAATGGAGCAGCGCTGGTTCGTGGGCAGCTTTTCGTCATCGTCCCGTCAGGCGCTGCGTATTTGCTTGAGCAATCGACAGGTTCGCTAGCCATTGAGTACTGGTCAGAACTTCGATAGGAAAGGAAAAGTAATGCCTTACTTCAAAGACAAATCGGGCAAGCTGCATTTTCTGGAAAGCACTGATGACGCACATCTGCTGCCGGAAGGGTGCATTCAGATATCTGACGAGAATGCTGCTGCCATGGCGGAGCCCAGTATTCACCAGCTGAAAGCCGAACGGCTGGCAGCAATTAACGTTGAGCGTGATCGCAGAGAAGAGGCGGGTTTCCCTTACCAGAATAAAGTAATCGACTCGACACCTCGTAGCGTACAGCGCATAACGACGGCGGCATTGGCTGCCCAAGTCGCACTGAAAGCTGGGGAGCCTCTGACTATTGTGTGGACTTGTGCTGATAACAGTACGTTATCACTAGACGCAAAAAGTGTGCTTGGCATGCCGGTGGCGCTAGCCCAGTATGCAGCGACACTGCATGCCCATGCTCGCACGCTAAAAGCTGCTGTCACCGCTGCCATTGATCAGACAGAGTTGGACTCGGTTGACATTCTGGCCGGCTGGCCGGCGCAGTAAGCCAGATTTAAGAGAACAGCGACCGGCCGGGTGCAACGAACACCCGGCCGGACAGCTGACCCGCAGAACTACCCTGCAAGTCACCCCTAGGCTGCCACTTTCAGCGCTGAAAGCCCGGCCAGTTTAGCGGTATTTTTGACACTTGCAGATGAAAAACGATATGCGCTGCGATGACTGCCATCGCAAGCTGGCCGAAGGGCTGGCCATCCGACTCACGATCAAATGCCCGCGTTGCGGTGCAATCAATCACTTTTCAACGACAGAGCGCCCGAGAGCGCCAAGCCAAGGACATACCGATGGATGCGAATCCGGTTATCCCCTGGCTGGGCGGCAAGCGCCGTCTGGCTGACAAACTGTTCCCGCTATTCCCCAGGCACGACTGCTATGTGGAGCTGTTCTGCGGCGGTGCCGCCTTGTACTTCTTGCGCCATAGCCGTGCCCACTGCGAGGTACTGAATGATGTAAACGGCGAGCTGGTGAACCTGTATCGGGTGATCCAGCATCATTTAGAAGAGTTCGTGCGGCAGTTCAAGTGGGCACTCAGCAGCCGTGAGGTATTCAAGTGGCAGCAGATGACCCGGCCTGAAACGCTGACCGACATCCAGCGCGCTGCCAGGTTCTTCTACCTGCAACACCATGCGTTCAGTGGCAAGGTGGAAGGCCAGCATTACGGCACGGCCACCACCGCGCCGATGGTCAACCTCTGCAGGATCGAAGAAAACCTCAGCGCGGCACACCTGCGGCTATCCGGTACCAACATCGAGCACCTGCCGTGGCAAGAATGCCTGAAGCGCTACGACCGCCCGCATACCTTCTTCTATGCCGACCCGCCGTACTGGCAAACGGAAGGCTACGGCGTGCCGTTCGACTTTGACCAGTACCAGCAACTGGCCGCCGCCATGCGCAGCTGCAAGGGCAGGGTAATGGTCAGCATCAACGACCACCCGGACATACGGGAGGCGTTCAAGGGCTTCTGGATGGAAGGGCTGGATATCAAGTACAGCACCGCCAACACGCACGGCGCGCCGGAGAGCAGCAGGGAGCTAGTGATACTGAACTGGGAGCCGGAGGCAATGGGGGGATTGTTCTAGGGAAAGATCGCCGAAAAAGTGACAAAAATCGCGCAAAACGGCAGGGCAGGGCGAGTGACAAAACCTGTGCAAAACTGTGCCAAAAATCGCGCAACGCTACACAGTGTTTGCAAAAATGACGAACCCAAAGAAAAAAGCCCTGAAAAAATCAGGGCTTTGCGAGAATCTGGTGGAGGCGGCGGGAGAAAGTTCCGCAACAGCATCCAATAAAATCATACACTTAGCCCTGTTTGGGTTCGTCCGCTATGACAGCGATGTCATAGGTTGTGCACCAAGTTGTGCCAGCGTATGGTAACTTAGGTAGGCAGTTATTACAATTGAAATAGTTAAAAACCATGTTATAATGCGGAAAAGGAAGCGAGGAACTTGCGATGAAATATTTTAATCTTGGCGTTGTTTTTGAAAAGAAAGATTTTTTTGCTAGAAATATCTTAGGTCGGCAAAAACCATCCATGGCAACCGAAAATTTCGCAAAAAATAGCGAGATGGTAAAAGTGCTTGAAAAGATAAATAATGCGCCATCCTTTACTTATGAAGGCGTTATTAAAAGATATTCTGAGGAATGAAAAAGTGGATTGTTTTTTTCATTCTGGATGTATAGAAATTTTAGAAAAAGAAAACATTAACGAAAGCGAAAGAAAAGTAATAATTAAAAACTTCAAAGAATGGAAGCAATCAAGCTTCCATTTATTTTTTGGAGTGGACAAGCCATATCATGATATTGACGTAGATGGCGAAGACGACATCCTAAAACACGTACATTTAATACCAACAAATAAACTTGAACAAGAAAAATGGACAGCCCAATATGAAGCATTAAAAAGACTCATAGCTCGTGGAAAAGAACCAAGAGAGCGAAGAACCAGCGATAGAGCCCTGGTCTATGTAAAACACCCCAGCAAAAATGAATACTTAATATTAGATATATTTCCTGATGACAAAGCTCACGACTTGGCAAAAAATCGAGCTGTAATGAATAAAATTAAAAAAAGAGCTGAAGATTATATACTAAAAGGGATATTTTAGAATTGCCATTTTATCTACCGTGCCCGCTTGAGGGATACTCAAAGAAAAATACGCCCAAGATGGTCTTGGGCGTATTTTTTGGCATCAATAGTATTGCACTTCGTGTTCTTTGCGTTTATGCACGCCGATATAGCCAGCATCGGCAAAGACATCCGTTTCATTGCCGTTTGGAATGTTAGAGTTTTAGGAATAACCTGCAAGAGTATAATCTCAGGGGTTGAGTACGAAAAAACAGCAAATATATTTCTACCCTTAGAGCCAAAAACGCTGGACAAGTGGGAAAATCTATCAATGGATGATTTGCCAATTCCAAGAAAGGTGACAGTTATAACTGTAAAATTTCTGATGCTGAAACATTTTGAAAAGTTGACGCACTTCGTTTGTCGGATGCCAAAATGCCCACATAATCGCGATTATGTGGGCATTTTGCCATCTCAAATTAATATATCGATTTCTTCTTGCTTGTTCGCCCCCTCGACTATCTTGTCGCTTGGATAAAATTCGATTTTCTTTAGTTTATGTCTACCAGGAAATTCCCATGCAAAGATAGCTGTTAATTCTTTTCTGTCGCTTCTTTGCATAATCTCTCGGCCATGTATTTTTGAGCAGTGTTTAACATCACCAAGGACACAATTAGCACGGAATTTTACTTGCTCACTTCCGTCCTTTTCTCTTGCGTAAGCCAGCAAATGATAACCAGAGTGGAACCGCTGTATATAATTACAATTCGAGGCTAATAGACCCGACGTAAAGCGAACAACCACCTCGCCAGATTCATTCTTTGTTTCCACTTCCTCGGTGTAAAATTGCAAGCCATGCAAATCATTTAGGAATAAATTCTTATCTGCTTCATTCTTAAATCCTTCCGCAAGTATTGCCTTGGCCTTCTGTGCCTTTTCCAATGTATCGTCAACAAAGAATCCAATCTTATCTTTATCAAGAAAATCCTTCTTATTGAATGTCATTTCAGAACGCAGACGAACATATTTATAGCTCTTCATGTCAATGTATGGCATGTAGCGGTTATAATCGAAATTATGCTCTGCATATTTCTCTTTAATGCGGTCAAATTTATTCTTAATCTCTATGTGGGTAGTCCTGTCTTTGCACGAATAAATGAAGAAATCTGAATCGAGTTTTACGCATTTTTCGCGTATAAATTTGCTCACTTCTTTTATCTCTTCAATCATTTCTCTCTTCGCTTCGTTGCGTATCTTTTCCTCTTCTTTTGTCATATCAATACCTCTCTATATTTACACTAATATATATTGATGCTTGTGTAAAGTATGTCGAGGCTAAAAGCATCGGATTATGTGGGCAGAAAATAAAAAATCCCCCGAAGGGGATTTTTTACATATTGAAATCATGTGATGGTCTGTATGCGCTTGGGCTATATCGCATTGAGATATTCGATTCAATTTCTTGAGCTACTTTCGCTTTGAATGGGTTCGATACATCTTTTGATGGTGATATCATCGCATTCAGCTGCGTCTTGATTTCATGCTCTGTTGTGAGCTTCTTAATGGCGTCGAGATTAGCCTCAATTTCACCCAAACTATCACCCCACACTTCGACACCAGAAGCCCTACAGAGCGCTTTAAAATCCATATCTTCTTTTAGGTAATCAGCTTTCATTCGGTTGTATTTTTCCCGCATGCGGTCAATATCACCCTTTGAATATTTTCTCTCTTGGTATTTGAATAATCCAAATAATATTGGCTTTTCTTCTGTTTCAGTTACTGCGACCTTCAATTGCTCATAATACTTATGGACATTTCTTTTCTTGTTCGCTAACTCTTCGCGCTTTTGGTTCACATAATCGCGCAATGCTAACAATGCAATATCATTGGCTGCCGATTTTCTTATTCCGATCCGATTCTTCTCTTTGTAACGCATAATGAAATTGGACTTTTCATTAATAGCATTATTGGGAGATTCTTCTTTTGGTGCCTCAGTATTAAGCCAGATTCTTTCCGTGTGGTATGCCTTTTTCTCGGTCTTAATATCGAGGCTAATAGGCTGGATGTGTGGGTCAATATCGAGGCTAATACCTTTGGGGGTGTTTTTCATATCGAGGCTAATAGACTGGACATATCGTTCAGCATCGAGGCTAATACCCCTGACATTATACGATCCGAAAGGCTTGTGTTCGTCAATGTCATCTATAATGAACGATTCATACTTAGGGTATACATCAGCACCCCGAAAGTCGTTTATAGAAGCTTCTACAGGGGTAGGGCTATCAATGGATTGGCGTAGGCTCATTTTCTCCGCACGATGCACAAGTTCAGGCAATTCTTCACCTAATCTTTTCGCGCGGTGATATTTGTCGGCATTGACGTGTTTCGCTGGCTCGTGCTTGATTCCTTGCTCTTGAAACGATTTCTCGCTCAACACGATATCAAAACCCGCCTTTTGTAAGTGCGTCGTTGCGAGTTCAGCCCATTTTTTTCTCGCGTCTAGTAATACGTTCTTCTTGTCTAGCTCTCGCACTTTCTCGCTTAACGTACCGTCCGCTTCGATTTTACGCACCGTGTACATCATGTGTGCGTGGGGATTCTTGCCCTCTAGATGATGGAATGCGATGTTACAGGCAACGCCGTATTTCTCGCTTATATAACGAGCAAACTCACGCGCAAGAAACTTGTTCTGTCCTGGCGTTAGCTCTGTCATTAATGAGAACTCAAATTCACGGGCGGATCTCGACGAGTCTTTAACTGTGCCGTCTTTCTTTAGCTCCGCTCTATCTGCCATCTGCCACAATGCTTGGGCATCTGGCTTATTTTGGACGTACGATGGATAAATGAGATTATGCCCGTCTACTTTCTTACGCTTGTAATTAGAGACATGGCCGTCTATGCCCTCATATCTTTCACCGTTTCTGTATGCAGCAGCCGCGACAGCAGTTTTCTTACTATCCTTGTTTCGACCGTGAACCTTACTTGATAAATGATATAACGACATAATTACTCTTATTATCATTATATCATGTTTTATCCTTTTTTGGTGTTAGGGGGAGTCCAGAGGGGGATTTTCCCCCAATGGTCCACTTACGCAAAATTTTTCGAGATAAATCTCTCTAAATTTTACAAGCGGACTCTGCGAGGCAAAAACAAAAAACCAAAACCACAAAAACCAACATCACCAGCTCCCATAATCGCACGCGATTATGGATGGGACCCCAGTTCAGCTGCAAAACAATATACCACTATTAAATAGCCAAGATTTGAGAGTGTTCACCGCTACCTCACTATCTAATCAGTGGGAAATTGTATTGTGTCTTACATGGCAATGGTGCTTGGTTGTCTACCAACCAAATTTATACAAAATCTTTCACGTGATATCCAAATGTGCTAAAGTATTGTCAATCCTTCAGTTAAGAGCTAGGCATGAAAAACAACTCTTCATTTTGCCAAAAATGTGGCACTGCCATTGAAAAATCACAGAAATTTTGTGGCAACTGCGGAAAGCCTTTACCTTCAGTTACTGAAAAAACTTTACGCTTGACGCGCCCCTCTTTAAAGGAAAAATTTCTGGCCGTAGCGATTAGTATTGGATTCGCAGTATATCTTGTGAACTACTATTCATCTGATAGTACACTGCCAGCAGTGAAGGCAGACAGCAGCTCGGCAAGTAACAAAAAAAATCCCAGCATAGCTCCTATTCCGGTAGAGCGTGCTATCAAAGTAAGTGCGGATGACTATTTCTTGGATTACCTAGCTAATGAAATAGCTGCCGATGATAAGTACAAAGGTAAACTGGTAAATATTCATGGAGCAGTAACGTTAATTAGCAAGGATGCGATGGGCAATCCATTTATAGTGCTTGATACTGGTGGAGGAAATGGCGTACCGATTTATGATTTTCCCGTAGAAAAAGCACGCAAGTTATCTATAGGTTCCAGTGTTAATGTCATTTGTCGCGGAAATGGTATGACCCTTTCGATTCCTACAATTAAGTGCAAATAAATCCCTGATCAAATATACTTAAAATATGGTGGTGATTTTGGTGGGCGCTTTCGGTGGGTGGGTGTGCGCGTTTTGGAGAGGTGATCGAGGGGCGGTGTTTTCGGGGGGTGGTGGGTTTGAAAAACTCACCACCCAACCCACCACCAATAAAGTATAAGCCTACGCTGGATAATTTTTTACTGGTGGTGGGTTTAAAAACAAACCCACCACCCGTTTTTCACAGTCCTGTGCTGTGTTTTTTCACAATGGTGGTGGGTTGGGGGTATCAAAAAGAAACTTCTGGGTTTTGATTTTCTGGAATCTTTCCAAAAAAACACTAAACCCACCACCTCTTTGAAAACCCTTTGGCTGGCGCTTAAATAATCGGGTGGTGGGTTTGCTTTAACACTCACCACCGTACTTTGTCAAATGCCTTGATGGGTCTAGATAATTAGCGGTGGTGGGTTGGGTGGTGGGTTTTTCAAACCCACCACCAATTGCCGGTATAAATCAGCATTGTAAACAAAAAGCGGCATTCATGCCGCATCTCATTGTCTTTTGTCAATGGTTACATGTGCGCGCGCACATGATAAAAGGGGTAAAAGCCCCTTTGTTTAAATTATTCCGATAGATTTTAAGTATTTCTCGATATCGGATCTCGTTATGTTGTAATAGGTGCCATCTTTACGTTTTATTCGCTCAAACTCCGCATCTCTCATCGTATTGCCAAGTGCTGTTGATGATGTCGTGGTATTCTTGAAGGTATTCTTCGATTTCCACTCGCAGAAAAAATCGTAAAGTAAGGATGCTTTGAGACCGGGTTTCATTATCTCTACCGCTCCGACTTCCTCGTGGTATGCAGCCAGCAGGAACGATTTGTACACATCATTACGTGTGATGCTTTCTGCTTTGATTCTCTGGCGTGTTGCACTATTCGGAAAATGGCGCACATTGACCATACTCAGATCCACATCTTGTAGATAGGTAAAGAAACAACCGATGGCGTGCTCATTCGTTTGCAACTGGCCTAAGCGTTCAAAATAGAGCGCATCCGGTTTATTTGTGGTCACATCCGGCACAAAGAATCGACGGTCATCATGTTCAATCGGTACGGGATAATCGTTGTTGGTTGTGATGAGAAAGCGGGCGTAATGGTCGATATCTTCGGCATTTTGGTGCTTCTCTTCAATCGTCAGATGGATTTCTGTTATCAGTGCCTTCAATCGCCCATTATTCTTCTTGTCGCCACCCCATGTGGCTTCATCGAAGTTGATAAGTAACTTATCTTTCATCTGACCACTGAAACTACCCGCCACTTGGTGTGCATCCGTTATACGCGACACGTAGCGGCGTCCAATAATCTGACTTAAGAGCGTAACAAAGATACCTTTACCAAAGCCCTGACCGCTTTGTAGAACGATAGCAACACCTGGCTTATCATCGGGACGCTGAACGAGATGTGCCAACCAATGAATGAAATAATCGGATTGTGCTTTATCACCCGAACAGAACACGTTGTGAATATGGTCTAACCACGGCTGAACATATTCTTCAAACTCTTTGGTCGGCATGTCATCAACGTATGCAACATTCCAGCCGAGCCAGTGATTGAAGTGTCTTGCGTTGGTTTGGTCATTGGTTCTATAAGGCTTAAAGACAGCATTATCAAAATTACGTCTTATAAGTTTATCATTAATCCAAACACTGGCCGGATTGACCATTTTGCTATCGTGAAATATTTGTGTACTCTCGTAGACTCTGACCGATTCTGGCTCGCTTACTCGCTGTTCTACGTGGTCGTAAACTCTATGTTTGCCACCCATCATCAACATGGAATATCTGGCATTTATTTCATCAATTGCTTGGCCAAGCGCCCCTGTATATTTGTGGCTAACTTCGGATAATACGTTATTTTTAACGCATGGGATTGTGTGGGATTTTTTCATATTATTATCTCTCTAAATTATTTCGCGTTTTATACTTGACAGAGTAGAGATAATATATGCTATTATACATATACAAATGCACCGAGAGAGAAAACTCAACCCTAGTTATTATCTCAACCCTATAAGACAACGACGCAAACGTTGTCTTATTTCTTTTATATCAAATGCATATATTGTTCGTCAATGGTTTAATTGAGAATACTTGCAAAAGCCCTCCGAAGAGGGCTTTTTTAATATCGTAGCAACTCCAAAACCCTGAGCTTATTATCCGCCGTTATATGCTTCAAATATGTGTTTGCCGTTGTATTTTCTGGAGCATGTCCCACAATGTGTTGAACAATAATCATTGTCCTATCATCGCTCGATTGGGCATTCATCATTTCGGTAATGGCACTATGTCGGAACGAATGAAAAGCCAACTTGGATCGATTTTGGAAGTCTAGTTTCTCCATGAACGTTCGATTAAACCATTTGTTCACGCTGTCGCCATAATCCGTGCGCTCGTCAAAGAAAAGCTTCTCAAAACCACCTTTAAGGCGTTCCGCGTGATATTCCAATATCCCGCATTTAATCAACTCAGAATGGAATGGCACGAATCGATTACTGGAGCGATTTTTGACGCTCTTGTCCGACCCTTCGGTCTCGCAGATTTCAAAGCCCCATATGCCATTTTCTTGCTTGATATCGGCAACATCTAGCTGTGCGATTTCTGCCTGTCTGGCTCCCGAATATATGGCAATCATGGGAATGAAATAATGCCATTCACGCCTGAATCTGTCTCTGTTGATGTTGAGCAGATTGATGATGGTTCTAATCTGTTCGCTGGTGAAGGCGTCGCGCTTGTCTCTGCTGCTTTCTGTTAGCTTTCTACGGCCTTTTTCGATAAACGAGCAGTTACAGTACCCTTTAGAATTTGCCCACGAAAAAAAGGTATTCAAGCACGTAATATACTTGTTGAATGTCTCATCCGTTAGGGTCTCAACTTCGCCGCCCTCACTCATGATTCGCCTTACTTCTTGGATCATTTTGTCGGGCGTCAATGCTTTGTATTCTTTGCGGTTCTGATGTGCCGGAAGTAATGCCAATTCCTTTAGGGCTTTGACATACATTTCTTCGCTAAAATCGGCAATGGTATGCTTCCCGATAATGCAATTCCATGCTGCTAATCGTCGGGTGTAGTAGTAGCGATTATTGTCAGACCACTTTGTCGAGTCGATGCTCTTGAATAGGAATTCGTGAATGGCATCATGAATGGTGACAACGTGCTTCTGTTCTTGCTTCTTGGCTGGCTTGTCGGATCGTTTTTCTAGCATGTCCAACGATTGCTGTAGCAGTTGCTTGGCGGTCTCTTCTTCGCCTGCTTTGATGTTGTTCAGCTCTACCTTGTGACCATCCGCTGTGGTGACAACAAAATCCAGCTTGCCGACAAGGTCTTTCACGCTACGCTTCTTGAATAAATCCATATGCTCATCATTGCTAAACAGTTCGTCACATTGAACTGCATAACGTCGCGCTAGGGCAAGGGCAGTCTTTGGATCGCGGGTTCGTAGGGAAACACGTATATCCGGCCTTGTGTTGTGCTTCTGACGTATAGAAGAGGGGATGGCTCTACGGAAGTAGAAGATGCCGTTGGTGTGCTGGTAGACGTAAGAGGAGAGGTTGCCCATCTTTTCGCTCCCACCGATGTCACAGTCACTGTCACAATCGATGTCATAAATTGACGAAAAGACAAACCCAAAGAAAAAAGCCCTGAAAAATCAGGGCTTTGTGAGAATCTGGTGGAGGCGGCGGGAATCGAACCCGCGTCCGGAAATCCTCTACGAAGAGATCTACATACTTAGTCGTGTCATTTGGATTTAACCGCTACCACGCCGACGGACAGGCTGGGTATTGGCGAGTTACCTTAAGTTTAGCCCCTGATCAAGTAACCCGGTCACAGGCGATCTGATGTGAAATGACTCTACCGGGGTTGCCCCCACAGCCCATCAGCAAGCTGCTGTAGAGTCTAGCGGCGATTAAGCAGCTAGAGCGTAAGTTTCGTCGTTTGCGACTAAATAAATTCAGTGTTTAACGGGATGACTGAAATCCCGGTATGCCCTCATCCGCTTCGCAACCCCCGTCGAAACCAGGTCGCCCCCAGATAAGAATGAAGAGTATAGCGCCATTCCCGCCCGGGCGCTAGCGGGTGGGGCTTATTGTACGGGGGACAGGGCTTCGATCAGGGCCACTTCCTGGGTGTAGCTCAGGGCTTTCAGGCGCTCTAGCAGGGCGTCGCCGTCGGCCTGGTGTTTTTGGTCCAGTTCGTCGTGCATGATGCGGCTTTCTACGGCCAGCCACAGGCCGCGGCACGATTCGGCGGTTTCAAAGCGGGTGCTGCGCAATACTTCGGCTACCAGGCGCAGCTCGTTGTCGCTGAAGCGGCGCGACAGCATGGCTTGTTCGCGGCGGATGATTTCGGCGTAGCGGTCGCACATTTCCTGAATGCGCGCGTCTAGCGGCGGCTCGGCCGGGGTGTCTTCCAGTGCTTCGGCGTTGTACCAGGCGGCGGCGTCCAGGGTGATGCTTTCGGCGGCTTCTTGCCAGGCTTGCTGCAGGGCCTGGGTAAATTGCGGGTTGGCCGCAAAGCTAAGGTTAAAGGCCATGGCGGGTGGCTCGTCGGGGTGGAGCAGGGCGCCGTTGGCGGCCAGCTCGCCGTCTTCGGTGCAGCCGACTTCGGCACGCCAGATGCCTTCTTCTTCGGTGGCCAGGTTGTCTACCAGCACTTCGAGGTAGGGCAGCGCCAGTGCCTGGCCTTCGTCGGCGGTGACCAGGCGGATGGCGATGTCGAACAGGTGCTGTTTGGCCAGCGTCATGATCTGCAGGCCGTTGTCGTGGCGCAGCAGGGTGTAGCTACTGCCCGTGTCGTAGACCGCCAGGTCGTGGGCGTCGCGCGCGCTCTTGCTGAGTATGCCGTTTAGCTGGCTGGCCAGCTGGTTTATGTCGGTGTCTGGCGCACCGTAGCTGGTGCGATAGTCAAGGTGGGCGTGCCACAGTGCGTTCCAGTCGTACATATGTGTTCTTTCTTGCTAGAAAACGGCGCCAGTGTACAGAAAAAATCACGGGAGAACTGTAGAGTTGGCCGCGGCATGGTAGAATCCGCGCGACTTTTTAAAATGACGTATCCCCATGACCCGACAAATTCGTAACATCGCCATTATTGCTCACGTTGACCACGGCAAGACTACGCTGGTTGACCAACTGCTGCGCCAGTCCGGCACTTTCCGCGAAAACCAGCAGGTTGACGAGCGCGTAATGGATTCCAACGACCTGGAAAAAGAACGCGGCATTACCATTCTGGCCAAGAACACCGCCATCGAGTACGAAGGTGTTCACATCAACATCGTTGACACCCCGGGCCACGCCGACTTCGGCGGTGAAGTAGAGCGCGTTCTGGGCATGGTGGATGGCGTACTGCTGCTGGTGGATGCTGTAGAAGGCCCGATGCCGCAAACCCGTTTTGTGACCAAGAAAGCCCTGGCCCTGGGCCTGCGCCCTATCGTGGTCATCAACAAGGTAGACCGCCCGGGCGCACGCCCTGACTGGGTGGTAGACCAGACTTTCGACCTGTTCGACAAGCTGGGTGCGACCGACGAGCAGCTGGACTTCCCGATCATCTACGCTTCCGGCCTGAACGGTTTTGCCAAGCTGGAGCTGGAAGAAGAGTCCGACAACATGCGCCCGCTGTTCGAAACCGTGCTCAAGCACGTGCCTACCCCCCCAGGTAGCCCGGACGCGCCGCTGCAGCTGCAGATTTCTGCACTGGATTACTCCACTTATACCGGCCGCCTGGGTGTGGGCCGCGTACTGAACGGCCGTATCAAGCCAGGCCAGGCTGTGGTGGTGATGAACCATGACGACCAGGTGGCATCCGGCCGTATCAACCAGGTACTGGGCTACAAAGGCCTGGACCGTGTGCCGGTTGAAGGCGCCGAAGCAGGCGACATCATCATTATTTCCGGTATCGAAGATATCGGTATCGGCGTAACCATCTGTGACAAAGAGCAGCCGGTTGGCCTGCCTATGCTGTCGGTGGATGAGCCTACCCTGACCATGGACTTCATGGTGAACTCGTCCCCGCTGGCCGGTACCGAAGGCAAGTTCGTGACCAGCCGCCAGATTCGCGATCGTCTGACCAAAGAGCTGCTGACCAACGTGGCCCTGCGTGTTGAAGACACCGAAGATTCCGACGTGTTCCGTGTATCTGGCCGTGGCGAGCTGCACCTGACCATTCTGCTGGAAAACATGCGTCGTGAAGGCTTCGAAATGGCTGTGGCGAAGCCGCGCGTGGTGTTCAAGGAAGTGAACGGCGAGAAGTGCGAGCCGTACGAAAACCTGACCATCGACCTGGAAGATTCGCACCAGGGTGGCGTGATGGAAGAAATCGGCCGTCGTCGTGGCGAGCTGACCAATATGGAATCGGACGGCCAGGGTCGTACCCGTCTGGAATACCACATTCCGGCGCGTGGCCTGATCGGCTTCCAGTCCGACTTCATGACCATGACTCGCGGTACCGGCCTGATGAGCCACGTATTTGACGACTACGGTCCGGTCAAGGCCGACCTGCCAGGCCGTCACAATGGCGTGCTGATTTCGCAGGATAACGGCGAAGCCGTAGCCTACGCACTGTGGAACCTGGAAGACCGTGGCCGTATGTTCGTGTCCCCGGGCGACAAGCTGTACGAAGGCATGATCATCGGTATCCACAGCCGTGATAACGACCTGGTCGTTAACCCGCTGAAGGGCAAGAAGCTGACTAACGTTCGTGCCTCCGGTACCGACGAAGCTGTGCGCCTGACTACCCCGATCAAGCTGACGCTGGAATCGGCTGTAGAGTTCATCGACGACGACGAACTGGTGGAAATCACCCCGAAATCCATCCGTATCCGCAAGCGCTTCCTGCAAGAGCACGAGCGTCGCCGTATGTCCAAGCAAGAAAACTAAGCAGCGTTTAGCCTGCTGACCATGCCGCCCCGGTGCAAACCGCGGCGGCATTTTTCATGTCCATGGTGTAAGAGCGGAAGGTTGGCCACAGGCCGTGGCCGGATGGGTGGGCTAGACGCGGGTGGCCAGCAGGCCGTCGGCCACGCAGGCCTGGTCGCGGCCGTTGCGTTTGGCCTGGTACAGGGCTTGGTCGGCTTGCTCGAAGATGCTGCGCACGGTGGCGTCCGGCTCGGGTGTGCCGGCATAGATGCCGATGCTGCAGCTGACGCGGCCTAGCGGGCTGCTGTGGTGGGGGATCTGGCGGCCCAGCAGGCGAAAGCGCAGTTCGTTGGCCATGGCCTCGGCTTGTTTTTGCGAGGTGTCGGGCAGCAGCAGGGCAAACTCTTCGCCACCAATGCGGGCTACGGTGTCTTGCGGGTTGCGCACCATGCTGGCAATGACCTGGGCGATCTGGCGCAGGATGTCATCGCCGGCGGCGTGGCCGTAGTGGTCGTTGTAGCGTTTGAAGTGGTCGACATCCAGAATCAGCAGGGCCAGTGCTTGCTGTTCCAGCTGGCTGTGCTGCAGTGCCAGCACAATGCGCTCGTCAAAATGATGGCGGTTGGCCAGGCCGGTCAGCTTGTCGGTAAAAGCCAGCTTTTTGAAGTGGCTTTGCAGCAGGAAGAAGTTGCTGATGGCGGCCAGCAGGATAAGCAGGCCGAGGGTGGCGGTGCCCAGCTCGATGTGCAGCAGCTGGTACAGCAGGGTGTCGCCCAGCAGCATGGCCGCCACAAACAGGGCGGCCTGGCGTATGGGGTGCTGGCTTTTGCGGCGGCTGGCCAGTAGCTGCCAGCCTAGCGCCAGCCCGAGTAGCAGGCCGACGCGCCATGCTGTGGGCAGGGGGCTGGCCAGCCGGTTTTGCTGCAGGCCTTGCGCTAGTGCGGCATTGATGAATACGCCGCTGTTTTTGGGCTGGCTGCGCTGGATGGCAGTGAAGTGCTCGTCGCCGCTGCCCGCAGCGGTTACGCCGATAAACACGGTTTTGTCTTGCAGGCGCGGGTCTGGCTGGCGGGATGACAGCAGTGCTGCTATCGAAATGGTGGTAAAGCCAGCGTCGCCGGCCAGGTAGGGTAGCAGGCGTGGCTGGCTGCGGCCCCAGTCCCCTTGGCTGCTGCCGCTGGTGCTGGCAGCAATGTGCTGGCCGGCCACCAGGGCGGCAAACGAGGGGAGCCGTGTGTCGCCAGGCCCGCTGGCCAGATAGGTGCGGCGGATTTCGCCATGGCTTTCTGGCGGAAAATCGCTGATGCCGACACCGCGGGCTGCGTGGGCCAGCACGGGGAGTGGCAAGGTTGGCCGCAGGGTGGTGCCATCCGGCTCGGGAAAGGCGGGCAGGTAGACTTTGCCGTTCTGGGCAATGGCCCGCGCCAGTGCCTGGTCGGACTCGGGGTGTTCCGAATGCTCGGCCAGCAGCAGGTTCAGCCCTACGGCCCTGGCGTGGCCCAGCTTGCCGATGGCCTCGGCCAGCAGCTCGCGCGGCCAAGGCCAGCGCCCCAGCTGGGCCAGGCTTTTTTCATCGATGGCCACAATCACGATCTGTTCGCTGGCGTCCGGCGCCAGGGCCTGGTTGATCAGGTCCTGTACGCCGTAGTCCAGTGTCGAGGGGGCCATGCCTAGCCAGGCTGCGGCCAAGGGCAGCAGGATGCCAGGCAGGGTGCGTGATGTGGGGGTGGGCATGGCTAATCGACCAGCAAGATGTCTTCCAGCTCGGTGGCCTGGTAGCCATCGGGCGTGCTGACTTTATAGCTTACCCGGTAGCGGCCACTAAACAGGCGCTCGCTGTCTTGCCATGCGGGCTTGTCGTTGCTGTAGACAAAGGCCTGGCTGTCGCGGCCCAGCAGCTGCAGCGTCAGCTGGTAGCGCGCATTGGTCAGCGGGTAAGGGCGGCCGCTGATCTGCATGCCACGCTGGTAGCTGGCGCGCCACAGGCCGGCATCGGCTTGCAGGCTGTAGGTCTGGCTGTAGGGGCCGGGTTTGCCTTGCTTGTCCAGGCGAGCTACCTGCCAGTACCACTGGCCGCCGTCTTCCAGCTGGCGGGTGGTGTCACCCTGGCTGATATCCCAAGTGGCAGCCAGCGGCTGCATGTCTGGCTGGCGTGATAGCGCCACGCGGTAGCGTGTGCCGGTGTCGCCACTGAAACGGAAGGCAAGCTGGCGGCCTGTCAGGCGGCTGCCATCTGCCGGGCTCATGACCAGTGGCGGGGCGGGGTGGGCATGCACGATAAAGTTTTGTTGCGCCGGGTAGCCCTGTAGCCCGTTGGGCAGCTGGCTGCGCACAGTAAGCTGATACTGGCCGTTTTCCAGTGCGGGGTACCACTGCGCCGTTTTCAGCAGCTTGTCGTCCACCATGCGGCGGCTGGGCTGGGTGCGCATCAGGTTGACCTGGTAGGCGGCCATGCCTTCGGCAGGTACCCACTGCAAGATGGCAGGGGAAAAGGCCTGTACGGCCGGCAAGGGGCTCAGGTCGGGGGCAGCGGGTAGCTTGATACTGCCGCTGGGGGCTTCGCCACGGCGGGTAACGCTGCCGAAGCCGGCAGCCACGGCCTGGCTGCCGCTGTGGCCGCTGACTTCTACCTGGCCTTCTACGACCTCGGTGGCCGAGCTGTCGCTGTCGGCTACGTTCACCCGAAAGCCTGTGCCGCGTACGGCGGTAATGGCGCTGGGGGTCTGGATGGTGTGCCGGTTTTGCATGAGCGGGTTTTTCACCACGCTATTGTCCATGCTGCCGCTTTCAACGCTGAGCCAGGTGGTGCTGGCGCCGGTGCTGGGGAAGTGGGTGGCTTCTTTGATGGCAAAGCGGGCGTTGGGGCCAATGCTCACCAGGCTGCCTTCTTCCAGCAGCAGCTTCAGCGCGCTATTGGGGCCGGTGCGGATGATCTTGCCCGCTTCCAGCGGGTAGCGTTTGCCGGCATCCAGCGCCTTGCCGTCCAGCGTGGCCTCGCCTACCAGGTCGGTCACGGTGGCGCTGGCACTGTGCTGGCGCATCAGCTGCAGCGGGATGCGCAGCGTGGTGTCCGGCTTGAGTGCGTACGGGTTGCGGATGGCGTTCAGCTTTTGTAGCGCGGGGGCGTGCGCCAGGGTGCCCAGGTGCGCACGGGCAATGCTCCATAGCGTGTCGCCCGGCTTGATGGTGTATTGCCAGTCGTTGCCATCTGCATGGCTGGTGCCGGCTAGGCAGAAGGTCAGGGCTATCAGGCGTTTGGCGTGCATGGCGGGCGGTGGCGAATGGCCAAAATGGCTTCGCTGCATTTATAAAATGACAATTTTAAAACTTTTAACTGCTTTGTGCAGAAAAAGCACTGGCTTCGATGGTGCAGCATGGCGGCGTGGGCAAGCGGCTGCCATGCTGCGTGGCAGCAGATTACAGGTGGGCCAGCAGCTCGTCTGGCTGGCTGATGGTGATGTCGGCCTGCCAGCTGGCGGTGTCGTCGCTGTCAGCAATATAGCCCCAGTTTACCAGTACGGTTTTCATGCCCACGGCGCGGCCGGCCTGGATGTCGCGCTCGGCATCGCCTACGTACAGGCAGTGGCGCGGGTCGGTATCGATCAGCTGGCAGGCGTGCAGCATCGGCGCCGGGTCCGGCTTGGCGACGCCTACGGTATCGCCGCTGACCACGACGGCCGGCGGGGTGGCAAACGGCAGTACGGGTACCAGGCGGTCGGTAAAGCGCATGGGCTTGTTGGTGATGATGCCCCACTTCAGGCCGCGTGCCTCCAGTGCCAGAATCAGTGCATTGATGCCGTCAAACAGCGTGGTGTGGCTGGAAAAATCGTGGTCGTACTGCTCCAGGAAGCGCAGGCGGTATTCCTCGAAACGCGGGTGGGTTTTGTCTATGCCAAAACCCAGGCTCACCAGGCCGCGTGCGCCGTGGCTGGCGATGGGGCGCACCGCTTCGTAGGGCTGCGGCGGCAGGTTTTCTTCGGCCAGCAGGCGGTTGAGAGCGGCGCCCAGGTCGCGGGCGGTGTCGGCCAGGGTGCCGTCCAGGTCAAACAGTACAGCCTTGATCATGCAAGCGTTCTCCAAAGAAATGCGGCCAACCTTGGGGGCAAGGTTGGCCGCAAGTTTACGTGAGCCTCAGCGTACTGTCTTGCCGAGGAACAGCTTGTAGGCCGGGTTGTCGGTTTCTTCTACATACGGGTAGCCCAGCTGTGCCAGGAAGGTCTGGAACGCGGCATTGTCTTCATGCGGTACCTGGATGCCGATCAGCACGCGGCCGTAGTCGGCGCCGTGATTGCGGTAGTGAAACAGGCTGATGTTCCAGCCGGTCTGCATGGCTTCCAGAAAGCGCATCAGGGCGCCCGGGCGCTCGGGGAACTCGAAGCGCAGCACGCGTTCGTCTTTCAGCTGCGGTGCGTGGCCGCCTACCAGATGGCGGATATGCAGCTTGGCCAGCTCGTTGTCGGTCAGGTCCAGGCCGTCCAGCTCGTTGGCTTGCAGGTCGGCCACGATGCGGCCAACGTCCTCACGCCCGGTAATCTGCACGCCGACGAACACATGCGCGGTGCCGGGGTCGGCAAAGCGGTAGTTGAACTCGGTAATGTTGCGGTTGCCGATGACGCTGCAGAACTTCTTGAAGCTGCCCGGTTTTTCGGGGATGGTCACGGCAATCACCGCTTCGCGACGCTCGCCCAGTTCGGAACGCTCGGACACGTGGCGCAGGCGATCGAAGTTCATATTGGCGCCGCAGTTGATGGCCACCAGCGTTTTGCCGCTGCAGCCCTCGCGCTCGACATAGGCCTTGGCCGCGGCCACGGCCAGCGCGCCGGCCGGCTCGGTAATGGAGCGGGTGTCCTCGAAAATATCCTTGATGGCGGCGCAGATGGCGTCGGTATCCACCAGCATGATTTCATCCAGCAGCTCGCGGCAGATGCGGAAGGTTTCTTCGCCCACCAGCTTTACCGCCACGCCATCGGCAAACAGGCCCACGTCTTTCAGCTCTACGCGGTAGCCGGCGTCGATGGACTGCTTCATGGCGCTGGAATCCACCGGCTGCACGCCGATGATCTTGATCTGCGGCTTCAGGCGCTTGATGTAGCTGGCCACGCCGGCGGCCAGGCCGCCACCGCCGATAGCCACGAATACCGCCTCGATATCGCCCGGGTGCTGGCGCAGGATTTCCATGCCGATGGTGCCCTGGCCGGCAATCACGTCCGGGTCGTCAAAGGGCGGGATGTAGGTCTTGCCGGTTTCTTCTACCAGCGTCATGGCGTGCTGGAAGGCATCGCTGAACGATTCGCCAGCCAATACCACCTTGCCGCCGCGGCGGGTCACGCCATCGATCTTGATGGCGGGGGTGGTGGCGGGCATTACGATGGTCGCTTCACAGCCCAGCTTGCTGGCCGATAGCGCCACGCCCTGGGCGTGGTTGCCGGCGCTGGCGGTAATCACGCCGCGCGCGCGCTGCTCGGCGGTAAGCTTGGACATCTTGTTATAAGCGCCGCGCAGCTTGAAAGAAAACACCGGCTGCAAGTCTTCGCGCTTCAGCAAAATGGTGTTGCCGGTGCGGCGGCTTAGGTTGGCCGCCAGCTCCAGCGGGCTTTCGATGGCAACGTCGTAGACGTTAGAGGTAAGGATGCGCTCCAGATAGTCCTTGGGGTGTGGCATGGCGATATATTCCGAGTAATTTTTTTGTCCCTGACAGGGCAGATTAACAGGAACTAAGCGAGCTGCGAAGGGTATAAAAGCCTTTGCACTGCGGGCTTGCACCCGCTTGCGCCGGTACCGTGCGGGCAATATTTTGTATCCCGTGGCGCAACCTCCACCGGCCCGGCGTGTATAATGCCCGGCTGTTTTGCGACAAACCCACCGTCTATTGTTTCAATGAAAAAAACCACCTCGCTTTTGCTGACGGCAGCCTTGTCGCTGTCCACCTTGGCACACGCCACCACGCCGTTTGTGCCCCCTGTGCCGGAAATCGCCGGCAAGGCCTACTTTATTACCGATTTTTACAGCGGGCAGGTTGTTGCCGCCCGTGACCCGGATACCCGCATCGAGCCTGCGTCGCTGACCAAACTGATGACGGCGTACCTCACCTTCAAGGCATTGAAGGAAAAACGCCTGACGCTGGACCAGATGCTGACCGTATCCCAGGTGGGCTGGAAGCAGGAAGGCTCGCGCATGTTCCTCGACCCGAAAGTACCGGTGTCGGTGGACAACCTCATCAAGGGCATGATCGTGCAGTCCGGTAACGACGCTTGCGTGACGCTGGCCGAAGCCATTGCTGGTAGCGAAGAAGTGTTCGCGCAGATGATGACGACCGAGGCCAAGCGCCTGGGTATGAACGCCAGTAGCTTCAAGAACTCTACCGGCCTGCCGCACCCGGAGCACTACACCACCACGCGCGACCTGGCCACGCTGTCTACCGCCATCATTCACGACTTCCCCGAGTTCTACCCCATCTACTCGATGAAGTCGTTCAGCTATAACAACATCACCCAGCCAAACCGCAACCTGCTGCTGTACCGCGACCCGAACGTGGACGGCATGAAAACTGGCCACACCGCCAGCGCCGGCTACAACCTGATTGCTTCCAGCAAGCGCGATGGCCGCCGTGTGGTGTCGGTGGTAGTCGGCACGGCCAGCGAAGAAGCCCGCGCGGTAGAAAGCTCCAAGCTGCTGAACTACGCGCTGCAGTTCTTTGAAACGCCCAAGCTGTACGACGCCAAAAAGCCGGTATCCGAAGTAGCGGTTTATAAAGGTGACAGCAGCAAGCTGCCGGTAGGCTTTGCCAGCGACGTGTACATCACCGTACCCAAGGGCCAGGCCAGCCAGCTGAAAGCCGACCTGACCACCACGCAGCCCATGATCGCCCCGGTCGCCGCCGGCCAGACAGTCGGCAAGCTGACCGTGAGCCTGGCAGGCAAAGTGGTGCTGGAGCGCCCTGTGGTGGCACTGCAGGCCGTGGAAGAGGGCGGTTTCTTCAGCCGCCTGTGGGATAGCATCAAGCTGTGGCTGGGCTGGTAATTTGAATGGTTGGCCGCATGTATGCGGCCAACCCTTTTTGTATTCAGGATGTGCATATGAGCAACCCGACAAGCGATATCAAAGACCTGCTGGAATTCCCGGCACGCTTCCCCATCAAGGTAATGGGCGAGCGCACCGAGGCCTTCCTGCCTACCATCTTCGAAGTGGTACGCCTGCACGCGCCAGACCTGGAGCTGGCGCATATCGTGTCGCGTGACAGTTCCAGTGGCAAATACGTGTCGCTGACCGTTACGGTTACCGCCACCTCCAAAGAACAGCTGGACAACATCTACCGTGCACTGTCCGGCCACCCGCTGGTGAAGTGGGCCCTGTAAAACATGAGCCGCATCGTCAAACACCTGGGGCAGGTTGACTACACGCCCACCTGGCACGCCATGCAGGCGTTTACCGAAGCCCGCACCGACACCACGCCGGACGAGCTGTGGTGCCTGGAGCACCCGCCTGTATACACCCTGGGCCTGGCCGGCAAGCCGGAACACCTGATCATGCCCAGCAGCATCGAGGTGGTAAAGTGCGACCGCGGCGGCCAGGTGACCTACCACGGCCCCGGCCAGCTGGTGGTGTACCTGATGATCGATTTCAAGCGCATGGGCATAGGCGTGCGCGAGCTGGTGCGTCGTATCGAGCAATCGGTCATCGACCTGCTGGCCGAACTGGGCATTACCGCCTACGGCGACGTGAACGCGCCGGGGGTGTATGTAGCGGGCGAAAAAATCGCTTCGCTGGGGCTAAGAATCAAAAACGGTGCGGTGTACCACGGGCTCAGCCTGAACGTGGACATGGACCTGACACCGTTCAGCTGGATTAACCCTTGCGGCTATGCCGGCCTCAAGGTGACACAACTCAAACACCACGGCGCCACCCTTACCGTGGCAGAAACCGCCGCACAACTGCTGCCCCATTTGGAGCGCAACCTGGCGGTGACGAAGGAGACAGCATGAAACTGGACAACCAGGCAGGCGTAAAACACAAAGGCGCCGACAAGACCGCACGCATTCCCATCAAGATTGTGCCGCTGGACGAAAAGCTCAAAAAGCCGGAGTGGATTCGCGCCAAGCTGCCCAATGGCCAGCGCTTCAACGAGATCAAGCAGATCCTGCGCGAGCAGAAGCTGCACACCGTCTGTGAAGAAGCCACCTGCCCGAACATCGGCGAATGCTTCAGCAAAGGCACCGCCACCTTCATGATCATGGGTGACATCTGCACCCGTCGCTGCCCGTTCTGCGACGTAGGCCACGGCCGCCCGAACCCGCTGGACGTGAACGAGCCGCGCCATCTGGCCGAAACCGTGGCCGCGCTCAAGCTGCGTTATGTGGTGATTACCTCGGTAGACCGCGACGACCTGCGCGACGGCGGTGCCCAGCACTTTGCCGACTGCATCAGCGAAATCCGCAAACTGTCGCCAGACACCCAGATCGAAGTGCTGGTGCCAGACTTCCGCGGCCGCCTGGACGTAGCGCTGGAGATCCTCAGCAAAACCCCGCCGGATGTGATGAACCACAACCTTGAAACCGCGCCGCGCCTGTACAAGCAGGCTCGCCCGGGTGCCGACTACATCCACTCGCTGGAGCTGCTCAAGCAGTTCAAGGCGCTGTGCCCGGACGTACCGACCAAATCCGGCATCATGGTCGGCCTGGGTGAAACCGACGAAGAAGTGTACGAAGTGATGGCCGACATGCGCCGTTACAATATCGACATGATCACCATCGGCCAGTACCTGCAGCCTACCGATGGCCACCTGCCGGTGCTGCGTTATGTGCACCCGGACCTGTTCAAAGCCTTCGAAAACAAGGCTTACGACATCGGTTTCAAACACGCCGCCGTCGGCGCCATGGTGCGTTCCAGCTACCACGCCGACGTACAAGCCCATGAAGCTGGCGTGGTAGATGCCAGCGCGATTGTCGGTTAACGCCCGCTAGCCAGGGCACCGCGTAGCCGGTGCCTCGCTCTAAACAGCCCCCGTCTGGCCATGCCAGACGGGGGCTGTTTGCATAGCGCGCGGGTTTGTCCTGCGGCACAAAGGGTGTGAAGTGGGTGATGCCCATGCCCAGCTTGGGCATTTGTCTGCGGCCAACTATCGAAGCCACTTTTACCTGCAATCCCAATAAAACCTTGATGTTGTCATGGTGCAGTGCGTTCTGCTACGGTGTTATTTGCTATTTATTTCATTAATAGATTTAGCAAATACTATTAAATGGCTATTGTTTTACCGCGATAGTCAGGCTCGCGCCCGGTGATCTGTTGCCACTGGTGCACCGTAGCGGGCCGCCGCACAGGAACGCCACCATGAACCAGCATTGCTATCGCCTTGTTTTCAATCGCCATCGCCATATGCTGATGGCGGTCGCGGAAACCATCCCGGCACACGGTAGGCCAGCACGCGGCCAAGTCAGTAACTGTGCCAGGCCGCTGGCGCATGCGCTGCGCCCGCTGGCCGTTTGTTTGCTGCTGGCCATGGGCATGCTGTGGCCGGTGCCGACGCTGGCGCAAATTGTGGCCGACCCGTCTGCACCGGGTAGCCAGCGCCCCACCGTGCTGAGCACCAGCAGCGGCGCGGTGCAGGTCAATATCCAGACACCGTCTGCCGGTGGCGTGTCACTGAACCAATACCGGCAGTTTGATACCGGCACCGCCGGCACCATCCTCAACAACAGCCGCGTCAGCGTACAAACACAAAGCGCCGGCTGGGTAGCGGCCAACCCGTGGCTGGCTACCGGTAGCGCCCGCGTCATCGTGAACCAGGTCAATAGCCAGAACCCGTCGCTGCTGCGCGGCACACTGGAGGTGGCAGGGCAACGCGCCGAGGTCATCATTGCCAACCCTGCCGGCCTGCAGGTCAGCGGCGCGACCTTCCTGAATGCCAGCCGCACGGTGCTCACCAGTGGCACACCCATCATCTACGGTGGCAGCCTGGACGGTTACCGCGTGAGCAGCGGGGCCGTCAGCATAGCCGGTGCCGGCCTGGATACCAGCAGCAGCGACTACACCGCCATTCTGGCGCGCAGCGTGGAGGCTAATGCCGGCGTCTGGGCGCAGCAGCTGCAGGTGGCTACCGGCAGTAACACCTACGCTGCAGATACCACCCGGCAAGGCAGCATCGCCGACAGTGGCGCTGCACCACTCTTTGCGCTGGATGTGGCCACACTCGGTGGCATGTACGCCGGCAAAATCACGCTTATCGGCACCGAGCATGGCTTAGGCGTGCGCAATGCCGGCAAACTGGTGGCAGGCAGTGGCGGCTTGCTGTTACAGGCCGATGGGCAGCTGCTCAATAGCGGCACCCTCGCCGCTACCGCTGCAGCCGCTGCGTTACAGCTGCAAGCCACGGCAGTACGTAACGAAGGCACGTTGTCGTCTGCACAGGACCTGCAGCTGCATAGCAGCGGGTCACTAGACAACCTGGGCACCCTCAGCGCTGCCCGCCAGTTAACGCTGGCTGCCGCGCAGGTCGATAACGCCAGCAGTGGTGCCATCGACGCCCAGCGGCTGGATATCACCACCGCCACGCTAGTGAACAGCGGCCAACTACGGCAAAGCGGCAGCCAAGGCCTGGCGCTACAGGCCGGGCAGCTACAAAACAGCGGCAGCATCGGGGCATTGCCCGCAGGTACGGCCACAGATGGTGGCCTGACCCCGCCGGCGGAGGGCGGTTCGGGCAGCGCCGTACAGGCTGTGGCCTTGCCGCTGCCACCTGGTGGCCAGGCAGATGGCACCACCGTACAACCCGCGCCGGTAGCCATGCTGCCGGATGGCGCCGTGCGGGTAAGCGGCCTGCTGGATAACCGTGGCAGCATTCTGGCCAATGGTGGGGTAGATCTGGCTAGCCAGGGAGGCCTGGCGAACCACGGCACGCTGGCGCTGCGCCAGCTGCAAGTACGTGGTGACACCTTCGATAATAGCCAGGGCAGCATCAGTGCCCAGGCGGCCAACATTGCTACCACGACGATCAACAACCAGCAGGGCAAGCTGCAAGTACTGGGCGACGCTACCCTGCAGAGCCAGGGCTTTATTAATCAGGACGGCAAGATCGGTGCCGGTGGCAGCCTGCAGCTAGGCAGTGGCCAGCTGGATAACCAGCACGGCAGTGTGCTGGCCGAGCAGGCGCTCACGGTACAAGCAGCACAGCTGGATAACCGCGATGGCGTGCTGGCCAGCCGGCAGGGCAGCGCCAGCCTGCAGTTGGCCGCAGTGGACAACCAGCGCGGCCAACTCTTGGCCGCCAGCGCTTTGCAGCTGACATCGGATGGCGCACTGGACAACCGCCTGGGTAGCCTGCAGGCCAGCTCGCTACAGCTGCAGGCCGCCAGCGTAGACAATCGTGGCGGCACCATGGCCGCCGATACCTTGTCCAGCCGCAGCGGTGCGCTGGACAACAGCGGCGGCCTGATGCAGGCCAGCCAGCAACTGGCTATCGACACCCAGGGCCAGGCGCTGCGCAATGGCGACAGCGGCAGCCAGCACGGCATCTTGTCTGGCGGCCAACTACAGCTGCAAGTGGGCGAGCTGGCCAACCTGGTGGGCGGGCGTATCCAGGCGGCGGGCAAGCTGCAGCTCGATAGCAGTAACGTACATAACCAGCAAGCCACCATCAGCGGCGGCGAAGTGGTGCTGCACACCGGTGCGTTGCACAACCAGGGCGGGCAGATTCAGGCTGGCGGCTCGCTCAGTATCGACACCCACGGCCAGGCGCTGGCAAACGACGCAGGCGCCAGTATCGTCAGCACCGGCCCGCTCGCCATCCGTAGCGCCGCGCTGCTAAACGGCCCCGCCAGCACCATCGGCAGCCAGCAAAGCCTGCAGCTACAGGCCGACAGCGTGCGTAACACCGGCCTGCTGGCTGGCCAGACGGCACTGCAGTTACAGGCGCAAAGCCTGGATAACCGCAGCGGCCAGGTGCAAGCGGCCATGCTGGGCATCCTGCTGGATGCGGGCACGCTGGACAACCGCCAGGGCCTGCTGCTGGGCAGTAGCCGTCTTGATATACAAGCAGGCGATATCGACAACCGCCGTTCCAGCGGTGCAGCGCAGGGCATGCAAGCTGGCCAGCTAGCGTTGGCCGCAGCCAGCCTGGATAACACAGAGGGCCAGCTACGCAGTGCTGGCGATAGCCATATCCAGCTTGCGGGGCAGCTGAATAACCACGACGGCACGCTGGCCAGCGGCGGCAGCCTGCAGCTGGCTGCTGCGGGCGTAGACAACACCCGCGGCCAACTACAAGCCGGGCAAGACCTGCAGCTGGTGGCCGATAGCCTGGGTGGCAGCGGCACCCTGGCCGCCGGGCGCGACCTTGTCCTGCAGCTGCAAACCGGCTTGATGCTAGCCGGCAGCACCCAGGCAGGGCGTGATCTGCAGCTCACCACACCCGGCAGCCTGAGCCACAGCGGCACGCTGCGCGCCGGCGGACAGGCCAGCCTGCAGGCGGCGGCGCTGCATAACCAGGCAGGGGCCGAAATCAGCGCCCAGGGGCTGGGTATCACCGTAGCCAGCCGGGTGGACAACGCTGGCCTGATCGACGCCGGCCAGCTCCGCATCCAGGCGCCCGAAGCCATCACCAATCAGCTGGGCGCCCGCCTGTACGGCGACAGTATCGCGCTGGCCAGTGCCAGCCTGCACAACCAGTCCGACGCCAGCCGAGCCGCCACCATTGCCGCCAGGCAAGACCTGCAGCTGGGCGTGGGGCAGCTGATCAATGCCGAGCAGGCGCTTATCTACAGCGACGGTAATCTGGCCATTGGCGGCCAGCTGGATAGCCAGCACCAGGCCACCGGCAGCGCCCAGCTGGTACACAACCAGTCTGCCACCATCGAGGCCCAAGGCGATGTCGCCATCGCGGCCGAGACCATTCGCAACGAGCGGCTACGTACCCGCATCACCCAGCAAAACAGCCTGGATGAAACCGTCTACATGCAGGTGGCCAGTTGGCAGGGTAATGGGCATAACGGTGGCGACTTGCGTAGCTCGGCCAACTACCGTGCCTTTGAAATCCTGTACCTTAACCCGGCCGATATCCTTAGTAACGATACCTTCATCACCCCGGATGGCAAGCAGCTGGGGCGGGCGGTGGTCAGGCTTACCCCGCAAACCAGCAGCTTCTTCTTTGCCAGTGGGCGTGGCTGGGGGGCTACCGGCGAGCGCTGGCGTACCAGCGTGCCTAGCGAGACAACGCGCACCATTTACTACCTGTGGCGGCAAGATGCGCAGGCTAACCCGGACCAGCCCGCCGGGGGCGACGACCCCTTTGTCGAGCTCACCCCAACAGGCGGTGGCGGGGCACCTGCCTTTGCCTATCAGTACGACGGCGTGCAGTACAGCCCGCAATACGGCACCTGCACCAGCAACTGCGTCCAGCTGTTAACGCCTTATCAGCTGGACGACCCGATGCACACTATTGTGTTCCGGGCACAGCACCCCAGCCAGGAGCCCGGCAACGAAGCCGCCCGCATCGCCCACCACACCGCCGTGGACGACGTACTGGCCGCTGATGCCGGCATCGCCGCCGTTATCCGTGCCGGTGGCACTATGCAGCTTGCCCCCGGCCAGCTACTGGATAACCGCTACAGCCAGATCGCCGCCGGCGGCAGCTTGCTGGTAGATGGCAGCAGCGAAGGGCAGGGCAGCAGCAAGGTAGTGAACACCGCCGCCACGCTGTACCGTCTGCACCAGTTCAGCAATACCCACATCACCTATGGTTTTGGCCGTTACCAGAGCTCAGCGCCCGATATCCGTGCCGAGCTGGGCAGTGTGGCCGCCAGCATTACCGCTGATCAGGTGTTGGTGATCAACGGCGGCGATGTCAGTAACCTGGACCAAGGCCGCAACGCGCCGCATGTACAAACACCGGCCACCCCCGGCGCCGCGGCGGCCAACGTGCGCGGCGGCAGCGACGGCATCATCCGTGTTACCCCGCCTGCTGGCGCCATGCCGGGGCAAGTGCAAACCGGCAGCGTCAACGTCACGCTGCCGCGCAGCAGCCTGTATCACCGCAGCGCGGCCAGCAGCCCCTACCTGGTCCAGACCGACCCTGCCTTTACCCAGTACCGCCAGTGGCTGGGCAGCGACTACATGCTGCAAGCCATGGCCGTCGACCCCGCCACCGCGCAGCAACGCCTGGGTGATGGCTACTACGAACAAAAGCTCATCCGCGACCAGGTCGCCCAGCTCACCGGCCGCCGTTTTCTACATGGTTATGCCAGCGATGAAGCACAGTACCGCGCGCTGATGGACAACGGCCTGACCTTTGCCAACCAGTACGGCCTGCGCCCCGGCATCGCCCTGAGCGCCGAGCAAATGGCCCGCCTCACCAGCGATATCGTGTGGCTGGTAGCCCAAACCGTTACCCTGCCGGATGGCAGCCAGCAAACCGCGCTGGTGCCGCAGGTGTACGTCAAGCTCAAGCCTGGCGATGTGGGCGCAGACGGTGCCCTGTTGGCCGCAGACAGCCTGCAGCTCAAGCTGGGTGGCGACCTGACCAATCAGGGTCAGATCGCTGGCCGCCAACTGCTGGCCATCAACGCCGACAACCTGCACAACCTGGGTGGCCAGCTTGCAGGACAAGACATTGCCCTGCAAGCGCGCACCGACATCCACAACCTGGGTGGCCAGATACGCGCCGGCAGCAGCCTGCAGCTGGCAGCCAGGCGCGATATTCATGTCAGCACCACCACCCATAGCCAGCAGTACGGCAGCGGCGACAACCGCCTGCAGCAAACCACGGTAGAGCGCGTGGCCGGCCTGTACGTAGACGGCGGTGCCGGCGTGTTGCTGGCCAGCGCCGGGCGCGACCTCACGCTGGCAGGTACCCGGCTCGTCAACCAGGGCGGCGGCGGCAGCACCGCGCTGCAAGCTGGCCGCAATGTTGACCTGGCTACCGTCAGCAGCGGCGAAAGCCACGACGTGCGCTGGAATGCTACCGACAGCCTGCACAGCAGCCAGCAAGCCGAAACCGGCACCAGCATCCGTACTGCTGGCGACCTTTCCATCGTCGCCGGGCAAGACCTCAGCGCCCGTGCGGCCAACCTGGCCAGCGATAAAGGCGCCGTTACCCTGCAAGCAGGGCGCGACCTTAGCCTGGTAAACGGTGAAAACAGCCGCAGCGAAGACTGGCAAACGCAAAGCAGCAAGAAAAGCACGTTCAGCAGCAAAACCACCAACGAAAGCTACCAGCGCCAGCAAACCGACGTCGTCAGCAGTAGCATATCCGGTAACAGCGTCAGCCTGCAGGCCGGCCGCGATATGGCTATCCAGGCCAGCCAGGTGGTGAGCGACCAGGCCACCACCCTCAAGGCCGGCGGCAACATCGCTATCACCAGCGCCACCGCCAGCGATAGTTACAGCAGCCAGCGCGACGAGAAAAAATCCGGCCTGATGAGCAGCGGCGGGCTGGGCTTTACCGTCGGCAAGGCGCAGCAGGGCAACGCCAACACCGTGACCACCGCCCAGGCGGTGGGCAGCACCCT
>JAIYAC010000023.1 GCA_027489245.1 Neisseriaceae bacterium | reverse complement strand
GTGGCGGCGGCCAACCCTGCCGGGGCGCTGAGGATCATCAGTGGCTGTTGGCCGGCTTGGTCTTTGGCGGTTTTGCCGTCTTGGTCGGTGTTGCTGCCAGCTTCCCAGGCGCGCAGCGCAGCGGTGTGGTGGTGCAGGTGGCCGTCGGTTTTTTTGGCGCCTTGGCTGTTGTCGGGTTTGATTTCTGCGGGGCCGGTTTCCTGGCGGTCGGCGAGCTGGGCGCTGGCGGTGTCGGCCAGGCTTTGCGCCAGGGCGAGGGCGCTGTCGAGCTGGCTTTGGGCGCCGTCGCGGGCGAGCTGTTTGCCGCTGGCGCCGGGCTGGGCTTCGGTGCTGAGCAGCAGGCCGTGGCCGGCGCGAATGGCGCCGTGGTGGTCGCTGCGTAGCTCGAAGCCGTTGCCGCGGGGGCTGGCTTGGCCGTTGCTGCGCGGGTGGGTGAGGTAGCCTTGGTTGAGCTGGGTGTTGCCGGGCTCGCTGCTGAGTTTGGCGCGCACCTGGCCGGGGGTGTCGTCGAAGAGCAGTTCGCTGTACTGGCTGCCCTGGTGTTCACGGCTCTGGATGCCGGAGAGGGTTTTGTTGGCGGGCAGGCTGCCGGCGCCGCTGAATTGTGGTGGCGGGTGGCTGCCGTTGTAGAGCACGCCGCTGATGAGGGGGCGGTCGATGTCGCCTTCGAGGAAGTGGACGAGGACTTCTTGGCCGATGCGGGGCAGGAACTGGTGGCCCCAGCCGGCGCCGGCGCTGGGCAGGGCGACGCGTAGCCAGCAGCTGGAGGTGTCGTCGAGGCGGGCGCCGATGTCGGGGTGTTCGTCGGGGCGCTGCCAGTGGAACTGGATTTTGATGCGGCCAAGGGTGTCGGTGTGGACGGTTTCGCCGGCGGGGCCGACGACGGTGGCGGTCTGGGCGCCGGGGGCGGTGGGTTTGGCGTGCGGGGTGTGGGCGTAGTCGGGAGTGAGCGGGATGCCGCGGCGCTGGGCGTCGAAGGTGGTGTGGAAGGCGGGGCTGTCCGGGGTGGGCCGCAGGCTGTCGGGGAGCTGGCGGGCGAGCGCGTCGGGCAGGTTGTTGCGGGCGGTGAGCTGCTGGCGGGTAACGACGAATTCGCGCTGCTCGGGGTGGTCGCTGGCGTGGGCGGGGTGGTCGTCCAGGCGGAACCAGTGGCCGGGGTGCAGGCTGCGGACGACGCCGCTGCCGTGGAAGGTTTTGGCGTGGCGGTCGTAGGCTTGCTGGCGCAGGCGGGCGTAGTGGGCGAGCTGGTCGTGGTCGCTGGCGTAGTAAGGGCCGGGGGCGTCGTAGTCGGTGAGGCTGGCCTGGGCAAGTTGGCCGCTGCCCTGGGCGATGGCGCTGTGGTCGCCGGTATGGGCAGTGGCCACGGGCTGGTAGTCGTAGCTGGCCAGCTGCACGCTGTCGGTGACGAGCTGGCGCTGGCTGTGCCACTGGGTGAGGCCGTCTTCGGCTTCGGTGGCGTCGGCGCGGTGAAAGCGCACGCGCTCGATGGCGGCGGGTGGCAGGCTGTAGGGGTCGTCGAAAGCGACGAGGGTGCTGCGGTAGCTATGATCGTGGTCGTGTTCAAAGCGCCAGGCCAGGCCCTCCTCGTGCAGCAGGCGCACGATGAAGTCGAGGTCGGTTTCGCGGTACTGCAGGCAGTAGCTGCGGGTGGGCAGCGGTGCGGTGAGGGCGAAGGTGGTGCGGTGGTGGGCGGCGATGACGGGGTTGGCCGCGGCGTGTTCGTCGAGGATCTGGCGGATGATGGCATCGACGGGCAGGTCCTGGAACACGCGGCTGGTGCGGCGATGCTGCAGCAGGGCGACGGGGGGCGCGATGTGGAGCGCGTAGCGGGCAAAGCCGCCGTCGGCGCCGAGGGTGTGGGCGCGGGTGACGATGCCGCCACGCAGCAGGGTGGTGCCGTCCTGTTGCTGCAGGGTGAGGGTGGCGGGCAGGCCGATGAGGGTGGCGAGGGGGATGGTGTCGTCGGGGGCGAGGCAGTCGAGCTGGTAGTGGTAGGGCTGTGAGAGGGCTTCGTGGGTGGTGAGCGAGAGGGGGAGCAGGCCGAGAGCGTGCTGGAGGTTGTCGCCGAGTTGCAGGGTGAGCTGGCGCGTGTGCTGGGTGAAGGCGCTGGCAAAGCTGGCTAGGAGGGTGGCGATATCCATAAGCTTGCTAACGGGCCTCAGCCCTGTACCTTGTAAACGTTGGAAGACAGCTGCAGCGTGGCATCAAAAGTAACTGGCGGGCGATGCGGGTGAACCTTGAGCACGGCATCCACACGAAAGCGCAGATGGCGCTCGCTCTCGCGAGGCGCATCCAGGCTTATACGCACGCGAGATAAGCGTGGTTCGTGCGTTTCTATGGCGCGACGCAGCTGCTCTCGCAGTAGCTCGCGATCATCCGGGTTAAGCAGGCTAATACCGGACAGGTCAGGAATGCCGTAACGCAACATGCTGGCACTGGCGTGCGGGTAGTCTTCAAATGTGTCTACTTGTGCCATCAGCCGGGTATTGAGTAGCGACTCCAGATCACGCGCCAGTGCGCGGCGAAAGTAGGACAACTCGAACAACACGCGCTCGTTGAGCTGCGTCTGTTCGGGCTCGTCATCCAGTAATCGGTCCAGTACTGAGGGCAGTACGGTGGTTTGTCGGCCTGCGAGACTCATGCTCATATCCCGAACAGCTGGCCGAGCTGCTGACCAAGCAGCCACTGATAACCACCCCAGATCACGACTGCCACGACGGCAAGGAGGGCGAAGTACAGCCATAAGGGCAGCTCATGGCGCACGAATGCCTGGAAACGCTGCGGCAGCTGCCAATTAGGCGCGAAAGGTGCTTTGCCCCCCCTGACCTGTTGAATCTCCTGGCCGAGCTTTTGGGTAAGGTAGCCAAGCTTTTCCTCACCCTCCAGCAGATAACGCCCCTGAAAACCCAGGAGCAGACAGGTATAAAAGACTTCCAATGCCTCGATGTTGGCCGCAGGATCCAGCCGCAGCTGCTCAAGCCGGCTAAAGAACCCCTCCCCTGCCAGATGGTCGCCAAAGAGACGCAGCTGCAACGGCATACTTTCCCACTCCTGCCGAAGACCAATGTCGGAAGACAAGACAATCTCGTCTAGCAATGCGCAGAACGCGTAACGAGCCTGCGCTACCGCATCCATACCCTTACCGAAGTTGCGGGCGTTGCGATCAAGCTGCGCCAAAAACTGGTCGATTCGTCGATTGAATTCTGCCGTGCCACCCGGTGCGTTACCGTCTTTCAGCAGAAACAGCAGATAGATACCATCCTCCATCAACTCACGCAGGCTAGGACCGGCAGGAGACAGAGCGATAGTGTTATCAAGTGCAGGGGCTACGGTGTCGGTCATGATCTACTCAGCGGAAAACGGCAAAGAGCTCCATCGATACATCGGAGAGTGTTTGGGGCACATAGATACAAATGCTGCGGGACTGCAGCATGCGGCTGAAAATGTCGCCGTGAGGCTGCAGTGCAAAATAATGGTTACCTACACGCACGGGTATGGCAGAAGGCGTCTGCAAAACATGTTGCAGGGCCACACCTCGCATGGCGGAGTTCAGAATTCTCTCTACATCATCCGGCGCGCCGATTTTCAATTTGAGTGGCACATTCTCAATGATGTGGCTGGCAGGTAGCTCGCTACTCACCGAAAGGTAGAAATCTACGCCTTCCACAAGGCGGTCACTTTCAAGCCTGCCAAGATGGATGGAGGCCCGCGGGGAATGAAGCGGAATACATTGGTAGCGCGATGAAATAACCGTCTCAAGCAGGCTGCGCAGCTGCTGATCCAGCTCATTGAATACCGCAAACAAGGCCTCGTGCCGATAAACGGGCACATCGGACAGCGCATACTGGCTGGAGAAGGTCTGCATTTCTCCGCAAAACTCGGCCACCGCTTGGTATAACGTTTCCGGGTGAAGCGGTTCGCAAAGTGACAAATGTCGTAACCGGATAAAATTCCGGTTGATGGTATGCAATAACCAGAATGTACTGATATCCGATGTGCCGTATTCCATTACATTCTGGGCGCGCTCCCTCAACGCAGCAGATAGCGCCTGGTTTCGTACCAGCAAGATATCCAGCCAGCGCCGCAACATACGGTGCAACCAGTCGGATGCCTGTATGGCCAGCAAGGGGGGGATATAACTCGCCGCGACACACCACTGTCCTGTCGCATCCTTTTCAAGGCGACATAAAGGAATGGCATCATAACCATCCCGGTTTTCTTCCTCGAACATCAGACGCACATCGGGTGTTAGCACCGCCAGATCGGCAGGCAAGGCTTGGGTATAAAGGTCTGCCACTTCCGCCTGACTGCTCTGGTATCGCGATGGTCGTATCGCTGCCGCCTGAGACGCAACATTACCGCCATACGCCTGCATTTCAGCCAAACAAGCATAAAGTGTAGTCGCCGCACCCACCTGGGGCAGACTACTCATATCACGCGAGAAAGGTAGTGGCGCTGCCTCAGGCGCTCGGTACAAAGCACCATCGCGAAAAACCAAATGCAAGCGATCTACTCGCAGCATCCCTGCCTTCAGCGCCTGCTCATCAACACGCAGACTCTGTACCCCCCAGGCATGTCTTAGGCTCAGCTGAAAGCGGGCACTCGCCTCCTGTTCCAGTATCAACACCTGCTGCTGGAAGTGCTGCGGGCGCAGAAACATGCCCTCCCCCCAAAGCACTTTATTTGCAAATTGCATAGAAATCCAAGCCACTAAAACCCAGCCAGACCAGGCCAGATTGATACGAACATCACATCACCGACTACAACTTGGTGACCCCCCCCTGAGCTGATCAGGCAAAGCTTTGACTGGCGGCTGAACTGGTAGCAGATAGCAGTCTTCGACTTTGAAAAACACTCTCTTTCCCTTCACCCGCTCTGCAGGGAAAAGCAAGCGCCAATAAGCCCTATCGGGTTGGCGGAAAAAACCGACCAGGGCAACAAAGCGGGTCTCTTCATCCAACTTGAGACCATCAAGGCTAACGGTGCCACCAGGCAACACCAACATATCTTTAATGCCAATTAAATCACCACCCAGCAAAGCCTGCTCACCCTTGGTTGTCGTCAAGGACTCGTAAGTTAGTCTGCTGAATAACTGATCTGATTTGAGTTGGTACACACGCACAGCAACCGACAACGATTTGCCTGTGTAGTCTCGATTGATCACGGCTGCAGCTTCACCCTGAATGGAAATGTCTGCACTACTGGCACAGCCAGACAGACACTGCACAGTAGCCAACACCCATCCAGCCAGAAACAAAGACGGATGCATTCCCTGCTTAAACATTCTCATTTGAGCAAGCCACCCAATCATCAACGACTACATATTGAACAAAATTCAAAATACATTATTTGTTGCAAATTTCAGAGATAACTTTAGCATATAACAATGCGTTGCAGCATAGCAACATCTGCTAGGCCAAATGAAAAAATCAGGATAATGACACTGTGTATCTATTTATTCCGCTAGCACTGGCAAGCTTATTACTTCTAGTGACAACATGGATAGGCTGGCACTACTTCTCAAATAAAAACGATAATATTCAAGAATTTACTATAGAAAAAGACATCAACAAGAACACAACTACCAATAGTAAAAAGAAGCACCCCACCAGAAAAAGGCTACCCGAAAGAAGCCTCTTGTCATTCATGAAGAACATTGACAAAATCATAAAGAGACTAGCAAGACTTATAGCATGGCCAGTTGCATCCATACTATTAATATCAATAACATTACTCTTGGTGCTTTCATTTAACGAAAAGCATCAAATTAAAAATTTAAAGCCAAAAGAATACGCATATGGTGCAAAAATCAAGCTCACTCTGGAAGAGGAGCGCCTTGTACCACCCCCACCGCTTCCCCCCGAAGCGTTTGTAGACGTGATCTTAGAACGCCCGAGCTTGAACACTGCCAACCGTGACTGGGCTCTACTTGATGCCGTGTTTGTACAGAAGGTCTTGCACATCATGGAAAAGCTGAAAGCTCGTGGTTACCCGATGACCCTTTTGGAGGGCTACCGCAGCCCAGAGCGCCAAGACGCCTTGGCAGGCCAAGCCACATTGGTAACCAAAGCTAAAGGTGGGCAAAGCAAGCATCAATATGGCTTGGCCGTTGACCTGGCGCCGGTCAAGAACGGCAAAGTTACCATTTCTGAAAAGGACGCCTGGGCCTTGGAGGCTTACCAAGCATTAGGTGAAGAAGCGCACGCCGTCGGCCTCACCTGGGGCGGGGTGTGGCGATTCCGGGATTACGGGCACATAGAAAAGAGTGGCCCACTGCACAAACAACAAGGTCAATGACCAATCATAGAAAAGGTGTAATCAGGTGTTTATCAAAGGTTGGCTTCGTCACGCCAAGGTTGCGTCCGCAATAGGTTTTCTGATCCTTATCGCCCTGATATGG
Organism: Neisseriaceae bacterium; assembly: GCA_027489245.1. Classification (GTDB taxonomy): domain Bacteria; phylum Pseudomonadota; class Gammaproteobacteria; order Burkholderiales; family Chromobacteriaceae; genus Vogesella. The sequence continues at coordinate 8,140 of JAIYAC010000023.1, read as the reverse complement.
TTTTTGGGGGCGTGGATGGGGCTGACCTCCGCCGAGTCACGGCTGGGCTGGATTCTCTGCATCATGCTGCTATGGGTGGGCACATTACTAGTAGGGCAGCTTCTTGCAAAACGGGCCAGTGGACTTATTGAGAAAATGCTTCGGCAGCAAGCAGATGATGCCGTTATTCACTCTGGTTCAGACAAACGCGCAGAAGTAACACTACTCCGACAACGCTTGCTCAGCGCCATTGATACGCTGAAAAAATCCAAGCTGGGCAATGCAAGTGGTAGTGCCGCCCTATACGAACTGCCCTGGTACATGATTATCGGCCACCCCGCTGCAGGCAAAAGCACCGCCATTCTGCAGTCAGGCCTGACATTTCCTTTCAGCGAAAAAAGTGGGATACAAGGTATTGGTGGTACGCGTAACTGCGACTGGTTTTTCTCAACGGAAGGGGTGCTACTGGATACTGCCGGGCGCTACGCTACGCAACAAGAAGACCGAACCGAGTGGCTAGGTTTTCTCAAATTGCTAAAAAAATACCGGGCCAAAGCACCGGTAAATGGCATATTGGTTGCAATCAGCCTGCCCGAACTGGCTCAACATAACAGCGAAGGTTTTGCCACATACGCAAGACAGGTCAAAGAACGTATCCATGAGATCTGTCAGACTTTTGCTTTGCAAGTCCCGATCTATCTGGTCTTTACCAAGCTGGATCTTCTGGGTGGGTTTACACAGTTCTATCAAGACTGGGCTGAAGAAGAACGTAGCCAAGTCTGGGGCTGCACTTTCACTGCCAATCAGGGCGATAGCTTTGATGCGGCCAACGCTACTGCGCAACAATTCGAATTGCTGTACCGAGGCTTGGTGCAAGTCGGTGAAGAAAAGTTACAGCAGCATAGAGGCAGCAGGATTCACCCGGCACACTTCGCTTTTCCAATTGAATTTCATGGTTTGAAAGAAGCTGTCGTCAAGTTTGTCGACTTACTCACGGAAAACGACCCATATCACGCTCGTCCTCTTATAAGAGGCTTCTACTTTACCAGTGCTTTGCAAGAAGGCACGCCACGTATTGTGGCCGCTAATCGCGTACAAAATCAGTTTGGCTTAACCCATAGCGAAGCCTCCGCGAGCAAACTGGCAGCCCCCGCATCGTATAGCTATTTTCTACGCGACCTATTCCGTAAAGTACTTTTCCAGGATCAACACCTGATTAGGCGTCAAGCTGATACGGGTAGCAACCGCTGGCGTGCAGCCGCCATGGCAACCGGTATTTTGTCCGTTGCCACACTGACAGGCCTCTGGAGCTGGTCTTATATCGGCAATCAGAAAATGCTGAACGAAATTCAGCAGGACCGGGTTCGAGCCATCAAGCTGGCGTCCTCACTGCAGCTATATGACAAACTTTTGTCGCTGCAAGTATTACAGAATCATCTGGAAACGCTTCAAACCTATCGCAAGGATGGCCCACCATGGGAAATCGGCATGGGCCTTTATCAGGGTGAGGAACTGGAGCAGAAGCTGCGGAAGGAATACTTTGCCGGTCTAAAGCAAACGATGCTACTGCCAATACAACGCAATCTTGAAACAACGCTTGTTGCGCTGAAAGAACCAACGACAGTCGCCCCCCGCCCCTCAAAGACAGAACCCGTTCCGGAGAGCAAACCCAAGCAGCCATCACGCCCACGGATAAAGGGCAAGCCCAATGGCAGCCGCAAACTGCCCAATATTGAAATTGGTGCCGTAGCCATAGGTATGTCTGCACTACCGGTCCAGTTAACACGCGCCGAAATGCAGCAGGCATGGCAAGCACAATGGTGGCGTCATCAGAATCACGGGTTCGCTTTGCGTAACGTAGCACTAACCATCCCGGCAACAGCCCGCATCTCCACGGACAGCACTGATGCCGCGACCATATCCAGCGCACCGCAAGATGCCTCTACTCAGCAGCGTACACCACAGCTTGATGCCAGTTACAACGCACTCAAAACCTATTTGATGCTTTACGACCCCAAGCGGATGGAGCAGGCACATCTTGCCGATCAGCTACCCCGCTACTGGCGCCCGTACCTTGAGGAGCATCGGGGTCAGTATGCACAAGCCGAAGTCGTCGCTATCGCCGAAAAGCTTATTGCGTTCTATGTAAGCCAGCTGCAAGCACCTGATCGCCCGTTGATCACGCCCAATATGCACATAGTGAACAGCACGCGAGACATACTCCGTGGCTCCTTCAAACGAATGTCGGCCCAAGAGCGCGTGTTTAACGAGATCCGTGCTAGAGCAAACACAAAGTTTGCACCGATGACCGTAGCGCGCATTCTGGAAAACAAAGATCTGGACATCATGGCTGGAAGCCAGATGGTTGAAGGTGCATTTACAAGAGAGGCGTGGGAGCAATACGTCACATCTGCAATTGAAGAAGCCAGTAAGGGGGAGATCCGCAGCGATGACTGGGTTTTGGCCGCCAGCAGCCAGGATGATCTGGGGCAGGATGGCAACAGCGAGAAAAGTCGCCAAGCGTTGATCGCACTTTATAAACAGCAATACACCTTGATCTGGTCGCGCTTCTTGCAGGGTATCACCCTGCGGGATATGCAGTCCCCGGCACAGTCAGCCTCCGCCATGACCAGGCTGGCAGACCGGCAGAATTCGCCCATTAAGCTGATTCTGGTTCGAACCGCCTATGAAACCAGCTGGGACACCCCGTCCGAACTTAATCGCTCGCTAGCTAATGCCAAGCAGAATGTCTTAGAGCGGACAACTCAGTTGTTAACAGGGGGAGAGAAGCCAGAGCAAAACGCTGAAAAACTCGGCGAAGTAGGCAAACATTTCTCGGGCATCGCTTTAATGGTTAAAGGCGAGAATGCGCCGATTAACAGCTATCTGGATCAACTCGCCAAACTCAAAGGCAAAATGGCCAGCATAGCCAGCACCGATGACCCTGGCAGCTTGGCACGCACAACACTACAGGCGACGTACAGCGGTGGCGGCTCTGAATTGGCAGACACCATCACCTATGTAGATAACGCACTTCTGGCTCAAGTCACGCCACAAACCGCTGAAATGGTTCGCCCTATGCTGGTAAGACCACTCAGTCAGTCATACAGCGCGTTACTTGGCCCGGTAAGTGCTGACATCAACCAGGCGTGGGCAAATGAGGTTTTGCCCCCATGGCGCTCGCTCTCAGCGAAATACCCCTTTAGTGATGCTGCCAGCACCGCCACCATTGCGGAAATCAACCGCTTCATCAAGCCCAATGACGGCACGCTCGACCGGTTTATTAATAAATACCTAGCCGGTCTCGTACAAAAAAAGGGGGACGAGCTTGTTCCCCGCTCCTGGGGCGACTTAGGTATTCGATTTAATCCCGCGTTTCTCAGTGCCGTCAGCAAGCTTTCCAGCTTGGCCAGTAGCCAGATGCAGGATGGGGAAAGCATCCGATTCGAGCTTCAGCCTCAACCCACGCCTGGCCTATCGGAGATTTTTTTTGACATAGACGGGCAGGAGATGCGCTATCGGAATGGGCCACAACTTTGGCAGCCCTTCACCTGGAATGGTAATGGGCAAGGCAGTGGCGCGCGCATTCAGGCAGTGAATTACAACGGTGTCGCCAGTGTGGTAGCTAACCACTCTGGTGGAATGGGTTTTCTGCGTTTGCTATCCGCTGCCAAAACCTCGCAAGACACACCAGACACGGCGCAGCTGAGCTGGCAGGTCCGCAAAGGTGACGACTCTCAACTTATCAAAGTCAATTTACGGATCGTCAGCGGTGTAAACCCCATGCAATTGAACCGGCTTAACAAAATGACGCTGCCCGACCGCGTCACACAGTAGCCCGAGAACAGCGTGATGACCTTTACCTTCAAGCGACAGCAAGAAACCTTGGCCACTTATAGCATCTTTGGCAAGTTGCCCTGCCGTGCGGATTTTATCCGCATTAATGCTTCGCATCCTGCTGCCAGTGCGCTAGACGAACTACTCGCCAACAGCATGGCCCTGCTTGATAGCCAGAACAGTCTGGAACGCTATCGCACCATGCCAACATCGTTTTTCATGCTGCAAACACAAGATCAGCAATGGCTATCTCTAGGGGCGTTGCAGCCTAGTACGGATCAAAGTGGCAGGGACTTTCCACTGGTAGCGACGATGCATCTGCCAATGCAGCAAGACATGCCAACCACAGCGATCATGCTTTTGTCTTGCGAATTATTCTTTAGCGGGCTTCAGGAACAACTCAACAGTGCCTTGGATAACGCAGTAGAGATGCTTGCCTGCAGGCAATACCTGGAAGCGCAGGTAGCATTTGGCGCCACCTCCAAAGAAGACATCACACTGGCTGCGCAGCTACTTGAGCATTACATGCGCAATACGCGTAGTAGCGCACTCACCCAACTCAGTGCCCCACATCTGCCAGGCGGGCTTGAGTCCATGCTGATGGCTTTCATATTTCATAGCCGTCTCATTCACAGGTTCAAAGATAGCCTTGCCGCGCAAACCTACCTGCTCCCGCTACCCAATCAAGATGGAGAGGACATGCTGGTAGCCGCCACTTGGTTATCTCTCTACGCCGCGGCAACAGAACATTATGGTGCCGGCAGCATGCAATGCCTGCTGATCAGAAGGCCGCAAGGCCGCCTCCTGGCCCTGCAACTCTCGCCCCCGGATGCGCACATCATCGCCCACTGCTGGGGAGTGCCCTTGGCATCACGTTTTGTTGTCAATACAGGCGAAGACACTGCCCCTTGGAGACAGCATCAATCATTTGCAGAAGCATCCTACATTCTGGGCAAACGCATGAACGACCCGGATTTCACCATCGCCCAGCTGCGTGACCTGATCGCCGGTTTGGCAAAAGGCATGAACTAGCTGTCTTCATCCAACGCCATCTTTTCAGGAGAAACACGATGAGCAAAGAAAGCACGCAGAAAAAGCTGTCCCGAGTTCGCCCACCTCGCGTCCAGATTACTTACGACGTAGAGATTGGCGACACCCTGGAAACGAAAGAACTTCCTTTTGTCATGGGCGTTGTGGGGGATTACAGCGGACATAGCAAAGACCCCTTGCCCAAGCTGAAAGAACGCAAGTTTGTTCAGATCGACAGCGACAACTTCGATGATGCACTCAAGGGGATGGCCCCCCGGCTGGCACTAAAAGTCGATAACAAACTTAGCCATGACGACTCGCAACTTTCCGTCGAAATCAACTTTGGCGAGCTAGCTGACTTCGAGCCACAAAACGTGGTTCAGCAGATTAGCCCGCTCAAGCAGCTGCTGGATGCCCGTACACGCCTTGCTGACCTACGTAACAAGTTGGCCGGAAACGACAAACTGGAAGAGCTCCTGGACGACGTACTGCACGATACCGAGAAGCTTCGTCAGATCAGCCAGGACACCACCCCATCTACGGAGGAGTAAACATGAACCTCACACCGCAACTGGACAATCAGCCCACAGCAGCGCTGGCAGATGCTGGCAGTCTGCTAGATAGCATCATCGAACAAAGCCACATTGCTACCAATGCAGCAGAAAAAGTTCGTACCCGTGATCTGATTGGCGAACTCGTAGAGCAAGTCCTGCAAGGCAGCGTCACCGTCTCCCGAGACCTGTGCGCTAGCATTGACGCACGCATTGCCGAACTGGATGCCCTTATATCCGACCAACTCAATGCCATCATGCACCACCCGGAGTTTCAACAGCTGGAAGCCTCATGGCGTGGTTTGAAGTACCTGGTTGACCATACAGAAACCAGCACCATGCTAAAGATCAAGGTGCTGAACACCAACAAGAAAGATCTGATCAAGGATTTCAAATCGGCTTCCGGTTTTGACCAGAGTGCGCTCTTCAAGAAAATCTACGAAGAAGAATACGGCACGTTTGGTGGCGCACCTTACGCTGCGCTAGTAGGTGACTTCAAATTCACACGGCACCCTGAAGACTTTTACCTGCTGGAAGAGCTATCCCACGTTGCCGCGGCAGCGCACGCCCCTCTCATCTCTGCTGCAGACCCGGCACTATTCGGGCTGGAAAACTTCACCCACATTGGCAGGCCACGCGACCTGGCCAAAATCTTCGATACCGTCGAGTACACCAAGTGGAAATCCTTTCGCGAGTCCGAAGACTCACGCTATGTCGGCCTGGTACTACCACACGTCCTCGGCCGTCTGCCCTATGGCCGCAATACCGTACCCGTCGAATCGTTTAACTTCGAAGAAGATGTGAACGGCAGCCATCATGACAAGTATTTGTGGACTAACGCCGCCTATGCCTACGCCGCGCGCCTTACCGCCGCATTTGCCAACTATGGCTGGCTAGCGGCCATTCGAGGTGTAGAAGGTGGAGGCTTGGTCGAAGGCCTGCCGGCGCATACCTTTGCCACCGAGGATGGAGAAGTCGCACTCAAGTGCCCAACAGAAGTGGCCATCACAGACCGCACCGAGAAGCTGCTATCTGACCAGGGTTTCATTTCTCTGGTTCATTGCAAGAATACCGACTACGCCGCCTTCTTCAGTGGTCAAGCCGTACAAAAGCCCAAGGTATACAACACCGATGCGGCCAACGCCAATGCCCGTCTTTCTACCCAGCTACCCTACATCTTCGCCGTATCCCGCATTGCGCATTACATGAAATCCATCATGCGAGACAAGATCGGCAGCTTTGGCTCCAGGGAAGACGTTCAGCGCGACCTCAACACCTGGCTATCCAGTTACGTATTGCTGGATGACTCAGCCAGCCAGGAAGCCAAGTCCAAATACCCGCTTCGTGAAGCCAGAGTCGATGTCGTAGAAATTCCGGGCAAGCCTGGCGTCTATCGCGCCGCAGCCTTTCTGCGCCCTCACTTCCAGCTAGACGAACTCACCATTTCTCTGCGACTTGTGGCCGAGCTCCCACAGGCCGCAGGTTAACCCCAGCAGAAGTTTGCTATTTGTATAACGTTACTCTACGAGGTCAATCATGGCTTTTGACGCATTTCTGAAGATCGATGGCATCCCGGGTGAAAGTGGCGATGCCGTACATAAAGACTGGATCGAGATCCAATCCTTTTCCCACAAACTGGAACAGCCAGCACAAGTAACGGCCAGCTCTGCAGGTGGCGCTACAGCCGAACGTGTGAACCATGGCATGTATGAAATCACCCACTTCCTGGATAAGGCCAGCCCCAAGATCTACGAAGCGTGCTGCACGGGTAAGCACATCAAGGAAATCACCATTGAGCTCTGCCGCTCGGGTGGTGACAAACTGAAATACATGGAAATCAAGATGGAACAAGTCCTGATCTCCAAGGTAGAACCAGAAGGTACCGCCAACGACACGGGTTTCCCTGGCGAAAAAGTCAGCTTCAGCTACGGCAAGATCAAGTGGACCTATACCCAGCAGAAACGTGCCGATGGCGCCGGTGGCGGCAATGTCAGCGCAGGCTGGGACCTAACCGCCAACAAGGTGATTGCCTAACCACCAGGGCCCGCCCTGGCGGGCCCGCTTTGAGAAGGACCCCCATGAAATACTCTACGCTAGCACTCGTACTCTGCACCGGCCTGCTCACAGCCTGCGCCGCCAACAAAGCCAAAATGGACGCGACACAGCAGGCTGCAGAAGCCGCCAAGGCCACGGCCAACCAACAAACGCAACAAACAAGAGATATCACCGGCAAAGTCACCGAAACACTGGGGCAAGCCACCGCACGTATCGTCGAAGCCACCGGCAATACCGACGTAGTAAGCGACCCCACCCTGATTCCTTTCGATAAAATGGATGCAAAACTCAGCCCGCTTACCGAGCAGCAAGTACGCGCCCTGGTGCCCGGCCTGGTTATTGCCAAACAAGTTGTCGTAGTGGGCTATTGCAACCGCAAAGAAGTCGGCAATGCCATTGCCGCAGCCAAAGCTCGAGCAGAAGCAGTCAAAAAAGTGCTGACTGAAAACGGCATTTCAGCCAAACGCATCATCATGCAATACGACACGACCAAGCCCATACATGCTGTGCGCGTTCGCTTCAACGGCTAAGTCCGTCAGTTCAGGCACAAGAAAATGAGCATTCAAACGTTGCTAGCCAGCTTTGCCAGCGCCTTCACCCAGCACACGCGCCAGCTCACCCTGCAACTCGGCGACAACCTCCAGCACGCTCTCGGCCTGCTCCCCCTCTCGCTCACCACCCACGAAGCC
>JAIYAC010000012.1 GCA_027489245.1 Neisseriaceae bacterium | reverse complement strand
CGACCGATGGCTTCACCGGCACCGCCAGCGTGGCCGTCAACAACGGCAGCTACACCGATGCCGCAGGCAACCCGGGTACCGCCGGCAGCGACAGCGTCGCCGTCGACACCGGCGCACCGTCGCTGGTGATTACTTCTAGTGACGGTACGTTGTCGCCGGGTGAAACCGTTACGCTGACCTTTACCTTCAGCGAGCCGGTTACCGGCTTTACCGCCAGCGACGTGGCCGTTACTGGCGGCACGCTGAATGCGGCTACGCTGGCCAGTACTGATGGCGGCAAGACCTGGACTGCTACGATGGTGCAGAGTGGCACGGCACAGCCAGTCGTGACCGTGAACAATGGCAGCTATACCGACCTGGCGGGCAATGCAGGTACCGGTAATAACCTGACATTGAACAATGCACCGGATGCCATCGACGACAAATATGTGATGACCACGCTGACCAGCAAGTACTGGGGTTACCGCGAGGGGACTGATGGTGCCAACCTGACCTCGATTGCCCAGGTGGAGACTTTTGCCAAGAACAATGCAGCAACGGCGACATTCCAGACCAATGCGCTGAATTTTGGCGAAACTGCCATCAGTAACAACCTGGGTACGACCGGTAACCTGACAACCTTCCTGGGCGGTAGTGGTACTAATCTGCAAACAACGGCCAACTACAACACGACGTCGGATGCCATTGTGCAGATGACCGGCAAAATCAACCTGGCCCCGGGTACTTATAACTTCCGCGTCTACGCTGATGATGGCTTTGTGATTCGCATCAATGGCCAGGAGGTAGGCAAGTTTGACGGTATCCAGTCTCCGACTACGCGCGAGTTCGCTAGCTTTACCATTGCACAGGGTGGCGAACAAAACATCGAGATCTTCTACTGGGATCAGGGTGGTAATGCCGTATTCAAAGCCGAGCTGCGTCCTGAGGGCGGTGCCTATCAGGTGCTGGGCGTGAATTCGCAGTATGGCAGCGGCCCACTGGTCACCATGGAAGACAGCATGCTGACTATCGAGCCGGCTAGCCTGCTGGGTAACGACAAAGATCAGAACGGCGATACGTTGCAGATCCAGTCGGTACAGAACCCGACCAATGGCACCGTGGCGCTGGTTAACGGCAAGGTTCAGTTTACCCCTGCGGCCAACTTCAACGGTGACGCCACCTTTACCTACACGGTGTCGGACGGTAAGGGTGGTACGGATACGGCAACGGTCACCGTGAAAGTAAACCCGCTGGCGGATGCACCTATCGTTACCGCAACGACTGTTGCGGTGTCGGAAGAAGGTCTGGCCGGTGGGTTGGCAGACAACACGGGCAACCCGAGCGATACCACCAATAGCAAGACTGCCACCGGCACCATGTTGATTGTGGACCCGGATGGCGATGCCATCAGCAGTGTGGTGCTGACGGCACCGACCACCGCGCTGACCAGCGGTGGCCAGACCGTGACCTGGAGCGGCAACAACACCAACACCCTGACGGCAACGGCAGGTGGCCAGACCGTAGCTACCATCACCATCGACAATACGGGCAAGTACACGGTCAACCTGGTGAAGCCACTAGACCATGCCAGCGGTAATAGTGAAAACGTGCTGTCACTGAGCGTGGGTGTCAAAGCTACGGCTGGTACCGCCTCGACTACTGGTACGCTGACCGTGAATGTGGAAGATGATGCGCCGGCAGTGATTGCCAGCCAGGATGCCAACATTGCGATGACCAACACCAACCTGTTGATCACGCTGGATGTGTCCGGTTCGATGTCTGCAACGGATGGTGTGGGTGGCCAAACGCGCCTGCAAAGTGCGATTGCTTCGGTGAAAACCCTGCTGGACCGTTACGACGAGTTTGGTGATGTGCGTGTCAGCCTGGTGAAATTTGGCGGCGATACCGAAACGGCGCAGATGGGTACGGCTTGGCTTACCATTGCCCAAGCCAAGACCTATCTGGATACGCTGAGTGCCGGTGGCGGTACCAACTACGATGCGGCGCTCAACACCACCATGACCGCCTTCAATACCAGCGGCAAGCTGAGTAATGCGCAGAACGTGGCCTATTTCTTCACGGATGGCGTGCCGACTTTCGGTAGCGGCAACGATGCCACGCTGACAGGTAGCCAAAACGGTAACGGTGGCTCGCCGGATGGCGTAGATGCCGGCATCCAGGCAACCGAAGAAGCCAGCTGGAAAGACTTCCTGCTGAGCAATCAGGTGAAATCGTTTGCTATCGGCATGGGCTCGGGCATTACCGATACCACCTACCTGCACCCGATTGCCTACGATGGCCAGTCTTCGGTGAATACCGACGGCGTGCGAGTATCGAGCTTTGATCAGCTGGATAGCGTACTGGGTAGCACCGTACAGGCGCCAGTGGGCGGCCAGTTGGTAAGCGGTGGCTTGTTGTCCGGTCAGGTGGGTGCTGATGGCGGCGCGTATATCGCCTCGGTACAAGTGGCTGGTCGGGTTTACCTGTTCAACGGTACGGCTCAGACTGGTGGCGTGTTCGATGCCAGCACCAAGACCTGGACCATTACCACGGTCAACAATGGCAAGTTCATTGTGGACATGGACGCCGGTACCTACACCTACAAGGCACCGGATACGCTAGCAACAAGCAGCATTACCGAGACCATGAACTTCACCGTGTCGGATCGTGACGGTGATACCCAGTCGTCGGCGGTGAACGTGTACGTCGATAAGACCAACGTCACCATCGGTACTACCGCCAGCGAAACCCTGACCGGTACTGCCGCACCCGACCTGATTCTGGGTCGTGACGGTAACGATGTCATCGACGGTGGTGCCGGCCATGACAAGCTGTATGGCGCGGATGGCACGGACACCCTGCGCGGCGGTAGCGGTAATGACCTGCTGGATGGCGGCGCCGGTAACGATACCCTGATCGGTGGCAGCGGTAACGACACCATGACAGGTGGCCTGGGGGTGGATACCTTCCAATGGAGCCTGGCGGATCGTGGTACAGCAGGTGCCCCTGCACAAGACACCATCACCGACTTCAAGACCGGTGTCGGTGGCGACGTGCTCGACTTGCGCGACCTGCTGCAGGGTGAAAACACTGGCAACCTCACCCAGTTCCTGCACTTCTCGGCCAGTGGTAACGACACGCTGGTACAGATCAGCAGCAGTGGTGCTTTCACTAGCAACGGTGCTAACGCAGCCAGCGTGACCGACCAGACCATTCTGCTGAAGGATGTGACGCTGGGCAGCCTGGGTAGTACAGATCAGCAGGTGATTACCGAACTGTTGAAAAACAACCTGAAAACCGACCAGTAATCTTGGGGGTGCAAAAAGAGCCGGCTTGCCGGCTCTTTTTTTATGCCTGTACCAAACGTCACACGCTATGCGGCCAAGTTTCAATACACTGGAACGGCAATTGCTATACTGCCCCTATCTTTCGCTGGAGCGCTGCTGTGGAAAACTTACCGATGCGGGATGGCTTGTCGCTAGACTCCCACTTTCAGCCCATTTATAGCCTGGCCCACCGCCGTACGGTGGGGATGGAGGCGCTGCTGCGTGCCTCTGAACAAGGCATGGCGCTGAGCCCGCCACAGGTGTACGAGCGCTATATCCGCCGCGATGACCGTGCCGCGATGGACTTGGCCGTGGTACGTGCGCACTGCCAGCACTTTGCCCGCACACCGGCAGCCCAGCGCTGGCTGTTTCTCAATATCGACGCAGTGACGCTAGCCGACCTGAACTATGTGCAGCAGCTGCAGCAGATCATTGCCGAGTCAGGTATTCCGCCGCAGCTGATTGTGTTGGAGGTGCTGGAGCAGGCGCTGGAGCTGGATGCCGGCCTGCTGGAAGGGGTGGCACTGCTGCGCGAGCAGGGCTGTTTGCTGGCGATTGATGATTTTGGTGTAGGCCACTCCAACCTGGACCGGGTGTGTAGCCTGGAGCCGGACTTCATCAAGTTTGACCGCCACCTGCTGCGCAGTGCGGTGAATCAGCAGCGTACACGCACGCTTTTGTCGCGTCTGGTGCGGCTGATGCACGAGATTGGTGCGCTGGTGGTGGTGGAAGGGGTAGAAAGCGAGTCTGATGTGGTGGTGGCGCTGGATTCCGGCTGTGATCTGGTGCAAGGCTTCTATGTCGCCATGCCCGCCGTGGTGCCAGACCGGGACGAGCAGATCACCCCGCGGCTGGACGCCAAGTGGGACGAGCTGATGAACCGCGAGCTGCTGCGCCGCAAGCTGAACCGCCGCCAGCTGGAGCTATCGCGCCAGGCCTTTGTGCAAACCGCTATTGCCCTGATGCAGGGCAACGAGTTCAGGTTGGCCGCACAGCCCATGCTGAACCTGCCGGATGTGATTCGTTGCTTCTTGCTGGATCAGGAAGGCCGCCAGCTGGGGCGTAACCTGAATGTGCGCGAATTGTCCGAGGTAAATCGCCTGCGCTTTGCCCCGCTGGAAGACACCACCGGGGCTGTGTGGTCGCGCCGTAGCTATTTCCAGCATGCTATCGATCAGCCGGGTGTGCTGTATATGAGCGAGCCCTACCTGTCGATGACAGACACGCGCACCTGCGTGACCCTGTCGATGGCGATCGAGATCGACGAGCAAATGCACGTACTGTGCTCGGATGTGATGCTGCCCAAGTAAACGCGGCTAGCGTATCAAACAAAACACCGGGCATAGACCCGGTGTTTTGTTGGGGATTGAGCTTACGGTGTGGTAATCGGGTCGAACAAGGTAACGACTTGGCGCACGCCAGCCGTTTTGGCGGCTACCTGTGCTGCCGCTTCGCCTTCCGCATCGCTGACCAGGCCCAGCAGGTAAACCACGCCACGCTCGGTGACCACCTTGATGGCATTGGGCGGGTAGCCCTGGCCTTCCAGCAGGCGGGCACGTACCTTGGTGGTTAGCCAGGTGTCGTTGTTACGCTGTGCCAGCGTGGTGACCGGGGCGATAACCAAGTGGTTGTAGACACGCCTTACATTGGGAATCCCCCTGGCCATCAGCTCGATATCGGCCTTCTGGGCTTCGCTTTGTGCTTCGCCGGTGAGCAGGACGGCACGGTTGTAGCTGGTGGCGTTCACGTGGCTGCCGGCAAAACGCTCGCTGAGCTGGCGTGTGGCTTTCAGCTCGATACCCTGGTCTTCTACATAGGTACCACTGGTGCGTCGGTCGGTCACCACCAGCGCGCTGGCGGCAACCCCGCCGGCCACCAGGGGGAAGCAGGCGCTCAGGTTGGCTGCCACCAGGGTGGCCAGGGTCAGGCTTATCAGGCGGGGTGTCATTCAGTCTCCTCCCAGCAGCATGTAATCGATGGCATCGCACAGGGCGTGGATTACCAGCAGGTGTATTTCCTGAATACGGGCAGTGCGGGTTACCGCCACGTTCAGGTGCAGGTCTTCGGGTGACAGGATCTCGGCTACCTGGCCCCCATCGTTGCCGGTCAGGGCAATTACGCTCATACCACGTTCGTGGGCAGCATAGATCGCTTCCACAATATTGGCGGATTGCCCGGAGCTGGTAATCACCAGCAGCAGATCATTGTGGTGACCTATCGCCCGTACCTGCTTGGAGTAGATCAGGTCAAACTCGTAATGGTTGCCAATGGCCGTGAGCGCCGGGCTATCGTGCGATAGCGACATGGCGGCCAGGCCAGGGCGTTCTTTTTCGAAGTGCCCCAGCATGCTGGTAACGAAATGGTGGGCCACGGCCGCGCCGCCGCCGTTACCGCAGGCCAGGATCTTGCCTTCATTCATCAGGCTGGCCACCATTTTCTCGGCGGCAACGGCAATGGCCGGTGCCAGCTCGTCCATGACCAGCTGCTGGGTAGCGATGCTTTCGCGGAAATGCCCGCTGGCGCGATCGATCAAATCCATCGTCTATCCTTTGTGCTCAGCCGGCGCAGCGCCTAGCTGATGATGTTCTTGAGCCATACCGGCGGTGCCGTGCCGTCAAACAGCACTGCATCAAAACGGCAGGGGCTGTTGAGGTGGTGCTGGCTCAGGTAAAGGTTGGCCGCAGCCTGTAATTTGCGGCATTTTGCCGCGCTGATGCTCGCTGCTGCGCCACCGTAGTGGTGGCTGCTGCGGGCGCGCACTTCGACAAATACGCGGTATTTGCCGTCTTGCATGATCAGGTCTATTTCGCCAAAGCGGCAGTGCCAGTTGCGAGCCAGCAAGGCCAGGCCCTGTGCCTGCAAGAACGCGCAGGCCTGGTCTTCAAACAGCTTGCCGCTCTCCCGGCTCATTACTCGGCGCCGACGATGCTGCTTGGCAAGTCACGCCGAACTACCCAGCCCTTGCCGATGCGCAGGTCACCACTGACCCCGCCCAAACGTATCTGGCCAGGGTTTTTATTACTGGCTAGCGCCGCGCTCAGGCGGTAGGCATCGATGCCCAGTGCGTACAACCGTTCAGTTGCTTTATTGAGCGGGTTGGCCGGGCGGGCAATCAGCCGGGCCTCGGGGTGGTTCGGTATCAGCAGCCAGGGCATGTCAATCAGCCGCAAGCCAGCCATGGCTGGGCCTGGTTTGTGCACATTAGCCAGTGAGGTAGCATAGGCAGGTAGGTCCGGGTTCAGTACGGCCCGTGTGGCTTCGACTTCTTTGCTATCCAGCGCCAGGAAAACCGCGTCGGCAATACGCAGCTCTATATCCAGTTGGTCTGCTGCCAGGGTAGAAACGTTCAATTCACGGGCTACTTTACCGGTACGGCTACGCCACTCTTCGGCAAAAGCCTGGCGCAAACGCTGGGACAGGTTGTCGTTATTGAACAGGATCAGCGGCTGCTGGCTGCCATCGTCGCGCATCATCCGGGCAATCTGCTGCGCCTCGGTGTCTATCGTTACCGACAGGCTCCACACCTTGCTGCCAGCTGGCGGGGCCTTGTCCAGCGCATTCAGTACCAGGGTGGGCAGCTTGCTGCTGGCGGCGACCCTGGCGGCACCCTGGCGGGTAAGCGGGCCCACGATAAACGTAGCGCCATTCGCCACCAGCTGCTGGTAGGCCGCCGCCGTATCGTTTTCGTCGCGCAGTGCCACAAAGCTGGTTTCCACGCTGCCATCAGCGCTGGCTGCCGCATCAAAACCGGCCTTCACTACCTGGGCGGCTTCCCCCAGCTGGCCTGATTCCACAGGTAGCATCAAGCCCAGATGCACACTCTTGGTTTTAGCCGGCATTTTGGCGGGTACGACCAAGGGGTTGGCCGCAACAGGCTTGGCGGTGGCCGTCGTGCCTTTAGTGGGCGCAGGCTGCAGTGAAGCCTGATTTTGTTGAAGTATGTAGCCCGGGGATTGTGCAATCGCTACACTTGCCGCCAACAAGACGGCAGAGCCGGATAACCATGGAGCCAAAACGTGCAGACAGCGCTTGATCACTTGATGAATTCTGCTCGGGAAACATTTGTCGAAAGGGCATTATATGTGGTGGCAACGCCCATTGGAAATTTGGCTGATGTGACCGTACGTGCCATTGCCGGGTTCCACGCAGCAGACATTGTACTGGCCGAAGACACCCGCGTGACCGGCAGCCTGCTGAGCGCCTACGGTATCAGCAAAAAGCTGGTAAGCCTGCGTGAGCATAACGAGCGTGAGATGGCGGCCAACGTGATTCGCTGGCTGGAAGAAGGCAAGATCGTGGTGCAGGTTTCCGATGCCGGCACCCCGGGCATCTCGGACCCGGGCGCGCGCCTGGCTGAAGCCGTATGGGCTGCTGGCCTGCGCGTGGTGCCGATCGTGGGCGCCTCGGCGGTGGTGGGGGCCATGTCGGCTAGTGGCCTGGAAACCGCCCGCTTCCTGTTTCACGGCTTTTTGCCACCCAAGCAAGGCGCACGCTGCAAAACCGTGCAGCAATGGGCACAGGCTGATTACGCCGTGGTGTGCTATGAGGCACCGCACCGCATTCTGGATTGCGTAGAAGATATCGTGGCCACACTGGGGCCGGATCGCCCGCTGGTACTGGCCCGCGAGCTCACCAAAACTTTCGAAACCTTTTTGCGCCTGCCCGCGGGCGAGCTGTTGGCCCGCATACGCAGCGACAGCAACCAGCAGCGTGGTGAGTGTGTGCTGATTATCGATGCTGCCCCACAGGTAGCAGCAGACGACGACGTGTTACCTGCGGCGGCCCTGTCTCTGCTGGCCGAGCTGGCCGCCGTACTGCCAACCAAACAAGCTGCTGGCATCGTCGCTGCCCACTATGACCTGAACAAAAAACAGCTGTACGACTGCGCGCTAAAGCTCAAAAGCACAGAGTGATATTTACAAGCCGCTAAGGCGCGTCTATACTGCGTTCCTCTGATTTTCTCGCCCGGGTGGCGAAATTGGTAGACGCAGGGGACTCAAAATCCCCCGCCGCAAGGTGTGCCGGTTCGAGTCCGGCCCCGGGCACCACGAGAAAGTCCAGCAACATCCCAAGTAGTCCATGAAACCCGCACAGCACTAGGCTCTGCGGGTTTTTTGTCGTCTTGCGGCCGCTCGGCTTATTCAATGTTTCTATGTTGCATATTCCGCACCTTTTCGGCATCAGCCAAACGTATGCGCTTTCCTGTTGGCCGCTGCGGCCAACTTCAAGGACTGCGCACGGCGCATGGCGGCGCTGAGGGAACGCCTCTTGACGGGCGAAGTGCCTCAAGCACAGAGGCTGATCTACTGGCCGCCGGCGAGCAAGGTGTGTCGGTGCCTCTGCTGTTCAACCTATGCGGGCTTGGCTCCGCTCATTTCTACTTTTATGGCGTATGAGGAAGCAACACGCCGTATGTTGATTGCTGTGGTGAAGTAACAAAACAGATCCATGCTCGAAGTGACAGCATCGGCATCTCGTCTACCTTGGCTTTGCTGCATGGTGTGAATTGGACGGTGAGGATAGGGCCTGTAGTGCAGGGAATAATTATTTCTGGTGGCTATCTTGATATTGCATGTTCATTTTTTAAGTTGTAATGCATATTGTGAAAAATTTGTTTCAAAAAATAGTTAAGTAAACTCTATGTAAAACGTATGGATATCAAATTGCTTATTTATCGATATTAAGGTGGAAAATGGCATGCTTGGTCTACACTATGACTGTTTAGCTTATACTCCGCGGCCACATTTATTTTGGCAAACCTATGCCACTGATTGATACCCATCTGCATTTTGATGCGCCTGAGTTTGCGACGGATGCTGCGCAGCGCTGGGCATTGGCTCGTGCGGCTGGGGTGGTGCATGCCATTGTCCCTGCGGTCGCAGCGAGTACGTTTGATCATGCTATAGAAGTGGCGAAACAGTTTGGCATGGATGTCGCGCTGGGTTTGCACCCGGTTTATCTGGCCAGCCACGAGGCAGAGCACTTGCAGGTGCTTGAGCACTATCTGGCGCAGGGTAGCGCGGTGGCAGTGGGGGAGTGTGGGCTGGACTTCTATGTGCCTGGGCTGGACCCGCAACAGCAGGAGGCGCTTTTGCTGGCGCAGCTTAAGCTTGCCCGCCGTTTCGATTTGCCCGTCATTCTGCATGTGCGCCGTGCGCAGGACCGTGTATTGAAGTGTTTGCGGCAGGTGCGGGTGCGCGGTGGCTTGGTACACGCCTTTAATGGCAGCGCCCAGCAGGCACAAGCTTTTATCGACTTGGGATTTTGTCTGGGTTTTGGCGGTGCCATGACGTATCAGGGTTCGCAGCGTATACGCCGCTTGGCCGTGGATTTACCGCTGTCTGCTTTAGTGCTGGAAACGGATGGCCCAGACATGGCGCCTGAGTGGGGCCAAGGCGTACCGAACGGGCCCGAAAATCTGCCACGTATTGCGGCTGTATTGGCCGAGCTGCGTGGCTTGCCTCTGGCTGAGCTGGCCTATGCAACTTATCAGAATGTGTGTCGTGCCGTGCCTGCGTTGCGCCCAATCGCGTGACGACAGTAGTGGTGCATGGTAGCCAATGAGGAGAGAGTTATGTTGAAAAATGTCACGGTAACAGCACGCATCAGCATGGGCTTTGCGTTCATGCTGTTGGTTTTGTTATTGATTGTGGGGAGTGGGCTGTTGGCGTTTGGCCGAGCCGGTGGAGGCCTGGATGAGCTGGTAAACCGCAGCCTGGCATTTAGCCATCATATTCAGTCCGTTCGGGCTGAGGTGGGTAATTTGCGGCGTTATGAAAAAGATTTGCTACTGAATATCCAGAGCGTAGAGAAACGAAAAGAATATCTGGATAAATGGCAAGACAGTGCGACGAAAGTGCGTAAGCACCTGCAGGCAGCAGATGCCTTGGCCAGTAGTGCCGAGCAGGATTCTATCAAGTCGCTGCTGGCTGCCATGGAGCGTTATGAGGGTGGTTTGAAAAACGTGGCCAGCCAAATTGAGGCAGGTGGTTTGTCTACACCTCAAGAGGGTAATAAGGCGCTGGAGCCAGTGAAAGATGCTGTACGTGGCATGGAAAGTACAACACGTTCGCTGGTTGAGAATGCCAGTGAGCAGGCAATAGCCAGTCAGCAAGCTGTACAAACCGGGATTGCTTCGTCGCGTAACTTGTTGCTGGGCTTGAGTGCACTGGCTTTGTTGGCAGGTATGGGCGCGGCAGTCGCTATTTCACTGTCCATTCGCCGGCCACTGAGCGAGATAACGCAATTAGCAGAACAGTTGGCGAGTAGCAAAGACCTGTCTGTGGCCATTCCTGATTATGGTCGCAATGAGCTGGGCCGTACTGGCCAGGCGCTGAATCACCTGATTGCGACCGTGCGTGAGCTGATTAGCGAGTCGCATCAGCATTCTGCCAAACTGGTTGGTGCATCGAATCGCTTGTCTGGCGTGAGCGATGCCATTCATGATGCCGCAGTAAACCAGTCGAATGCTGCGTCGGCCAGTGCCGCTGCGGTAGAGCAGCTTACCGTCAGTGTGAGTGTGTTGGCTGATAATGCAGAAGGGGTGGAGCTTCAGTCGCGCCATACGGCTACGAATGCGCGTGCTGGTAGCGAGATGGCACAAACCGCCGCAAATCAGATTCAGCATATTGCCCAGAGTATTGCCCAGACTTCCGGCACGATCGATAGCTTGAACCAGCGTTCCAGCGAGATTGGCAATATTGTGAGTGTGATACGCGAGATTGCTGACCAGACAAATTTGCTCGCACTGAATGCTGCCATCGAGGCGGCACGGGCTGGGGAAACCGGCCGTGGTTTTGCCGTAGTGGCCGACGAGGTGCGCAAGCTGGCTGAGCGTACCAGCCAGGCAACGACAGAAATTTCAAGCCGTATTGCCGGTGTTCAGCATGATACACAACAGGCATTCCAGAATATGCAGCAGGCCAATACGTTAGTGGAAAGTGGTGTAGAAGGTACCGGCAAGGTAGCGCAGTCTTTGCAGCAAATCTTCCAGTCCTCCATTCAGGCGCAGGAGAAAGTGGCCGAGATGGTGCAGGCTATCCAGGAGCAGCGTGTCGCTAGCCAGGATATTGCGCAGAATATGGAGCAGATTGCCCAGATGAATGACCAGACACGCTTAGCGGTGGCGGAAGCAAGTAGCTTGTCGGGTGGTCTCAAGCAACAGTCACAGGAGCTGGATCACAGTATTACGCGTTTCAAGGTGTGACCCCTCTTGTTCGGTTCAGGTTGCCTGCTTGGCGCGTATTCCGGCATGTCGTTGTGGGTCTAGACAGATTTGTCGATAAGGTTGGCGCCTTGTGGTCAGCAAGCAAAAAGCCCGCATCATTGATGCGGGCTTTGCGTTTGGTACAGGCTTACTTTGTGGCGGGTGCTGCTGGTGCAATACGGCGGACCAGTGGTGCACTAGCCGGCTTGGTGGGGGCTGGTGCTGCTACTGTTGTACGGGTTGCCGCTGCTGGGGCTGCAGGGCGGGCCGCTACGGCTTCCTGCATGACGACTGCCACACGGCGGTTGAGCGGGTCATTGGCTGCTTTGCCTGGCAGTGGTTGCGTGTCGCCGCGGCCAACGCTGTCAATGCGGCTGGTTTGTACACCACGGCTAGTCAGATAGTTCTGTACGCTTTGCGCCCGATTTTTCGACAGCTCCAGATTAGACGATGGATTGCCGGTGCTATCAGTATGGCCTTCTACTAGGAAGCGTTTTTGGGCCAGCTGCGGCATTTGCAGTGTGGTGGCTAGCTGATCCAGCATCGGTTGGCTTTCTGGGCGAATCTTGGCCGAATTCAAGTCGAATTGCACTTGCATGTTGACGGTGATATCGCGTGTTGTGGCTACTGGTGTCGTGTTTGCCACCACCGGTGCCAGTTCTGTTCCCGTATTGAAGGAGCGAGCAGGGATCTTGCTGGCATCCAGCGGGGTTGGGGCTACATAGCTGGTCGGGCAGCTTGGGGCGCTCAGGTCAGTATCCGTTTCAGCGCCATCATCTTTGGGCTTGAGCTGCATGGTTTCCATCAGGCGACCAGACTCACCCAGTACGCGGTAAGTGGCTAGCTGCTGGTTCAGTTCGGCATTCAGTAGCTCGCGGCGCGACTGGAACAGCTCGTTTTCGCTATCCAGCATGTCCAGCAAGGTGCGCTGGCCAATGTCGAATTGCTTGCGATAAGCATCACGAGCCTTTTCTGTGGAAAGCTGGTGCTGGCGCAGCGATTCCAGCTGGCTGCTGATACGTACCGAGTCGTTGTATGCAATGGAAACTTGCTGTCGCATATCACGGCAGGCTTTTACACCCAGTGCTTCTGCTTCGTCACGACGCTCGGTGGCCGAGGCCAGACGTGCGCGGTCTGCACCACCACGATACAGATTCAAGTTCATGACCAGTTCGACGGCCTGTTCATTGGTACGGCCTTTTACACCATCTTTGTTGTTTGTGGCGGCCTTGTTGGCTCGCAGATCCACGGTGGGGGAGAAGGCGCCACGGCGGACATCGATTTCGGCTTCGGCTGCACGGTAAAAGGCACGAGCGGCTTGCAGCGATGGGTTGCTTTTATCTGCCAGCACCATCAGCTCATTCGCTGGCGGGATCAGGCCCAGGTTCAACCCTGGCAGTTTCAGCTCGTTGGCTGGCGTTTCGCCAGTAATGCGGGCATAGCGAGCCGAGACATCATTCAGGTTGGATAGCTCGTTCACCAGATTGGATTCGGCCAGCGCCAGGCGGCCTGCGATTTGCTCCAGGTCTACGCGGCGGCCAACCCCCTGGGTAACGCGTTGCAGAATTTGCTCGTAGATGCCTTTGTGAATGGCATAGTTTTCTTCAGCGATATTGACCAGCTTGCTGTAACGCACCACGTCAACAAAGGCACGCACGGATTCCAGGCCTTGCTGTTCTGCCGCTGCCAGGTATTCGAAGTAGCGTGCACGGCTGGTATAGTCGAGCTGCTTCACCTGGTTTGTGGTGATGAAGCCGGCAAACAGGTTCTGGCTCAGGGCCAGGTTATAGCCATGACGTGTGAAGCTGCTGGTGCTGGTGCCACCGGTGGACGTTGGGGTCTTGTTTTTCTCGCGTGCGGTGGCGTAGCTTAGATCGACCGTGGGTTTGAAGCCGGCCTCTGCAATGCCACGTTCTTCCAGGCTGGCACGGAATGTGTGCCATTTCATGCGCACTTCCGCATTGTTCTTCAGGGTTTGCTCAATGGTGTCTTTCAGCTCCAATGCGTGGCTGGTCATGGGTAACGAAAGAGCCAGCAAGGCGATAAGCGTACTGCCGGAGATGCGTTTAGGGCGGAAGTTCATGAGAGCCTCATTGAATACTGTGATAATTGAACAGTTTATTATTAAGCAGTAGTTCTAAGTATTTTAAATAAAAGCTTTATGTGCTGTATTTTCGGAAGTGGATGCTAAAGTGTCAAGCTAAACGTGGCAAAACCCGTGGGCTTGCTATACGCTTGTTGTATGTTAAGACAGAAGCATGAATTGCCATCCGGCGGAACCAGTCTATGGGTGTACCTTTAGTGTTAAGTCGTTGTAAGTGGCTGCCGGTGTGTCTAGTGCTGGCGGCTCTTGCTCTGGCCGAAATGCCGCTTGAGCGCGTACAGCAGCTTTATGGTGGCCAGGCTGTACGTATATATCGAGAGTGGCAGCAATTACTTTTGTCTTCCCGGCGAGAAAGCAACGAGCAAACGCTGCTGCGGGATGTAAACCAGTTTTTCAACCAGCGCTACCAGTTTGTCGATGATGTTGACCTGTGGAAACAGCCGGACTATTGGGCAACCCCTCTGGAGAGTATGGCGCGTGGCGCTGGCGATTGCGAAGATTATACAATCGCTAAATATTTTACCTTGCGCGAGCTGGGTGTGGCGCCACAAAAGCTGCGCCTCACGTATGTCAAAGCCCGTATCGGTGGTGCTGCCAGTACGGTAACGCAGGCGCACATGGTTTTGGCTTACTACCCTGGCCCGGCGGCAGAGCCCCTGATTCTCGATAACCTCATCAATACCATCAGGCCGGCTTCGCAGCGTGCAGACTTGCAGCCGGTGTTCAGTTTCAACGCGGATGGTATCTGGGTGGGTGGCGGCCCTAATCCGAATTCCAGTGTGGACAGGCTGACCCGTTGGCGCCAGCTTATCGACAAGATGAAAACCGAAGGCTTTATTTCCTGAGAGATGGCATGAAACGCGTTTCCCTGATTCAACAGCTATGGATGCTGGTTATCGCAGCGGTGGTGCTGGCGGCTGCGGGCAGCCTGACAGCCAACTTGTTCAATGCGCGTGACTATCTGCAGCAGCAGTTGGCGGCGCAAAGTGCGGATGCAGCCAACTCGCTCGCCTTGCTTATTACACAGAATCAGGCAGACCCGGTGATGGGGGAGACGCTGATCAATGCTGCATTTGACCAAGGGCACTTCCGTCAGATCAGCTGGGTGAGTGCCCAAGGAAAGGTGCTGGTGCTGAGGCAAAATGCCCAGCGCGCGGGTGATACGCCCGCCTGGTTCCGTGATGTGTTCACGCTGGTGCCGGCACCCGCGCGCGCCATGGTCAGCAGTGGCTGGATGCAGGCAGGTTATATCCAGGTAGAGAGCGAAGCGGGTTACGCCTACGACTCATTATGGCGCGGTGCGCTGAACGTCTCGTTCTGGGTGCTGCTGGCAGGTTTGGTGGTGGGGGGCATTGGTTCGCTGGGCGTGAGTACGATCCGCCGGCAGCTGCTCTCGGTCGTGAATCAGGCCAAGTCCATTACCCAGCGCCGCTTTATCACGATTCCAGAGCCGGACGGGCCCGAGATGGGGCGTTTGGCACAAGCCATGAACGCCATGGTAATGCGGGTGAAAGCCATGTTTGAAGAAGAGGCGGTGCGGCTGGAGGCGCTGCGCCGGCAGATTAACTTTGACAGTGTGACAAACCTGGCTAACCGCGGCTTCTTTATGGGGCGGCTTGGGGCGGAGCTGGCGGAGCGTGACAAAGCGGGGCGCACGCTGCTGTTGATGCGTATCGATGGCCTGGCCGAGTTGAATGCCAAGCTGGGGCGCCCACTCACGGACGAGATGCTCAGTCAGTTTGGCACCGTGCTGCGTAACCAGGATCGCTTTGGTCTGGACAGCCTGGCTTCACGGTTGAACGGCGCCGATTTCGCCCTGTTATTGGCCAGTGCGCAAGCAGAGCTGCCGCGTCTGGAAGCTTTGCATGATGAGCTGGGTGCCTTGCTGGGCAGCTTTGCCTCCCAGGATGTGTGCCTGGCGATGGCGGCAACCGATGTCCGAGATGGCGACGCCATTCGCGACATTATGTCGCGTCTCGATAATGCGCTGGCCTTGTCCGAGGCGGCGGGTGGCGTGAAAGTGACCCTGGCGGACGAGAACGTTCACAAGCCATTGGCGATGACGGCGGATCACTGGAGTGCGGTGCTGGATGAGGCCATTAGCAGCCGTCAGCTCAAACTGGTGCGCTTTGCCGTACGTGATGCTAATGGTGGCCTGCTGCATGAAGAAGCGCCACTGCGTTTACGCCAAGGTGAGGATTGGTTGCCTGCCGGGCAGTTCATGCCTATGGCTATCCGCACGCGCCGCGTGGCGGCACTGGACCTGGCGGCCGTGAGCCTGGCGCTGCAGCAGTTGGCCGCAGAGCCGGCATGCACGGGCATTGCAGTCAACCTGGCGGCCGAGTCGCTGGCAGATGACCAGTTTGTGGCTAATCTGGTCGGGCAAATCCGTAGCCAGCGCGCAGCGGCTGGCCGGTTGTGGCTGGAGATGGCCGAGGTGGGCATCGTGCAGCGTTTTGACCGCTTCCGCACGCTGTGTCTGGCGTTGGCCGACTTGCCGTGCAAGGTGGGTATCGAACACTTTGGCCGGCAATTCAGCCTGATCGGCCAGCTGCACGATCTGGGCATCGACTATCTGAAAATTGACGGCAGTTTTGTGCAGCAGATTGACCAGGAAACAGGCAATCAGGCATTCCTGAAAGGGGTGTGCAATATTGCGCACAATATTGGCCTAGGCGTCGTGGCCGAGGGGGTGCGTACCGAGGCCGAGCACCAGACGCTGTTGACTCTGGGTTTTGATGGCTTCACCGGGCCGGGTGTGAAGTAAGCCGCAGCGGCATGACCGAAGGCAGGGCGAGTGTGGCAAGCCACCTCGCCCTGTTTGTTTGTGCGCTGCGCGCGGTAATCGGGGGGGAGGCTGTTGTGCCTGCGTGTCAGGCCAGCGTAGTGCCCGTGCAGGCAAAAGAAAAAAGGCATCCGTAGATGCCTTTTTGTTTGATGCGGCCAACCTTGGCTTAGTTTTGCTGGATACCCGCTACCAGCCACTTGCCATGGCTGCTGTCGTCTTTGACGTAGTGCCACGTTTCGCTGAACTGTACCGCCGGGGCGCCAACAGTCTCGCTCACCATGCCGGTGAAGCGCACGCTGGCGATCATGCGGCTGCTTTCCACCGTCGCTTCGACGATCTGGCAATCCAGCTGCGGGAAGTCGGCCGGCTCGGTGTTGGCCGAGATGTCGTCTTTCAGCGCATTGAACAGGTCTGCCGTCATGTACTTGCGTACTTCTTCCAGGCTATCGGCAGAGTTAAGGTTCTGCAGATGCAGAAAGGTGGCTTTGGCCTGGCGCAGGAAGTGCGGGGCTTCCGTACCGTCTGGCAGGCGCTGGAACGATGCGGGTGGCGGGGTCAGGCCGCTGCCGCCCATGGCGTTATTGCCGGAGCCGATAGGCGGGATGCCATTGGCGCCCGCTGGCGAGGGCTGAAAGTGCATGGGCTGCGTTTGCAGCGGTGGCGCACGGCGTGCTGCTTGCTGGCTAGCTGCGCGACGGCGCAGGAAAGACAGCAGGGCCAAACCGGCTAGCGAGCCGCCAATCACGGCCAGCCACGGGAAGCCACCATCATCATCGCCCATGGCAGAGCCCAGCAGGTAGCCAGCTGCCGCACCTGCCGCACCTGCGGCGACCATGCCGCCAACGCCGGAGCCTTTTTGTTGCGGGGCAACCTGGGTTGGGGTTTTAGCCGGGATGGCATTCTGTTGCTGGAAGCTTTGGGTAGGGGTGGCGCGCTGCATGCCGGCGCTCTTGCCTTTACCCACGCGTGCGGCTTCTGCAAACGGCGTGGCCAGCACAGCAATGAGGGAGAGGGCCAGAATGGACGTCTTCGCTCGGGTAATCATTGATTCATTCTCCAGTAGGTAAGCTGACGCTGATGGTCAGGCAGCATTTCGACCAAGCGAAACATGGCTTAGTTCTGGGCAGGGGTGATTATTTCAAGTACCTGCACGGTATCGCCCTGTATAGCAAAGCGTACGTCGCAGTGGGCAAGGTGGATGCCATACACCCTTGCCGGGTCGTCCTGGTAGGCCGGGCGCGGGTCTTGCGCCAGTACCTCGTCTATCAGCCCGGCTAGCCACGGTGGTGCCTGGTGCCAGGCTTGCAGATCGGCGCGTGCCTTGGGCTGCCACTGTACGGCCAGCAGCGGGGGAGGGCCGTCGACAAACCCCCCGCGTGCCTCCGGTTTTGCTTCCACAAAGGGAATGTACGGCTTGATGTCCAGCACTGGCGTGCCATCGAGCAGGTCGGCGCCGGCCAGGTGCAGGGTGACGCCGTGTTGTGTGTCGATGCTTTTGAGCTCGACCAGTGACAAGCCCAAGCCGTTGGGCCGGTGCGTGGCGCGGCTGGCAAACACGCCTACTTTGCTATTGCCGCCCAGCCGTGGCGGGCGCACCAGCGGCTGCCAGCCGCGTGCCAGGGTTTCGTGAAAGACAAACGTCAGCCAGACGTGCGAAAACGCCTCCAGCCCGCGTACGCAGTCGGGCTGGTTATAGGGTGGCAGCAGGGTGAGGCTAACCGGGGCCGAGGGCGCCAGCGCGGGTTGGCGTGGTATGCCGAACTTTTCCTGATACGGCGAGCTGATCAGGCCAATGGGGTGCAGTGTGTAGCTCATGCCCCGATTGTAGCGAAAGGTTGGCCGCACGGGCGTGCGGCCAACCTGGGGCGGGACGGGCCGGGAGAGGTCAGCCCGCGAAGTGACGCTGATGGCGCATGTCCAGACGGCTCATCGGCAGCAGCATGAAGAAGTCGGCACAGTTGAAATCCGGGTCCCACGCCGGCTCGCCGCACACCCAGGCGCCGGCGCGCAGATAGCCCTTGATCAGCGGGGGCACGGGCACCTGGCTGTCGTCTTGCACCTCGCCTAGCGGCAAGGGCAGGTGTGGGGTAACGCGCCATTCCGCTGGCGACAGGTTTTTGCTTTCCAGCAGGCGGTACAGGCTGACGGCCTGATGGCCGCCATCGGCCAGGCTCACGCTGGCGCAGCCGGCCAGATACTGGCCACCGTGCTGGCGCACATAGTCGGCCAGGCCGGCCCACAGCAGGGCGATGACGGCACCGCGACGGTAGTCTTTATGCACGCAGGAGCGGCCAATTTCGATGATATGGTCGCGGATGCCAGCCAGGCGGCTCATGTCGAACTCGTGCTCGGAATACAGGCTGGGCAGCTGGCGGGCCTTGTGCGGCGGCAGCATGCGGTAGGTGCCCACCACTTTGCCGGTGCTGTTGTCTTCTACGATCAGGTGGTCGCAGTAGGGGTCGTATTCGTCACGGTCAATGCCCTCGGCGGCAGAGGCCAGGCTGGCCCCCATTTCCTGGGCAAATACCTGATAACGCAACTTTTGTGCGCGGCGGATATCCTTGGCGCTATGCGCCACACGCACACTCAGCTTGCTGGCAGGGGCCAGCAGGGTGGTGTCGAGACCTTGCTGCATGGTGCACTCCGGGTAGGGGTAGTGCCACCATGCTATGCAGCCAGCTTGACAGTGCCGTGACGCCGGCATGGCATGATGATGACGGTCTTTTGAAACCCGCATGACAAGCAGGGTGATTAAAATCAACGACTTATAAAGTATGCGCTTTTGGCGTACAATAGCCGGTTTTGTTTGACCGATCTTTTCGCACAATACCTATGATCTATCCCACGACCTTTGACGTAATCGTAGTAGGCGGTGGCCACGCTGGCACCGAGGCCGCCTTGGCCGCTGCACGCATGGGCTGCCAGACCCTGCTGCTCACGCACAACATCGAAACCCTGGGCCAGATGTCGTGCAACCCGTCTATTGGCGGTATCGGCAAAGGTCATCTGGTGAAAGAGGTGGATGCGCTGGGTGGCGCCATGGCGCTGGCTACCGATATCGGCGGCATCCAGTTCCGTACGCTTAACGCCAGTAAGGGCCCGGCGGTACGCGCTACCCGCGCCCAGGCCGACCGCGTGCTGTACAAGGCAGCGATCCGCGAGATGCTGGAAAACCAGCCCA
The DNA here is from genome assembly GCA_027489245.1 of Neisseriaceae bacterium. Lineage (GTDB taxonomy): Bacteria > Pseudomonadota > Gammaproteobacteria > Burkholderiales > Chromobacteriaceae > Vogesella. The sequence goes on along the minus strand of JAIYAC010000012.1, from coordinate 73,364 downwards.
ACCTGATGCTGTTCCAGCAGCCGGTGGACGACTTGCTGATCGAGGGCGACCGCGTAGCCGGTGCCATCACCGCCATCGGCATTACCTTTCGCGCCAAGACCGTGGTGTTGACGGCGGGGACCTTCCTGTCCGGCAAGATCCACGTCGGGCTGGAAAACTACACTGGCGGCCGTGCTGGTGACCAGGCAGCCTCTACGCTGGGCGAACGCCTGCGCGAACTCAGCCTGCCGGTAGGCCGCCTGAAAACCGGCACGCCGCCGCGTATCGATGGCCGCACCATCGACTTTTCGGTGATGGAAGCCCAGCCAGGCGATACCCCCGAGCCGGTGTTCTCCTACCGTGGCAGCCGCGCTATGCACCCCAAGCAGCTGCCGTGCTGGATTACCCATACCAACCAGCAAACCCACGACATCATCCGCAGCGGTTTTGACCGCAGCCCGATGTTTACCGGCGTGATCGAAGGCGTGGGCCCGCGCTACTGCCCGTCCATCGAAGACAAGATCAACCGCTTTGCCGATAAAGAAAGCCACCAGATCTTCCTGGAACCGGAAGGCCTGACTACGCACGAGTACTACCCTAACGGTATCTCTACCAGCCTGCCGTTCGATATCCAGCTTGCCGCCGTGCGCTCCATGCGTGGCCTGGAAAATGCCCACATCCTGCGCCCCGGCTATGCCATCGAGTACGACTACTTCGACCCGCGCGGCCTGAAATCCTCGCTGGAAACCAAAGCCATTCAGGGCTTGTTCTTTGCCGGCCAGATCAACGGCACCACCGGTTACGAAGAAGCCGCCGCGCAGGGCCTGCTGGCTGGCCTGAACGCCGGCCTGTACGCCCGCGAGCAAGATGCCTGGTGCCCGCGCCGTGATGAAGCTTATCTGGGCGTATTGGTAGACGACCTCACCACGCTGGGCGTATCCGAGCCGTACCGCATGTTTACCAGCCGCGCCGAGTTCCGCCTGCAGCTGCGCGAAGACAATGCCGACCTGCGCCTGACCGAAGTTGGCCGCAAGCTGGGCCTGATCGGCGATGCGCAATGGGACGCCTTCTGCCGTAAACGTGACGCGGTAGAGGCAGAAAAGCAGCGCCTCACCAGTACCTGGGTGCAACCAGGCAAACTGCAGCCGGGCGAAGACGAAGCCATCGTGGGCCAGAAGCTGGCGCGCGAATACACCCTGGCCGACCTGCTGCGCCGCCCCAATGTGGCCTACGCCGAGCTGATGAAGCTGTCGCTGGCAGGGGAGGGCGTGCAGGATGAGGTAGTGGCCGAGCAAGTGGAAATCCAGATCAAGTATCAGGGCTACATCGATCGCCAAAACGAAGAAGTGGCCAAGCGTGAACAGCTGGACGACGTAAAGCTGCCCCTGGATATCGACTACGCGCTGGTAAAAGGCTTGTCCAAAGAAGTATCGCAAAAGCTGAACCAGCACCGCCCGGAAACCCTGGGCCAGGCCTCGCGCATCCAGGGCATTACCCCTGCCGCCGTCGCCTTGCTGCTGGTACACCTGAAGCGTGGCTTTAGCGAAGCACGCAGCGCAGGTTAAGCGTCTTTTTGCTGCACTGCGCTCCGGGGTCGCCACTTCGGGGCGCATTTGTTTTTGATACCCGTTACAATCGGGTCAACTTACACACCTTATTCCGAACATCATGACGCATCGCGCAGAACTCACCCAGGGCCTGGCCGCTATCGGCCTGGATTTGTCCGACGCACAAATCGATCTGCTGGAAGGCTATCTGGGCCTGCTGGCCAAGTGGAACCAGACCTACAACCTCACCGCCATCCGCGACAAAGACCGCATGGTGAGCTACCACTTGCTGGACAGTCTGACCCTGGTGCCACAGCTGGCCGGTGGTACGCGCATGCTGGACGTGGGTTCGGGTGGCGGCATGCCGGGCATCCCCACCGCGATTGCCCGCCCCGACCTGAAAGTGGTGGTGCTGGACGCCAATCACAAGAAAACCACCTTCCTGCGCCAGGCGGTGATCGAGCTGAAGCTGGATAACGTGGAAGTGATTACCGAACGTGTAGAAGCCTACCAGCCCGCAGAGAAGTTCGACCGCATCACCAGCCGTGCCTTCTCCGAGCTGGCCGAGTTCGTGAAGCTGTCGCGCCACCTGTTGGCCGCAGATGGTCAGTTTGTCGCCATGAAAGGCGTTTACCCGTTTGAAGAAATCGCCCAGCTGCCAGCAGACTTTGCCGTGGCCGAGGTGAAAAAACTGGACGTGCCGGGGCTGGATGCCGAACAGCGCCACCTGGTACGCGTGGTAGCAAAATGACAGCCCGCATCATCGCTGTGGCCAACCAGAAGGGCGGGGTGGGTAAAACCACTACCGTCGTGAACCTGGCTGCCAGCCTGGTAGAGCAGGGCCGGCGCGTACTGATTGTTGACCTGGACCCGCAGGGCAACGCCACCATGGGCAGCGGCATCGACAAGAACGCTTTGCAAAAGTCGGTGTACCACGTGCTGATGGGCGAACACAGTGTCGAGGAAGTGCGCCAGCCGGCCAAAGAAGGCGGCTACCACGTGCTGCCGGCCAACCGCGACCTGTCCGCTGCCGAAATCGAGCTGGTGCAAGAGCTGGCGCGCGAGGCGCGGCTGAAAAATGCGCTGGAGCTGGTGTCCGCCGACTACGACTACGTGCTGATCGACAGCCCGCCATCGCTGAACCTGCTTACCCTGAACGGCCTGGTGGCGGCGCAGGGCGTGCTGATCCCCATGGTGTGCGAATACTATGCACTGGAAGGGCTGACCGACCTGGTGAATACCCTGCGCAAAGTGCGTGCGGCAGTGAATCCGCGTATCGAAATCATGGGCCTGCTGCGCACCATGTTCGACGCGCGCAGCAACCTGTCGCAGCAAGTGTCCGAACAGCTGGCCCGCCACTTTGGCGGCAAGGTATTCGACACTGTCGTGCCGCGTAATATCCGCCTGGCCGAGGCGCCCAGCCATGGCTTGCCCGGCATCGTGTATGACCGTGCCGCCCGCGGCTCGCAAGCCTACCTTACTCTGGCGGCCGAGCTGATCGCCCGCCTCGAACCGCAAACCGCAAGTACCGAGCAATAATATGGCCAAACTCAAAGGACTCGGGCGTGGCCTGGACGCGCTCCTCTCCACCGTCGAATCAGACAACGAACGCCTGACCACCCTGCCGGTAGGCAGCATCCGTCCGGGCAAATATCAGCCGCGCAGCCACATGGACGAAACCGCGCTGGCAGAGTTGGCCGCATCCATCCGCTCCCAGGGTTTGATCCAGCCCATCGTGGTGCGTGAAATCGGTTTGGGCGACTACGAGCTGATCGCCGGCGAGCGCCGTTGGCGCGCCAGCCAGTTGGCTGGGCTCACCGATATCCCCGCTGTGGTGCGTAGCGTAGCCGACCAGTCGGCACTGGCCATGGGCCTGATCGAAAATATTCAGCGCCAGCAGCTGGACCCGCTGGAAGAAGCCAAGGGCATCAAACGCCTGATCGAGGAATTCGGCCTGACGCATGAAGGTGCGGCCGAGGCACTGGGCCGCTCGCGTAGTGCCATCAGCAACCTGTTGCGTCTGTTGGCCCTGCCGGCGCCGCTGCAAACCATGTTGCACGAAGGCCTGCTGGAAATGGGTCATGCCCGTGCATTACTCCCACTGCCGGTGCTACAGCAAATGGCATTGGCCCAGGCAGTCGTGGCCGAGCAGCTGTCGGTGCGCGAAGTGGAGCAGCGTGTACAGGCCCTGGCCGAGCCCAAGGTTGGCCGCAAAGCCGCTGCGGCAGCGCCGCGGGATGCGGATATCGAACGCCTGGCAGGCATGCTGTCTGATAAGCTCGGCATGAGTGTCAGCTTCCGCCATGGCAGCAAGGGAAAAGGCAAGGTCATCATCGATTATGCAAGTCTGGACGAGCTGGACGGGCTGCTGGAAAAACTGCAAGCAAAATCAACTGGCTGAGCGGACGGTGGCGATTATCCAGACGACTTAACGAAGTTGACGCTTTCGTCACCCCAAGCCTATAATCGACCGATTTTTTAAGTGCCGTACATGAATAATCCGGACGCAAAACGCGTAGTACGCCTGCAGGTCAGGCTGACACTGTTGGCTGTGGCAGCCAGTGTGCTGATGGCTGGCGATGCGCTAAACGTACCGGTATCGGCACTGATGGGCGGGCTGTGTGCCATCTTGCCGGCACTGGCTTACGTGCATATCGCCGGGGCGGTGCACAGGGTTTCACCTGCAGAATTGATGCGGGCGCATTACAAGGCAGAGGCAGTCAAGTTTGTGCTGACACTTCTGTTATTTGGTGGTGCTCTCGCTTTTTTCAAGGATTTGTCGGTGGCGGGTCTGTTTGGCGGCTACATAGCAGCCACTTCCGCTTACTGGTTCGGGCTTCTGATTAAAAATTGAGACAAAGCGATGGCAAGTAACGCAACTGATTACATCAAGCACCACCTGACATTCTGGAACTCTTCGCACGAAGGTGGTTTCTCCAGCCTGCACGTGGACAGCTTCTCTGTTTCCCTGATCCTCGGCTTCCTGTTTGCCGGTGTGTTTGCCTACGTGGCACGCAACGCCAAGCTGGAAAACCCTGGCAAACTGCAGCTGTTTGTCGAATCCATCGTCGAGATGGTCGATACCCAGGTGAAGGAAATTTTCCACGCCAAGAGTGCAGTCATTGCCCCGCTGGCACTGACCATTTTCTGCTGGGTGTTCCTGATGAACGCCATGGATATGCTGCCGGTTGACCTGATTCCGATGGCTGCCCAGTGGATCGGCTTCACCTTCTTCGGTGCTGACCCTCACCATGTTTATTTCCGTGTTGTACCGTCTGCCGACGTGAACGTGACCTTCGGTCTGTCCATCTCCGTGCTGATCTGCATCATCGGTTTCTCCATCTCCGCCAAAGGTCTGGGCGGCTGGATCAAAGAACTGTTTACCGCCCCGTTCCACGCCAGTGGCCCGGTAGGCACCATCCTGCTGGCCCCTGCCAACTTTGCCCTGCAAATGGTAGAGCTGCTGGCCAAGCCGATTTCTCTGTCCCTGCGTCTGTTCGGTAACATGTACTCCGGCGAGCTGATCTTCATCCTGATCGCACTGCTGCCGTGGGCTGCACAATGGCTGCTGGGCGCACCATGGGCAATCTTCCATATTCTGGTGATTACCCTGCAGGCTTTCGTGTTCATGATGCTGACCATCGTGTACCTGAGCCTGGCCGTAGAGAAACACTAATTTTTAGCAGTTTTTTCGTACCTTTTCTCAAACCATCCTTGCATTAGTCTTTAGGAGATTTAAATGGAAGCTCTCGTTTCTCAGATCCAGTCGATGACCGCTCTGGCTGCAGCTCTGATCATTGGCCTTGGTGCTATCGGTACCGCTCTGGGCTTCGCCATTCTGGGCGGCAAGTTCCTGGAGTCCTCCGCTCGCCAGCCGGAACTGATCCCGGTTCTGCAAACCAAGCTGTTCATTATCGCTGGTCTGCTGGACGCCATCTCCATGATCGGTGTGGGTGTAGCTATGCTGTACACCTTCAACAACCCGTTCCTGTCTGCAGCTCTGGCTGCCCTGAAAGCTGGCGCTTAATTTTTAAGCGAAAACGGTTGTTGTCGTAACCACACTGGAGGAAAACAAGCGTGGAATTCAACGTAACACTACTGGGCCAGGCGATCACTTTCGCTATCCTGGTATGGTTCACCATGAAGTTTGTTTGGCCTCCGCTTACCAACATGATGGAAGAGCGTGCCAAGCGTATTGCTGATGGCTTGGCCGCTGCAGAACGTGGCAAGCAGGATCTGGAAGCAGCTGAAAAGCGTGTTGCTGACGAACTTCGTCAGGCTAAACAACAAGCTACCGAGCTGATTCTGGCCGCTGAAAAGCGCGCCAACCAGATCGTGGAAGAGGCGAAGGATGCCGCTCGCACCGAAGGTGCCAAGCTGGTAACCGAAGCCAAATCCCAGATCGATCAGGAAGTGTTGCGTGCCAAGGAAGCCCTGCGCGAGCAGGTAGCTGGTCTGGCCGTAGCCGGCGCAGAGAAGATCCTGCGCAAAGAGATCGACGCTGCGAAGCACGCTGATCTGTTAGCCTCCATCAAAGCGGAGTTTTAATTAACTCATGGCAGAACTCATTACCGTAGCAAGGCCCTATGCCGAAGCGGTATACAGCCTTGCCACCGAGCAGCAGTCTCAAGCCAAGTGGTCTGACGCGCTCGCGTGGCTGGCTGCCATGGTGGCGAACCCGGACGTGACGCAAGTCGTTACGAACCCGAAACATACCGCGCAAGAGATTGAGGCGTTGTTTTTGGACGTACTGGGCGACAAGGCCAATGATGACATCAAACAGTTCATCGTTACCCTTATCGAAAACCGTCGTCTGACGCTGCTGCCTGAAATTGCCGAACAGTTTGAAGCCCTCAAGGCCCGTGCCGAAGGTGTGCTGGACGCTCAAGTAGAGTCCGCCTACCCGATGGACGAAAGCCAGCAAGCTGACCTGATCGCCACGCTTACCAAGAAGTACGGCAAAACCGTACGGATTGAAGTGCGTGTTGTCCCCGAGCTGATCGGTGGCCTGCGAGTACTGGTTGGTGACGACGTGATTGATGCGTCGGTGAGCGGCAAGCTGCAGGCAATGGCAGCAAGCCTCAAGAATTAGGAGAGATCATGCAGTTGAACCCCTCTGAAATCAGCGATCTGATCAAGGCAAAGATTCAGAACCTGGCTGAAGGTGCCGAGACCCGTACCAAAGGTACTGTGATCTCCGTAACCGACGGTATCGTTCGTATCCATGGCCTGACAGACGTGATGCAGGGTGAAATGCTCGAGTTCTCGGGCAACACCTTTGGCCTGGCCATGAACCTGGAGCGTGACTCCGTAGGTGCCGTGATCCTGGGCGAGTACGAGCACATCTCCGAAGGTCAGGAAGTGAAGTGTACCGGTCGCATTCTGGAAGTGCCGGTAGGTCGTGAACTGGTTGGCCGCGTGGTAAACGCGCTGGGTCAGCCGATCGATGGCAAAGGCCCGATCAACGCGTCCAAAACTTCCCCGATCGAAAAGATTGCTCCGGGCGTTATTGCCCGTCAATCCGTTTCGCAGCCAATGCAAACCGGCCTGAAGTCCATCGACTCCATGGTACCGGTTGGCCGCGGCCAGCGTGAACTGATCATTGGCGACCGTCAGACTGGTAAAACCGCTGTTGCACTCGATGCAATCGTGAACCAGAAAGACACCGGCGTTGTCTGCATCTACGTAGCCGTAGGCCAGAAAGCGTCCTCCATCGCCAACGTAGTGCGCAAGCTGGAAGAGCACGGCGCAATGGGTCACACCATTGTGGTTGCTGCTACTGCTTCCGAAGCCGCCGCACTGCAGTTCATCGCACCGTACTCCGGCTGCGCCATGGGCGAATTCTTCCGCGACACCGGTGAAGATGCACTGATCGTTTATGACGATCTGTCCAAACAAGCCGTAGCTTACCGTCAGATCTCCCTGCTGCTGCGCCGCCCACCGGGCCGCGAAGCTTACCCGGGCGACGTTTTCTACCTGCACTCCCGTCTGCTGGAACGCGCTTCCCGCATCAACGAAGATGAAGTAGAAAAACTGACTGGCGGCGCTGTTAAAGGCAAAACCGGTTCGCTGACTGCTCTGCCAATCATCGAAACCCAGGCTGGTGACGTTTCCGCTTTCGTTCCGACCAACGTAATTTCGATTACCGACGGTCAGATCTTCCTGGAAACCGATCTGTTCAACGCTGGTATCCGTCCTGCTATTAACGCAGGTATTTCGGTATCCCGCGTGGGTGGCGCTGCACAAACCAAGGTCATCAAGAAACTGGGCGGTGGTATCCGTCTGGCTCTGGCCCAGTACCGTGAACTGGCTGCGTTCTCGCAGTTTGCTTCCGATCTGGACGAGGCGACCCGCAAGCAGCTGCAACACGGTGAAGTGGTGACCGAGCTGATGAAGCAGAAACAGTTCTCGACCCTGTCTACCGCCGAAATGGCGCTGACTCTGTGGTCCGTGAACAAGGGTTACTACGAAGACGTACCGGTTAAGAAAGCCCTGGCTTTCGAAGCAGCGTTCCTGGCTTACGTTCGCGCTAATCACGCCGACGTGCTGACCGCTACCGACGCTTCCGGTGATCTGTCTGCCGACAACGAAAAAGTACTGGCCAAGGCGATCGAATCGTTCAAGGCTGGCTACAGCTTCTAATCTGGGTCTTTCGGATACCTCGAGTTAAAGAAAGGTTCAGGATATGGCAGTCGGTAAAGAGATTCTCACCAAGATCCGAAGCGTGCAAAACACGCAGAAGATCACCCGCGCTATGCAAATGGTGTCGACCTCCAAGATGCGCAAAACGCAAGAGCGTATGCGCGCTGCCCGTCCTTACGCCGAGAAGGTGCGTGCTGTCATGGCGCACCTGGCTTCGGCCAATACGGATCTGGAGCACCCACTGCTTGCCCGTCGCAGCGAAATCAAGCGCGCAGGCATTATTGTGGTTACCTCGGACAAGGGCTTGTGCGGTGGCTTGAACGCCAACGTTCTCAAGCGCTTCTACGCCAAGGTAAACACGCTGCAAGAGCAAGGCGTTGAAATTCAAGCCTGCGCTCTGGGCCAGAAAGGCCTGGCAGCCTGCCAGCGTGCCAAGCTGAACGTTGTGGCAAGTGCGGTTCATCTGGGCGATGTGCCCAAGATGGAAAAACTGATCGGCCCGCTTACAGTGCTGTTGAAACAGTACGCTGAAGGCGAACTGGATGCGGTTTACATCGTGTACTCCCGCTTCATCAATACGATGAAACAGGAGCCGGCGCTGGAACAGTTGCTGCCTCTGACCGAAGAGCACATGGTTGTCGAACACGCCCACTCGTGGGATTACGTGTACGAGCCAAGTGCACCGGAAGTCATGGAGTTCCTGGTGAAGCGTTACCTGGAATCTGTCGTGTATCAGGCCGTGGCCGAAAACATGGCGTCCGAACAAGCTGCCCGTATGGTAGCGATGAAGGCCGCAACAGATAACGCCGGTAACGCCATCAAGCAACTGCGCCTTGTGTATAACAAGTCGCGTCAGGCAGCTATTACCAAAGAACTGTCTGAAATCGTGTCTGGTGCCGCTGCGGTATAACCGTCGCAGGACTGTAAAAGTTTATTGAGTTAGGAACCGATAATGAGCCAAGGCAAAATCGTACAAATCATTGGCCCGGTGGTTGACGTGGAATTCCCGCGCGACGCCATGCCAAAGATTTATGATGCCCTGAAGCTGGTTGACGCAGAACTGACGCTTGAAGTCCAGCAACAGCTGGGCGACGGCGTAGTGCGCACCATTGCTATGGGTAGCTCTGACGGCCTGAAGCGTGGCATGGCGATTACCAATACCGGTGCACCGATTTCGGTACCGGTTGGCGCTGCCACCCTGGGTCGTATCATGGACGTACTGGGTAGCCCGGTGGATGAAGCCGGCCCCGTTGCGTCTGAACACGTTCGCGCCATTCACCAGGCTGCGCCGAAGTTTGACGAACTGTCCTCCGCTACCGAACTGCTGGAAACAGGCATCAAGGTTATTGACCTGCTGTGCCCGTTTGCCAAAGGCGGTAAAGTGGGCCTGTTCGGTGGTGCCGGTGTGGGCAAGACCGTAAACATGATGGAACTGATCAACAACATCGCTAAAGCTCACTCGGGTCTGTCCGTGTTTGCCGGTGTTGGTGAACGTACCCGTGAAGGTAACGACTTCTATCACGAGATGAAAGAGTCGAACGTTCTGGATAAAGTGGCCATGGTTTACGGCCAGATGAACGAGCCTCCGGGCAACCGTCTGCGCGTAGCGCTGACCGGTCTGACCATGGCCGAGCATTTCCGTGACGAAAAAGACGAAAACGGCAAAGGCCGTGACGTTCTGTTCTTCGTGGACAACATCTACCGTTACACTCTGGCCGGTACCGAAGTATCCGCACTGCTGGGCCGTATGCCTTCCGCAGTGGGTTACCAGCCTACCCTGGCCGAAGAGATGGGCCGTCTGCAAGAGCGTATTACCTCGACCAAGGATGGTTCCATTACCTCCATCCAGGCCGTATACGTACCTGCCGATGACTTGACTGACCCGTCCCCGGCCACCACGTTTGCTCACTTGGATGCAACTGTGGTTCTGTCGCGTGATATCGCATCGCTGGGTATCTACCCTGCGGTAGATCCGCTGGACTCCACTTCCCGCCAGCTGGATCCGCTGGTGGTAGGCGACGAGCACTACGCCGTTGCCCGCGGTGTTCAGACCACGCTGCAGAAGTACAAGGAACTGCGTGACATTATCGCGATTCTGGGTATGGACGAACTGTCTGAAGAAGACAAACTCGTTGTATACCGCGCGCGTAAGATCCAGCGTTTCCTGTCCCAGCCGTTCCACGTAGCTGAAGTATTTACCGGTTCCCCGGGCAAATACGTTCCGCTGAAGGAAACGATCAAGGGCTTCAAGGCAATTCTCAGCGGCGAATACGATCACCTGCCAGAACAAGCGTTCTACATGGTAGGCGGTATCGACGAAGCTGCCGAAAAAGCCAAGACCCTGTAATCAAGGAGACGGCTCATGGCCAAGATGCATGTGGAAGTGGTCAGCACTGAACAGCTCATCTATTCCGGCGAAGCGGAGTTCCTCGTGGCTCCGGCGCAGGAAGGCGAGCTCGGTGTTTACCCACGTCACGTGCCGCTTCTGACCCGTATCAAGCCTGGTGTACTGCGTTTGACAGTGCCAGGTTCCAAGGACGAGGTACTGGTGGCGGTGTCGGGTGGCATGATGGAAGTGCAACCGACCCACATCACCGTTCTGGCTGATACGGCGATCCGCGGTGAGGATCTGGATGAAGCTCGCGCCAACGAGGCCAAACGTGCCGCTGAGGATGCCCTCAAGCACGCTTCCGACGACCTGGATACGGCAAAAGCCCACGCAGCTCTGGCTGCCGCAATTGCCCAGCTCAAGGCGCTGGAATACCTCCGCAAGCGCGTGCACTAAGCGCACGACAGTGCGATGCAAGCTACAGGCTGCCACGAAAGTGGCAGCCTTTTTCATGTCCGCTTTAGGGCATAATAGTCACCTATCCAATACGAATTTCCGGGCATTTTGATATGGAATCTCTCAGCGTTGTCATTCTGGCTGCCGGTAAAGGCAAGCGTATGTATTCGGCCATGCCCAAGGTGCTGCACCCCATCGGCGGCCAACCCATGCTGGCCCGTGTCATCGGTACGGCCCGCCAGCTGCAGCCAGCAAAAATGGTAGTGGTATACGGCCACGGCGGCGACCAGGTACGCGAGCAGATCCGTGATGAAGATGTGGCCTGGGCACTGCAGGCTGAGCAGCTGGGCACCGGCCACGCACTGAAAATGGCGCTGTCGCAGCTGCCCAAGGTTGGCCGCACTCTGGTGCTGTACGGCGATGTACCGCTGACCACCGTCGAAACCCTGCAAAAGCTGCTGGATGCCGCGCAAAACGGCATGAGCCTGCTTACCGACGTATTGGCCGACGCCAGCGGCTATGGCCGTATCGTGCGTAACGCGGCAGGCGAGATCGTGGCCATTGTGGAAGACAAAGACTGCAATGCCGAGCAGAAAGCCATTCGTGAAATCAATACCGGCATGATGGTGCTGCCCAACGACAAGCTGGAAGGCTGGCTGGGCGAGCTGCGCAATGGTAATGCCCAGGGCGAGTACTACCTTACCGACGTCATCGAGCTGGCCGTGCGCGACGGCATGGCCGTGCCGGGCGTCACCGTCGCTGCCGGCTGGGAAGCCGCAGGCGTCAACAACAAGGTGCAGCTGGCCGAGCTGGAACGCCAGCTGCAACAAAACCAGGCGCGTGCGCTGCTTACCGCCGGCGTGATGCTGGCCGACCCGGCCCGTATCGATATCCGCGGCCAACTACAGCACGGCATGGATGTCAGCATCGACGTAGGCTGCGTGTTCGAAGGCCAGGTCACGCTGGGCGATAACGTGGAAATCGGCGCCTACTGCGTGCTGAAAAACGTGCGTATTGCCGCAGGTACGCGCATTGCGCCGTACTCGCACCTGGAAGACGCCGTCGTGGGCGAAGCCTGCCGCATCGGCCCCTACGCGCGTCTGCGCCCGGGCGCAGAGTTGGCCGCACACGTGCACGTGGGCAACTTTGTCGAGATCAAGAAAGCCACCGTAGGCGAAGGCTCCAAGGTGAATCACCTTACCTATATTGGCGATGCGCAAATCGGCAGCAAGGTCAACGTAGGCGCTGGCTCGGTAACCTGCAACTACGACGGCGTGAACAAGTTCAAGACCGTTATCGGTGATGGCGTGTTTGTCGGCTCCGGCACCCTGATGGTGGCTCCTGTGACGCTGGAAGCCGGTGCCACCATTGGCGCAGGCTCGGTCGTGACCAAAACCGCCCCGGCCGGCCAGCTCACCGTGGCCCGCGCCAAACAGTTGACCGTCCCTGGCTGGCAGCGCCCGCAAAAGCTGAAATAAGTCGGCTTACGGTACTGCTCCCCACACCGCCAGCGCCCCCCGCTCTGGCGGTTTTTTCATGCTGCTGTCTGTGGCGCATCGCTGACTTGTCATTGGCCAGACGTGCTGCTAATATTTCGCAAAACTTACGAACCGAAATATTTTAATGACCAAACGTAACACCCAGCAGCGTCGTCACGCCATCGTGGCCCTGGTGCAAGAGCGTGGCGAGGTGAGTGTAGAAGACCTCACCCAGCGTTTTGCCACCTCCGAGGTGACCATCCGCAAAGACCTGGCCCTGCTGGAAACCGGTGGCCTGCTGTTGCGCCGTTATGGTGGTGCCGTGTCGCTCCCCACCGAAATGGTGGCCGAAAGCGACCCGGTAAAAGTTTCGGAACGAAAGCTGGCTATCGCCCGCGCTGCCGCCGAGCGCATCCGCGACCATAACCGCGTGATTATCGATAGCGGTACCACCACCAGCGCCATGATTCCGCTGCTGGGCAACAAGCGCGGCCTGATCGTGATGACCAACTCGCTGAACGTGGCTGGCAGCCTGCGCGAGCTGGAAAACGAACCCACCCTGCTGATGACCGGCGGCACCTGGGACCCGCATTCCGAATCGTTCCAAGGCCAGATCGCCGAGCAGGTACTGCGTTCGTACGATTTTGACCAGCTGTTCATCGGCGCCGACGGCATCGACCTGGCGCGGGGCACCACCACCTTTAACGAGCTGGTGGGCCTGTCCCGCGTGATGGCCGAAGTCTCGCGCGAAGTGGTGGTGATGGTGGAGTCCGACAAGATCGGCCGCCGCATTCCCAACCTGGAGCTGCCGTGGGCACGCATCCAGACCCTGATCACCGACGACGCCCTGGCCGCCGAAGCCAGGGAAACCATTCAGGCCAAAGGGGTGACGCTGATCTGCGCCCCCTTTAGCCATGCTTGATACAAGGAGAAGTGTATGTGCGGCATCGTAGGCGCGATTGCGCGTCGTAATATCGTTCCTGTGCTGGTAGAAGGCCTGAAGCGCCTGGAATACCGTGGCTACGACTCGTCCGGCATCGCCGTGCACGTCGGCAGCGACATCACCCGCGTGCGCAGGGTTGGCCGCGTGGCCGAAATGGAAGCGGCCGCCCAGGCAGATAATGTGCAGGGCGAGCTGGGCATTGGCCACACTCGCTGGGCCACCCATGGCGGCGTGACCGAATACAACGCCCACCCGCACGTGTCGCACGGCCTGATCGCCGTGGTACACAACGGCATTATCGAAAACCACGAAGAAAAGCGCGAAGCCCTGAAAGCCGCCGGCTACGTGTTCGAATCGCAAACCGACACCGAAGTCATCGCCCACCTGGTACACCAGTACTACGTGGTAGAAAAAGACCTGTTCCGCGCCGTACACCGCGCCACCCGCGAGCTCACCGGCGCCTACGCCATCGGCGTTATCGCGCTGGACCGTCCCGACGAACTGGTGTGCGCGCGCATGGGCTGCCCGCTGCTGGTAGGCCTGGGCGAAGGTGAAAACTTCATCGCCTCCGACGTCTCCGCCGTGCTGTCGGCCACCCGCCGTGTGATCTTCCTGGAAGAGGGCGACATCGGCCACCTTACCCGCGACAGCGTGAAGCTGATCGACAAGGACGACCAGCCGGTAGAGCGTAAAGTGCACGTGTCTGATGTGTCGCTGGCCTCGCTGGAGCTGGGTCCGTACAGCCACTTCATGCAAAAAGAAATCCACGAGCAGCCCAAAGCGCTGTCCGACACCATCGAAGTGGTGCTGGACGATGGCTTCGTGCCCGAGCTGTTCGGCCCCGCTGCGGCCAACGTATTGCCGCAGCTGACCGGCGTGAAGATCCTGGCCTGCGGCACCAGCTACTACGCCGGCCTCACCGCCAAATACTGGATCGAAAGCATCGCCGGTGTGGTGTGCGACGTGGAAATCGCCAGCGAATACCGCTACCGCGACGCCTACGCCGACCCGAACCACCTGGTGGTCACCATCTCGCAGTCCGGCGAAACGCTGGATACCATGGAAGCGCTGAAATACGCCAAGAGCCTGGGCCATCAGCACGCGCTGTCCATCTGCAACGTGCGCGAATCCGCCATCCCGCGTGCGTCCGAGCTGGTGTTCTACACCCGCGCCGGCGCCGAAATCGGCGTCGCCTCCACCAAGGCCTTCACCACCCAGCTGGTTAGCCTGTTTGCCCTGGCGGTAACGCTGGGCAAGGTACGCGGCCGCGTCAGTGCCGAGCAAGAAGCACAATACCTGGACGAGCTGCGCCACCTGCCGGGCAGCGTGCAACACGCGCTGAACCTGGAGCCGCAGATCAAGGCCTGGAGCAGTCAGTTTGCCGCCAAGAACGACGCGCTGTTCCTCGGCCGTGGCCTGCATTACCCCATCGCCCTGGAAGGCGCGCTGAAGCTGAAGGAAATCTCCTACATCCACGCCGAAGCCTACCCGGCCGGCGAGCTGAAGCACGGCCCGCTGGCGCTGGTAGACGAAAACATGCCGGTGGTGGTGATCGCCCCCAACGACGTGCTGCTGGAAAAAGTGAAGTCCAACATGCAGGAAGTGCGCGCCCGTGGCGGCGAGCTGTTCGTGTTTGCCGACGCCGACAGCCACTTTGTCGACTCCGACGGCGTACACGTCATCCGCACCCCACGCCACGTGGGCGTGCTCAGCCCCATCGTGCACTCCATCCCGGTGCAGATCCTGGCCTACCACGTCGCCCTGGCGCGTGGCACCGACGTGGACAAACCGCGCAACCTGGCCAAATCGGTAACCGTGGAATAAGGTTGGCCGCAGGCAGCACTGCGCTGCCGCACCAACAGCAAAGGGGCCTTCGGTCCCTTTTTTCATGGCTGCCGTTACCGCCCATTAGCGGTCGCCCGGCTAAGGCGCAGCCGCGTCGAGGAGGCAGCCAGCCCGCCAAGGTTGGCCGCATCGTTGTGGATGGCGAGGCGACCGCGCTGCGGAGATCAACCCCGGATGCGCCGTTGGCTTATTCCGGCTACGGGCTCAATAAAGTAAGGTTGCAAGCTGTACCTGCCCCATGAAGCGTGCACGGGATACCAACCGAGGCGTTTCATATCCAATGAGGTCAATCACATGACGAATATGCCATCCATTGCGGATGTGGTGGGTGAAGTGGTTTCACACCCGTGGTTCTCTGACTATTCAGTTTGCTATCTCGAATTGGGTGCATTGAAAGCGGGCAAGCAATATGCGAATGGGCGCATCGGAATCCCTAGCGGCCAGTTCACGATTTACCTCGGAGACGACTGGGAGGCCGAATATGCAGGCCAGCATCGCTCTCGGCTGCAGCTGCATGCCAGTAGCGATGTTGAGTACGAGGCATTCGTGGCAAGTATCCGCGGGGCTGTCATTCAGGCGGTTGCTTTGGTCGAGGGAAGTGTTGAGCTTGAAGTCCGGCTATCGACGGGCGTTGTGCTGCGTACGATTTCGGAAGTACCCGATGAGCCTGAGTGGTATATCAGCTTTGATAACCGGGTACGAGGGCACTTGTGCTTTTGCAATCGTGAGCTGACATTTCATGAGTGAACGTCTGATTTCTAACACCAGAAGCCTGTTGCCCGCATAAGGCGCAGCCGCATCCAGGAGGCAGCCAGCCCGCCAAGGTTGGCCGCATCCTCGCGGATGGCGAGGGATCCCGCCGCGCTTATCAACCTCGGGTACGCCGTTGGCTTAGCCGGGTTACGGCTTACGCGCTGGTGTAACGCCCCACCCCTCTCTGCCCTGGCCAGACCGCTGAGCTCAGTCTGCCAGGCAGGGTGATGTCTTACAGGTGGCGTTCGAAGTGCTGCACCAGGCGGCGCAAGTCGTCTGCCGTGGTGTGCAGCTGTTCGGCATAGGCATGGGTCTGGCGGATGTTGTGGCTGTTTTGCTCGGTCAGCGTATTCATGGCCTCCATGTTCAGCGCCACCTCGGTGGAGGTGGACGACTGCTGTTGCAGCATGTCGGCTACCGTTTGCGATGCGCTGGAGACGCCATGGCTGGCCTGGCGGATAGCGCCCAGGCTGTCGCTGGCGCCGCGTACCGCCGTGGCAACCTGGCTGACTTGCGCCAGGGCGTGCTGGATGCTGCGCGTGACGTCGCTGGTGCGCTGCATCAGCACGCTGATGGATTGTTCGATTTCTTTGGTATTGCCGGCGGTGCGTTCTGCCAGGCTGCGCACTTCGTCGGCCACCACGGCAAAACCGCGGCCGGTTTCGCCGGCACGGGCGGCTTCGATGGCTGCATTCAAGGCCAGCAGATTGGTCTGGTTGGCAATGTCCTTGATCACCAGCGCTACGTTGCCGATGTCCTGGGTAGATTGCTGCAGCACGGCAATCGCGTCATTAGAGGCCTGGAATTCGTGCATTGCTACGCTGGTGGCTTGCTCGGTCTGCTGCATGGCGTGCTCGCCGGCCAGGGTGAGCTGGCGGGCTTCGTCGGCATGGCCGGCGCCGTTACGCGTGGCGTGCGAAATCTCGGTGACCGATACCGATAGCTGTTCCAGCGCGGCCGCTACACGGCTGATGCCGTCCAGTGCCTGCTCGCCGCGGCCTTTCAGGGTGGCGGCCTGTTCATTGACGGCGGCGGCAATGCTGCCCACATCGTTGGCACCGCCTACCACGTCGGCGATAACGGCACGGGTGTTGATGCGCATGGATTCCAGCGCCTGGCTCATGTCGCGCAGTTCGGCACAGCCGGCTGGCTGGAACGGCGCGCCGAAATTCCCCTCGCCCAAGCGGTGTATGCCCTGGCGGATATGTGCCAGCGGGGCAATGGCCTGGCGCCGCAGCCACAGCCCGCCGCCCAGTAGCCATGCAGACAGCAGCAGGCTGAGTGCCGTTGCTGCGCCATCGGGCAGAAACAGGCTGATGGGTAGCAGCACTACAGCGGGCAGCAGCAGCCACAGCAGCAGGCGGTCCAGGCTAGCGCCGTTGTCTATGCGTGTGGGTGGCAGGCTGGCACGTTTGGCGCGGATGGCTGCGTACAGCTGTTCGGTGGTGGCGACTTGCTCACGGTCTGGGCTGTTGCGCACCGACATGTAGCCGGTGATACGGCCGTTTTCGCGGATGGGCGTGGCGTAGGCGTCTACCCAGTAGAAATCGCCGTTCTTGCTACGGTTCTTGACCAGGCCACGCCACGGGTGGCCGGCCTTGATGGTGCGCCACATATCGTCGAAGGCCTCGGGCGGCATGTCGGGGTGGCGCACGATATTGTGTGGCTGGCCTATCAGCTCGGCCTCGCTAAAGCCGCTGATGTCGATGAAAGCGCGGTTGGCATAGGTGATGATGCCGCGCAGGTCGGTCTTGGTGACGATGGGGCGTTTGGGCACCAGAAAGCGTTCTGTCTGGGTGACGGGCAGGTTGCTGCGCATGGTGGATGTCCTTGGGCCTTGGCCGTGCTTGTGTATGCTGTTTTATATGAAGTATTAACAATATATTATAAATAAAACTATAAATAGGCAAATTGCATAGGCAATTTGTGTCACGGGTACAACGTGTTGCAACACACTGATCTGGCATTGAGTCCGGTGTGCGGCCAACCCTGATGGAGTGGTGCACGGAGAGCCATATGTCATCACGGTGGCCGGCAAGGTGGGGAAAGCCTACAGGTGTCTCCGTTGTGCTAGCGGCTGTCTGAGCGGGTTGCGCGCCTTGCCCTACTGGTGCGTGTCGCGCTGTGCGGCCGCCCAGTGCCTCTGTTTGCCCCGCCGGCGTGCCCGGGCAAATGCCACGAAGTGCACGCCTCTTTTTGCCGATACCGCCGCAGTACCCTGGCCAGGCCGGCCGGATAAGGGTTTCCGTGCGGGCATCCAGGCTGTCATTGCACGATCGCTGCGTTTTTTGCCCCCTGCCGCGTAGCCTTGGGCGTTAGCTGGCGTGGCCTTAGGTGTGCAACCGAACAGACCATGGCCACTAGCTGGCGTAAACCGGAGTGGTAGCCAGCGCTATCCGTGGTTACGGCAGAGGCGGCCTGCGCCTTGGGCAAAGGAGAATGTAATGGACAAGATGCAGCGTAATAGTGATGGCACGCATGGTACCGACCACGGTGCCGGTGGGCCGGGCCCCTACCTGATGGGTGCGCATACGCTGACCGGTGATGCGGTGCTGAATCGGCAGGGCGAAGTGTTGGGCGATATCAAGGAGATCATGCTGAATGTCAAAAGCGGGCAGGTGGTGTATGCCGTGCTGGCTTTTGGCGGTTTCATGAGCATGGGTGAAAAGCTGTTTGCCGTGCCTTGGCATGCTCTGGTGCTGGACCCGGCCAACAAGGGTTTTGTACTGAATGTCAGCAAAGCGCGTTTTGCCAATGCCCCTGGTTTTGACAAAGACGCGTGGCCGGACATGGCTAATCCAGTTTGGGCCAGTACCGTCCATACTTTTTACGGTACCGACGTGTCTGTCGAGTAGGTTCCGGGTCAGTTCTAGCGAGTAGGTTCTGGCGGGGCTGTGTCTGGCATGCCCCGCTACGGTCTGCCCGTTTGCAGGAGTGCCATCATGTTGGAAAGCATTATTGTGGTTCTGTTTGTACTGTGGGCCTTGGGTATGGTTACCTCTTACACCATGGGTGGGTTGATTCATTTGTTGCTGGTGCTGATTCTGATCGCCGTACTGCTGCGTATCGTGCGCGGGCGGCGGCTCTAGCCTGGCCGTGCCGGCTGCTGCCCTGCTGGTATGGGCCCAAGGCAGCTGGTGTGGGGCGTACAGGGTCATGATCTGGCCGCACTACCGGGTAAGCGGTGTGCGGCCAGATCATGATTGCCCCTTTGGGCGTAGTGTCCGGTATGAGGTGCCTTAGCCGGCTAGCCGCCCGCCAGGCGCGGTGGGTATCATTTACCGTGTTCGCGCCTGCTTGGCGTGTTGGTATCGTCGTCGGACGACAGTGTCGGGGTGTCCAGCCGCGAGACTTTGGTGCCTTGCAGGGACACATTGAACATCAGGCCGCCATTGGTCATGACAAAGCCGACGACCGGAGCTTTGGCGGTTTCGGTATCGACCGAGCCGTCTGCGCCGATGGTCAGCAAGGCCACGTTGGCGTCCACACCGGCGGTCCAGCCATTACCCTGGCGGAAGTGGTCCAGCGACTCCTGCGTCATGAACAGAAAGACCAGCGCCTTGGACTGCGCACCGGCCTGAAAGCCCAGCGACCCGGTCATGGTTTTGTAATAGCCCGCCTGCGCATTGCCTACGCGCAATTCGCCCTCGCCATACGCGCCACCCACCACAAAGCCCGCCGTGAGTACCGATGGGAACACCAGTACCCCTTTGGCCTTGGCTACCAGTTCGCGCGAACCTTTGGCCTGCAGGTAGAGCTTGCCCAGTGTGTCGTCCACATTGGCATGAATGGCAGAGCGTTGCGACAGCGTGCTGCGCTGATTGTCGGGCATGGTCGTGGTACAGCTGGCCAGCGCCACACTGAGCGAGAGCACCCAAACAGTTCGTTTGAACATGACAGAATCTCCGGTTAAACCGTACAAGAATTTGTGCGGCGCGGTGCAAGATCAGACAGCATCCCGCACTAGCTGGCTTTGTTCGGTACGCCAGCACACATTGCAATGGTTTTGTGCACTACCGCGATAAAAGCGCCGTAGCTGGCCGGTTGTTGGGGAGATCGCCGGGAAATGCCGCCGCAGGAGCGCTGGTGGCAAGGGTAAAAGGTTGGCCGCATGGCAGGTTTGCCGCCCGGCACAGGTGCCGCGGATGGCCCCCGATTTGCGAAGGTGCCAGCCAAAGAGGGATAATGCCCCTTTTGCCTGTAAGGCAAACCCGAAAGGAATAGCATGAGCGCTCTACCAAACTGCCCGGCCTGTCAGTCCGAATTTACCTACGAAGACGGCAGCCTCTACGTTTGCCCGGAGTGCGCGCACGAGTGGCCACAGGATGGCGCTGCCGCCGTGGAAGCAGAAGAAACCCGCGTGATTCGCGACGCCAACGGTAACCTGCTGCAAGACGGCGATAGCGTTACCGTGATCAAGGACCTGAAAGTAAAAGGCAGCTCGCTGGTGGTAAAAGTGGGTACCAAGGTGAAGAACATTCGCCTGGTGGATGGCGACCACGACATCGACTGCAAGATCGACGGCATCGGCCAGATGAGCCTGAAGTCGGAGTTTGTGAAGAAGGCCTGATCTAGCGGCCTTATCAGCGAAAAAGCTGCCAGATGGCAGCTTTTTTATTGCCCGGCGTAGTGGGCTAGCGCGGGATGATGACGATGGCTGGCTGGAGCATGGCCAGTTTTTTGGCGGCTTTGGCGGCCTTTTTCTCTTTCGGGTTGAGCACGGCGTGCTTTTTGGCTTCCTTGCTGCGTTGTTGCGATTTCATGGTGCCACCTCTCGCGGCGACCGGCGGAGCCGGGGTCAGGGCCAGTATAGGCCTGCCCCGGCCAGGGCCCGGTTTTATTGCGCCGTGTTGTTGCGCGGCTGGCCTGCGGCGCCCAGCGGCATCACCATCTCGTGCCACTGCATGCCGCCGTGCAGCGAGGCCGACGGCTGCACGTACTGGTAGCCCAAGTGCGTGTACAGCGCCACGTGCTGCGGCTTGCACATCAGGTGGATGGCCTGCTTGCCGGCGGTCTGCATGCGCTGGATAAAGGCACGCATCAGCAGCCCGGCGTAGCCCCGGCCCTGGCAGGCCGGATCGACGACTACCGACATGATGACGACGTTGGCCGCGGCCGGGTCGTGGCCGATCAGCTCCTTGAAGGCTTCGTCGGCCATTTCCACCTGGTGGGCGCAGCCGCTGTTGATGAAGCCCACCAGTACGCCATCGCATTCCAGCACCAGAAAACCGGCCGGGTACTGCGCAATGCGCAGCGCGATTTTGTCGGCGGTGGCGGCCTCATCACCCTCGTAGGCACTGCTTTCGATGGCGTAACAGCGGGCGGCGTCGCGTGGCTCGGCCTGGCGCAGTGTCAATTGCGGATTGGCTGTGGTCATGGCGTTAATCCATCAGTTGGCGGTACAGGTACACCAGTACCCGCGCCAGTTCTTCGGCAGTTTGCGCTTGGCCGGTGTTGCCACCGTGGCCGCCGCCCTCGGTTTCGAATAGCAGCGCGTCGTGGCCCAGCGCCTGCAGGCGCGCCACCATCTTGCGCGCGTGCGCCGGGTGTACGCGGTCGTCCTTGCTGCTGGTGGTGAACAGCGCCAGCGGGTAGGCCGCGTCGCCACGCACGTGGTGGTAGGGCGAGTACGCCGCCAGCGCGGCGCGCTCGGCGGGGTCGTCCGGGTCGCCGTATTCGTCCACCCAGCTGGCACCGGCCAGCAGTTCGGTGTAGCGCAGCATGTCCAGCAGCGGCACCTCGCACACGACAGCATTGAACAGCTCGGGGCGCTGCGTGAGGCAGGCGCCCACCAGCAGGCCGCCGTTGCTGCCGCCTTCTATGCCTAGCCGGCGCGGGCTGGTGATGCCGCGCGCAATCAGGTCTTCCGCTACCGCGATGAAGTCGTCAAAGCTTACCTGGCGGTTTACGCCCTGCGCCGCCTGGTGCCAGGCCGGGCCGAACTCGCCACCGCCGCGGATATTGGCCACCGCAAACACGCCGCCTTTTTCCAGCCATTGCGGGCCGAAGTTGTCCATGTAGTAGGGCATCATCGGCACCTCGAAGCCGCCGTAGCCGTACAGCAGCGTCGGCGCGCTGCCATCCAGTGCCAGGCCGGCGCGGTGCACCACAAAGTACGGGATGGCGGTGCCGTCCGGCGCGCTGGCGTGGTACTGCGTGGCCACGTAGGCGCTGGCGTCAAACGCGGCCGGCTGCTGGCGCAGCACCTCGGGCTGGCCGCCAGCCAGCAGGTCCAGCCGGTACAGGCCGGCGGGGGTGAGGAAGTCGCTGTAGCTGTAGTACAGCAGGTTGCTGTGCCACGGCTGGTCGGCAAACTCCACCACGCCGCCCTGCGGCAGCGGGTTGGCGTGCGGCTGCCAGCTGCCATCGGCCCAGCGCAGGGTATCGAGCCGGCTTTTCACGTTGTCGATCACGATAATGGCCAGCAGGTCCAGCGTGGCTTCTACCATTTCTACCGACTGGCGCGCCCCAGGCACAAACAGCGGCTGGATGCGGCCAACCTTGCCGCTGTCGGCGGCGCAGGCCACGGCCAGCAGGCTGCCGGCGGCGTAGTGCTGGCCGGCAAATGGCCAGTCTTCGGCCAGTTTGACGATCAGGTCGCCGTGGCTGTAGGCCTCGATCTCGGCGCGTGGTGGCAGCGGCAGCGCTACCAGGTGCTCGCCGCTTAGCAGGTAATAGGTTTTGCTGTAAAAGCTGTCCGAGGCTTCGATGATGTCGAACGCGGTAATGCTGCCGGGCGCCAGCGGGTTGGCCGCATCCAGAAAGCGCCACGCCGCCACCATCATGGCGTCTTCGTCCAGCTGCAGCAGCGGCTGCGCGTTGGCCCAGCTTTGCCCGCGTGCCTGCAGCCATACCTCGCGCGGGTAGCCGGCGCGGGTGAGCTGGCTGTCGTCCCACGCCGGGCACACGAACACGCTGTCCAGGTCGCGCCAGGCCACGTGGTTTTTGCCGTAGGGGAAGGCAAAGCCGCCCGCCACAAAAGCACCTGCCGTCAGGTCATACTCGCGGGTAACGCTGGCGTCGCTGCCGCCGGGGGTGAGGCTGAGCAGTACGCGGGTGGGCTGCAGCGTGTAGTGCGACACGCCGTCCAGGTACCAGTCCACCTCTTCGTCGGCGGCCAGCTGGTCGATGTCGATCACCGTTTGCCAGTCTTGTGCGTTGGCGCGGTAGCTGTCCAGCGTGGTGCGGCGGTAGATGCCGCGCGGGTGGGCATCGTCCTGATGAAAGTTGTACAGCCAGCCGTCGTGTTCGGCAAAAAACGGAATCTGCCGCGTATCGCGCAGGTTGGCCAGGATCTCGGCCTGCAGGCCGGCAAAGCGCGGGTCGCTGTCCAGGCGGGCACGGGTGGCGGCGTTCTGGGCGGCTACCCAGTCCAGGGCGGCAGCGTCGTCCAGGCTTTCCAGCCAGGCGAAATCATCGGTGTGTGTGGTCATCGGGGCAGGGCAAAAGGTTGGCCGCAAGGCAGCAATGCGCGGATTGTGCGGCAGTTTGCACAGGCAGGGAAGCGGTGGTGCATTCGGGCCGTACCGTGCGGGCACGCAGCTGGCATAATGCAGCCACCCCCGCTGCTACCGGAGCATCCCATGCAAAAAATCGCCCTGTTACTGGCCACCCTGCTGGCCGCCAGCCCGTTATGGGCCCAGCCTGTTACCGCCCGCCAGGCGGCTACCTGCAAGACACAAGCCAGCTGTGCTTATTTTGGTGATGTCTACCGCGGCGACCGTGCCTTTCGCACCGCCGTGCAGGCCGTGTTTCGTGGCAGCGGCAACAAGGCACCGGCTTGGGTTGCCGCTGGCGTGATGACGCCGCTACTGCCGATTCAGCAAGGTCGCGAACTCTACCTGCGCGGCAGCGTGTGCCAGCCGCACAACTGCCCGCACCAGCTGTGGGTGCTCTACCAGCCGCGCCGCCAGCAGCTGGTGGCGCGCTACACCCGCGAAGACGGCAGCGAAGTCTGGCTGGGCCGCCCTGGCGCCAGCCAGAAAGCGCTGCTGCAGGATGAAAACGACCCCGCCTCGCCGCTGGCCGGCAAGCTCAGCGACAGCACACCGCTGCCGCTGGTGTTGCCTTAGGCAAAGTTACGTGGCGTGATGAGCACGCGTGCGGCCAACCCCGCAAGGTTGGCCGCAAAGCAGCCCTAGCCGTACACCTTCCAGAAAAACGCGGCGGTGAGCACGCTGCCCAGCGCGACCACCACCCGTTTTAGCCATAGCGCCGGCAGGCGGCGCGCCAGGCGCGCGCCGGCGATGCCGCCCAGCACGGTGCCGGCCAGCATCACCAGCGCGGCGGGCCAGTGCACCAGGCCGGCGGCGATGAAGGTGAGCACCGCCACGCCCGATATCAGCACCGACAGCCAGGTTTTCAGCGCGTTCATGCGCGTCAGGGTGTCCAGCGCAAACAGGCTGTACAGCGCCAGCATCATGATGCCCATGCCGCCGCCGAAAAAGCCGCCGTAAATGCTGACCACAAATTGCCCCAGCAGCAGGGCGCTGGGGCTGCGGCCAACGTTGGCCGCGTGCTGGCTCATCCAGCGGGTGAGCGTGGTGCTAAAGGCAAACATGGCGGTAGCCAGCAGAATCAGCCACGGGATCAGCACGTCGAACAGCCGGGGCGATACAACGGTCACCAGCCAGCCGCCGGCCAGGCCGCCCAGCAGGCTGGCGGCGCTCATGCCGACCATGGCGCGCTGGCCGGTGAGCTCGCGGCGGAAGGTGAGGCTGCTGGCCAGGTAGCCGGGCCATTGCGATACCGAGCTGGTGGCGTTGGCCACGATGGGGGGGACGCCAGCCGCTACCAGCGCGGGGAAGGTAATCAGCGTGCCGCCACCGGCCACGGCGTTGAGGCCCCCAGCGGCAAAGGCGGCAGCAAACAGCGCCAGCGCGACGGTGAGTGTCATGCTGCCAGCTCGCGGGCGAACACCGCCACCACGCGGTCCAGCTCGCTGCGGCCAACCTGCCAGTGCGTTACCAGCCGCATCAGGCCGTCTTCCGGCCCGTTGGCCTTGATGTTGGCCGCCGCCAGCGCGGCCATCAGGCGGCTGCTGTCCAGCGTGGCCGGCAGGCGGAACCACACCATATTGATGTGTACATCATCCAGATTCACGTCCACCCCCGGCAGGGCGGCCAACTGTTCGGCCAGATAGCGGGCGTTGGCGTGGTCTTCCGGCAGGCGCGCCACCATGTCGGTGAGCGCCAGCAGGCCGGGCGCGGCCAGTACGCCGGCCTGGCGCAGGCCGCCGCCCAGCAGCTTGCGGTTTTTGCGGGCGCGGGCGATGAAGGCGGCGGAGCCGGCCAGGATGGAGCCGATGGGTGCGGCCAGGCCTTTGGACAGGCAGCACATCACGCTGTCACTGTAGCGGGTGATGTCACGCACGTTGCAGCCCAGGTGCACGGCGGCGTTGAACACGCGGGCGCCGTCCAGGTGTACCGGCACGCCGTGCTGTTGCGCCACGTCCCACACGGCGGCCATGTCGGCCAGCGGGATGACGCGGCCGTTGCTGTGCGCGTTTTCCAGGCAGATCAGGCCGGTGCGCGGCCAGTGGATGTCTTCGCCCACGCGGATGCGTTTTTTCACCTCGGCGGCGGGTAGCACGCCTTTATCGCTGGCGATGGTGCGCAGCTGTACGCCGGCGATGACGGCGGCGCCGCCGGTTTCGTGCCAGACGATGTGGCAGTCGTCGCCCAGAATGACCTCGTCGCCGCGCTGGCAGTGGGTAAACAGTGCCAGCTGGTTGCCAAAGTTGCCGCTGGGTACGAACAGGGCGGCTTCTTTGCCCAGCAGGCGTGCGGCCAACGTTTCCAGCTCATGCACGGTGGGGTCGTCGCCGTAGACGTCGTCGCCGACCACAGCGTTAGCCATGGCCTGGCGCATGGCCGGGGTGGGGTGGGTAACGGTGTCGCTGCGCAAATCGGTAACGGTGGACATGCTGGCTCCTGTGCGGGATGAAAAACGGCAACCCGCGGGTTGCCGTTGTCGTGATTCAGGCATTCACCTGATTGTGCCAGCAGGGGCAGTGCTTATAGAAGCGTGATTTTGCCAAAACTGTGTTCAGGCTGCGTTGATGTGGTAGGCCGCCTTGATGGCGGCGGCTTTGTCATGGGCGCTTTGCAGGCCGTAGGCGGTCAGGCTGATGTCACTACCGCACACGCAAGCCAGGGTACTGTCGGGCTGCAGGCTGGCCAGGTGGTGGCGGTTTTCGTGCCCGCAGGCGGGGCAGGCGATGACCACGGTGGCCTTGTAGTGTTTGTCCAGATCGATATCAAAGCGCGGCGACTTCATCAGGATGCTCTCCCATAAAAGACAAGAACCTCCGCTGGCAGCGGAGGTTCTTTAACTTAGGAAGATGGCTGGCTTATTTCAAGTCATCTTGCTTAACGGCGGTGGCGGAAGGTGCTCAGGCCTACCGGCAGCTCGGCAAACCAGTTGATGAAGCGCATCACGTCGTCGCCCTGGTAGATGCTGCCGTGCTGCGGGCACAGCATGTCGATCTTCATGCGGCTGGCGCGCTCGCACCAGTCCAGCTTGGCTTCGGTGGAGCCCATCCAGCGGCGGTGGAAGCCCTCGGCGTGGCGGATGTGCTTGTCGAAGTCGCGTACGAACAGCTCGTCTTCTTCGGGTGGCAGCAGGGCCGCGCCCACGTCACCGCTGAACAGGATGCGGGCATCCGGGTCGTACAGGTGGAAGTTACCGGACGAGTGCAGGAAGTGCGCGGGCACGTACTCTATCTGGCCGCTACCCAGCGGCATGCTCATGCCTTCGTCCGGGATGGCGGTCAGCGAGTTTTCGTCGCCGCCAAAGTGCGGGATGAAGCTGCTCCACAGGCGGCTGACGTAGCAGCGGATATCGGGGTTGCATTCCAGCCACAGGCCCAGCGACGAGATGATGTCCGGGTCCTGGTGCGAGGCAAACAGGTAGCGGATGCTCATCGGGTCCACAATGGTGGACAGTGCGGCAAACACGGCGGGGAAGATCTCGCTGCCACCGGGGTCGGTGAGCAGGTTGTCGCCTTCGCGGCTGACCAGGTATTCGTTGGTGTCGATCACGCAGTCGGGCTTGGAGGGGTCGCGGGCAATGACTACCCAGCGGTGGCTGCCTTCCTGGTAGATGGTCTGGGCGGTCTTCATCGTCTTTGCATTCCTGTGCACAGCGCCTCGATGGAGGGCAGGATGTTTTGTATTTTCTGGTCGAATTCCTGGCTAACCTCGGCCAGGGCGCGGCCGTATTCGCGGCCGTAGGCGGCTTCGATCTTGGCCGAGCGCGAAATGGCGGTACCAAACTGGCACAGCTTGCGGGCGTCTTCCAGGCGGTCCAGCAGGCGCAGGCGCACGTCGCGCACGCGGTGGGTGATCAGGCTGAATTCCTCTTCGCGTCGCAGCATGACATCGCGCAGGGCGGGGGAGGGGTTCACTACCAGGTCGGTGGCTTTTTTCAGCAGCCGGTAGCGCCGCTCCTGGCGCAGCAGGTCGGAGATCAGGTTTACCGCCAGGTAGGCGTCGTTGGAGAGCTCCTGCATCAGGCCGGTGAGCTCTACCGACAGGCTGCGCAGCTCTTTCGAAATCACGCCAAAGCCCAGAGCTACCTCGCCGGCACGGTGTGCCAGCAAGATGGCGTTCAGCGCCATGATGTTGATCTGGAAGGCAATCAGCACCACGCCTTTGATGCCTTCGTTCAGCCGTACAAAGCCGGCTAGCTCGCCTGACGATGTATTGTGTGTTGGCTTATTGCTCAAAGCCCGCTCCTTGCATGTGGCTATGGTGGCAGTCTAGCAAAGGGCGTGTAGCTATGCCCTAGTTCTTTCGATACACGTACCCACGTAATGGGCTGGTGTCGTACCGGCGGCTTGGTTATGCTTGGCCGTTTTGTTTGGGGAGTCTGGCATGGAAGCCGATCTGGATCGCCGTTTTGGCGGCGTCGCCCGTTTATATGGCGAGGCGGCATTGCAGCGCTTTGCGACGGCCAAGGTGTGTGTGGTGGGCGTGGGCGGGGTGGGCTCCTGGGTGGTGGAGTCGCTGGCGCGCAGCGGTATCGGCCATTTGACGCTGATCGACCTGGATAATATTGCCGAATCCAATACCAACCGCCAGCTGCCGGCGCTGGACCCGCTGTACGGCATGGCCAAGGTCACCGCGCTGGCGCAGCGCGTGCACGCCATCAACCCGGCTTGTGTCGTGACCGAGGTGGAAGACTTTGTCACCGAGGACAACCTGGATGCCATGCTGGGCCAGGGCTTTGACTATATCGTGGACTGTATCGACAGCCTGAAAGTGAAAGCAGCCATGGCGGCCTGGTGCGTGCGCCGCCGCCAGCCGTTTGTGGTATCGGGCGGCGCAGGCGGGCAGATGGACCCGACGCGCATTGCCATTGCCGACCTGGGGGCGGTGACGGAAGACCCGCTGCTGTCCAAGCTGCGTTACACCCTGCGCCGCCACTATGGCTTTAGCCGCGAGCCGGGGCGCAAGCTGGGTGTGCGTTGCGTGTACTCCACCGAGCCGCTGGTGTACCCGCAGGTGCAGGCCTGCGATAGCGGCGAGGCCCGCGGCCCGCAGGGGCTGTCGTGCGCCGGTTTTGGCGCCAGCGTGGTGGTGACCGCCAGCTTTGGTCTGTTTGCCGCCTCGTGCGTGTTGAACGATCTGGCCGGCAAGCGCCGCAAATAAGGTTGGCCGCAGACGGTGTCGGCGCCATGCTCCTAACAGGGCATGGCGTTTTTCAATTGGGCAGCTGGTAGCGCTGGCGGTATTGCTGGGTAATGCGCTCGTACTCGCCGCTGGCTTTGAGCTGCACCAGTGCCTGGTCAAACTGCTGGCGTAGATAAAGGTTGGCAAAGCCGACATGGCGCGGGGAGTTGCCCAGCAGGGCGTAACTGACCGTGGTATGGCGCTGGCCGTTCAGGTCGGTTTGGGTGGGGTTGGTGCGAAAGATGAACTCGTCGCTGATGATGACGTCTACCCGACGGTTCAGCAGCAAGCGGTTCAGCGTGTCCTGGTCGGCGTGTTCGCTGTAATTGGGCGAGCGCGCTACCGCATTGGCAAAGTCCGGGCCAAACAATAAACGCGCATTCTGGAAGCTGGCTACGCTGTAGCGCGACAGGTCGCCCAGCTGGGTCAGCACGATGCCGCTGCTGTGCAGGGTGATGGCGCGGTTGCGGTAATACAGCAGCGGCTGCGAGTAAAACAGCGCGTCGGCGGCGCTCGGGGTGAGCGTGATCATGGCGTCGACCTGCCCTTCTTTGAGCATGGCCAGCCCCCGTGCCTGGGGCACCTGTATGACTTTGGTCTGGTAGCCTGCCTGGGCCAGAGTCGCCATGGCCAAGGCGGCTTCCAGCCCGCTACGCCCACCGCTTTCCACATAGGGTAGCTTGGTCAGGCCTACCGCCAGGCGCACCTCGGCCGCATGAGCGGTGATGGCGAGTAGCCATGGCATGAGGGCGAGGCATTGCATGATGACGCGCATTGTGTGGAGGGGGCGGCCTTGGGCGGTATGGATAAATGAATGACCCCATTATTGTTGAATGAGATGAATTTGTCAGCGCCATGGCCGGTCAACACTGCCTATACTCCTTGACAGGTGCAGGGGCTAAATCGATGAAATTCATATTGAATAGGCGTGCAAGTGTGGCCAGGTATGTGTGTGCGCTGTGGCTACTTTATGTTCTGGCGGGCTTGCTGATGCTGAACTGGCAGGCCGTCACACGTTTTGGCATGCGCTTGTGCAGTGGTTGACCGAGTTGTAGACCTGACAGACCGGAGGTATGACGTGACAGAAGTACTGAGTACAGAAGGGCGTATCGCCCAGCTACGTGCCATGGCTGACCGTACCTTGGTGTTGACGCTGTGGCTGCTGTTACTGCTCACCCTGATGCTGGCCAGCTGGCACGATACCTGGCTGGAGGTACTGTTGCTGGGAGTGCCGGCTGCGCTGGTACCGGCCTTGCTGCTGCGGCTGGCACCCGCCGGCGCGCGTAGTACCCGCCTGGCGGTAGCGGCCTCTTTCATGGTGTTTTCGGCGCTGATGATTCACCAGAGCCGTGGCATGCTGGAGTTTCACTTCGCCATTTTCTGTTTTCTGGCTTTTTTGCTGTACTACCGCGATTGGCTGCCTATTGTGCTGGCCGCCGCCATCATTGCCGTACATCACATCAGTTTTTATTTTCTGCAGCTTAACCAGGTGCCGGTATTTGCCTACCCGTCGGTGGGCAGCTTCTGGGTCGTGGTGCTGCACGCCGCTTTTGTGGTGGCTGAAACCATCGTGCTGGTGATTTTTGCCCGCCGCATGTACCGCGAGAGCGTCGAAGCCGCCACGGTGGCCATGTTGGCCGAAACCATGGCCAAGGGCGATTTGCGGCCAACTACCATGCCGGTCAAGATGGACAGCGAGCTGCTGGCCACGGTGTTCAATATGCAGCAGTCGCTGGCGGTGCTGGTAGGCAATGTGGTGCGCGAGGCCGACAGCATCCAGCAACGTTGCCAGCAGCTGGACCAGCTGTCACACACGGTAAAACAGGATGCCGCCTTGCAGCGCAGCAGCTCGCAGCAGATGGCCGAGCAGACGGCCCAGCTGGCCCAGACCATTGGCAGCAGCAAAGACAGCGCCATACTGGCTAGCCAGTTGACGCAGGATGCCGATGAGGTCGCTGGCAAGGGGCGGGCCATTATCCGCAGCACCATGCAAGAAATGCAGCGCATGTCGGAAACCATTCAGGATACCGCCGGCCGTATCGAAACCCTGGGCAGCGCCAGCGACAAGGTGTCCGGCATTGTGAATGTGATTCGTGATATTGCCGACCAGACCAACCTGCTGGCCTTGAACGCGGCGATCGAGGCGGCCCGCGCCGGTGAAAACGGCCGTGGTTTTGCCGTGGTGGCCGACGAGGTACGCAAGCTGGCGGAGCGTACGGCGCTGTCTACCCGTGAAATCCAGCTGGAAATAGAAGGCATGCAGGACAGCAAGCAGGTGGCGGTCAGCAGCATGAGCAGCATGGTGGAGCGGGTGCAGAATGGTGTGAGCCTTACCCGGGAGGTTGAGGCGTCTATTGATAGTATCGCCCACTCGGTGCAGGGTGCGGCCGAGGTGGTGGCCAGCATCGCCGGCAACCTGAGCGCTCAGGTCAGTTCGGTGCAGGGCATTGGCCAGCAGATCAGCGACGTGGCGACGATTGCTACTCACAACGATGAACGTGTTCTGCAGGTGGCCAGCCTGACGCACGACATGCTCGATACCGTTGGCCGCATCCAGGCGGATACCGGCAAGATACGGGTGTAGGTTGCTGCCCGTTCTGCCTTGCCAAACCGTGCTCGCCAGGTGTGTCCTGCCAGCACGGTTTTTGTATGCTGCTGCCGGCGGGCCCGCACGGCAGCAGCATGGCCTTCCGCTAGAAGCGGAAGCCTTGCAGCGAGTTATTGAGCAGGCGCGAACATTCTTCCATGCTGGCGGCTTCGGTAGACAGGCTGTCGGCCTCTTCCTGGTTACGGCTAATTTCGCCCCCCAGTGTTGCCATGTGCTGGGACATGGTGTGGATGTGCTGACGTATTTCCTGGCTGTGGCTCACATTCAGATCGAAAGCTTGCTGCAAGGAGGCCAGCAGGCTGCGGGTCTGTTCCAGCGTACTTTGTACCGTACTGGAGCAGCCGGATAGCTTGTCTGCCTCGTCCGCCTGGGCGGTAATCACGCTGGCCGTATCGCGTATGGTTTGCAGCAGTTTGCCGACAAAGCTGTCGGTTTCTGCCAGCGTGGTCTGGGTTTGGCCTGCCAGTTTACGCACCTCGTCTGCTACCACGGCAAAGCCGCGGCCGGCTTCGCCTGCGCGGGCCGCTTCGATGGCCGCATTCAGCGCCAGCAGGTTGGTTTGCTCGGAGATGCTGGCAATGCGCTGCAGGATGCCGGTGATGTTTTGCACATCGGCCGATAGTGCGGCAAAGCGCTGGCCCAGCTGGCGATTGTCGGCGACGTGCTGGTGCATGCCGTGACTTAGCTCGCCGACCGCCCCGCGCGATAGCGCCAGCTCCTGGTCTACATTGGCTAGCTGTTGCTGTGCCTGGCTTAGCATCTGGCTGCTTTGGTCGCTCAGGCTGCTGATATCGCCGCTGCAGCCGTGCAGGGTGTGTAGCGATTGCTGGCTGCGGCTGGCGGCTTCGCGCATGTTCTGGGTGCTTTGGCGTACGTTTTCTGCACTATGAAAAGCCTGGCTGGCGTTGTCGGCGACCTCGTGCAGGGTCTGGCTGACCGATTGGCACAGCTGGTTGAAGCTGTGCGCCATCTGCGCTACCTCGTCGTTGCCGCGTACGTTCAGCTTGCTGCCCAGGTTACGTTCGCTGGCTTGCCGGGCAATGTGGTGGGCGATCTTGCTGATGGATGCGGCCAACATGCTGGCCAGTAGCCACGATATGCCCAGCCCCACTAGCAGTGACAGCAGCCCGATCAGCAGTACTTCTTGCAGTACCGCCTGGCGGCTGGCCTGGGCTTGTTCCAGCGGCACATCGGCTGCCAGGATGACCAGCTGGTTATTGATGCTGACGGGCAAAAAAATGGAGCGGAAGGTGCCGTATTTGTCGGTGTATTCGTCGTACTGCACGCGCTTGCTGGCAAAGGCCTGCAGCAGGCCCGGGCTGGCTTCGTAGGCTTCCAGATGGTGGCCGTAGGTATTGCTGCTACGCTCTGCTTCGCCCGCACCATCGGCCAGGTAGACCACCTTGCCGTCTTTCTGCCACAGCATATAGAGATATTTCACGCCAAACTGCCTGGCGTAGTTGTCCATGCGGCTGGCGTTGTTCAGCATCTGCTGCGGGCTGACACTGCCAGGGGTAAACATGCTGGCCATGAAAGGTTCGCCCAGCAAGGTGGGAATGGCGCGGGCGGTGGCATTCAGACGGGTGTCGATCACGGCGATGGCTTGCTCGCTGCTGCGCAGATAGCTATGGACCGAAAAAGACAGCACGGTCAGGATATTCAGCAGGGCAAACAGACAGACGAGCTTGGTACGGATACTCACACGGTGTAACCAGTGCATGCTTGAGAAACCTCGGGCGGAGAGTGTGCCAGCGTTGATGCGGCATGAAGTTTGATGTCGGCATTATTTCACCAATCACCAGTGCTCAATATGATGCTATCGATATGGTGGCAAATAATTACTGCATTTGATTGAAATAGTTGTATTCATGCAATCGGGCTAATAAAGGAGAGGCAGCATGCAGCAGCAGAAAACCGCATTCATTACCGGTGCCGACCGTGGCATTGGCCTGGCCATTGCCTGCCGCCTGGCGGCCAACGGCTGGCGTATTGCCTTGCACGGCTTGGCGGATGACGCGGGGCAGGCGGCCGCCCTGGCCGCCGTACGTGCTGCCGGTGCCAGCGATGCCGCATTTTTCAGCGCTGATTTGCGCAGCGGCGACGCCACACGACAATTGGCTGAAAGTGTCTTGGCGCACTACGGCCAGGTAGACGTGCTGGTCAACAATGCCGGCATGCAGCACGCCGCGCCCTTGCTGGACATGCCACCGCAGAAGTGGGACGAGATTATTGCGGTGAATCTGTCGGCTGCCTTTCATTTGATGCAGCTGTGCTTGCCCGGCATGTTGGCCGCAGGCTGGGGGCGCATCATCAATATTGCCTCGGTGCACGGGCTGGTGGCGTCCAGTGGCAAGCTGCCCTACGTGGCCAGCAAGTTCGGCATCGTGGGCATGACCAAGGCGGCGGCGCTGGAAACCGCCGGCCTGGGCGTGACGGTAAATGCCGTGTGCCCCGGCTGGGTAGAAACCGCGCTCATCGAGCCGCAGATCCTGGTGCGCGCCGCCAAGCTGGGCGTAGGCCGCGACGAAGGCGCGCGCGACCTGGTGCTGGAAAAACAGCCCTCCGGGCGCATGAGCCAGCCGGCGGATATTGCCGAGGCGGTGGCCATGCTATGTGGCAGCTGGGCGCATAACCTGACCGGCGTGGCACTGCCGGTAGACGGCGGTTGGACGGCGCAGTAAGCGCATCCGGCAGGGTTGGCCGCAGGCCGGGCATGACAGAGGCTTGCGCCAGCGCAAGCCTGCGGCATATGCCGCAGCCGCTGGCTCTGGTAATCTAGCCCGCTAGATGACCAACCCGTCCCATCATGAGCGCACAAGATTCCCGCATTTATCTGGCTTCCGGCAGCCCGCGCCGCCGTGAAATCCTGACCGGCATGGGCGTTAGCCTGGAGCGCATCCACGCCGATATCGACGAAGCTGTCCTGCCTGGCGAAGACGCCATTACCTACACCGAGCGCCTGGCGCGCGAAAAAGCCGCTGCCGGCTGGCACGTGGTACAGCAGTGCGGTCTGCCAGAGCGCCCGCTGTTGGCCGCCGATACCACCGTGGTGCAGGATGGCGAGATTTTCGGCAAACCGGCCGACGCCGCCGACGCCCGCCGCATGCTGCAGGCGTTTTCCGGCCGTAGCCACCAGGCTGTTACTAGCGTGGCGGTACGCCAGGGCGAGCATATCGAGGTGCGCACCAGCGTGACCCACGTGAGCTTCAAGCCGCTGAGCGAAGACGAAATCCAGCGCTATATCGATAGCGGCGAGCCGTTCGACAAGGCCGGTGCCTATGGTATCCAGGGCCGCGCCGCTGTCTTCATTACCCGTATCGATGGCAGCTACAGTGGCGTGATGGGCTTGCCGATTCATGAAACCGCACAGATTCTGGGCAACTTCGGTTTCCAGTTTCCCTGATGAGCAAATCCCGGAGCCCTGCCATGCTGCATCAACCCATACCGCTACCCCGTGACCTGCCGCGCCCGAAAGAGCAGATTCTGGTCAATATTACGCCGCAGGAAACCCGTGTGGCGGTGCTGGAAGACGCCGTGGTGCAGGAGCTGCATATCGAGCGCGCGGCCAGCCGTGGCATCGTCGGCAATATCTACCTGGGCCAGGTCAAGCGCGTGCTGCCCGGCATGCAGAGTGCCTTTATCGAGATCGGCCTGGAGCGCGCCGCCTTCCTGCACATCGCCGATGTGCTGGAGCAGCGCCAGCACCCGTCCGAGCCGCAGCGCATCGAAAAAATGCTGTTCGAAGGCCAGACCGTGCTGGTACAGGTGATCAAGGACCCCATCGGTACCAAGGGCGCGCGTTTGTCCACGCAGATCAGCCTGGCGGGGCGCTTTCTGGTGCACCTGCCGCAGGAAGAACATATTGGTATTTCGCAGAAGATCGAGCAGGAATCCGACCGCCACAGCCTGAAAGCCCGGCTGGAAAAACAGCTGCCGGACGGGGCGCCGCGCGGCTACATCATCCGTACCAGTGCCGAAACCGCGACCGATGCCGAGCTGGGTGCCGATATTGGCTACCTGTCCAAGCTATGGGCGGATATTCGCTACAAATCGCAGCATTTGCCTGCACAAAGCCTGCTGTACGAAGACCTGCCGCTGGCGGTGCGCGTGCTGCGCGACATGGTGAGCGACCACACCGAAAAGGTGATCGTGGATTCCACCGAGAACTACGGCAAGATGGTGGAGTTTGCCGAGGCCTACGTGCAGTCGGCGGTGGCTAAGATCGAACGCTATAGCGGCGAGCGCCCGCTGTTCGAGCTGCACGGCATTGAAACCGAGATCGACAAGGCGCTGTCGCGCCGGGTGAACCTGAAGTTTGGCGGCTACCTGATCATCGACCAGACCGAGGCGATGACCACCATCGATGTAAACACCGGCGGCTTTGTCGGCAACCGCAACTTCGACGAAACCATCTTCAAGACCAACCTGGAAGCCACGCTGGCGCTGGCACGACAGCTGCGCCTGCGCAATCTGGGCGGTATCATCATTGTCGATTTCATCGACATGGATAACGCCGAGCATCGCGAAGCCGTGCTGTCCGAGCTGGCCAAGGCGCTGGCGCGCGACCGCACCCGTGTGACGCTGAACGGTTTTACCAGCCTGGGCCTGGTGGAGGTGACGCGCAAGCGCACCCGCGAGAGCCTGGCGCACGTGCTGTGCGAGCCGTGTCCGGTGTGTCAGGGGCGCGGCGAGATCAAGACGGCGCAAACCGTGTGTTACGAGATCCAGCGCGAAATCGTACGCGAAGCCCGCCGCTTTGACGCCAAAGGCTTCCGTATCTTGGCGGCACAAAGCGTGATCGACATGCTGCTGGACGAAGAATCGCAAAGCCTGGCCATGCTGATCGACTTTATCGGCAAGCCCATCTCGCTGGCAGTAGAAAGCACCTACAGCCAGGAACAATTTGACGTGGTGCTGATGTAGGCCTGGCAAGGCCGGCACGGTGCCACCCGCTGCAAGTTGGCCGCGCACCGTACACACCCCAGGGCGCGCCAGCAGGCAGCGCCCTTTTTCATGCCCGTAAACGAGGCAAGCAGAACAAGTAAAGGTAAGAGCATGACTGCAAGCAACCATGACGCCCTGTGGCTGGCCATTTTGCAAGAGGCCGAGCTGGCGGTGCGCGACGAACCGCTGCTGGCCAGCTTCCTGCACATGACCGTGCTGCGCCACGGCACGCTGGAAGACGTGCTGGCGTTTCACCTGTCCAGCAAGCTGGCTAGCCCGGTAATGGACGCCCGCGCCCTGATGGAGCTGTTCCGCGAGGCCTTTGCGGCCAACCCTGCCATTATCCAGGCGGTACGCGCCGACATTACCGCCTGCTTTGAGCGCGACCCGGCGTGCGATAGCTATTCCACCCCGCTGCTGTACTTCAAGGGCTTTCACGCGCTGCAAAGCCAGCGTATTACCCACTGGCTGTGGCAAGAGGGCAGAAAGACGCTGGCGTATTTCTTGCAAAACCGTATTTCCGAGGTAATGGGCGCCGATATCCACCCGGCTGCCAAGATTGGCCACGGCGTCATGCTGGATCACGGCACCGGTATTGTGGTGGGCGAAACCGCCGTCATCGGCAATAACGTGTCCATACTGCAGGGCGTGACGCTGGGCGGCACCGGCAAAGACCACGGCGACCGCCACCCGAAAGTGGGCGATGGCGTGCTGATCGGTGCCAATACCTCCATCCTGGGCAATATCCGTATCGGTGACTGCTCCAAGGTAGGCGCCGGCAGCGTGGTGCTGGACGACGTACCGGCGCACTGCACGGTGGTGGGCGTACCGGCCCGCGTGGTGGCACAGCTTTGTCCGGGCACGCCAGGGCTAGATATGGACCAGCGCGTATGAGCACCAACCCCGTCCACTTTGCCCTGCCATCGCCGGCGGCCGCGCTGCAGCAGCTGTGTGCCGATGGCGCGCTGCCGGGCGAAGTGCTGTGCTTTCAGGACGATTTCAGCCATGGGCCATTGGCCGACTGTGACCTGATCGACCCGCAGGCACGCATGGGTTACTGGAATGCCGTGCTGTGGGCACAAGACTGGTGGCCGCAGCGCGACGAAGACTTTGTCCAGGCCTACTGGGCCAGCCGCAAGGCGCAGCTCAAAGCGCTGGAACGGCGCGCGCCGCTGTACGCGTGGGCCGGTGGCCACGCCGGCGAATGGCTGATGCTGTGCATGCTGGCCGAACACGCCCACGCCGACACCCCGCTATACCACGTGGGCGTGCCAGCCCAGGGCGGGCGCAGCTGCATGGGCATCCAGCCACCGCAGGCGCTGACGGGGTTGTTTACCAGCGCCCGCTTGCTGACGGCAGTCGAGCGTGAAAAGCTGGCGGCACAATGGCGTTACTGGCAGGAACATGGCAACGGTATACGCTATATCGACGCACAGGGTAGCCTGCAGCAACACCCGATAGACCATTACGACAATGCACTTGTCAATGCCATAAATCAGGCCGGAAAGTGGCCTGTGGCAAGGCTGGTGGCGCAAGTGATGGCAGACGAGCAGCAGGCATGGCTCAGCGATAGCCTGCTGTTCTGGCGCGTGAAAAAGCTGGTGGATGCCGCTGTGCTGAAACGTGAGAATGGGCCGGGTGTTGCACCTGCCGTATGCCATTGGTAAATCAAATGGGGTACTTCCGCCGGTGTTGAAGGCGGCGTAGAATGCGCCGCCTTTGCATTGGTGCGCCCGCTCGTGGCCGCCGTGCCGCCACACGAGGAAAACCGACATGAACGTACGCGTAGTCGACTACCGCGCGCCCGACGCGGCCGAACAGTTCACCCGCAGCCTGCACGAAACCGGCTTTGGCGTGCTGGTAAACCACCCCATTCCACAAGACCTGGTAGAAAGCATCTACCGCGACTGGCTGACGTTCTTTGGCACCGACGAAAAGCACGACTTTGCTTTCTCGGTAGAAAAGCAGGATGGTTATTTCTCGCCGGAAATCTCCGAAACCGCCAAAGGCCACACCCAGAAAGACATCAAGGAATACTTCCACCTCTACCCGTGGGGGCGCATCCCGGCACAGCTGAAGGACGACGCCATGCGCTACTACGACACCGCCAACATGCTGGCGCAAGAGCTGTTGGCGTGGGTGGAGCAGTACACCCCGGCCGATATTGCGGCCAACTACAGCGAGCCGCTGTCGCAGATGATCCAGGGCAGCCAGAAAACCCTGCTGCGCGTGCTGCGTTACCCGCCGCTGACCGGCAACGAGCCGGCTGGCTCGCTGCGCGCCGCTGCCCACGGCGACATCAACCTGCTCACCATCCTGCCGGCAGCCAACGAGCCAGGCCTGCAGGTGCAGGACATGAACGGCAACTGGATCGACGTGCCCTGTGATTTCGGCATGCTGATCATCAATATCGGCGACATGCTGTGCGAAGCGTCCGGCGGTTACTACCCGTCTACCCAGCACCGTGTGGTGAACCCCACCGGCGAAGGCGCCAGCAAGAGCCGCGTGTCGCTGCCGCTGTTCCTGCACCCGCGTGACGAAGTGGTGCTGTCCGAGCGCTACACCGCTGGTGCCTACCTGGCCGAGCGCCTGCGCGAGCTGGGCGTGAAGATGTAAGCCTGCCAAAGCGCATCGCCAGCCCGGCCCTGTTACCCCGCAGCGCCGGGCTTTGTTTTGCCCCAAGGTTGGCCGCAGGCGCGGCTACAATGGTGTTTTACCTGTGGAGCCTGCCGCATGACCCAGCCTGCCGCGCCCCCAGCGCCGAACGCGCTCATCATTATCGACATGCAAAAAGGCATGCAGCGCATGCCGGCGCACACGCGCAACAACCCCGGTGCCGAGGCGGTGATCGCCCAGCTGCTGGCCGCCTGGCGCCAGGCCGGGCAGCCGGTGGTGCATGTGCGCCACCTGTCACGCACGCCGGGCTCACCGTTCTGGCCGGGGCAGGATGGCGTGGAGTGGCAGCCGGCACTGGCGCCGCTGCCGCACGAGCACGTGGTGGACAAGCACGTACCGGACGCCTTCACCCACAGCCAGCTAGAGCGCTGGCTGCATCAGCGCGGTATCCGCCAGCTGGTGTTGGTGGGGGTCAGTACCAATAATTCGGTGGAAGCTACGGCGCGTAGCGGCGGCAACCTCGGTTTTGACGTGCGCGTGCTGGCCGATGGCTGCTACGCCTACGCGCAGCCGGATTTTGACGGCGTGTCGCACAGCGCGCAGACCGTCCACGCCATGGCGCTGGCCAACCTGCACGGCGAGTACGCCACGGTGCAAACCAGCGCCGAGGTACTGGCAGCCTTAAGCGGCGCCTGAGGCGGCCAACACGGCCACCATGCCGGTGGCGTCGCTGCCATAGCAAGCCAGCTTGGCCGCGGGCAGCGGGTAGGGTTGGTAGCCGTGGCGCGCCCAGTAATGCTGCGCGCCTTGCACCGCCACCAGGCGCGCAAAGCGCAGACCGCGCTCGCGTGCCTTGTCTTGCAGCCGGGCCAGCAGGCGCGGTGCAATGCCACGGCCACGCGTGCTGCGGCACAGTGCCATGTCGTGGATGAACAAGGTGTCGTGGCGGCTGGGCAGCGCCGCCAGCGGCTGGTTCAGCGGTGGCGGGGTGTCGCCCTGCCACGGGTGGGCGAACACATAGCCTTTGACCTGGCCCGCGTGCTCCGCCACCCAGCAGGTGTCGGGCGATAGCGCGTGGCGTGAGGCCAGGGCGTCGCGGCTTTCGATCAGGTTGGCGGGGTAGCTTTGTGCCTGAATGGCGAGGATGGCGCCAAAATCGGCGGCCTGCATGGTGCGTAAAACGATATGGCCGTGCTGCATGGACTTGCGGTGAAGGTAAACAAAGATGCCGGAAAGCAAAAAACCAGCCCGTAGGCTGGTTTTTTGTTGTTGGTGGCGAATCAGGGACTCGAACCCCGGACCTGCGGATTATGATTCCGTCGCTCTAACCGACTGAGCTAATTCGCCGTGAAACCCTGCCGAAGCAGTGCTTCGCAAACTGTGGTGGCGAATCAGGGACTCGAACCCCGGACCTGCGGATTATGATTCCGTCGCTCTAACCGACTGAGCTAATTCGCCACATCTCGATGCGCTGCATCAAGGCTGCGAACTATAACCGAGCCGTTTTTGCACTGTCAATAGATTTCGTGCAAATCCTGCCGTCGGGTTTACAGCGTGTAGCAGCGGTCGCCACTGGCAAAGCCGGCCCAGTCTAT
The DNA here is from genome assembly GCA_027489245.1 of Neisseriaceae bacterium. GTDB lineage: Bacteria > Pseudomonadota > Gammaproteobacteria > Burkholderiales > Chromobacteriaceae > Vogesella. The sequence goes on along the minus strand of JAIYAC010000012.1, from coordinate 32,955 downwards.
GTCTACTCCTTTGCCAAAGCCGATCACCTTGAAGGTTTCGCCCATTTCCACCGGCGACAGCAGGCGCTGCGCGGCCTTGGCCAGCGGCAGGTATTGCTTCACGTTGGCCGCATCCAGGTGCGATAGCAGCTCGGTGATGCCGCAGTTGATCAGGAACTGCGCCTGGCTGCAGTAGCCGATCAGGTCCAGCCCGGCGTCGATGCCGCTTTGTGCTACCGCGCTGAAATCCACGTGGCAGGTAATATCCATCAGGCCGGGCAGGTAGAACAGGTCCTGAATGGTGTGGTGGCGGTAGTGGCCCAGCAGGGTGCCCATATGGCGCTCGGGGTGGTAGTACTCGCTGGCGCTGTGGCCGTAGTCGATCATGATGACGGCGCCGCGCTGCAGCGTGTGGCCCAGCGTGCGGATAAAGGCGCGGTTGGCCAGGCTGATTTCGCTGGTGTAGCCGGGGGTAGCCGGTATCAGCTCGGCGGCCAACGTGGCCAGTGCCGCATCGGTAAACGGGCGATCTTCGTAGCAAAAGGCGCCGTCCAGCACGGTAACGCCACGCTGCTGCAAGCTGCCATCCACGCTGCGGCTCACCAGCTCGCACGGCATGGCGTCCAGTACCTCGTTGCCCAGCATGATGCCGTCGAAGCTGGCGGGCAGTGTGGCCACCCACTGTACGCGGCTGGCCAGGTGCGGCACGCGCTCGGCTAGCGTGGCGCGCTGGCGGTCTATCAGGTCGGGCGACAGGTCGACGATGGTGTAGCTGGCGGGCAGCTGGCCCAGCGCTTCCAGCTCGGCCAGCAGGTCGGCTGCCAGGCGGCCGGTGCCGGCACCGAATTCCAGCAGGTGGCCGGCGGTTTGCGGCAGCAGCGCAGCCAGCTGGCGCGCCAGTGTCCGGGCGAACAGCGGCGATAGCTCGGGCGCGGTGACAAAATCGCCACCTTCGCCAAACTTGCGGCTACCCGCGGTGTAGTAGCCCAGCCCCGGCGCGTACAGCGCCTGCTCCATAAAGCGTGAAAACGGCATCCAGCCGCCGTTGTCGGCGATATCGGCGGCCAGGGTGGTGGCCAGGGTGCGGCTGATGGCCAGGGCGTCGGCGGAAGGCTGGGGCAGGGTCATGGTATGTATGTAGGCTGGCGGGTGGCAGCGTGCACAGGCACGCTGGCTGCCGTGTGCCGGCAGCAGCGGGTTCTCGTTTCTTGCGGCAACTGCCACTAGAATGGCGGATTGTCGCTAATCGGCGCGCAGACGCCAAGCGCCTTGCCGCATACACAACGCAAAAAGGGGCCATGCATGACCAACTCGCTCAATGACAAAGTGGTGCTCATTACCGGTGCCGCGCGCCGCGTGGGCGCCGGCATTGCCCGCCATCTGCACAGCCGCGGTGCGCGGCTGGTGCTGCATTACCGTGGCTCGCGCACGCAGGCGCAGGCGCTGGCGGCCGAGCTGAACGCGCAGCGCCCGGACACGGTGGCGCTGGCGCAGGCCGACCTGCTGGATAGCGCCGCGCTGCCCGCGCTGGTGGCCGACGCCGTGGGATGCTTTGGCCGGCTGGATGGCCTGGTCAACAACGCCTCCAGCTTTTACCCCACCGACGTTGGCCGCATCAGCGAGCAGGACTGGTTCGACCTGATGGGCAGCAACCTCAAAGCCCCGCTATTTCTGGCGCAGGCCGCTGCACCGTACCTGGCGGCCAACCACGGCGCCATCGTCGGCATTGTCGATATCCACGCTGAGCGGCCGATGAAACGCCACCTGGTGTACAGCCTGGCCAAGGCCGGCCACGCGCAGCTGATCCGCAGCCTGGCGCTGGAGCTGGCGCCGCAGGTACGCGTCAACGGTGTGTCGCCGGGGGTTAACCTGTGGCCGGAAGATGAGGTCTCGTTCGACAGTGCCGAGCGCCAGGCCATCGAAGCCACTATCCCGCTGCAGCGCACCGGCGTGCCGGACGACATTGCCCGTGCAGTGGCGTTTTTGCTGTTTGATACCGACTACGTCAACGGCCAGATCCTGGCGGTAGACGGCGGCCGCAGCGTGGTGCTGTAGCTGCGGCCAACCCGGTCAGCAGGTTGCCACTGGCGCAGGTGAAAAAAAGCCGGCCCGGCGATGGTACAAACCGGCCACCGGGGGCTAAAATAGCCGGTTTTTCAATTTCTTAGCCGTACCTCATGTCCGAACCGCAACAGACTGCCGACGACAAGGCCAAAAAGGCCGTGTTCGAGGGCAATAAACTTTCCAAGCGCCTGCGCCACCACGTGGGCGCCGCCATCAACGACTTCAACATGATCGAAGAAGGCGACCGCGTGATGGTCTGCCTGTCCGGCGGCAAGGATAGCTACGGCCTGCTCGATATCCTGCTGGGCCTGCAAAAATCCGCGCCCATCAGCTTCAGCATCGTGGCCGTGAACCTGGACCAGAAACAGCCAGGCTTCCCCGAGCACGTGCTGCCGCAGTATCTGGAATCGATCGGTGTGGAATACCGCATCATCGAGGAAGACACCTACAGCATCGTCAAACGCCTGATCCCCGAAGGCAAAACCACCTGCAGCCTGTGCTCGCGCCTGCGTCGCGGCATACTGTACCGCGTGGCCGACGAGCTGGGTGCCACCAAGATCGCGCTGGGCCACCACCGCGACGACATGCTGCACACCCTGTTCCTGAACATGTTCTACGGCGGCAAGCTCAAGTCCATGCCGCCCAAGCTGGTGTCCGACGACGGCCGCCACATGGTGATCCGCCCGCTGGCCTACTGCCGCGAAAAAGACCTGGAACGCTACGCCGCGTTACGCGGCTTCCCCATCATCCCGTGTAACCTGTGCGGCTCGCAGCCCAACCTGCAGCGCCAGGTGGTGAAAGAGATGGTGAACGACTGGGACAAGCGCTTCCCGGGCCGCGTGGAAAGCATGTTCCGCGCCCTGCAAAACGTGGTGCCCTCGCACCTGGCCGACACCAAGCTGTTCGATTTTGCCGGCCTGCAAACCGGTGACAGCCCGTTCGAAGGCGGCGATACCGCCTTCGACAAGGAAGAATTCCGCGACCCGATCGCCCTGGCCGAAGACGGCGATGGCGATGTGGACGCCGCAGCGGCCAAGCCGCGCCGCACCATCAGCATTCTGGACTCGCGCCCCAAGGCCGATAGCCAGGCAGGAGACAGCTGTGGCGGGTAAAGCACTGCACCCTTTCCGCCGCCGCGTGCGCAATAGCGTGGACGCCATGCCGGAAGTGGAAATCTCCGAGGCGGACAATATCCGCTCGCTGCACCTGGGCTCGGAAACCATCCAGAGCTCGATGGACCTGGACGACCCGGCCGACCTGGTACTGAGCTACAGCCGCGCCATGATGGGCTTTTTGCTGTGGCGCGACGACCCGTCGCACATCCTGCAAATCGGCCTGGGCGGCGGCTCGTTTGCCCGCTGGATAGACGAATACCTGCCCAACGCGGTCAGCGTGGCGGTAGACATCAACCCGCAAGTCATCGCGGTGGCGCGGGCGTTTTTCCAGCTGCCGGAAGAAGGCGACTTCTTCCAGATCGTGCAGGCGGATGGCGCCGAGTACGTGAAGGTATTCCGCGAATCCACCGACGTCATCATGGTGGACGGCTTTGACGGCCTGCAGATCGTGGACGAGCTCACGACCGAAGAGTTTTTCGAAGACTGCCACCGCGCCCTCACCGAAGACGGTGTGTTCGTCACCAACTGGTGGAGTGGCGACAAGCGCTATCACCAGTTTGTCGAGCGCCTGCTGGGCGTGTTCGAAGGCCGCGTCGTCGAGCTGCCGGCGCTTACCCACGGCAACGTGGCGGTGATGGCGTTCAAGTCCACGCCGGGCAGCACCAGCTGGGACGCGCTGGAAAAGCGCGCCGACGAGCTGGAAGGCCGTTTCGGCCTGGAGTTCGGCGAGTTTGTCCGCCGCCTGAAAGAAAACAACCTGCACAGCAATAACCGGCTGTTGATTTGATTTTATTTGGCCTCGGACGCACACGGAAAACACGGAAGTCTTCCCCGCCCAGACCGGGCGGCTTGCCAGGCAAGGGCAGGGTCCGTGTTGTTCCGTGTGTTTCCGTGGCTGAAAAGTAAAGAGGTGACAACTGCCATGATCAGTTACGAGACGATTACCCACCGCAAGCTGCGCTTTGCCCTGGTGGGCTGCGGCCGTATTGCGGCCAACCATTTTGGCGCCATCGAACAACACGCCGACCGTTGCGAACTGGTGGACGTGTGCGATACCGACCCGGCCGCGCTGGCCGCTGCCGTGGCCCGTACCGGCGCGGTAGGCCACGCCACCCTGGCCAGCCTGCTGGCCAGCAGCCAGGCCGATGTGGTGATTCTGACCACCCCGTCCGGCCTGCACCCGCAGCAAGCCATCGACAGCTTTGCCGCCGGTTTCCACGTGATGACCGAAAAACCGATGGCCACCCGCTGGCAAGACGGCATCGCCATGGTGAAAGCCGCCGACCAGGCCGGCAAGCGCCTGTTCGTGGTCAAGCAAAACCGCCGCAACGCCACGCTGCAGCTGCTCAAGCGCGCCGTGCAGGAAAAGCGCTTTGGCCGCCTGTACATGGTGAACGTCAACGTGTTCTGGACCCGCCCGCAGTCCTACTACGACCAGGCCAACTGGCGCGGCACCTGGGAATACGACGGCGGTGCCTTCATGAACCAGGCCAGCCACTACGTAGACCTGCTGGAATGGATCGTCGGCCCGGTGGAAAGCCTGCAGGCCTACACCGGCACGCTGGCGCGTGATATCGAGGTGGAAGACAGCGGCGTGGTCAGCCTGAAATGGCGTAACGGCGCCATGGGCAGCATGAACGTGACCATGCTGACTTACCCCAAAAACCTGGAAGGCAGCATCACCATCCTGGGCGAGAAGGGCAGCGTGCGCGTTGGCGGCCTGGCCGTAAACGAAGTGCAGCACTGGGACTTCGCTGAACCGCACGCCATGGACGACGAGATCAAGAACGCCAGCTACAGCACCACCAGCGTGTACGGCTTTGGCCACCCGCTGTACTACGACAACGTGATCCGCGTGATGCGCGGCGAAGCCGAGCCGGAAACCGACGGCCGCGAAGGCCTGAAGTCGCTGGAGCTGCTGGTAGGCATCTACCGCTCCGCCCGCGCCGGCCAGCGCGTGAACCTGCCGCTGGAGTATTGAGTTTGTATTAGCCACGAAAACCACGAAAGGCCACGAACATGCTGGGAAAAGAGCTTTGCTATCGTATCCAGGGCTGTGTGTTCGAGGTCTGCCGTGAGTTAGTCATGGCTTTCTGGCAAAAGAGTACGAGTAGGCCTTGTTACTGGCGTGACAGCGTCAGGGGCTGAATATGGTTGTGCACAGCTCGGTACAGGTACGGTACAAAGGCGAAGACGTTGGCGACCAGGTGGCCGACATGATCGTGGAAGACCACGTGTTGCTAGCGCTCAAGGCGCAGGAAAAACTGCCCCGGGCGCATAAAGCCCAGGTATTGAGCTAGCTGAAAGCAACGGGCATACGTGTTGGGCTACTGGTGAACTTTAGCTATCCCAAGGCGGATAGTGTGCGCCTGGTGCTGTCAGTCCCCGGCTGCACTGATCTGGTTTGAGCAGCTTCTGTGGTCCGCGCTGGCATGCGTGCCCGCAATGGCTTTGCAGTCATTTTCGTGTTTTTTGTGGTTTTCGTGGCCAAAGAAAAAAAGGCAAAACAATGAGCTACACCGTTCACCCCACCGCCATCGTCGATGACGGCGCGCAAATCGGCGCCGACACCCGTGTGTGGCACTGGGTACACATCTGCAGCCAGGCGCGTATCGGCGCCCGCTGCTCTTTTGGCCAGAACGTGTTTGTCGGCAACGATGTCATCATCGGCGACAACGTGAAAGTGCAAAACAACGTCTCCATCTACGATGCGGTCACGCTGGAAGACGACGTGTTCTGCGGCCCGTCCATGGTGTTTACCAACGTGAACAACCCGCGCAGCCACGTTAGCCGCAAAAACGAATACCGCCGCACCGTCGTGAAGCGCGGTGCCACCATCGGCGCCAACGCCACCGTGGTATGCGGCCACACCATTGGCGAATACGCCTTCATCGGCGCCGGTGCCGTGGTGACCAAAGACGTGAAGCCCTACGCGCTGATGGTGGGCACCCCGGCCAAGCGTATCGGCTGGATGTGCCAGTGCGGCGAGCGCCTGCCGGACAGCATCGACCAGCACGCCTGTGCCGCCTGCGGCCAACGTTACGACATCGGCGGCAACCACTGCACGCCGGTTTAAATACTGTATTTGCCACGGACACACACCGAAGGCACGCACAAGGCACAGCCATGAAGCCTGTTGATTGCCTGCTTTTATAGTCCGTGTTTTCGTGTGTTTTCGTGGCTAAAAAATATCCAAAGGTCTAGTCAGCATGTCCATCCAGTTCATCGACCTGAAAGCGCAGTACCAGCACCTGAAAGCCGACATCGACGCCCGCATCCACGCGGTGCTGGACCACGGCCAGTACATCATGGGGCCCGAGGTCAAAGAAGTAGAGGCCCAGCTGGCCGCCTACACCGGCGCCAAGCATGCTATCGGCGTGTGCGACGGCACCAAGGCGCTGCTGATTGCCCTGATGGCGCTGGGCGTGAAAGCCGGCGACGAGGTGATTACCACCCCGTTCACTTTCATTGCTACCGGCGAAATGATCGCGCTCTTGGGCGCCACGCCGGTGTTTGTCGATATCGACCCGGTCACCTACAACCTGGACCCGGCGCTGCTGGAAGCGGCGATCACCCCGAAAACCCGCGCCATCATGCCGGTAAGCCTGTACGGCCAGTGCGCCGACTTCACCGCCATCAACGCCATTGCCGCCAAGCATGGCTTGCCGGTGATCGAAGACGGCGCGCAGAGCTTTGGCGCCAGCCAGCATGGCCAGCGCTCCGGCAACCTGTGCACCATCGGCACCACCAGCTTCTTCCCCAGCAAGCCTTTGGGCTGCTACGGCGACGGCGGTGCGGTGTTCACCAACGACGACGAGCTGGCCAAGAAAATGCGCGAAATCCGCATTCACGGCCAGGACCGCCGCTACCACCACCCGGTGATCGGCCTCAATGGTCGCCTCGACACCATCCAGGCCGCCGTGCTGCTGGCCAAGCTGCCCAGCTTCCCGGACGAGGTCGCCGCTCGCGCCCGCATCGGTGCCCGCTACAGCGCGCTGCTGCAAGACGTGGCACGCGTGCCGGTGATCGTCGACGGTAACAGCCACGTGTACGCGCAGTACACCATCGAGGTGGCTAACCGCGAAGCCGTGCAGCAAGCGCTGCAGGCGCTAGGCGTGCCCACCGCCGTGCATTACCCGATTCCGCTGCACCTGCAGCCGGCCTTTGCCCACTTGGGCCAGGGCGAGGGTAGCTTCCCGGTGGCCGAAGCCGCCGGCCGCCGCGTGATGAGCCTGCCGATGCACCCCTTCCTGGATGACGCCACGCAGGACGCGATTGTGGCTGCGGTGAAGAAGGCGCTGGGCTAATTGGCCACGGTCTGGCAAAGGTTGGCCGCAGGCGGTTTTGCCCGCCATGTGGCCACCCTGGCAAGTGGGGCGGCGCTGGCGCAGGCGCTGCCCTTGCTGTTTGCGCCGCTGCTTACCCGGCTGTATACGCCGGCCGATTTCGGCGTGCTGGCGGTGTTTGTGGCCTGGCTATCCAACCTGGCCGTGGTGGCCACCGCCCGCTACGACATGGCGGTGGTGTTACCGCAGGACGATGCCGACGCCGCACGGCTGATGCGCCTGGCGCTGCTGATCAATACGGCGCTGTGTGCGCTGTGCCTGTTGCTGTTCTGGCCGTGGCACCAGGCCATCGCCAGTGCCTTGGGCCAGCCGGCGCTGGCCGCGTGGCTGCCGTGGCTGCCGCTGGGCGTATGGCTGGCGGGCAGCGTGGCGGCGTGGACGGCGTGGAATAACCGCCAGCGCCGCTATGCGGCCAACGCGCAGGGGCGGGTGGTGCAGTCGCTGGGCGTGTCGCTGCTGCAAGTGGCGGCCGGTTACAGCGGTCTGGCGGCGGCGGGTTTGATTGTGTCGCAGCTGGCCGGGCAGCTGTTGGCGCTGCTGGCGCTGGCCAGGGGCGATGTGGCTGGCCGCTTTGCCTGGCTGTGCGGCCATCGCCGTGCCAGCCTGCTGGTGCAGGCGCGGCGCTATCGCGAGTTTCCGCTGGTGAACACGCCGCATGCCTTTGTGGTGGCGTTTCAGGATTCCTTGATGCTGGCCATGTTGGCCGCCTTATCCGGCAGCGCGGTGGTGGGGCAGTACGCGCTGGTGCTGCGCGTGCTCAAGCTGCCGGCGGCGCTGGTGGGGCAGGCGGTGTCGCAAGTGGTGTTTCGCGACCTGGCCGAGGCGGCGGGCCAGGGCCGTGCGCTGCGCGGCATGCTGGCGCGGGCGCTGCTGATGCTGGCGGCGCTGGCGATCGTGCCGTTCAGCGTGCTGGGTTTGTGGGGCGGGCCGCTGTTTGCCTGGGTGTTCGGCGCGGGCTGGCACGGTGCCGGTGACATCGCCGCCGTGCTGTCGCCGTATTTTGCCGCCGCTTTCATTGCCGGCCCCGCGTTCATGGTGCCGATGGTGCTGGGGCAACAGCGTGCCTCGTTTGTCTTTGTGCTGGTGGGCGTGGTGGTGAACCTGGCAGCGTTTGCGGCGGTGTATATGGCCAGCCAGGACGCCATGCGCGCTTTTGGCGTGATGTCGCTGGTGATGACGGTTTATTTTGCGGCCTATGTGGCGTGGGTTTTCCGCCTGTTGCGCCGCCGGGAACAACACGATGCTTGATCGCATAACACTGCTGCTGTGGCGCTGCTGGCTACGCCTGCGCGGGGCGCGGCTCGCCGCGGGCGCACGGGTGAACCCGTCGGTGCACGCCCACGCGGCCAGCCTGACGCTGGGTGCCCACGCCCGTCTGTACTGGGGTGGCGACGTGCTGGCGCACGGTGGTGGCAGCCTGCGCCTGGGCGCGCACAGCCATATGGCGCCTTATTTTTACTGCCTGATCGGTGCCAACCAGCTGCAGGTGGGCGAGCACGTGGCCATCGGCCCGCGTTGCCAGTTTTTCTGCCACAGCAACGGCATTCCAGCCGATGCGCCGGCCACGCCGTTTACCGCCTGCCATGTCGATGGCGACATCCGCATTGGCAACAATGTGTTTATCGGTGCCGGCTGCATCGTGCTGCCCGGCGCGGTTATCGGTGACAACGTGGTGGTAGGCGCTGGCAGCGTGGTGAAGGGCGTGCTGGACAGCGGCTGGGTGTACGCCGGCCAGCCTGCCAGAAAGGTCAAACCGCTATGCTGACTGGCAATTCGCTGACCCTTCTGCAGCTGTTCGGCGCGCTGCCGGCCATGTTGCTGGGCCGCCGCCGCCATCGGGCTGCGTTACGTACCGAGCTGGCCAGGCAGTTTGGTGTGTCGGCAGAGCGCATCCGCCTGTTCGACAGCGGCCGCGCCGCTTTTGCCGCCTTGCTGCAGCTACACGATGTGCAGGCCGGCGACGAAGTGCTGGTGCCGGCCTTTACCTGCGTAGTAGTGCCCAACCAGGTGCCGCCCAGCGGTGCCCGTGTGCGCTTTGTCGATATTGCCGCCGGCGGGCTGAACCTAGACTGGCGAGCGCTGGACGCCGCCATCCGCCCAGCCACCCGCGTGGTGGTGGTGCCGCACAACTTTGGTGTGGCGTGCGAGGTGCCGACCTGGCTGCGCGAGAAGCACCGCCAGGTGCGCTTTGTCGACGACGCCGCCCACGGCTTTGCCTCGCAGCTGGACGGCCAGTGGCTGGGCACCTATCACGACGGCGCGTTTTTCAGTTTTGAATACAGCAAGAACCTGACCGGAGGCATTGGCGGCCTGGCGATTCTGCCGGCCGGTGCCAGCCTGCCGGATACCGACTTGCCCGAGCTGCGCTGCGCCGACGAATGGCGGCTGCTGGCGACCTTGGCCTCGCACCTGTTGGCCGCACGCTGGCCGCTGGCCGGGCGCATCAGCATGGCGCTGGCGCGCCGCGTGGGGCTGGTGTACCGCTCGGGCGACGACGAAGTACTGTTTGGCGAGCCGCACCCGGCGCGCGCCATGCCGCTGCTGGCTAGCGTGCTGGTGCGCCGCCAGCTGGCCAGCCTGCCCGCCGTGCTGGCGCACAAGCAGACGCTGGTAGCGCGCTACCGCAGCGCGCTGGCCACGCTGCCGGCGCTGCGGCAGTGGCAGGCCGGCGACGCGACCCACTGGGTGCGTTACCCGTTTGCGCTGCCGCGCCCGGTGGCCGACAAGGCCGCGCTGGCGCGCCGGCTGACTGCCGCCAGCGGGCTGAATATCGGTGTATGGTTCGACGATGTGATTCATCCGTCCGGCAGCTTCCGCCACGGCTACCGCCCAGGGCAGGCACCGTACGGCGAGGCGCTGGCTGCCACCGTGCTGAACCTGCCGGTGAACATGGCCATCGGCGTGGACGCCGCGCTGGAGCGCAAACTGGCACGGCTGTTGGCCGCGCTGCAAGCGGAGCTGGAGGCATGAGTACCGTTGCCATTTGTTTAGCCACGAAAGCACACGAAAAGCACGACAATCCAGCCATGGCAGGGGGCGCACCAGGCCGGTGGCCTGTGTGCTACGGCCTGTTGCCGTGTGGTTGCTGTGTTTCTGTGGCGCAGAATCGGGTTAAACCATGAAGCTTCTTCTGATCGGCTCTGCCTCGGTCCACACCCATCGTTATCTGGCCGGTATCGCCCCGCATGTCAGCGAAGTGCACCTGGCCAGCAACGGCCCGCTGCCGCCGCGCTACCATGCGGCCAACCTGGGCCGCGTGCTGCAGGTGGATTTCAGCCTGAAGGCGCTGGGCACCGCTGGCCGGCTGGCGCGGCTGATTGACGAGATCAAACCCGACATCGTGCACGTGCACCAGGCCAATAGCGTGGCCTGGCACGCGCGCCGTGCGCTGGCTGGCCGCCAGCTGCCGTGGGTGCTCACCACCTGGGGTTCGGACGTGCTGCTGCTGCCGCAGCAGAACGCGCTGATGAAAAAGATGGTGGCGGCTAACCTGGCCGCTGCCAGTGCCGTTACCAGTGATTCGCTGCACATGGCCGCCGTGTGCCGCCAGCTGGCCGCGATAGCGCGCATGGACGTGCTGAATTTCGGCATGGACGCGCTGCCGCCGCCGCCGGACATCGCCGCGAAGCCGCTGTCGGTGCTGTCGTGCCGCCTGCACAAGCCGCTGTACCGCATCGACGCCATCATTCGCGCCTGGGCGCAGGTAGAAGCCGACGCCGCGCTGGCCGGCTGGCAGCTTACCGTGGCCGCCAGCGGCGACGAAACGGCCAGCTTGCAGGCACTGGCGCAGCAGCTGGGGCTGCAGCGGGTGGTGTTTACCGGCTTTGTGGCACCCGAGGTGCTGGCGCAGCACTACCGCGACGCCCGCGTGTTTGTCAGCGTACCGATGAGCGACGCCACCAGCATCAGCCTGCTGGAAGCCATGGGCCACGGCTGCCTGCCGGTGCTGTCCAACCTGCCGGCCAACCTGGAATGGGTGCTGGACGGCGTCAACGGCGCCATCGTGGAAGACCTGGGCCGGCTGGGCTGTGCGCTGAAGACGCAGCTACAGCGCGCAGGCGATAATGCCGCACTGGCCAGTGCCACGGCCCTGAACCGCCAACTGGTAGCGGCCAAGGGGCTGTACCGCGAGAACATGCAGCGCTTTGCGCAGATTTACCGGGAATTGTGCTGAGGTTTTTTGCTGCGAGGCAGTAAAAGGTGTTGGCCACGAAACCCACGAGAGGGCACGAAAAAGGCAAAGGCATGTTTGCCACGGAATACACGGAAGGCACGGACGGTGCTTTAACCAAGCCAAGGTTGGCCGCAGCGGTGTCGGTGTGCTTTCGTGCTTTCCGCTTTTTCCGTGGCTAAAAAAAGCAGGTGTTTTTTTGTGGCCAAAAGCTTCCCGGCCAACGCAGTAACAAAACGAGTCGTCACCCGTAGACAGGTTTGAACAGATGAAAATTGCCCACCTCACCAGCGCCCACCCGCGCCACGATATCCGCATCTTCGTGAAAGAGTGCGCCACCCTGGCCGAAGCCGGCCACGAGGTGCACCTGATCGTGGCCGATGGCAACGGTGACGAGATCAACCGTGGCGTGCGCCTGCACGACGTGGGGCCCAAAAGCGGCGGCCGCTTGTCGCGCATGACCGGCACCGTGAAGCGCGTGTACGAGAAGGCGCTGCAGCTGATGCCCGACGTGGCGCATTTTCACGACCCGGAGCTGATCCCCGCTGCGCTGCGCCTGCAGCAGGCCGGTATCAAGGTGGTGTACGACGTGCACGAAGACGTGCCGCGCCAGGTGCTGGCCAAACACTGGATTCCCGGCATGGCGCGCCCGCTGGTGTCACGCGGGGTGGAAACGCTGGAAGACTACGCCGCGCGCCGCTTCGACGCCATCGTGGCCGCCACGCCGGTGATCCGCCGCCGCTTCGAGCAGGCTGGCGCCCGCCGCGTGGTGGACGTGTGCAACTACCCGATTCTGGCCGAGCTGGTACGCGATACGCCGTGGGCCAGCCGCCGTAACGAGGTGTGCTACCTGGGCGGCATCAGCCGCACCCGTGGTATCGAGCCCATTATCGCCGCGCTGCCGGACACCGACACCCGCCTGAACCTGGCCGGTATCTGGAGCGAGCCGGACCTGAAAGCCGCGCTGCAGCGCGAAGCCGGCTGGAACCGCGTGAACGACCTGGGCGTGCTGGACCGCGCCGGCGTGGCGGACGTGCTGGCCGCCAGCAAGATCGGCCTGGTGACGCTGCTGCCCACGCCCAGCTATGTGGAATCGCTGCCCATCAAGCTGTTCGAGTACATGGCCGCCGGCATGCCGGTGATTGCCAGCGACTTTCCGCTGTGGCGCGAGATCATCGAGGACGCCGACTGCGGCCTGCTGGTGGACCCGCAAGACCCGCATGCCATTGCCGACGCCATCGCCCAGCTGCTGGGCGACGACGAACGCGCCCGCCTGATGGGCCTGTCCGGCAAGCAGGCGGTGCTGGCCAAGTACAGCTGGGCCGCCGAAGGCGCCAAGCTGGTAGACCTGTACCGGGGGTTGGCCGCATGAAGCGCTCCATGCCCCTGACGCTGCTATCTATCGCGCTGCCGCTGTGGCTCCTGTTCTGTCTGGTGCAGTGGCTGTGGTACGGCGCGCCGCTTACCGCCGCCACGCTGGGTGGCCACGCCGCGCTGGCGCTGGCCTATACGCTGTGGCACTGGCGCAATGGCGCCTGGTTTGCGCGGCTGGCGGCCAACGATTACGCCGGCTGGCAGCGTGTGGCGCAGGGCGGCCAGATGCGCTTTTTGATGGCTTACGGCCTGTCCAGCCGCGGCATGATGCTGGCCTGCCTGGTGGTGGGCATGCAGTGGGTGGCCAGTGGTGCCATACCCAGTACCGAACGCCTGCTGACCCACGGCATGCTGTGGGCGCCGCTGGGCATTGTGCTGGCTTACTTTGACTGGCTGCGCATGGAGCAGGGCGCTGCCGCAGGGCAGGCGCACTAGCATGGCCGCCATCGGCTGGCCGCTACGCATGCTGCGTGCCCACCCGCGCCTGAGCGTGGCGCTGCTGTGCGGCGGCCTGGTGGCGTGGCTGGCGGGGGCGTGCTACCCGTTAAGCCAGCTCACGGCCAACCTGCTGGGCTGGAACGCTGGCGCGGGGCTATACCTGCTGCTGGCGGCCTACATGATGCGCCAGAGCGACGAGGACAAAATCCACCAGCACGCGCTGGTGCAGGCCGAGGGCCGCAGCCTGCTGCTATTGCTGGTGGCCGCCTCGGCGCTGGTGTGCCTGCTGGCCATCGTGGCCGAGCTGTCGGTGGCGCGCCAGCTGCACGGTGCGGTGCGTAGCGGCCATATCGCGCTATGCGTGCTCACCATCGTGTCGTCCTGGCTGTTTACCCAGACCATGTTCGCGCTGCATTACGCCCACGGCTATTTTCTGGCGCTGAACCGCGGCCAGGCGCCGGGGCTGGATTTTCCCGGCACTACCACGCCGGACTATGGCGACTTTTTTTACTTTTCCGTGGTGATCGGCACCTCGGGGCAAACCGCCGACGTGGCGCTCAGCAGTGCGGCCATGCGCCGTACCGGTACTTGGCACTGCATGCTGTCGTTTGCCTTCAATACCACCGTGCTGGCGCTGATGATCAATATCGCCGCCGGCATGATGTAGCCGGCTACCCCCTAACAGACCCTCTATCGTGCGCATTCTTTACATCAACCACTACGCCGGCAGCCCGCTGCACGGCATGGAATTCCGCCCCTACTACCTGGCCCGCGAATGGGTGAAAGCCGGCCACGAGGTGCATATCGTGGCGGCCGACTACTCGCACCTGCGCCAGCGCAACCCGGAATTAACAGCCAAGTACGCCGACCAGGACATCGACGGCATCCGCTATACCTGGTGCAAGACCCCGCGTTACGAGGGCAACGGCGCCAAGCGCGTCATCAATATCTTCCGCTTCCTGGGCCGTGTGCTGGGCTTGTCCGGCCGCTACCTGCGCGACTGGAAACCGGACGTGGTGATTGCCTCGTCCACCTACCCGCTGGATACCATCCCGGCAGCGTTTATCGCCGGCAAAACCGGCGCCCGGCTGGTGTACGAGGTGCACGACCTGTGGCCGCTGACGCCGGTAGAGGTCGGCGGCATGAGCCCGAAACACCCGTTTATCCGCCTGCTGCAATGGGCCGAGGACTTCGGCTACAAGAAAGCCGACACCGTGGTGTCCATGCTGCCGTGTGCCAAGGACTACATGATGGCGCACGGCATGGCGCCGGAAAAATACGTGGTGATCCCCAATGGCGTAGACGTAGCCGAGTGGCAAGGCCAGCCCGAGCCGCTGCCGGGCGAGCACCGCATGCGCCTGGCCGAGCTGAAGGCGCAAAAGCGCTTTATTCTGGGTTACGCCGGTGGCCACGGCCTGGCTAACGCGCTGGACTACCTGCTGCAAGCCGCCAGCCTGATCCAGCAAGACCCGGCGCTGGCCGACAAGCTGCAGGTGGTGCTGGTGGGCGATGGCCCCGACAAAGCCGCACTGGTGCAGCAGGCGCAGGCGCTGGGCCTGGCCAACGTCAGCTTTTTGCCGGCCATTGCCAAGCGTGCGGTACCGGCTTTTCTGGCCGAGTGCGACGCGCTGTACATCGGCTGGCGCAAGCTGCCGATCTACCGTTTCGGCATCAACCCCAACAAGCTGTTCGATTACATGATGGCCGCCCGCCCGGTATTGCACTCGGTAGATGCGGGCAACGACATGGTGGCCGAGTCCGGCTGCGGGGTGAGCGTGGCGGTAGAAGACCCTGCCGCTATCGCCGATGGCATGCGCCGCCTGCTGGCCACCACGCCGAACGAGCGCGGCCGCATGGGCGCTGCCGGTAAAAAGTTTGTGCTGGCCAAACACGACTATGCGGTGCTGGCGCGCCGCTTCCTGCAGGGCGTGAAGTAAGCCCGGCTACCCTGTCGCAGCAAGCTGCCTGCGGTCAACTGTAGAAAGCGCATAACACGATGAGCGAGCCTTACTGGAACCCGATGGTGCCGGAGCTGACCGTCACCGACATGGCGCGGTCGTTGCCGTTTTATCAGGCAGCCGGTTTTAGCGTGCGCTTTCGCCGCAGTGCGCCCGACTTCGTCTATCTGGAGATGGGCCAGGCGCAGCTGATGCTGGAAGCCTGGCACCCGCAGGGCTGGCACACCGGCGAGCTACAGCCGCCGTTTGGCCGCGGCATCAACCTGCAGATCGAGGTGGATGACGTGACCGCGTTGGCCGCACGGCTAGAGGCCGCCGGCTACGCCTGCTTCCGCCCACTGCAGGAAAGCTGGTACGCCGTGGCAGACAACGAAGAAGAAGGCCAGCTGGAAGGCCTGTGGCAAGACCCGGACGGCTACCTGCTGCGTTTTGTCGACATACTGGGCAGCCGCCCGCGCCCACCGGAGGCCGTATGAGCCAGCAGCCCCACATCCGCTTTGATTTTGCCGACGGCCTGCGCGGCCTGGCCATGCTGGCCGTGGTGCTGTTCCACTACACGCAAACCTTCTGGCAGCGCCGCGACCGCATTGCCGAGGTGATGAGCGTGCCACCGCTGCCCGGCTACGACGGCGCATCGTTCGTGCTGCCGTTCAACCTGGGCGCGGTGGGGGTGGGGCTGTTTTTGCTGATTTCCGGCCTGCTGATTCCGCTATCGCTCACGCGTATGGGTACGCTGCGCTTTGCCGTGTCGCGATTTTTTCGCATCTACCCCACCTACTGGGCGGGGCTGGCGGTGACCGTGGCGGCGCTATGGTTGGCCGCACAGCTGCCCGGTGGCGTGTGGAGCGTGACCGCGCGCGACGTGCTGGGCCATGTCAGCATCGCGCTGATCGACTGGATAGGCGGCCGCAATATCGACCCTGTGATGTGGACGCTGAAAGTAGAGCTGTGGTTTTACGCCATGCTGGGCGTGGCTTTTGCGCTCACCGGCCGCCGCATCAAATGGGCCATCTGGCTGCTGCTGCCGCTGCTGGTGTGGCTGTGCCGCTTTGCACCGGTAAACGGCTTTCAGACCATTGTGTGTTACTTCCCGCTGATGTTTGCCGGCTGCTGGGTGTACTTCTACCAGACCGGCCAGGCCGGCCGCGTGGAAACCGTGCTGCACTTTATCGGCATGCTGGCGCTGTACGTGTGGCTGACCGGCTGGGCCAGCCCCGGCTTGTACGCCAGCTATGGCATCGGCGTGCTGCTGTTTGTGGCCGGGGCCTTCTGGCCGCGGCTGGTGGCGGTGCCGCTGCTCGCTCGCGTGGCGGGCGTGAGCTACGCCTGGTACGTGTGTCACGCCACGGTTGGTTACGCCATCCTGTTTACGCTGGCACAATACGGCACCCCGTGGTGGGCGATGGTGGCCATCGCGCTGGGGGTGACGTGGTGTATGGCGCAGGCGATTCACCGCTGGGTGGAGCTGCCGACGCAGAAGCTGGGCAAGGTGTTGTCGGACAAGTTGAAGTGACTGGTAGCCCGGATAAGCCGCAGGCGCATCCGGGGAATGGGTGGGTAGGTTGGGTTGAATGAAATGAAGCTCAACGTTCACCGCGTTACGGCTTTATGGTTGCTGATATTTGCTTCGTCAACGTTGTGATTGCTTGAAGCGAGGCTTGCGGCCAACCTGTGGTGCTTGGTTTGATGAACCGCTTTGCGGTGCTGTTTTGCATGCCGCTATCGAGCGGCAGCGAGGTTCTTTCTTTTGCTTCGCCAAAAGAAAGAACCCAAAGAAAAGGCGACCCGGGGCTGCTCGAAACCCCGGACAAAAAGGCATGCCCCAGGCGCCGCCGAACTCGCCCCTTGCTAACGGCGCGGGGCTCAGACAAATCGGCGTCTTAAAACCTGGGGCACACCGTTTTGTCCGGCTCGCGCCAACGGGATGGGTGGCGTGATGGGTAGGTTGGGTTGAATGAAATGAAGCCCAACGTTCAGCGCGTTACGGCTGCATAGGGGCCGCTATTTTAGCGGTAAACATTGGGCTTCGCGCGTGCAGCCCAATCTACTGGCTGGCTAAGGCATGCAAGGGACGATAGGCGCTATCCATTGCGCCATCGCACCACATCGATTACATACCGTCACCCGGTGCGGGGGGCGGTGCAGGATAATGGCGGGTCGGGCTGACCTGCCGCATGAATACGGAAAAGAACATGGCTGAACAGAAGTTTTTACCCTTCGCCCTGCCGGATATCGGCGAGGACGAGATTAATGAAGTGGTCGACGCGCTGCGTTCCGGCTGGGTGACCACCGGCCCGAAAACCCGCCAGTTCGAGGCAGATTTTGCCGCTTATATTGGCGGCGGCGTGGAAGCCATCGCGGTGAACTCCGCTACCGCCGGCCTGCACCTGGCGCTGGAGGCAGTCGGTATCAAAGAGGGCGACGAGGTGATCGTGCCCAGCTACACCTTTACCGCCACCGCCGAGGTGGTGCGCTACCTGGGTGCACACCCGGTGTGCGTGGATGTGGACCCGGCTACCTTCAACATCTGCCCGGACGCCATCCGCGCGGCCATTACCGACAAGACCCGCGCCATCATGCCGGTGCACTTTGCTGGCCTGGCCTGCGATATGGACACCATCATCGCCATTGCACGCGAGCACGGCCTGAAGGTGGTGGAAGACGCCGCCCACGCCATGCCTACCTACTACAAGGGCACGCTGGTGGGGGCGCTGGATTCTGACGTAACCGTGTTCAGCTTCTACGCGAACAAGACCATGACCACCGGCGAAGGCGGCATGGTGGTGTCGCGCCACGCCGACATCATTGCCCGCTGCAAGGTGATGCGCCTGCACGGCATCAGCCGCGACGCCTTCGACCGCTACACCTCCAAAACCCCGGCCTGGTACTACGAAGTGGTGGCCCCAGGCTACAAGTACAATATGCCGGACACCGCGGCGGCAATGGGTATTCACCAGCTGAAGAAGATCGACGCCTTCCTGCAAAAACGCGAGGCGATGGCCGCACGCTATGACGCCGAGCTGGCCGACCTGCCGCTGACCTTGCCCGCCCACCCGGCCGACGCCGGCAGCAACCACGCCTGGCACCTGTACCCGGTGCGCCTGCAGCCGCAGGCCGGCATCAGCCGCGATGATTTCATCGTGAAGATGGCCGAGCTGGGCATAGGCTGCTCGGTGCATTTCATTCCGCTGCACCGCCAGCCGGTATGGCGCGATACCTACGGCCTGACGCGCGCGCAGTTCCCGGTGGCGGATGCGGCGTTTGAAGCCGAAGTGACGCTGCCGCTGTACACCCGCATGAGCGACGACGACCAGACCCGCGTGATCGCCGCCGTGCGCCAGCTGCTGGGGCAGTGATGCGCGATTCGCAACAAGACCGCCAAAGCGCCGCGAGCGGCACGGGCGCAATGCCACCAGACACGCTGCGGCCAACCCCTGCCGGCCAGCCCGGCTCGGCGCTGGCCAAGCGCCTGTTCGATTTGGTGGCGGTGCTGGCCGGGCTGTGGCTGATCTGGCCGCTGCTGTTGGCCATCGCGCTGTGGGTGAGGCTGGATTCGCCCGGCCCGGTGTTCTTCCGCCAGGTGCGGGTAGGGCGCGGCGGCCAGCTGTTCCGCATCCACAAGTTTCGTACCATGAAGATCGGCGCCGAGGCCGCCGGCCAGCTGACGGTGGGCGCCGACCAGCGCGTGACGCGCGCCGGCCACCTGCTGCGCAAGACCAAGCTGGACGAGCTGCCGCAGCTCTTGGACGTGTTGTACGGCGACATGAGCCTGGTGGGCCCGCGCCCCGAGGTACCCAAGTACGTGGCGCACTACCCGGACAGCGTGAAGGACATCGTGCTGTCGGTACGCCCCGGCATTACCGACTGGGCGTCGATCCGCATGATCGACGAGAACGAGATACTGGGTAAGGCCGCCGACCCCGAGCGCGCGTACATCGAGCAGGTGCTGCCGGAAAAACTGGGCTACTACGTGCGTTACGCGCAAAGCCACAGCGTGGCGGGCGACGTGCAGATTATCGTGGCGACCTTGCTGAAGATTGTGACCCGATAATTTTCTGGCCTCCGACGCAATAAAGAACAGGCAACACGACGCGTCGGTGCCAGGCTGATATTTCTTTGGGCAGCACAAAGCGCATGAAACGCTTGGCCGAAACGACGGCGCAGGCGCTTGTGTTTTCTGTGTGCTTCGGTGGCAAAAGCGGTTTTTAGCAAACCGCTGCGGCCAACCTTTAGGACTGACATGCTGGAAAAACTGCTTTCCTTCTCGCGCCATCACAAGATGGCGCTGCTGATGCTGCTGGACGCACTGCTGCTGCCGCTGGCCATGTGGAGCGCGGTGCTGCTGCGCCTGGGCGGTAACTGGGACCCGAAGCTGGACCCGTATCTGTGGATATTCGCCGTGCCGCCGCTGTGGGTGCTGCCCATCTTCATCAAGCTGGGCTTGTACCGTGCGGTGCTTAAGTTTCTGGATGACCGCATCGTCTACACCGTGTTTGTCGGCGTGTCGCTGTCGGTGCTGGTGTTGATGGCGGTGATCCTGATGGCGGGTATCAGTGCCTTTCCGCGCACCTCCATCATCATCTTCTGGGTGTTCGCCATGGCCTATATCGGCGGCAGCCGTTTTCTGCTGCGCGGCCTGGTACGGCGTATCGATGCGCTGGACGCGCCGCGCCGCCCGGTGCTGATCTACGGCGCCGGCCGCGCCGGCCTGCAGCTGATGGCTGGCTTGCTGGAAGGACGCGAGTACCGCCCGATGGCGTTTGTGGACGATAACCCGCAGCTGTGGCGCCGTACTTTCCGTGGCCTGGCGGTGCACGGCCCGCACGAGCTGCCGCAGCTGTTGAAAGACACCGAGGCCGAGCTGATCCTGCTGGCCATCCCGTCGGCCAGCCGTGGTCGCCACCGCGAGATTCTGGAAAAACTGGAAGCGCTGCACGTGCCCATCAAGCGCCTGCCAGGCATGGCCGACCTGGTGTCCGGCGAGGTGCGCGTGACCGAGCTGCGCGAGGTAGGCATCGACGACCTGCTGGGCCGCGACCCGGTACCGCCGCAGCCGGCGCTGCTGGCGGCCAACATCAGCGGCAAGGTGGTGATGGTGACCGGTGCCGGTGGCTCCATCGGCTCGGAGCTGTGCCGCCAGATCGTTCGGCAGAAGCCGGCGCGCATCGTGCTGTTCGAGGCCAGCGAGTATGCGCTGTACGCCATCGACCAGGAGCTGGCTAAGTTGGCCCCGGCGGTGCAGCGCGTGCCGTTCCTGGGCAGCGTGACCGACTACCCGCGCCTGCTGGCCGTGCTGCAGGGCATGCAGGTAGACACCGTCTACCACGCCGCCGCCTACAAGCACGTGCCGATGGTGGAGCACAACCCGGTGGCCGGCATCGTCAACAATGCCTTTGGCACCGACACCTGCGCCCGTGCCGCCGAAGACGCTGGCGTGGCCACTTTTGTGCTGATTTCTACTGACAAAGCCGTGCGGCCAACTAATGTGATGGGCGCCACCAAGCGCCTGGCCGAGCTGGCGCTGCAAGCGCGCCACGCTGCCGGCAGCCGTACCCGCTTTGTGATGGTGCGCTTTGGCAATGTGCTGGGCAGCTCCGGCTCGGTGGTGCCGCTGTTCAAGCAGCAGATCGCCAGCGGCGGCCCGGTGACGCTGACACACGCCGACATTACCCGCTATTTCATGACCATCCCCGAAGCCGCGCAACTGGTGATCCAGGCCGGGGCGATGGGGCAGGGCGGCGACGTGTTCGTGCTGGACATGGGCGAGCCGGTGCGCATCATCGACCTGGCGCGGCGCATGATTCATCTGTCCGGCCTGCAAGTGCGCGACGAACGCAACCCGCAGGGCGACGTGGAGATCCGCTGCACTGGCCTGCGCCCGGGCGAAAAGCTGTACGAGGAGCTGCTGATCGGCGACAACGTGCTGCCCACCGACCACCCGCGCATCATGCGCGCGCAGGAATACCACCTGCCACCGGCCGAGCTGGCGCAGCATATGGCCGCGCTGGCTAGCGCGTGCGAGGCGCTGGACGCGGCGCAGGCCTTTGCGCTGATGCAGGGCGTGGTACACGAGTTCCAGGCCGCCGACGCCACCGCCGACTGGCTGGTGCAGGCGCGGCGCTAGCGCGTACTGATACAGCTTTGCCACATCAATGCACAAGGCCCGCCGGCCATGCCGGCGGGCCTTGTGCTCGTCGGCCGCTGGCAGCAGCCCGCTGCTAGCGGCCGAGGCGGTAGTCAGGTAGGCTGCGGCCAACCTTCGATACGGGAGCACGCATGGAAACCCGCTGGCTGGAAGACTTTCTGGTATTGGCCGAAACCGGCAGCTTTACCCGCTCGGCCGAGCTGCGCCACCTCACGCAGCCGGCGTTTTCCCGCCGCATCAAGGCGCTGGAAAACTGGCTGGGCGCCGACCTGATCGACCGCACCACCTGGCCCACGCGGCTCACGCCGGCCGGCGAGCTGCTGCAGGAAAAAGCGCGCCTGCTGGTGGGCGAGCTGTCCAGCACGCGCAGCCTGCTACGCGGCCTGCAGCAAGCCGACGCCGCCACGCTGACGCTGGCGGTGCCGCATACGCTGTCGTTCGGTTTTGTGCCGCGCTGGCTGGCCGACGAGCAAGCCACGCTGGGCGAGGTAGCCTGGCGCCTGCTGGCGCACAACGTGCACGACGCGGTGATTGCGCTGACCGAAGGCAACGCCGACCTGCTGCTGTGCTACCACCACCCGCGCCACCCGGTAGAGCTGCCGGATAGCCGCTACCTCGGCCTGCGCCTGGGCAGCGAAACGCTGCAGCCATTCAGCCGTGCCGAGCACGGCCAGCCGCTGTGGCAGCTGCCGGGCAGCGAGGGCGCGCCATTGCCGTTTCTGACTTACGGCCCCAATGCCTACTTTCGCCGCATGGTGGAGTTGATCATCCAGCGCGCGCCGCAGCCCTGCCTGCTCGCACAGCGCTTTGAAACCGACATGGCCGAGGGCCTGAAAGCCATGGTGCTGGAAGGCCACGGCGTGGCGTTCTTGCCGCAAAGCGCGGTGCAGCGCGAGCTGGCGGCCGGGCAGCTGGCCGCCGCCGGTGGCGAGGCGTGGTCGCTGCAGATGGAAATCCGTGTGTATCGCGACGCGCGGCGCGAGCTGCCGCAGCTGGATGCGCTATGGCAAGGGTTGGCCGCACGCTACCCGGCGGTGTGAGGGCAGGGTTTGTGATGCGGTTGGATCAAGTGGATTGGTGGCCTATATGCTTGGTCATCAAGTGGTAGAGCGTGAGTGAAGCACCCCATCCCGTTGGCGCGAGCCGGTCAAAATGGTACGCCCCAGGTTTTAAGACGCCGATTTGTTTGAGCCCCGCGCCGTTAGCGAGGGGCGAGTTCGGCGGCGCCTGGGGCGTGCTGTTTTGGCCGGGGTTTCGAGCAGCCCCGGGTTGCGGGGGAATGAAAAGGGGGCGGCAATCCGCCCCCTTTCCCGTCTGCCGGGCGGAACCGGCATGTAAGCATCGTCCGCATCGCGGACACTTACTATCCATTTGGCGATAAATAGCGGCTCATTGCCGGATCATGCAAATCTTGCATGATCCTATCGCCATTCGGAATTGGCCGCCGCCACGGTGCTGCCGCTACAGTGCAGGCACTCCACACAAAAGCACAAAGACAACACCTATGACCACCCGCCTGGAACACGATCTACTGGGGGACCGCGAGGTCCCGGCCCACGCCTACTGGGGCGTGCACACCCTGCGTGCCATCGAGAATTTCCCCATTACCGGCCAGACAATCGCCAGCTACGGCGACCTGATCCGCGCGCTGGCGGTGATCAAGCAGGCTGCCGCGCTGGCGAACCACCAGCTGGGCATTCTGGCTGACCACCACAAGGAAGCCATCGTGCTGGCCTGCGAGGAAATCCGCGCCGGCAAGCTGCACGACCAGTTTGTGGTAGACGTGATCCAGGGCGGGGCGGGCACCTCCACCAATATGAACGCCAACGAGGTCATCGCTAACCGTGCGCTGGAGCTACTGGGCCACGGCAAGGGCGAGTACCAGTACCTGCACCCCAACGAACACGTTAACATGGGGCAGAGCACTAACGACGTGTACCCCACTGCGCTGCGCCTGGCCACCTTCTGGGGCGTACAGCGCCTGCTGGCCGCCATGGCTCGCCTGCGTAATGCCTTTGACGACAAGGCCGACGAATTTGCCGATGTGCTGAAGATGGGCCGTACCCAGCTGCAGGACGCGGTACCGATGACGCTGGGGCAGGAGTTCCGTACCTACGCCGTGATGCTGGGTGAAGACGAACAGCGCCTGTACGAAGCCAGCGTCCTGATGCTGGAAATCAACCTGGGTGCCACCGCCATCGGCACCGGCATTACCGCCCACCCGGACTACACCCCGCTGGTGTGCCAGAAGCTGTCGGCACTGACTGGCCTGGCGCTGGAAACCGCGCCCAACCTGATCGAGGCCACGCAGGACTGCGGCGCCTTCGTACAGCTGTCCGGCGTGCTGAAACGCGTGGCGGTCAAGCTGTCCAAGAGCTGCAACGATTTGCGCCTGCTGTCGTCCGGCCCGCGTGCCGGCCTGGGCGAGATCAACCTGCCGGCGCGTCAGGCCGGTTCGTCCATCATGCCGGGCAAGGTCAACCCGGTGATTCCGGAAGTGGTGACCCAGGTGGCTTATGAAGTCATCGGTAACGACATGACCGTGACCATGGCGGCCGAAGCGGGCCAGCTGCAGCTCAATGCCTTCGAACCGGTGATTGCCTACAGCCTGTTCCGCAGCGTGAGCCACCTGGCCGCCGCCTGCGACACCCTGCGCGATAACTGCGTGGTGGGCATTACCGCCAACCGCGACTACCTGCTGGACACCGTGCACCGCTCGGTGGGCCTGGTGACCGCGCTGAACCCCTACATTGGCTACGCCGCCGCTACCGAGGTGGCGACCGAAGCGCACCAGAGCGGTGGCAGCGTGTACGACATCGTGCTGCGCCGTGGCCTGCTGACGCGTGAGCAGCTGGATACCGTGCTGCAGCCGGCAGCGCTGACCAGCCCGCGTTGGCTCACGCTGTAACGATTCCCTCTCTCTTGAATGTGATGTGAAGCTTGGCCGTCCTGCCGCAAGGTAGGGCGGCATTTTTTTGCCCGTTTCGGCCAGCACGCCGCCCGATCTGGGCAAGCCAGCTTTGCGCAGTTTGCGGCGGCTTCTTGCATGTTTATTGCGCCATCATGGTGCGTGGCGACACAAGCTTGCCTGCCGCTATCGGCCGCGCTTGTGTGCCCGCCAGCGCGGTACCGTGGTGCGGGATTTGCCTGATTACAGCGCGCCCACTTTCTGTTTTAATGCCAGCCCTGCGCGGCAGCCTTGTCAGTGCAGCATGAAAAAACAAGCGCTACGGCGCTGATGTACCGCCCGGCAACGACCGGAGCGGACACTACAAAGGATTAATTTCACAAAGCAATACAGGGAAATACCGTGAAACTTAATCGATTGACCAAGATGATCCTGGCCGCCATGGTGCTGGGTATCGTGGCCGGCTACGGCTGGCGTGAAATGGCTGGCAGCGAAGAAGCGATCAAATCGTTTGCTGACCAGCTGTCTATTCTGACCGACATCTTCCTGCGCCTGATCAAGATGATCATTGCGCCGCTGGTGTTCTCCACCCTGGTGGTAGGTATCGCCCGCATGGGTGATTCGGCCACTGTTGGCCGCATCGGTGCCAAAGCCATGGGCTGGTTTGTGACCGCCTCGCTGGTATCGCTGCTGCTGGGCCTGGTGATGGTGAATGTGCTGAAGCCGGGCGTGGGCCTGAGCCTGCCGCTGCCGGAAGTCACCGCCAGCTCGGGTATCGAGAAAGGCGCGCTGACGCTGAAAGACTTCATCAGCCACCTGATCCCCAAGAGCGTATTTGACGCGCTGGCCAAGAACGAGATTCTGGCCATTGTGGTGTTCTCGCTGTTCTTCGGTACTGCCGCGTCCGCCGTGGGCGACAAGGCCAAAGGCCTGATCGATGCTATCGATGCGGTAGCGCACATCATGCTGAAGGTGACCGGCTACGTGATGAACTTCGCCCCCTTTGCCGTATTTGCCGCGATTGCCGGCATGGTGGCGAAGGAAGGCCTGGGCATTCTGTCCACCTACGGCAGCTTCATGGCGCAGTTCTACCTGTCGCTGGGTCTGCTGTGGCTGGCACTGCTGGGCATGGGCTCGCTGTTCCTGAAGCGCCGCGTGCTGGAGCTGCTGCGTGCCATCCGCGAGCCGGCACTGCTGGCGTTTTCTACCGCCAGCTCGGAAGCCGCCTACCCGAAAACCCTGGACCGCCTGAAACGCTTTGGTTGCAGCGACCGCATTGCCAGCTTTGTGCTGCCGATGGGCTACTCGTTCAACCTGGACGGCTCCATGATGTACTGCACCTTCGCCACCATCTTCATTGCCCAGGCGTACGGCATTGACCTGAGCCTGTCGCAGGAAATCACCATGCTGCTGATCCTGATGGTGACGTCCAAAGGCATGGCCGGTGTGCCGCGTGCTTCGCTGGTGGTGATTGCCGCCACGCTGGCGCAGTTCAACATTCCGGAAGCCGGCCTGCTGCTGCTGCTGGGCGTGGATCACTTCCTGGACATGGGCCGCTCCGCCACCAACGTACTGGGCAACGCCATTGCCGCCTGCGTGGTCGCCAAGAGCGAAAAAGAGCTGGGCGCTGCCCAGCCGGTGCTGGACGAGGACGACGATATCGACCCCGAGCCACGCCGCGAGCAGGACATGAAGCCTGCATTTGCCAAACAGGGCTGATGCGCTGACACTGTCGGCTGGACAACGATGGATGCATCATGAAAAGCGATGAACGCTATCTGACCCAGCCGCAGCTGGCAGAACTGGCCAGCCAGGTACAGCAGTACCTGGCCGGTGAACACGAGGTGGCGCTGGGCGGCTTTGATGCCCAGGCGCTAGCGCTGTTTGTCGCCGAGCGTATCGGCCCGGCCATCTACAACAAGGCGCTGGCCGATGCCCGTAGTGCGCTGGATACGCGCATGGAGTCGCTACAGTCTGCCCTGTGGGAGCTGGAACGCAGCTAGCCCACCCGCTGCTGAGTGGATGCCTTGAAAGGTTGGCCGCATGCCATGACGGTATGCGGCCAACCTTTTCTGATGGTGCCGCAGCAATAAAAAAAGCCTGCCGGATGGCAGGCTTTTTGGCGGGTAGCCTGTGGCTTACCAGGCGCTATGCCATACGTCCAGCAGGCCGCTGACTTCTACGTTGGACACTTCGCTGCGGCCTTTCAGCCAGGCAGCCAGGGCAGCTTGTACGTCGGCGGTAACTTTCACGCCGTTTACCGGAAACACGATGCCATCCAGCTGACCATCGCTAAAGTGGCCACCAAAGCTCACGCCTTGTGCATCTACCGCTTCCAGCCAGCCGTTCAGGAAAGCATCGTTGGCCGCATCGTCCAGGCCTGCCAGCGCGGCGACCACGGTAAAGCCCAGCTCCTGGAACTCGCCTACGCGCAGTTTCTTGCGTTGGCGTGGCGACAGGCGTTTCAGGCGGTTGGGGGAGTTCGGGTTAGACATGGTTGGGCTCCGGTAAGAAAACAATCAGGCCGCGATAATAGCGCGGCCTGATTTGTTTGTGGCTATTTACTTAGTTGAAGATCGGGAAACTGAATTTCTTAGCTGTGGCACTGCCTGGCAATGTGATAGTGATAACCAGCATGTCGGGTGCCGTTGCCGCCGTGGCGCAGGTTACGCCGTTGGCAAGCCCAATATCGACCGGGTACATTTCCGGACGATTGATCTGGTTATCCACAGTGTACGTTGAGGTACCGTTGATGACTGCACTAGCAGCCGCAGTGCTAGTGATACTGAATGCGATGGTAGTACCTGCTGGTAATACATTGCTGAAGATATCAGTCGGTGTGTACTCCATCGTCGCCGCAGTCGATGGACAAAGGTCAAAGTTATTCAGTCCTCCACTGCCCTTGGCGGGAGTAGTCAGGAAGTTGTTGTTGTTTACGCCCCAGATGATCTCTACCCAGCGTCGTAAATGAACAGTGGATGGTGTCCTGCCATCCGAGCGTGCCACGCCATCAAAGTAAGTGTTGCCGGTTTCGTCATGAATACCATTGCCATTAAGATCCAGATAGAACTCGGAGTAGCTGTTGCCTGCAACGGTAAGCCAGGTTTGTGCCTTGTTGGGGGTAGTTCGTGTCTGGCCGGGTCTGGCATTCAGAAAGGCCTCTGGTAGATCGTAGTTACTGACGTACTCCCCGTTATCAAAAACGCCATTACTGTTTTTGTCATCGAAACTTTCCTCGCCCTGCATGTAGGCTAATACGGTTTGACGCCCATCATCCACTAGCGCATTGCGCGAACCACTACTTAGTAACGTAACAGTACAGCTGCCACCGCTCATATTGCACTTGGAGGTGATGATGCCGATACCGCCCTCGGTAACAAAATTGACTGCCGTACCATCCGGAACCGGGTTGCCTTGGCGATCGGAGGCACGGGCAGTAAGGGTGATGTTGACACCGTCGGTGTTATAGAACGACGGGTTATAGCTGGAAGCAGAGAGTGAGAAGCCATTCTGATGGGGTAGGCCGGTACTGATGGCCAGTTGGCTCGATTGGGCGCTGTATTTACCTGCTACAGCGGTTACCCTGACTGGCGTCGGCACTGTGCCGGAGATGACGCGGGCGGTGGCAATGCCGCTGCTATCGGTAATGGCCTGGGTTGACTGGAGCGTCAGACCACCCACTGCAGTATTCAAAGAGAATTTGACCGTTTCACCTGCCAGTGGCTGATTCAAGGCATCTTTTACCAGAAACTTCACTTCAGCCTGTGTTTCACCTTCCCCACCTTGATAGACAAGAACGTCCGGCGTGGCAGAGCTGAAATTGATTGAAGCTGCTTTGGATGTACTGCTTGTTCCGCCAGTATTGCTGGTGCTACTACCACTCTCCGTGCTTTGTCCTGCACTTCCCCCGCCGCCACCACCGCCGCCACATCCGGCCAGTGCTAGTACTGCGCACAAAGTTGTCAGGATAAATGCATGCTGTAGCCGCTTCGGATGGGGTACCAAGATGAGCCTCGCTTGTGGGGTCGGGTTAAAATGGCCGCCACGAATCTGCAGTGATTCGTGGCGGCCATCAAGCTGTTGGCATCATTTTATTGGCATGTTGCTACATTGCGCTACATCTCTGTGTATTACAGACCCAGTTCCTGCCAAATGCTATCGATACGCGCCGACACTTCGGCACTCATGCTGATGGTAGTACCCCATTCCCGGTTGGTTTCCCCTGGCAGCTTATTGGTCGCATCCAGCCCCATTTTGCCCCCCAGACCGGAGATCGGGCTGGCAAAGTCCAGGTAGTCGATCGGCGTGTTTTCTATCAGCGTGGTATCGCGCACCGGGTCCATGCGGGTGGTAATGGCCCAGATCACTTCTTTCCAGTCGCGGGTGTTCACGTCGTCGTCCACCACCACAATGAACTTGGTGTACATGAACTGGCGCAGGAAGCTCCAGCAACCCATCATTACGCGCTTGGCGTGGCCGGGGTACTGCTTCTTGATGCTGATCACGGCCATGCGGTAACTGCAGCCTTCCGGCGGCAGGTAAAAGTCCACGATCTCGGGAAACTGCTTTTGCAGGATGGGCACGAACACTTCGTTCAGCGCCACGCCCAGGATGGCCGGCTCATCCGGCGGTTTGCCGGTGTAGGTGCTGTGGTATACCGGGTTTTCGCGCATGGTGATGCGGTCGATGGTGAAAACCGGGAAGCTATCTTGCTCGTTGTAGTAGCCGGTATGGTCGCCGTACGGGCCTTCCATGGCCATATCGTTGGGGTGGAGGTGGCCTTCCAGCACGATTTCGGCGCTTGCCGGTACCTGCAGGTCGGAACCGATGCACTTCACCAGCTCGGTACGGCTGCCGCGCAGCAAGCCGGCAAACTGGTATTCGGACAGCGTATCCGGCACCGGGGTCACGGCACCCAGGATAGTGGCTGGGTCACAGCCCAGTACTACGGCTACCGGGTAGGGCTTGTCAGGGTTGGCCGCACGGAATTCGCGGTAGTCCAGCGCACCGCCGCGGTGTGCCAGCCAGCGCATGATGACGCGGTTGCGGCCGATAACCTGCTGGCGGTAGATGCCCAGGTTTTGCCGCTTCTTGTGCGGGCCACGGGTCACCGTGAGGCCCCAGGTTATCAGGGGCGCTACGTCGCCAGGCCAACAGTGCTGGATGGGCAGGCGCGACAGATCAACTTCATCGCCTTCCCATACGATTTCCTGGCAGGGCGCTTTGCGTACTTCTTTGGGTGCCATCGATAGCACCTGTTTCAGCAGCGGCAGCTTGTCCCAGGCGTCGCGAAAGCCTTTTGGCGGCTCCGGTTCTTTCAGGTAAGCCAGCGTCTTGCCGATGTCGCGCAGCGCCAGGACGTCATCCGCCCCCATGCCCATGGCCACACGCCTGGGGGTGCCGAACAGGTTGGCCAGCACCGGCATGTCGTAGCGCTTGTCGCCTGCTTGCGGCTGGGTAAACAGCAGGGCAGGGCCGCCGGCCTTGAGCACGCGGTCGCCGATTTCGGTCATTTCCAGATGGGGGGAAACAGGGTAGGTAATGCGTTTGAGCTCGCCCTGAGCCTCAAGCTGGGACATGAAGTCCCTCAAGTCGTGGTATTTCATGATTTTTTCATGATCTAGCGCAAAAACGATGGTGCGGCGCAAGGTTAATCTAGGTTCTGACGTCGCAAGCTACTGTCCGCAGTGAATCAAGTCAATAAGCGGGCAAGCAAGCGAACTACTTTTACTAGCTACCCGCTTGGAGATAATGATGAAAAAGCTTGCTATTGCTGCTCTGGCTACCCTGCTTGCCACCAACGCTTTTGCTGCCCAGGGCGACATCCTGGCGCGTTTCCGCGTGACCACTGTGAATCCGGAGACTTCTGTAGACAGCACACTCGCTCAGCTGGGCGTTGATGTTAAAGATGACACCATTCCGGAAGTTGATTTCACCTACATGCTGACTAACAACGTGGGTGTGGAACTGATTCTGGGTACCTCCAAGCATTCTGTTAACGCAGGTTCGACTGAGCTGGCAACCGTAAAAGTGCTGCCGCCGACGCTGACTGCCCAGTATCACTTTAACCCGCAAGGCGAATTCCGCCCATACGTGGGTGCTGGTCTGAACTACACCCGCTTCTATGGTCTGAAAAACAAGACATCGACCATTCTTGACGTGAAGAAAAACAGCTTTGGTCCAGCGCTGCAAGCCGGTATCGATATGCCGCTGACCAAAGATGTGTTCCTGAACCTGGACGTGAAGAAAATCTGGATCAAGACCAAGGTAAGCACTGGCGGTACTCAGCTGGGCACCCTGGACATCAACCCGCTGGTAACCAGCGTGGGTATCGGTACCAAGTTCTAATACTTGCCGTATCGTGTGAAAAAGGGCACTCCGGTGCCCTTTTTGTTTTTCCGCAAACACCCCTGTGTGGCCTTTGGCTAGCTTGTCAGCCCATGGGGTGCTGGGTATGCTGTACTTGTTCATCCCTCCGGAAGTGCTTGCTCAATGACCGCGCAGCCAGGCCGCGCCACCCATAGCCACGTTGCGCTGTATGCCGCAATCGTCAATGCCGTGGTGATCTTCTTTCTCAGCCTGTATCCCTTTAGTGGCTGGGCCTACTCGGGGCGGCCGTTCTTCGAGTTTCTGTCCTACCCGCTGCCGTTCTATGTCCGCTTTTTTGATAATGCGGCCAACGTCGTCATCTATATTCCCTACGGTTTTAGCCTGGCGCTATTGCTGCTGCCGCGCTGGCACTCATTCCTGCTTGCCATCCTTGTCGCCTGCTTCACCAGCATCAGCGTCGAGTTCCTGCAAGAATTCCTGCCCATGCGGGTAGCGTCCAATCTGGATGTGATCTGCAATGTGGCCGGGGCCTGTATCGGCGCCACGCTGGCGGTATCGCCGCTGTTTCGTCGCCAATGGCACCACCTCAAGCAATGGCGCCGTCGCCATTTTGCCGACCATAGCGCCGTAGATTACGGCCTGCTGCTGCTGGGCCTGTGGTTCATCACCCAGCTCAACCCCGCCATGCCGCTGTTTGGCGTGGTGGCTTATCCGCAGGGTCTGCCGCAACCGTATGTTTCCCCGCTGGATAACCCTCGGCTGTTCCTGTTCCTGGTAGAGGCTGGCGGTGCCATGGCCAATATGCTGGCGGCCTGCTTGTTCATGACCAGCTTGCTCCGGCAGAAAGTGGATCGTTTCAAGGCCATTCTGTTGCTGCTCACCGCCATCTGGTTGTGCAAAATGTTGGCCGCCGGCGTGCTGCTCAAGCCCTTCGCACTATTTCAGTGGATCAACCCCCATCTGGTTACCGGCTTGACCGCCGGCTTCCTGCTGCTGTGGTTTGTTGCCGGGCGCTCACGGCTGGTGCAAACCATGACGGCCATACTGGCATTACTGTTGGCCCAGTTTGCCGCCACACTATGGCCACTCAGCGAAGTGCAGTCTGATTTTCTATCGCTCTTCCGCTGGCCCTATGGCCATCTGCTCAATATGAGTGCGCTGCTCGATTTTCTATCAGACCTGTGGCCGGCTGCCGCCATGGCGTGCTTGCTGCTTTCCTGCTACCAGCAGCTAAAGGCGCTGCAAATCAAGCAATGAGGTAATGCGCCAGTCCACCCAGGACGGTTTGCGGTACTGGTGGCTAAGCCATACTGTGCGCATACCCAGGCGTTTGGCAGTTTTCAGGTTGGCCGCAGAATCCTCCACCATGATGCAACGCCCGGCGTGAATGCCCGCCTGACGCAGCACGCTGGTGTAGGCCGCCACCCTGGGTTTCGGCGTCAAGCCAAAGCTATCCATGCCAAAGCAGCCTTCAATCTGTGCTTCTATCCCCAGGTGGCGCACAATCGCTTCTACATAATGCTGTGGACCATTGGAAAACACCCACTTGCGCCCCGGCAGGCGCTTGAGCCATAGCGGGAGCTGTGTACTGGTTTCAATCAAGGGCAGCAAACTATCCATCGGGTGCGTCTGCATCAGAAAATGCTGTGGCGTAATGCCATGGTGGCGTTGTAGCCCGGCGAGTGTCGCACCGTAGCGCGCCCAGTAGTCCGTGCGCAGCCGGTCTGCTTCGGCACGGCCCACCCCCACGTGGCGACAGATATAGCTGGTCATATACTCGTTAATCATCGGGAAAACGGCAGCGCCAGCATGGTGCAGCGTGTCATCTAGGTCAAAAAGCCAGTGTTGAGTGTGCGGTGTGAGCGTCATGTAGCGATGCGTTCAATCGGAAAGCGACCAAGTCTATGCAGTCCTGCAAAAAAAATCCCGCACTTTTTGCTGTTCAATCAGTAGCTTGACTATGCACGAGTAAAAAACTTTGCGATAAGTGTTGACGGGTTTGGGTGGGGTGGGTATAGTTCGCCTCCTCAGCTGACGACGCAAACGAAACAAGCAGTCAGCACCGCTCTTTAACAGACCAAATAACCGATAGGTGTAAGTGTCTGGCTAAGCCAAATACTTGCACTG
>JAIYAC010000010.1 GCA_027489245.1 Neisseriaceae bacterium | reverse complement strand
GCGCTGCGCGCCTGGGAAGCTGGCAGCAACACCGACCAAGACGGCAAAACCGCCAAAGACCAAGCCGGCCAACAGCCACTGATGATCCTCAGCGCCCCGGCAGGGTTGGCCGCCGCCACTGACAACAGCCTGACCCTGGCCGCCGGCAGCAACCTCGACCACGTTGCCCAGCGCGACACCAACCAGACCAGCGGCCGGCGCTGGCTGCACAACGTCGGCCAGCACATCAGCCTGTTTGTGGCGGGGGTGAAGGACAAAGTCAGCCTGAAGCTGATTGCAGCGAAGGGAAAGGTGCAGATTCAGGCGCAAAGCGACGCGATGGAGATCACGGCGGATAAGGAAGTAACAGTAACCTCGTGCAAGGGCAAGGTGGTCATCGCCGCCAAGCAAGACATTCTGCTGGCCAGCGGCGGCGGCTACATCAAGCTGTCTGGCGGCAATATCGACATCCACTGCCCCGGCAATATCAGCATCAAAGGCGCCAAGCACGCGCTAAGTGGCGGGGGGAGCCTTGCGGCCAACCTGCCACCATTGCCACAACCCGGCAAACACTGGATTGCGGCAAGCTTGATGGATGCAAACGGCCAACCGATTACCGGGGCCAAATACAAGATCCGCTTTGATAGTGGTATGACGCACACGGGTGTGCTGGACCAATCCGGCATTGGGCTGCGCCACCAAGCCGTGCCACTGGAACCCGCACAAGTCACATACGAATTGCCACCACAAAAAAAAGAAACGGCGCCAGACCCATTAAAACTATTGCAGCAGCACATTGAACAAAAGCTACCCGCTGGCGGCAAACTAGGAGGCGTCTGATGGACGATCTGGAACAAGCCCTGGCCTGGTTCCGCGCTGCACCCAAAGGCTGGATGGATGGTGCAGGAAACAAGCTGGAAGCCACCGGCCAATGGATATGGGAGGTCATACAGGGCGATTTTAACGATAACCAGAGCACCGGGCAGATTGCGACAGGCACACTGATTTCGATGATCCCGTTTGTCGACCAGATTTGTGATGTGCGAGACCTGGTGGCCAACTGCCGCAATATCCAGAAAGACAGCAACAATACCGGTGCCTGGGTAGCCTTGGCGCTAACACTGCTGGGGCTGTTTCCGGTGCTGGGGTCGTTTGCCAAGGGCGCACTCAAAGTCATGTTTCTATACCTGCGCAAGGCAGGTTTTGATGCGGCAGGCAAAGTCGCCAACAAGAAGGCCTATGATGCCGCCATTGGCGGGCTGAACAAACTACTGGACCAGCCTGCTGTTCGCAAAACCCTCAGTGCCTTGCGCATTTACAACCCGTATCGCTATCTGGCAGAGCAAATTCGCTTGCTGAAGGGCAAGATCAACCTGCAAGCGCTCATGAAAAAGTTTGACGAGCTAGCCGATGTTGCCAAAGCCATCCTGCAGCGGGCGGCGGACTGGGGGCCATCATCGATCAAACAGCCCATCCAGCGCACTATCCAGATGATTACCGACGTGCGTAGTCAGGCCAATGATGGACTGAAAAAGGCACTGCAACCCCTGAATGACACGCTGGAACACCTAGCCAAACGGCTGGAAATCGAAGGCGACTTGTCGCGCCGCGCCACCGTTGGCCGTGTTAATCCGCATACGATAAAACCGGTTACTGCCTCAGAAGAGGCTGTGTGGCTGGCGAAGGCCAAGCCGAGCTGGGTGGATGAAAATGTGGCAAAGCTGCCATACCCCGCCCTTGATAAACTTAAATCTAGCCACCTTGCAGCCATCAAACGCGGCTGGCCGGATATTTCGAAAAAGGGTACGAGGGTCAACTCTGCGTTTAAAACGTTCGATATCAGTATGAAGGCCGTCGAGCTGCCGCCCGGCACCAAGCTGTATCGCGTGGTATCCCCAACTTCGCGGGATAATAGTATCTGCTGGATGCGCGAAGCGGAGTTCAACAAACTGAAGGGCAAGCCGGACTGGCGCCGCCATTTTGCTGTGTGGAAAAACTGGAATGATAACGGCGAGTTTGTCGTTTACACCGTCCCCCCCGGCAAACCGCTCAAGGTATGGGAAGGCCGCGCAGCCTCACAGAAAATGAAAGAAACACCGTTTTCGCTGGAAGGGGGCTATCAGCAAATCGTCGTCGACCCGGCCGAGCTTGACAGGCGCTTTGCCAGCAAGCGACAGCCCACCGGCTGGGGTTATACCGATGATGACTTGCCCGGCGATCTGGATGCCTATATCGGCATACCCAGGCTGGAAACTAACTGGAGAGAGTATTGACCATGGCTCAACTGCATCCGCAAGAATGCTTTTTACTGGAGCGCTACACCTCGCTGGAATACATTGGCGCCCTGCGCGATGCCTGGCGTGAAGTGGTCCGCCTACACGAAAAGGCGCTGGATGACTTCATGCGCCAGGCGCCGGCCGACCTGCGCTCGCGCCATTTATCGGAACAGCCCGATGTCACCTGGGGCACCGTGGTATTGCCAAACTTCAGAAGCACCCTGCAAAGCCTGATGAATGGCTTTATCTACCGCAGCCATGACGACCCTCGAGCGTTTCGGATTGGGGGGGGGGTCGATTATGACCTACATAAAGGTGCCGTAGAGTACTGGAGCGGCTGGATGAGTCAGGACATCTTGGATCAAATTCGTCAGTTTGAATACGAAGCCAGCGAACGCGACAGCAACTTACGCATCACATGCCGGGACGTGGGATGGGAGGAAGGAAATTTAACCTACCGTTACACTGATGATGCGTGGGGACCGTTGGCGCTGCCTGCCGCCATCCCTGCGTATGAGCTGGACCCCAGCGTGGTGATACGCCCCGGCGAACCTGTGGTGGTCACCGGCCTTTATCTGCCCGATATCAATAACGCCTGCGCCCAGTTCCTGCACCCCTACCGCACCAGACAGCTCGAACCAGAAGCATTGAAGAAGCTAGGTATGGGAGAAATCTATGTCACGCAGGGACTGAAAAAAGACGAGTATGGCGATTGGGAAGAAACTCAGGATGTCGTCCCCACCTGGACACTGATCCGCCGTGTACCAGACCGCTACATCGCCGTGCCACCCGAAGGCTTCTACCCCAAAGACCAGCCCAGTACTGGCCGCGTCGCAGCCGGCCAGCCCTGCCCGCAGGCCGGCACCTGGTGGACACCCGCCAAACCCGACGCCCGCCGCGCCTTCGCCCAGGGCGACATCATGCCGGACTACCCAGATAGCACCTACGGTGCCACCGTCTGGTACCGCGAGGCGGAGTAAGGTTGGCCGCATGGTCCGTACGCCGTTTCCACTCTTTGACAATCTACAGTTTCACTTGGCGGCCAACGTGGTCGACACGTTGGCCGCATCAAAATCCAGTTCCACTGGCAGCGCCCCTCCCCCGACATCGGCACCCGCCTCGACGACACCTCCAGCCGCAGGCTACGCGTCGCCCTGCCCAGCGCCGGCGCCGGCTGGGGCCACCAGTTCCTGCCCCGCATCGGGCAAGAAGTCCTCGTCCACTTCCTCGAAGGCGACATCGACCGCCCCCTCATCAGCGGCGTTCTCTACAACGGCAGCCACCCGCCACCGCAATTCAGCGGTGCCGGCAGCCTGCCTGCCAAGAAAACCCTCTCAGACATCCAGAGTCGCCAACACCAGGGCAGCCAGCGACGTCCACCCCATCTTGAGTAGCAAGTAACTCTAGCGTCCAATCCACCATGACAAGGAGTTGGACATGAAGAAACGATTCACCGAAGAATAGATCATCGGCTTCCTGCGCGAAGCAGAAACCGGCATGCCCGTAGCCGAGCTGTGCCGCAAGCACGCTTTCTCCGAAGCCAGCTATTACCTCTGGCGCAGCAAGTTTGGCGGCATGAATGTCTCGGAGGCCAAGCGTCTCAAAGAGCTGGAAACCGAGAACGCACGGCTGAAGAAGCTTCTGGCTGAGACGATGCTCGAGAACGAGATCATCAAGGAAGCCCTCCGAAAGAAGTGGTGAGCGCACCGTCACGACGGGAGTTGGTGCGCCACCTGATGGGCAAGGGGCTGAGTGAACACCGCTCGTTGCGTGTGGCTGGCATGAGCCCCAGCGCCTTCCGCTACCAGCCGCAGCCAGACCGTAATGCCACGCTCAAGGAAAAAATTATCACCCTGGCGCAGCGCCACCGGCGCTACGGGGCGTGCATGATTTACCTGAAACTGCGGCAGGAAGGCATACAGGTCAATCACAAGCGCGTGGACCGACTCTATGCCGAGGCGGGTCTGCAAATTCGTCGGCGCAAGCGCAAGAAAGTGCCGGTGGCAGACCGCCATCCGCTGGCGCGGCCGATGGCGGCCAACCAGGTTTGGTCGATGGACTTCGTATTCGACCGGACAGCAGAGGGGCGTGTCATCAAGAGCCTGACTATCGTTGATGACGCTACGCACGAAGCGGTGGCCATTGTGCCGGAACGGGCAATGAGCGGCATGCATCTGACGCGCGTTCTCGACCAGCTGGCGCAGACACGGGGCTTGCCCAAAGCGATCAGGACGGATAACGGCAAGGAGTTCTGCCGCCGCTGAAACCATCTCGCTGACCAAGCCAGCACGGCATGAAAAAGGCCCTGCATCAGCAGGGCCTTGTATATGGGCGCTGTGTGGCGCCATCAGCCGCTTGATCAGGGCTGGCGGTATACCTCTTTACCCGCCAGCACCGTAGACAACACTTTCACCTGCTGGATATCCGTAGCCGGAATCTGCAGCAGGTTGCGGTCCAGCACGATCAGATCGGCCCATTTGCCAGCTTCGATCGAGCCGATGTCTTTTTCCCTGCCCAACGAGTACGCCGCATTATAGGTAAAGGCACGAATGGCCTGCGGCACAGTCAGGCCGGGGTCATCGCCCAGGCGGCCGGGGTAGCGGTCGGCTTCGCCGGGGTTGGCGCGGGTCACGGCGATCTGCAGCGCAAACCATTCGTTCAATGGGTCCACCGGCCAGTCGCTACCAAAAGCAATGGTGGCGCCGGCTTGCTGGAACTTGCCTGCGGTTTCCAGATAGGGGTAACGCTCATGGCCGATATACGGCTTGACGGTATCCAGCGTGTCGGCGGCCGGCTTACCCCACTGGAAGGACAAAATGGGCAAGGCGTTCAGCTGGCGGTAACGCGGGTAGTCGGCAGGGCGAACCAGCTCGTTGTGCGCCAGGGCCGGGCGCAGCGTGCTGTTGGGGTAGACCTTGCGCAGCTTTTCTACCGCATTAAGGGCAACGGTGACTGCCTGGTCGCCATCGGTATGCAGGTGCGGGGTAAGCTGCCTGCGTGCCAGCGCAAGCACCAGCTGGTCCAGCCTGACCTGGTCAAAGTACAGCTCGCCGCGCTTATCGCTGGCACGCCAGTCCGGCGTGGCATCGCTGCCATGATTGTGCAGATAGGGGGCATGCAGTGCCGCCGTTTGTGCCGGGGCCTGGATCACGCCGTCCATGAAGATTTTGGCGGTGGTCAGCCGGATATCCGGCTGACCGTCCACGCGCGGCTGGTGGTAGCGCTTGGCCAGCTTGCCTACGTTGGCCGCAGCCTGCTCCGGGTGGCTGGCCTGGTCCGGAGTAATAACGGGGGCAAAGTGCGCGCGCGCCGTTAGCTTGCCTTCCGCCCGCAAGGCGGTAAATGTCTGCAGGCTGTGCGGATCGGCTGCTGCGTCCAGAAAAGTGGTCACCCCTTGCGCATTCAGGGCAGACAAGGCGGCTAGCGCATAGTCGCGGCGCTGGGCTCGTGCAGCAGCCGCGGGCAGCGGCGGCATGGCCTGCATCACGTTTTCCATGGCCCCGTCTTCAAAAATGCCGCTGGGCCGCCCGTCCGGCAAACGCAGGATCTTGCCGTTGCTAGGCGCTACCGTGGCGGCACTGAGCTTGGCAGCACGCATGGCGGCACTGTTGGCCGCCAGGGTGTGGTGATCGCTGGAGACCACAATCACCGGGCGGGTGGGCTCTATGCTGTCCAGCACGGCGGCACTCAGGTCGGTGCCTGCCGGCATGCCCTGGCGGAACCAGGCTTGTACCTGCAACCATGCCCCGGCCGGCAGTGGCTGGGCGGTCAGGCACTGGCGAATCCGCTCGCCAATGGCTTGGGTATCGAGCGATTCGTAAGCCAGCGAACAGCTGCGCAGCAAGGCGCCGCCGCCTAGCGGGTGCAGGTGTGCGTCAACCAGACCAGGCAGCATCATCTTGCCGGCCAGATCAACGGTGCGGGTGGCGGGGCCGGCCATGGCACGAATCTGCGCATCGCTGCCCACGGCCATGATGCGGCCATCCCGGATGGCCACGGCTTGTTGCACACTGTCGCTGGCATCCACGGTATAAACCACGCCGTTTACATAGATGTGGTCGGCAAATGGTGCCGCCACGGCCGGGCCGGCATACAGGTTGGCCGCAACGGCCAGGGTAAGGGCAGCCAGGCTGCCACGGCGGTATGGGTGGGTAGTTGTCATGAGGCTTTCCTGTGGGCTTGGAAATAGTAAGTTATTACTTACATTTATTCATGACAAGCAAACCTGCTAGTATCTGCCGACGTCTTCCCTACTCTGTGTCTTTTTAGTCCGCATGATCGATTGCTTCGTGTTCCTAAAAAAACAGCCCGCCCAGCAACGCTCCCTGGACTCGGTGAACCGTATCCTGGAGAGCAGCCGCCAGATCCTGGCCGTGGCTGGCTACGAGGCGCTGAGCACCAACCGCATCGCCCAGGCGGCCGGTGTGAACGTGGCCTCGGTCTACCAGTATTTCCCGGATAAAGAAGCCATTCTGTGCACGCTTTACCTGCAGTGGGTGGCACCGGTGTACGCCATTTACGATGACATGCTGGTGCAGGCCAGGCAGGGTTTGCCTTTCCTGGCGATGGCCAGACAGCTGGAAAACCGGCAAAGCCAGCTACATGAAAACACCTGGGGATA
This sequence comes from Neisseriaceae bacterium, assembly GCA_027489245.1. GTDB lineage: Bacteria > Pseudomonadota > Gammaproteobacteria > Burkholderiales > Chromobacteriaceae > Vogesella. The sequence goes on along the minus strand of JAIYAC010000010.1, from coordinate 315,343 downwards.
CCAGCACATGGCGCATCTGGTGGAGATGCTGCCTGCACTGCGCCAGCTGGAAAACGAACACGTACAGCTCAGTGCGGCCTATCTGGCCGACCTGCTATCGGCCTACCGCGAGGTTTGGCCGCGGGCGCAGCTGCTCACATACGGGGCCATGCTGTACCGGGTAATCGGCACCTTCAATACCGCCTACGCCACGGCCAACCCCAGCGAGAAGGCGCTCATCCTGCGCATCTACCGGCGCACGCTGATCGGCATGCTGCGCATCTATCTGAACGCACGCACGCCAAAGCGCTGGCCGCCGCGTGCCTAGGCTCAGGCCACCGCCAGGGACAACATGATCAGTACCGGGCTCGCCAGGGTCAGCACAAAACCGCTGATCAAGGCCAGCGAGACGCAGCCGGTGCCGCACCGCTGCCGGATCAGTGGCAAGGTTGCATCCAGGGCCGTGGCGCCACAAATGCCGATGGTTTCCCTGCTGAAGCGGGCCCCCAGCAGACACAGCATGGAAATGGCCATTAACTCGCGGAACAAATCGGTCAGCATGGCCAGGGCACCATAGTGGCTACCCAGCTGGCTACTCACCAGAATGCTGGACAACGTCACCCAGCCAAAACCGCTAGACAGTGCCAGCGACGTCCACAAGCCCTCGCCGGTAAACACGGCAGCCAGCATGCCGCCAGCCATGGAGCCGATGATGACCAGCACGGGTAGCAGCATCACCTCGGATGACCGCCAGGCACTGCCCAGCTTCAGCCCCACCAGATCGACACCCACCAGGACAATCAGCAGATAAAGCCATTGGTTGGCGCTGATGGCATCCAGCCAGCCCAGCGCAAAATGCGAAGCGATCACCCCCATGGCCACCATGCCCAGCGCTGTCAGGCAGTCGCGCAGCGCATGGAAAAAGTGCATGCCGGATGGCCGCCCAGCCTGCCCCGCCGTGCTGACAGCAGCCGGGGCGCGCAGCCAGAAAGCAATCAACCCCCAGGGCAACACGGTGGTCAAGGCAGCAAAGATCAGGGCCGTGATCAGCGTTTTACCCATGACCGCGCTATCGCTTAGCACGTGGCCAAACTCCTTGCCGCAAAAGAACAGCAGCAGCCAGATGAGGGGCGTCAACAACCGGGCACTATGCCGGGTATGCCTGCTGGGCAGCAGCCACCCCAGGCAGTAGCCCAATAGCAGCCCCAACAGAATGGGAGTAATGGAAGCCAGAATCAGTTGCATGATGCGCTCGTTTCCACAGGGCATCGCCGTGTCAGCGTGCAGCCTGGTGTAGTGTGCTGGCAGCACAACGCTGCCGCCTTAAAAAGCCTGCACCGCAGGACGCAAGACCAGCTCGTTCACGGCCAACTCGTCAGGTTGCGACATGGCGTAGGCAATGGCGTGCGCCACATGGTCGGCCGGGATGGCTTGATGGTATTCGTCCAGCACCTGCGCCAGGCTGGCCGGGTCGCTGCTGCCATATTTCAGCCCGGTGTCTACCGCGCCGGGCATGATGGTGGTAACCCGCACCCGCCCGGCCAACTCTTCCCGTATCCCTTCGCTGATGGCATTCACGGCAAATTTGGTGCCGGAATACACACAGCCCCCCGGCGTAAATACGCGGCTGCCGCACACCGAAGAAATATTGATGATGTGGCCGCTGCCCTGCCGGGTGAAATGGGGCAGCACGGCAGCAACGCCATACAGCACGCCCTTGAGGTTGATATCGATCATGCGGTCCCATTCCTCTATCCTGGCCTGTTCGATGGGGGCAATGGCCATCAGCCCGGCGTTGTTGACCAGCACATCGACGCGGCCAAACTGCTGGACAGCCTGGTCTACCAGTGACTGCAGCTGTAACGGTACGGTGACATCGGTTTGACGCCACGCGGCCAACCCGCCTGCGGCGGTAATGTCACGGCAAATCTGCGCCAGCGGCTCCCCCCGCCGGGCACCCAGCACAACCGTGGCCCCCAGCTTGGCAAGGTGCCGCGCAGTGGCGGCACCAATACCACTGCTCGCCCCGGTAATCACAACGACCTTGTCCCTGATGTTGTCCGGCATGGTTTTTCCTTTGCTGTTTAACGCAGGCAGTGCCTGATGCCGCTAGTATCGCGACAGCACTGATGGGCATAAATGAATGAAATCAGCTTTCAGAATTCCGCAAACAGGAATACTCTGCCCGGCACAACCGCAGGAGTGGCGTGATGCTGAATCGACTGGAAATGCTGCGTATTTTCTGCACCGCGGCTGAAGCTCGCAATTTCAAGGAGGCAGCACAACACCTTGGCATCTCGCCGCAAGTCGTGACCCGGGCCATTCGGGAGCTGGAGCATCAGCTGGGCGAGCTATTGTTCCACCGCAACACGCGCCAATGCCGCATAACGCAAGAAGGTGAGCGCTTGGCGCAGATCGCCAGACAAGGCGTAGAAGGCATTGATTGCCTGTTCCGGCAAACGGAACACCACAGTGCACAACAGGTGGAAGGCTCGGTGCGTCTGACAGCCCCGGAAGCCATAGGCCAGACCAGCCTAGTTCATAGCCTGGCACGCCTGCGACAGCACTATCCCGGGCTGCATTTCGCACTGCACCTGGAAGATGATGAAACCAATGTGGTGGATGAGCAGATTGATATCGGCATCCGCCACGGGCTCATCCGGGACAGCCGTTTTGTGGCCAGACAGGTAGCCGAAGTCCAGTTTTTCATGGTGGCATCCCCCAGCCTGCTCGCGCAGTGCGGGGTACCGGATAGCTTGGCGGCGCTGCAGCAACAGCCGGTTGTCGGCACCATTGACCCGCGCAACGGCAAACCATGGCCCTGGTTTTTCCGCCACGAAGCGCAATGGGTCCCCCGTACGCTGGCGTTTATCAGCAACAGCACGCAAGCCGAGTGCGCCGCCGTACTGGCAGGCCTGGGTTTTGCCCAATTGCCCGGTTTCATCGCCCTACCCCACCTGCAAAGCGGGGCGCTCGTCGAAGTACTACCCGCACTGGCCCCCACACCGTGGGCACTGAGTGTGTACCGGCCGCAGCGCAGCCCGGTACCGGCGCGCATCAGGGTCGTTTACGACTGGCTGGTCAGTGACTTTTCCAACCAGGCGTTCTTCCCGGCAAAGCCCTGACACCCGCCCCGGTCAAACAACCCATGGGGTTACCGCCCACAACAGCAACTGCAGCAATAGCCACTGACCCAGGCGATGCCCAGCAGAAACTGATGCCAAGTCATGGTACCCACCGTTGAAGAGCGGCCAGCTTGGCAGGCTACACGCAGCGGGCATTGCAGCAACGTGCTATGCCCTGCCGATGCGGCGCTGGTATTCGCCATGGCTTAGTGAGAACCACCCCGGACAGCATGCTGGACATGGCTGTAAGGGAAGCGCGGCGGGCTCAAGGCGCACGCGCGCAGGCCAAGCGCTAAGCGTCGCGACGGCGCTGGCGATAATCGCTGGGCAGCACCCCGGACCAACGCTTGAACGCACGGCGAAACGAGCGCACATCGGCGTAGCCCAGCTGCTCGGCAATCACCGCCAGGCTCAGCGTGCTGTTGTCCAGCAGCTCGCAGGCGGCCTGGTAGCGCGTGCTGTCGCGCAACTGCCGGTAGCTGGTGCCCTGCCGCTCCAGCTGGCGGCGCAGCGAACGCGAGCTGACGTTGACCATGCTGGCCACCGCCTGCTGGTCGGCCCCCTGCACGCTGGCATAGCGGATGTGATTGCTAACGGTTTCGATCAACTGGTGGCGGCCCGGTACGGGCAGCAATAGCGCATCCAGTTGCCGGCGCAGCGCCTGACTGGCGATACGGTCGTAACCCTGCAACCGGGCGCCCAGCCAGTGCGCCTCGAACACCATCAGGTTGCTGCCGGCGGCAAAGCGTACCGGGCAATCGAAATAGTGGCGGTACTGGGCATGGTGTGCTGGCTGTGGCTGCGCCAGGTCGATACGCAGCGGCTTGAAATCCGGCCCCAGCAAGTAGCGCGCCACGGCCACGGCACCGGCCAGCGATTCGTCGATCAGGTAATTCTCGATTTCCCAATCATAGCGGTGGCTCACCAGCTGCAATCTCACCTCGTTACCGTGCACGCTGACACGGTGCTGCACCATGGTACCGGCTTCGTGCTGCCGGTCTAGCGCGTAGCTGATGGCCTCGCCCAGCGTTTCGCAGGTAAGCATGGCCAGGCCGGGCACACCCCAGCTCACCGGTGTCTGGCGCATGCCGGCCAGCAGGCCCGACGCAGGCTCGTCCAGCACCTGTTGCGCGCGCAGGATCAGCGCCCGTACCTGGCGGTGCGATAACAACAGCTGGTGCGATAGCAGGTCTTCGTAGCGTATGCCCAAGCCCTGGCACAAACGGGCCGGGCTATAGCCACGGTCTTCCACCAGGCCCAGCAGCGAGCGGGCAATGGTGGGGATGATGCTGGCCGTATTCGCCCCATCAGCAGCACCGGAAATGGGTTGATCCCTGGCTGGCATGACGTCGTTCCTTCCCGATAATCCACATGGTCATCGTGGCGTATACGGCCGTATTTGTCACTCGGTCAGGATGGCACCCAGGCAGACAAAACGCGCTCAAAATATTGATATTAATGAATATGATGATTTTCATGAAAAATCACCATATTCCAGCTTGTCCGAAAATGACCCCATAGCGGCCAGTCATGTCCTTGAGGGCACCCCATCGGCCAGGCGGCAAAGCAACTGGCCAGCCGGGCGCCGTTTTTGTCCGCTTATGTCCTCCCGCTTGCTGTCCCGTGACGCTTAAAGTCTGCGCTGCCCGCCTGCCGCAGCAGCGTACTGCGCAGGCTTTTCGCTTATCTGTCTGTTACGGAGACCCACCGTGCCCCATACACCCCCTATGCGCCGGCCGCTATTGCTGGCGCTATCGTTGCTGGCACTGACTGCCTGCAACAATGCCCCCAGCCAGTCGGCCCCGCTTGCCCCGCGCCCGGCCCTGGTCGTCACCGCCGGTGACATCGCCCAGCCAGGGCCGGCCTACATTGCCGAAGTACGCGCCGTGTCGCGCGCCGAGCTGGCGTTTGCGGTGTCTGGCCGCGTCGCCCGCCTGCACGCCGACGTGGGCAACGCAGTACGCGCCGGCCAGCTGCTGGCCGAGCTGGACACCACCCCGCTGCGTGCACAGCTGCAGGCTGCCAGCAGTGAGGAAACCGCGGCACGCGTACGCTGGCAAGAGGTGCGCCAGCGCCACAGCCGCATCCACGCCGCGCAGCTAGGCCAGGCCATCAGCGCCGGCGAGATGGACGCGGTCAAGGCCGAGCTGGCCGCCGCCGCCGCCGCACTGGACGCGGCCAGCGCACAACGTAGCCAGGCCGAATGGGCACTGGCACAAGCCAGCCTGCGCGCGCCGGTAGACGGCGTCATCGGCAGCCGCCAGCTGGCCGTAGGCCAAAGCGCCGGCCCGGGCGCCAACGTATTCACGGTAGAAGGCAGCGGCCGCGAGCTGGCGCTGTGGCTACCGGCCAGCGTGAAGTTGGCTATCGGCCAGCGCGTGGCCTTGCAGTACGAACAGGCGCTACACAACGGCAAGGTACTGCGCATTGCCGCCACGCTGGGGGCCGGCGGTCAACGCCAGGTATTCATCAGCGCACCCGCGCAAGCGCAACCGGGGGATACCTGGCAAGTGCTGCTGGGCCGCGATAGCGATGCCGGCATCAGCATTCCGCTGCGCGCCCTACTACCGGGCAACACTACAGTGCAAAACCACGTTTTGCGTTTAGGAGAGGATGGCCGCACCGTTGAAAAAGTAACCGTGATCACCGGTGAGGTACAGGACGATCGCATCCAGATTATCAAAGGTCTCAAAGCTGAAGACATGGTAGTCGTAGCAGGCGCCAATGCCATTGCCCCGGGCACCCGCGTCACCCCTGTACTGCTGCGTGACGGGGGCCAACCATGAGCAACCTGGCTGCCGCCGCGCTGGCGCGCCCCCGCTTCACCTTCCTGGCGGTACTGGCCATCGTGCTGGCCGGTCTGTGGCTGGTGCTGGACTTCCCGTCCACCGAGGAGCCGCCTGTTACCATCCGCACCGCCACCGTACTCAGCTACGTACCCGGCACCAACACCGACCGCATGGAACAGCTGGTGGCCCGCCCGACCGAGGAAAGCATCCTGGGCCTGCCAGAAGTCAAACGCGTCAAAACCACACTGCGCCCGGGTCTGGCCTTCACCTACGTGGAACTGCACCCCACGGTCAGCGCCGACAAGCTGCCCGACGTCTGGCAGCGGCTGCGCAACCGCATGAACGACTTGCGCCCACAGCTGCCGGAAGGCAGCATCGGCCCGCTGGTGGATGACGAGTTCGGCCGTGTCGCAGTGCTGACCCTTGGCCTGAGCGGCCAGGGCTATACCGCCGGCGAGCTGCGCGAGCAGGCACGCCAGCTGCGCGACCAGCTGCTGCGCGTCCCCGGCGTGGAGCGCGTTACCCTGCACGGCATCCGCGACGAAGAGGTGCAGATCCTGCTGGACATCCCGGCGCTGGCCGCCCGCGGCTTGTCGCCCACCGTAGTCATCGACGCCGTGGCGCGGCGCAATATCGTGGCCCCGGCCGGCTTTGTGGAAATCGGCGGCAGCGAACTGGCGCTGAATGTCAGCGGCGACGCGGCCAACCCTGCCGAGCTGGGCCATACCGTGATTGCGCTACCCGGTGGCGGCAGCGTGCTGCTGAGCCAGGTAGCCCGCGTGGTACGCCACACCCAGGACCCGCCGCTAACCGGCGCTTTTGTCGACGGTGCACCGGCGGCCGTGGTGGCGGTATCGATGGAAAACGGCCTCAACGTGGTGAGCTTTGCCGCCACCTTGCGCAACGAAGTGGCCCGGCTGGAAGCCGGCCTGCCGGCTGGCATGAAACTGTCGCCGATTACCGACCAGGCGCAGATCGTCACCAAGCAGCTCAAGCAGGTAGGCCAGGTGTTCCTGGAAACCACGCTGATCGTGATGGCCGTGGTGGTGCTGTTCCTGGGCTGGCGCACCGGCCTGATCGTGGGCGCCATTGTGCCCACCACCGTACTGGGCACGCTCGCCATCATGAAACTGCTGGGCATTGATCTGCACATCATTTCCATCGGCGCCATCATCATTGCGCTGGGCCTGTTCGTGGATAACGCCATCGTGGTGGCCGAGGACATGGAGCGCCGCCTGGCGCTGGGGCAAGCGCGCACCGAAGCCGCAGCCGAAGCCGGCCGCAGTATGTTCGTGCCGCTGCTGGTCTCGTCGCTGGCCATCATCCTCACCTTCATGCCGCTGGTGCTGTCCAGTACCGAAACCGGCGAATACCTGCGCAGCATGGGTATCGTGATGGCCATCGCGTTGCTGTTGTCGCTGCTGCTGGCCGTCACCTTCACCCCGCTGCTGTGCCAGCGCTTTGCCCAACACCATGCCAAGCTGAGCCGTACCGCACAGGCAGTAGAGGCCATCACCGGCTGGTACCGTGGCAAAGTGCGCTGGATCCTGGGCCACAAGACCGTCTACATAGGCAGCATGCTGTTGCTGCTGGCCGGCGCCGGCTGGCTGTTTGTCCACGTACCGTCCGAGCTGATGCCGGCGTCCGAGCGCCGCCAGCTGCAAATGGCAATCGAGCTGTCGCCGGACAGCAGCACCAGCCATACGCTGGCGCGCAGCAGCCAGATCAGCCAGGCGTTGGCCGACAACAAGGCTTTCCCCGAGCTAGCCAGCCACGCCTTGTACATGGGCGACGGCGGCCCGCGCTTCATCCTGGCGCTGAACCCGCCCACCCCGGCCGGCCACCGCGCCTACGCGGTGCTGACACTGGCTGACGGGGTCAGCCACGCCGATGCGATTGCCGCGCTGGGCAGCAAGCTGGCCGCACGCTTCCCGGACGTACGCTTTGAACCCAAACGCTTCTCGATGGGCTCGTCCGACGCCGGGGTGGCGCAATTCCGCCTCAGCAGCCAAGACGGCAGCAGTCACCAGGCTGCCGCCGAGCAGCTGTATAAAGCGCTACAAGCCATCCCCGGCATGCAGCAGCTCAGCAGCGACGCCGAGCGGCCTATCCTGCAGCTGGACGTGCGGGTAGACCAGGTACGGGCGCACGCCGCCGGCGTGAGCAGCCGCGACATCGCGCAGAGCCTGGATACGCTGCTGGCCGGTAGCGTGGCCAGCCATTACCGCGAGGGCGACACCCTGTTGCCGGTGGTCGTGCGCGGCCACCCTACCCTGCGCGACAGCATTGCCCGCTTGCAAGCACTACCCGTACAAGGCGCCGGCCAGCCACACCCGGTTACCCTGGGCCAGGTCGCCAGCATCCACCTGGCCAGCCAGCCGGCAGTGATCCAGCGGGTAGACCAGCAGCGCACGGTCACCCTGCTGGCACGGCACCCGCAGCTCACCGCGCAAGGCATAGCCGACCAAGTGGCCGCCATCACGGCGCAGCTGAGTGCCGATGGCAAGGTCAGCGTCACGCTGGGCGGCGAAATCGAGGAAAACGCCAGCGCCAACAACGCCATCGCCCAACTGCTGCCGGCGTGTGTGATGGTGATGTTCCTGCTGTTCGTATGGCAGTTCGACAGCGTGCGCAAAAGCCTGATCGTACTGGCCAGCATCCCCTTCGTTAGCATCGGGGCGGCGCTGGCGCTCACCGTCAGCGGTACCACACTAACCTTTGTCGGCACCCTGGGCCTACTGGCGCTGGCCGGCATCATCGTCAACAACGCGGTGCTGCTGCTGGACGCCATCGAAGAGGCACGCCGCGACGGCCTACCCGCGCTGCAAGCCATCGAAGAGGCGACCGCCAAGCGCCTGCGCCCCATCGTGATGACCAAGATGGTGTGCATTCTGGGCCTGCTGCCGCTGTGGCTGTTTGGCGGCGCGGTATGGACCAGCCTGGCCGTGGTGATGATGGGCGGCCTGGCACTGGGCACGCTGATCACGCTGGGCCTGATTCCGGCCCTGTACGCCAGTTTCTATCGTGTCGGCCAGCCGGCAAGCCAAGGATGATCATGTCAGTTTCTTTACCACCCTATACCCGCCGCGCCGCCCTGCTGGCGCTGGCCCTGCTCACCGGTTGCGCTGCGGTGGTCCCACCCAGCCAGGTCAGCACCAGCCAGCAAGCGCTGGCCACCCTGCCCAGCCCGGCGGCCCAGGCCGCTGATGTCGGGCGCGGCCAACTCGCCAGTAACTGGTGGCAAGCCCTAGCCGACCCGCAACTGGACCAGCTGCTGCAGGTGGCCATGCAACAGAACCACACGCGCCAGGGCGCACTGGCCACGGTACGCGCCGCGCGCCACGTAGCAGACGCCAGCCTTCGCGAGGCCCTGCCGCAAGGTAGCCTGGGCCTGCAGGCACAACGCCAGCAACTGAGTAGCATCGAAGTCGACCCCTACCGCCAGGGCCAGCCACGGCCACCAGTGCAGCAGCTGGGCATGGTGCAGCAGAGCCTGAGCTGGGAGCTGGACCTGTTCGGCCGCGCCGGCACCGCCGCCGCCATCGCCGAGCGCCAGGCCGATATCCAGGCGGCCGACCTGCGCGCTGCTACCTTGCTGCTGCAGGCCGACGTGGTACGCCAGTACACGCGCTGGCAACAAGCCAGGCTGAACCGTGCCCTGCTACTGGACGAGCTGGACGCCCTGCAGCAACGCCAAGTCCAGCTGCAGCGCCGGCAGCAAGCCGGCCTAGCCGACCCGCGCGACGTACTGGCCGCCGCCAGCGCCAGCCAGCAAAGCCAGGCCGAGTTGGCCGCCAACGACGCCACGGCCGCCGCAGCTGCCGCCGCCCTGGCGGTGCTATGCGGCCACAACCCGCTCACTGCCCCGCAGCGCGATAGCGAACAGCGGCTGCCAGCCGTACCGGCAGATACGGCTATCCGCTACCCGGACGACCTGCTGGCACGCCGGCCGGATGTGGTTCGCGCCGATGCCCAGCTGCGCGTCAGCCTGGGCGAGGCCGTGCTAGCCGACCGTGCCCACCTGCCACGGCTTAGCCTCAACCTGGCTGCCGGCGTCATGGCACCGTTTGGCCAGCTGGGCAATGCGGATGCGCTGCGCTATGCCCTGGGCCCGGCATTCAGCTGGGACTGGCTGGACGCGGGCCGCCGCGCCGCACGCCGCGCTGGCGCCGACCAGCAAAGGTTGGCCGCATGGCACCAGTATGAGCAGACCGTGCTGACTGCACTGCAAGAAGGCGAAAACAGCTTGCGCCAATGGCAGGCCAGCCGCATCCAGCTGGCCAGTGCAGAAAGCGCAGCCGCCCTGGCCACGCAGTCTGCCGCCTATAGCCGCACCCGCAGCCAAGCCGGCCTGGAGCCGCAAAGCCTGGCACTGGCCCAGCACGCCGCCGCCTTGCAGGCGCAGCGTCAACAGTTGGCCGCACGCACCGAGGCCATCGTGGCCTACGTGCAGGTGCAATTGGCACTGGGGGCCTGGCAGGCGGCGCCGGGAAGTGAAGGCTAAGCACAAGCTACGGTGGCAGAACACCTTCTTCTGCCACTGTTTTACAAGGAATGCTTAGCTCGTTTTCAGTTGAAAGGAGCTGGGTCGATGGCGTGGGAGGCCTTAACCACAGTGCTCTTGCACTGAACTATCTCCCTCAACCGCGCGGCCTTGCGCTTGGCAGTCCTGTTTGTGATTGCGTCTTACATGGGCACACCAATCTCGGGTTCCCATGTGAATTAAGACCTGTGCAGGTTTTTAGTGGGTCATTACAGGCCAACGTACTCCACATCGCAAACTCGCACAGCCAGCCCCTCCGTTACGACTGTCGGCCACCACAGGCTTCTGGCTACAAAACCTTCCTTCGCCACCCTGATTACCTGTCGGCCGCGACCAGATTTTCCACACCCTTTACGTTGTAAAACACATTAACAGCCTAAAAGTTGTATTTTGTATTTACAACACATAGCATGTAATGCGTACCCTATACGGAGCCGGATACCATGCACTACCCCATCATCACGCCGGACCAATTGCCCGGCATGCTACGCAGCCTGCGCCAGCGCGCCGGGCTGACCCAGACACAGCTGGCCGAGCGGCTGGGCATCAGCCAGCAAAGCTACGCCAGGCTGGAAGCCCGCCCGGCCGCAGCCAGCGTGGAGCGGCTAAGCAAACTGCTACGGGCACTAGATGCCGAGCTGGTGATCCACACCCGCGATGACAAACAGACCACCGTCAGCGACGAGGCGTGGTGAGATGGGCCGCAAGCGTCACCGGCAACAGCTGAATGTATGGATGAATGGTTTACTGGTGGGCGAATGGGCGCTCACCCGTAGCGGCGAAACCTTCACTTACCACGATAGCTGGCTGCATCACCCGCAAGCACGACCACTGTCGCTGTCACTGCCGTTTTTACCCGGCAATGCCGGGTATCGCGGTGCCGTGGTCAACGCCTATTTCGATAACCTGCTACCCGATAGCGACAGCATCCGCCGCCGCCTGGCGCAACGCTACCAGCTAGGCGACAGCGCTGCGTTTACCCTGCTGGCCGCACTAGGGCGCGACTGCGTCGGCGCGCTGCAACTATTGCCAATCGACGAATCCCCGCAAGACTTGCACAGCATCCACGGGGAAGCACTGACAGAGGCAGACATCGCCAGCTTGCTGCAACAAACAGTGCATGCTGGCGCACCAGGGCAACAGGAATATGAGGCCGACCTGCGCTTATCCATTGCCGGCGCACAGGAGAAAACCGCCTTGCTCTACCACGATGGGCGCTGGCAGCGCCCGCTGGGCAGTACGCCCACCACCCATATCCTGAAACTACCCATGGGGCTGGTAGGTGGCATGCAAGCCGATATGCGCAGCTCGGTAGAAAACGAATGGCTCTGCGCGCAGCTGGTCGCCGCATTCGGCCTGCCGGTAGCCCGCTGCGACATTGCCCGCTTTGACGCGCAGAAAGTGCTGGTGGTGGAACGCTTTGACCGCCGGCTAGCCGCAGACGGCAGCTGGCTGATACGCCTGCCGCAAGAAGACTTCTGCCAGGCTACCGGCACGCCACCCCACCTCAAGTACCAGAGTGACGGTGGCCCGGGCATGGCGCGCATCCTCGACATTCTGGCCGGCTCCGAAAACAGCGAAGCTGACCGCCAGCAGTTCTTCAAGGCCCAAGTGGTGTTCTGGCTGCTGGCCGCCACTGACGGCCACGCCAAAAACTTCAGCCTGTTTCATCTGCCGGGAGGCCGTTACCGGGCCACACCGCTATACGACATCTTGTCTGCCCACTCCGTCATCGGCCACGGTGCCGGCAAGGTAGCACCACAAAAAGCCAAGCTGGCCATGGCGGTACGCGGGCAAAGCAATCACTACCTGATCGACCGCATCCAGCCACGCCACTGGCTGACACAAGCACGCAGCAGCGGCCTGACCGAGGCATGGGCAAAGACACTGCTGCACGAGTTAATAGATTGCACAGACAAGGTACTAGAAGACGTTGAGCAAACACTGCCGGCAGATTTTCCGGCGGAATTGGCACAGGTCATTTTTGACGGCATACGGCGGCAGCGAGACAGGCTGGCCGCCGGGCTGAGCTGATCAACCTAGTAAATCTTGGGAGGCTCCGGAGGCATCAGAGAAAACTGGGGCAATTCAGATCAACTTGCAGGCAGAAAAGAGGCCGTCTTCACCACCAAACTTCATAAGCGTTCAAGCATTAGCCCGAACCTTGGTATCTAGCCGGTGACGCTGCCACGCCAATAGCCCCCCGCACAGCAAAGCTGCCACCGCCACCCCCGTAAATACTAAAGGCATAACCTGCTGTAACACCTGCGGCATAATCGGCAAGTGCTCGTCGGGCCGGCCTGCTAGCGCCTGCAAACACAAACCCGCCCACGATACCCCCAGTGCTCCCGCCAACTCACGCAACATGTTCTTGGCTTGGTATGCCTGGCTGAATACCTGCTCTTTCACCCGGACAAAGGTCGTAGCCGCCGCCGTCCCCAGCAGGAAAGGCATGAATACGGCGTGACACAGCGTGCATGCCAGCAGCAAGACAACGATATTCTGCGACCCAGCACCTGCCAGCAAGCCGCAAGCCGACGCCAGTGCCAGCATAGCCAGCAACACATAGCGAGCGGCATACGGCCAGCGTCGCATCAGCACAAAATGTAGCGCCACACAGGGGATCGCCAACAAGGTGCTACCACCCAGCAGTACGCCGGTCGCCAATACACTCAGCTGCAGACCATGCAGCAGATACAACGGCAGCAGGTAGGCCATGCCTGCCGCCAGCACATAACCACAACCGTAGGCCGCCATTCCCCACAGGTAATGGGCCGAGACAAAGCGGGCATACGGCAGCAAGCCGCGCTGCCTGCGCGACTGTTGGTAGACATGGCCCAGCAATAGCACACAGCCGAGCATGCCCAGCCCCCAGCTCAGCCCACCTGCCGCCAAAGGAACCTGTCGTACCTGCTCTAAAGCAAACAGCCACAGGGCAACGCCTGGCAGCAGCCACAGCAGGCCGGCAGCCGCCCCGCTACTGGGTTCGCTATCGGCAGCCGGCTCGTGGGCAGGCATGACTCGGGTAAACCATAACGCTAGTAGGATCAAGGGAACAGGCAGGCAAAACAGCGCACGCCAGCCCAGCCATTGCAGACAGAAGGCCGCCAGCAAGGGCGCGCTGCCAGCCCCCAACATGATCCCCAGCGGCAGCAACAAGATGGCTTGCCCACGTGTCGGCCCCTGGTAGTGCTGAATCTGCACCCGCGCAGCGGTAAACAATGCAGACGCCCCCAGCACCTGCAGCAGACGCCCAGCCAGTAAACCGTCAAAACCGTCGGCCAAGGCACAACATACGGCGCCCAGAAACAACATCCCCAGAGACCACTGCAGGAAACGCCGGTACCCCAGGCGCTGCACGCACCAGCGATGCGCGGCAATCATCACGCAGCTCACGACGGCGCAGGCAGCCACCAGCTGGCCAAAGTCTGCCAGCGTACCGCCACTACCCGCCAGGATGGCGCCTGCGCCAAACATCAGCATGACGTTCTGCAGGTAGTCCAGCATGGGCAGGAGCACGATTAGCACGTGATGGCGTGTCAGACGATGGGGAAGCAGGTTAAACATGACGATGGTGGCAACAGGCAAAACACCATTATCGATGCCGGCTTATAATCGATGAAATCGATTAACAATATGGCGCTCATGCACAATATCGATAACCATAGCCAGCTGCTACGGCTGGATCTCAACCTGCTGGTCGTGTTCGATGCCATGATGCAGGAGCAGCACGTCAGCCGCGCCGCTGCACGCCTCTGCATCGGCCAGCCAGCCATGAGCCATGCCCTGGGCCGCCTGCGCCGCCTGCTGGACGACCCGCTGTTTGTCAGGCAAGGCAACCGCATGCAAGCCACCCCGCGCGCGCTGGCACTGGCCCCGGCTGTGGCGAACTGGTTACAGGATGCGCGCAGCCTGCTAGCCCATGACGAAGTCCAGACGCCAGCACAGATGCAAGGCGTACTACGCATTGCCATGCCAGACGGGCTCGAGACCCTGCTCTACCCGGCACTGCTGGCAAGGCTACGACAAGAAGCCCCTGGTCTGCTGCTACGGGCTCAGCTACTGGAGATTGACCAGCAACTGCAAGCGCTGGACCGTCACGACGTGGACATGGTGCTTACCGCTGCCCCGCTGCAACTGCAGACCTGGCACGATCGTCAGTCACTAGGCCGGGCAGGCTTCAGCGCGGTGTACTCGCCGCAACAAGTCATGCTCCCCGCACAGCCTGAACTGGCGGCACTGGCCGCCGTACCACAACTGGCTAGCAGTTACCGCGGTACCGCCAGCGGTATCGTAGACCACTGGTTTGGCCAACACGGCTTACAGCGTCGCATCGTGGCGCAAGCGGCCAACCTCGGCACCATCGCCCAGACCTTGCAACAAACTGCGCTGCTATCGATCCAGCCTAGCCTCTACCTGCCGCTGCTACGCCAGCACGGCGAACTGGCTGCCATTACACTGCCCGACGACTTGTATATCGATATCGAACTGGTGTGGCACCGCCGCAACCAGCAACACCCGCCACTGCGCTATCTGCGCGAGCTGGTGGCAGCAGGAGTAAGCTGCCTGTCGCTTGCGACCTGAGCTTTGGTCTGCTGTAGATGGCATACCAGATATGGTGCACCTGATATCAGGTGACGTTCCCGTGACCTCATCCCTCTGGCTGATACGCGCGCTAGCTGCGTCTCACTACATTGCGACCATCACCTGTCTGATGGTGACCCCTCGTAATGGAGATGCTCATGGATCAACCCGTATTCATCCAGGTCGGTGCGCTTGCCGACGGCTTTGCCCCCGCCAACCACACCTTGCCGCCATGCGACGACCTCGCCGGCAGGCAGTTCCAGTTGTACGACAACACTGGTCGTGTCGCAGTACTCTCGCTCAGCCAGCATGACACACTGCAGCTGGTTCAAGGCAACGTTACGCTACACGCTCGCTGCCGTGTCACCTCGCTGCGGCCACTGTGCTATCTGATTGATGGCCTGCCAGAAGAAAATAGCCGCGCCTCGCTCAGCCTGGTACTGGACTTGGCCCAAAGCCTGTTCACCCGCATCGATGGCCTGCTGCCAGACGAAGCGGCAACCCGTATCGACCCGTTCCGGCGTGTGGCGCAAGGGCTGCCGTTGACGGCGGTGGAAGCCGAGATCACCCACGGTACGATCGATCGCCCGGTACAGGCTGGCGAGTACCTGCATCACCGCACCAATGAGCTGATCGGCATGCGCAACCTGTACCGCTACAGCCAGACGGAGTGCTACGAGCACATCTACCTGAATGACCACTTCTATGCATGGCAATGCCTGCAGGGCGTGGAGCAGGGACTGGCTGATGTCGACCGCTGCTACTACGTGAAACTGGCCGATGCACTGTACCTGTTCGTGTGGTGCGAAAAAATCGTGCCGACACTAGGCGTGGTGCTGATCGACCTGGCACAGGGCAAGACCGATGGCAAGATTGTCGGCTACCAGGGAGGTGACTTCAGCGCGCTGTCCAACTTTGCGGTCGGCGCACAGGCCAAGGTGCTGAACACCACCCACCATCCACTAGCCTGACCAATACGGGCAGCCCGCTGGCGGCTGCCCGTCCGGAGACCTCATGCTTACCCCCTCTTACGTTCCCGACTTTGACCAGCAGATTGTGCTGGTCACCGGCGGCGCACAGGGTATCGGCCTGGAGCTGTGCCGCGCCTTTGCCGCCCACGGTGCCCACGTCATCATTGCCGATCGCCAGGCTGCGCAGGCCGATGCTGCCGCGCAGCAACTGCAAGCAGACGGTGGGCGGGCACAAGCCTGGCCCATCGACCTGGCGGACCCCGACGCCATCCGGCAGATGATGCAGACCATCGGCCAACAGCATGGCCGGCTGGATATCCTGCTGCACAATGCCGCCTACTTTCCACTGACGCCGCTGGCCGAGATCAGTGAAGCCGTACTTTCCCGGACCTTGGCCGTCAATCTGTCGGCGCTATTCTGGCTAACCCAGGCCGCTCTGCCCTGGCTACCCAAACCCGGCGGGCGCATTCTGGCTACCTCATCGGTCACAGGCCCACGTGTAGCCTACCCGGGGCTGGCGCATTACGCGGCGTCCAAAGCCGGCGTCAACGGTTTCATCCGCGCCGCCGCGCTGGAGCTGGCACCTAGCGGCATTACCGTCAACGGGGTGGAGCCGGGCATGATCCGCACGCCGGCCATGGCCAATCTGGGGGATGAGGCAATCAATCACACCATCGCCCGCGCCATTCCTCTGGGCAGGCTGGGCGAGGCGACGGATATCGCCGCGGCCATGCTGTTTCTGGCATCTGGTGCGGCCAACTACATCACCGGACAAACTATCGTGGTGGACGGCGGCGCTACCTTGCCGGAATCCTCGGCCATCAGCTTGTAGACCACGCCAGCCGGCAGCCTTGCTACCGGCTGGCTGACTTAGATGCGCGTAAATGCCAGCGTGGGGACATCCACGATGCTGGCGCCGCCATCGGCCACAATGCTGGCACCCGTCAGGATGGCCGCCTCGTCCGACAGCAGGAAGCGGCAGATGCTGGCGATCTCGTGCGCTTCTGCCGGCCGCCGCAACGGCACATCAGCAGTGACACGCTGGTAAGCCTGATCGAGGCTATCGCCGTAATGCGCCATCAACGGCTGCATCTCCTCATCTGCCATCGGTGTGCGTACCCAGCCCGGACACACGGCGTTCACCCGGACACCATCAGGGCCGACATCCCGCGCCAGTGACCGCATCAGCCCCAGCAGGCCATGCTTGGCGGTGGTGTAACCACACACCCCCGGCCCTGCAGCCAGCGAGGCGATCGATGCCAGTAGCACAATGCTGCCGCGACGTTGCTTCAAAGCTGGCAGGCAGGCTCGGGCACTGGCAAAGGCAGTGCCAAGGTTGGCCGCCATCGCTTGCTGCCATTGCGCGTCATCCGTCTGCAAGATGTCACCCTGCCCCATACCGCCAGCGCAGGCTACTAAACCGTCAATCGCACCGTAATGCTGCAGGATGCTGGCCAGCATGCGCTGCCAGTCCTCGCTGCTGGCGGCATCACCAGCCAGTGCCAGGCCGCCAGTCTCCGCAGCCACGGCCTCCAGCATTGCAGCACGGCGGCCAATCAATACCAGCCGGGCCCCCTCGGCAGCCAAACGGCGGGCACACGCCTGACCAATACCGGTACCGGCGCCGGTAATTACGATGATCTTGTTGCGAAACGACATGGCAATCTCCTGGTGGAAAACCCCAGTCTGCCGTGCCCCGCGGCCCTGCCACATCCACCGTAGGGATGAGGTGCTGCCAGCCAGCATACGAAATGTTAAGATGTTCATCATTCAGACTTCAGACCATGCCTCATGGACCAGCATCTCCCGCACCAGCACCGTCTCCCCCAGCACCTGTTGCGCGCCCGCGAGGCCGTCATGGCATACTTCCGGCCACTCTTGAACGGCTTTGGCCTGACCGAACAACAGTGGCGCATCATGCGTCTGCTGGACGACCGTGGTGAAATGGAAGCCGGCATGGTGGCAGACCTGGCCTGCATCCTGTCGCCCAGCCTCACCGGCATTCTGGTACGTATGGAAAAGGCCGGGTTGATTCATCGCCGTAAAGACAAAACCGACAGCCGTCGCCTGATCGTGTCGCTATCCGACAGCGGCCGGGCGCTGACGCACCAGATTTCGCCACTATCTGCCGCCTGCTACCAGCAAATCGAGCAGCACTTTGGCGAGGCCAAGCTGAGTCAGCTGCTGCAACTGCTGGCCGAGCTGGAGCAGCTTCCGACACCGAGCCAGGCCAGCGAGACTGCCAGCAGTAACGGCGAGAGCGAACCCGACGCGTAGCTGGGCCGATACGTTACAAAGCACAAGGGCGCCATAGGCGCCCTTGTGCTTTGCCGGATAAAAGTTTATGCAGCCAACAGTGTCTGGCACACCAGCAGACTGCGCAGCATGGCAGTGCGCTGCTCGCTGACCAGCCGAATGTAACGGCGCATCGGTGGCAGCGTGGTCACCAGCTCGCTGGCGCCAAAGTGCTCGATACGCAGTTGCCAGCACCCGTCCGCCAGATAGAGCTCACAGCGGCGGAAATCCAGCGGCAGCAAGGCTCGAATCACCAGCGGGTCGGTTTCCAGGCGACGGGCCATGGCCAGCAACGCCTCATCCCGGCTGCCTTCAACGGTGCAGGCAATGCCCTGCCGCCGCAACATCCCGGTATGCCGGATCACCATCCGTGCCGGCGGCAACGCCGCCAGCGCGGGCGCCAACGGCACCTGCAGCCGAAACTCGCAGCACACGGTGTGGGCCAGAAACATCGATTCAACACGCTCCTGCACCGTGAAATGCAGGCCGTCGCCCACCGTACACGTCATCAGGCTGTCGTCCTGCGTCGTACACACCGCCCCCGCCAACGCCAGCTCCGGCTGCAGCCTGGCCAGCGTGGCCCCGGCGCGGTATGCACGAGGCAGGCGCGGGCGGCGCCAGCGCTCAGCCCAGCGAGGCCACACGCTTCATTTCCTCATCAATCAGCGACTCATGGCCGGCCGCCTTGCCGAACTCTTCTTCCAGCAAGACTTCGATTTCTACCGGGCGGAAAGGGTTAACCTTCTGCACAAACACGGTCCACACCAGGGCGTATAGCGCCGTCAGACCCAGCATCACACCAAAGGGTACGTAAATGTCGCGGCTATCCATACCTGGCGGGGTAATGAACCAGATGGCGATGATGATGCCGACACTGGACACGATTTGCGGCAACGGGAACCATGGCGAACGGTAGGCGCGCGGGAAGTCCGGACGGCGGATACGCAACATCACCACCGAGATGTTCACCAGTAGATAGGCCACACCCCAGGCACATACGGCAGCAAGTACCAACGGCATAATGCGGTCCAGGTTGCCCTGGATGTACCAGGCGTGGGCACACGGGATGATGACTGCCACCAGAATGCCCACGAGCGGGGTCTTGAAGCGCGGATGCAGGTAGGTGAAGGCACGCGGCAAGGCACCATCTAGCGCCATGCCGTACAAGATGCGCGGCAAGGCGGCGATCAGCGTGTTGATGGTGGCGGCACCGGCAAACAGTAAGCCGATACCCAGCCAGATCTTGCCGAACGGGCCCATGACTTGCTCGGCAAACGCCGGAATGGCCATCGGGGTATCCAGCAGGTGCGGGCCTTGCGGGTTATTCGGGTCCATCGGCACGTTGGCCACCTGATGCACCATGGCAGCACCATACAAGAACATGGTGCTGGCCACGCCGGTCAGACCCAGCTTGGCGGCCAGCGGAATATTGCGGCTGGCACGTTTCAGCTCTGGCGCCAGCGGTGTCACCAGCTCGAAACCGACAAACATGAACATGGCCATGCCGATCAGACTCAGCACACCAGTGGGGTCAGACAGGTCCAGCGGGCTGCCGAACCAGCCGTCAAAATGCACCGCTGGCGCTTTCATCAGGCCGATGACACCGAAGATAGTCAGCGTGGCCCACATCACGAAGGTCAGGATGATTTCGGCCTTGCCGAAGATGGTGATTCCTAGTGAATTAAGCACGCCAAACAAGATCACCAGCCCTACCCCCACCAGCCATGAATATCCACTGCTTTCCATCATGGTGTTCAGGTGCTCGAAATTCACCAGCGCCATGACCCCGGAAAGAATGGTCTCGGCCGTACCGGCAAACACATGTACCAGTAAATAGGCCGAAATGGTGCCGGTAATGGCAAAAAAACGACCCATGCCACAGGAGATATAGTCGTATACCGCACCCGAAGTCGGCAACATGGAAGCTGCTTCTGAAAAGGTAGTGGCCTGCGCCTGCATCATCACCCAGGCAATCACCATGGCCAGGGCAAAGGTGCTGCCACCGATGCCAAAACCGCTGGTTGCGGTCAGGATCACCGGACTGGCCATGATGACGCCGACCGAACTGGCCAGTGCCACCGGAAAGCCCACCACCCCCTGATCGAGGTAGCGACTCAGTTTCTGCTGAATGCTCATTGTTGTGACTCCTTTGATGTTCTCGCTTTGTAGCCGGCACCCTGTATTGGGTTTTGTCGCGGGGCCGGTTGTCACTAGGTCCAGTCTAGATGACCAGGCCGGGCGCCATACTGTCCGGCAGCCGCTCAAACAGGCAGCGTGTCAGGGCAGTACGGTTGTTTACGCCAAACTTGCGGTAGAGGTGCTGCAGGTGGGTCTTCACCGTAGGCACGCCCATGTCCAGCAAGCGGGCAATGGTTTTGTTACTGGCACCATCACGCAACAGCAGTGCCACATCTTGCTCCCTGGAGGTCAAGGCAACCTCACTGGCCAGTAACGGATCGGCCAGAGGCAGGTGGCTGCCGGCGGCCAGCTCCAGCAAACCGTGCAGATGCTGCAAGGTCAGCACTTCCTGCCCGGTAAAGCTGCCCAGCGCTTCGTCGCGGATCAGGGAAAACCCCGCCACCACGCGCCCGCCACGCCGGATGAACAGCTCCACCACATCGTGCATACCGTGCCGCGCCATGAAGCGGCCGTAATGCGACTGCTGCAGACGGCCAGCCGGCAACGCTTCGCTGACCGGCATCACCGTGGTATCGGGGCCAAAGCGTACCGGCAACAGCGGGTCATGCTGCTGGTAATGCGCGAGATAGTGCTGATGGGTGCCACCCGGCATGCCCTGCAGCAGGTAGTGACGTGGCTGCTGGCAGGCATCCACCTGGTAAAAAGCACACGCACTCACCGGCACCAGGCCGGTGAGGCTGC
This sequence comes from Neisseriaceae bacterium, assembly GCA_027489245.1. Classification (GTDB taxonomy): domain Bacteria; phylum Pseudomonadota; class Gammaproteobacteria; order Burkholderiales; family Chromobacteriaceae; genus Vogesella. The sequence goes on along the minus strand of JAIYAC010000010.1, from coordinate 294,177 downwards.
TCATGCTACAACGGGCATAGTGGGCCACGACGGCAGAAACGGTAGAGGTCATGGTCACGGCTCCGTCAGGCAGTGCGGCGTTGCGCGATCAGGCGCCGGCGAAACCGGCATCCAGTGCCGAGACGATGGCGTCCAGCTGGGGCTGCTGGATGACCAGCGGCGGCGACAGGATGATCTTGGTACCCACCGGGCGCACCAGCACACCGTTTTCGCGGGCGATTTCTGCCACGCGGTTGGCGTAGCCACCCATCGGGTCTACCGGCTCGCGGGTGGCTTTGTCCACCACCAGATCCAGCGCCACCATCAGGCCTTTGCCACGCACTTCGCCCACCGCTGCGTACTTGTCGACAAACGGTTTCAGCTTGGCCAGCAGGTACTCACCTTGTGCAGCGGCGTTGCCCGGCAGGTTCTCGTCGCGCACGATCTTCAGGTTGGCGATGGCGGCCGCGCAGGCAACCGGATGGCCGGAGTAGGTGTAACCGTGCATGATGGCGCCGCCAAAATCGGCATTGGCAGCAAAGGCGTCGGCCACACGCTGGTTGACCACGGTGGCACCCAGCGGCACGTAGCCGGAGGAAATGCCCTTGGCCAGACACATGATGTCCGGTGCGACGCCCCACAGGCGGCTGCCGAACATGGAGCCGGAGCGGCCAAAGCCGGTAACGATTTCATCCGCAATCAGCAACACGCCGTATTTGTCACACACCTGGCGGATCAGCGGCCAGTAGGTGGCCGGCGGCACAATCACGCCACCGGCGCCCTGGATCGGCTCGGCGATGAAAGCAGCAACCGTATCCGGGCTCTGGAACAGGATTTCGCGCTCCAGCATCTGGGCACAGATTTCAGCCAGCTCTTGCGGGTCTTCGGTAAACGGGTTGCGGTAGGTCCACGGCGTTTCCACATGGAAGCAGCCCGGCAGCATCGGCTCGTAATTGCGGCGGAAAACGGTGTTGCCGTTTACGGAGGCACCACCGAAATGGGTACCGTGGTAGCCCTGCTTCAGCGAGATGAACTTGGTGCGGTCCGGTTGGCCTTTCACGCGCCAGTACTGGCGAGCCAGCTTCAGTGCGGTTTCTACGGCATCGGAGCCCCCACTACTGAAAGCCACACGGGCCATGCCTTCCGGCTTCAGCATATCGATGATGGTGGCAGACAGCTCTTCGGCGCGCGGGTGGCTGATGCCGTCGAACAGCTGGAAGTACTCCAGCTCATCGAGCTGGTTAACGATGGCTTGCTTGATCTCCGGGCGGTTGTGGCCAACGTTCACGTTCCACAGGCCGGCAACACCGTCTACCAGTTGGTGGCCCTTGTCGTCGTACACATAGCAACCGTCACCACGCACGATGCGGATGGGTTCGCGGCGCTGCATCTCGTTGGGGTGCAGCATGGGGTGCCAGAAGCGGGCTTGATCGTAAGACATGGCAAGACTCCTTCAAAAAACGTGGCCGGCGGTCGCGGCGTAAACGTAGGATGCCGCCCGGCTGGCCGGCAGCCGGCCGAGCGAATGACAGGGATTAGTGGGCGATGCACACCGACTTGAGCTCGGTAAAGCTCTCCAGCGCGGCACGGCCGAATTCGCGGCCAACTCCGGACTGTTTGTGGCCACCGAACGGCATATTCGGGTCCAGCGGAATGTGGCTGTTGACCCAGACAGTACCGGCCTGGATTTTTGGCACCACGTTCATCACCAGCGACAGGTCATTGCTCCAGACGCTTGCGGCCAGGCCATAAGGCGTGTCGTTGGCCAGATGTACGGCTTCTTCCATGCTGTCGAACGGCATGGCAACCAGTACCGGCCCGAAGATTTCCTCGCGCACCACGGTACTGCGGTGATCGACGTTGCTCAGCACGGTCGGCTGCACGAAGTAACCGGGCAGGTCGGCAGCCTGGCCACCGGACAGTACCCGCGCCCCTTCTGCGCGGGCAATATCGATGTAGCGGCACACCGACTGTTGCTGGCGGGCGGATACCAGCGGGTTGATCTGGGCATTCAGGTCCATACCGGCACCGATAGTCATGCCGCTGGCGGCGGCGGCCAACCCTTCCACTACCTGGTCAAACTTGCTGCGGTGGATGTAAATGCGCGAGGCAGCAGCACAGACCTGCCCCTGATTGAGGAAGCCGCCCATCATTGCGCCCTGGATGGCTTTGTCCACATCCACATCGCCAAATACCAGCATCGGGTTCTTGCCACCCAGCTCCAGCGAGAAGCGCGCCATGTTGTCCAGTGCGGCATGGCCGACGGTCTTGCCGACTTCCGTGGAGCCGGTAAAGGTCACTTTGCTCACCAGCGGGTGGCTAGCCAGTGCCTGACCTGCACGGCTGCCCCGACCGGTCAACACGTTGACCACACCTGGCGGAATGCCAGCTTCCAGCGCCAGCTCCCCCAGGCGCAAGGCGGTCAGCGGGGTTTCTGTGGAAGGTTTCAACACGATGGTGCAGCCAGCGGCCAGGGCGGGAATCAGCTTCCAGATGGCAATCATCAGCGGGAAATTCCACGGCACGATGCCGGCCACCACGCCCACCGGCTCACGGCGGGTGTAGGCGGTGTAACGGGCACCCTGCGGCACTGGAATCGACACGTCCATGGTTTCGCCGGTGATCTTGGTCGCCCAACCGGCCATGTAACGTACGTATTCGATGGCGGCCCCTACCTCGATGGCGCGGGAGATATGAATGGACTTGCCCTGGTTCAGGGTTTCCAGCTGCGCCAGCTCTTCGGCGTGCGCTTCCAGCACATCGGCCAGCTTGAGCAGGATACGTTCGCGGTCGGCAGGACGCAGGCCCGACCAGGCACCAGAGGTAAAGGCGCGATGGGCACTGGCCACCACGGCATCCACATCGGCAGCATCGGCATCAGCCACGCTGGCAATGACCTGCCCGGTTGCCGGGTTGCGTACCTCGATACGGCCACCTGCCGCAGCGGCAATCGATGCCCCATCCACCAACAGCCCATGCTCCTTGCGCAGGAAGGCATTCACCTCGTCCAGCACGGGTACCAGGTTCTGATCCATCCTCGTTCTCCTCATTGAAATTGACGCAACCCCGTTATCACGGGTTGGCCGCATCGCGCGGTGGTGCATCCTGCACCCTCGCCAGGTATCCAGCGCGGCCTTGACGTATATCAATGTACTCGGTGCATTTACCGCCGCTTATCCCAAATCGGCAAACCCTGCACCTAGCCCAAAATGGCCTTGGCATCAGGGTTTCCAGTCCCCTGCGCGGCCAACTGTCGCGCCGCTGTCACACTGCTGACATCGTCATCAAGCCTTTCGGCAATTGGCTTGCACACTGTCTGACAAGCAAATAGATAATATATTAACTATTTTTTTCATCGCACCACGGCTTTCACGGTGACGAGGCGCAGTCGCTACGGGATACTGGTTTGTCGACAAACGGCAACACCGGGGAGAACCGGGCCGGCAAGCAGTCGCCTCCTACCTGAACACAGGTGGCAAAACCAGAAAAACGACAGCACTGCTGCCGAAACAGACACACAGGATGTTCACACCATGCAGGCCCACCACCACTATTTCAGCGATGCCCAGCAGCATGCTGCGTCACTGGCCGACTGGAACCAGGTCTACGACCAGATCACAGCCGGACGCTTTCACAGCTCGCTACAGCGGCTGAATACCGACCAGCTGGATATCTTCCGGGAAACCATCAACCAGCGCGTGGTGCAGCATGGCCAAGCTCCGGCAGACATGGTGCACTTTGCTGTGCCACTAAGCCTCTCGGTGCCACTATCGCTGCAAGGATGCCAGGTAGGCGACAACGCGGTGATGGCCTTGCGCAGCAATGAAGAATTTGTTTTCCACGTGCCACCGCAGGTGGACTCCCTGCAGATATCCATCCGCAACAGCGACTTGGAAACCCTGGCGCCCGAGCTCTGGCAACGGCTGAGCCGTCACCGGCAGCGCCTGCCGGTGCTACAAACCAGCCCTCAGCAGCTACAGGCAGCGCGGGTACTGCTGCTGAATGCCTTCGAGCAGGCATTGCACAATGCCGACCTGTTGAACTTTGCTGGTAGTCAGAAGCTGATCCAGCATCAGTTCATCAGCCTGCTACTGGACCTGCTGCACGACGTCGCCCCGGATGAACGGCCCAACCTCACCTACGCCACACACAGCGACATCGTGCGCCGCAGCCAAGCCATCGTGCAGCACAGCCCGGACGAGCCGGTCACCGTGCTGGACCTGTGCCAGCAGCTGCGTATCAGCCGCCGCACGCTGCAAAACAGCTTCCAGCTAATCACCGGCACCACGCCGGTGGATTACCTGCGTTCCATACGCCTGAACAGCGTGCGCCGCATGCTGCAGGCGGCACCGGCGCAGAACAGCGTGCGTGAAGCCGCCGGCCACTGGGGCTTTTACCATCTGGGTCATTTTTCGCGTGACTATCGAAAGCTGTTTGACGAGCTGCCATCAGAAACCCGCAGCCGCGCCCTCGCCTGAGCCCTGACACGCCATAAAAAAACGCCGTTTCCCTAGAGGAACGGCGTTTTGCTTTACATCCGATACCATGCCGCAGGCGCCCCCACGATACTTCTGCCCAAACTCGCATCACACATGCAGCGTAAACACACTATTGTCTCTACTACATAAGCCATAAAAAAAGCGCCCATTGGGCGCCCAAAGGAGAAACGGCCCGGCAAACGCCGGGCCATGGGAGAGACATTACACCGCACCGCCCTGCCAGCGCTGCTCGATGGCAGCACGTCGCCCACCGGGCAGAAAGTCGCCCAGGAAGGTGTTGACGGCCTGCAGCAAGTCGGTGTTTTCCGCCAGCGCAGCCACAGCAACACAGTAATGCCACGGTGTGGGTGTCAGCGGGGTAGGCAAGATATCGAGGCGCCCCCTCCACGGGCTGGCCGCATCCACTGCCGCCCAGTGGAAAATGGTGCGCTCCACAGCAAAGGCATCGACACTGCCCTCCGCCACCGCGGCATGAATGCGCCGCTGATCAGAATACAGCAACAGGTTGGCCAGCTGCACGCGACCGCCAGGCACGTCTCGGTTTGCCTGCCAGCGCACTCCGGCAGCCTGCAGTGCCGCCAGGGCACTCGGGTCATTGCCCACGCCCAGCACCTTGCCGTCCAGGTCGTCCAGGCTGCGGATGCGGCTATCGCCGGTGCGGCGTACCAGCACGAAGGGCGTGGTGCAGTACGGCTGCGATAACCACAAACCCGGCAGTGCAATGCCGGCAGGCATGGCACTCCAGATCAGATCGGCCAGCGGCTCGCCCGGTTGCCGGCCAAAGTGCAGCAAATCCGGGCACTGATCCCAGCTGTGCTCGACAAACTGCACCCGCACCCCAAGCCAACCGGCAAAAGCCGTGGCGTAATCGATATCCAGCCCCTGTAGCGCCTGGCCATCGCGCAAGCGAAAAGACAGTCCGGTAAAGGCCGGTTCCACCGCCACACGCAGTACCCCACGGGCACGGATATCAGCCAGCCGATCATAGGCGGCCTGCAACGGCAACTGCTGCTGGCGCAACAACTGCTGCACCGCCTGCTGGCGCTGGACCACGGGCAATGGCAAGGCCATAGCCAGACTATCGGCCATGCCAGCAGCCCGCTCGGCATGGCCTAGTAGCAGCGCGGCACGCTGGGCCACCTGCGGCGCTGCTTCGGTCACCAGCCGGTTGGTATCACTCAGCCCCTGCATATTGCTGCCCAGCGCATCAAATAATTGCGCCATGTCGCCCAGCCGTATGCCCAGCCGGTCGATCAGCGCCGCCAGCTTGGCATCGCTGGCGCTGACCAGTGCGGCAACCTGCTGTTGCACCTCACCCAGATCCATATGCTGCATGGCCAGCGCCGAGCTTTCCAGCGTGCGCTGTGCCAGACGGCGGACTTCATCCGCCACCACAGCAAAGCCGCGGCCCTGTTCCCCCGCCCTGGCAGCCTCGATAGCTGCATTCAGCGCCAGCAGGTTCACCATCTTGGCGATGTCGCTGGTTTCCTCGATCACCCCCAGCGCCTGCGCGGCCTTGTGATCAATCAGCGCAACGGCGGCGGCCAACTCGCGCCGGATATCACCGGCTACCTGCGCCACTTCGGCGGCCAGTGCCTGGCGCAGGCCATCGGCGATGCTGGCACTTTGCTGCACCTGGGCGGCCGACTGGTTCAGGGCCGATTGCATGCGGCTGCTGCGGACTTCTATTTCTGCGGCCAACTGCCGCTGGGCATCCAGGCCACGCACCATGCCGTGCTGCATGGCCGTCACCGTGTGCAGCAAGCGGACAACCGGCAGGTCATCCACGGCTGGCGACACGTCTCCGGCAGACGAAGACGGCGGTGAAGCGTCGGCAAGCGGCAACAGGCGCGCGGTATCGGGCCGTCGCCAGGCTCGGTGAAAAACAGACAGCATGGCATCACTCCTTGAGGTGGGGCGATGCAGTATCTGTGCGCCGACGCAACAGGGGCTATCCGGAATCGGCAAATCGAATCGGCGGCGGCAGCGACTCGGCCTGCAGGTTGGCCGTACGGTAATCGCTGGGGCTGCGCCCGGTGTCGCGCAGAAAAAAACGCGAAAAATACGCCGGATCCTTGAAGCCTAGGTGGTAAGCAATTTCGTTGATCGAACTGCCGGAAAAAATCAGCAAGCGTTTGGCTTCCTGCAACAGCCTATCGTGCACCAGCCGTTTGGATGGCAAGTCAGCCAAACGGCGGCAGATGTCGTTGAGCCGGGCTTCGGTGACACCGATCTGCTCGGCGTAACGCCACAGGGCCCAGTGTTCGCGGTAGTGCTGCTCGATCAGGGCGTTGAAACGATGGTAGATGTGCAGGTCTTCGCGGCGGAAATGCTGCTTGTCGCCGGCTTCGCTGGCCAGACGGAGCAAGCTGATCAGCAACAGCTGCGTCAACCCTTGCAGCGCCAGCTCGCGCCCGGCCGCCGCCGCCGTGAATTCCGCCGCCAGCAAGGCAAACAGCTGCGGTAAACGCGCTGCCTCGGCGTCCAGCGCCTCGGGCACATTGCCCAGCTCGACACAGAATGGCGTCATCAGCCGCAGTTCGGTTTCCTGTCGGGGCAAGGTGGCAAGCAGTTGCCACACCAGCTCTTGCCGTACCGTCAGCACGTGCCCGTCGGCATCTTCTTCGGTAATGAAGGCATGCGGTACGGTCGGCGGCGTCAGAAAAAACAGCGGCGCCCGGGCGATGTATTGCGCCTCCTCCAGATACAGCCGTATCTGGCCGCTGGCGAGATAATGCACCTGAAAAAACCGGTCGTGACGATGCACCGGCATATTGCGGCCAAAGAACGCCGCCAGCTTGCCAAACCGCTCGTAGGACACCTCGGCAGCGGCATAGGGGCTGTCGTACTCCTTGCCGATATCGATATTAGGGATAGGGCTGCGTTCACGCGCCACGGTCATACCCCCACGCCAATGGCCGCCAGACCGGCAGCGGCGCAGGCCACGTCCTGCGCCTCGCTGGCACCGGACACCCCGATGGCTCCGATGCGTTCGCCCCCCATCAGGATAGGCACGCCGCCACCAAAGCCGGCAAAGCGTGGCCGGCCGTAGAGGCCGGCCCGGACAGCATCAGTGCGCTCGGCCAGCCGGGTGGCCCACTGCTCGGTCGCCATGCCGAAGCTTGCTGCGGTATAGGCTTTGTCCATCGCGATTTCTACTGAATGCAGCGGCGCTTCCTCGCAACGCAGAAAGGCCAGTAGGACCCCACTGCGGTCCACCACGGCAGCATTGACCCTCACGCCCAACTGACGCCCATGCGCCACGGCGGCTTCGACTGCCTGCAACGCGGCAGCAGTGGTGAGCGACCGGCAAACATACGCCAGACTGGATGCATCGCAAGGTGTAGACATCAATTTCTCCTGGTAAGGGGGTGGATAACAGCGCACTCAAAGCGGTGGCACTTGCGAAAAGTACCGACTTCCCGGTGCAAAGTACACGTGATCCGCCGGCATAGTGAACATATTCAGCAAATGCTTTAGCCGGGGTGTTGACAAGAACAATCAACGCGCCGTATAAATTTAATATGTTAACTAATTTGCAGCAGCAGGCCGCCAAAGGTTGGCCGCCGGCCTGCAAGCCAAGCAGGAGGAGCAAGCATGGCGCGTGGACGCATTTTGCTTAATCGACAGGTTCGCGACGTGACGCTGCAAGCAGACGGCAACCTGTTGCTAGATAACGGCAACCCGTTAATGGAAAGCCCGCAATGGCTGGCACCGGTCACCGGTACCGTCTACGGCGCAGCGCTCAATCATCGCTCGCTGATCGAGTCGCTGGCCGGAGCCTTTGAGGATGCCCCCTACAAAGCCGCGCCCCAGGCCCCGGTGCTGTTCATCAAGACCAGCAACACACAGATCGGCCACGGCGCCCCCATCCTGTTTCCGGCGGGCGTTGACCGCATCCAGGCCGGCGGTGCACTGGGCATCGTCATCGGCAAGACCGCGCGCAAAGTCAGTGCCGAGCAAGCGCTGGCTTATATCGCCGCCTACACCGTGGTAAACGAGGTCAGCCAACCGGAAGACAGCTTCTATCGCCCCGCGGTCAAGGCCAAATGTCGTGATAGTTTCTGCCCTATCGGGCCGTGGCTGATCGATGCCCGCCGGGTCGACCCGCAAACGCTGGTGGTGGAAACCTACGTTAACGGCACCCTGCGCGAAACTAACCGCTGCGCCGATCTCGTCCGCAGCGTACCGCAGCTGATTGCCGACATCTCCAGCTTCATGACCCTGGAGCCCGGTGACCTGCTGATTGCCGGCACGCCGCTGCGCAGCGTGGACCTGCAAGCCGGTGACACCGTGACCGTTGCCATTGAAGGCATCGGCCGCCTGGAAAACCCCGTTATCGCAGAGGAGGCCGCACGATGAAACACGCCCGCATCCGCTACCAGGGCCAGACACACAACGTCATGGTCAACGAGGATCACAGCGTTACCGTCAACGGCCAGCGCCTGTCGGCAGACGACGTCACCTGGCTGCCCCCGGCGCAGGGCACCGTGTTTGCCCTGGGCCTGAACTATGCCGACCATGCGGCCGAGCTGGCCTTCAAGGCACCCACCGAACCGCTGGTATTCCTGAAGTCGCCCAGCACCCTCACCGGCCACCAGCAAGTGTCGGTACGCCCGGACAACGTGGCTTACATGCATTACGAGTGCGAACTGGTGGTCATCATCGGCAAGACCGCGCGACACGTCTCGCGCGAACACGCCATGGACTACGTGGCTGGCTACAGCGTCTGCAATGACTACGCCGTACGCGACTTCCTCGAAAACTACTACCGCCCCAACCTGCGCGTGAAAAACCGCGACACGCTGACACCGATCGGGCCGTGGTGGGTAGACAAGGCTGACGTGGCAGACCCGGCCAACCTGACGCTACGCACCTGGGTTAACGGCAAGCTGACCCAACAGGGCAACACCCGCGACATGGTGTTCGACATTCCTTTCCTCATCGAATACCTGAGCAGCTTCATGACACTGTCGCCCGGCGACATGATTGCCACCGGCACGCCGGAAGGGCTGGCAGATGTCGTACCCGGTGACGAAGTGGTGGTGGAAGTGGAAGGCGTAGGCCGCCTGGTCAACCGCATCGTCAGTGAGAGCGAATACGAAAACCTGCGAGGCCGTTGAGCCGCAACAACCCCGATTCAGCGGTGCGGCAGCGCCGCACAGCCAAGGAAGACATCATGATCAAGCACTGGATTAACGGCCGCGAAGTCGAAAGCAAGGACACCTTCACCAACTTCAACCCAGCCACCGGCGAGGCCATCTGCGAAGTCGCCAGCGGTGGTGCCGACGAGATCAACGCGGCGGTCGCTGCGGCCAAGGCCGCCTTCCCGGCCTGGTCCAACACCCCGGCCAAAGAGCGTGCGCGCCTGATGCGCCGTCTGGGCGAACTGATCGACCAGAACGTACCGCGTCTGGCCGAGCTGGAAACCCAGGATACCGGCCTGCCCATCCACCAGACCAAAAACGTGCTGATTCCGCGCGCCTCGCACAACTTCGACTTCTTCGCCGAGGTATGCACCCGCATGGACGGCCACACCTACCCGGTGGACGACAGCATGCTGAACTACACGCTGTACCAGCCGGTAGGCGTTTGCGGTCTGGTCTCGCCGTGGAACGTACCGTTCATGACGGCCACCTGGAAAACCGCACCCTGCCTGGCACTGGGCAACACCGCAGTACTGAAAATGTCGGAGCTGTCGCCACTGACCGCCAACGAGCTGGGCCGCCTGGCGATGGAAGCCGGCATTCCGGAAGGCGTGTTCAACGTGGTACAGGGCTACGGTGCCAATGCCGGCGACGCGCTGGTACGCCACCCGGACGTGCGTGCCGTGTCGTTTACCGGCGGCACCGCTACCGGCCGCCGCATTATGCAGAGTGCTGGCATCAAGAAATATTCGATGGAGCTCGGCGGCAAGAGCCCGGTGCTGATTTTCAACGATGCTGATCTGGAGCGTGCGCTGGATGCTGCCCTGTTCACTATCTTCTCGCTCAACGGTGAACGCTGCACTGCCGGCAGCCGCATCTTCATCCAGGAAGGGGTGTACGACGAATTCGTCGCCGAATTTGCCCGTCGTGCCCGCAACCTGATCGTGGGTGACCCGCAAGACCCGAAAACCCAGGTCGGCTCCATGATTACCAAAGCACACTACGACAAGGTCACCGGTTACATCCGTATCGGTATGGAAGAAGGCGCGACCTTGCTGGCCGGTGGTCTCGAGCGTCCGGCCAACCTTGCACCCCATCTGCAAAACGGCCACTTCATCCAGCCGACCGTGTTTGCCGACGTGGACAACCGCATGCGCATTGCCCAGGAAGAAATCTTCGGCCCGGTGGTCTGCCTGCTGAAATTCAAGGACGAAGCCGAAGCGCTGCGACTGGCCAATGACGTGGAATACGGCCTGGCGTCGTACATCTGGACCCAGGACATCGGCAAGGCTCATCGTCTGGCCCGTGGCATCGAAGCCGGCATGGTATTCATCAACAGCCAGAACGTCCGCGACCTGCGTCAGCCGTTTGGCGGCGTAAAAGCGTCGGGTACCGGCCGCGAAGGCGGTGCCTACAGCTTTGAAGTGTTTACCGAAATCAAGAATGTCTGCGTCTCGATGGGCAGCCACCACATCCCGCGCTGGGGCGTATAAGCCGTGATGGCCAGGCCTCCGCCTGGCCATCACCACAAGACTTAACCACCCCACCGCCAACGTTTACAGAGAATCGAGGAGACCACCATGGGCAAACTTGCGCTTGCCGCCAAGATCACCCACGTACCATCCATGTACCTGTCCGAGCTGGACGGGCCGCACAAGGGCTGCCGTCAGGCCGCCATCGATGGTCACAAGGAAATCGGCCGCCGTTGCCGTGAGCTGGGCGTGGACACCATTGTCGTGTTCGATACCCACTGGCTGGTGAACTCCGGCTATCACATCAATTCGGCCGCGCACTTTGCCGGCATCTACACCAGCAACGAGCTGCCGCACTTCATCAAGAACATGCCCTACGAATACCAGGGCAACCCGGTGCTGGGCCGCCTGCTGGCCGATGCGGCCACTGTGGCCGGCGTGCACACCCGCGCCCACGACAACACCACACTGGCACTGGAGTACGGCACGCTGGTACCGATGCGCTACATGAACGAAGACCAGCATTTCAAAGTGGTATCCGTTTCTGCGCTGTGTACCGTGCACAACCTGCAAGACAGCGCCACGCTGGGCGCCGCCATGCGCCGTGCCATCGAAGAACAGTACGACGGCACCGTCGCCATCTTGGCCAGCGGCTCGCTGTCGCACCGTTTTGCCCAGAACGGCGTGGCCGACCAGTACCTGCACAAGGTGTGGAGCCCGTTCCTGGAAACCCTGGACCACGAAGTGGTGGAAATGTGGCAACGCGGTGACTGGAAAACCTTCTGCGCCATGCTGCCGGAGTACGCCGACAAGGGCCACGGTGAAGGCTTCATGCACGACACCGCCATGCTGCTGGGCGCGCTGGGCTGGGACGAATACCGTGGCAAGGCCGAGGTGGTAACCCCCTATTTCGGCAGCTCCGGCACCGGCCAGATCAACGTCATCCTTCCCGTGTAATGCCGCAGGCCACCGTCGTACCCGGCGGTGGCCCTGGAGACCGTCATGCCGCACTTCATCCTCGAATGTACCGACAACATCCGCGAACAGGCCGAGCTGCCGGAACTGTTCCGCAAGGCTCACGACTTCCTGATCGGCACCGGCCTGTACCCGGTGGCCGGTATCCGTAGCCGTGTCCACTGGCTGGACACCTGGCGCATGGCCGATGGCGAGGCCGACTACGCCTTTGTGCACATGTCGCTGAAAATTGGTTACGGCCGTAGTGCAGAGGAGCGTGAATACACGGCCCAGGGGCTGTTCGAACTGATCAAGGCGCACTTCCAGCCGCTGTTCGACACCCGCTACCTGGCCCTGACTTTCGAGCTGAGCGAGCTGCCACAGCAATTGAGCTACAAGCACAACAACGTCCATCAGCGCTTCCGCCAGGCCTGAGCCCCACCAGCATGAACACGCACACATCCGCCCCCGAGCGCCTGATCTGGCTACTTGCCGCCCTGGTCGCATTCGGCCCGCTATCGATCGACCTCTACCTGCCTGCGCTGCCGGCCATTGCGGCCAACCTGCACGCCCCAGTCGGGCTGATCCAGCTGACCATCGGCGGCTTTCTGGGCGGGTTCTGTCTGGGCATGCTGCTGTACGGCCCGCTGTCCGACCGCTACGGCAGACGGCCGGTGCTGCTATTTGGCATCTCGCTCTACCTGCTGGCCAGCCTGGCTTGCATGTTGGCCGCAAGCGGCGAGCAACTGGTTGCGCTGCGCGTGATACAGGGCATCGGTGGCGGCGCCGGCAGTGTGCTGGGCCGTGCCATGGTACGCGACCTGTTTCCACTGGCACGCGCAGCCCAGGTGCTGTCTACCTTGCATCTGGTCACCATGATCGCGCCCCTGCTGGCCCCGCTTCTCGGCGGCCTGCTGTTGCAATGGGCTGGCTGGCGCAGCCTGTTTCTGGCCCTGACGATCTTTGCCGCACTGATCCTGTGGCGGGTCGCCCTGCGCCTGCCGGAAACCCACCCGCCAGCACAGCGCCATAGCACCGGCCTGGCTAGCGTGTTTCTGGCTTACCGCTCGGTACTGGCTTGCCGGCACTCGCAAGGCTATCTGCTGGCGCTGGGCCTGACATTCGGCGCGATGTTTGCGTACATCACCGGGTCGCCATTTGTGTACATCCATTACTTCGGCGTGCCGGCGCAACACTACGGCTGGCTGTTCGGGCTCAACATCGTCGCCGTCATCGCCTTTACCTGGCTGAACAAGCGCCTGGCCGTACACGGCAACACCGACACCTTGCTGCAATGGCAGACCGGCGCCATCGCCATCGCAGGCGCGGCCTTGTGGCTGGCAGGTGCCGGTTCGCTGATGGCAGTCGTCCTGCCGCTGCTGATTAGCGTTGGTCTCACCGGCTCGGTGGGCGCCAATTGCATGGCCAGGCTGCTGCAACAGCACGCCAGCCGGGCAGGCGCCGCCATGGCGCTGGCCGCCAGCGGCCAGTTTGCCGCGGGCATGCTGGCCAGCGCTGCCGTAGCCCGGCTGCACGACGGTACCCCGGCCGCCATGTGTCTGGTAATTGCCCTGTGCGGTGCCGGTGCCTGGCTGAGCCTGCAACTTCAACGCCTGGCGACGCCCGCGTCGTCAGCCACGTCTACCCCCATGTGAGCACCCACCATGACACAGAGCAACTTGTTGCAAGACCCCGGCCTGCTGCGTAACCAGGCCTTCATCAACGGCGAATGGGTAGCCGGTGACCACGGCACCCGTTTTGCCGTGCACAACCCGGCCACCGGCGACGTGCTGGCCGAGGTAGCCTCGCTGGGCAGTGCCGAGACCCATCGTGCCATCGAAGCGGCCGAAGCGGCCCTGCCCGCCTGGCGCAACCTGCCAGCCAAGCAACGCTCGCAGATCTTGCGTCGCTGGTTCGAGCTGATGATGCAGCACCAGGAAGACCTGGCGCAGTTGCTCAGCCTGGAGCAAGGCAAACCGCTACCGGAAAGCCGTGGCGAGATTGCCTACGGGGCCAGCTTCATCGAATGGTTTGCCGAAGAGGCCAAACGCGCTTACGGCGATGTGATTCCCAGCCCGGCGGCAGACCGTCGGCTGGTCACGCTGAAGCAGCCCATCGGCGTGGTGGCGGCAATCACCCCGTGGAACTTCCCCAATGCCATGATCACCCGCAAGGTGGGCCCGGCGCTGGCGGCCGGTTGCACCGTGGTGGTGAAGCCGGCGGCCGAAACCCCCTTGTCGGCACTGGCCATGGCCGTACTGGCAGAGCGTGCCGGCGTGCCGTGCGGCGTACTCAATATCGTTACCGGCGACCGCGCCAGCGAGATCGGTGCCGAACTGACCCGCCACCCGGCGGTACGCAAGCTGTCGTTTACCGGCTCTACCCGCATCGGCAAATTGCTGATGGAACAGTGCGCCGGCACAGTCAAAAAACTGGGGCTGGAACTAGGCGGCAACGCCCCGTTCATCGTGTTCGACGACGCCGACCTGGACGCCGCCGTGCAGGGGGCCATGGCCAGCAAATTCCGCAATACCGGCCAGACCTGCGTCTGCGCCAACCGCATCCTTGTACAAGATGGCGTTTACGACGCCTTTGCCGCCAAGTTGGCCGCGGCGGTCAGCCAGATGGCGGTAGGCCCTGCCCATAGCGGCAATGTGCAGCAAGGCCCGCTGATCAATGCCAAGGCGGTGGCCAAGGTAGCCGAGCACGTCAACGATGCGGTCAGCCAGGGTGCCTGCGTACTGACTGGCGGCGCACCACACGCGCTGGGGGGCAACTTCTATCAGCCGACGGTGCTGACCGAGGTCACCGAGCACATGCTGGTAGCGCACGAAGAGACTTTCGGCCCGTTGGCCCCACTGTTCCGTTTCAAGGACGAAGCGGATGCCATCCGTCTGGCCAATGCCACCGAGTTCGGTCTGGCGGCCTATTTTTATAGCCGTGATGTTGGCCGCATCTGGCGTGTGGCCGAGGCCATCGAAGCAGGCATGGTGGGCATCAACGAAGGGCTGATTTCGACCGAGGTGGCCCCATTCGGTGGCATCAAGCAGTCCGGGCTGGGCCGGGAAGGCTCCAAATATGGCCTGGAAGACTTCATGGAAATCAAATACCTGTGCTTCGGCGGCCTGGACCGCTAAGCCGTCAACGCTATAGACCTAACTGACAGAGAGACAACATGCTTAGCCAAGACATCATCGAACAGACTGCCCGCCGCTTGCACCAGGCCGAGCAGGAGCGCCAGCAGATTCGCCAGATCTCGCTCGAGTACCCGGACATCACCATCGAGGACGCCTACGCCATCCAGCGCTGCTGGGTGGACATGAAACTGGCCGAAGGCCGCGTAGTGAAAGGCCACAAAATCGGGCTGACTTCCCGTGCCATGCAGATGTCGTCGCAAATTGACGAGCCGGATTACGGCACCTTGCTGGACGACATGTTCTTCAACGACGGAGCCGATATCCCCACCAGCCGCTTCATCGTACCGCGCGTCGAGGTGGAGCTGGCTTTCATTCTGGGCAAGGAACTGAAAGGCCCGAACATCACCCTGTTCGACGTCTACAACGCCACCGAGTACGTGATTCCGGCACTGGAAATCATCGATGCCCGCAGCCAGTCCATCGACCCGGCCAGCGGCCGCCCCCGCAAGGTGTTCGACACCATTTCCGACAATGCGGCCAACGCCGGCGTGGTCATGGGCGGCCGCCCCATCCGGCCGTCCGAACTGGACCTGCGCTGGGTTTCGGCCCTGATGTACCGCAATGGCGTGATCGAGGAATCCGGTGTGGCAGCAGCCGTACTGAACCACCCTGCCAACGGGGTGGCCTGGCTGGCCAACAAGCTGGCCCCGTTCGACGTTAGCCTGAAACCGGGCCAAGTGATTCTGGGCGGCTCGTTTACCCGCCCGGTGGCCGCACGACCGGGGGATACCTTTCATGTGGATTACGGCCCGCTGGGTGCCATCAGCTGCCGCTTTGTCTAGCAGGAGACCACGATGCAAAACCCGCACAACCGCTTCAAGGCCGCGCTGAAGGCCGGCGAGGTCCAGATTGGCCTGTGGCTTGGCCTGGCAGATGCCTACTGTGCCGAACTGCTGGCCGGTGCCGGCTTCGACTGGCTACTGATCGACGGCGAGCACGCCCCCAACGAACTACAGGGCATGCTGGCACAGCTGCAGGCCATTGCCCCCTACCCTAGCCACCCGATCGTGCGCCCGGTCTGGAACGACCCGGTGCGCATCAAGCAGATCCTGGACATCGGTGCACAAACCCTGCTGCTGCCGATGGTGCAAAGCGCCGCCGAAGCCGAACAAGCTGTGGCCGCAACGCGTTACCCGCCGCACGGTATCCGCGGTGTGGGTAGCGCATTGGCTCGGGCCTCGCGCTGGAACCGTATCCCCGACTACCTGCACGCCTGCGAGCAGGAGATCTGCGTACTGGTGCAGATCGAGACCCGGGCCGGCCTGGCCGCGCTGGATGCGATAGCCGCCACCGAAGGCGTGGATGGTGTGTTCATCGGCCCGGCCGACCTTTCTGCCGACATGGGTTACCTGGGTCAGCCGACGCACCCGGCAGTCCAAGCCGCCATTGAAGATGCCATCCGTCGCATCCGCGCCCATGGCAAGGCTCCCGGCATCCTGATGGCAGATGAGAAGCTGGCCCGTCATTACATTGCGCTGGGGGCGCAATTCGTGGCGGTGGGTGTGGATACCACCTTGCTGGCACGCAGCGCCGAAGCGCTGGCTGCCCGCTACCGCGATACGCTCACGCCAGCGCCGCAAGCCAGCAGCGTGTACTGAACCCGGCAGGCCGGTATCTGCACCGGCTTGCCTGCTGCCTCCCCGTGGCAGCGTCACTGACAACGGATGGCCGTTGTTCGCAGGTGCTTCCTCTTTTTACCGGCCTTGTGCCGGTATTTTTTTGCCCGCTTTTCACCGTGTATCGAACGATGCCTCCTGGGTGTACCACCCGATCAAAAAACGATGAAAAGTACAAATTTACACCCGAAAGTTACATTTCAACCGCGATTGACGCTCCGCATAATGCAGTCACAGCCAACGCCACAAATAGCCGGCCCAACCCGGCAACGCCCGATACGGGCCAAGGCTGGCGAGACCACGACACATCATGGAGAGAGATGATCATGAACAAGCACAATCCTTTGCTGGAAAAACTGCGTACCATCCTGCCGGCGATTGCGGCCAACGCCCAGCGCGCAGAAGAAGAGCGCAAAGTACCAGACGAAAACATCAGATTGCTGAAAAGCATCGGTATGCACCGCGCCTTCCAACCCAAGCAATACGGTGGCCTGGAAATCTCCCTGCCCGAGTTTGCCGACTGCGTGGCCGCCCTGGCCGGCGCTTGCGGTGGCACCGCGTGGGCGTTCAGCTTGCTGTGTACCCACAGCCACCAGCTGGCCATGTTCTCGCCGCAGCTGCAGCAAGAAGTCTGGGGTAATAACCCGGATGCCACCGCCAGCAGCAGCATTGCCCCGTTCAGCCAGATCGAAGAGGCCGACGGCGGCGTATATCTGAGTGGCGAGATGGGCTGGAGCAGTGGCTGTGACCACGCCGAGTGGGCCATCGTGGGCATGCGCCGCAAGAACAGCGAAGGCGAGCTGGTCTACAGCTTTGGCGTCCTGCCGCGCAGCGACTACGAGATTCGCGACAACTGGTTCTCGATGGGCATGAAAGGTAGTGGTTCCAAGACACTGGTGATCCGCAACGCCTTCATCCCGAATCACCGTATCGAGGCGGCCAAAGACATGATGGAAGGCCGCTCCAGCGGCTTTGACCTCTACCCGGACAGCGCCATTTTCTACACCCCGTACCGCCCCTACTTTGCCAGTGGCTTTGCCGCCATCAGCCTGGGGATCGCCGAGCGCATGCTGCAAGTGTTCAAGGAAAAAACCCAGAACCGTGTACGGGCCTACACCGGCGCCAGCGTCGGCACCGCCACACCGGCGCTGATGCGCCTGGCTGAATCCACCCACCAAGTAGCAGCGGCCCGTGCGTTCCTGGAAAAAACTTGGCAGGACCACGCTGAACACGGCCGTCGTCACCAATACCCCACGCGTGAAACCCTGACCTACTGGCGCACCAATCAAGCCTACGCCGTGAAGATGTGCATTGCGGCGGTCGACCGCCTGTTCAGCGCATCTGGCGCGACTAGCTGGATGGAGGGTAACGAATTGCAGCGCCTATTCCGTGACGCGCACATGACCGGAGCCCACGCCTATACCGACTACGACGTCTGCGCCCAGATCCTGGGGCGTGAGCTGATGGGGCTTGAGCCAGACCCGACCATGGTCTGACCTACGTACCCCTCACTCACAAGATGGCCCGGCTGACCGGGCCCGCCCCCCCCACAGGAGCCGCACCATGACCAGCCCCACCACCGAACTCGACCCGCGCGTTTTCCGGCGTGCGCTCGGCAATTTTGCCACCGGCGTCACCATCATGACCGCCGCCACCCCGTCTGGCAGCAAGGCCGGCGTGACGGCCAACAGTTTCAACTCCGTCTCGCTGGACCCGCCACTGGTGCTGTGGAGCATCGACAAGCGCTCCGGCAGCTACGCGGTGTTTGATGAAGCTACTCACTTTGCCGTCAACATCCTGGCCGCTGACCAGATCGAACTGTCCAACCATTTTGCCCGCCCCAAAGACGACAAGTTTGCCGGCATTCCCCATGACAGCGGCGCCGGTGGTGCTCCGCTATTTGCAGACTGCGCCGCGCGCTTCCAGTGCGAGAAATACCAGCAAATCGATGGCGGCGACCACTGGATCCTCATTGGTAAAGTCGTGGCATTCGACGACCTGGGCCGTTCGCCTCTGGTGTACCACCAAGGCACCTATTCCATGGTATTACCGCACGCCCGCATGCAGAAACGCGAAGAAGGCAGCACCCCATCGAGCACCTTCCAGGGCCGGCTCAGCGACAACGTGTACTACCTGCTAACCCAGGCCGTACGCAGCTACCAGGCGCACTACCAGCCCAAACAACTGGCAACCGGCTTGCGCACCAGTGAGGCCCGCATGCTGATGGTACTGGAAGGTGATGCGGAACTAGCCATGGGGGACCTGCTGCGTGAAGTCGCCATGCCGGTGCGGGAAATCGAGCAAGCCGAAGAAATCCTGCGGCGCAAGGGCCTGGTGAGCAACGGCGAACACGGCTATCACCTTACCGACGCTGGTAGCCAGCAAGCAGCCATGCTGTGGGACATTGCCGCCCGCCAGCAGCAGCAGGTATTCGAAGGCTATACACAACAGGAAATCGACACTTTCAAGGAGGTGTTACGCGGCATCATTGCCTTGCGCTAAGCGAAACGGACCATCACCTTGCAAAGGTGATGGTTCAGTCCAGTGAGACTCACGAGGTATCTAGGAAAGGAGGGGCGATTCAGGGTGCTATGCTTGCCAAACCTTCGGCCCGCTGAACAGAAGCCTGCCATGCATTTCGACTGTAAGAATCACTAAAAGCCATGAGTACGTGGTGACCTCCTCCCGAAAAATGGTAGCGGTGGAAAGTAGAGGTTTCTGGCAAATTTAACCCTATCCGGGTAGGAGATTTGTCATGAAAAAATCGAAGTTCACGGAAGAGCAGATCGCTTTCGCCTTCCACCCCGTCATCGGCCATGGCGCCGGCAAGGTCGCACCACAAAAAGCCAAGCTAGCCATGGCGGTACGCGGGCAAAGCAATCACTACCTGATCGACCGCATCCAGCCACGCCACTGGCTGGCACAAGCACGCAGCAGCGGCCTGACCGAAGCATGGGCAAAGACACTGCTGAACGAACTGATAGATTGCACGGGCAAGGTGCTAGAAGACGTTGCGCAAACACTGCCGGCAGATTTCCCGGTGGAAGTGGCGCAGGCCATTTTTGCCGGCATACGGCGGCAGCGTACCAGGCTGGCCGCCGAGCTGAGCTGCAGAATCCAGCACACTTCATAAACCATCGGGGAAACAGGAGCGATTCAAGCTTGACGCGGATCGGCTGCGGACTGGCGGTCTTCATCCCCTTAAAGAGTCGGGGGTGGTCCGGACCACAACGCGATGTGCGGCGCAGTCGCGTCGCAGTCTTAATCCCCTTAAAGAATCGGGGGTGGTCCGGACCGCTGAGTACGAAAAACGCGTCCAAGGTTCTGTCTTAATCCCCTTAAAGAATCGGGGGTGGTCCGGACCCATGTAAAAGAGAAGATCCAGGAGAGGCTATGCCGTCTTAATCCCCTTAAAGAATCGGGGGTGGTCCGGACGTCGCCACCGATGGTATCTTCCGCTTCGTCCGCGAGGAGTCTTAATCCCCTTAAAGAGTCGGGGGTGGTCCGGACGACCGACTGGGACGGCAACGGCGAGATCCACGTCTTAATCCCCTTAAAAAGTCGGGGGTGGCCCGGACCACACGGACTGACACCAAGGAAGTCCGCGACTTGTCTTAATCCCCTTAAAGAGTCGGGGGTGGTCCGGACGCCTGCGCGCCGCTGGCGACCCTGTAACCACGTACGTCTTAATCCCCTTAAAGAGTCGGGGGTGGTCCGGACGACCAGATCCGGAAGAAGTTCAATATTCGACAGTCTTAATCCCCTTAAAGAGTCGGGGGTGGTCCGGACCGATACTTCGCGACTCTGACGTTCTTCGGCCAGTCTTAATCCCCTTAAAGAGTCGGGGGTGGTCCGGACGAAAGACCGGGTCAGTTACACGGCCTGGGCCGTCTTAATCCCCTTAAAGAGTCGGGGGTGGTCCGGACCCTTCGCTCAGGATTTTCATTAATAATCACAATGTTGCTTATGTCATTAATGCTTGGCTTCATGATTTCAGCCTGTGCCCTTGCGAAGAACAGCCATTATACCGGTGAAGATGACCCGCCGTCATCGATACTGGCCCACCACTGTACGTAGCCCCCTCTTCGACAAACTTGTCGTTCCATCATGCCCGCCTGCCTCGTCGCATAATTCACCCATCCCAACGACTTCGAGGAAAGCACCATGAAAACCACCCGCTCCAACGGCATCATCATTGGCCAAGCCAACGCAGGGCATGGTGCCGTCGTCACCAAGACCGCCTACGAAGGTACCGTTATCGCCCGGGCGGTGGCGCGGGCTGGCCGTAACCCGCATCTCAAGGGCCATATCCACGAGATTCTGGTGCAGGACAGCCGCAACGTCCGCAACCTGCTGACCTTGAATGGCGCCAGCACCAGCCTGACCAAGAGCACCACGGCCGGCACCGTTGACTTGGTCACGACCAAGGGCGGCAAGGTGATCGAGCGCATCCAGGTGAAGGATGTCACCTCCAGATCAGGTATCGACAAACTGGTCAAGCAGTGCGCCGATGGCAAGTACCGCAGCGCGCAGCTGGTTGGTTCCGAGGAAAGCGCCCAGGCCTTCAACAAGGCTGCCGAAAAAGCTGGCGTCAGCAAACGCATGACCAGCACCGGCGTCTCCTCCAAGAGCACGGAAGCGGTAGCCCAGCGCGCCGGCGCCACCGGCAGTGGCACGCTAGGTAGCGCCATGAGCCAGGCCGCCAAATCGGGGGGCGCGGCGGGCGCGATCATCGGCGGTGGTGTCGCCGCCATGAAGGGCTGCATCGATCTGATGGAAGGCCGGGCAGATGCTGCCGAGGTTGCCGGCACCGTGGTGAAAGCCAGCGCCAAAGGCGGTGTCAGCGGTGCGGCAGCCGGGGCCGCTGCCACTGCCACCGGGGCCGGCGCCGTAGCCGCAGTGTCCGCACTCGGCATGACCGGCATGGCGGCAACTGCCGTGACGGTGGGGGCACCACTGGCCGTTGCTGTGGGCGTGGGCTACGTTGCCTCTGAAATTTTCGACTGGCTCTTCGACTAAACCCGCCATCACCACCACACAGGAGACACCGCCATGAGCCTTACCGTTCGCAATGCGGCAGGAGACGCCGTTCAACTATCCGATACCCCGCTTGCTCAAGGCGGCGAGGCGGCGGTTCATGCTGTCCCCATGTTCCCCGGGGTGGTCGTCAAGCTCTACCACCCGCAGGTGCTGCAAAAGCGGGGCGATGCGCTGCGTATCAAGATCGACGCCATGACCAGCGACCCCAAGCTCTCGCGCTTCAAGCAGCACCCGGGCCTGGCCTGGCCCTGCTTTGCGGTATTCGATGCGCAAGGCCAGTGGCGCGGCTACGCCATGCGCAAAGCGGCGGGCGTGCGGATGAACGTGCTGGCCCATGCGATGGCCTATCGCGAGCACTTCCCCCATCTGGATCGTATGGCCGTGGTGGCCTACCTGCTGAACCTGCTCGGCACGCTGAACGTGCTGCATACCGCGGGCGTCAGGGTGGGTGATTACAACCTGGCCAACTTTCTGTGCGACCCGGGTAGCGACAGCGTCACCCTGATCGACTGCGACAGCTGGCAGATCGACACGGCGGGCACCACTTTTCTCTGCCCGGTAGCGGCCCCGGACATGCTGGCGCCTGAGCTGCAAGGCAAACCACTGGACAAGACCAGCCGGACACTGGAAAGCGAGCACTTTTCGTTGGCCATCTTGCTCTTCAAGACGCTGATGCTCGGCCGCCACCCTTACGACGTAGTCGGTGGTGCCGGCCCGGTGGAAAACATCCGCAATGGCTACTTCCCCTATGGTGTCGGTGGCGGCGGTATCCCGAAGGGCCCGTGGTTCAACATCTGGAGCCATCTGCCCTTCAAGCTGAAGGAAAGACTGATCCTGACTTTCAAGGACGGTGCGCTGGACGTGTCTGCGCGTACATCCATCGCGGAATGGATCGACGAGCTCCAGCTGTACAAACGCGAGCTTTGCAAGGGGTGGCATGACGTGCATATCAAGCCGGCCACGCCCAAGTCCAAGGCATACCGAGGCGCTCAGTCCCTCTCCCCGACAGCTACGGCCTGAACCAAGGAGAACACCTTGTTTGCTTTTACCCATTCCCGGAACACGCCACAGGAGGCAGCCATGAACGAATCGCACAACGACCTCATCGACAACCCCACCCCGCGCTGCCCGGTGGCGCTGGTGCTCGATACCTCCGGCTCCATGTACGGCCAACCCATCGAGCAATTGAACGCGGGTATCCAGCTCTTCCTCGATGAAGTGAAGCGCGACGACCTGGCACGCTGGTCGGTGGACATTGCGGTCTATACCGCTGGCGGTGCGGCTGACTGCATTCAGCCATTTATCGGCATCGAACAGGTTGTGGGGTTTGCGCCTCTGGATGCCGATGGAGAAACGCCGCTCGGACAAGCGACACGCATGGCCTTGGACGATCTGGAGGCGCGCAAACAATCCTATCGCGATGCTGGCATGCCCTACTACCAGCCTTGGCTGATACTGATCAGCGACGGGGCACCGAGTGACGCCTGGCAGGATGCCGCGCAGCATGCCCGTGCGCTGTCGGCCCAGCTCAAACTGGTCAGCCTGCCTATCGGGATACAAGGCGCCAACCTGGAAGTGCTCGCGCAGTTTTCCAGCAAACCCGCTGTAGCGCTTGACGGGCTCAAGTTCCGCGAGCTGTTCCAGTGGCTGTCGGCATCCATGGCGCGGGTGTCTGCCAGTACATCGTCCGACGCCTCGGTGCAACTACCCAGCATGGATGGCTGGGGAAGCATCTGACATAGCGTGCGCATGCCGGGGCAAAACGTCGGCACCCGCACCGCCCCACACCTGCAAACAATGAAGCCACGCGACGGGTACCGGCTACCCGCCGCAACGGGTTCACTCGCCACAAGCACCCGCGATGATGCCAAACCCACACCGCTGATTGAGCCCGTACCTTTACGGGCAGGGTGTCTTAACGGCAAAGCCGGAAGCACGTCCGCTTTCGCAGGATAAAAGCCACGCATCGCTGCCTGCGCGCGCTGAGCGCCGGGTAAACCCACACCCGGGAAATACGCGAATCCCCCACCGCGAAGCAAACTTGTCGAAATCCCGGCGCAGGGTGCATCCCCTACCATTGACCTCATCAACTTATCACGAAGGGGCAACACCATGGGTCTGAAAATCCGCTTCCTGCTTACCAAAGCCTGCAACGCCACCTGTGGCTACTGCCACAACGAAGGCCAGGGGCAAAGCGGAAATCTGCTGTCGATCGCAGTCATTCGCCATGTGCTCCACACCCTGCAGGCCAATGGCTGCCAACCGCAAGAAATCGTGCTTAGCGGTGGCGAGCCTACCCTGCACAAGCAGCTGGCCGAGATTGCCCGCTTGTGCAAAGCCAGCGGCGCCCATGTATCGATGAACTCGCACGCAGGTCTGCCAGAGCAGCTCGAGAAAGCCCTGCCCTGGCTGGACGAGCTGAAAGTGCATGTCGACTCCTTCGACGCCAAAGCACAATACGCCAGCATGGGCATTGCACTGGATAAAGTACTGACCAGCATCCAGCGGGCAAAGCACTACCCGCTGCAGCTGTGCACCAACCATCCGCTCAAGTGCGAGCAAGAGGCCGCCACCTTTATCCGGCATGCGCGCCAGGTGGGTCTCCACTGCAAGATCATCGAATTGTTCGGTCACGAGGCCCAAGTGCGGCTGGATGACATGAACTGGCTTGGGTACGGCTACCAAGCTCAAGCGGATGGCAGCTGGCTGCATGAAGACGGCCACCATCGCTTGTTCACCAAGCAGTGTGGTGCCCACCACAACGACAAACACACCCTGTTCATCGGCGTGGATGGCATCCGGCGCGCCCTGAATGGCGTGATCATCGGGCGCGCCGAAGACTTCTCCATGCGGATGGTACGCACTGGCTAAGCGTGCCATTGGCCGGTCTTGTGTCGGGAAGGCCGGTGCAGCGTATCCGGCACAGCCCAAGCCGGCCCAAGCGGCCACCTCTTAAACAGCCGCGATCCTGAGCGACTACGCCTGACCTATCTCTTATCTGGAGCGACTAATGAAAAAAATCCGCCGTTTGACATCCCGCCAGCAGCCCCGCCCCAAGTGGCAAACCCGCCTGCGTGCACGTAACGCTGCCCCCGCCCCGCTGCCACCGCAGGCAAACTGGCAGGGCTGCGCCGCCACCCTGGTAGGCAGCAGTCACCTCAAGCAGAACCCGCCACAGCCATGCCAGGACGCAGCGCTTGTCGTAGGCGGCCAACGCCCGCTGATACTGGTTGCCGATGGTGCGGGCAGTGCCGCGCTGTCCCACCAGGGCGCACAAGCGCTGGTATACGGTCTGCGCCGCCTGCTCGAGACGCTGGCAGATGATTACGCAGCGGCACTGGATGCCCCGCCCCCCCCTTCGTCGGACCTGCTACGCAAACTCGCCCTGCGGCCAGTCAAGCATGGTAAGGGCCTGCTGCAAGATCTGGCCTCAAGCCTGCATCACGATATGGCGATGCTGCGCAGCACGCTGATCATCGCCATCGGCGGGCGCTGCCGCTGGCTCTGGATTCGTGTCGGCGACGGTGCGCTGGTCATCGAACAGGCTGGTCAACTGCAGCTGATAGGTACGGCCGGCAAGGGTGAATACGCCAACCAGACCTGCTTTATCGATACACAGCTGCAGCCACAGGATGTGCAGTTCGGCGTTTTCAGCAGCGCCGGGCTAACTGGCGTCGCGGGCATGAGCGACGGCGCAGCCGAACGCCTGGTACAGCTGCAAAGCGGGAACGTAGCCGGCCGGCTGGGCGAGTTCATGCAGCAGGCCAGAACAGGGCAACTCGGCACGCTGCAACTGCACCAGTTTTTTGCCGATGCCGCGATCTGGCAGCGCACTACCGGCGACGACCGCGCACTGGCCGTACTGGCTACCGCATGAGCCGCAGCCTCTATCTGATCTGCTACGACATCACGCACAACCGCGTGCGCAGTCAGGTCGCGGCACTGCTGCAGCCGTGGCGTGTTGGCGGCCAACGTTCCGTGGCGGAATGCTGGCTAAGCCAAACCGAATTTACCCGGCTCTGGCCACAGCTGCAGACACGGATCGACCCGCAAACAGACAGCCTGCTCGCCCTGCGTCACGACCTGCGCGGCCATGACCAGACCCTGGGCCAAGGCAGGATATATACCGGACAACCTTTCATCGTGGGGTAACTGTGACAACGCTATACATTGACAAAAAAGGCCTGCAGCTAGACATAGATGGCGCCGCCATCATCCTGCGCGAACAGGGTACGAAAGTCGGCACGGTGCCGCTAGGCCCGGTACAGCGAATCTTCATGCGTGGAGACGTCTCGTTGCCAGCACGGCTACTGGCCAAACTTGGTGAACTGGGCATCGGGCTTGTCCTGCTAAGCGGATGGCAAAGCAAGCCGACCCTATTCCTGCCGCGCGCGCACCACGATGCCCGGCACCGCCTGCGCCAAGCCCAGCATTACGCCCGCCCTGCGTACCGGCAAGAGGAAGCGCAACTGCTGCTGGCCAGCAAGCTGGAGGCCCAGATCAGCGAGCTGGAGGCCAGCCTGGCGCAAAACCCGGCACTCCGTTACCCCTTGCTCCATGCCCTGCGAGCGTTGCGGGCCATGCGTACTACCCTGGCGCAGCAGGCCGATCTTGCCGCCCTGTTAGGGTGGGAAGGCGCCGCCGCACACATCTATTATCGGGCGCTGGGCGCCACCTTTCCGGAGTGGGCCGGGTTTAACGGACGCAACCGCAGGCCCCCGCGCGACCCGGTCAACGTGTTGCTGTCACTGTCCTATACCTTGCTGCATGCCGAGGCCGTTCTCGCTTTGCATGCAGCGGGGCTGGACCCGGATATCGGCATGCTGCACGCCCTCAGTATCGGGCGCGAATCGCTGGCGTGTGACCAGATAGAACCACTGCGGCCGCAAGTAGACCGCTGGGTAGCCAGCCAGCTGTGGCAAGAAATGTTTACGGCCAATGACTTCAACACCGACGACAATGGCTGCCACTTTGACAAGACGGCCCGCATGCGCTTTTACGCCGCATGGGAAAAAGCCATGCCAGCCTGGCGTACCCGGCTGCAAGAACAGGCACGCAACCTGCTGGCGCGCCTGGCGCAACGACCATGCGTTGTCTGATTGCCTACGACATAGCCGACGCACGCCGTCTGCAGCGCGTACAGCGCCATATGCAACAGCACGCTCGCGCCCTGCAGCGCAGCGTGTACCTGTTTGAGGGCCATAATGCCGCACTGGCACGCTGTCTGGATGGCGTAAAACAGCGGATAGACCCCGCGTGTGACGATGTCCGCGTCTACGCCATCAGTCAAAGCACGCGGCTGCTGCACGCAGGCAAGTCACTCACGGTGGACGGCGTCTGGCTGGGCAGCGATGTGATCTGAGTGGCGGATGGCCTGTTGCAACAGGGCCGCATCGATGACGCCAAACCCCGTTCACCGGTATAATGGACACACTTCGCGAGGAAACAGGCTGGATTAATGAAGCCGCTCATTAATGACATAAGCAACATCATGATTATTAATGAGAATGACGAGCGGAGTGTCCGGACCACCCCCGACACTTCAAGGGGATTAAGACAAGTTGCGGCCATACAGTGCCACGGCGTTTTTGTCCGGACCACCCCCGACACTTCAAGGGGATTAAGACCTTCACGCTGCACCGCCTTTCTGCGCGGCGGCGTCCGGACCACCCCCGACACTTCAAGGGGATTAAGACACCGTCGTCGAACTGCTCATTGCCGCCCCAGATGTCCGGACCACCCCCGACACTTCAAGGGGATTAAGACATCCGCGCGCAAGTCATCAGATAGTCCTCTGGGTCCGGACCACCCCCGACACTTCAAGGGGATTAAGACATATCCTCACCGAGGATATCCAGCATCGATTGGTCCGGGCCACCCCCGACACTTCAAGGGGATTAAGACGCCTTACGTGTTTTTGTGACCGGGTCTACGTAGTGTCCGGGCCACCCCCGACACTTCAAGGGGATTAAGACTGTAGAGGAAAGTCTGTTTGATGCCCTCTACGCTGTCCGGGCCACCCCCGACACTTCAAGGGGATTAAGACCTACCTCGGCTGCCGCTACCCGTGCTTTACGCGTCCGGACCACCCCCGACACTTCAAGGGGATTAAGACGTCATCTGCCTTTTGTTTAGCGGCAATGGCTTTGTCCTGACCACCCCCGACACTTCAAGGGGATTAAGACACCATCCGGCACGGCCACGGCTGGCGGCTGGGGTCCGGACCACCCCCGACACTTCAAAGGGGCCTCACGCAGCGCGGCCAACCTTCCACCTTGCCGACGCGCGCCCACCAACCATGGTCAAACCGCGCCTGGCCCTGCCCCATAGGGTCGCCCTGCCGCACCGCGCAGCACTTGCGCTTTTATACGCCGGCGACACTGCACTGCCATGCCGCCTGGCGACACACGCCCTCACTGCCCCCTGCCCACGAGCAGCAAACCACCTTTTGCTTGCCCGCCTTGCCTTGTCTGTAGCGCGACAAACTTGTCGTTATCCACCTTGGCCCATCTGCCCGTAAGCTGCGGTCACTCCCTTGGCACTGCTCCACAGCTTGCACAAAACGCGATAGCCCAAGCGTGCGTTGTGAGACAGCGCAAGGAAAAACAACAAAACCATTGTAATATCCACAAAGAATTAAATGCCCATATTCGATAAGGAAGGCCGCATGATGCAGAACGCAACCCGGAAAATCCTGTTAGCCGTGTCCGGCATGTCCCCGCAGATCGTGACAGAAACGCTGTATGCCCTGGTCACACGGGAAGGCCAGCCCTGGATTCCGGACGAGATCCATCTGCTCAGTACACAGGAGGGCTGCGTGCGGGCACGTAACGAGCTGTTGCATGAATCGCGGGATATGTTTGGCAAGTTCTGCCGTGAGTATGTGCCACAGGGGCATACCATCAAGTTTGATGACAGCTGCCTGCACGCTTTTCACCGCAACGGCGAGGCGCTGCACGATATCCGCGACCTGGGTGACAGCGCTGTGGTGGCCGACGCCATTGCGGCCAAGGTATGGGAGCTAACGCAGGACGACAATACGGAGATTCACGCGTCTATTGCGGGTGGGCGCAAGAGCATGGGCTTTCTGCTGGGCTATGCCATGTCTTTGTACGGCCGGCCGCAAGACCGCCTGTCCCACGTGTTGGTGAACGACGGCTTCGAGAGCAGCAACGATTTCTATTTCAAGCCCAAGAAGTCGACCATCATCCATGACCGTAACGGCAAACCGCTGGATACCGCGCATGCCGTGATCAGCTTGGCCGAGATCCCTATCCTGCACCTGCGCGGCAAGCTGCCCAAAGCCATGCAAAAGCACAAGGTATCGTTTGCGGCACTGGTTACCGCCTTGAACGCGTCCATGAACGAGCCAAAGATCGTGTTCAATCCGGCAGCGCAATCTCTGGAATGCCATGGTGTCGAGGTGGAAATGAGCCCGGTTAACTACGCGTTTTATCGCTATGTGGCGCAGAAATCGCAGGATGAAGGGCTGGTCGACCTGATGGACATGGAAGAGGCGGACTTTCTGGCCATCAAATTCTATGGCAGAGACCGCTGGTACCAGGAGGATCATCGCCAGGAGGCAGCTACACAGTTTGCCGACAAGCAGTCGCTGAAAACTTTCATCAACGACCGCAAAAACGAGATCAAGAACGCGCTGGACGAGCGGCTGGGCCTCATCGGACGACAGCAATACGCCATCAAGACACGACGTGGCAAGAGCTATGTCGAAATCGAAACAATTGAAATCAACTGAATGGACAGGCATTCATCCATGCCGGGAGTGATTCATGCATAACGCCCATGAGGCAACGTTCCGCATCACGACGCCCATGTTTATCGGCGGTAGCGACCAGAAGGCTACCGAGGTGCGTCCAGCCAGTGTCAAAGGGGCGCTGCGCTTTTGGTGGCGCGCACTGAACTGGGCGCGCCACGCCCAGGCTTACCCGCACGACGAAACCGCGGCACTACGTGCGTTGCATGCGGAAGAAGCACGCTTGTTTGGCCTGGCGGCCAGGAATGGCGGCGGCGGCCAGGGGGTATGCCTGCTCAGCGTCGATCAGGGCAAGATCAAGGCAGCAGAGCAGCCCTTTAGCCCCATGACTGCCTCACAACTGTACCTGCTGGGCATGGGGTTGGGCAGTTTCAAAGGAGGCAACCGCACCCTCCGCAATGCGTTGATTGACGGTGAGTTTTCCGTGCGCCTGTTGTTCCGCCCCAGCTGCAGCGCGGCAGACAAGCAAAGCGTGCTGGATGCGCTGTATCTGTTCGGGCTGCTGGGTAGCCTGGGCAGCCGCGCACGCCATGGCATGGGCTCGGTATCGCTCAGCCGGTGGCAGGCAGATGCGCGCAAGGTACCGGCTACCCGGGCAGACTACCTGGCAGCCCTGCGCAGCCTGCTACCGCAGATAGGCCCGCAGTTGGCCGCAGACCTGCCACCGTTCACCGCTTTCTCGGGCCGCAGCCGCATCGACCTCTCCGCACATGGCAAGGACCCGCTAGCACTGTTAACGCTGGTGGGGTCCGAACAGCAACGCTACCGCAGCTTTGGCCAGAACGGCAAAGTGCTGGGCTCGGATGCCGAGCGCAATTTCGTGGCAGATCACGACCTGATCTTCGATGCGACCCAGGGCAAACCGGTGAGCAAGGCCCCACAACGGGCGGTGTTTGGCCTGCCGCACAATTACTTTTTTTCCAGTAGTAAAGGCAAGGCCGACGTCAACTACGCACCGGAAGGGAAAGATGGCCGCCGCGCCAGCCCGCTGCTGCTGCATATCCATGCACTGAGCGAGACAGACTATCTGGCAGTGCACACCCTGCTCCCTGCCCGATTCCTGCCCGAGGCGGCACAGATCCGCATCAAGGCTCAAAAAACAAACATGGTCGAGACCAAGGTGGACTGGCAGGTGCTAAGCAACTATCTGAACCGATTCATGGAAAGGGAAACCCTCTGATGGCTGAGCAGTATTTCCACTTTACGCTGGGGCCGGTGCAGGGCTTTGTCGCACAGGCCCGGCGCACCAGGGACTTCTGGGCAGGCTCATTCCTGCTGTCCTGGTTGTCTGGTGTGGCGATGAATGAGGTCAAACGCCAAGGGGGCGAAATTAGCTTCCCGATCCCGGCCGATGATTACCTGGCCTGGATTGCAGGCAGCGAGCCGGCAGGGGAACCTCCGCGCCAGGGTGGCATCCCCAACCGTTTCAAGGCATTCAGCGCCAAGGTGCCGAAGGACTTCGATGGAGCACAAGTCGCGGCCACCATTCGCGATGCCTGGTGGGCGCTGGCCGAGCACGTCTGGCACAAAGACGAACTGGAGGCGGTGGCAACGGGGCATACCCGCGCTATCTGGATGCGCCAGCATAGACAGTTCTGGGAAATCAGCTGGGCAATCACAGAAGACAAGGCTGCCAGTGCGCTGCTGGATCAGCGCAAGAACTGGCGCGCGCACTTCCCGCCACAGGAAGGTGGCGTCAAGTGCATGGTGATGGATGGCTACCAGGAGCTTTCCGGCGCCGAGCGCCCGGGTCTGGAGATTAACCGCCGCCCCTCGCCGCTAAAGCTGTTCTGGCAAGCGCTGCGCAGTAGCAGGGTGCGCGGCATGCAAACTGATCTGGCCGAAGATGAACATCTGTGCGCACTGGCGTACGTCAAGCGCCGCTTTGTCCGCCACTTTGCCAGTTTCGCTGCCACGCTGGCCAGTGGGCTGCAGGTGAGCGGCTGGCCACTGGCCGCTGGCATGCCATCCGTCAGCTATCTGGCCGCGGTGCACTGGCTGGAACAACTGGTGCGCACTGGCAGTGATGACGAATTACGCCCCATTCTGGAGGCCGCTCTCGCCGTGAACCCGAGCAGGGACGAGTGGGATACCCGCATCCGCTGCCTGGAGCAAGCGTGTGCAGACGACGCACAGGACGTACGTCGCCAGTTGCTCTCGCTGGACGGCAACCTGTTTTTTGAACATGTGCAGGACCACGCACGCGAATACGGCTATGCAGCACCGGCGATAGCCCAATTGCAGCAGGCCCTGCGCCAGTTCCGCCACAAGCATGCCGACTTCAACGAGCCGCTGTCGCCGTTCTACGCAGTCTTGCTGATGGATGGCGACTCGCTAGGCGTGCATATGAGCGACCTGTCCAAGCAACAGCCGATATCGACAGCGCTCAATGCATTTACCAGCCGTGTTCCCGAGGTGGTGGCGCAGCACAATGGCTTCCTGATCTATGCCGGCGGTGACGACGTGCTGGCGCTGCTGCCGCTGGAAGACGCCATGCCGTGTGCTGCGGCAGTGCGGGCTGCCTATCTCGAATGCTTCCGCCCTTACCCCGCCATCACCACCAGTATCTCGGCTGCCATCGAGTACGCCCATGTGAAGCTCCCGCTAACCAAGGTGCTGTCCGATGCGCACCGCTTACTGGATGAGGTGGCCAAGGACGGGGCAGGCCGTGACGCACTGGCGGTAAGGGTATGGAAACCTGGTGGGCTGGCGCTGGAATGGGCGCAACCCTGGGAGGTGGCGATGGATGCCAACGGGAAAAGCATTATCGGACAACTGGTAGCGGATTTCCGCGATGGACAAGCCCGCTACGGCAGTGCCTTCAGCAACAAGTTCTTCTACAAGATCGGCGAGCGTTTTACGCTTCTGAACCCTCGCAAGAAGCCCGATGGCGAATACGATACGCCGATACTGAATGACGACCAGGCATGCAGCCTGCTGGCAGTGGACTTCAAAAACAGTGCGGAGAACCGCGCCCTCCGCATGACAGAAGCGAAGAAGATTATCCAGCCACTTTTGACGCAATGCCGTGCCGTAAGACGCGACCAGTCGCAGGCCGACCGGGACCACTGGCCGCGTAGCGGGTTGCTAACGGCAGATGGCGCACTATTGGTCCGCTTTCTGGCACAAAAGGGAGTCGAGTCGTGAAACAACAATGGTCTTTTTCTGCGCTGGACACCCTGTTTTTCAAAGAGTCTCGCCCGATGGAGTCGGTGGGTGGCAGCCAGCTTGCCAGTGTGTTCCCCCCGCCGGTGCGCACCCTGATCGGCGCGGTACGCACCAGTATTGGCGAGGCCCTGGGTGTGGACTGGCGCGAATACGCATCAGGCAATCACCCGCTACACGCCATGATCGGCGGCCCCGATTCGCTGGGCCCGCTTCGGTTTGGCGGCCCGTATCTGCTCAGCCATGGCCAGCGCCTGTTCCCGGCACCTCTGGCCTTACTGCAGGGTGCCAGTGGGCAGACCAGGCTACAGCCGGATAGCAAAGTCACACGTTGTGACCTTGGGGCAGTCTACCTGCCAGTCAAGGCAGATCCGACGCGCCACGATGCCAAACCGATGGAGGGTTCGCTGATCACCGCTAACGGCTTGCAAAGCTTTTTGTCCGGAGAGCTGATTCCCTCTACCGAAATCCGCCCTGCTTCCGACCTGTATACACACGAAGAGCGCCTGGGCATTGCACGCGATAACAGTAAACGGGTAACGGGTGACGGCCTGTTGTACCAGACCCGCCATATCCGCCCGCTGCAGCATGCCAACTTGCAAATCGGGCTGGTGCTTGATGGGCTGGACAACACAGCAGTGCCCGAGTCCGGCATGGCCCGGCTGGGTGCAGAAGGCCGCCTGGCGGCCTGGCAACGTACCTCTGCACCGGTACTGCCTGCCGTGCGCTACCCGGCAAAGGCACAAGGCCTGCTATTGATGCTGCTGACACCTGCTCTGTTTGCTGGCGGCTGGTTGCCTGACGGCTTTGTCACAGACAGCGAAGGCGATGCGGACATGTGGCTGGGTGAGCTGGCGGGCGTCAAGCTGCGTCTGAAAACTAGCGTTATCGGCAAACCGGTACGCGAAGGGGGGTGGAATATGGTGCAGCGTACACCGCGCCCTCTGGCCAGCTATACCCCGGCCGGCAGCTGTTACTTCTGTGAAGTCGTCGAAGGCGACCTGCAGCAGGCGCAAGCCGCCTTGCACGGGCTGCAGATCGGGCAGGAAACCGAATACGGGCGTGGCGAACTGGCAGTTGGCTACTGGTAAACCCGGCGCATACTCTATTTAGGAAGAAGACACGATGAAGTTTGAACTTTTGGGCCTGTACGCCGAGACCGCCATTCATGCGGGTGCCGGCACCTCTACTGGTGTCATCGATTTGCCCATTATGCGAGAGGCGCATACCGGCTGGCCATGCATCTTTGGCTCGGCGGTGAAAGGTGCCTTGCGTGCCAAGGCTGAACAAACCCGGCTGGAAACACTGCACGATGTATTTGGCCCTGATACCAAAAATGCCAGTGAACACGCCGGTGCACTGGCGGTAGGTGATGCCCGCTTGTTGCTCCTGCCTGTGCGCAGCCTGACCAGCCACTTTAAATGGGTTACCTGCCCGGCTCTGATCCAGCGCGCAGCCGCAGATGCAAAACGCATGGGCTTCGAAGTTCCCGGCTTTGCACTGCCTGCACTCGCAGACGACACCGCCCTGCAGAGTGGCGCCAGTGCCACGCTGTATCTGGAAGAGTTCCAGCTGCAGGCACAGCAAACCGATCTGGAGGCCCTGATCGCGTGGCTAGCCAATTTCGTAAGACAAGAAGAGGGTTTTGCCACGCGCCTGGCACAGCAGCTGGTGGTCGTGCACAACGATATGTTCGCCCATCTTGCCCAATACGCTACCCCGGTCAATCCACATATTGCCATTAAGAACAGTAGCAAGACCGTCGAGCCCGGCGCACTGTGGTACGAGGAAACCCTGCCGCCAGAAACCGTGCTGTACGTTACGTTGGCCGCAAGCCCCTCGCGCAAGCCTGGCAGCGAACTCTCGGCCGAGCAGATTCTACAAGCTGCCTTACAGCTGTTCCCCCAGGATGCGCCCTATCTGCAACTGGGTGGCAATGAGACTGTAGGCATGGGGTGGTGCCGCGTCAGCTCGACACAGGGGACTTGAACATGCAGACCTTACAGCAAGAAAGAGCCAAAGCCGCACTGGAAAGCATCACCAGCCTGATGCGCCATCCGGACGCTGACAAGCTGCTTAGCCGTGCTGCAGAGCTACCGTTCATGATCCATGCCAACGGGTTGGGCCAAGCCGCTGCGTTTTTCAAGAGCAAGAAAAACAAAGATGGCTACGACACCATGTACAAAATACTCAGCCAGTGGCTGACCCAAAGCGGCCGTCCCTTTGCCGGCCACGCCGACCTGCTGCAGGCCATCACCCAAAGCGATCTGCATACTTACCGGGTTGCACAGGCCGAAGCCATGCAGTACATGGACTGGGTCAAAAAATTTGCCAAAGCCTATCTTGGCAAGGAGTCGTGATGCGCCTCCCCCTTTACTCCCTGAAGAACCAGCAACACCAAATGACCCGGCCCCCCGAAAGCAATACCGGGCTATGGTTCACCCGCTTTTACAACCAGTTTGATAAGGACTGGAGCGTAGAAGATAACGGTAAGCGTAGCTGGATCGACGCCGTAGCCGATTTCTGTGGCGACAGCCAGCTACTGGAAGCCACCTCCAGCCGCATCGAAAAATTAGGTAAGGCACTGAATGCCGAAATAGCGGACTTCAAGACTGATGCCAACTTTGCGACAGGGCTAGGCTTAAGCCACCCGGTAGAGAACGGTTTTACCTGGCACCACACCTTGGGTGTGCCTTATCTGCCAGCTTCCGGCGTTAAAGGCTTGCTACGCGGCTGGGTGGAAGCCTGGATGACGCCTCAGAATGATGGTGATCGCGAACCCCTGATCCAGCGCTGGTTTGGCATGGCTAAAGGCAGCGATAGCGTTGCGGATCGTGCCGGCGGGCTGATCTTCTTTGATGCCTTGCCAACAACACGAATCACCTTGGTTACCGAGATAATGACCCCGCATGCGGGCAAATGG
Source organism: Neisseriaceae bacterium (assembly GCA_027489245.1). Lineage (GTDB taxonomy): Bacteria > Pseudomonadota > Gammaproteobacteria > Burkholderiales > Chromobacteriaceae > Vogesella. The sequence goes on along the minus strand of JAIYAC010000010.1, from coordinate 258,411 downwards.
TACGAACAGGGTAGCGACATTGCCAATGCTGGTGATTATGCCGATAAAGCTCCCGCAGACTGGCATAGCCCGGTACCGGTACCTTTCCTCGCAGTGGGGCGTGGCGCCAGCTTCCGTTTCATGATTGCACCTCGTTTAACGGGTGATGCTGCAGTCGACGCGCAAGCTCGGCAGGACTGTCGGGAGGCCATGGCCCAGTTAGCACTGGCGTTGGAATGGATGGGCGCTGGCGCCAAGACCGCAACTGGCTACGGTCGAATGAGCAATGACAATGCCAAACGACAAGCCGAATTGGCTGCTGCCGGTATTGAAACCAATACAACACAGTGGGTAGGCGCCAAAGTCACCCGTAACAAAAGCACCGGCGAACTCAGTGTAGTCTGGGCGCAAGACAAGCAGGAGGCTCAGGTGAAGGTGGCTCAGGTGAAGGCACCACTGGCACAGGCTATCTTCAACGGCCTGAGCGAGGCACTGCAGAAAAAGCTGAAAGATGGCAAAAAGCCGCTGACGATGACTGCAACAGTCGAAACAATTGGCAACTTGGTTCAGGTTCATACTTTGGACCCTGAAGCATGACGGTCTGGTTTGTCAGCCGTCATCCAGGTGCGCTGGCTTGGGCGCAAACCCAACCTTGGCACTATGACCAGCATTGCATGCACCTTGATCCGCAGCACATTGCGGCCGGCGATGTGGTAATCGGCAACCTGCCGGTTGCCATTGCCGCCGAGGTTTGCCAGCGCGGGGCGCAATTCGTGAACCTGAGCCTGAAACTGCCAGCGCACTTGCGTGGGAAAGAGCTGAGCCTTGCAGAAATGCAGCTCTGTGAAGCGCAACTGGAGGCCTACGATATCCGGAAACAAGCCCTGCGTTGGCCCGCACCCACCTACATCGATGCGACATTGGCACTGATGGCACGGTTGCCACTGGTAGAAATCAAAGTAAAGGCCCGCAATCTTGGGCTACGCGCACCACAGAATATAGGTTCAGCATGGCACGGTGCACTGGGCAAGGTTTTGCATGACTACCACCCCATCGTCTATGCCGCACTCTATGACGGAGATGCTGCAGCCAGCCCACGCCCCTATGTGCTGCGTCCGCCGCGCTACGACGACACGCTAGCCGCGGATGCCGCATTTACCTTCTCGGTGCTACTGCTGGGCGAAGGGGTGCAGCATGCTACCGCGCTCACCGACGCACTGCAGACGCTGTCAACACTGGGTGTTGGGCCAGGACGTGGCCGTTTTTCCATTGAAGCCATTTCCTGCGAGCCGATCACACTCCCCCGCCCTGAGCATTCCGTCACTGCATCGACGCTAAGTGTGCTGTTTCATACACCGACTTTGCTCAAGCAGGGCAACCAGCACCTAAAAGAAATGCCATCAATGTTGCTACTGATCAAGCGCATTCTCGGTCGCGTCCAGGGCTTATTACCGGCCTCTACAATTCCTGAAGATCTTAAGCAGCATCTGTTGCAGCAGGCATCTAACGTTAGCTGTTCATTGGCTGAGTCGGCATTGTCCTGGCATAGCACACCGCGTTATTCAGCTCGTCAAAAAGCATGGATGCCATTCGGTGGTCTGTGCGGTAGGCTGCTCTACCGGCAGGTACCCCCTGAGCTGGAATTGTGGTTGAAGTGGGCGCAGTGGCTACATGTCGGTAACAAAACGACATTCGGACATGGCGAAATCCGTGTTCTGTCCGAATCGGAGCACAATCTATGAGCATTATTCTTGTCACACCGCACCCGGGCGCTTTGGAATGGGCAGAAAAGCAAGGTTTTCAAAGCAAAGACATCCAAGTCGCGGCCAACTTTGAATCTGCCACATTAACGGCGGGAGATATCGTGATCGGCAACCTGCCGGTGCACGTGGTTGCAGAGATCTGCCGCAAGGGGGCGAGCTACCAGCATTTGTTAATGGACATTCCATCAGAATGGGATGGCATGGCAATGGATACCGATCAGATGGCTCGATGCGGGGCACGACTGGAAGAATACCGGGTAGTGATGTCTAGCACCGGAAAAACACACAAGACTTCCACGCTACCGGCAAATCATGTTCAGTTCTGCATTGCCTCCGATCAGCTGGAAGCCAACTATATGGCTGCCGCCCAGCTACGACCGCAACGGGTATACATTCTTTCGTCAGCCTCTGAGCATATACTTGCCGCTGCCCGCCGCCTGGCTGACGCGCTAACAACCATCGATATTCCCAACGAGATAATAGAAGGGCTGCCGGCGAGCGATCCTGACGAGCTGCGACGATTCGCCTTCGCCCTGACGTCAATGGTTCGCGGCCTGATCCCCGACATGCACCTGCTATTCAATGCCACCGGAGGGAAAAAGGTCATGTCCTTTGCCTTAAGTCAGGCATTCATCGCGACAGCGAATAGCAGCGTAATCTATGTCGACAGCGTTGCTGATGAAATACAGGTACTCTCTCCATGGGATGTGCCCGGCCAAAAGCTAATGCCCGGGCTGATTGAGATCGAATCTGCACTTGCATTGCGAGGTTATCGCGTTACCCAGCGTGAAACAGACGACCATGAATGGCAGGCGCGAGCAAGCAATCGTCACGCACTTAGCAATTGGTTAGCACAAAAAGCAGACCAACTCGTCCAATTTATAGCTGCACTGAACGCTACCGCCGCCGCCGCTCGTGGCCTGAACTGCGCCGTGCCTTTGTGCTTTAACCAGGATCGTCCGTATAAACCCAACTATCCAGCACAACAAGCGTTACAACGTATTGTAGAAATGGGGCTGCTGCAATGGGAGCGCCAGGCGAACACCGTTCTTTTTGCCGATGAAGACGCACGCCAGTACTTAAATGGGCGCTGGCTAGAAGAGTTTACGTGGTTGGCGCTCCGCAAGATTAGCGGTGGCGATTGTGCCGGTGGAATAAAAATCGAAAGCCAAACCAGCAGAGCTGTCGACAACGAGATCGACTTTGCCGTAGCGTGGCATAACCGGCTGTTAATGGTTGAATGCAAAACCAAGAACATGAAAAAACCGGATGTAGGCAATCAGGAACTCTACCGGATCGATTCATTGCAAAAGCAGCTGGGTGGCTATTTTGCTACCTCTCTACTGATCTCTACCCGACCACTGGATCCTCCTGCCGAACAACGCGCACGACAAAACCGCGTGATTGTGCTGACTGGTGCCAACATTATCCATTTGGGTCAGGTTGCCCAAAAATGGCAACAAGGTGAGGCAATCTCTGAAATCCAGAGTTGGATAGATTCATTGCAATCATTGTGAGCAAGTCGCTTCTGAATCGACCCAGTCTCTCTTGACACTCCGGAGCTGTTGGTGGACTGCCACGGCCTCCGGCGTCAAACTAGCAACTTTCATTGATGTAGTTTCCAGTCAACTGGAGCTGTATGGCCTAGAGTTGGCCAACTCAGGTCACCTACGACGTCCCCCAGTGTTCAGTAACAGAAGGCTTTAGCGTCGGTACAGGGTGGAATGTGCACTTTTTGCACATTGCTTCCAGAGGGGGTAGACGTCGCCGGCAATAACGAACTCATGATGATTGATTAAATTGCGAGCAGCCTCAAGGGCCTGCTGGATTTGTTCTCGACGCATGGATTACTTTTGGAGGTAGGCAGCGAAAGGCGTGTTCTGACGAAGACGCATAGCCTTCGGGGAGTCTTCAAGAAGCAGATCGGCAGCTTGCTTTGGATGCCGGAGCAGATCGGACCAATCGTTGATGTAGTCCTGGCTGCACAGGTGTTTGTTTCGCCATTTGGCTACTTGCTTAAGTGCATAACGGACAACAACCGGCCCCGTGCGCTTGCCACGCAGCAAGACAGCAACCTTCGCATGAGCCTGCTTTCGCAGAGCCTCACATTGCTTTTGGGCTTGTCGGGCTTGTGCCCGAGCTATTAGAAGATCGTTGTCCATGCCCTTAGTATTCCAAGTTGCCAGCCAGAAGTCTATGCCTATCAAGCACTATTCCGATAGATCAGCAACAGCACGTAACGGCCTAGTCACCAGCCAGTTCAACGGGCCGACCGATGTTGCTGCCACATTCACAGCAGTAGCAGCCAGTTCAATGTTGCCGGTGGCTTGCATCTGGTCTGCGATCTGGTCCATCTGGACGGCCTTTTCGGGGCCTGTCCGAATTTTTGTGTAAACGGGGTTTGGGTTACGCCTGCGGAATGCGTTCCTCGAACTGAATGGTAAAGCGAGTCAGCGCTGCCTTCCAATCGCGAATCGGCATGGTCCACTTCTGGCTGATGTTCCTCAGCGCCAGGTAGAACAGTTTCAGCAATGCCTCATCACTCGGGAACGAGCCCCGATTCTTGGTTAGCTTGCGCAGGCTCATATTCACCGACTCGATGGCGTTGGTGGTGTAGATCACCTTCCTGATCTCCGGCGGGTAGTCGAAGAATGGCGTCAGCCGAACCCAGTTGCGCCGCCAGGACTGGCCAATCGGCAGATACTCCCCATCCCACTTTGCCTCGAACTCGCCGAGCCGCTGCTCTGCTTCGTCCAGGGTTGCGGATTGGTAGATTCGCTTCAGATCGGCCGCCACCTCCGGGCGCCGCTTCCACGACACGTAGTTCAGGCTGTGCCGCACCATGTGCACGATGCACAACTGCACGGCGGCTTGCGGGAAGACGGCCTCGATCGCTTCCGGGAAGCCTTTCAGGCCATCGACACAGGCGATAAAGATGTCCTGTACGCCCCGGTTCCGCAGCTCGGTCACCACTTGAAGCCAGAACTGTAATGACCCAGCCCTTTCTGCACAGGTCAGGCTACTAATTGATACGCCTTCGCCGACGTTTTCATCCTTCACGCCTGGTGCGGGCGTCGCTGGTTGTATAACCCGATCCAGTCGGGGGACGTCGCCAAGATCCGTCAAGGTCTGCCTTTGCCGACGACCTGCGGCTACTCTAGGTGGGATCGACATCGGATTCGGCCTACAGCTGTTTTTTGCAACAAAGTCGACGACTGCCGCCCAACTCACTTACAGATCAAAGCTTCTTTTTGAACAAGTCATGTATAATGCAAATGAGATAACCTCACATCTATTTTGTATGGGGTTCGCCTTCTATTTTCACATGACTATCAAAATCCATTTCAGACCAGACGGAAGCCTTGCAGGCTCCTGCACCATTAAAGAGAAGACACGTACCCTCCTCTATATTTCTTTTCAGCAGACAAAAGCTGAGAAGAACCGTAGACGCTTCGTTAAAGAAGGCTTTGAGCGAGTTAGGCGCAGCTACTGTGATGTGGTCGATCAGCTTCAGCAGCCACATCACGTCCTAGGATCTGATTACGTTGACCTAGACCACCAAATCTGCTCGACCCTTCCATGGCGATAACGCCAACAGTGCCAATAAGTACAGATATGGAACCCACACGCGTTTATCAAAAATTTCCCATCCAGTGGGAACCCTAGCAAGCACCAAGCCCCCTTCGACTCACCGTGGCCGAACATTGACGAACAAGATATCTCAGATAGCATAGTTCACATAGAAAAAGGAGCAAAATAGTATGAATACCCATCTGGAAAAAAATACCGAACATGCCGCATCGCTTCTTTGCATTTCCGCCTGGGTTACCGCAATTGTTTTTTCATTTATTCCAGGCTGGGATACCGAGTCTCTCTGCAAAGAAATTAAGGGCTGCATCAGTGCCGATCAGGACTACATGCCAATCCCCAGCAAAGGAAATACCATTATTAAAACGATTCATTTCACTGTCCCAAAAAAAACTGACATTGATAAATTCAGCACCCAAGTCCTTGAGATCGAAAGCAGTTACCGCAGAATGGGGTTTGTAAGCAAATTTATGGCCCCACCGAAATTAGACATTCAAGTAAAATAATTGCCACCCCAGTCGGCACCTCAAATGGAGGCAAATATGAACACCAGTGAAAATCACTTCGATAGTCTTGTTCGCTTTACCCTATATTGGCTTCAACGAATTGCCAGCACTACACTCGCCCTAGCTTACTGCTGGGCAGCAATACTGCATTTAACCAACGCCAATTCGGACTTCGGCTTTTACATCAATCCATTTTTCATGGAAACCATTTGGGGCACTTTCCTCTTCTGGGCGTATATTTTCTTTCAATATTGGATGGGTGCTTCTATCGATTTTTCCAGTGAAACCCCGCGTTCCCATGACGAGCTTGTTTTTTTCTTTTCCTTCACTTTCAAGGAAAACCCTCTCTACTACGTTCTGCCGCTGTTCAGCCTGATCTTTGGTGAGTTCAAAAGTCCAATTACGCACATTTTCGCACTGCCTATTTATCTCGGCATCCTAACCATTATTCGCTTCCTGGTCGTTGTCCAATGTGGCGGTGACAAAAACCTGGCAGTTGCTGGTGGTAGCTCTCAGCAATGTCGAGTAAATGATGGAAATATTGACCAATACGTTGTAGCCAAAACTGGTCGTAGCTTCTCTTCTCTTGCAGGCATGCATGACCTCAAGGCAAAACTTCTTGCAGCCGGCAAAGAGGCAACCGGCAAAAATAGCCAACGCAATGGCATCATTCTCCATGGCGAACCCGGGAACGGCAAAACCGAACTGGCGACGTGCCTCGCCGGAGAGCTGAAGCTGCCCTTCATCAGTGTCAACATCGCGGACTTCGCTAGCAAGTGGGTGAATGAGACGACAGAGCGCGTTATCGCAGCTTTTGACCAGGCGGCACAAACTTCCCCGTGCGTTCTCTTCATTGATGAGCTGGACTCTGTGTTGGGAGATCGAAGCAACCCTTACTCACATTCTGAAAAGCCCGATACCGTGAATGCCATCTTGACCAAGATTGTTCAGATCCGAAATAAAGGTGTACTCGTTATTGGTGCCACAAACTATCTTGATCGTCTGGATAATGCCGGCATCCGTGAAGGCCGCTTTGACTTCAAAATCGAAGTGCCGCCCCCCGACTACGAGGCTCGCTTGGTAATTGTCAAATCGTCGATAGGTAAAGGCGAAATCAAAAAAGTTGATCTGGAAGCTATCGAAGTGCTCTGTCACCGCTGGGATGGTTTCTCTTGCGCTCGCATGAGTGCTATCGGCAAAGAGATTTCGTCAATGGCTCGCAATCACCCTCGCATTGGTGAACATGAGATCAAAACCGCTCTTAAATCTGTGCAGGGGCGCTCACGACGTAAAGAGTCCAATGCCTTGAGTAAACTGGTTTTCAGTGATGAGACTGGTCACCAGCTGGCCTCTCTCGCAGTTCGCATGGACAAAGTTGTGGAGATTGAAAAAGCAGGTGGCAAGCTTCCTGCGGGCGTGCTGCTGTCTGGCCCTCCCGGCACAGGTAAAACCGCGTGCACCCGCGCACTGGCCAACGATGCGGATTGGGCATTTGTGGCAACTACCGGTCCCGAGCTGGTTCGTGATCCCAGTCTGATGAAAGCGATGTTCAAGAAAGCTGGTGATATGCGCCCTGCAATTCTATTCATCGATGAGGCTGATGATGTGCTGCGGGATCGCCAGTATTCGAGCCATACACTGGTCACGAACGAACTACTCTCAATCATGGATGGCACCAGCAAGCGGGTGTCGGACATTATTGTTGTGGCAGCTACCAACCACCCTGATCAGATCGATAGTGCCATGTTGCGTGGTGGTCGATTCACTGAAAAGGTTTCGTTCAGCAATACCGACATGCGCCAAGCTCAAGCTTTGTTCCAGGCTTGGAGCAAAACAGCACCGCAAGGCATGACGTTTGAGCTCGATGCTACCGAAGCTGCTGGAATGCTGGCAGGCAACTCCCACGCCAACATCAATGCCATCCTTGCTGAGGCTCAGAACTCTGCGGCTGTACGCAAAGTGCTTGGCAAGGGCTACAGCATTTCCAAAGCCGATGTTGAACGTGCAATAGATGTCGTTATGGTGTAACGCTTAGCAGACTGTTGAAAATACTAGTCGGCCAAGTGCATAAGGGGCTGGGTCGTTATCAGGTCGCATACCACGGTCACACGATTGGACCCCGCCTTGAAACACCATATTTCGGTTTGCTGGACGGTAGATTCGGCAGTGATGCCTGGGCGTCACTACAGCGCACCCCACGATCTGCAGAGCGACTACGTTTCTGCTATTGCCTTGGCTTGTGTAACAGCCACAATGCTATTTTTCTCGTAATCCCAAGGATAACAAGTAACAAGTTTCTCGATAGGTTCACCGTTCAACACGTCAGGGACGACGATGAAGAACATATCCGTAATTGTCGTATGGATAACTCGGTGCAATTTTCCATAACGCTTGATAGCGTAATCGAGGTATTCGCCGGTGTATGCTATTTCTCGTACGCGGTTACCTGTCAACATACGGTTCATCGACTCGAAGGCTTTATTGATATCTGACACGGCTCTCCGATGCCCCTCAAGGCTAGCGCCTTTCTGCACCATCCGTTCGAGCGCATGAAACGTCACGTAAAACCTTCCAAGTTCACTTTGGATGAACTCCATGCGTGGGCTTCCAGGCAACCTATGGCTCACCGTTACATACTTGTCGTTCGCCCAGATGAACGACTTGGTAGATACCTCAATCTCTGCTGCCATGTAGCGAGTCTGCAGGAACTGTCCATAAGAAGCTAATTCTTCAGCATCATGATCCTGGAGTTGTCTCTTCGACAGCTTCTTAATTTTACCGAACGAAAACGTAAGACGCAGGTTCTTTCCGTGGTATCTCGATATCCCACCCAACTGCAAAGTAGTCAAGGCATACTGTGCCGCTACCAACTCAGCTCGGATCAAGTTGGTCCGGTTATTTCCAGGTAATTCAATATCTATAGCGTGGACATGTGGATGTTTCCCTTCCGCGCTGACAACGGAATGTGGGTAGCCAAGAACATAAACACGGATACAATCCTCCTCTTCTTTCCTGGCTGCTCGAAAGCTAATTACGTGCATACTTTCCCTGTTGTAACATTAATATCATGGAGTTAACAATGAGACGAAGTTTTACTCTGACAGACTGGGCAAGCTCTAACTCATGCAATAAATTCGAGAGAGAAGCTAAATTGTATTAGCTAATAGCAATAGCTTGCACAAAGACAGAAGCAATTCCAGCTCTTATGAAATAGACCGGCCAAAACTATGAAATGTAAAACCCATACCCAAAAAAATTAATTAGGAATTTTTCTTCTGCGATCTAAACCAGCTTTTCTTTTCTCGCATACGTCGTGCACACCCAGCAATAAGTAGTTGAAGATACCAACCATAATCTTCGAGAATACTCTGGCAAGCACTAAGATCAAGAATGCCAAAACCCCACCCGAGATAAAGGCTATTATTTTAAAAGGAGCCGCTAGGATATCGTCAAAAAAGCTTCTGCCTGGATGACCGTAGTGGTCTTTGTCATCAAACAAGAGAGTTCTCCTAGTAGTGCTGTAGTGAGTCAGCGAGGTTTATCGCACAGTCTTGAAGCGGTGACATGTTCAAGACCTAGTTGCGAAAGGCATACAATAGCATGACATAGAGATGAAGTCTTGCTGATTTTGGCAGCGCCGAGATGTAAGTGAACAGTGGCAAGTAGTGGTCAGAAGAAGTAAGTAAGTAAAGTAGATGCAATAGTTCACATCAGCCCTCGGCAGTTCTTTCTACGCACTGAATGTCAGTTAAGAATCTACTAAAATCAGGCTCAAGCTAACTTCATGTGAGTACTGACAAAGCAAGGTGAAGTGGCGCGTAGTTGCTATTGCATAACGAGAATTTTATGGCAGTATAAATTCCATGACAGCAGTTTGCCAATATCATTGTACAGTTAGAAAGCCAAGATCAATTGGATCTAAACACAGATGTATCATGTGGAATTACAACTTCAAGGAGAGTAAAATGTTCGAATCGCTCATGTTTTTTGCCGGCACCCTTGTTTTCAGCTTACCTGGCTACCTGTTCCACCGCTCTTCCATGCTGCTGAATGAAAAATACACTCCGGCTTGGCTGCCCCGTTTGGTCTTGGTCACCCCACGCCCTCTCAAACTAATACTGTCCATCGCGTTGATGATTGCAGGTTTACACCTATTGGCTGAATTCGCCGCTACGTCCCATATGGCTGTTGTGCTGTACTTCACACTAAGTGCAATCATCTTCGTGCCCATGAATGTTCACTGCCTGTGGCGTCTGATAGGCTTCAAAAGCGAGTTCGAAGCTGACTGGCTAGGTTATTGATTGAATCCCTCCGATTTCTCTAGACACTCCGGAGCTGTTGGTTGACTGCCACGGCCTCCGGCGTCGAACTAGCAGCTTTCGTTGATGTAGCTTCCGGTCAACCAGAACCGTGTGATCAGTCGGTAGGCAAATCCGATCAACCGGAGCCGTCTAACCTAGCGCCGGCCAACTCTGGGCACCTAGAGTTCTCTTATCAGCCGTCAACCAGCACTCATCTCTTCCGCTGGAAATTCGGACAATGGAAGTGCCTACGAATCGAACAGAGTTGGCGCTGCTTGCTTTCCAGATTCTTTCTATGTAAGATAGTTTTCACTCGTGCTGGCGTTATCCAGTCATATACCTCTGCAATACCCCTACCTCAGGCAGCGCTTGCCGTCGTGCTATTAGTTTGTAGCCACGAGATCCATCCACATCCTGGATGTTCATTTCAATTAGCAATGCAACTATTGCATATCAAATCACCGAATTAAGAATCACTGTTAGATCTTTCGAAACTGATTTTTTAGTTTTATTAAGCACACCTGCAGCAGATGCTTAACAAACTCAAAGCATGGCCTCTTATTCGCCACTTGCGCGATATACTTTTCGCACTCCAGAAACGAAAACCTCAAAACATCGCATTCTGCGAGTAAGCTCTCTCGTCAAACACCATTAGCGTCAAACCATGTTAAAAACTAAAAAATTTGGCTTTTAACTACTACCGCTATTGCCTTGGCAAAATCAAGCTCTCACTTTGAAGACAATACTTCGCTCATTGCGTTGATGTCTTCACTTAATCTATTGGCCACGCCAATTAATTCAACCCCAAAGGAAATTCATGATCAAACACATATCTTAGGAACTACACCCCATGCAGCACACAGCGCAAAAATCTGTATACCAGCTTGACCACATCAAGCCACCACAGCACGAATTAATTTCCATTATTTGGAAAGCATTTCACCATATCAATTTCTCCCCCACCATTGGATTCATAAATCCGGCGCACTTTTCTTTTCCAAACTTTCCGCAAATTATTCTGTGGCAGCCAAAGCCCGATAGCGACCTGGAATTGCTTGCAGGATTTCGCATATACAACCTAGTGCTTGCAGCCGGCGTGCAAAAAATCACTGCAATTGAGCAAAAATCAATTAATGAGACAGAGGCAATAGATATTGCCATCATGGACATCATCCTGCACATTTCAATATGGAACTGCAGCAGAACTGCCAACCTACAGCTTATTGAATTTTGCAAAAACGTTCGAAAAGTGCTACCAGACGAATATAAAAATAGAGTACCAAAACCTGTAGAATTGCGTGAATGGCTGAATATTAGTGAGCATGTAGGTAGAAAAAAAGGCATTACACAAAGCAAACTATCCTTGCTTAGGAAGAACATTCAAGCCGCACAAGCCATTATCGAAACAGGTTCTGAAAATCATGGCCAAAATTGAATCACTCTATGCAATAGATAGCACTGATAATTTTTGCAAACTTTTTGGCATCATGCCGGAAGAGATTAAGCCAATACTAGAATTCATCAACGCCCCCCAGAACCTGCAACAGTTCTTACCTGCAATCGACAACCTGATAGAAATATTTGAGGTTGGCCAGCGCTCACCCCTATTACACGAATTCCACTTAGATGAGGAAAAAATTGTCACGTGGAAATCGACTTTAGAAAAAATCAGCTCAACCCGACATGTCGGATTACCACCCGAGCTGCAACAACTGAATCCGCGTAAAAATGTGCGTCCTGACGGACTAATCGGAAACTACCCGGAATATGCATCTCTCGTTGCTAGTGAGCCAGGCTACTCAGAAAATGAGGCACCGGCAATTCGCTACTTACATTTTATCGCGTTAGGCGCAGCAGCAGGCTATCGCCAGCAGGTAATATCTGGCGAGGTTACAGAACCGACTAAGGGCATTGATGATGGAATGCGTAAAATCAGGGATCTAGAAATTCCGAAAAAACGTCCGACATTTGAAATACCGGATCTTCGAACTTCAATATCTCTGAAGGCTTGTCAGAATCTAATTGAAAAATTGAATGATGTTAGCTACGACAAATCAGATCAGGAGTGGGCAGACAAAATTCGAGGACTTCTCCGAGCCTATAGCGAGGCACGGGGCGGTCGGGGACGCTATGAACTGGAGCTAGATAAAATTGGTGAGATACACCATTCCCCAGTGCAGGAGGAGCCCGACTGGGCTAGTGACACGGGCAATAGAGATCCGTCATCAAAACCTTTCCGCTTGATCACCTATATCAGTCGTCCTGACGAGACCAGCCGTCGTACATTGATGAAACTCGGGCTTTCTCCTGACGAATACGCAACAAAAACCGCTGTCGCATTTAATGATCCAGGCATGCCACCTCTGGCACAACATGATGCCAAACTCGGCCGACTCAAAAACCGAGGTAAACTTAACAGCCTTATACAGGCCAGTCAGGCGCTACCTGATAGCTGGGGAACACCGACGGCATATGAGATTGAGCAACTGGTTCGTCAGTTGAGTAGCGAACCACAACCTACGCTAACGTCCATTTCCCCTGATGACATGCCAGCACTGCAGGCAATGCTGGTGCTTAGGCTTTGGACAGGGCGTTCACTCGATGAGCTGCTGACATTGCAGCTCCTGCCAAGTTTTCAAGATAGTGATGAAACCGAGCTGATTTTCATTGAGGACACAGCCACGCTGCAGATCCCCATCAGCACACCCTCTCGCCAACGGGGCATTAATCCGATAGATCAGGCATTGCTACAGAGCTCTGAATTAGCAGGTCGAACTACGTCGTCGCGAGGTAGTATTTTGGTAAAGCTGCCCAAAACAGCTACATCAATACTGCAGACTTTTTTTCAAAACTGGCAGCAGACAAAAAAACGTAAAACCCATCGCCAACCATTTGCGCACTGTACTATCGATTTTGTAGCCGGAATCAGAGCATATCTCTCGCATCTCAATAGCCAGCATGCTACCCGCTGGACGGATGTTCGTATTTCTCTCGTTATGCGTCAGGCTATTTTGCAGAGCACTGGCGACCAGGTTTTTGTTTACCTGCTGACGAAACAGGAACTTGGCCACGCCGTCGTTGCAGCACATTATCAGTGTACTGATGTAGATTATCTAGCTGCAGTATTCCAGCGCGCACACGCATGGATTATCTCCACCGTTAGTGATGGTATGATACCACAGCAACCTCCTATCGATTTTCCCTCCAATGCAACTGCAGTTGGTAGCCCATTAGCCGTGTCAGACACATTTGTGCGCGAGCTATGTAATCATTTCAAGATTGCTCTCAGATCACAACTACGCCAACCACCCTCAATTAATACTTGGATAAACATACATAATGCCTTGGTTGCATATATCGTGCATTGGCTGAGTTTCTGCTCTGGTTATCGTGCTGTACGAGACCCTCTGCACGACCCTCGCGAGCTCGACCAGCAGACTGGCATACTCGTTATCAGTGATAAGGATGACGATTCCTATCGACATACACGAGTGGTATGCCTGCCTACCCGCTTCGTTCAGCAGATCAATAAGTATGCTGAACATTTAATCAGCCTGGCAACCAAACTGACCGATAAGCCTGATCTGCAAACAAAAATTCGAGCGCTTTGTCAGCGTTATCGCCATGCAGACACCAGCTTGGATAATGAAAATCAAACACTGCCTTTTTTGTTTTTTCTGAGCCCGCAGCTTCGCGTGCGCAATATTTCCCCCAGCACGATTTCCGAGTTCAACCCAACCGATTTGCCCGGCAACATCGACCGGCATTATTTGCGTAGCAAACTGAGTTCACTAGGTGCACCTGGGGAGTATATTGATTATTTCATGGGGCACTGGGAGCGTGGCGAGGAGCCGTATCAGAAATACTCGATGGTCAGTCCACTACAGATTGGCAAAACATTACAGCCATACCTAGAAAAAATCAGTAAAGCTTGTGGATGGTCAGTCCAGTTTGGCCTGCGTGGCTGCTAGCTCAAAAAAGGGAATCTTCAAAATGATCAAAAATGATATTTGGGCGGGCTGGCCATTGAGCCGTGTCGAGAATAATCTCGCCCAGTATGGACATAGCAAGCGATGGCAAAATCGTAGCAAATCGCGGAGACGTGCCGCTATCGTATTGCCAACGCAACTAGATAATCTCTGCCCTGGTTCAAAATCAGGACTACCTAACCTGAAATTTACCGATGATTTACTCGTAAGCCTTGAACAGTGGCAATCAGAAAATGAGGAGCAGACTAGGCATATCAAATATTTACGTAATTTTCTGCGCCAAGGCCTACTCAATGGGAAAAATACGCTGAACTGGGATGTGATGCTCCCCCCTCCAATCATTACCCTACCCGCCATCAGCAATCCCCTCCCCCCTCAGGCGGTAGCGTCTTTGCCTGTTTTCCGGCAACAAATTGAGCGTTTCCTGGCAACGCTACAGCTAACATGGCGTGGATCTGCGCGAGAGCAGATCGCTGTCAAGCTGCAATGGGGTCGCTTCTTTTTTAGCAGCGTCGCCCTTGGTGGCCTGCTGGATAGTGCTGCCTTGCTTCAACTACCATTCTGCCAAGGCAACGTGAAGCGCTGGCAAGAGCAGGTCTGGTTTGAGCTTTTTACAAAAGATATGCCTGAATACATTCAGGTTCAACGTGCTCCTCGGCATTGGTTTCCCGATCCAATAAGCCTGATTCTTTTTAAACAGCTGCCACCACTCCCCATTGAACGCTGCCACGATAGGGACAGTACTCGCCGGTGGGTATATGGCTGCCTGCAAGATTTTCTAATTTACCTCAACAATAAGCAGCTGGATCAAACCAGCACCCATAGTCTTACCCGGCGTAAGCTGCACCAAAATATCCAACAATGGCTATGCGATGCCACTACATACTGGCAACTGATTCTGCCGCCTTTTCTGATCGACCATAGCCTCGGCCGGAGTGGGGCAACCACATGGACAGCAGCATGCTGGCAGCGAATTCTTGAAAAAAAATCGCCACCACTACCAACGCCCTCCGAATCAGCGTTTGCTCCAATAATCATCCAGCGCCTTGAAAAGGTAACGCGCAACCCGACAGATGCTCAGATTCAATCGCTCTACAAAGACATCAAGAGGGCCCTGCATCGATCTAGCAGGCAGCCCAATCCGACTTGGAAAACCGTTCATGAACGACTCCGATCACTCAGCGATAAAGCGCTCGAAATCAGCGTCGTCATCGGAGGGCTACTAGACTGGATTTTGACCCGTTTCGGTCAAAAAAAAATTCGCCGCAGTACGGCATATCAGGAATTAACAAGCCTCGGCCGCAGCCTCCTCACCGAGCTAGACGAGACGATGCTCAGTGATATGGAAGCTGCGGATTTCGAGGCTGTTTACGAGACGATCCTGGAGCAGGTTACCAACGCACAGACACGCTCGCAAAAGACGAACCAATTACGCCGTTATCATTTACATATGATTCAACTGGCTGGATGGCCTCGCTTGGACCTATCACCAGGGGAACAGCGCGGCATTCCCCAAGCTGATGCCAACATTTTGACGGAGGAGGAGTATCAAGGCCTGTACTCTGCGCTACTAGGAGCAAAAAATGATCCGAACCACCACATGCAGTTGATACTGCTGGTGCTGGGATTTCGCTGCGGCCTGCGGATCAGTGAAGCCCGAGGCCTAAGGTTGGAAGACATCCAGTACCGAGGGACGCTAGCCGTACTGAATCTAACAGCGGATGGACTCGGACGACTGAATGCCACACTGCTGGTGAGACGCAACCCATTTAACCGCCTAAAAACGGACAACGCCAAACGCCAACTACCACTAAGCATGCTATTGGCAAATCACGAGTTGGCGGAGTTGCTGAGCTACCATCAGCAACAACGGAGTCGCGCGGGTAAACAACGCGGATGCTACCTGTTTGCTGACATGGCAACCAACGACCGTCCGGCAGACATAACTCAGGTGCAGTCGTCTCTGCACCATCTCATGCGCCAGATCACCGGTGATCACGAGATGCGTTATCACCATCTACGGCATTCATTTGCTACACATTTGGTTCAACTCCTGTCACAGCAGACCAATCCGCTCAAACTGCCATCTCCGCAGACCAGTCCGCTCACACTGCCATCTCACTGGCTTGCACCCGCAGACATTGATAGCTCAATATCACCGCTGGCTAGCCATATTTCTGCCCAAAGTGAGCTAAGCCGAAAGGGGCTATTCGCCATCGCAGAGTGGATGGGACATGCCAGTCCAGGTACGACACTCTGTCACTACGTGCATAACCTCGACTACATTCTGAAACAGCAGATATTTGACCATAGCGTTAAGCATTCAAGGGCGGGGCTTGGTTTTGCCAGACAGTTCGTTGACCACATAGAACCCGCACGCCATATAGCGGACCTGCTTGGGCTCGGCGATGAGAATCTACGCCAACGCAATAGCCGCTGCGGACATTTAATGGGCTGGGTACCTGAATTTCTTGGGTTTCCAGATCAATCTCGAGAGTCGAGCAGAAAGCAGTGGCGCAGACCTGACCAGGTCTATTTGCAGATGAAGAATGTGTACAGCGAAGCTCACACCCTAGATAATTTTGATTTTGACCAGTGGTGCAGTTTTCTATCGCTATGGCGCCAAGGCATTTCCATCTCTCAGTTAGCGAAAATTTTCTATTTACCACCTGACAGCCTAGCTCAGCAGCTAGCCAAGCTTCAAAAGCTTTTTGAACGCAAAGGCAAGAAAGGAGGCAATACGCTTGTTCGCCAGCAACCTACGTCATCCGGCCAACTACAACATCTCCCTGTAGTCCCACGTAGTCGCAAAGAGCTAGAGTCAGCACAACGGTACTACCATTCAATTCAGCACCTGTTAATGACCGAACATTGCAATGAGTACGTCGAAGGCCTGCGCTACTTCGCTACCCAGTACCGCACCTGGAATAATAAGATTCGATGGGAAGAGCTTGATGGCAAGCCAGAACGTCACACCGGATTAAAGCATTTGATTGGCAAGCTTGTACCCCACGTCCAGCTCCCTATGCTCCAGGCACATGCGCCTTATCGGCGAAGTGCAGGCCAGATATCGCTGACCAACCCACAAACAGGAAAGTCCAGTCATGGGCTCTACTTTGCACTGCTTGTTGCGTGCATCAGCCAAACAGTAAAAGCATGAAGCCAACTCCGCACAAGAGCAACCCAACCTCCACCTCATCTCGAGTAGCAACATCCATGAGGATTAGGGTCTATCGATGACGACCGGTTTTCGGCCAAAGCGGACGAGTCAGCAAAAGCTCGCACCGACCGCTACCGACCCGTTGCTGTCATCCAAACTGTGGCTTCACGAAGGACCGCTATTTGGACCGGAGCTGACGCAGGTATGCTGATCACGACCTTCAGCTCTTGGGCTGCGCGACCTCTACCTAAATATCTAAACCCACAGCTAGGCGGCCATTAGAATGCTCTAGCTGCGTATGGCATGTAGCCCACCTGAGCTTAGGAGGCGTTCGATGACGCCCCCCGATGCACGTTAGCTAAAGTCATCGTCATGACGATGCTCGCTCTGTTGTTCGTTATCAAGAAAAGGGGCGACATCCTCTGGTTTCAGAGTCCAGTTGGCACCATCGCGCCGGCGGGATTCGTCAATGAATGCACGAAGCTTATAGGATTCTTCGACAGACTTTATCTGATCGACTTTTTCGGCGAGCTTTTGCGCTAACTTCTCATCAGAGTAGAGTAGCGAGGACATGAGCTCAAAACTCTGATCACTTTCAAACGACTGTCCACTTGCCATTGAGAGGAAATCAATGATGCGCACCGGCGTGTCTGCTAGCACGCGGCTGATGTCTTCAACGATATCGATGATGATCCTGTCCCATGTCGCAAAAACGTACCCATGTTCGTTTTCATTCCTGAGCCTCGTGCAAACGATCGCATCATGCTCAACAAGCAATTTGATATCGTGTGTCTTTTTCTCACAGATCTCATCGAAGACGTCCTGATCATATCTCCCATCTGGTATGCAAGTAATATTGTGTAGCTCCAGGATGGAGCTGATTTGGTTTTCTATCCTTTTCAAGGCCTTACCTGGGACAATGCCGAAGTGGCGCAGAAATTCGTCTAGGCCGAGCGTCCCGCCAGATGCCTGTATGGTTTCGCTAATGTGCGTGAAATGACTCAGATAGGCGTTGCCTGATGCACGCAGGGAAGAACGCGCCTCATCTGGTAAGCTGTTATAGACGTCAAGCTTTTCAAGTGCATTGTGACCATGGGCAGCCATCTCGTTTAGGTAGCAACGTGGGACAACCATTCTGATGTTGTGAGCCTTGCATGCTTCTCTCAGCGCCAGGGCTGCCACCCCATAGCGTGACTTCGCTGCGCCGAACTCTAATCCAAAGAGAACCGGCATCGCGACGCTCGAATCCAACACCATTATGATTTCGGTGCGCAGCCCTAAGACTCGATATATGTCGAATGAGTTCGCGGAGAATATCTGATCTATGGTGGCACCATACTGCCTCATTCTCGCCGATGCAGTCTTTGAGAGGGCTTCAAATGTTTTGTCGCGCCTTCGATTGAGGCCTTTCTGCGCCATAAAACTACGAAGTGATTCTTCTGCCGGCCCTGAGCCGTTGAGATCCCGATTCCTTACTAGGAGCTCCAGCGCCAAATTGAGTAACTGCCTCGCATCCTCTTTGGGTAAGCCTGTAGAATCTTCAAGCATCGTCACGTCTGTGTCGACCGCCATCAAGAATTCTGTCTCGGCCGCCATCATCATTGCTTGCTCAGTGTCACTGAGCCGCAAATCGGTAGAAGTCCCTATAATTCGGCCAGCGGCTTGAAGCCTTGATAGAGCAGCATGTGCCGCTCTCTCCACATTCACTCCCGGCACTGCATCAACGACTTTGTGGATGAGGACATTCCTTGAAATTCCAGCATTCTTAAGAAGTTGAGCCCTAAGATTAGCCTCGATCACTGCCTCCCGCAGCTCCTTAGCCTCTTGCGAAAATAGCAGAACAGTACTAAGGGCAATGTCCTTTGGTGTTGCTTCCAAATAGGCAGGAACGGCCATTCCCAGCATTTCATACGATCGTCGGATCACACCCGGTTGTGCCAACGCTGTAGAGATCCTCCTGAGGTCATGGATGGAGACATCGACAGCTCCTTTGAGCGTGTAGTTTGATTGCAGGAACTCCTGCTCTGCTTGGGGACTGATGATCCGGTTAGTCACGTAGATCAGGTGATGGTGGCTTGCATTGGCTGTGTTACTAGCTTCTTCATTGATTTTCTTATCCCAGTCCTTCCGCACACTGAGCTGGATGCGCAGATCCTCCCTGGAGCAGATGACGTCGCGACCTCCGTCGCCTGTGCCATCAACCATACTCAGGTTCTTATAGCCGAGTACTGATAGGTACATTAGCGCCACATCATAAAAGAGCTTTTCGTCTAGATGCTGAATAGCAGTTTTCAAAGCGGGTAGATACACAGCGGAATGCTCCACAAGAATAACATTCTGCCGGAGGGGATCGCCCTTGCGATCTGTCCGGGCTAATTGTGCGAAGAATCATACACGGCGATTCGAATATCCGGCCATTTACTGACCGCCAAGGCGACTCGAGTGAGCGGCACAATGGCCGAGTTGTATGCCTAGCCTGTCCGGTAGTTAACCGATCGAAGCGGCTGCTCAAATGGCTGGTCTGCAGAAACGATGACCGGCAGCAGTTGGCCGACAGCAGTCATGCTAGCACGTGAGCATGAATGACAGTTAAGGCCGATTAGCTGGCAAAAAATTTCAGGCAGGGCCCCCGATAGATCGCCTTCAGATGAGGGGCACATCACCGTCATTCAGCACACCATACAAGCGGGGAACGACCACTTCCCACTGCTCACACTTCACCGCACTCATGAACGCCGCCTCTGTTTCTTCCTTATATCGCGTCACGATGCCCACGACTTCGCATTTCGGCGACGGGAACACGAGGGTGAAAGACTTGGCGGTACGCCCCACTTTATTGCCGCGGACATCAAAAAAAGCGTAACGCTCTCCATCCGGGCGTAATTCCAGGGGATCGCCGGGCTCAAGCTTACTGATGGCGCAATGTACTGGCGCACTCTCCAGCTGCCGTCCTGCGAAGCCGATATCGACCTCTCCGAGGCTCAGTACCTGATACTGGACATCCAGCACAGTATCGTGTGCCCCCTCAAAGCGTTGATGTTGCACGTTGTCACCCAGTGACGAGACGAACGGATTGCCCGGTTCGAAATCACATAGCGTCAGCGTCTCTTCTGCACGAGTCATACCAACGTAATAGAGTCTGCGAGTCTCGTCCTGATGTCCTGCGGATCCATCCCAGTTGCCATCCAGCAAGACCACATGTCGAAACTCGAGTCCTTTTGCGGCATGTACCGTCCCAAGAAAGAGTCCCGGGCGCGGTTGCTGCCGCATCTCTCGAGCGTAATCGTATAGCCAGTCAACCACTGTTCTAGGAGCAAGCTGACAATCACCATATTCACCGACGAGCTGCTCGAAGGCCGTATTAAAAAATGCCCGCCAGACTGGATCGCGAACCTGATCATCGGCGATCTTCGGTAATGCCGATGTTGCCAGAGTAGATTCGACTTTCGCCCGCAAATGCGCCACTAGATGAACAAACGGACGCAGCCTTGTCAGTGGCAGTGCGCTCTGTTTGTCTGCTGCAAGAAAATAGGGAATGGCCATGCGCTCACACAAGGCCTGAACCGGCCAGAGGTAGCGGTGACTGCGCGCCAGCACAGCACAAGACTGCCAATCATTCTGTGCGCCCAGCGCACGCAGTCTGTCTAGTTCCATGATGATAGCTTGAGCTTGTAAGTTGCCGCTGGTTCGGTCACTTTCCGGAATCCGTAGCCGCAGGACATTTCCTCGCCTGCCCGGATCGAGCCCATCCCACCTACCTCCAGCGGGCTCCGCAGTTCGTGCCCGGTCAATGCGTATCGGGTGATCCGCTTTGAGACGCGCCGTATTTTGCTCGATCAGGCAGTTTGCCACCGAGATGATCGCGAGACTGGAACGATAGTTCTCTACGAGATAGCTGACACTTGCACGGTATTCATCACAGAAGCGCTCAATATGCCGGTTGCTGCCGCCACGCCATTGATAGATATTTTGATCATCATCGCCCACGGCCAGAATGCACAAACCTCCACCTTGGTCGTCATGCCGCTGCGCGAGCGCACTGACGAGCCGGTATTGGCGATCATCAATATCCTGATATTCATCGACAAGAATGTACCGATAACCCTGCAATAAGCGTTCACGCAGGTCATCTTCGCCCTCAACCAAAGAGCGTCCTTCAAGCAGGTCGGCAGCGCGCTCGAGGATGGCATCCAGTTCAGCCTCCTCGATCTTGTCTCGACGATTCAGGCTCGTGCCAGTCAGCCGCATCGCCATCGCATGATAGGTCAGCACCGTAATACCAATCGCGTCATTACCGACAAGGGCAAACAAACGCTTGCGGATTTCGTTGGCAGCATGCCGATTGAAGGTGAGCGCAATAATGGCCGAGGCGGGTACCCGTCGGACACGCAGTAGATAGGCAATACGATGTACCACAATCCGTGTCTTACCTGACCCTGGACCGGCAAGTACCAACCGGTTTTGGTCCTGATGATCAATCACGATGTCTTTTTGGGTGGAGTTCAGCGAGTCGATGATGGCTTTCCATGACCCTTCGCTTGTCGCGAGCTGGAGAATTTCCTCCTTGCCAGCAAAGTGTTCCCGTAGAAATTCATCCTTGGTGCGCGTAAAATAGTGCATCACTAGCCGTAGCGCATCAGCCATCTCCTGCAGCGCCACTTCCGCATATTCCCGCATTACATGCACTTGGATACGGCGCTCCCGGTAGTGCTCATCAAGTCGCTGATAGTCGTCCTTCACATAGCGCTGCCCCTGCTTTTCCTGGTTGATATCGATGGTCATCGCGCGCCGCATGACAGTCATTCCGTGGTTGAGAGTCAGTACCTCCTGGTGATGGAGATACAACAACACATGTTCCAGTGCCTTCAAGCGTTGCTCCGGCTTGATCGTGGCCGACAGTTCCAGGTCCTCGGCAAGCAACTGCATGAGCTCGCCGAAGGTGGTCTGTACCAGCAAATCCTTGCCTCTCAGCCCTGGCGGCAGTTTGGCCAACAAGAATGGCAGTATTGCAGCGGCGATACGACGGCGCTTCTCACCCAGTCCTGCTACCTGGGACCAGCTATAGCCACCTCGGATACGTAACTTCAGGTAGTCACGGCGGATCTGCTTCAATTCAAAGCTACTGCGTTGCTGGCTATCACCATCACGATCTAGTGAAAGGCTGCGCAGTAAGCGCGCAACGTGTAACGGTAATAATTCTGGTTGTTCACATCGTGTGCGTAGTTCGGTTGTTAGTGGCAGAAGGTTCAAATCCTGCCAGCTGCCATCATCCGCATTCGGTGCCAATTCACGTAAGGCGCCGAATAAAGCTTTCTCCAGCACGACGTAGTTCTTCAGCCGCTCGCCAGAGGACCCACCTACGCCATGCCGCAAATAAATCGTCAGTTGCGAGTCGTTCTCCAACAGGCCAAGGGCTTCGAGCTGTTTGAGTACCCCGCTTACTTCCTCGTTCGTTAGCCCTGTCAGCAACATCAACTGATCGGTGTTGATGCGCTCATCCGCCCCTGCTTCATACAGGAACCGCAAGATCGCCCGGTACTCTTCCAAACGGCGCTGCGGCAGCCGTGCTTTTTCTAGCCGTTTCTCGGCCTCTTCATTAGCCAGACACAGTTTTGCGGGAAAGACCTTGGTGTGGTTTTCATCACGACTCAGAAACTGACCACGCTCTAGCCAGGCAATCGCGGTCACTACCTTGGTCTCCGCGTCCCGATCATCCGACTCGAAGCTGGTGTGAACACTGTCATCAAGTAAAATCTCACCGGCAGTCACCACCAGCTGTCCGCCTTTTCGCTTGGCGGATTCGAAGCGAAGTTTCTTGAGAATCTGCTGAATATCCTTGTAACTGAGCCTCGAGCGCTCGCCGAGACCAAACTGGGTCTCGATATCCTGCGGATCATAGAGCAGGACACATCTTGCGTCCTGCTGATCCCGCCCTGCCCGCCCAGCCTCCTGCAGATAGTTCTCCAGCGAGCCCGGAATATCGGCATGAATCACCAGGCGTACATCTGGCTTGTCGACCCCCATACCAAACGCGTTGGTGGCAACGATGATGCGTAAGTCCCCGCGAATGAAGTCATCTTGAATGTCCTTCTTCTCATGGGGTTGCAGGCCGGCATGAAAATATTTGCAGGGCCAGTTTTGTCCAATTAGGAAATCAGCAATTTCTTCAGCCTTACTGCGACTGGCGACAAACACCACCGCTCCACCCTCACGTTCACCCAATTCATCGAGCAACAAGGCGTGGGTACGTGCAAACTTCTCGCCCGCACTGACCGGAAAAACTTCGAAATGCAGGTTAGAACGCTCGGGGGTGCCGATGAAGGACGTGAACCGAATACCGAGTTCATCTAGGAAGTGCATCCTGATGTCGTCAAGCACGTCCTGCTTGCCGGTCGCGGTAAAGCAGCCCACCGGCGCAAGCATCCCCTCACCGGTGAACTCGCGAATGAAACGCGCGGCATAAAGGTAGTCTGGCCGAAAATCATTCCCCCACTTTGACAAGCAATGTGCCTCGTCAAAGATCCACGCACCAATCTGCCGATTGGCTATCGCCTTGCGGAATGCCTTGTTACGAAACTGCTCGGGGGAAACCAGCAATATGCCTACATCACCGAATTGAATCTTTTCCAGGACATCTACCCGCTCGGGCATGGTCAGCAAGCCGTTCAAGGCAGCAGCACATTGCACGCTACGCGCTTGAAGGCCATCCACTTGATCCTTCATCAAAGACTGCAGAGGCGAAATAATGACCGTCAAACTGCCATTGCGATGGTAGCGGTTGAGCGCCGGCAGCTGATAACAGATTGATTTACCCCCACCGGTGGCAAGCACAGCCAGCACCGACTTGCTCCGCATCCCCGCCATCACAATATCGTGCTGCATGCTCTGGCCCTCGGTTTCATAACGAAAGTCATCAAAACCGAAGTACCGCTTCAACTCCTGTCGTGGGTCATGCGTGCTGCGACAATAGGTGCATGTGGGATCGTCACAGGGCTGATCGCGCAGCTCGCCAAGGAGCCGTCCCACTTCAGGAAACTGATGACGTACCCAGGGCGCAAGCACGGAATTACCGCCAGATACGCGCAACCATGCCAGCGCATAAGCAATGGGCCAGTGCAATTTAGGCCGCAGAAGATCAACTTTAATGAGGCTTTCCAGCCGGACGCGACACACCTTGAACTCGCGAGTCTGGGCAGGATCGCTTTCCGCTAACAACCGGGGTAAGCGCTTGGCAACTTCCGAGATCGGCAGCGGTGGCTGTCGGGTGAGCGAAAAGAAGAAATGCCCCAGACCTGGCGCCAAAACCGGGGCGACCAAGGCCTGGTAGCACAGCAGTTCGTCAGCATTGACCTCAAATAGCCTTTTAAAGGCAGCCTGCTGGTCTGCGAACAACGTCAGCGTAGATCGGCAATCCGACAGCGGGGAATTCAGGCTGTCTCGAATTAGCTTGTAATCCTTGACCAGCCGATGGTAGGGATTCTGGGGAAAGGCGAGTGGCGACAGGTGCAGTGTATCGATCACGGGTAGCTGTAGCAGCGCCAAGTCCGGCGAGCCGTCACGCAGCACAGGCAAATCGTGCGCGAGTACGTTGTGCCCCATGACAAAGTTCACTCCAGCACTCAGACCATCCAGCCTCTCAAGTGCCGTGACTAGTCCCAGACCCGTATTCACCTCAAGCGTATCGCCAGTATCTGGTCGCAATGCACCAATTTTGATGATCTGCTGACAAGCACCATCCTCATGAGGAACGGTTTCAAGATCAAAGATTAGGTACTTAGGCTGCGGTATTTGCACCATCCCGAAATATGTCTCTTTCACCCGTCGACGCGGATCGGATCAACCTGCTGACGAGTCTGTTAATCAAGCAAACCAATGACATTATTATGTCATGAATCCAGCCTGATACCCTTTAGATATAGAGACAGCGGGACAGACCAAGTTTCCACCGGATGAAGCCTATTTGCCAGAAATGGGGCGGTATAGCGATAGAGTGCGGCCGCACGTAACTTGCGTGCAGCAAAACGCCAAGGGCTCTCAAAGTCAGACGAGGGGATCATCTTTGAATATGGCCAATAGCCTCCGGTCTAGGTGATTCACAAGACATTGCCGACGGAATTGGTTGCCGATCGAACGGCGGCTCAGGCCGATATTCTGCCACTCACCGTAGATGAGACGCTGAAGCCCATATGGCGTCACAGATGTACCTCTCTCAGAGCAGCGAACTGCGTGGCGAGAAGATGGAGAGACTTAGTGAACAGACAACTTAATATGCTTGCCAGCCCTGGCCAACATGCCTACTAATGCATCTATGGTGAATTTAGTAGCCTTCTTGTTGACTACATCAGCAACACGCTGACGTGTCACTCCGAGAATTTCAGCAGCTTCAGCTTGTTTGAACTTCTTGGCTTCAATCCATGCAGCCAGCTCGGTAATCAAGGAGTCCTTGATCGCTAGCTTCACCGCGATTACTCGTTGCGATCTGGCCTTCAGCACGGCGGCCTCTTCCGGTTCGAATCCTAAATCCACGAACACGTTGTCATGGATAGAGGTAATGTGCATTGATTTGGTTTCGAAGCTCACTTCTCACTCCTTGCTAGGCAGGATTAGTCTTTGTTGGCATGCAGCGCTCTCAAATCCTGGTCCGCTATCTTGATCTCACCATGCGGGTAAAGATTTGGCAGCAGGAATGACATGGCGTGGACTGGAAGCCCGATCCGCACCCTGCCTTTGGGGGTGTCTGAAACCAAAAAACCTTCTGCTAGTAGCTTGCTCAGGATGGTACGTGCTGTGCGCTCACTCAACCCGGTGAGTCGTGTGGCATCTCCGCGTTCAAACTCTCCCATCGTCCAAGCATGCATATACAAATAAGCTGATTCTGGTCGAAGCATGGTTTGTCGAACACGCCGAAAGTAATTGTGTACTCTCTCCCCGAAGCTATCCAGATCGATCATGCTAGCCATGAATCTAGCCTGATCAATCCCCACTTGCAGACCAAAGCGACAGAACTCAGCCAATCCACGCTGTGTCAGGTTGCCACAACCATCGAGATCTCCATAGCGCAGCTTATCTGCTTGAGCCAACAGGGCGTTGTAGGTATCCGCGCTCTTAGCCAAACCGCGTGACATTGACCATAGTGCAGAGCCCGTCACACCACAGGACCTGAGCATAGCATCCAATGTGATACGGGCAACGCGACCATTACCATCAGCAAATGGGTGAATCCACACTAAGCGATGGTGTGCAGCAAATGCGGCAATAATACTAGTCAGCCGAGTGATACCGCCCTTGTCTGCACTTTGAAGCCTTCGGCCATATACCTCACTGTAATGGCTCAAGAATATGCTCAAGTGTTCGCTCCTGGGAGGCAGATGGCGCCCGACTCGCACTTCCTTTCTGCGGAACTCGCCCGGCACCATCACCGAACAATCTTCCAAGGTGAGCATATCTACAGGCAGGTACTCACAAAATAGCCGGTGCGTTTCTTGCAGGAAGAAGATGAGATTGACTTGCGTCAGTCGCTGGCTATTCGCCCAACGATCCGCACTGATGTGGGCGCATGCCAGGTTCCGGTGCTTTCTGTCTGAACCGAGATGCGCAGTATCTCGCATGGCGTCGTTAATATCTGTGAGCGATGCTCTTTGCCCCTCGATCAGATTGCTGTAATAGCAGTTCACACCTGAAATCAGCTCGGCAAAGCCTCGGGCTGTTTGCTTGTGTATCTGCGAATCAAGTCGTGCAGAGGCAAGGCACAGCTCATGTGCCAACCCCAACAGCTCAGCAAACAGCGGACAAGACTCGTCAATCACCATGGGTTCCATTTGTGATGGCCAGTCGTCGCACTCAAGCTTCCGCTTCGTCATTTGCCGATCTTTCTGCCGATGTTAAACCTGGAATTTTCAATACAAAACAATACATTACAATTAAAATCATCACTCAAAATAGCAATTTCTTGCCGATCATTGAGATAGGTAAAATGATGATTTCGACTTAGATACAGCCATAAATGCGTCTAGCGAGCGAAAGAGGAGTCACTTCGTACCGTAAGGCCCTCCCCCTCAGCACCTGCATACCCTCAAGTAGGGATGCATTGCAGAGCACACAGCCCTAAGTAGCCACAAATGCCGCTACCGGGCTTAGCCCAGTAGCGGCTGCAACACATACACTCAGCGCCCCATTGGCTGGGACTGTGCTTCCGCTTTCAATGCCCGAACCAATAAGCGGTATCGATCACCAACGAGCAAATCCTTCTCCACATTGGACAGCAGGCTCCTCGCCCCCTTATGGTCATGATCACGCTTAGCCAGGATGAGAATCTCGGTCACTCGTGGATAGTCTTGGGCAAGCCTCAGTGCGTGCTGACGTATATCATGCGGAATCTCCTTATTGGCACCAAGCTCCCGCAGATACAAGCCAATTTCCAGCATGGCCCACGTATGCCGCAAGGCCTGCTCCGAGTTAAATCGTTGCATGCTCGCCCCCCTTCTGGATTTGGGCTGTTTTCAACAGCTGCTCGAATGCGGACCCATCACGGCGAGTCAGGTTCGGTACGTAACGTGAGTAAACCTTGAACAGCATTTCCGTGTTCGCATGTCCCATCTGTCTTGCAATCCACTCTGGGGCTTCCCCTGCCGCCAACCAGAGCGTAGCTGCCGTATGCCTGGTCTGGTATGGGCGCCGCCGCTCCAAGCCCAAGACGCTGAGCAACGGGTACCAGACACGTTTGGTAACGTTGTTATGCTCGATAGGCAAGCCTTGCAGGTTGCAGAAAACGTATTCTGACATGGCCCCTGTTGCTCGATACTGCTTCTGGAGGGCATCGTAAACAGGCTGACTCATTGCAATATCACGCTGGGAAGCATCGGTTTTGGTGTAATCATCCTCACCGTAAACGACCGTTTCTCTTACCAATATCTGGCGGCGATCAAAGTCCACATACTTCCACTTCAGGCCATCGATCTCCCCTGTTCGCATCCCCGTAAAAAACCGCACAGTGTAGTAGTTGCGAAAATCAGGCCGCACGCTGTCAATGATCAGCTTGACCTCTTGCAGAGTGAACGGCTGCACATCAGACTTTGGCACCTTCAACGGTTTGATGCGTACATAAGGCGTGGTAAAGTCGTAACGGTCGGCGGCTTCCTCGAAAATGCGTCTCAGCGGATCCATGATCTTGTTGATACGGTTGGCAGACAGCGTTGCGTTACCATTCCGGCCAGAAACTTTGGCGAGCGACGACCGGAATTTAAGCAAGTCTGCTCGGGTGACAGCCCCGACCTCGACATTACCCAGTGCTGGCAGATAGTACTTATCGATATTTCCCCTGACCGTTACCAGATAGGACCGGCGCCAACCGATGCTAGTCTCCGACAGCCACTCCTCCACAAAGTCAACAAACAACGGTGTTGCTGCCTTCTGGGGCATTACTGCACCCCTGACAGAGCTGGCCTTGACTGCAGTAGGCTCATTCCCATTAAAGCGTGTAGCAAGTTTACTGTCAGGAAAGTGCTTGGCGTACTCGAAGCGGCCCAGCTTAATCTCTAGCTCGATCTTGACGAGCAGCTTCTCCATACGGCTAACATTGACAGCGGTGGGGTTCAGCCTTGTTTGCTCCCGACACCTGACACCTTGATAGTGAAAATCCAAGTACAGCTTTCCAGTTTCCTTTCGTACCCTTACCTGCCCCATTTCACGCCCCCAGTCCCGCAGTTGGCATGGCAATCGTATCCACTGCCTGACTCAGCATGTCTGACTCGATGTTCTCCCAGATAAAGAGCATTTTCCGACGACCAAACGGGCGTACGTAGTGGCGCCCTTCAAACAAGCACGTGTCGACCAGTTGGGTGCGAATGGTCCGTACGTTGTACTGAATTCGCTCGGCGAGTTGCGAAGTAGTAAGATATGTGTGCGACACGATTTAATCCTTTGCTAATTCAATCGATCAAATGCTAATAAAATTTAGCATTTGATGAGAATTTAGCTCAAGCAAAAGATTACTTCAAGTGTCTTTTGATAATTTTTTTTATCTTTTGGTGATTTAAATGATCAGATTTCGCATCAAAGAACTCATGGCAGAGAAGGAGTTCAAGGAGGGCAGACGCATCACCATCGCAGAAGTTGCCGAAGCATGCGGCATCAATAGAATGACATTATCAAAAATTGCAGGGCAGCGAGGGTACAGCACTGTCACAGACAACCTTGACCGTCTATGTGGCTACTTCCAGTGTGAGATCAGCGATCTCGTTGTTTACATCCCCGATAGTGTCACAACAGCTAACTCGGCGGAAAGCTAGCCCAGGCGAGGCTTTTGGCTCATTTTCCTGTGACAGTTTGCACTGTCACAGAAACCAAAAAGCCCTGAGAAAATGCAGCCCGTCTGGAAAATAGCAGCACTTAAAGTACATGACGCAGCTCGGGGCTTGACAACGATAGATAGCAGCCTGGCGTGACGTGCCCAAAGGTCGATTTGCTAGTCGGGCTGTCACAGAAAACAGCTCAAAACTGGCACAGATCTGTCACAAAGTGGCGTTGTGACAGTTTTCGTGATGTTGAAAACGCAAAACCCCTGATCCAATTTTTCAATTGAATCAGGGGCTTGTGTTTGGTTGCGGGAGCAGGATTTGAACCTACGACCTTCGGGTTATGAGCCCGACGAGCTACCAGACTGCTCCATCCCGCGTCCGATGTGTTGAATAATATACAGTAACTATTGCCGCGTCAAGACTTATTTACTGTAATTATCAATTTGTTTTCCGATCTATTTTGCCGGAAATGAAAAGGTCAATCTTTCGATTGGCTTTTTCGAAAACTTGGTTGCGGGAGCAGGATTTGAACCTACGACCTTCGGGTTATGAGCCCGACGAGCTACCAGACTGCTCCATCCCGCGACAGAGAGGAGCAACTATATCTGTAGTGCACTGCCGCGTCAAGCTTTTTACAAAAATAACTTATGCTGCGGTCTGTACGTAGGCGTTGGCCGGGTAGATGACGCTCTCCACACCCGCGGGGGTGCGCATGGTGACTTCGTAACGGCGGCCTACTGCGCGCACGTCCATCACTTCGAAACGCAGCTCTTCACCGCTATCGGTGACTTCCAGGATGCTATGGCCTGGTTCCAGTTGGTTGATACGCATTGCCTATTTCCTTTTCAGTTTTCATTCTTGTTATGAACTATTGGTAAAACAGCTTGAAGCTACAGGACACCATACACAGTGTCAAAGGCATTGACCATACGTAGGACTACGTGGTTCCCGTGTATTGTCAGACAGCTTAGCAGTGGCAAATGAACGCCGGATGACAAACAAGAAAAACGCCCCGCAATGCGGGGCGTTGTGGTGTGGATGGCTATACAGCTTAGCCTACGCGCATGCCTGGCTGGGCGCCGTCGTCGGTATCCAGCAGGAACAGGCCGCTGCTGTCGTCGTTACCGGAGGCACACACGATCATGCCTTGCGATACGCCAAAGCGCATTTTGCGTTCGGCCAGGTTGGCCACCACGATCACCTTGCGACCAACCAGCTTTTCCGGTTCCTGGTAGGCAGAACGGATGCCGGAGAAGATGTTGCGCTGTTCAAAGCCCAAGTCGACGGTGAACTGCAGCAGCTTGTCGGAGCCTTCTACAAAGTTGCAGGCCAGTACCTTGCCCACACGCAGGTCCAGCTTGGCAAAGTCGTCGATCTTGATGGTGTCGGCCAGCGGCTCGTAGTTGGCCGCAGCGGCCGGTGCTTGTGCTTCCATGGTCTGTTTGTTCGCTTCGATGAGTTTGTCCACCAGCACCGGGTCGACGCGTTGCATCAGGTGCTGGTACGGCTTGATGGTGTGACCCAGCAGCTGCTGTTGGGCGTCGGCCCACTGCAGCGGTGCTACGTCGAGGAAGGCTTCTACGTCCTGGGCGACTTTGGGCAGCACAGGTTTCAGGTAGATGGTGAGCAGGCGGAAGGCGTTGATCAGCACGGTGCACACTTCGTGCAGGCGCGCTTCCTGGCCTTCTTGCTTGGCCAGCTCCCAGGGCTTGTTGGCGTCGACGTAGCTGTTTACCACGTCGGCAATGCCCATGATTTCGCGCAGCGCCTTGGCGTATTCGCGCGCTTCGAACGCGGCGGCGATGTTGTCGGCTTCGGCGGCGATATTGCCCAGCAGGCGGGTTTCATCCTGCACGCTATCGGCCAGCTTGCCACCAAAGCGCTTGGTGATGAAGCCGGCGGCGCGGCTGGCGATATTGACGAACTTGCCGACCACGTCCGAGTTCACGCGGGCCACGAAGTCATTCAGGTTCAGGTCGATGTCTTCAATGCGGCCGTTGAGTTTGCCGGCAATGTAGTAACGCATCCATTCCGGATTCAGGCCGCATTCCAGGTAGCTCTTGGCGGTGATGAAGGTGCCGCGCGACTTGGACATTTTCTGGCCGTCCACGGTAAGGAAGCCGTGGGCAAACACGCCGGTAGGCGCGCGCATGCCGGAGAACTTCAGCGTGGCGGGCCAGAACAGCGCGTGGAAGTACAGGATGTCCTTGCCGATGAAGTGGTACATCTCGGTGTCGGTATCGGGCTTGAACCAGGTGTCGAAATCCAGGTTCAGGCGCTGGCACAGCTTTTTGAAGCTGGCCATGTAGCCGATAGGCGCGTCCAGCCACACGTAAAAGTATTTGCCCGGCGCATCGGGGATCTCGAAGCCGAAGTACGGCGCGTCGCGGCTGATGTCCCAGTCCTGCAGGCCGCCACCGATCCACTCGTTCATCTTGTTCAGCGATTCCGGCTGCAGGTGCGGCTGTACCACGCCATCGGCGCGGGTGGTGTGGCCGCTGGTCCAGTCGCGCAGGAAGTCGGCGCACTCGCCCAGGCGGAAGAAGTAGTGCTCGGAGGTTTTCAGCACCGGGGTGGCGCCGGACACGGCCGAGTACGGGTTTTTCAGCTCGGTCGGGTTGTAGGTGGCACCGCACACTTCACAGTTGTCGCCG
Organism: Neisseriaceae bacterium; assembly: GCA_027489245.1. Lineage (GTDB taxonomy): Bacteria > Pseudomonadota > Gammaproteobacteria > Burkholderiales > Chromobacteriaceae > Vogesella. Next base: position 226,175 of record JAIYAC010000010.1, on the reverse strand, counting down.
TACTGGTCTTTGGCGCTGCATTTCGGGCACTCGCCTTTTACAAAACGGTCTGGCAGGAACATCTGCTTTTCCGGGTCGAACAGCTGCTCGATGGTGCGCGAGGTGATTTTGTTGTCGGCACGCAGTGCGCAGTACATCTGCTGCGCCAGCTCCTTGTTTTCGGGGCTATTGGTGCTGTAGTAGCTGTCGTGGCCAATCAGGAAACCCTGCGAGTCGGCGACGTGCAGCGCTTCGACTTCGGCAATCAGCTGCTCGGGGGTAATGCCGCGCTTCTCGGCTGCCAGCATGATGGGCGCGCCGTGGGTATCGTCAGCGCACACGTAGTAGCACTCGTGGCCGCGCATCTTCTGGAAACGCACCCAGATATCGGTTTGGATCTGTTCGAGCATGTGGCCAAGGTGCAGCCCCGCGTTGGCGTAAGGCAGTGCACTGGTCACCAGAATCTTGCGTGTGGTCATGGAGAAGCGTCCGGTGAAAGGTATTCGGTAAACCGTCGATTATAACGACAAAGGTTGGCCGCGACAGTCATCGCGGCCAACCTTCTGCAATTACGCTGCCCCGCCTACGCTAGCAGCGGGGTCAGCTTGGCACGATGGCCAGGCTGCCAGGGCCATGCCCAGGCGCTTAACAGCGGCTGGCCGTGCCTGTCAGGCCGATTGCGGCAGCATGTCCGGGTCGTCGCGCTCGGCCATGGCGACCGCCACTTGCGGGCGCGCCAGCCACACAAACAGCAGCGCCGTTACCACGGACAGCAGGGCAAAGCCGGTGATGCCGCCTGCAATATACGCCCAGCGGAACAGCTCGATGCCGATACCGTAGCCGGCCATGCACAGCATGCTCATGCCGGCCGATACCACGCCCTTGGGCAGCTGGCTGCTCATCAGCGCAAAGCGGTACAGCACGCCAAAGGACAGGCCCTCGCCCACCGCCATCAGGCTCATGCCCAGTACCAGGAAGATGTGCTGGTAATGGCCATACAGGACACCAGCCAGCATCAGCACCAGACCCCCTACTACCGGCCACATGCCCAGCAGTACCGAGCGGCCCAGCGGCCAGGCTTCGGCGCGTGCGGCCAACAGCAGGTTACCGGCGATCAGGCCACCGAATACCGGCAGCTGCCACAGGCCGTATTCCAGCGTGCTCATGCCCAGGTCTTCTACCAGCAGCACCGGCGACAGGGCAATCCAGCCCATCAGCGGCAGCGCCAGCATGGGGATGCACAGTACCGACAGCACAAAGCGGCGGTCGCGCAGCAGCTGCAGGTAGTCGCCGCCCATGCGCGACAGCGGGCGCGGGTTGGCCGCAGGCTGCACGGTTTCCGGCATTTTCCACCACAGGCCCAGCAGCGACAGCAGCGCGCAGGCGGCAATAAACAGGAAGCAGCTGCGCCACGGCGCCAGCTCGATCAGCGCGGCGCCGGCCAGCGGGCCCACCATCGGCGCAATCAGCGCCACATTGGCCATCAGCGCGGTGACGCGCACAGCGGTTTTTTCGGCGTAGGCTTCCTGCACCGCGGCATAACCCACAGCATTGATGAAGCACAGGCCCATGCCCTGCAGCACGCGCAGCGCCATATAGGCTTCAATGCTGCTGACCAGATAGGTTGCCAGGCAGCTCACAATAAAGAACACCACGCCGGACAGCAGCACCGGGCGGCGGCCGTAGCGGTCGGACAGCGGGCCGGTCAGCCACGATAGCGCCGCGCCCCCCAGCAAAAAGAAGGTCATCGACAGCGGCACCCAGCCGGCATCCACACCGAACTCGCGGGTAACTTGCAGCATGGCCGGCTGCGCCATGTCGTTGGCGATGTACACGGCAAACTCGAACAGCACCAGGGCTAGCGGGAACAACAAGGTAGCAACAGACAGGTGGGCAATTTTATTATTGGCAGACAAAAGAACACCTCAAGAGCCGTGACGAGGCAGCAAACTACCGCGTCACGTTGACAAAAAGGCCGAGGATTCTACGCGAAATCAGCCACTTAGACCAGCGCTTATTGCCACGGCGCTGCCCGCACGGGCGGCTGGCGGCGCTTTGGGCTATCATTTACCGCATTCCCCGCGCCCCCGGCGCCTGTCGGCGGGCGCAAAACCTGATTAAAATAGTCGGGTAATCCCGACTTGGCGCACGATATGTTCTCCCGACTAGGCAAACTGTTTGGCAGCCCTGCCAACACCGACACCCCACGGACACCCGACATGGCTCACAGCGACGCAGATATCCTGGCATCCCTCGCCACCCTTATCGACCCGGACACCGGCAAGCCCTACCGCAAAGGCCTGGCCATTGCCTGTAACGACAGCAGCCGCCTGGCGCTGAGCGTCAAACTGCCCTACCCGGCCAAAAGCCGCTTTGCCGAGATCGGCGCGCTGTTTACCGAAGCGCTGGCGCCGTTTGCCGACGGCCGCCCGGTAGAAGTAGACGTGAGCAGCCAGATCACCAGCCACGCCGCCCAGCGCGGTGTACCACTGCTGCCCGGCGTGAAAAACGTGATTGCGGTGTCGTCCGGCAAGGGCGGCGTGGGTAAATCCACCACCGCGGCCAACCTGGCGCTGGCACTGGCGGCCGAAGGCGCACGTGTAGGCGTACTGGATGCCGACATCTACGGCCCCTCGCAGCCGCTGATGATGGGCCTGCAAGGCCAAAAGCCCGAAGTGGTGGAAGGCAAACTCAAGCCGCTGGAAGCACACGGCGTGCAAACCATGTCCATCGGCTACCTGGTAGACGACGACCAGGCCATGGTATGGCGCGGCCCCATGGTGAGCCAGGCGCTGCAGCAGCTGCTGAACGACACACTGTGGGATGAGCTGGATTATCTGGTGATCGACATGCCGCCGGGCACCGGCGACATCCAGCTGACGCTGTCGCAGAAGGTGCCGGTAACCGGCGCCATCGTGGTGACCACGCCGCAGGACATCGCGCTGATCGATGCCAAGAAAGGCCTGAAAATGTTCGAGAAAGTGGGCGTGCCCATTCTCGGCATTGTGGAAAACATGGCCATGCACGTGTGCAGCCAGTGCGGCCACGAAGAGCACATCTTCGGCCACGGTGGTGCCGACAAGATGAGCGCGCAATACGGCGTGGACGTACTGGGCTCGCTGCCGCTGGACCTGTCCATCCGCCTGTCTACCGACGAAGGCAAACCCACCGTGGTGGCCGAGCCAGACGGCAAGCTGGCCGCCCGCTACCAGCAAATCGCCCGCCGCGTGGCGGTGAAGGTAGGCGACAAGGCGCGTGATTTCTCCAGCAAGATGCCGAAGATCGTCATCCAGAACAGCTAGGGCACACGCATGATCGGCATGTTCGATTCCGGCCTGGGCGGCCTGTCGGTATGGCGCCAGCTGCGCCACGCCCTGCCACAGCAGGATGTGGTGTACCTGGCCGACCAGGGCTACTGCCCCTACGGCGAGCGCAGCCAGGCCGAGCTGATTGTCCGCGCCGAGGCCATTACCGCCTGGCTGCTGGCACAGGGCGCACAGCTGCTGCTGATCGCCTGCAATACCGCCACCAGCGCCGCTGCCCGCCACCTGCGCGAACGCTACCCGCAGCTGCCCATCGTTGGCATGGAGCCGGCCATCAAGCCCGCCGTGCAGGCCAGCCAGAGCGGCCGCGTGGGCGTACTGGCCACCCACGCCACGCTGCAGGGTGACAAGTTCCGCCAGCTGGTGGCACAGTTTGCCGGCGATACCCTGGTGGTGCCGCAGGCGGGCAAAGGCTTTGTCGAGCTGGTAGAAGCCGGCGAGCTGGACAGCGAGCGCAGCCGCGCCGTAGTTGGCCGCGCGCTGGCCCCGCTACTGGAGCAAGGCGTAGACCACGTGGTACTGGGCTGCACCCACTACCCGTTTCTGGCACCGCTGATCCGCCAGCTGCTGCCGCCGCATATCGACATCATCGACCCCACCGACGCGGTCATCCGCCAGACGCTGCGGCTGATGCAGCAACACGGCCTGGCCGCTGCCAGCGGCCCGGCGGCCCGCTACCGTTTTGCCAGCACCGGCCAGCCCGGCAATATGGCGCATTTTCTGCAGCACACCCTGGGCACCCAGGCACAGGTGGAATACCTCGATTTGCCCGGCTAAGCCCGGCACTCCCCCCATACCAGGCCCGGGCATCCCCCGGGCCTTTAGCTTTTCAGCGCTGCTTACAACTGATGTCATGCAGCTGGATTGACAGAAAAAACCCTCAGGTTTTACCCGGCACCGCCGATAAGCAAACATGGGGCAGCACACGGCAACGCCAGTAAATGCAAGGCCCCGGGGCAAGGCAGGAGGCTTACATCATGGGTAATCTCAGCTGGTGCGCCGCAGTGCGCGGGCAGGACGCTTATCACCAAGCCACTGCCATGCTCAAAGCAATTGAAGAACATAAACAGGCTATAGCCAGGCTGGAAGCCAGCCTGACAACACTGGGCGACATCGTGGATCTGGCACGCGTAGACCGCATGGCCGCCCAGCTACTGGTAGAAGAGCGCCTATCAATAAGCGACCACAAACAGAGCGGTTAAACCGCCTACCATAGTCTGATACCGCAAGGTGCCAACTATAACGGCCAGCCCTGGCAACAGGGTTGGCCGCTCTTCTTTGTGGCTACCCGCTAGCGCAGCTGCGGGTAGCTCAGCCAGGCCAAGTGCAGCACATTAAACCCCGTATGCAGCAAGACCGCGTAAGCCAGCCGGCCGGTAGCCGCATACAGCAGCGCGTACGCGGCGCCAGCCAGGGTGGCCACCAGCGCCCACAGCACGCCACCGGGTACGTGCACCAGGCCAAATAACGCAGCGGATAACACGCAGCGCTGCCACAGCGGCCAGCGCGCCGCCGCCGCAAACACGCCCTGGCGAAACAGCGCCTCCTCCGGCAAGGACACCAGCAGCAGGTTGGCCGCCAGCCACGGCAGCCACCAGGCTGGCCATTTGGGCTGCCACGCCAGCAAGCCGCTCGCCAGGGCCAGCCCCAGCGCGGCAAACAGGCAGGCCGCACAGGCCAGCAGCCAGTGGCCACGCCTTGCCACCCCCGGCAAGGCTACGCCCGGCAGGCACAGTAGCAGCCATAGCCCTGCCAGGCCCTTATCCCAGTGCCAGTACAGCGTGTAGGGCCGGCTATTGTCTGCCAGCACACCCTGCCACCAGCGTGGCGGGTAAAAGCCGGGCAAGGCGTGCAGCGCCAAGCCCAGTATCAATAGCACGGCGGCCAGCCACGGCCAGCGTGCCTGCGGCCAACGCTGGCACAGCCAGGCAGCCCCCCCCAGTAGCAGGTAGGCCAGGCAGGCATCTAGCCCCAGCACCCCCGCCCACAGCGCCATGGCGGAGGCTGGCAGCACCATGCCCAGGGCAAGCCGGCGCCGCCCGGCCAGGGCCGCCAGCAGGGAGATCGCCAAAAGCGTAAAGGCAGCCAGCACGGGCCAATCAGGAACGGTATACGGCATAGCGGGGCCAGCAAACAGTAAAGCGCGCCAGTGTAGCGCACTGCAAAAACACTGCGGCCAACCTTGAACAGGTTGGCCGCACGGTACAGCAGTCAGGGCGGCGAGTTACGCCTGGAGCACGGCGGCGTCCAGCGCCTGCACCACGTCGGCCAGGATGTCGTCCACGTGCTCGATACCGATGGACAGGCGGATCAGCTCCGGCTTCACGCCGGCACGCAGCTGTTCTTCCGGCGACAGCTGACGGTGCGTGGTAGACGCCGGGTGGCACGCCAGGCTCTTGGCGTCACCGATATTCACCAGCCGCGTTACCAGCTGCAGCGCGTCGATAAAGCGGCCACCGGCCTCTACCCCGCCCTTGATACCAAACGACAGGATGCCCGACGCGCGGCCACCCATGTATTTGTCCACCAGCGGGCGGCTCGGGTGGCCTTCCAGCGCGGCGTACTCTACCCATTCCACGGCCGGGTGCTGCTGCAGGTACTGCGCCACTTTCAGCGTGTTGTCGCAGATGCGGTCCAGGCGCAGCGCCAGCGTTTCGATACCCAGCAGGATCTGGTGCGCGTTAAATGGCGAAATCGCCGCGCCCATATTGCGCAGCGGCACCACGCGGGCGCGGGCAATGTAAGCCGCCGCGCCCAGCACTTCTACATAGTTCACACCGTGGTAGCTCACGTCCGGCGTGTTCAGGCGCACAAAGCGCTCTTTGTGCTCGCCCCACGGGAACTTGCCGCTATCCACGATGATGCCGCCAATGCTGGTACCGTGGCCACCTAGGTATTTGGTGAGGCTGTGCACCACGATGTCGGCACCGTGCTCGAACGGGCGGCACAGGTAAGGCGACGGCACGGTGTTGTCCACAATCAGCGGCAGGCCGTGCTTGTGTGCTTCGTCGGCAAAGGCGCCAAAGTCCACCACATTGCCCAGCGGGTTACCGATGGATTCGCAGAACACTGCCTTGGTCTTGTCGTCCACGTTGGCCGCAATATCCTGCGGACGCGCCGGGTCGATAAAGCGCACGGTAATGCCCAGCTGCGGAAAGGTATGGGCAAACAGGTTATAGGTGCCGCCGTACAGCGTGCTGGTCGCAATGATATTGTCGCCGGCCTCGGCAATGGTCTGGATCGCATAGCTGATGGCCGCCATGCCGGACGCGACCGCCAGCGCACCGATACCGCCTTCCAGCGCCGCCACGCGCTTTTCCAGCACGTCAGTGGTGGGGTTCATGATGCGGGTGTAGATATTGCCTTGCACCTTCAGATCGAAGAGGTCGGCACCGTGCTGGGTGCTGTCAAAGGCGTAGCTGGTGGTCTGATACAGCGGTACTGCTACGGCTTTGGTGGTCGGGTCGGGGCTGTAGCCCCCATGTACGGCAAGCGTTTCCAGTTTCATCTTTGTATATCCCTAGGGGTCATTATCACCGGCCGGCATCAGGGCAGGCCGCAGGCCATACCTTAGCGTCATGCTGCCACAAGATAAAGCGGGATTTATGCAAAGCTTTGCAACCCGGCTGCACACACAGCGTCCAAGCCAAGTCGCCCGAGAGCACCTATGCTTCAATAAAACAAGATAACGGGTTACCCATGTTGCAACGATACTTCCCGCTAGCACGCACCATCAGCCGCCAGATGTTCTGGCTGCAGGCCTTGCTGGTCATCCTGCTGCTCAGTGCCATGACTTTCTTGCACTACTACAGCGACGAACAAACCTGGCTGCTGGCAGAAGAAAGCCGCAGCCACGCGCGCGAACAACAACAGCTGGCAGACACCGTGTCACACCTGGGCGATCTGCATAACCGGCTGATCCTGCTGGTAGAAGAACAAGAGGCCGAGGAGCTTAGCCCCACCGACATCATGCGGCGCAAGCTTAGCCTGCAACAAGCGCTGAACCGGCTTACGCGGAACACCCTGGCGCTGGGCGAGCAAAGCTGGCAAAGCCCGGGCCTGGCCAGTCTGGTACGCGATATCCAGGCCGACCTGGTGCGCTACCACACCCAGGCAGACAAGCTGCTGCAACTGCTCCCCAGCGAAACCGAAGCTGCAGAACGACAAGCCTTGGTCATCAGCCGCCAGGTAACCCATGACATGGAAAAACTGCGCAAGCTGGCACGCGAGCAGCGCGAACTGTCCATCCGGCACTTCGAGGCAGGCCTGCAACACACCGTACACACCGGCCACCGCATACAAAACATTCTGCTAGGCCTGCTATTCGCCGCCCTGGGCTTGATAGGCTGGCGCATGCATCGCATTGGCAGCCAGCTGCAACGCACCGAATCCTTGCTGATGGCGCTGGGCAATGGCGATACCAGCATAGAACCCCCGCCAGGCGATGCCTTGTTCCGCCCGGTGTTTGACGCACTGCGCCGCTTCCGCACCTTGCTGCTAAGCCAGCAAGCGCTGTTGGCCAGCCGTGAAGCCCAGCAGCAAAAGCTGGAACGCATGGTAGACGAGCGCACCGCCCACCTGCAGCAAGCCAACCGCCAGCTGGAAGACGAAATCCGCCAGCGCCAGCAGGCAGAAAAACGCCGCCGCCTGTACGAAATGGTGTTCGAGCACACCGAAGACGCCGTGATCATCACCACGCCGGATACCCATATCGTGGCGGCCAACCCCGCCTACCAGATGATGACCGGCATGACACTGGACGAGCTATGCGGCAAGCGCCCGCCCATTGCGCGCTCCGGCCACCACGACCGCCAGTTTTACCAGCAGCTGTGGGCCCAGCTGTCCAGCGCCGGGCGCTGGCAAGGCGAAGTGGTCAACCGCCATACCGACGGTAGCCTGGTACACGCCCTGCTCACCATCAATGCGGCTACCGAGCCCGATGGCTCGGTAACACACTATGTAGGCATCCTGTCCGACATCACCCAGCTGAAACTGGCAGAAAACCAGCTACGCCGGCTCGCCTACTACGACCCGCTTACTGCCCTGCCAAACCGGGTGCTACTGAAAGACCGCCTGACCCACGAAATCGATATTGCCCGCGAGGAAAAACGCAGCTTTGCCACCATGCTGCTGGACTTGGACCGCTTCAAATACGTGAACGACACGCTGGGCCACAAAGCCGGCGACGAGCTGCTGATGGACGTCGCCGAGCGCCTGCGCGGCACCGTACGGCTGGAAGACACGGTCGCGCGGCTATCGGGTGACGAGTTTTGCATTATCCTGCGTGACTGCGGCCCCTCGCAGGTAGCACGCACCGCAGAAGCCATCGTCACGGTGCTGAACCTGCCCTTCCGCCTGGAAGCACGCGATGCCGAAGTAGGCGCCAGCATCGGTATTGCCATGTTCCCCGGCGATGGCGAAAGCAGTGAACACCTGATGAAAAATGCCGATGCTGCCATGTATCAAGCCAAGGCACTGGGGCGTAACCGTTATTGCTTCTTCGAGCCGGCCATCGAGGCACGGCTGCGTGACGAGATGGAACTCTTCACCCAGCTGCGCCACGCCATCGAGGCACAGCAGTTCGTGCTGCACTATCAGCCCATTGTGCCGCTGGCTGCGGGGCTGGGCAGCTATGGCGAGGCGCTATTACGCTGGCCTGGCGGCGGCAGCCAGGCCTCGCCGGGCGTGTTTATCCCGTTTGCCGAGCAGCACGGCCTGATAGAAGGCATAGGGGATTTCGTGCTGGAGGCCGCCTGCCGCTTTGTCGCGCTCAGCGTAGAACAAGGCCAGCCGCAGAGCATCAGCATTAACCTGTCGGCACGCCAGCTGGCCATGAGCGACCTGCCAGAGCGGCTGGTGCAGGCCGTGTCACAGCATGGCATTCCGGCATCCGCCATCGAGCTGGAGCTCACCGAATCGTCGCTGATCCAGAACCTGGAAGCCATTTCGGTGACGCTAAGCCGGCTGCGCCAGGCGGGCTTTCGCATTGCCATCGATGACTTTGGCGCCGGCTACTCGTCGCTGAACTATCTGGTGGAGCTGCCGGTAGACAAGGTAAAAATCGACCAGCGCTTTATCTGGAGCCTGTTTAACAGCCCGCGCAACCAGGCCGTGGTGAAAGCGATATTGTCGCTGGCCCGCACTATCGGTATCCAGACGGTAGCCGAAGGCGTAGAAACCGCCGAACAGCTAGCCTTCCTGCAAGCACACGGTTGCCACTACGTGCAGGGCTACTACCTGGCCAGGCCCATGAGCCAGCAAGACTTTCTGACTTTCCAGCGCCTTGGCCCCACCAACGTCACACCCGCCAGCTAAGCTGCGGCCAACCTGCGCCAGCGGTAGTAAACAAAACCCCCTGCCGGGTGAGCGGCAGGGGGTTGTCGATCTGGCAGCACGGGCACCGGTCGGCGCCCGCGTTGTGGCAGATGCTAGTCCGCGGCGGGTGCCGGCGGCGGGGCAATGACCAGCACCTTGTCTACCCGGGTGCGGTCCATGTCCATGACCTCAAAGCTAAAGCCATTCCACACCACCTTATCGGCGGCGCTGGGTACGCGGCCCAGCATGAACATGACAAAGCCACCCAGGGTCTGGAAGTTGCCCGACTCTTCGCCTTCGATGCTGTCCAGCTCGAAGTGCTCTTTGAAGTCTTCCAGCGACATCATGCCGTCCACCAGCCAGCTGCCGTCTTCGCGCTGCACGATTTCGTCATCACCGTCGCCCGCTTCGGTCGGCAGGTCGCCCACAATGGCTTCCATCACGTCGTTGATGGTGACCAGGCCTTCGATCTCGCCGTATTCGTCCACCACCAGCGCGGTATGGTTGCGCGTACGCTTGAACTGCTCCAGCAGCTGCATCGGGCTGATGGCTTCCGGCACGTACAGCGGCGGGCGCACCGACTCGGCCAGTTTCACCGATTTATCGTCCAGCAGGCGGTGCAGCAGGTCTTTGGCCTGCACCATGCCCAGTACGTTCTCGAAGCCGCCTTTTACCACCGGGTAGCGGGTAAACACGCTGCCGCGAATGATCTTGAGGTTGTCATCCAGCGGGTCTTCCACGTCCAGCGCAATGATGTCCTTGCGTGGCGTCATGATGGACACCACCTTTTTTTCGTCCAGGCTGAAGATGTTTTCCACCAGCTCCTGTTCGGCGCGGTCGAAGATGCCTTCATCAGCGCCCTGCTCCATCAGTACCTTGATTTCTTCTTCGGTAATGGACGGGTCTTTGTTCTTTTTTACCCCCAGCACGCGCAGCACCGCCTCGGTAGACAGGCTGAGCAAGCGCACCACCGGCGAGGTCACACGCGCCAGCAGCAGCATGGGGCGCGCCAGCACGGACGCTAGCACTTCGGGGTTTTGCATACCCACACGCTTGGGTACCAGCTCGCCGATGATCAGCGAGAAATAGGTAATCAGCACCACCGTGACGGTCAGGGCAATGGGGCGGGCAAACTCGGCCAGTAGCGGGTAGGTTTGCAGATACGCTTGCAGCCGGTCGGCAATGGCAGCTTCACCAAAGGCACCGGACAAAATGCCGATCAGGGTAATGCCGATCTGGATGGTGGACAGGAAGCGGGTCGGTTCTTCTGCCAGCTTGAGCGCGGCGATGGCGCCGCGGTTGCCTTCGTCTGCCCACTGCTGCAAGCGAACCTTGCGCGAGGAGACGATAGCGATTTCGGTCATGGCAAAGATGCCATTAAGGAGAAAAAGTACAACTAATATAAGCACGTCCATTGGACAGGGTGAACACCATATAAAGAAGACGTCACCATTCTACATGCTGTCAGTTTTTTCGCCACTCCCCGCCCCCGACACCTGTATGCCATAAAAGTGATACTGGAATCATTGGCAAGCCAAGTTTCAAGCACTATAAATAAAAAACGCTGGTGAATGCCGCATCATTTTGAAGGAAACACCATGAAGCATATATCGTTACGTACCCACCTCATCCTGATGGTGAGCATCGCCATTCTTTTTTGTGTGGCACTGGGTACGAGCGGCCTGCTAGGTTCCCGCAGTATCGCCAGCGAAGTAAACGACTTGCTGAATACCCAGAAAATGATCCGCCAGCAAACCGAGGCCGACATGATGCACGACGCCGTGCGCTCGGACGTGCTGTCGGCGCTGTACCGCGACAAGCTAGGCGAAAAAGACAAGCTCAAGGGTATCGCGGCAGACCTGGCCGACCACGCCAAACATTTTCGCGAACTGATGGCAGACAATACCCAGCGCGCCAGCGGCAACCCGCAACTGACCACGCTGTATGGTGAAGTGGTGCCGCAGGTAGAACGCTACCTGGAGTCAGCCAACGTCATTATCAGCAGCTTGGAAAGCCAGCCGGACAAGGCGCTGGCGACCCTGCCCGCTTTCGAACAGGACTTTGACGCCCTGGAAGGCGGCATGGAAAAAGTGACCGATGCCATCGAGCAGTCTTCCGATAGCGCACAACACACGGTAGATGTCGGCATCAGCAAGCAGTCCATCGTCAGTGGCACACTGGCACTGGTGGCGGCCGCCGTGCTGGCAGCCTACGCAGCCGTACTGAGCAAGCTGCTGCTGCGGCCACTCAAAGCACTGACCCATACCGCTAACCAGGTCATCAAAACCGGCAACCTGAGCCTGCGTGTTGACGACAATGCGGGCTTGGAGCTGGCAGTATCGATACAAGCCTTCAACCGCATGCTGCAATCACAGCAAAAGCTGGTGGCGCAGCTGCAAGACGTGGCCGGCTCGCTGGAAAGCACCAGCGGCAGCATCGGCGAGCTGACTGCCCGGGTACGCAGCGACGCGGAAACACAGAGTAGCTCGGCCGAACATATCAGCAGCGCCATCAGCCAGATGAGCCATAGCGTGGCCAACGTCAGCCAGAGCACACGCAGTGCGCTGGAGTGCAGCCAGGCAGCGGGCGAGCAGGCACGCAATAGTAGCCAGACGGTTACGCAGTCCGCCAACGCCATCCTGGCCGCAACAGAGTCGGTACAGCATGTGTCCAACGTCATCCACTCGCTGGAAAGCAGTGCCATGCAGATTGGCAAGGTGGTGGAAGCGATCAGTGGCATTGCCGAGCAAACCAATCTGCTGGCGCTGAATGCGGCCATCGAGGCCGCGCGTGCCGGCGAAAGTGGCCGTGGCTTTGCCGTAGTGGCCGACGAAGTACGCAACCTGGCAGAGCGCACCAGCACCGCCACCAAAGAAATCCAGACCATGGTGTCCGGCATCCAGACCTCGGCACAGCAAGCGGTCCACGCCATGGAAGACGGCATACGCCAGGTGGCGCAAAGCTCGGAAGACGCGCAAAAAGCCGGTAACGCCATCGAGCTGATCGAAGACCGCACCCGCGAGAGCGTCAGCACCATGGGGCAAATCCATCAGGAACTGCAAGAACAAGCCAGCGCCAGCCAGGATATTGCCGGTAACGCCGACCAGGTTTCCGAGATGGCCAAGCGCACACTGGGTAGCGCGCTGGAAGTCGAAACAGAAACCCGCCGCCTGCTGCAGCTGGCGCAAAGCCTGAATAAAACGCTGGCCAGCTTTAGCGGCTAAGCAGCGCTGCCCTGCCGGGCATACACCAAGACACACATAAAAACCCCGCCGGCTTGCGCTGGCGGGGTTTTGCTTTGCCTGCGGCCAACCTGGCAGGTTGGCCGCACGGTGGCGCTTACTCGTAGTTGTCGATAGACGGGCAGCTGCACACCAGGTTGCGGTCGCCGTATACGTCGTCGATACGGTTTACGCTAGGCCAGAACTTGTTTTCCAGCACGTACGGCAGCGGGAAGAACGCCTGCTCGCGGCTGTACGGGCGGGTCCATTCGCCGGCGATGTCGGCCTTGCTGTGCGGTGCGTTGCACAGCGGGTTGTTGTCCTTTGGCCATACACCGTTCTGTACCGCGTCGATTTCCTGGCGGATAGACACCATGGCGGCAATGAAACGGTCCAGCTCGGCCTTGGACTCGGACTCGGTCGGCTCGATCATCAGCGTGCCCGCTACCGGGAAGCTCATAGTCGGGGCGTGGAAGCCGTAGTCCATCAGGCGCTTGGCTACGTCTACCTCGGTCACGCCGGAGGCGGCTTTCAGCGGGCGCAGGTCGATGATGCACTCGTGCGCCACACGGCCGTTCTTGCCGGTGTACAGCACCGGGAAGTGGCCTGCCAGCTTGTCTTTCAGGTAGTTGGCGTTCAGCAGCGCGATCTCGGTAGAGCGCTTGGCACCCTCTGCACCCATCATGCGGATATACATGTAGGAGATCGGCAGGATGGATGCCGAACCGAACGGCGCAGCGGATACCGCGCTCTGTCCGGCTACCGCACCCGGTACTTCTGCTACCACGTGGTTGGCCATGAACGGCGCCAGGTGCGCTTTCATGCCGATCGGGCCCATGCCCGGGCCGCCACCACCGTGCGGGATGCAGAAGGTTTTGTGCAGGTTCATGTGCAGCACGTCAGCGCCGATATCGGCCGGACGGGTCAGGCCCACCTGCGCGTTCATGTTGGCACCATCCATGTACACCTGGCCGCCATTGGCATGCACCAGCTCGCAGATTTCCTTGATGGATTCTTCGAACACGCCGTGGGTGGACGGGTAGGTAATCATCAGCGCGCCCAGGTTGGCCGCATGCTGCTCGGCCTTGGCCTGCATGTCGGCCATGTCCACGTTGCCGTTGTCGTCGGTTTTCACCACCACCACCTGCATGCCCAGCATCTGCGCGGTAGCCGGGTTGGTACCGTGTGCCGATTGCGGAATCAGGCAGATGGTACGGTGCGCGTCGCCACGGCTGGCGTGGTAGCGGCGGATAGCCAGCAGACCGGCGTATTCGCCCTGCGCGCCGGAGTTCGGCTGCATGGAAATCGCGTCAAAACCAGTGATGGCCAGCAGCTGCTGTTGCAGGCCGGCTATCATTTCCAGGTAGCCAGCGGCCTGCTCGCGCGGGGCGAACGGGTGCATATTGGCAAACTCTGGCCAGGTCACCGGAATCATCTCGCTGGTGGCGTTCAGCTTCATGGTGCAGCTGCCCAGGCTGATCATGCTGTGGTTCATGGCCAGATCGCGGTTTTCCAGCTTCTTCAGGTAGCGCAGCATTTCGTGCTCGCTATGGTGTTCGTTGAACACCGGGTGGCTGAGGATAGCGGATTCGCGTTTCAGGCTGGCCGGGATCGCATCGGCAGCGGCGGCATCCAGCGCGGCGATATCGGCAGCTTTGCCGGTAAAGATTTCAATCAGCTGGGCCAGGTCGGCTTCGGTAGCGGCTTCGTGGAAGGCCACACCCAGTACGCCGTTGCCAGCGTCACGCACGTTGATGCCGGCTGCCAGCGCAGCAGCGTAAACGTTGGCCGCATGGGCGCCCAGCTCTACCTGTACGGTGTCGTAGAACTGTTCGAATTTCAGTTTGCCGCCCGCCGCTTTCACCGCGTGGGCGAAAATGGCCGCCAGGCGGTGGATGCGCTGTGCAATGCGCTTCACGCCGGCCGGGCCGTGGTACACGGCGTACATACCGGCCATATTGGCCAGCAGCACCTGGCTGGTGCAGATGTTGGAGTTGGCTTTTTCGCGGCGGATGTGCTGCTCGCGGGTTTGCAGCGCCATGCGCAGCGCGGTCTTGCCTTTGGCATCGATGGACACGCCAATGATGCGGCCAGGCGCCGAGCGCTTCATGTCGTCGCGGAAGGCAAAGTAGGCAGCGTGCGGGCCGCCAAAGCCCATCGGTACGCCAAAGCGCTGGGTGTTGCCCAGTGCCACGTCGGCGCCCATGTCGGCTGGCGATTTCAGTGCTACCAGCGCCATCACGTCGGCGGCCACGATGGCCACGCCACCTTTGGCTTTGACTGCTGCAATGTACGGGGTCAGGTCCAGCACGTCGCCGGCTTCGCCAGGGTACTGGAACAGCGCGCCAAAGTAGTCGCCATTACCGGCTTCTTCCGGGTGGCCCAGTACCAGCTCGAAACCGAAGTATTCGGCGCGGGTTTTCAGCACGTCCAGCGTTTGCGGCAGCACGCGGCTATCCACAAAGAAACGGTCGCCTTTTACCTTGGAAGCACGGCGTGCCAGCGCCATGCCTTCGGCGGCAGCGGTGGCTTCGTCCAGCAGCGAGGCGTTGGCGATGTCCAGGCCGGTGAGGTCGATCACCATTTGCTGGAAGTTCAGCAGCGCTTCCAGGCGGCCCTGGGCGATTTCGGCCTGGTACGGGGTGTAGGCGGTGTACCAGCCCGGGTTTTCCAGCACGTTACGCAGGATCACGCCGGGGGTAATCACCGGGTAGTAACCCATACCGATAAACGATTTGTTGATCACGTTCTTGCTGGCTACGGCTTTCAGGTCGGCCAGGGCGTCGACTTCGCGCTGTGCGGCGGGCAGGTCCAGCGCACGGTTGAAGCGGATACCGGCCGGCACGGTTTGCGCCACCAGGTCTTCCAGCGAGCTGGCGCCGATTTCGGCCAGCATCTGCTGCTGTTCTGCTTCGCACGGGCCGATGTGGCGGGCGATGAATTCTTGATGATTGAAGAGTTGCGAGAGAGACATGTCTGCGATTCCGTCTGTATATCGGCCACGAATGGCTTACTGCTTGGCCACGAAAACCACAAAAGACACAAAAATGATCCAGGCAAAGTCATGGCTTGCTTGGTACACGTCAGCAATGGAAGTGTTCGTGTTGTTTCGTGGGTTTCGTGGCAAAAATTCGTGGCAAAAAAAATGCCCCGCCATCTCGCGATGGCAGGGCCGTTTTATCAGGCGCCGATTTCGGCTGCGTAGGCAGCGGCGTCCAGCAGGCCATCCAGATCAGCGGCGTTGGCCGGCTTGATCTTGAAGAACCAGCCTGCGGCGTACGGCTCGCTGTTGGCCAGCTCAGGGTTGGCTTCCAGTTCGGCGTTCACTTCCAGGATTTCGCCTGCGATCGGGGCGTATACGTCGGAAGCGGCTTTCACCGATTCCACCACGCCAGCTTGCTCTTCGGCAGCCAGGTTGGCGCCTACAGCAGGCAGCTCGACAAATACGATGTCACCCAGCAGCTCTTGCGCGTGCTCGGTAATACCCACGGTCACGGAGCCGTCGGCTTCCAGGCGCAGCCATTCGTGGCTGGATACGTATTTCAGTTCGGCAGGAATGTTGCTCATCGTTTCTCTCCAGAAAAATGTGTCGTGATGGTGTAACAGGACAGGCGCTCGCTCGCCCCGTCGTTATACACCAGCTTATTCAAAAACTTTCTTGCCGTTACGTACGAACGGCATTTTCACCACACGCACGTCGGTCAGCGTGCCGCGCAGGTCTACCTGGGCGGTAGCCGCGGTGGCAGCCGGTACGCGTGCGATGGCGATGGAATGCTTGAGGGTGGGCGAGAAGGTACCGCTGGTGATGATGCCTTCGCCGATGCCTTCTACGACCACTTTCTGGCCTTCGCGCAGCACGCCGCGGCCTTCCAGCACCAGGCCAACCTGCTTCATGGCCACGCCAGCGGCTTTCTGGGCCTCCAGTGCGCTGCGGCCGATAAAGTCGCGGCCTTCGGTCATGGCGATAGTCCAGCCCATGCCGGCTTCCAGCGGGGACACGCCGTCGTCCATATCGTGGCCGTACAGGTTCATGCCGGCTTCCAGACGCAGCGTGTCGCGCGCACCCAGGCCGATCGGGGCCACGCCGGCGTCTTTCAGCTCATTAAAGAAGGTGATGGCTTCGGTAGCGGGGATCATGATTTCCAGGCCGTCTTCACCGGTGTAGCCGGTGCGGGCAAAGAACCATTCGCCGGACGGCAGGCCCTGGAAGACTTTCAGCGCGCGGATCGCGTCGGCCAGCGCTGGCTTCACGCTGCAGACTTTATCGATGGCGGTAGGGCCTTGCACGGCCAGCATGGCCAGGTCGCGGCGTACTTGCAGCTTCACGTCGAAACCGGCGGATTGTTTTTCCATCCAGGCCAGGTCTTTGTCGGTGGTGCCGGCGTTCACGACCATGCGATAACCAAAAGCGGTGAGGTATACGATCAGATCGTCTACCACACCGCCTTGTTCGTTCAGCATGCCGGAGTACAGTGCCTTGCCCTCGAAACCCAGCTTGGCCACGTCGTTGGCAATCAGCTTTTGCAGCCAGGCCTTGGCGTCGCTACCGGTGATGTCCACCACGGTCATGTGGGACACGTCGAACATGCCGGCGTCGCTGCGCACGATCTCGTGCTCTTTCAGCTGGGAGCCATAATGAATGGGCATTTCCCAGCCAGCGAAATCAACCATTTTCGCGCCGGAAGCCACGTGGGCATCAAATAGGGGGGTACGTTTCGGGGCCGTCATTGCAAGTCCTTAGGAGTGAGATTATCCCTGCCTCACACCCCTCTGTCCCTGCACCTGAGATTTTCCGGCATTGCGCCGTTAGCCCCTTCGGTGGACGCATCCTGTGCGCCGCTCTCCAGATTCTGCGGGGAAAACCCCGATTCTTGCAGTCCTTTTGCCTGAGCGATTGCGGGTGCACTTGCGCCTTCGGCGGCGGTTCTGCCCAGTGGGCAAACCGCTCTCTCCTGCGGAATGCGCGCATTATCGTTGCCACAGCCTGGCTTGGCAAGCTGGATTTGGCGCAGGTGTGGCCTGCTACGCCCAGGCAGCCAGACCTGGCCACACATGCCATGGCCCAGCGTAACAGGTACGCTGGGCCATGGCTGGATAGCATGACAAGTTGGCCGCAGGCCTGCTGCGATCAACCTTTCACCAGGCGCTCGCGCAGCTGCCACAGGTATACCGGCAGGCCAGCCAGCAGCAGCAGGATGCCCCACATCACCACCTCGGCACCGGAGCCGTAGATGGTCCACATGGCAAAGATGAAGCCGCCAAAGGAAAACGCCAGCGGCGCGTACCAGTCGCGGCGGCTGAACTGCTGGTGGCGCTTCAGCATCACCGCCAGCAGCGCCATGGCGCAGAAGGCATACGGCAGCAGCGTGGTGGCGGTAGCCAGCAGGATGACAAACTCGAAAATCTGCACACCGCTGTCACCACCAGCGTACTTGCTGGCCAGCAAAATGGTGACCAGCATGGTAGACAGCACCAGGCCGACGATGGGCACGCCGGCTTTGTTTTCGCGCACAAAAAAGCGCGGGAACAAGTGGTCGCGCGCGGCGGCGGCCGGAATATGCCCCTGCATCAGGCACCAGCCGTTCAGCGCACCAAAGCACGACACCACGGCGCCCAGACCGACCGCGTAATAGGCCCAGCTACCCCACAGGTGACGGGCGGCGTCGGCAAACGGCGCGCTGGATGCGGCCAACTGGCTGGCCGGCATCAGGCCCTGCAGCGCGATGGTGCTCAGAATGTACAGGCCGGCGGCAATCAGCGTGCCCAGCACGGTGGCACGCGGGATGGTGCGCTCCGGCTGGTCCACATCCCCGGCCGGTACCGAGGCCGACTCCAGCCCCAGAAACGCCCACAGCGTCAGCGCCATGGTCGCGGGGATGGCCTCGCCCAGCGGCTTGTGCTGCGGGTTGAACTGCACAAAGTCGGGGTTCAGGTACAGCAGGCCGGCGATGGTGACGCCGCCCAGCGGCAGCAGCTTGATCAGCGTGGTGACAATCGCAACGCGGCCGGAGCTTTGCGGGCCGCGGCTGTTGATCCACGTGACCAGCCAGATCAGACCGATGGCGGTGGCCCCGGCGGCCAGGTTGCTCTGGTTCAGTACCGGAAAGAACACGCCCAGGTAGCTGACACCCGCCACGGTCAGCGCCGCATTACCGGCCCACAGCGCAATCCAGTAGCCCCAGGCAATCAGGAAACCGGCAAAGTCGCCAAAGCCTTCGTGAATATAAGCGTAAGGGCCGCCGGCTTTGTGGGGCAGCAGGGTAGCCAGCTTGGCAAATACCAATGCCAGGCAGATGGCACCCAGCGAGGTGATGGTCCAGCCGATCAGCGACGAGCCGCCGTACTGCGCCAGCGAGGCCGGCAGCAAAAACACGCCGGAGCCGATCATATTGCCCACCACCAGGGCGGTACACATCCAGAAACCGAGTTTGCCCGGTGCGGCCTTAGTCATGACGGCCCCCCTGACAGACGGGGTAAACGGGGGGAACAGCTGCGTGCGGCCAGGCCGCACGGGGAATGAGGTATTGCATGGAAAGTCCTGATTGTTCTTGGGTTTTGCTGGTGTCCACAGGCCCGCCCCTGTCTCGGGGCGTGGCCATGCCATGCAGACTGGCGGCACGGCATCACAAAACAAACAGGGCCCCGACGAGGAGGCCCTGCTGCTGTGCACAAAATTATAGCGTTTTTTGGCTATGCCAGGACGATAGGCCCGGCAGGTACGCGCGCCAGCTGCCAGTTTTGTCGCGCCCACTGCCATATCTCGTCGCGTGTGTGTACGTTGGGTGGCACCGGGTGGCCCAACCGGCCCAGCGCGTCGCGCAGCTGCTGCGCCACGTTGGCCGCATCTATCGCCGGGGCCAGCGTCTGCTTGGAGAGCTTCTCGCCCGCGGCATTCACCATCACCGGCAGGTGGCAATGCGTTACCACCGGGCCGCCCAGACACTTGCGCAGCCACAGCTGGCGCGGGGTGGACACCAGCAGGTCGGCGCCGCGCACGATATCGGTCATGCCCTGCGCGATGTCATCCACCACCACCGCCAGCTGGTAGGCCCAGAAACCGTCAGCCCGCAGCAGCACCACATCGCCGATATCACGCTGCAGCTGCTGGGCGTAATGCCCCTGCAGGCGGTCGGCAAACGCCAGCTCGGCGTCGGGTACGCGCAGGCGCCAGGCGCGTGCCTGCCGCCCGGCGGCTACGCCCTGACGGCAGGTACCGGGGTAGACCGTACCATCCACGCCGCGCTGGCCCTGCTCGGTAATCTCCTTGCGCGTACAGGCGCAGCCGTAGGCGTAGCCTGCGTTGATCAGTTGATCCAGTGCCGCACGGTATAAGTCGTGACGGTCGTGCTGCCAGGCCAGCTCGCCCTGCCATTCAAAGCCGAAGGCTTCCAGCGTGTGCAGGATGGCGCTGGCGGCGCCTGGCATTTCGCGTGGCGGGTCCAGGTCTTCCATCCGCAGCCACCACTGGCCGCCGTGGCAATAGGCTTCCAGATAGCTGCCCACTGCCGTGGTCAGCGAGCCGGCATGCAACAGGCCGGTAGGGCTGGGGGCAAAACGGCCACGGTAAACGGGGGCGGTAGACAAAGTAGAGGCAGACATGGCGGGCAAACAGGGCAACAATGAATAGGTGGGCGCTATGCCCGGCTAGCAGGAGACGATCGTGACGCACGTTGTAACCGAAGCCTGTATCAAATGCAAATACACCGACTGCGTGTCGGTGTGCCCGGTGGACTGCTTTCACGCGGGGCCGAATTTTCTGGCCATCGACCCGGACGAGTGCATCGATTGCACGCTGTGCATTGCCGAATGCCCTATCGATGCCATCACCACCGATACCGACCTGCCCGCCGACCAGGCGCACATGCTGGCGCTGAATGCCGAGCTGGCGGCGCAGTGGCCGGTAATCACCACGCAGCAGCCGCCGTTGGCCGACCACGAATACTGGGCAACGCAAACGGGCAAACTGCCGCTGCTGGAACGCTAGACGCCAAAAAGGTTGGCCGCGGCCAACCTTTTGCTTGCGCTGCCAGACACACCGGCTAGATGAACAGGTCGATATCGCCACCGTGCTTTTGCTCGGTATCGCGATCGATACGGCGGCGGTAGCTTTCTTCTTCCTGCACCAGGGTTTGTTGCGGGTTGATCTTTTTCACCATCACCTTGCCGGTATCGGTAAAAAAGTAGATCTTGCGCGCCACGTCCAGCCCCAGGTCTTCGGCCACGATGGGAATATTTTCCTGCGCCAGAAAGGCGCGCACGAAACCGGCATTGCGCTGGCCGATATTCACCGTGGTCATGCCGGCAATCACGTTGCCGCCGCCGAATACCTTGGCTTCCAGCGTGCTGCGGTTGGCGCCCAGCTTGAGCATGTCGTTGATCAACAGCTCCATGGCGTGAGTGCCAAAGCGCGCCGGCATCAGGCGGTCGCTATTGCTGCTGCCCTGGTCTGGCAGCATAAAGTGGTTCATGCCGGCGATACCGGTTTTGCGGTCGCGCAGGCAGGCCGACACACAGGAACCCAGCACCGTCACCAGCAGCAGCCCGTCGCCGGAGGCCTCGTATTCCCCCGGCAATAGCTTGGCGGCTGCACGGTTGAAACTTTTATCGAAATATCGATGATGTGCCGTACCTGCGGTAGTCATCCAACCTCCCGCGTGGTTTTGCCAGCCAGGTAGGCCAGCACACGTTCTGCTACTTTATCCAGCGGGGCGACCTCGTGTACGGCGCCAACTTCAAAGGCGGCACGCGGCATACCGTACACCACGCAAGACGCCTGATCCTGGCCAATATTGAACGCCCCGGCTTCGCGCATGCGCAGCATGCCAGCCGCACCATCACGCCCCATGCCGGTAAGGATCACGCCTACCGCACGCTTGCCCAGCAGGTTGGCCGCAGAATCAAACAGCACGTCCACCGACGGGCGGTGGCGGTTTACCGGCTCGCCCTGCCCCAGCTCGGTAACAAAACCGCTGGCAACCTTGCGCAGGCTAAGGTGCGAATGCCCCGGTGCGATATACACGTGGCCGGGCAGCACCGGCTGGCCATCCGTAGCTTCGCACACCGACATGGCACAGCTCTGGTCCAGGCGGCGGGCAAACGACAGGGTGAAGTTTTCCGGCATGTGCTGCACCACCAGCACCGGCGGCGTATCGGCCGGCAGCGCCGACAAGAACTCGCGCAGCGCCTCGGTGCCGCCAGTCGACGCCCCCACCACAATGATGGCGTCGCGGCGCAGGATAGCGGTTGGCGTGCGCGGCTCGGCCGGCTTGCTATCGCGCTGGATAAACCGCGGCGGCAAACGCACGTGGGCACCGGCGGCCATACGGATTTTTTCGCAAATCTTCTCGGCGTAATCCAGCATGCCACGGCTGATATCCAGCTGTGGCTTGGCAATACAGTCCACCGCGCCCAGCTCCAATGCCCGCAAGGCCGTTTCCGAACCACTGGCGGTGAGGGATGAAATCATCAGCACCGGGGTTGGCCGCAAGCTCATCAGACGGCGCAAGAACTCCAGGCCGTCCATCTTGGGCATTTCCACGTCCAGGGTAATCACATCCGGGTTGGTTTCACGGATACGCTCACGCGCGGCAACCGGGTCGGGGGCAAACGCCACCACTTCCATATCGCTTTGTTCATTGATGATCTTGCCTAGCAGCTCGCGTATCAGCGCCGAATCATCAACCACTACCACGCGTATCTTGCGCTCCGTGCTCATGGTGTTTTTCCACCCGCCAGGCGGTAAGCAGTCTTGCCGCAGGGCGAAAAGGTATCAGTAATATGCTGGATATTCTCGGAATGCCCCAGCAATAACAGGCCGTGCGGTTTCAGGTACTGGGCAAAATGCTCCAGAATCCCGGCTTGCGTCGGCTTGTCGAAATAGATCAGCACATTGCGGCAGAAGATGACATCAAACATACCCAACTGCGGCCAACTGCGGTCTACCAGGTTGATCTGGCGAAACTCCATATTGCGCATCAGGCCAGACTTGATCTTGACCATGCCTTCATTCTGGCCGCGCCCGCGCAGGAAAAACTGCTTGAGCTGCTGGTCACTCAGCTTGGCTATCCTGTCCAGAGCGTACACCCCTCCGGCTGCCTTTTTCAAGACATTGGTATCGATATCTGACGCAACAATATGATAATTACCCGACCGTACCGCCGGGTCCAGTGTCATGGCAATCGAATAGGGCTCTTCGCCGGTAGACGAGGCCGAGCTCCACACGCGGTAGGCCTCGCCCCGGTCGGCGTGCTGCAAGGCGTGCTGCTGCAGGATATCGAAGTGGTGTTGCTCGCGGAAAAACGATGTCAGGTTGGTCGTGAGCGCATTGATGAAGTGCTCCCACTCATGCGCCCCTTCCGCCGAGCGCAGCAGGGCCAGGTAGTCGGTAAAGTTGGCCACGCCAAGCCGGCGCACATGCTTGGCCAGCCTGGCGTACGCCATATGGTTCTTTACCGCACTCAGGGAAATACCGGTTTTGTCGTAAAGCAGCTCGCGGATGATGCGGAAATCTTCATCGGAAAAATGAAGATCCCGCGCAAAGATGCTTTCTTTATCGCTGGCGGTGCTCAGAATTCCTCCCACTCGCCTTCATCCGTGGCGGCTGGGCGCACCGGCTGGTGGTTCATGGCGGGCAAGGCCTTGCGCACCGGCGCGGCTGGCTGGTGCACCAGTACGCTGACTTGCGGCTTGCGTTCCGGCTTGCGCAGGCTGGCGCTGGCGCCGAGCTGGTCCAGCTTGAAGATGGCAACGGCGTCGCGCAGATTGGACGCCTGCTCTTCCAGCGACTCGGCTGCGGCAGCGGCCTCCTCCACCAGTGCGGCGTTTTTCTGCGTGTTTTCGTCCATCTGGCTCACGGCCAGGTTCACTTGCTCGATGCCGGAGCTCTGCTCGATGGAGGCCGCCGAGATTTCGCTCATGATGTCGGTCACGCGGCGGATGGACGACACGATTTCTTCCATGGTGCGGCCAGCTTCGTCTACCAGACGGGTACCGGACTCCACTTTTTCTACCGAGTCGCCAATCAGGCCCTTGATTTCCTTGGCGGCAGCGGCCGAGCGTTGTGCCAGGTTGCGAACCTCGCTGGCGACCACGGCAAAGCCACGGCCCTGCTCGCCGGCGCGGGCGGCTTCTACCGCCGCGTTCAGCGCCAGGATATTGGTCTGGAAGGCAATGCCGTCGATCACACTGATGATGTCCACGATCTTGGTGGCACTCTCGTTGATCTCGTTCATGGTAGACACTACTTTGCCCACCACCACACCACCACGCGAGGCAATGTCGGAGGCGCCCACTGCCAGGCTGTTGGCCTTACGCGAGTTCTCGGCGTTCTGCTTCACAGTGCTGGTGATTTCTTCCATGCTGGAAGCGGTTTCTTCCAGGCTGGCGGCTTGCTGCTCGGTGCGGCTGGACAGGTTCACGTTACCGGCAGAGATTTCCTGCGCGGCCGTGTTGATGGCGTCGGTGGCTTCCTTGATATTGCCGACGATCTCTTTCAGTCGCGCTACGGTCAGGTTGGTATCGTTACGCAGCTGGCCGAACATGCCTTCGTACTCGGCTTCGATGGTACGGGTCAGGTCGCCGGCTGCCAGGCCGGACAGCACCTGGGCAATGTCGTTCAGGCCACGGCTGGATACGTCCAGCAGCTGGTTGACCTGGCCGGACAAGGTGGCAAAAAAGCCGGTTTTGCCTTCTACCGGAATGCGCTGGCTAAAGTCACCGTTGGCCGCAGCGCCCACCACTTCGGACACTTCTTTTTCCACACGCACTTCTTCGGTACGGTCGGCCCACTCTACAACGGAGCCAATGCGCTCGCCGGTATCGCTGAATACCGGGTTGGCGGTAAGGCGGAAAGTGCGGCCGCCCACGCTGATCTGGCTGGCATGGGTGGTTTTGAGCGCTTCCAGCAAGCCACGCTGGTGCGCCGGGTTGCGGTGGAATACATCCATATTGGCGCCCTGCAGTTTGCGGGCGTCGAAGTTTGGCAGGGCGCGCTTGATATCGTGCTCGGCCACTTGCAGCATGTCTTGTACGCTGCGGTTCAGGTAGATGATGTTGCGGTCGTTGTCGGCAATCATCACATTGGACGACACATTGTCCAGCGCTTTGCGGATACGGGTGTTTTCTTCCAGCATGCGCAGGTCGGCTTCGCGTTTTTGCTGCTCTACGGCTTCGCGTTTCAACTGCTCGGTAATGTCCTGCCATTCCACCACGGTACCCAGCGCCACGCCCTGCTTGTTCAGGATAGGGGTCACCAGCAATACAAAGCTACGCACGCCCACCTGGATGGTGGCTTTATGTGGCGAGCGCATGCCGGCCAGCATGGTGCGCTGGTGTTCCGGACGTTTGTGGAAGCCATCGATATTGCTGCCCACCACGTCGCGGGCGCTAAAGCCCGGCAGCTCTTTCTTGATATCGGCTTCGGCGTTTTGCAGCATGTCGCCGACAGCACGGTTGGCGTACACCACAATGTTTTCGGCATTGGCAATCATCACATTGGTGGCTGCGGCATCCAGTGCATTGCGGATACGGATGTTCTCAACCGCTTTGTCAGCTGCCTGCTTGATAAAGTAAAACAGGCTACTGGTGTCGTTATCGTTCACCTTCAGGGTGCTGGTGACCTCGCCGCTGGCCAGCTCTTGCATGAGCTTGGTAGCGTCGGATGGCTCGCCACCAATCACGCGGAACAAGGAGCGGCCAATCAGGTAGGCAGCCAGCAAGCCGATAACCAGCGATGCCAGCAAGAAGCCTTGCGTAATATGCAGGGAGGCATTGGCATCTTGCTGCAGGCTGACACCGTGCTCCTGTGCCATGCCCTCTTCGTAGGCCACCAGTGCTTCGATGGCGGTCAGGTAGGTTTTCTGGGCGTCACGCAGATGTGAAAACAGGAAAGCCTTGGCTTCGGGCAGCTGGCCAGCATTGAACAGGGTAGTAAACTGGTGCAGCTTGGCACGGTACTCCTGATCGGCCTTGATCAGGCTGGCTTGCAAGGCAACCGACTCTTCTTCGGGTGGGTGCCGTTTCAGCACCTCCAGGGACGCATCGATGTTTTTGAGCTGCTCATCCAGCTCTTTCACTTGCGATGTGGCAATTTGCGGATCGTCCGTCAGCAGCGCGGTACGCACGCCGCGTGCCGTCGCATTGACGTTATCGACAATCTTGTTCACCGCATTGGCACGCGGCATGTGGTTCTCGGTAATTTCCGCACCACTTTCGATAATGGTCTGCAGCCGGAGAACCGCCAGGATAGACGATGCGGCAATCAGGGCCAGCAGCACGCCGAACCCGATAACCAGTAACTGTTTGACTTTCATGCCTTTTCCCCTGTGTTAAACGTTGGCCGCAACAGCCGCATCCATCAACGCCATCTCGTCACTGCTCATCAGCTTCTCGATATCCACCATGATGATCATGCGCTCCCCTACCACCCCCAGGCCCTGGATGTAGTTAGTGTTCATGACCGCACCAAACTCCGGTGCCGGGCGAATATCATCACCAGACAGCTCGATTACATCAGACACACCATCCACCACCATGCCGACGGTACGGTTAAGCACGTTCAGGATAATGACCACGGTAAAGTCATTATAAATGACGTTACCTACATCAAACTTGATACGCATATCCACAATGGGCACGATGTGCCCGCGCAGATTGATCACGCCTTTGATGAAGCTGGGCGACTTGGCCAGGCGTGTTACCGCGTCGTAGCCGCGGATTTCCTGTACCTTCAGAATATCAATACCGTACTCTTCCTTACCCAGCGCAAACACCAGGTATTCACGCCGGGCTTTGTCGGTATCACTGCTGTTGTTAGCGTCCATGGTGGCAACACCCATTACTAGCACCTGTTAATGAAGCTGCGCCGTGAGTATTTCACCGTGCGCCTTTTGTAAATTCATGCGGACAATCGCCGCCACGTCCAGAATCAGCGCGACGCGGCCATCCCCCATGATGGTGGCACCGGACAGCCCTTCTACCTTGCGGTAGTTGGCCTCCAGGTTTTTCACCACAAACTGTTGCTGCCCCAGCAACTCGTCCACCATCAGCGCCACCTTCTGGCTGCTGGATTCCACAATGATCAGAATGGATTTGTCCGGCTGCGAAGCCGGGGCATCGATAGAGAAGTACTCCGCCACACTGACGATAGGCAGATACTCGCCGCGCACGCTCACCACCTGGCCACGCCCGGCAATCGTTTTCACCTCGCTGGGCTTGGGCTGTAGCGACTCCAGAATGTAGTTCAGCGGCAACACATAGGTTTCGTCGGCAATCTTGATGGACATGCCATCCATGATGGCCAGGGTCAGTGGCAGACGGATGGTCATGGTGGTACCGATGTCCACCATGCTGCTGATATCGATACGCCCGCCCATGGCCACAATATTCTTGCGCACCACGTCCATGCCTACGCCGCGGCCGGACACATCGGTCACCTCGGCAGCAGTAGAAAAGCCCGGCTCGAAAATCAGCGCCCACACCTCGGTGTCGCTCATGGTGTCGGACACCGGCAGGCCGCTTTCGCGCGCCTTGGACAGGATCTTGTCGCGGCGCAGGCCTGCGCCGTCGTCGGTGACTTCGATCACGATACTGCCGCCCTCATGGAAGGCACGCAGGGTCAGCAGGCCGGTTTCCTTCTTGCCCTTGGCGCGACGCTGCTCGGGCGACTCGATGCCGTGATCCAGGCTATTACGCACCAGGTGCGTTAGCGGGTCGGACAGCTTTTCGATAAAGCCTTTATCCAGCTCGGTGTTTTCACCTACCATTTTCAGCTCGACTTGTTTGTCCAGCTTGCCGGCGAGGTCGCGTACCACCCGCGGAAAGCGGTTGAACACAAACGCGATCGGCATCATGCGGATGGACATCACAGCCTCTTGCAGCTCGCGCGAATTGCGCTGCAGCAACGAGATGCTGTTGAGCAGGTTTTCGTGCTCTACCGAGTCCAGCCCCGAGCCATACTGCATCAGCATGGACTGCGTAATAACCAGCTCGCCCACCAGGTTAAGCAGTAAGTCGACTTTATCGGTACTGACACGAATGGAATTCTCGCCAGCCGCCGCCGCAACAGCAGTCACGGCCCGCGTTTCGGGCCGTGTGGGTTCTTTTGCCGGAGCAGGTGCGTGGTTGGCCGCAGGCACTGGCGTGGCAGACGGGGCCGCCGCTAGTGGCTCAAACAGGCCGAAACCATCTTCTTCAAAAGCAATGTCCGCGTTATGACTGGCACTGCTTGCTGGCAAGGGGGCAAACAGGCCGAAACCGTCTTCTTCAAACGCGATATCACCGCTGGGCGCTATGGCCGGCAGCGAGAAGAAACCGACACCGTCATCTTCTACCGTGGTGTCTTCGACAACTTTGAATGACTCGGGTGACAACAGAAAAGCCAGCATCTCCACCACATCATCACAAGGCGATGCGGTGGTGAGTACGGCCAGCGCGGGGATCACCGGGTCGGCTTGCTCGTCTAGCGCCTGCATGATCTGCAGGCTGCCCAGGGCAGCCAGGCGTTGCCATAGCTCTTCAACCGCCATGGCGACGGGAGGATATAGCTCAATATGCAAACGACCAGACACGGCGGCAGCCGGCTGTGCCGCCGGCACTGATGGCACCGCAACCACGCCCGGTACCGACAGCTGCTCCAGTTTTTGCTTGAGGACAGCAATACGCGCTTCGTCTACCGGCTCGTCACCACGATGAAATGCCAGCATTTCCTTGAGCAGGTCACCGGACAGCAAGGAAGCGTCAACAATGTCCCGGCTCAGTGGCAGCTCGTTTTTGCGCACCTTGTCGAGCAGGTTTTCCAGTACATGCGTCAGCTCGGCCAGATCACTGAAACCGAAAGTCGCAGCGCCACCTTTTATAGAGTGCGCTGCACGGAAAATGGCATTGAGGTCTTCGGACTCTGGCTGCTGTACGTTAATCGCCAGTAGAAGCGATTCCATATTGACTAAGTGCTCTGCAGTCTCATCGAAAAACACCTGATGAAACTGCGACATGTCAAAAGTCATGGACGCCCCCTGAGAATGATTTTCTGATGGTTAGCCAACAAGGCGGCGTACAACGTCTACCAGTTTCTGGGGGTCGAAGGGCTTGACCAGCCAGCCGGTAGCACCGGCAGCACGGCCTTGGGCCTTCATTTGGTCGCTGGACTCGGTAGTCAGCATCAGGATGGGGACAGAGGCATAGTTTGGCAGGCGGCGCAGCGAACGGATAAGTGTCAGCCCATCCATACCGGGCATGTTCTGGTCGGTGAGCACCAGATCAACCTGCCCTGCTTGCGCCTTGGAAAGCCCGGCATTGCCATCAGAGGCCTCGACAACTTCATAGCCGGCGCTTTTCAGGGTAAAGGCGACCATTTGGCGAATCGAGGCGGAGTCGTCCACCGTTAGAATTCTTTTAGCCATAGACTCAGCAATCCATCTAGATTAAGTATGCACACAATTTAAACGAAAAAGCCTGCGAAGCCACCATGTTTCTATACGTATTAGCCCATACACGCCACTTTAGTCAATGTCATGCATAAAACCAGACGCATTCAACAGATTACTTCGCAAGCTGACTGGCGGTAGCGCCCTACTTGCCAGGCAAGCAACGGCGGACTAGCCAGGGTCAACGAATGGTAAACAGCTTGGTAAAGCAGGCAATTTCCAGCACTTGGC
Organism: Neisseriaceae bacterium; assembly: GCA_027489245.1. Classification (GTDB taxonomy): domain Bacteria; phylum Pseudomonadota; class Gammaproteobacteria; order Burkholderiales; family Chromobacteriaceae; genus Vogesella. The sequence goes on along the minus strand of JAIYAC010000010.1, from coordinate 196,685 downwards.
GTACCGTATCTTTGCAGCTCACCAGTGCCAAGTCTTTACCGGCTGCGCCGGCACGCTCTTTCAGCAGCAGCAGCATGCCCAATGCGGAGCTGTCCAGATAGGGCACCTGCTCGAAATTGACATCGATGCTGCTCACATCCGGATTTTCCAGCAACTCCTGGCTGGCCGCACGGAAGTCTTTGTGAACATTGAAATCAAACTGGCCAATCAGCAAGATAATCCCGGTCTTGCCTTCTACTTTCACGATGGGCTTCATACATTCCTCATCAAGTTGTTTGTATTGATTGCACAACCGGTAGCTGTAGCTCGAAAACCGTGCCCCGGTCATCACGCTTGTACGTAATTGACCCTTTCATATCCTCGACCACTCGCTTGACAATGGCAAGGCCAAGGCCGGTGCCATTTGCCCTTGTGGTAAAGAAGGGGTCAAAGATTTGCGATTCTACCTGCTCAGGCACGCCAGCGCCCTGATCTATTACCCGAATGACGTAAAAATTACCCTGCAGCTCGGCCTGCAGCCCCACCGCCGAACCCGGCGGCGCATGCTCGCAAGCATTTTCCAGCAAATTCACCAGCGCCCCAAGCAGGTCGGAACGCCCGCCAGACACCACGGCATCCGCGGCGATACCTGGCTGCCACTGCAGCTGCTTGCTGGCCAGCTGCGCTTGCACAATGGCTTCCAGCTCGGCCAGTACCGATGATAAGCGAATGGATTCTGCCCCGTCCCGCACCGGGCCCACGCGCACGAAGCGCAGCATGTCCTGCACCAGCACCTCCAGTGCCTGCAGGCGGTTCATTACCTTGCCGGCAAAACGGCTACGGCCTTCCGCCGGCAAATCATCCCGCTGCAAGTTGGCCGCATACAACAGGGCCGTCGCCAGTGGCGTACGAATCTGGTGTGCCAATGATGCCGCCATACGCCCCATGACGGCCAGGCGCTCCTGCTGCGCCAGCTGCTGGTGCAACTGGTGAAGATTGCTGACATCTACCAGCAACAAAAACGAGCCGGCGCCGGGAAGCGGGCAAGCTACCACGGTAAAAAACTGCATGGCGTCCTGGCGACGCACGTAGACGCCGTCCCGCTCGCTCTCGTGAAAGTGGTCGCTCAGCTGCCAGGGTTGGCCGCATTGCACATCAGGCAGCCAGCCACACACGGCAGCGTTCATCGCGACCACTCGTCCGGCATCATCCAGCTCCACCACCCCGGCAGGCATAACTTGCAGCAGCGTAGACAGACGCGCCGCCAGCTGCTCGTTGGCCGCAGACTTGGCTACCAGTTCATCATTGGCAAGCTGCAGTTTCACATTGAGCTCGGCCACCTGCGCCTCCAGCAACTGATAGGCCTGAATCAGGTCATCCGTCACACTATTGAAGTGCTCCAGTGCACTGCGAAGTTGACCTTCGTCTGCTTTCATTCGTAAAACCCCATTCAGATGCGACACATCCATTTGTAAAACATGCTTGAACAGTATGATAATGGACAAGAGACATCCGCGGCATCTTGCCGATGTAGCTGGGCAAGTAAACTTGCACTGGCCTTTTTCCGCGGACAGAGTATGAATAGTATTGTCAGTGACCACGTTGAACGACAGCCAACCTCCGGAGGTTTCCGTGTCTGAACTACTTAAAAAAATTGATGCCCGCACCAAGCTGGCCGGCACTAACAAACTGGAGATCCTTCTCTTCTCCCTAGGCGTAGACCAGCGCACAGGCCGCAAGGAGACCTTTGGCATTAACGTGTTCAAGGTCAGGGAAGTGATGCGCACGCCGGAGATCACCTCGGCGCCGGAAATGCCGGCCTCGGTGGAGGGCATGGTGAGTCTGCGCGGCAGCCTGGTACCTGTCATTGACCTGGCCAAGTACGCCGGCATCATTTCGGACAAACGACCGGAAATCATGATCGTTACCGAATATAACGGTCATACCCAGGGCTTCCTGGTAGAAGCGGTGGACACCATCCTGCGCCTGGACTGGGCGGCCATGCGCGTACCACCGGACATGATTACCAACCGCATGGGTGGCCTGGTAACAGCCGTCACCGAGCTGGACGCCGGCACGCTGGTCATGATGATGGATGTGGAAAAAGTACTGGCAGAAACAGCCATGTACGGCGACGAACACCAGTTCGTCAACATCGAGCCGCTGAAAGAAGAGCGCATGGTGTACTTTGCCGACGACTCTGCCGTAGCACGCAAACAGATCGAGCGCACCTTCCAAGCCATGCAAGTGAAGTATGCCTACTCTATCAACGGCATGCGTGCATGGGATGACCTGCAGCGCATGGCGAACCAGGCAGACCTGGCTGGCCGCAAGCTGTGCGATATCGTGCACCTGGTACTGACCGACGTGGAAATGCCGGAAATGGACGGCTACATGCTGACCAAAATGATCAAGTCCGACCCGCGCTTTGCTGGTATCCCGGTGTTGATGCACTCGTCGCTGTCGGGCCAATCCAACCAGAAACTGGGCGAATCGGTAGGCGTAGACGCCTATGTATCCAAGTTTGAACCGCAGAAGCTCTCGATGAAAATTCGCGAGATGCTGAAAATCTGAGCTACCTGAATAATCTCTGGAAAAATAAGGAATAGCCATGGCAGCATCTGACGCATCCCTTCTGGCCAGTGTCGACGCCCGCACCAAGCTGGCGGGGTCAAACAAAATGGAAATCCTGCTGTTCTCGCTGGGAACACGGGAAACGTTCGGTATCAACGTATTCAAGGTACGCGAAGTATCGCAAACCCCGTTCATCACCCGCACCCCGAACATGCCATTCGGCGTGGAGGGTGTGCTGTCGCTGCGCGGCAACATCATTCCGGTTATCTCTCTGGCCAAGTTCATTGGCTGTGAAACCGACACCACCACCTACGGCACCATGATCGTGACCGAGTTCAACAAGAGCACCCAGGCTTTCCTGGTGGATTCGGTTGACCGCATCATCCGCGTAGACTGGGACAAGGTACGTGCGCCGGAAAACGTGATGAGTACCACCCAGCAAACCCTGATCACAGCCGTGACCGAGCTGGAAGATGGCAAGCTGGTATCCATTCTGGACGTGGAACAGATTCTGGCCAGCGTGGTGGGCGAAACCCGTGTACCAGACATTCCAACTGCCGCACTGGAACAAGACCAGTACGTTTTCTTCGTGGATGATTCGGTTGTTGCCCGCAAGGAAATCAGCAGCGTACTGGACAAAATGGGCCTGAAATACCATCAGGCAAACAATGGCAAGGAAGCCTGGGACAAGCTGCAGGTACTGGCGAACCGCAATTGGTCTGACAACGAAAACCTGCACGACACGCTGAAACTGATTCTGGTGGATGCGGAAATGCCCGAGATGGATGGTTACGTACTGACCAAGCTGATCAAATCCGACCACCGATTCAATGGCATCCCGGTTGTCATGCACTCATCCCTGTCGTCCAATGCCAACCGTGCCATGGGCACCAGCGTCGGCGTAGATGCCTATGTTGCAAAATTTGACCCCGCAATCCTCGCAGACACTTTAATTCCGTTCCTGCAACGCTAAAATAGCGGGTTAAACACCAATACTTGGTCAGGACAACGCCAATGGCAGATAAAAACCTCCGTTTCCTCGTGGTGGATGATTTCTCCACCATGAGACGTATCGTACGCAACCTGTTGAAAGAACTCGGCTTCACCAATGTGGATGAAGCAGAAGATGGTCAGGTAGCGCTACACAAGCTGAAAACACAGCATTTCGATTTCATCGTGTCCGACTGGAACATGCCCAATATGACGGGCATCGAGCTGCTGCGTGCTGTTCGTGCCGATGCGCAACTGAAACACCTGCCCTTCCTGATGATTACCGCAGAAGCCAAGCGCGAAAACATCATTGAGGCAGCTACTGCAGGGGCTAGCGGCTACATCGTCAAACCGTTTACTGCCGCCACTCTGGAAGAAAAGATGAACAAAATCTTCCAGAACCTAAACAAATAACATCTACATCGCGAACATAGAGCGGTTGAGGAGGAGTAATCGTGTCTGATCACCTTCTTGAAAGTGGCGACTCTCCAGAACTGGAAGCACTTTTTGACAGCATTGCAGCTACCCAGCAACGCAGCGATGACCCTGTAGCCAGCACATCTGCTGCGGCAGGTGCGCCATCCGAAATGTCACAAGAGCAAGTCATGGGCATGTATGCGCAGATCGGCCAGATGACTCGCAAACTGCACGATACCCTGCGCGAGCTCGGCTACGACAAGTCGCTGGAGCGTGTAGCGGATGCCATTCCGGATGCCAAAGATCGTCTGGGCTACATTGCCACACTGACCGCCAATGCGGCGGAGCGCGTACTGAACGCTACGGACATCGCCAAGCCTATCCAGGACGATCTGCAAGCACGCGCAGACCAGCTGAACCAGCGCTGGGAGTTGCTTTACGCCAACAAGCTGTCCACCGAGGAATTCAAAACCCTCGCACAGGACACCCGGGCCTACCTAGCGCTGGTGCCCAAACAAACCGACGCGACCAGCAACCAGTTGCTGGAGATCGTCATGGCACAAGACTTCCAGGACTTGACTGGCCAGGTCATTAAAAAAGTCATGGAAATGGTCAAAACGCTGGAGTCCGAGCTACTGACCGTGCTGATAGAGTACCTGCCTGCCGAGCGCAAGCTGGAGCTGAACACAGAATTGCTGAATGGCCCGGTGGTGAACCCCGATGGCCGTACCGATGTAGTAACCAACCAGCAGCAGGTAGATGATTTGCTGGATAGTCTTGGTTTCTAGGTCATACTCCAAGAACACGCATTAAGTCGACATACAAAGGAAGCAAAAATGAGCGACTTCGCCGGAATGGAAGAACTTCTGCAGGATTTCTTACTCGAGTCGACCGAGCTACTCTCCGATGTGGATAACAAGCTGGTAGAACTTGAAAAAAGGCCAAACGACCGTGCCTTGCTCAATGATATCTTCCGCGGTTTCCATACCATCAAGGGTGGTGCGGGCTTCCTGAATGTCGCACCGATGGTGACGATTTGCCACCGGACAGAAAACCTGTTCGACAAGCTGCGCAACTCCGAGCTGGGTTTGTCTTCGGAACTGATGGATGTGATTCTGGACGCCACCGGTGCGGTACGTGACATGTTCACCGTACTGTCCCAAGGGCTGCCCCCACCCAACCCGGACCCAGCCATGTTGGCCGCACTCGATGCTGCACTGGCAGGCAATCTGGCGGCAGTAAAAGCCCCTACCGCCGCCCCTGCCGTGCCGGTAGTACAAGCGCCCCCCCCGGCACCCGCCCCGGCCATAAACAGTAATGAGCCTAACTGGGAAGCGCTGCATCAGGCCGTTACCGGTAGCGCGCAGCCTGCTGCTGCAAGTGTGCCGCCGGCACCTGCCCCGGTAGATATGGCCGCAGCCGCCACCATGGTCGTGGAAAGTGCACCGGCAGAACTGATCCCGGCGGCCCCTGTCGCCGTGGTACCGGCAGCGCCCAAGCCGCAAAACAAGCCAGCGCCGTCTACTGGTGGCCCGATTTCCGGCCAGGAAAACACCATCCGTATCGATACCGTTCGTCTGGACCAGGTGCTGAATCTGTCTGGCGAAATCGGCCTCACCAAAAACCGCCTTACGACGCTGCGCACCGAGATTCTCCAGGGCAATATGGAGACCAACACGCTGCGCTCGCTGGATGAAGCCATCAGCCAGCTGGACCTGCTGGTAAGCGACTTGCAAAACGCGGTAATGAAAACGCGTATGCAACCTATAGGCCGCCTGTTCCAGAAATACCCGCGCCTGGCGCGGGACCTGGCGCGGCAGCTGGGCAAGGAAGTCGAGCTGGTGATTACCGGTGAGGAAACAGAACTCGACAAGACCATGATCGAGGATCTGAACGACCCGCTGGTGCATTTGGTACGTAATGCTGTTGACCACGGTGTGGAGTCGGCAGACGAGCGTATTGCCATGGGCAAAAAGCCGCAGTCGCTGATCGAGCTGACGGCAGAGCAGGTAGGCGACCATATCGTTATCGAGATTACCGATGACGGCAAGGGCATGAACCCCGAGGTGCTGCGCCGCAAAGCCATCGCCAAAGGCCTGATCGATGCGGAAACAGCCAACTCGCTGGACGAGAAGCAATGCCTGCAGCTGATTTTCCTGCCGGGCTTCTCCACCAAAGACCAGATTTCCAGCGTGTCCGGCCGCGGTGTAGGCATGGATGTGGTGCGAACCAACATCCAGAAGCTGAATGGCCGTATCGATATCAACTCCATCCAGGGCGAAGGGACGCGCATCAGCATTTCGCTGCCGCTGACCCTGGCGATCCTGCCGGTGCTGGTCGTTCGTGCCTGCAACCAGCCTTTTGCGGTACCGCTGGCCATGGTGCGCGAGATCATCCCGATCGACACCACCGCCATTCAGGAAGTATCCGGCCGCCCCACTATCGTGGTGCGCGACGAAATCCTGCCGCTGAAAACCCTGTCCGGCCTGCTGAACTGGCAGCCTACGCAAAAGCCTAACTTTGGCGTGCTGATGCAGTCTGCAGAGAAATCGTTCATCCTGGCGGTAGACTCGTTTGTTGGCCGCGACGATGTGGTGATCAAACCACTGCAGAATATCCGCCCGAAAGGCGTGGCGGGTGCCACCCTGTCTGGTGATGGCTCTGTGGTACTGGTTCTGGACATGGAAGACCTGCTGGCAGGCCAGATGGACTCCTCTGCCAACGGCAGCATCATGCTGAGAAACGCAGACAACTTCTCTTACTAAGAAAATTACAATGTCGACATCCGCCTTTCTGGGACGTCAGCCTGTACTGAACAGGAATCAGCAGCTCATTGGATATGAGCTGCTTTTTCGTCGTGCCGACGATGCCGCTAGTGCTACCCCCCACGCCCCGCTGGAAGCCGATACCCAGGTGCTGGTGAATGCCCTGAACAATATGGGTACTAACTGGCTAATCGGTAACAAGCTCGCCTTTATCAATGTGGGCGAAGCCATGCTGACCAGTGATTTTCTGGAGCTACTGCCACCCCGCCGAGTGGTATTGGACCTGGCGGCCAACATTCAGCCCACTAACGAAGTCGTATCGCGCGTGCGCTATCTGCGCTCGCTGGGTTTTGGCATCGCGCTGGATGACTTCTCCTTTGATGCGCCGTCTGCCGCACTGCTGGAGTTGGCCAACTATGTCAAGCTGGACGTGCAAAGCCAGACACAGCACCAGTTCCAGACCCAGGCAGCGAGGCTGCGCAGCTACCCGGTTATCCGTATTGGCGAGCGCATAGAGTCCTATCAGCACTACCACCTGTGCCGTGATCTGGGCATGGACGGTTACCAGGGCTATTACTTTGCGCGGCCGGAAACCCTGTCGGCGAAAGTGATCCATCCATCGTTTGCCAATACGCTGAAGCTGCTGAACCTGCTGCGCGCCGATGCGCCCGTACGCGAAATCGAAGCCGTCCTGAAAACCGACGTGGCCCTGTCGTTCAAGCTGCTGCGTTATGTCAACTCCGCAGCTGCCGGCCTGAATACCACCATCAGCTCGTTCAGCCATGCGGTGACCGTGCTGGGCTACCAGAAGCTGTACCGCTGGCTAACCCTGCTGCTGGTAACCAGTAACGAAAGCAACCATCTGGCACCGGCACTGCAAAAAACTGCCGTGATCCGCGCACGTCTGATGGAAATGCTGGCACAAGAAACCGGTTTTACCACCGAGCACTGTGATAACGCTTTTATTGCAGGCATGTTCTCGCTGCTGGACGTCATCTTTGACATGCCCATGCCCACCATTCTGGAACACATCAGCCTGCCGTCAGAAATCCACCAGGTACTGGCCGACCAGACTGGCGGCCTGAGCCTGCTATTCCGCCTGACCATGGCACTAGAGGCGGGTGACCCCTCCTTGCCTAATCTGGCCTACCAGCTGTCCCTGTCACCAGACCAGCTGAACCAGCTTCACACCTCTGCCCTGGCCTGGGTAGAAGAACTCGGACTTTGACTTACCCTGATGAATTTACTTGCCATCGATTGCTCGAACCAGAACCTGTCAGTAGCACTCTCTACCCCTCAAGGGACAAGCAGCCAACACCATAGTGTCAAGCAAGGCCATTCCGATCATGCGCTGGCAGCCATCCACCAGCTGCTAAGCGACAACGGTGTAAGCCTGGCACAGCTGGATGCCATTCTGTTTGGCCAAGGGCCGGGGGCATTTACCGGCCTGCGCATTGCCGCCGGTATCGCCATGGGTCTGGCAACCGCCACAGGCCTGCCGGTAGTCGGTATCCCGACACTAGACGCCATCGCACGCAGCTTGCCGCAAGGTAGCGGCTTGGCCATCATTGATGCCCGCATGGGCGAGGTGTACGCTGCGCACTACCTGCATGGCCAGTGCCATGGCGAGATCAGCGTGGTAAAAGCCGAACAAGTACAGCTGGATGGCATCACGGCCGTGGCAGGAGACGCGATCCACCTGCTCCCTCCGCACGCGCTGCCAGCCTGCCATGCCGTTCCCCAGGCTAGCGACTATATTGCCCTGTACCGCGAAAACCCAGCCTGCTACCCGGCCAGCATGAGTGCAGACCTGCTATACGTACGCAACAAGATCGCCCTGACTGCCAACGAGCAACGCGAGCAGAAACGTGGCTGATTTTATCCGCGCCCAGCCGGCAGATGCCCACCGGCTAGCCAGTGCCGAGGCAGACAGCACGCCCCACGCCTGGAGCAGCACCCTGTATGCCGGCTCCCTGGAGAGCGAGCACGACACCGTCTGGCTGATGCAGCAAGATAATGTGCTGCTGGGTGCCGCGGTGCTGATGCAAGTGCTGGACGAAGCCCACCTGCAGAACTTCTTCATCCACGCCAGCCACCAGGGGCAAGGTTTGGGCGGCCGACTATTGCGCCATGTCCAGCAGCAGGCCAGGCAACACGGCGCCAGCTGTATGTTTCTGGAGGTGCGCGCCAGCAACCTGATTGCCCTGCAGCTTTATCAGCGTGCCGGTTTTATCCAGTACAGCACGCGCAAGGCTTACTACCGCCATACCGATGGTAGCCGCGAAGACGCCATTCTGATGAAAGCTACCCTATGAACCGCAGTGCCTTTGTCCTGCAGGAAATGGGCCTTAGCCCGCTATGGCGGCCCCGTGGAGAGCCCGGTGTACCAAACAGCCCCGAACCCCAGGCTGCTGCCGTAGCAGAAACAGCTGCCATCACGGTAGCCACGCCGCCGCGCGTGGCCGCAGTGGCCAGCACAGCCCCGGTTGCCGCGCCGGCCCCGGTTGAAGTAAACGAAGTGGCCCCGCAGACCAAGCAGCCGCATACGCTGCCCATCCAGGACTGGGACAGTCTGCATGCCCAGGTGGCGGCCTGCCAGCGCTGCGAGCTGGCCAAGACGCGGCACAATGTCGTGGTTGGCCGCGGCAACCCCACAGCACGCCTGTTGATTATTGGTGAGGCCCCCGGCGAGCAAGAAGACCGCCAAGGGCTGCCTTTTGTCGGCAAAGCCGGCCAGCTGCTGGAAAACATGTTGGCCGCAGCCGGTATCAACAGCGAGCAAGATGTCTATATCTGCAATGTGGTGAAATGCCGGCCACCGGGCAACCGTAACCCGGCACCCGCCGAGATTGCCAGCTGCGCCAGCTATCTGCAGTGGCAAATCGATACCGTAAAGCCCGACCTGATTGTGGCACTAGGCCGCTTTGCCGCCCACACCCTGCTCAATAGCCAGGCCCCGATCAGCACACTGCGCAAACAGCTGCACCATGCGCATGGCCGCCCTTTATTGGTCACCTTCCACCCGGCCTACCTGCTGCGCAGCCCCGGCGAAAAAGCCAAAGCCTGGCAAGACTGGCACCAGGTAAAGTGCCAGCTAGCCAGCTAAACCCGCAAAATCCTGCCGGCACCGTGCAAGACCGACTTGGCATACGCTAGTATATCGATATATCCATACTGCTAGCGGGGCTGCTGTCATGCAGAAGAAAACCACCTTCTATCTGCTGGTGCTGATGGAAGTGCTGCTGATCCTCAGTACCGCCAGGCTGGCAAGCATACTGCTACAACCCGCCCTGCCGGCGGGGCTGGGCCAGGTTCCTGCCGCCCTGCTCGATGCCGTACTGCTGGCCCTGCTCGCCAGCCCGTTGCTGATATGGCGTGTTACCGCTCGCCTGCGCCAGCAGCCCGCCAACGCCACCTCGCTGCGTGCACCACACATCCAGGCCATCAGTATTGGCATCACGCTGCTTGGCTTGCTGCTGACTGCCGCCAGCGTGCACGAGCTGGACAAACGCACCATGAAAGAGGCCGCGGCACGCTACGACAAGCTACACGAGCGCCTGGTAGCGGAAATCCAGCGCCGCTTCACCTTGCCGGTCTACGGGCTGCGCGGTGCCGCTGGCGGCATTATTGCCACGCAGGGTGCCATGCTGGCCCCGGACAGCTTTCGTGCCTACATCCGCTCACGTGACCTGAAAGCAGAGTTTCCAGGCGTACGCGGTTTCGGCTTTATCCAGCCGGTAAGCCGCGCCGGGCTTGCCCGGTTTCAAGCCCAGGAACAACGGGCCCAATCCCCCGCTTTTCGCGTCAGAAGCCACGGTAGTGCCGACCCGCTATATGTGATTCGGTATATCGAACCACTGGCAGGCAACCAGGAAACCTGGGGCGACGATGTCGGCGCCGATGCCGTTAGCCGTAGCGCCATCATTCATGCCCTGGCGCGCGGCAAAGCCACCATGACCGGCAGCATCACGCTGCGCCAGGACACCCTGCGTACGCCGGGCTATCTGATCCTGGTACCGGTATTTCGCCCAGGTCTGCCACTAACAAACCTGCAACAACGCCAGCAAGCCCTGTTGGGCCTGGTGTACACCCCGGTGGTGGTACGCGAGCTGATGCACGGCGTAAGCCTGGCAACCGAGCAAAGCCTGGACTTCGAGCTATTCGATAGCCCCCTGCCCAGCCCCGGCAGTATTGTCTACGACGACGATCGCCACGGCTACCCGCTCGCAGCCGGCACGGTTACCGCCCAGCCAACAACACGCAGCTTCGTGCGTATGCAGCGCCTGGAAGCCAGCGGCCGCACCCTGACCCTGCGCAGCAGCAGTACCGCCTTATTCGATGCCAGCATTAATCGCAGCACACAGGCCATCGTCGCCATCATGGGCTTTATCATGAGTGTGCTGGCGGGCTTTTCCTGCTGGCTGCTACTGCATAACAAACAGCGGGCCGAGCAGCTGGCTGCCAGCATGACCAAAGACCTGGCCCTGCTGGCCAAGGTAGCCCGGCATACCACTAACGCCATTGTGATTACCGACACCGACCGGCGCATTACCTGGGTCAACGAAGGCTTTACCCGGCTAACCGGCTACACACTCGAGGAAGTACTGGGGCAACAGCCCGGCAAGCTGCTGCAGTCGACAGATAGTGACCCGGCAGTGATCGCCCGCATCAGCCAGGCACTGACACAACAGCAACCCTATCAAGGCAAGCTGCTGAACCGGGCCAAATCGGGGCGCGACTATTGGGTCGCCCTGGAAATCCAGCCCTTGTGGGATGAACACCAGCGCCTGGAAGGCTTCATGGCCATTGAAAGTGATATCACCCTGCAAGAAGCCATCCAGGGGGATCTGCATAGTGCACTGCTAGAAGCCCAAACCGTGCACGACATCATCCAGCAGCATTTCATTGTGTCCATTGCCGACCCCCGCGGCCATATCATCAGCGCCAACCAGGCCTTTACCGATATCAGCGGCTATACCTTGCCCGAGTTGCTGAACCAGGACCACAAGCTACTGAATGCCGGTGTACACGAGCCGGCATTCTGGCAGCACATGTGGCAGACGCTGGCACGCGGCCAACCTTGGCGTGGCGATGTATGCAACCGCCGCAAAGACGGCAGCCTGTACTGGGTAGACAGCATCATCGCCCCCTTCCTGAACACCCAGGGCGGCATAGAACGCTACGTGTCCATCCGCCGCGACATCACCGCCAGCAAGGTACACGAGGCGTCACTGCAAGAAGCCAAGCACCAGGCCGAGCAGGCCAGCCAGGCAAAAAGCCGTTTTCTGGCCAATATGAGCCACGAAATCCGCACCCCGATGAACGCCATACTGGGTCTGCTGCAGCTCTTGCAGCACACCCCGTTGGCCGCAGAGCAGCAAGACTACGTAGACAAGACCGAAGCCGCTGCACGCTCGCTACTGGGCCTGCTGAATGACATTCTGGATTTTTCCAAGGTAGAAGCCGGCAAAATGACGCTGGACCTGCAACCCTTCCGCCTGGACCAGCTCATGCACAACCTGTCGGTGATCCTGTCGGTCACCAGCCTGAACAAACCGCTCGAGCTCATTTTCAATGTGGATGCCAAAATCCCGCCCTGGCTGACCGGCGATGCCATGCGGCTGCAACAGGTACTGCTGAACCTGGCCGGCAATGCCATCAAATTTACCGAAGCCGGCGAAGTCCTCGTCCGCATTACCCAGCAAGCCCGCACGCGGGAAAATGTCACCCTGCTGTTCAGCGTACAAGACACCGGTATCGGCATCAGCAGCGAGCAGCTGGGCAAGCTATTCCACAGTTTTAGCCAGGCAGAAACCTCGACCACACGCCGTTTTGGCGGCACCGGGCTGGGGCTGGCCATCAGCCAGCGCATGGTACAGCTGATGGGTGGCGACATCCGCGTAGAAAGCCAACCCGCTAAAGGCAGCTGCTTCAGCTTTGAACTTACGCTGGCCGTGCCCCCCGCCCTGAACGAACAGCCCGTCATCCCGGCAGGCCAAGCCCTGTCGGTACTGATCGTGGACGATAACCCCGTAGCCCGCGAAGCCACCGGCGCCATGGTAGCCCAGCTAGGCTGGCATGCCAGCTGCCTGGAAAGCGGCGAACAGCTGGTCAGCATGCTGGCCAGCCTGGGGGGCAAACCGTTACCGTACCAGCTGGTCTTGATCGACTGGCAAATGCCGGGCCTGGACGGCTGGGCCAGCTGCCGCGAACTGCGCCGCTACGATAGCCAGGTACAAATGGTGATGGTCACCGCCCATGGGCGCGATATGTTGGCCGCAAAGTCCGACCGCGAGCGCAGCCTGCTGGCCGGCTTTCTGGTCAAGCCGCTGACCCAGAGCATGCTGAAAGAAACCGTTGACCAGCTGCAGTTCACCCAGCTGGCCAAGCACCAGGAAACAGCCCCTGCCGCAGAGACTGCCACGCCACAGGCTGCCCCGCTAAGCGGGCTGAGGCTACTGCTGGTGGAAGACAATGTGACCAACCGGCTGGTGGCCAAGGGCTTGCTCAGCAAAGAAGGGGCACAGATTGATATTGCAGAAAACGGCGAGCTGGCCGTGAGTGCCGTAGCCAACATGAACCCGCGCTACGACGCCGTACTGATGGACCTGCAAATGCCCGTGATGGATGGGCTCACCGCCACACGGGAAATCCGGCAAACCCTGGGGGAAACGCAGCTACCGATTATTGCCATGACGGCCAATGCCATGCATGACGACCGGGCTAACTGCCTGGCCGCCGGCATGAACGACCATATCGGCAAACCGTTTGCAATTGCCGACCTGCGCGACATGCTGCTGCGGCACATCGCGGCGGCTCAGGCAGGCAAATAACTGCCAACGGCCTGGGTGAAACGCTGCCAGGCTTGCATGCACGCGAGCCAAGCCTGCTCTCTCGCCAGCTCGCTGCCTTCTGCCGCCGCGAGCTGCTCCAGAGACTTGGCTGCGCTCGATAACGCCAGCGCCCCCATGACGGCAGCCGAGCTCTTCAGCGAATGCGCGGCACGCCGGGCGACCGGCCAGTCGCCGGCAAGCCAGTAATCACGATATTGCTGCATCAGCAGCGGGGCTTCTTGCAAAAAAGCCACGAGGGCCTCGCGATAAAGCTCTACCATGCCGGCCATATTGGCCAGGGCGGCGTGGTAGTCCAGATCCGGCAGCGTACTCACACAAACGTCCTAAAACAATTCGATATCATTATGGCTAGCGGGCGCGCCGGCCTGCGGTGGCTGGCGTAGCGTCTGCAATTGCAGCCGGTATTGCTCGCGCAATGCGGCCAACTGCTCGCCACGACCCGAGGCGGCCAGCAGCTGGGGCGCCAGCTGCTGCAAAGCCTGCAGCGTAGACACGCACTGACCGGCGCGGCCCAGCATCTGGCTCAGGCGGTCCTGGAACTGCAATGAGGTAATCGCCACATTGGTACTGTGTTCTACCTGCCCGGCGATGCCGTTCAGCTGGGCCACCGCCTCTTCCATACCCTGGCTCAGCTCGTTGATCTGGCCCATGGTGTGCTGCACGCGCATCTTGGCTTCCAGGACATAGCTCATGTCATGCGAGGCCAGCGCCGCAATACTGGCGTGCGCTTCTTCTACCATTTTCTGCACCGACAAAATGGTCTGGCTGATCTGCTCGTTGAAGTCATGCGTACGCAGCGACAGCGCTCGGACTTCGTCGGCCACCACGGCAAAGCCGCGCCCTGCCTCCCCCGCACGCGCCGCCTCAATCGCAGCGTTCAGTGCCAGCATATTGGTCTGCTTGGAAATGCCGTCGATATCCGCCAGAAAGGCATGCACACTACGGATTTTCTCGTCGATCTCGGTCATATGGTTGACCTGCACGATACTCACCTGGCTGGTACGCAGGGTATTTTCCACAAAGATTTCCAGCGTGGCATTGGTGTCATGGGCAAAACGCTCGAAGCTGGCGGTGTGCTGGTTATCCCCCCCTTCCTCGGCGCCGATCATGCTGATGGCGATATGCTGCTGTGCCTTGGCGTGCCGGGTAATGCTGCTAAAGCTCTCCAGCAGGCTGCCGATCGCATCTTGTAACAAGTGGTTAGCCTCGTCCAGCTGCGCCTCCAGCTGCTGACACTGCTCGGCGTATGCCTGCTGCAGCTGCTGCCACAAGGGTTCGACCTCTCGCCACGCCGCCCCCTGCACCTCTGCCCGTTCTTCACGCTGCTGCGCCTGCCCCGCCCGCATAGACCAGCTGACCAATAGCAGCAGCACGCAGGTAAACCCGCTATGCAGGCATGCGGCCAACCATCCTTGCTGTGCCAGCAAGGCTGCCGATATGTGCCATGCCAATACAGCGCATAGGGCAAGGCCCAGCAAAACGGCCTGCTTTTTGTGAGACATGGTCTCCCCTCGAATTATTTGCCACACAGCGCGATGATCCTCTCTAGTATTAGACCATGCACCCTGCGCAACGCAGCTTATTGTATAGATAACATTGTATGCCTCGCCGAGCCCGTCGCAAGAGGCAGCACGTTGTAACGATAAGGCTGGTTAATACCCGGGCTAATGCATACAATAACCATACCGCATACCCTCCACCCTTGCCAGCCGCCACGACCAACCAAGCAAAGGCTCACCATGTCCGTCACATTTCATATCAGGGAGCAAGAGGCCACCATCCAGGTGCACGGCCATTTCAACTTTTCCCAGCATGGCGCATTTCGCGATGCGTGCAAGGCTGTCCTGGTGCACCCGGGGGTAAAGTCGGTAGAGATCAACCTGATGGAAGTAGACCACCTGGACAGCTCGGCACTGGGCATGCTGCTGGTACTGCGCGACCAGGTAGAAGAGCGCCGCATTCAACGGCTGCTGATCAGCAATGCCAAACCTGTGGTTCGCCAGATTTTCGCCATCGCCAAATTCGACAAGTTTTTTGAAATAGACTGAAAGCCAGCCGCAATGCAAACCCTGAACGTGCTGGTAGTAGATGACAGTAATGTAAACCGCTTGGTAGTAAGCCGCCTGATTCAGGCCTTGGGGCACCAGGTTGTTACCGCCGAAGACGGCGCCCAGGCACTGGCCTGCTGCGAAACCATGCTGCCAGACCTGATCCTGATGGACGTCATCATGCCGCAGATGGACGGCCTGGAAGCCACCCGTCGCATTCGCGAGCGCTTTAACAAGCGCTGGATTCCCATTATTTTCCTGACCGGCAAAATCGAACAGGAAGACATGCTCGCCGGCCTGGATGCCGGTGGCGACGACTACCTGACCAAGCCGGTAGACATCAAACTGCTCACCGCCAAGATCCGCGTGATGTCGCGTATCGCCGACATGCAGCAGCGTATCAGCCAGGATGCCCAGCGCCTGGAAGCCTACTATCTCAGTAATGAAATGGAACAGCAGCTGGCCGAGCACGTGCTGCACAACCTGTACGGCGACCGTAGCCAGACCGGCATAGAACAATGGATCCAGCCTGCCGTACAGTTCAGTGGCGACATCATTACCGCAGCACGCTCACCTACCGATACCCTGCATATCATGCTGGCTGACAGTACCGGCCACGGGCTGTCGGCCGCGATTGCCTGCCTGCCCGCCGCCACGGTGTTTTATGCCATGACGCAAAAAGGCTTCGGCATTAATGCCATCGCGCGCGAGATCAATAAAAAACTGAAGCAGCACCTGCCGGTTGGCCGCTTTGTCGCCGCCACGTTGGCCGCCATCAACCCGCAGGAAAAAACCGTTACCGTGTGGAATGGCGGCATCCCGTTTGCCGCCTTCGTCAACGAGCAAGGCCAGATCGAAAAACAGTTCCAGTCCAGCAACCCGCCGCTGGGCATTCTGCGCAACCTGGACTTTGACGCCAGCGTGGATGTCTACCGCTGGTCCGAGCCCGGCCGGCTGATGATCTGCTCTGACGGACTGACCGAAGCCAAAGGCACCCAGGATGACACCCTGTCACTGGACACCCTGTGCAGTATGCTGGCCAGCCCACCTACCGAACCAGCCATTGCCCCGCTGCGCGAACGGGTGATTGCCCACCTGGGCGGCCATGAAAATGCTGATGACATCTCGCTGGTACTGGCCCCCTGCACGGCCAGCATCGGCCCGGCCAGCCCAGCTGCGCAGGGCACCGTGTTTACCCAGCTAAGCAACTGGGAGCTGCGCCTGGACTTTGGCCCCAAAGAGCTGCGCGAGGAGCTGGGCATGGCCACCCTGCTGGGCTGGCTCAACCAGATCGGGCTATCCGAAGCCCAGCTCAGCGACCTGCTGCTCATCGTCACCGAGCTGTTCAACAACGCGCTGGACCACGGCGTCCTGGCGCTGGATTCCAGCGAAAAGCACTCCAGCACCGGCTTTACCAGCTACCTGATGCAGCGCGCGGGCAAGCTGTTCGGTCTGCAGCATGGCTGGATACAAGTGGCCATGTCGCATGTTACCGGCGAAGACTTCCCTATCCTGAAACTCTGCATACACGACAGTGGCCAGGGGTTTGATGCCACGCGTTTCCTGCAGGGCGAGCCGGACGACACCGCCCTGCATGGCCGTGGTATCACCCTGGTCAACCGGCTATGCCGCAGCGTGCGCTATCTGGAAAACGGTAGCCGGGTGGAAGTGGAATACGTACTCCGCTAAGGCGCGGCTTGTTATCATGCCGCCCCAGTAGCCCCTCACCTCACCCCATACCATGCCGTTTACCCTGCCACAGCCTGGCCACGCCGAGCTGGACATCAAGAAAAGCCGCTTTATTGCCTGCGTCGAGGCCGTACCCAGCCGCGCCGCCGCCCTGCAGCGAGTGGCCGAGCTAAAAGCAGCCCACCCGGGCGCGGCACACGTGTGCTGGGCGCTACTGGCGGGCGGGCACTCTGCGGCCAACGATGACGGCGAGCCCTCCGGCACCGCAGGCCGCCCCATGCTGGATGTGCTGCGACACCAGCAGCTGGAAGGCGTGCTGGCCACCGTGGTGCGCTACTACGGCGGGGTAAAACTGGGGGCTGGCGGGCTGGTACGGGCCTATACCGACGCGGTGGCCCAGGCACTGTCACACTGCGAGCGCGAAGAACAGATTGCCATGCTGACACTAGGCTGCAGCCTGCCCTACGCGCTGGAAGGCACGGCACGCCGCTTGCTGCAAAAGCACGACGCCACGCTGCTAGCGGTAGCGCATGCGGCCAACGTTACCCTGCAATTCAGCTTACCCGCACAGGCAGCCGACACACTACGCCACAGCCTGAGCGAAGCCTGCCATGGCCAGCTGGCCTGGCTGGATGCCCCCTGAACCGCGGCGCCTGACACCGCCACGGCCAAACAAAACCCGCCGAATCACGGCGGGTTTTGTTTGGTGCCGGGTTAGCCCCAGAGCGCACAGCCTGCGGGTGGCCATGGCCCCCTGCGGCCAACGCTAGCGGTTTTTTTGCTGCCGATAGGCCACCACGGTCTGTACCAGGTCGGCAATCGAACGGACCCCCATTTTGTCCATCATCTTGCCGCGGTGTGCCTCAACCGTTTTGATGCTGATGCCCAGGTCGTCGGCAATGATCTTGTTCATCTTGCCCTCGATCACCCGCTCCAGCACCTCGCGCTCGCGCGTGGTCAGCGTGGCCAGGCGTGCCTCGCACTGGCCAGCTTCCTGCGCGCTTTGCGCCTGGTTGGCCGCACTGGCCAACGCACTGTCTACCGCCGCCAGCAAGGCTTCCTGATTGAACGGTTTTTCCAGGAAGTCGTGTGCCCCACGCTTGACTGCCTGCACCGCCATCGGCACATCGCCGTGGCCGGTAATGAAGATCACCGGCCAGGTATTGCCGCGCGCCTGCAGCTCGTCGTAGAGCTCCAGCCCGCTCATGCCCGGCATGCGGATATCCAGAATCAGGCAGCCCGTGCCCTGCGCCGGGCGATAGCTGTGCAGAAAGCCTTCGGCGCTATCGTGGCACTGAATGCTGTAATCGTGGCTTTCCAGTAGCCACAGCAAGGAATCGCGAAAAGCCTCGTCGTCGTCCACGATATGGATGCGTATGTTCTTGGCTACGGTCATGGCTCAAACACCGGCAATGTGAAACGGAAAATAGTACCACCCAACGGGTGATCTTCCACTGAGAGTTGACCCTGATGAAACTCCACGATCGAACGGCAGATATTCAGGCCCATGCCCATGCCGTCGCGCTTGGTGGTAAAGAAAGCGTCGAACAGCTGCGACTTCAGCGCGTCCGGCACGCCGTGGCCGCGGTCCACAATAGCCACCTCGATACGCTTGCTGTGCTGGCGCTGCACGCTGATTTCCAGCTCGCGCTCGTCGGCAGGCAGCTGTTGCATGGCTTCCATGCCGTTCTTTACCAGGTTCAGCAGCACCTGTTCGATCAGGATAGGGTCCACGTGTACCGGCGGCAGGTTGGCCGCAAGGTGCACATTGATGGTGCTGCCCAGCCGCCGCGCCTCGATTTCGGCAATCGCCAATGCTGCGTCGATAATGTCCCCCACCTCGGCCTCTTTGCGTACCGGCTCGCTCTGCTTCACGAACTCGCGCACGCGGCGCACGATCTTGCCGGCGCGCTCGGCCTGGGCAGTGATTTTTTCCATCACCGGAATCAGCGAGGCTGGCGTGGCCTTGCCCTGGCGCAGCCGCTCCACGCAGCCGGCCTGGTAGTTGGCGATGGCAGACAGCGGCTGGTTCAGCTCGTGCGCCAGCGTGGAGGCCATTTCACCCATGGTAATCAGGCGCGACGTGGCCTGCAGCTTCTGCATCTGCTCCTCGTAGCGCTGCTCGGCTGCGTGCTGCTCGGTGATATCGGTCAGGATCAGCATCTGCACATTATGGCCGTCCACCCAGCGCACCAAGCGGCTGCGCAGCAGGAACCAGCGCCCCGGGTCGTCCAGCCATAGCTCCTGGTCGGTATTGGCATGCTGCAGCATCTGGCGCAGGCGCAGGTCGCAGTATTCGTACTCGTGCTCTTCGCTGGCTGCGGCCAACCATTGGCGGTAGCGCTTATTGCAGAACAGCAGTTGCTGGGTGTCGGGCCGGACCACGGCTACCGCCGCATCCAGGCCCTCGATCACCGCAATAAAGCGCTCGTTGGCCGCCTCCAGCTGCTGCTGCGCCTCGCGCTTGTCCGTCATGTCGGTGAGCGCTGCCATCCAGCCGGTATGCACGCCATCGGCGTCGATCAGCGGCGAAATCAGCATCTGGCCGTAGAATTTTTCACCATTCTTGCGCTGCATCACCGACTCGAACAGCTGCTGGCTGTTGTCGCCGGACAGCGTCTGGCGCAGCGCATCGTAGTTCAATGGTGCCACATCGGGCGACCAGTACGGGTACGGTGGGCGCAGGCCGATCAGCTCGTCTTCGCTAAAACCGGTAATACGGCAGAATGCCGGGTTCACATAGCTGATCTGGCCATCCAGGTCGATAGCGCGGATGCCGACGACCAGCGAGTCTTCCATGGCCTTGCGGAACATATACTCGTGGCGCAGCGCCTGCTCGGCCTGTTTTTCGGCGGTAATATCGCGGCCAGACAGGTACAGCACACCCGCATCCAGCAGCGGGCTCATGGCCCAGGCCAGCGACAACACGCGGCCATCGCGATTCAGCATGCGTGTTTCTACATAGCGGTCTACGCTACCGGCTTCCAGCAGCTGGCGGATCAGCTGGCGGGTGGGCTCACGCTGCTGCGGGTCAACGTAATTCAGAAAAGAGGTGCCCTGCAGCTGCTCGGCGCTGTAGCCCAGGCCCTGCACAAACGCCGGGTTAATATGCAGCAGGGTGGTATCTTCACGCATCACCCCCAGCCACTCGCGGGACAGCTTGTACACCCTGTCGCGCTCGCGCTCTGCCTCGATACGGCGGCGGATATGCCGTGACAGGCTGAACAGTGACAACAGGGTCAGCACGGACAAACCGGTAATCAGCCCAAGCTGGATCAGGCGGTTTTTGTTAACGTCACCCCGCACCGGGCGCGCCACCAGCGCCAGCGATGTGCCGCCCAGACGTATGCTTTGTGTCACCCCCAATGGCGGCTGGCTCTGCGCATTACGCGCCAGTGTCAGGCGGCCGGATTGCAGCGCCAGATGGTATTTTTCGGCAAACCAGGACGGCGGCACGCGCCGTACAAACGCCCCCGCCTGATAAATGCCAATCACCATGCCGCGAAACTGCGTGTCGCGGTATACCGGCACCATCAGGTCAAAGCGCCAGTCGCCGCCCTCGCTCTGGTAAGGCTCGCTAAAACGCGGGTGGCCGTCGTTGCGCGCCGCCAGGTAGGCCGCCACACGCTGGCCGGAGATACCGGCACCGGCAGACAGGCCAGACTCTTCATACGGCGCCACCCAGCGCACGATATAGCTGGCATCGGCCAGCGCCACCGCCGCCATCTCGGGGGTATTGCCCAGAAACTGCGAGGCTTGTACCAGAAAGCTGGCTTCGTCCAGCTCTTCGCGGCCAATATCCCGCGCGATCTGTGCCAGCTCGGCCTGGTGCCCGTCCAGGCGCAAGCGCATGGTCTGCTCGGCCCACAGCGTGTCTTTGGCCAGATCGGTACGCTGCTGCTCGCTCTCACGCGCGTCCAGCGTCCACAACATTACCGCCATGGTCAGGAAAAACAGCACGATCGTACTGTTGGGCATCAGCCGGTAAACCGGGCTGCGCCGCAGCGAGGTATAAAAGCGGGAAGTGCGCATGGGCAAGACGGGTTGGCCGCAGGGGTCGATGGAATGCGATAATAAGCGCCCCCTAGCGATAATGCCATCAGGAGCAGCCCGTGCGCCGTCTGTTAAGCCTTTGCCTGTTGACGCTGGCCACTGCCCACGCAGCCGAGCCTATCCGCATTGGCCTGTCCGGCCCGTTCAGCGGCGGCTCGTCCCCCATGGGCATCTCGATGCGCAATGGCATCCGCCTGGCAGCAGAGGACATCAACCAGCACGGCGGCCTGCTGGGGCGGCCAATACTGCTGATAGAGCGCGACGACCGTGGCCGCCCGGAGCTGGGCCAGCGCATAGCCAGCGAGCTGATCGACAAACAACGCGTGGTGGCCAGTGTGGGCTTTGCCAATAGCGGCGTGGCGCTGGCCTCGCAAATACGCTACCAGCAGGCGCGCATCCCGGCCATCACCGCAGTGGCCACCGCCCATATCATCACCCAGCAGTTCACCCCGCCCCGCCATGCGGCCAACTACGTATTCCGCGTGGCGGCGTCCGACAGCCTGCAGGCACCGCTGATCGTGCGCGAGGCGCTGCGCCGTGGTTTTACCCGTGTGGCGGTGCTGAGCGATAACAGCAACTACGGCCGCCTGGGGCAGCAGGACTTGCTGAAGTCGCTGGCGCAAAAAGGCATGCATCCGGTCAGTGTCAGCCAGTTCAACAATGGCGAGCTGGACATGAGCGTCTACCTGGAAAAAGCCCGCGCAGCAGGTGCACAGTGCATCCTGACCTATACCATCGGGCCCGAGCTGGCGCAGATTGCCAACACCCTGGCGCAGATGGAATGGCGTGTTCCCATCATTGGCAGCTGGACGCTATCGATGTCCAACTTCATCGATAATGCGGGCCCGAATGCCATGGGCGCACGCATGGTGCAAACCTTTATCCAGGACGGCAACACCCCGCTGCGTCTGGCGTTCATCAACCGCTACCTGCACGCCAACGGTGGCCTGCGCATACCGTCGCCGCCTTCTGCCGCACAGGGCTACGACAGCATGCTGCTGCTGGCCGCCGCCATCCGGCAGGCCGGCAGTACCGATGGCCCGGCCATTCACCGGGCGCTGGAAAACCTGAAGCAGCCGGTGGCCGGCCTGATTACAACCTATCGCAAGCCCTTTTCCAGTACAGACCACGAGGCCATCGAGCTGGACGTGCCGGTGATTGGCGAAGTGCGCCAACAACACGTGATGTACGCCTATCCGCAAGACCGCCAGCGCCAGCCCTGAGGGATGGGCAATAAAAAAGCACCGCCAGTGCGGTGCTTTTTTATTGCCAGGTTGGCCGCAACTCAGCGGCGCTCCTGCGTGAGCAGGTAGGACTCCAGCGCATGGCCGGCCGACAGGATATGAAAGCGCAGAAACTCGGCGGCCTCATCTGCCGCGCCCTTGCGGCACAGATCCAGCAGCTTGCTGTGCTCTTCGTGAGCGCGCTCCATGGTGCGGGTAAACAGAATCTGCATGCGGGTGTAGCGGTCGGTCTTGTTGTGTAGCTGCTCGATCAGCGCCATGGTATTAGGCCGCTTGGCCGCACGGTACAGTGCCAGGTGAAAGCGCGAGTTCAGCTCGCCCCAGTGGCGGATATCGTTGGTCGCCAGCGCCTGCTCGAATTCGTTCAGTGTGGCTTCGGCTGCATCGTGGTCGGCAGCCACCTGACAGGGAATGGCGGCGCGCAGCACTTCGCTTTCCAGCATGGCGCGGATTTCCAGCAGCTCCAGCACGTCATCCAGCGACAGTTTGGACACCAGCGCGCCCTTGTGGTCGATGATCTGGATCAGGCCCTCGGCCTCGAGCTGGCGCAGCGCCTCGCGCACGGGCACGCGGCTGACACCATATTCATTCGATAGTGCCTCCTGACGCAATTGCTGTCCGTCGGCAAACTCGCCCGAAAGAATGCGCTGGCGCAAGGATTCGGTCACGGCGCTGGTGAGGGTTTGTCGCTTGATGGGCTGCATAGTGGTCATGGTCACGCTCTGGCTATCGGATACATGCAAATGTATTCGATTATACGGCGAAATACGCGTGCGACAAGAGAATACAGAAAAGGGACATCGAATTAGCAGAAGTGCATAGCAAAACGGCACAAACAAGGCGTTGATGCACTGTAAAAGCCAGCTAGACAAAACGGCGGACAAAGAAAAACCCGGCCACAGGGGCCGGGTTTATTCTGGGGTGGATGATGGGGCTCGAACCCACGACAACAGGAATCACAATCCTGGACTCTACCAACTGAGCTACATCCACCGCTGAGCGGTGTGTCTGACGCACAAGTGCGGCAAACCGAATTTTGGGGTGGATGATGGGGCTCGAACCCACGACAACAGGAATCACAATCCTGGACTCTACCAACTGAGCTACATCCACCACAGATACTGCATTTCTTACTACCACATCGCCACTGGCGCGCCCGACAGGAATCGAACCCGTAACCCCCGGCTTAGAAGGCCGGTGCTCTATCCGGTTGAGCTACGGGCGCTCTATCGGGTGTGGCTGTGGTCGGGGCGGTGGGATTCGAACTCACGACCCTCTGCTCCCAAAGCAGATGCGCTACCAGACTGCGCTACGCCCCGACGACAGGAGGCGAAATATACAGGGCTGTTTTATTGCTGTCAACACCCAATGCTAAAAAATTGCATACACCCGCGCCCTGCCGCACGCAGGTGCCGGCAAAACACGACAGCTCTGGCTGCTGCAATGCAAAAAAGAATGCACCACAAGCCCTTGAAGCGATTGAGCAGATACCCCAAAAAATGAGAAAATCCGGCTTTCGTTCACTTCTAACCTTAATGGTGGATAGCAGCATGGCGGCACAACTCATCGACGGCAAGGCCGTTGCCGAAACCCTGATCAACCGCGTACGCGTGGGCGTAGACGCCCGCCTGGCTGCCGGCAAACGCGCCCCGGCCCTGGCAGTGATTCTGGTCGGCGACGACCCGGCTTCCGGCATTTACGTGAACAACAAGAAGCGCTCCTGCGAAAAGGCGGGCGTGCGCTCCCTGTCTTACGAGCTGCCAGGTAGCACCAGCCAGGAAGAACTGCTGGCCATCATCGACCAGCTGAACGCCGACGACAGCGTAGACGGCATTCTGGTACAGCTGCCGCTGCCCAAGCAGATCGACCCGCAGCTGGTGATCGAGCGCATTAACCCCAAGAAAGATGTAGACGGCTTCCACCCCTACAATATGGGCCGCCTGGCGATCAAGATGCCGCAGCTGCGCCCGTGCACCCCGCGCGGCGTGATGACGCTGCTGGAAGAGTACAACATCGACCCGAAAGGCAAGAATGTGGTGATTGTGGGCGCCTCCAACATCGTTGGCCGCCCGCAGGCACTGGAAATGCTGCTGGCCCGCGCCACCGTAACCGTGTGCCACAGCGCCACCGCCGACCTGGCGGGTGAAGTTGGCCGCGCCGACATCGTGGTGGCGGCCGTAGGTATCCCCAACTTCGTGAAAGCCGCATGGCTGAAGCCGGGTGCGGTGGTAATTGATGTGGGCATCAACCGCCTGGACAGCGGCAAGATTTGTGGCGACGTAGAGTTCGACGCCGCACGTGAAGTGGCCAGCTACATCACCCCGGTACCCGGTGGTGTTGGCCCGATGACCATTGCCACCCTGTTGCAGAACACGCTGGATTCGGCCAATCTCAACGCCTGACGCAGACACCGTAACCGCACGCCGCCGTCTGCCGCTGCAGCCGGCGGCGTTTTTTATCTGCCTTCAAGACAAAACCTACAGACAAAGAGTCAAACCATGAGTAACCGCCATTCTGCCACCCTGCTGATCAGCTGCCCGGACAGCCACGGCCTGGTCGCAGCCATTGCCAATTTCCTGCTGACCTATAACGCCAACATCCTGCACGCCGACCAACACCAGGACCCGGTAGAAAACCTGTTCCTGATGCGCGTGCAGTGGGACCTGAACGGCTTCAGCCTGCCGATGGACAGCTTTGCCGCTGCCTTTGCCCCCATCGCCGAAAAGCACAATATGCAATGGCAGGTATCGCTATCGGTACGTAAGCCACGCATGGCGATCTTCGTGTCCAAGTACGAACACTGCCTGGTCGACCTGCTGCACCGCTACAGCATCGGCGAGCTGGACTGTGATATCCCGGTGATTATCTCCAACCACGAAGATTGCCGCCGCCTGGCCGAATTCCACGGCATCCCCTACCACGTGATTGCCGTCACCAAAGACAACAAGGCCGAAGCCGAAGCACGCCAGTGGGCACTGCTGGAAGAAGCCGAAGTGGACCTGATCGTGCTGGCGCGCTATATGCAGGTGCTGTCGCAAAAGTTTGTCGAACGCTACCCGCACCGCGTCATCAATATCCACCACAGCTTCCTGCCGGCATTTGATGGTGCCAAGCCTTACCACCGTGCCTTTGCCCGTGGCGTGAAGCTGATTGGCGCCACCAGCCACTACGTCACCGAAATCCTGGACGACGGCCCGATCATCGAGCAGGAAGTCACCCGCATCTCGCACCGCGACGACGTGGACGACCTGATCCAGAAAGGCCGCGACCTGGAGCGCGTAGTGCTGTCACGCGCCGTACGCTGGCACCTGGAAAACCGCATCCTGGCCTACAACAACAAGACCGTTATTTTTGACTAAGCCATGAACCTGCCCCTGATCCACGACGCCATCGACCTGCTGCGCCTGCGCGTTGGCCGCCTGGAACAATACCAGTACCCGCTGGGACACCTCATGGGGGTGTTTGCCGCGCTAGGCATCATGTCGGCGGCTGCCGCCCACGCCGATGGCGCCAGCGGCGACCCGCTGGCACTGACGCTGTTCTTTACGCTGTATACGCTGATGGAAACCTCGCTGTACGCCACCTTCATGCGCTGGTGGCTGCGGCGGGCTGGCTGCCAGGTGGCGTTCCCCTTGATAGGGCTGATTGCAGCGGGCAGCCTGATCAAGCTGCTGGACCCGCTGGTAAGCTGGCTGCCAGACGACGTAGCACAGGGGCTGTCGCTGGTGCTGGGCGCGGTAGCGCTGTATATCGTGGTGAAGGCACAGTCACTGACGACCGGCGCCAGCGTGCTGCGCGTGCTGGGCGGCACGCTGCTGTTTTCGCCGATTGCCATCATCCTGATGGTGAATATGGTCACGGTGGCCGCCAGCATGGGGGTGGAAGTGTTCCCGCCCGAGCTGATGCAGTCCGCCACACTCAAGGCAGACGATAACGCCCCTTGAGTCCGCACATGCGCCCACAAAACAAAACGCTGCCCAAGGGCAGCGTTTTGTTTTGCCCTACCGGCTCAGGGCTCTTCTTGCGGGCTGGCGGCCAATGCTTCGGCCAGGGCTTGCCGCACTGCCTGCGCACTGAAGGCACTCTGCCACATGGCGTGAAAGCGGCCATCACGATACAGCGCAAAGGCAGGCAGCTGAAACAGCTCGAAGCGGTGTGCCAACGCCTGCGCGCGGGCCACGTCGGCGTACCACAGCTGCACGGCCTGATCTGCCAGCCACAGCGGCAGCTGCGCTTGCCAGCCACGGCAGGCACCGCAGTGCGGTTGGCCGAACATCACCAGGTTCACCCCCTGCGCTGCGGCCAAGCTCGCATCAAAATCGAACTCGTCCAGTGCTTGCCAGGCCATGCTTAGTCCATTTTGGCGATATAACGCGCCAGCTGCAGGAAGGCACGCACCGCCTCGCTTTTAGCGCCCTCCTCGCCACGAAGCTTGGCGTAACGGCGCAAAATGGCGCGGGATTCCACATGCACGTCCATCTCACTGTCTGGCGAGGTAATCAGCGTCATGCGCGCCCCACCCTCTTGCATGCGCGGCTGGCCCTGGGCAATGCACAGGTAAACCTTGTGCGCATTGTGCTGGGTAATGTGATCGTACAGATACAACATGGAGTTGATGCGCAAGCCAGTCTGGTCGCGCACCTGGCGCAGTAGCGCCTGCGAGCGCAGCTCGCCACGCTGCGATACGCCGCCGGGCAAGCTGAAACGCCCGCCAGCAGACGCCGTCATCAATACACCATCGGGTAGCTCGATAATTGCCGTGGCACGGCGGGGCAAGGTAGGGGAAAGGCGGGATTCAACACGGTTTTCACGGGTAAAACTCATAAGATGCAGGTACAGCCCAATAGATGAAAGAACAAAACAAACAATAAAATAATACAGGGCCCATTTTAATCAAGCACTTGGCACGCGGCAAATACCGTGCGCATCAAAGTGCGGCCAACAGTTGGTTTTTACGCCGCTTTCGGTAACAATCGCGCGCCCAGCCCAACACTATATGGATCGCCCCATGACCTCACCCGTTTCCCACCCCCGGCAGCACCGCGTAGCAGTGATTGGTGGCGGCCCGGCCGGCCTGATGGCTGCCGAGACGCTGCTGGCGGCAGGCGTGCCGGTAGATGTGTTTGATGCCATGCCCTCACCGGGGCGCAAATTCCTGCTGGCTGGCGTAGGCGGCATGAATATCACCCACAGCGAGCCGCAAGCCGACTTTTACCGCCGTTACGGCCCGCGCGAGGCGCAGCTGGCCCCCATGCTGGACGCCTTCAATGCCGATGCGCTGCGCCGCTGGGTACACGGCCTGGGTATCGACACCTTTGTCGGCAGCTCGGGTAAGGTATTCCCGCGTGAAATGAAAGCCGCGCCGCTGCTACGCGCCTGGCTGGCACGCCTGCGTGAGGCAGGCATGCAGCTACACGTGCGCCACCGCTGGTGCGGCTGGCACCACGACGGCAGCCTGCGCTTTACCACCCCCGATGGCGAGGTGTACGTCGTGGCCGACGCGGTCATCCTGGCGCTGGGCGGCGGTAGCTGGGCCAAGCTGGGTTCGGATGGCCGCTGGTTACCCTTGCTCAGCGAAAAAGGGGTCGACACCCTGCCACTGGCACCGTCGAACTGCGGGTTCGAACGCCCGTGGAGCGAACACTTTGCCAGCAAGTTTGCCGGCCAGGCCCTGAAAGGGGTGACCTTGCGTTTTGCAGATGCCTGCGGCCAACCCGGCGAGCGCCGTGGCGAGTTTGTCGTCACCGCTACCGGGGTGGAAGGCAACCTGATCTACGCCTACAGCGCCGCGATCCGCGATGCCATTACCCGCGATGGCCAAGCCACCATCACGCTGGACCTGCTACCGGACCGCAGCGCCGAGCGCTTGCTGGCCGAGCTGCAGCGCGGCCGTGGCGCCGCCTCGCTCGCGAACCACCTGCGCAAACAATGCGGCCTGGATGGCGTGAAAGCCGGCCTGCTGCGCGAGCTGCTGGATAAAGACAGCTTTAACGATATGGCCAGCCTGGCGCAAGCGATCAAAGCCCTGCCGCTCACGCTGTACGCAACACGCCCCATCGACGAAGCCATCAGCACGGCAGGCGGCGTACGCTTCGAGGCTATGGACGAACACGGCATGCTCAAAGCCCTGCCCGGGGTATTCTGCGCGGGAGAAATGCTGGACTGGGAAGCGCCCACCGGGGGCTACTTGCTCACCGCCTGTTTTGCCAGCGGTCGCGCCGCAGCACAAGGCGCATTGCACTGGCTGGAGAGCACCAGACCTTAATCGCCCACTGCCTGAATGGCCGCCAGCGACGACCCGTACTGGTTACGGTAAAAGTGGTCTAGCTGGCCGCTATGCTGCCAGCGTAGCGCCTCTTCATCCAGCGCATGCGCAAAGTCGGCCAGGCCGGGGCGCACGGCCAGTGGCTGATGCATACTGGCGGCTACCGGGCGTAGCACACGCATCTGCCTACGGCTTTGCAGCGGCAAACTGGACGCCACGTACCGCTCATCGTCAAACACCACATCGATTTTATTGCGTATCAGCAAGGTAAACAGCCCATCCGCGTCATAAGCCGGCACCCGGGCCCAGTCTCGCTGCAACACCAACCGGTCCGGGTAGCGATAGTGCTGCCCCCACCCCACGCGCAAACCCGAAAACTGAGATAGCCCGGTGAATGCCTTATGCGGCGAGTGGTAGGGCACAAAGGCGCTCAAGACCCAGAACACCATGGGTCTTTTCGTGAGCAACCAGCCTTCCAGCTGCTCTTTATTCGGCGTAAAAGCCAGCGCGTCCGCCCCACCAGAGGCCGCCAGCCTGCGGCAGGCTTGCAATGACAAAAATTGGTATTGCACGCGCAAATGCTGCTTGCTGGCCGCTTGTGCGATCCAGCTGGCAGCCATACCGACCGCATGGCCAGCATCATCACGATACAAGAATGGCGGCCAAGCCTCGGCACACACTTTCACCACGGCCGCATGGCTAGCGGTGGGCAAGAGTAAAGCCACGATCATCAGTTTATGAAACAACATACTTGCCCTCTTCTGCTTTTCAGGCACGGGGGTGCCGGGGCCAAGAAGCTCAACACAGGCGAGCCTGCCAGGTGCGGTTCCGAGCAAATAATCCTGCTCTATCGTATGCATCACACACTTCAATACTGTGCACTGCAATATGCAGTGTGTACAGGATTTGCCATCGCAATAAAACCATTGGCAAAAAAACGGCCAACCCGATAAGGTTGGCCGCAGTAAAACAGGCAACTACTGCACCAGCGGCAACATTCGCCGTGCCTGGTGCCACACTATTTTCAGCTATTTCTGGAACAAAGAACCCGGGTCAAAACCAACACGGATTGCCCCCCAGTGGCGGTCATTGATCATCACAGGCAAGGCAATCTCGGACAAGATCTCACCGGTGTCACGCATATAGGTCTGCAGCAGGAAGGCTTGCTTGCTGCGCGCCGACTTCAAGCCGGTAGGGTCGTTGAAAATGCGCTTATCGCGGCTACCCACCAGGTCTAGCTGCGGGTCGCCCGTTTGCGGCTTGGAATAAAAACTGTTGTGCGTGGGCGCGTAGCCATTGTTATCCACCAGCAGACAGAAGCGTCCGCCGGTCACATTCTGCACCACACGGTCGTACACCTTCTGCAATGGCAGCTCCAGCCTGGTGTCGTACTGGGTGTGGTATTTGGCCGGGTTGGTCCCTGCGATAGGCTGGTAGCGCTGGTCAAAAATGTCACAGCCATCCTGCTGCGCCTGCTGTAGCAGCTGAACCAGCTCGCTACAGGCCTGACGTGCCTGGCTGATGGTGTCATCCAGAATGCCCTCGCCCAGTACAAAACGGGCTACCAGCTCCTGCACTTCCTCCGCCGCACGCGACAGGGTGACCGAATCTTGCTCGGACTGCTTAAGGCTGCTAGACACCGAGTGGCTCAAGGTACTGATTTCGCTAACGTTGGCCGCAATCTGCTGGTTCGAGCTGGCAAACTCGCCCATGGTGGTCGCGATCTGCCCCATGCGGCTGGCCGTGTTTTCGAAATCGCCCATCATGCGGCCAAAATGGTGGGAAGAGCGGTCGACCACCTCGCGCGCCTGCGCGGTATCACGCGTAATCACGGCGGTTTCATCTTTAGTGTTTTGCACCAGGCTTAGCATGCCGTCGATATTGCCGCTGATTTCGTCGGTCGCCACCTTTACCCGCTCGGCCAGCTTGCGTACCTCGTCGGCCACCACGGCAAAGCCGCGGCCAGCCTCGCCGGCGCGGGCCGCCTCGATAGCCGCGTTCAAGGCCAGCAGATTGGTTTGCTCGGACACGTCCTTGATCAGGTCGGCAATGGTCTTGATGCTGGCAGAGCGGCTATTGAGCTCGTCCACCGTGCCATTAAAGGTATTGACGCGCTGGCTGACGCCGCCAATCTTTTGCGCGGCATCCTGCAGCTCGGCGTAAGAGGCCTTGGCCACGTCCAGGTTATGCAGTGTGGTGGCGGAAATCTGCTGCGTATCCGCCGACACCTGGATAACGCCCTGGGTAGAGCGGTCACTGGCGTCGCTTACCTGCCCCGCCAAGGCTGCCTGCTGGCTAGCATGGGTAACCGATAGGCTGATGTGCTTGCGGGTGCGCGCGGAATCCATGGCAATGCGCATGGTCATGGTGCGGACATTACTGATGATTTCACGCATTTTCTGCAGAAAATCGTTGTAAGACAGCGACAAATCGCGGATTTCATCGTAAGTGATGGTAGGAATCTCACGCGACAAATCGCCCTCGCCAGCCCCGATTTCGCGAAAAATCGAAATGATCATCTTCAGCGGGCGCACGATCAGATAACGCAGGTACCACACCATGAAGGCAATAAACACCAGCGACACCGCCCAGATGGCCACCGACCAGTAAATGGTACGATCGAGCAATGCGTGGATCTGCAGCAGGCTATCCGGCCCTAGCTGCTGCGACGTCACCAGGCTGCGGATTTCCTCAAGGGAATTATAGACATACGCAATGAGCACCAGCTGGAACAAGCTGATGAAGAAGAAGCTGCAAAGCTTTTTGGTAAGAGAATTCCAGAAGGTTTTCTCGATCAGGAAATATGTCTTCCAGAACCACTCCATCACATGCTCTCCTCTTGCGTTTTTATTCAGGCTTTATAGCTTGCGACACCACTAATCTATACATACTATCTATAAATTATTGTACTGACTATTCAAGAGCTGTTGATAGTAGTCAAGACTATGGCAACCTCACCCATTCCAGCCAATGCTCATCCGGGTGAAATACTGCCAAGGAACCCGAGATCGGCACCTGCTTTTTCAGCACAAAGTAAGGCCCCAGCGACTGCTGCAAATTGGACAAAGAGGTGCCAAAAGGCGGGCCTTTGGCTTGATCGCGCAAGAAGAAGTAGCCCGCCAGCACACCACCAGCAGGGATCAGCGCAGCCATGCGCTGTGCGTAGCGGTCGGCCAGTGCCGGTGGCAAGGCGCAGAGAAATGCCCGCTCGTACACCCAGTCCCAGGCGCCGGCGATAGCCTCGCCGAAGAAATCGGCTTCGATAATGCGGGATGTTAGATCTGGACACGCCGTGCGGGCACGTGCGACGGCAGCAGGGCTAAAATCAAATGCCAGCGCATCACAGCCCTGCACGACCAGCTGCTGCAGCTCGTAGGCACTGCCACAGCCGGGAATCAACACCCGGTGTACATGGCCCCTAGCCAGCAAGGCACCGGCGTGCTCGACAAAGCCTGCAGGCAGGCCGGCGCTGTCCCACGGGGTAACATCATTCTGATAACGCGTTTCCCAGAAATCGGCCTTGCTGCTGTCTTGTGCCATGCTGTGCTCCATGATTGATTACCATGAACATAGCATTCGATAAACCAATGCCTCAATACAAATCTGTCACATAAGGCTTGTTACCGCGCCAGCCAAGTTAATAGCTGCTGCGGCCAACTCTCCAGTGACACCTCCAGCGCCAGCTCACACTCGCCATAGCGCAACGGCAGCAAGCGCCGCCCGCCATCCAGATAAGGCTGGCCCAGTAGCAGCACGCCGCCATCGCGCAGGGTAAACCTGGCGGACTCGCTACCTGCCTGCGGCACAATCTCCAGGTGGCCGTGCAGCGGGCGCACCACGGCCAACCATACCTTACGCACCGACAGGCAAGCCCAACAGTGGTCTTTCTCCGCCTGGCTCAGCTCGCCCCAAAAACTGATCTCGCCAAAGGTACGTGCACAGCCACGGCAGACATCGTCGCCGATGGCGGTAGAACAAATGCCAACGCAAGGCGTATCAGGCTGCTGGTTTAACGATGACATGTAATAATAAATTCATGTTTCTTGACGAATAACGCCATATGATTGATAAATAAATGTAACTAATAATACACATACCCACCCATGCAACGAGATGAGTCACTGATCTACAGCATCCTCAGCATGCTGCGCAGCCGGGCACCCGGCAGCCTAGAAGAAAACCGCATCGTCAGCACACTGGGGCAAGCCTCCCCCGGGCGCATTGCACACATCCGCGAGCAGCTGCAATACCTGCAAAATACCGGCATGCTCAAACGCATTCTGGTGGCCAAAAACCGCACCGCCTACCAACTGGACTGGCCAGGCTACGACTATCTGGACGGCGCCTGAAGCTGAACGCAAAAAAGCTGCCGTCGGCAACATAGCAGAAAGCAGCCAGGGCGCACCAGCCAGAACACGCACGCCGCTTAGGCGGTAAACGCCAGCCACAACCCCAGGCACAGCAGGGTCAACGCGGCCAAGCGGTCGATGATAGCCTGCTGGCGCAGATACCGATGCCGCACGCGGGCAGAAGAAAACGCGCACGCGGCCAGGGCATACCAGCCAGCTTCCACCAGCCAAACCACCAGCACGACCGGCCAATACGCAGACAGCGGCAGCGCCGCGGGCAAGAGCGCGGCAAAGACGGCAGCGTACACCAGCAGCATCTTGGGGTTGGATAGCTGCGCCAGGCACCCCACCAGTACGCCTGCTACAAGGTCAACACGCCCGCAGTGCGAGCACTAGCAGGCCCTGCTACGCCAGCCCCCCGCCACATGCGGTAGCCCAGCCAGCACAAAATGCGCTGCCTGCCAAACGCACAGCTTGCAGCCACCCCGGCGCGATCAGGCTTTGCCAGCCCGATGCGGCCAACATGGCAAAGCCGACGGCCCCCATGCCCATACCCAAGGCCGCCCCCACCGCCACCCTGCGTGACTGCCCCAGCGCCAGCTGTACCACCAGCCAGAAACTGGGACCAGGGCTCATCGCCCCCAGCAGCAAGACCCCACCCAGTGCGGCCCGCGCCCCCCCATGCCATCAGCCCGCGGCCTGATGCTGCAGCGCTAGCCAGGCTTGTACCGACGGACGCTGCCACTGCTGACGCGCATAGTCGGCTAGCGCCGGCGGCACCGGGTCGCCATTGTTGACCAAGCGCAGCAGCATCAGCGCCAGGTCGGTATCGGCAATGCACCAGTCGCCAAACAGGTTGGCCGCACCGGGTGCCAGGCAGGCCTCTGCCACACGCATCAGCTTGGCCGCTGCCCGCTGCCCGGCGGCGTCCAGCGGCTCGGGAGACGGGCGCAGGAACACCACCTCGGTTGTACGCTGCTGGCGTAGCGGCAGCAGGTCACTGCGTAGCCAGGCCTGCAGCTGGCGGGCGCGGGCGCGTTGCTGCGGGTCTTGCGGGTACACCGCCGGCGCCGGGTAACGCGCCTCCAGATATTCGGCAATGGCCGAGGATTCCGATAACCGGAAATCGCCCTCCACCAGCAAGGGCACCCGTGCGGTGAGCGATGCCGCCGCGTAGTCCGGCAGCAGGTTGGCGCCGTTATCCAGATCGACGCCATGCCATGTAAACGGCAGCCCTTTTTCCTGCAAGACCACAAAGGCAGACAGGGCGTAGGGGCTAAGAAAGCGGCTATCAACGTACAGTTCCAAGTTACTCATAGAGCCTCCGGCAAACGGTTTTGTAAGCACAACTAAGCAAATCAGCCTGATGGCAGTCTAAATGACGCCAGTAGCGGTGAAAATCGATCATTTCTGGCCAATTCCGTTAGTATGGCTTACATGAATACCCTCCCACCGCTTTCCGCACTGCGCAGCTTCGAGGCCGTGGCACGCCTGGGCAGTGTCAGCCGTGCCGCCACCGAGCTATGCATTACGCACTCTGCCGTCAGCCAGCAGCTGAAAATGCTGGAAAGCCAGCTGGCCACGCCGCTGTTCAGCAAGGTTGGCCGCAAGCTACAGCTCAGCGAGGCCGGGCGTACCTATGCCCTGAAGGTACGGGTTACGCTAGCCGAGCTGGCCGATGCCACCCGCCAGCTACAGCAGCAAACACCACAACAAGAACTGGTACTGGCGGTACTCCCCTCTTTCGCGCAGCAATGGCTACTGCCGCGCCTGCCCGGCTTTCGGCAACGCTACCCGCAATACAGCCTCACCCTGCACGCCAGCCTCGATATCCAGCCGCTGGCCTACGGCCAGATCGACATGGGCATACGCATGGGGCGCGGTGGCTGGCAGGGCTTACAACAAGAACAGCTGCTACAGGATCAGCTCGTGGTGGTGGCTGCACCGCATTTCCGCCACGGCCAGCTCCCCGCCAGCGCCGAAGAAATCGTCGCCAGCCCCATCGTGCATACCGTGGAATCTTGGCATGGCTGGTGCCAGCAGGCGCACGTGGCCGAGCCCGCGCCGGGTGCGCTGTGGATCAATGACAGCAACCTGCTGTTGGCCGCTGTATTACAAGGGGAAGGCCTCGCGCTGATGCGCCGCAGCCTGGTGGCACGCCACCTGGCCGATGGGCGGCTGTGCCAGCTTAGCCCGCTCTGTGTGCCGCACCCGTCGGCACTCTGGCTGGTCTGGCCACAGCACCCGCAGCTTAGCCAGAAGCAGGCCGACTTCCGCCACTGGCTGCATGCCGAAATCGCGGCCTACCAGCAAGGCCTGACAGCGAGCTAGAAAACAAAAAAGCCACCCGCGCTGCGGATGGCTTTTTTGCTGAATTGGTTCTTTGGTCGGGGCGAGAAGATTCGAACTTCCGACCCCCTGCACCCCATGCAGGTGCGCTACCAGGCTGCGCTACGCCCCGACTAAAGAGGTAAAAATTATAGAGTCATTTTCACTCTTTGCCAAGCGAAATATCCAGCCAATCGACAATCGACTGCAGCTCGGTTCGCACTTGCTGGGCAGTCAGCGGTGCCTGCTCGGCACTACCACCTTGCAAGCGCTGGCGGGCACCCTGCAGGGTAAAACCATCGTCGTACAGCAGGTCGCGTATTTTGCGCACCAGCAGTACTTCACCGTGCTGGTAATAGCGGCGGTTGCCACGGCGCTTTACATTACGCAGCTCGGAAAACTCCTGCTCCCAGTAACGCAACACGTGCTGTTTTACACCTGTCAGCTCGCTGACCTCACCGATGGTGAAATAGCGTTTGGCCGGAATCGCCGGCAGCTCAGCCTTGTTTGTCGGCATGATGTTGTTCAACCATTCCCTTGAGTTTCTGACTTGCATGGAAAGTTACCACGCGTCGGGCGGTGATGGGAATCTCTTCCCCGGTTTTGGGGTTACGGCCGGGGCGCTGCGGCTTGTCGCGCAGCTGGAAATTACCGAAACCGGACAGCTTCACGCTGGTACCGGTTTCCAGGGTGGCGCGGATCTCTTCAAAAAAAGACTCCACCATGTCCTTGGCTTCGCGCTTGTTCAGGCCCACCTTGTCAAACAGCAGATCGGCCAACTCGGCTTTGGTCAAAGTCATGACAATTCCTCACTACAACATCAGATAAAACGCCACCCGCCCTGCGGGTGGCCAACAGAGATAAATCAGGCGCGCAGTACGGCACCGGCAGCCTCGGCAGCGGCCAACATGGCGGCCACGGCCTGCTCGACTTCGTCATCGACCAAGGTGCGATCGGCGGCTTGCAGCACGATGCGGAACGCCAGGCTCTTCTTGCCCTCGTCCACGCCCTTGCCGCGGTACACGTCAAACAGCGCCAGCTCGCGCACAAAAGCGCTGGCAGCGCCTTTCATGGCCAGCTGGATGGTGGCGGCGTTCACGTCCTCGGCCACCACCAGCGCCAGGTCACGGCGTACCGGCTGGAACTTGCTGACCGCGGCCAGTTGTACGCGGCCAACCTGCTCTACCGCCTCGACTGCCAGCTCGAACAGCACCGGTGCATTGGTCAGGCCATAAGCCTGTACCCACTGCGGATGCAGCTCGCCCAGCACGCCGACCACAGCGCCACCCAGCAGCACCTCGGCGCAACGGCCAGGGTGGAATGCCGGATGCGCGGCCTTGCGGTACTCCGCCACACGCGGGTACAGCAGGGCTTCTACATCGGCCTTGATGTCATAAAAATCGACACGCTCTGCCTTGCTACCCCATTGCTCATCCACACGGCCGCCGTGTGCCAGACCGGCCACCACTTCGGGCTGCTGTACACTGCCGTCGGCTTGCTTGTGGAACACGCGGGCAATCTCGAACACGCGCACACGGCTGTGTTTGCGGTTAAGGTTGGCCGCCAGGGTATCCACCAGGCCGCCAATCAGGCTGGAGCGCATCACGCTCATCTGGCTGGCGATCGGGTTGATCAGGCGTACCGGGTTGGCGTTACCGGCAAAGTCGCGCTCCCATTTTTCTTCTACAAACGCGTAGCTAACGATTTCCTGGAAGTCGCGGCCAGCCAGCAAGCGGCGTACTTCGCTGCGCACGCGCAGGCCTTCCGGCTGCGGCAGCATGGTTTGCGCGGCCACCGGTGCGTCGGACGGGATATTGTCGTAGCCGTACACGCGGGCGATTTCTTCGATCAGGTCTTCTTCGATCTCGATATCGAAACGGAAGCTCGGTGCGGACACCACAAAACCTGCATCGTTCTGCTCGAAAGCCAGCCCCAGGCGGGTGAAGATGGCGGCAATCTGCTCTGCCGCCAGCGCCACGCCCAGTACACGGGCAACGCGGGCGGTGCGTACCGTTACGCTGCTACGCTGCGGCAGCTGGCCCACGGTTTCGGTCAACGGGCCGGCTTCGCCACCGCAGATCTCCAGCACCAGCGCGGTCGCGCGCTCGATGGCTTCGGTCTGCAGGGCAAAATCCACACCGCGCTCGTAGCGGTAGCTGGAGTCGGAACCAAAGCCCAAGGCACGCGCCTTGCCGGCGATGGCTTCGGGCTGGAAGAAGGCGCTTTCCAGGAAGATGTCGCGGCTGGCGGTGGTCACGCCACTGTCCAGGCCGCCCATGATGCCGGCGATGGCCAGCGGCTGCTGGTCGTCGGCAATCACCATCAGGTCCGGTGTCAGCGCCACTTCTTTTTCATTCAGGCACACCAGCTTTTCGCCGGCAGCGGCCATGCGCACGGTGATGCCACCGTTGATCTTGCCCAGATCGAAGGCGTGCATCGGCTGGCCCTGCTCTAGCAGGATGTAGTTGGTGATATCGACGATGGCGGAAATGGAACGCAGGCCGGAACGCTCCAGACGGCGCTTCATCCAGTCTGGTGTCGGCGCTGCGGCGTTCACGTTTTTCACCACGCGGCCAACGTAACGGCCACACGGTGCGTTGTCGGCAATGGCGACGGCCAGTTTGCTGTCGGTTTGCGGCGCAACGGCGGCGATGTCCCAAGCGGCCAGCGGGCTACCGGTCAGCGCGGCCACTTCACGCGCAATACCGCGGATAGACAGGCAATCGGCACGGTTCGGCGTAATTTTCAGCGTAAACAGGCTATCGTCCAGGCCCAGATAATCGCGAATGTTCTGACCTACCGGCGCGTCAGCCGGCAGCAGCATCAGGCCGTCTACTTCGTCCGGTACGCCCAACTCTTTGCCGGAGCACAGCATGCCGCCAGACTCCACGCCACGCATCTTGGTGGGCTTGATCTTGAAATCGCCCGGCAAGATGGCGCCTGGCAAGGCGCACGGCACTTTCACGCCGACGGCCACGTTCGGCGCGCCGCACACGATCTGCACCAGCTCGCCGGTGCCCACGTCGACCTTGGTCACGCGCAGGCGGTCGGCGTTTTCGTGCTTTTCACATTCTTTGACTTCACCCACCACCACGCCGGTAAAGGCCGGGGCGGCAGCGGTAACGTCTTCTACTTCCAGGCCTGCCATGGTCAGCAGGTAGGACAGCTCATCGGTGCTCAGCGACGGGTTGACGCGGCTGCGCAGCCATTGTTCGGAAAATTGCATGAGGTCTCTCCGTCGCGATCAGTTGAATTGTTTCAGGAACGTCAGATCGTTCTCGAAGAACAAACGCAGGTCGTTCACGCCATAGCGCAGCATGGCAAAGCGGTCCAGGCCGATACCGAAGGCAAAGCCGGTGTATTTTTCCGGGTCGATGCCGACATTTCGCAGCACATTAGGGTGCACCATGCCGCTACCACCCACTTCCAGCCAGCGGCCTTGCTCGTCCAGCACATCGATCTCGGCCGAGGTTTCGGTAAACGGGAAGAACGACGGGCGGAAGCGCACCTGCATGTCGTCACGCTCGAAGAAACGGCGCAGGAACTCGGTAATGGTGGCTTTCAGGTCGGCAAAGCTCACGTTCTGGTCGATCCACAGGCCTTCCATCTGGTGGAACATCGGCGAGTGGGTGGCGTCAGAGTCCACACGGTATACACGGCCCGGGGCCACGATCTTGATGGGCGGCTGGTGGTCCAGCATGTAACGCACCTGGATCGGGCTGGTATGCGTGCGCAGTACGTCGCCACCTTCTACATAGAAGGTGTCCTGCATGGCACGGGCGGGGTGGTTTTCCGGGATGTTCAGCGCCTGGAAGTTGTGGAAATCGGTTTCGATTTCCGGGCCATCGGCCACTTCAAAACCCATGGTGGCAAACAGGCTGGTAATGCGTTCCAGCGTGAGGGTAACCGGGTGCAGGCCTGCCGGCGTGGTACCACGGCCTGGCAGGGTGACATCCAGCGACTCTGCGGCCAACTGAGCCGCCAGCTTGGCAGCGTTAAAGCCATCGCGCACGTCGTTGTGGCGGGTCTCGAAGGCCTGCTTGGCGGCGTTGATGGTGGCGCCGGCGGTCTTGCGCTCGTCAGGCGACAGTTTGCCCAGCTGTTTCAGAAGCTCGGTCAGCGCACCACTTTTACCTAGAAAGCGGGCCTTGACCTGTTCCAGTTCAACGAGATCGGTAACAGCATCGAGTGCTGCCAGACCTTCCTTGAGAATCACGTCAACATTGCTCATGGGTCGCACCAGTATGCGTAAGAAAACTGACCGGAGCGCAGCCGCTCGAATCAGCATTCTTCATGGGGAGTAAACCGAAAAAAAAGGGAGGCATCAGCCTCCCTTTTTAGTGTCCTGCGATTAAGCGAGGGCGGCTTTCGCTTTTTCAACGATCAGCGCAAATGCCGGCTTATCGAACACGGCCAGATCGGCCAGAACCTTACGGTCGATTTCGATCAGCGCTTTCTTCAGGCCGTTCATGAATTTGCTGTATGGCAGGCCGTTTTCACGAGCAGCTGCGTTGATACGGGCAATCCACAGTTGACGGAACTGACGCTTTTTCTGACGACGGTCACGGTATGCATATTGACCGGCTTTCATCACCGCCTGTTTGGCGATGCGATAGACGTTCTTGCGACGGCCGCGATAGCCTTTCGCCAGGGCGAGGATTTTCTTGTGACGAGCACGTGCGGTTACACCGCGTTTTACGCGTGGCATTCTTCAGGTCTCCTTAAGCGTAAGGCATCATGGCGCGTACAGAAGCCATGTTGGTAGCGTGAACCATGGTGGTACCACGCAGTTGACGTTTGCTCTTGGTGGTTTTCTTGGTCAGGATGTGACGTTTGAAAGCCATGGAGCGTTTAACGCCACCATTGCCCAGCACTTTGAGACGCTTTTTCGCGCTCGATTTGGTTTTCATCTTCGGCATGGAAATCTCCTGCTGAATTTCATTAGATTAGACACAGGGTGGCCACCGGCACTTGAAACCACTGCGTCACGCTTTTGGTGCAAGCCGTTTCCGGCTTACAAAATCAACACGGCAGGCGAACCTGCCGTGTTGAAGTCGATGATTATAACCGATTATTTCTTTTTCGGGGCAATCATCATTACCATCTGGCGACCTTCCAGTTTCGGGAACTGTTCAACAGTCCCGACTTCTGCCAGATCCGCCTCGACACGCTTGAGCAGTGCCAGGCCGATATCCTGGTGAGCCATTTCACGACCGCGGAAACGCAGCGTGATCTTGGCCTTGTCGCCTTCA
The DNA here is from genome assembly GCA_027489245.1 of Neisseriaceae bacterium. Lineage (GTDB taxonomy): Bacteria > Pseudomonadota > Gammaproteobacteria > Burkholderiales > Chromobacteriaceae > Vogesella. The sequence continues at coordinate 155,878 of JAIYAC010000010.1, read as the reverse complement.
GTCAGGAAGCGGATCAGGCTACGCAGCTTGACGTTGTAGTCGCCATCGTCCGTACCAGGGCGGAACTTGATTTCCTTAACCTGGATCTGTTTCTGCTTCAGCTTGGCTTCGTGCTTCTTCTTGGACTGCTGGTATTTGAACTTACCGTAGTCCATCAGTTTGCACACAGGCGGCTGGGCTGTCGGGGAAATCTCGACCAGATCAACTTCGCGCTCTTCGGCCATCGCCAGTGCTTCACGCACGGTCACGATACCGAGTTGTTCGCCTTCTTCACCTACCAAGCGGATTTCACGGCCGGTAATTTCACCGTTGATCCGTGGTTCACGTTCCTGAGCTATAGCAATTACTCCTAAAGAAATTCATCGTATCCGTGCGTTATACCTGCGCCATGGCAGCATCAAGCTGCTGAATGAACGCGTCGAGTGGCATCTGGCCCAGGTCTTCGCCCCGGGCGCGCACGGCAACCAACCCGCCTTCCATTTCTTTATCGCCGATAACGATCTGATACGGAAGCTTTTGCAGGCTGTGCTCGCGGATTTTATAGCCGATCTTTTCGTTTCTCAAGTCAAGATCAACACGGTAGCCATGTTTACGCAATGTCGCGGCAACATTCGTGGCGTATTCGGCCTGCGAACCGGTGATATTCATCACCACCATCTGCACCGGCGCCAGCCACAGCGGGAAGGCGCCAGCGTGGTTTTCGATCAGGATGCCAATAAAGCGCTCGAGCGAGCCCAGTACCGCACGGTGCAACATCACCGGGCGTTTGCGGCTGTTGTCGTCGGACACGTATTCGGCATCCAGGCGCTCTGGCAACACATAATCGAGCTGCAGGGTACCACACTGCCAGGAGCGACCCAGCGCGTCCTTGATGTGGTATTCGATTTTCGGGCCATAGAACGCGCCCTCGCCCGGCAGCTCTTCCCACTCGATACCGCAGGCGCGCAGTGCTTCGCGCAGGCCTTCTTCGGCGCGGTTCCAGGTTTCCAGGTCGCCAGCGTATTTTTCCGGGCGCAGCGACAGCTTCACCGACACCTTGTCAAAACCGAATCGCTGGTACACCGACATGGTCAGTTCGTTGAACGCCTTGGCTTCGCTGATGATCTGGTCTTCGGTACAGAAGATGTGCGCATCATCCTGCACAAAGCCACGCACACGCATGATGCCGTGCAGTGCACCGGACGGCTCGTTGCGGTGGCAGGCACCAAACTCGGCCAGACGCATCGGCAGGTCGCGGTAAGAGCGCAGGCCGCTGTTGAACACCTGCACGTGGCCAGGGCAGTTCATCGGCTTCACGGCGTAGTCGCGCTTTTCCGACTCGGTGGTGAACATGCCTTCGCGGTAGTTTTCCCAGTGGCCGGATTTTTCCCACATCACGCGGTCCATCACCATCGGGGTGCGGATTTCCTGATAGCCGGCTGCGGCCAACGTTTTACGCATGTACTGCTCGATGCTCTGCCACAGCGCCCAACCTTTGGGGTGCCAGAACACCATGCCCGGCGCTTCGTCCTGCAGGTGGAACAGGTCCAGCTGCTTGCCCAGCTTGCGGTGGTCGCGTTTTTCCGCCTCTTCCAGCATGTGCAGGTACTGTTCCAGGTCTTCTTTCTTGGTCCAGGCCGTGCCGTAGATACGCTGCAGCATTTCGTTATTGCTGTCGCCGCGCCAGTAGGCGCCGGCTACCTTCATCAGCTTGAATACTTTCAGCTTGCCAGTGGACGGTACGTGCGGGCCGCGACACAGGTCGGTGAACTCGCCTTCGCGGTACAGGCTCAGCACTTGGTCAGCCGGAATGGACGCAATGATCTCGGCCTTGTAGGCCTCGCCGATACCCTTGAAGTAGGCTACCGCCTCATCACGCGACAGCTCGTAGCGCTCTACCGGGATGTCTTTCTTGGCCAGCTCCTGCATCTTCTTCTCGATGGCCACCAGGTCTTCCGGGGTAAACGGGCGCTTGTAGGCAAAATCGTAGTAGAAGCCGTTTTCGATTTCCGGGCCGATCGTGACCTGGGCCTCCGGGAACAGCTCTTTCACCGCATAAGCCAGCAAGTGGGCGGTAGAGTGACGGATGATGGACAGGCCGTCCGCGTCTTTCTCGGTGATGATGGCCAGGTCAGCGTTGGCCGCAATACGGTAGGAGGTATCAACCAGTTGGCCGTCCACGCGACCAGCCAGCGCCGCACGCGCAAGACCGGTACCGATGGACGCAGCCACTTCGTACACCGTTACCGGCTGGTCGAAGGAACGGATGGAACCGTCGGGCAGGCGAATGTCAGGCATAGCAACTCCAGCTTAATCAGAAGGTGGACAGACGAAAACCAAAAAAAAAGTGCGGCTCGAGCCGCACTTTTTCGTTTGCATGGAGTATCCCTTTACTGTGTAAAAGGCCCCCGTACTGGCTCGGAATTATCTCGAGGTACGGGTGGTGGTAGTTCGTTTGAACATGACATTACTCCATTACAAATATTCTGGTAGGCACGATCGGATTCGAACCAACGACCCCCACCATGTCAAGGTGGTGCTCTAACCAACTGAGCTACGTGCCTGTTGTCAGGAATAAAGATATTAGCGGCTAAAGCCCGCGCTGGCAAGTAAACAGCGGGCAATCGCTGCCAGCGGGGTGTATACTGGCGGGCTAATTTTCAGATTCAGATGAATGATATCAAGCACATGCTGAAGTTTACCCTGCACAAGACCTCGGGCGGCGCACGCCGCGGCACGCTGGAACTCAACCACGGTACGGTAGAAACGCCGGTATTCCAGCCCGTAGGTACCTACGGCTCGGTGAAGGCCATGAGCCCGCACGAGCTGCTGGACATCAAAGCCCAGATCATTCTGGGCAATACCTTCCACCTGTGGCTGCGCCCGGGCCTGGACATCATTGAAAAATTTGGCGGCCTGCACGAGTTCATTGGCTGGGACAAGCCCATTCTTACCGATTCCGGCGGTTTCCAGGTATTCAGCCTGGGCGCGCTGAACAAGATTACCGAAGAAGGCGTTACTTTCCAGAGCCCGGTCAACGGCGACAAGCTGTTCCTGTCGCCGGAAAAATCCATGGAAATCCAGAAGGTGCTGAACTCGGACATCGTGATGATTTTCGACGAATGCACGCCAGGCCAGGTAGACCACGCCACCGCCGCCAAATCCATGCGCATGAGCCTGCGCTGGGCAGAGCGCTCGCGCCGTGCCTTCGACGACCTGAAAAACCCCAACGCGCTGTTCGGCATTGTGCAGGGCAACCTGTACCGCGACCTGCGCCAGGAATCGCTGGAAGGCCTGATGGGCATCGGCTTTGACGGCATCGCCATTGGCGGCCTGTCGGTGGGCGAGCCCAAGCCCGAGATGTACCGCATGCTGACCGAGCTGAAAGACATGCTGCCCGCCGAGAAGCCGCACTACCTGATGGGTGTGGGCACACCGGAAGACCTGGTTCACGGCGTGGCCAACGGTATCGACATGTTCGACTGCGTGATGCCTACCCGTAACGCGCGCAATGGCTGGATCTTCACCCAGTGGGGGGATATCAAGATCAAGAACGCGCGCTACAAGAACGACAAGAAGCCGCTGGACGAGCAGTGCGAATGCTACGCCTGCCGCCACTTCAGCCGTGCCTACCTGCACCACCTGCACCGCACCGGCGAAATTCTGGGCGCACGCCTCAATACCATCCACAACCTGCACTACTACCAGGTACTGATGCAGGAAATGCGCGACGCCATCGACGCCGACCGTTTCGAAGACTGGAAAGCCAGCTTCCACGAACGCCGTGCACGTGGCGTGAACTAAGCTGGCGAACTGACCGGGTTGGCCGCAGTCATACGCTGTTTGCGGCCAACCTTTAGCACGGTTGGAAAGTAGCCCGGCCGTGGCTACAATGCCCCACTTGCCACAATCATCAACCCACTCGCAACTCGATAAATAGGGAGACCCGAATGTTTATCCCCCAGGCTTTCGCCAACACCGGCAGCGCAGCGTTTGACATCATGCAGTTCCTGCCGATGATCGTGATCTTCATTCTGTTCTGGTTCCTGCTGGTTCGCCCGCAGCAAAAGAAAATGAAAGAACACCAGAAGATGCTGTCCGAGATCGTGAAAGGCGACGAAGTCGTGACCCAGGGTGGCATTATCGGCCGCGTGACCAAATGCGGTGACCAGTACCTGACCGTGGAAATCGCCAACGGCGTGGAAATCAACGTACAGCGCGGTGCCGTCGGTGCCAAGCTGGAAAAAGGCACGATCAAGTCCCTGTAACCCCCCGGGCCGCCCTGGCGGCCCTTTTCCTGTCAAGCCTTCCATGAACCGCTTCCCGATCTGGAAATACCTACTGATTGCGCTGGTGCTGATCACCGCCACGATCTACACCCTGCCCAATTTCTTTGGCGAAACGCCAGCGGTCCAGATTTCCAGCACGCGCCAGTCCACCCCGGTAGACACCGCGCTGATGGCCCGCATCGAAACCACCCTGAAGCAGCAAGGCATTGCCCCGCAAGGCATCTTCCTGGACGGCACCAGCCTGAAAGTGCGCTTCAAGGACCCGGACACCCAAATCAAGGCACGCGATGCCATCCAGCAAGCGCTGGGTGATACCTACATCATTGCCCTGAACCTGCTGCCCGCCTCGCCCGAATGGCTGACCCGCCTGCACGCCAACCCGATGTTCCTGGGCCTGGACTTGCGTGGTGGCGTGCACTTCCTGCTGGAAGTGGACATGAAAGCCGCCGTGGAAAAAACCATGGAACGCTACGCCGGCGATGTACGCCGCGAGCTGAAGGCTGCCAAGATCCGCTACGGCGCCATCAAGCGCCAGGGCGATACCACGCTGGAAGTGCAGCTACGTGACGCCGATACGCTGAAGGCCGCTGCCGACAAGCTGGCGCGCACCCTGCCGGCGGTCAGCTTCAATAGCGATGAGGCCAACTTCCGCCTGACACTCCGCCTGAAGCCGGAAGAAATCACCCGCATCCAGAGCGATGCCGTGAAGCAGAACATCACCACCCTGCACAACCGCGTGAACGAGCTGGGCGTGGCCGAACCGGTAATCCAGCAAGCCGGCCCGAGCCGCATCGTGGTGCAGCTACCAGGCGTACAGGACACGGCCAAGGCCAAGGACATCCTGGGCCGTACCGCTACGCTGCAGGTACGCATGGTAGAAGACGACCAGGGCAAGGTCGCCGAAGCCCTGGCTGGCAACACACCAGCCGGTTACGAGCTGCTGGACGAAGCCACCTCGCGCGGCACCAGCAAGATCCTGCTGAAAAAAGATGTCGAGCTTACCGGCGACAACATCAACTCCGCCCAGCCAGGCTTTGACCAGAACGGTGGTGCCTCGGTGGATATCGGCCTGGACAGCACCGGCGCCGAGATCTTCCGCACGCTGACGGCCGAAAACATCGGCAAACGCATGGCCATGGTGCTGGTCGAGAAAAACCGCAGCGAAGTGGTAACTGCCCCGGTGATCCGCAGTGAAATCGGCGGTGGCCGCGTACAGATCTCCGGCAGCATGAACCCGGCCGAAGCCAACGATGTAGCCCTGCTGCTGCGCGCCGGCTCGCTGGCGGCACCGATGAACATCATCGAAGAACGCACCATCGGCCCAAGCCTGGGTAAGGAAAACATCGAAAAAGGCTTCCATTCCACCCTGTGGGGCTTTGCCGCCATCGCCGTGTTCATGGCGATGTACTACGGTGTATTCGGTGTGATTTCGGTGATTTCGCTGGCTGCCAACCTGTTCATGCTGGTGGCGCTGCTGTCCATGCTGCAGGCCACGCTGACCCTGCCGGGTATCGCCGCGATTGCGCTGACACTGGGTATGGCCATCGACGCCAACGTGCTGATCAACGAGCGTATCCGCGAAGAGCTGCGTAATGGCGTACCGCCGCAGTCGGCCATACAGGCCGGTTACGGCCATGCCTGGGCCACCATTCTGGACTCGAACGTGACCACGCTGATCGCCGGCCTGGCGCTGCTGATCTTCGGCTCCGGCCCGGTACGCGGCTTTGCCGTGGTGCACTGCCTGGGCATCATGACCTCCATGTTCTCTGCGGTACTGGTATCGCGTGCCGTGGTTAACCTGTGGTACGGCCGCCGCCGCCGTCTGACCTCCGTGTCGATTGGCCAGGTATGGAAGCCGGACAACAAATAAGGATCTGAGAGATGGAGTTTTTCCGCATCAAACGGGATATCCCGTTCATGAGCTACGGCAAGCTCACTACCACTATTTCGCTGGTGACTTTTATCCTGGCCGTGGTGTTCCTGTTTGCCAAGGGCCTGAACCTGTCGGTGGAATTCACCGGCGGTACCGTCATGGAAGTGCAGTACCAGCAAGCGGCCAACCTTGGGGATATCCGCCATCGCGTGGAAGCGCTGAAGGTAGGCGAAGTGCAGGTACAAAGCCTGGGCACCAGCCGTGACGTGCTGATCCGCCTGCCTAGCAAGGCCGGCGTCAGCTCGGCCAAGCTGTCCGAGCAGGTGATGGGCTTGCTGAAAGCCGGCGATGCCAGCGTGCAGCTGCGCAAGGTAGAGTTTGTCGGCCCCAGCGTAGGTGAAGAGCTGGTATCGCACGGCCTCACTGCCATCCTGCTGGTATGCGTGGGCATCGTGATCTACCTGGCCATCCGCTTTGAATGGCGCCTGGCGCTGTCGGCCATTATTGCCAACATGCACGACGTGGTGATCATCCTGGGCTGCTTTGCGCTGTTCCAGTGGGAGTTCAGCCTGACCGTGCTGGCCGGCGTGCTGGCGGTACTGGGTTACTCGGTGAACGAATCGGTGGTGGTATTCGACCGTATCCGTGAAAACTTCCGCCGCCCGGCCATGCGTGGCAAGACCACGGCAGAAGTCATCGACAACGCCATTACCGCCACCATGAGCCGTACCTTCATCACCCACGGCTCTACCGAAACCATGGTGCTGTCCATGCTGCTGTTCGGCGGCCCGGCACTGCACGGCTTTGCCATGGCGCTGACCATCGGCATCGTGTTCGGCATTTACTCGTCGGTACTGGTCGCCAGCCCGCTGGCGCTGGCGCTGGGCACCACGCGCGAGCACATGGTGAAAGTGGTGAAACCGAAAGAAGAAGCGGTGGTGTAAAACCCTGCTTCATACCGTCGTAAAAGGTTGGCCGCATCATGCGGCCAACCTTATTACGGTGTCTGACAACGCCGGGTTGCCACAACAGCCCTGCCCTGCCAGCCACTGCGAAACAAGACCATGGAACTGATTTCTTTCCTGATCGACTTCATCCTGCACATCGACACCCATCTGGCCACCCTGGTGGCCAACTATGGGCCATGGGTGTATTTCATCCTGTTCCTGATCGTATTCTGCGAAACCGGCCTGGTGGTAACACCTTTCCTGCCTGGTGACTCGCTGCTGTTCGTGGCCGGCGCCCTGGCTGCCATGGGCCAGATGAACGTCCACCTGCTGGTGGCCCTGCTGATCGTGGCCGCCATTCTGGGGGATGGCGTCAATTACGCCATCGGCCGCCACGCCGGCATGAAACTGTTTGCCCGCTTTCCGCGCCTGCTCAAGCCATCCTACCTGGACAAAACGCACGCCTTTTACGAAAAGCACGGCGGCAAGACCATTATTTTTGCCCGCTTTGTCCCCATCGTGCGCACCTTTGCCCCGTTTGTGGCCGGTATCGGCCGCATGGAATACCGCCAGTTCCTGAGCTACAACGTGATCGGCGCGCTACTGTGGGTAATCGGTTTTACCTATGCCGGCTTCTTCTTTGGCAACCTGCCCTTTGTGCGCAAAAACCTGGAATACCTGATCTTCGGCATCATCATCGTCTCCATGCTGCCCGGCATCATCGAGGTCATGCGCCACCGACGGGCGGCCGGTAAAGCCTGATTTACAGCCACGCCTACCGCGATATATTTCGCCACGGACACACACGGACAACACGAAAACAACCATGGGCGCAGTGACCCGTGCACTGGCGCCAGCAGTTGCTTAGCCATGACGCGCTTCCTGCTATTTCATGGTTTTCGCCGCCATAAAAGATTTTCCGTGCCTTGCGTGGCAAAGAATGTTGTTGATTTTTCCCGTTGCCAACCTAGAGCGCCAGCGCATGAAACGTATCCAGAAACTGCCCGACCACCTGGTTAACCAGATCGCCGCCGGCGAGGTGGTCGAGCGCCCGGCATCGGCACTGAAAGAAATGCTGGAAAACAGCCTAGACGCTGGTGCCAGCAAAATCACCGTGGACCTGGCACAAGGTGGCATCAAGCTGATTCGCGTTACCGACAACGGTAGCGGCATGGCTGCCGAAGACCTGCCGCTGGCACTGGACCGGCACGCCACCAGCAAAATCAGCAGCCTGGACGACCTGGAAAGCGTCTCCACGCTGGGTTTTCGTGGCGAGGGGCTGGCCAGCGTAGCCTCGGTATCGCGCCTGACGCTCACCAGCCGCCCGCACGACGCCGAACACGCGCATCAGATTATTGCCATCGACGGCACCCTGCACCCGGTAGAGCCCGCCGCGCACCCGGCCGGCACCAGCGTGGAGGTGGTGGACCTGTACTTCAACACCCCGGCACGGCGCAAATTCCTGAAAAGTGACAACACCGAGTACGCCCACTGCGCCGCCACCTTCGAACGCATCGCCCTGGCACACCCGCAGGTGGAGTTTACCCTGCGCCATAACGGCAAGGTGGTGTGGCGCCTGCCGCAGCAAAACGTGGCCGAGCGCGTCGGCGCGCTGCTGGGCAAGGATTTTGTAGAGGCGGCACTGCCGCTGGATACCCAGGCCGCCGGCCTGGGCCTGACCGGTTTTGTGGCCAGCCCTACCTATTCCAAAGCCAGCCGTGACGCGCAGTATTTCTTTGTCAACGGTCGCTTCGTGCGCGACAAAACCGCCCAGCACGCGCTGCGCCAAGCTTACCGCGACGTGCTGCACCACGAGCGCCACCCCGCCTATGCGCTGTTTTTCACGCTGGACCCGGCCGGGGTAGACGTGAACGTGCACCCCACCAAGATCGAGGTGCGCTTTCGCGAAAGCCAGGCCATCCACCAGTTCCTGTTCCACAGCGTGCACCGCGCCCTGGCCAGCACCACCGCTGGCGCCAGCCCGGCGGTACAGCTGCACGATCAGCCTGCGGGCGAGCCCGCCGCCGCCACTGGCCTCGCACCGATAGGCCAGCAAGCCAGCCTGCTACCGCCGCGCCCTGCGGCCAACGTTGGCCGCACGCCGCTACCGCAAACCTACCGCTACGAGCAGCAAAGCATCCCGCTGCACGTGGCGCGCGAAGCCATTGGCGTATACGACAAGCAGTTTGCCGGCCTGCGCGACGAAGAGCGGCAGCCAGCCGCCGCTGTCATGCCTGCCGTTAATGCGGCCAACCCGCCCCTGGCACTGCCAACCGCCAGCGACGGCATCCCGCCACTGGGTTTTGCCCTGGCACAGCTGCACGGCGTGTACATCCTGAGCCAATGCGAGGACGGGCTGATCGTAGTGGACATGCACGCCGCGCACGAGCGCATCGTGTACGAACGCCTGAAAACCGCGCTGGAGGCCGACGCCATCCCCATGCAGCCGCTGCTACTACCGGTATCGTTTGCCGCCGACCGTTTCGAGGTGGCCACGGTAGAAGAACACGCCGAAGACATGAAGCGCCTGGGCGTAGAGCTGGCGGTACTCTCGCCCACCCAGATCGCCGTGCGCGGCATGCCGGTCTGGCTGAAAGAAGGTAACGCGGTAGAGCTGGCGCGCGCCGTACTGAAAGACGTGCGCGAACACGGCCTCACCCAGGTACTGACCGAGCGCCGCAACGAACTGCTGGCTACCATGGCCTGCCACGGTGCAGTCCGCGCCAACCGCCAGCTGACGCTGCCAGAAATGAACGCCCTGCTGCGCGACATGGAAGCCACCGAGCGCTCCGGCCAGTGCAACCACGGCCGCCCCACCTGGAGCCGCCTGGGCATGCGCGACCTGGATGCGCTGTTCATGCGCGGGCAATAAAAGATCGTCATTGTCATTTTTAAAGTACGCATGGATACTGATGCGCTTTACCACTTCATCAATAGCCATGCTCCGCGCCCCCATCCATATCGCCATGCTGCTGACCCTGATGGCCAGCAGCCATCATGCTCTGGCCGCGCCAGCCACACCGCCGGTTGTCGCCACGGCAGCTAACGCCCCAGCCTTGCTCCGGGAAAGTGAGGGGGTACGCGAGTTTCGTCTCGATAACGGCTTGCGCATCCTGCTGCTGAACGATGCCAGTGCCGAAAAGACCCTGGTCAATCTCAGCTACCACGTCGGCAGCCGCCATGAAAACTATGGCGAGAGCGGGCTGGCACATATCCTGGAACACATGTTGTTCCGCGGTACCACCACCCTGCCCGCCGAAAAGCGCGAGCTGGAAATGACACATCGCGGCATCAGTGGCAATGCCACTACCAACCAGGACGTGACCCAGTACTTCCAGACCTTTGCCTCCAATGCAGACACCCTGAACTGGGTGCTGCAGATGGAAGCCGACCGCATGCGCAACGCCAGCATCACCGGCGAAGCCTTGGCCACCGAAATGAAGGTAGTGCGCAATGAAATGGAACGCGGCGAAAACAAGCCGGCACGCATGCTGCAGCAAAAGATGCTGGCCGTGGCCTACGACTGGCACGGCTATGGCCGCAGCACCATAGGCGCCCGCAGTGATGTGGAACAGATTGCCCCGCCCGCCATGCGACAGTTTTACGATCGCTACTACCAGCCCGACAATGCTACCCTGATCGTGGCAGGCCGCTTCGATGAAGCCGCGGTGCTGCAGGCTATCCAGCGCAGCTTCGGCCCCATTCCACGCCCGGCCCGGCAACTTGCCGATACGCATACGAGAGAGCCCGCCCAGGAAGGGCCACGCGAAGTCACCCTGCGCCGCAAAGGTGGCAACCCGCTGCTGGCGGTGCTGTATCACATTCCGGCGGCCAGCCACCCGGACACGGCACCGTTGGCAGTGCTGGCAAACATGCTGACTCGCGGCCCTGACAGCCTGCTGGGCGACAACCTGCTTGACCGTGAACTGGCCGAATATGTGGGCCAATGGCGCGGAGAAAACCGCGAGCCGGACTACCTGCTGTTCTTTGTCGAACTCTCGCAGAAGCACAACGTGGAAAAAGCACGCAACGTGCTGCTGGAACAGCTGGAACAGCAAGCAGCAGCTCGCCTGAAGGAAGAGGACATCCGCCTGGCCAAGCAAAGCCTGCTGAACGAGATGGAACGGAACGAAATCCGCATCAGTACATTCGGCCAGACACTGGCCGACTTCCAGGCACTGGGCGACTGGCGCTTGTACTTTGGCTTCCGTGACCAGCTGGAAAAGGTCACTGCAGACGACCTGCGCCGCGTGGCCAAGACCTACCTGAACGAGAATAACCGCACCCTCGGTTACTACCAGCCGGTAAAAGACGACACTGCTATCGCGATACCGGAACAGGACAGCAAGCCTAACCTCGACCAGCTCGACAATCGCCCCCTGCGTGTCAGCGGGGAAGCTTTTGAGGCCAATGCGGCCAACCTTTCGTCACGAGTACAGAACCGCACACTGGAAAACGGCATGCGCGTGCACTGGCTGCCACGCAGCACCCGTCTCGGCGCAGTGCGTGCACGCCTGATCGTGCCATTCGGTTCGGTTGAAAGCCTGAAGGGGCGCACCATGCAGGCCGAGTTACTGGCGGACATGCTACGTGGCGGCGCGGAAGGCATGCGCAGCAGCGAAATCAGCACCCGCCTGAACAAGCTGAAAGCCACCATCCATACAAAATCCCGCGAGGGTGCCGCCTTGCAGTTTGATATCAGCGCCCGCCGCGACACACTGGCAGACACGCTGGACATCGTGCATCGCATGCTGAACTTCCAGGACTTACCGTCGTACCGCTTCAAATACGTGCAGGATAGCTGGATAGCCGACCTGCAAGGGGAAGAAAGCAATACCGGTGATCAAGCAGACAGTGCACTGGACACCCTGCTAAACCCGTACCCTGCTGGCGATATCCGCCACACGCCAAGCCACGCCGAAAAGCTGCAAGCCGTACGCGATATGTCAGTAGACGACCTGGTCAGCATCAACCGCAAGATGCTGGCGTTTTCCGATGCCAGCCTCAGCATTACCGGCGATGTCGATCCCGACTCGCTGACGCCGGTGCTGCAACTGATCGGCCGACCACGCAGCCAGCAGCCCTACAGTCGGATCAGCACACCGCATCAAGCCAGTGTGGCCAGTACCCGGATACTGAACATCCCCGGTAAAGCCAATGCCGACTACCGTGCAGGCATCAACCTGCAACTGAACGTACAGGATGAGGATATGCCGGCCATAGCCATCGCCAGTTACATTCTGGGCGAAGACGGCAATGCGCGGTTATGGCAACGGCTGCGCAACCTGGAAGGGCTTTCCTACAGCGCCAGTAGCACACTGGCACCGGACTGGACCGACGATCGCAACAGCGCCCTGTACCTGCAAGCCAGCTTTCCGCCTCAGCAACGCAGCAAACTAGCCAGTGCCATCGCAGAAGAAATGCAGCGTTTCTGGGAAAGTGGTATCTCCGCAGAGGAATTGCAGCGTGCCAAGATCGGGCTGCGCCAGGAAGCAGCCAAAGACTGGAGCGAAGAAAGCTGGCAGCTGACCATGCTCAGCAGGCTGCCACGCCAGAAACTGGACTTCACCGCCTACCAGCGCCTGCTGGACCAGGTAGACACACAAACGCTGGCGCAGGTGAATGCTGCCATTCGCCAGCACCTGTCACCCGCCAAGCTGGTTCAGGTGTTTGCCGGCAGTTTCGAGTAGCCGGCCTCAGGGGGCTGGCGTGCATACCGCGCCAGCCGGGCAAGCCGGCAGGGTCGGCTCGCTACTGGCGGCATTGGCCGCAGCCTTCACACCTGCAGCAGTCACATCCACCGCAGTGCCCACAACCGTAGCCCCTACCGACACGGCAGTCGACGCGACAGACACAGCTGCCCCAGCCACCGACACCACGGCACAAGCACACAGCATCCCGCTTGCGGCCAACAAGACCGCCATCTGAACCAAACGCATGACATTCCCCTTTTATCCAGCCGTACAGTATAAATGACAGCAGGTCAGCGGCAGGCGCGGCAGCACCCGATCAGGGTAAGAAACACGCCAGACAGACGCGCAAAAACAAACCCCCAGCCTAGGCCGGGGGTTTGTTATCAACAGGTGCGCTCCCGAAGGAGCACCACCGTAAAGAAGCCAAATTATTTCAGTTTGGTTTCTTTGTACAGAACATGCTTGCGGGCAACGGGATCAAACTTTTTGATCTCCATTTTTTCCGGCATGGTGCGCTTGTTCTTGGTGGTGGTGTAGAAATGACCAGTACCTGCAGTCGATTCCAGTTTGATCTTGTCGCGCATGGCTAATCCTTAAGCTTCGGTCGAGTTAATTACAGTTCGCCGCGAGCACGCAGGTCGGCCAGAACTGCATCAATGCCTACCTTGTCAATAGTACGCAGAGCAGCGTTGGAGATACGCAGACGTACCCAACGGTTTTCGCTCTCTACCCAGAACTTGCGATACTGCAGGTTCGGCAGAAAACGACGCTTAGTTTTGTTATTGGCGTGGGACACATTGTTCCCGGTCATCGGACGCTTGCCGGTGACTTTGCAAACACGCGCCATGGTTAATCACTCCCAAAAGCCGGTAAAAGAAAGACTTATACCATATTAAGAGGCCCGGATACAAGCACCCACCACGGCAATTACATGCTGCAGCGGTAAGCTGTTGCCAGAACCCCAACCCAAAGTGAGGCGGATGATACCGCATTGCGGCCGGTAACGCAGCAAAAAACTGCAAGTAAACGATGCCACAGCGCCAGCAGCAGCATCAGCAAAAAGGCAAGACAAGCAAAGACTTACCCCGCCAGCCACGCTGCCTTGCTGTCATAACGTGGCACGGGCACCAGCACCGCTGCCTTTGCTGGCGCTGACGTGTGAACATTCTATACTGCCGCCAAGCTTGCCTGCCGCGACGATGGCGCACCGCACATAGGGAACAGGCACGACAGTTGAATAGATTGCGATGAAGGCGCCTTGCCCCATTCAAAAAAAGGTGGCTTTCGGTTAAAATCCCCGATTCTCATAGAGCCGTAATCCCATGACCAAGTACATCTTCGTTACCGGTGGCGTGGTGTCCTCCCTAGGCAAGGGCATCGCCGCCGCGTCCATCGCCGCCATTCTTGAGTCCCGCGGGCTCAAAGTCACCATGCTGAAGCTGGATCCGTACATCAACGTTGATCCGGGCACCATGAGCCCCTTCCAGCACGGTGAGGTTTTCGTCACCGAAGACGGCGCCGAGACCGACCTCGACCTTGGCCATTACGAGCGCTTCATCCACGCCAAGATGAAGAAAAGCAATAACTTCACCACTGGCCAGATCTACGAGTCCGTGATCACCAAGGAACGCCGTGGCGACTACCTGGGTGGTACCGTGCAGGTTATCCCGCACATCACCGACGAGATCAAGCTGAAAGTGCGTGAAGGCGCAGGTGATGTTGACGTGGCCATCGTGGAAATCGGCGGTACCGTTGGCGACATCGAATCGCTGCCATTCCTGGAAGCCATCCGCCAGATGCGCTCCAACCTGGGCCGCAAGAACACCCTGTTCGTACACCTGTCCTACGTGCCTTACATTGCCACCGCTGGCGAGATCAAGACCAAGCCGACCCAGCACTCGGTAAAAGAAATGCGCGAAATCGGTATTCAGCCAGACATCCTGCTGTGCCGTATGGACCGTGAGCTGCCGGAAGACGAAAAGCGCAAGATCGCGCTGTTCTGCAACGTAGAAGAAAACGCCGTCATTGGTTGCTACGACGCAGACTCCATCTACAAAGTGCCAGCCATGCTGCACGGTCAGGGCATCGACACCATCATCGCCGAACAGCTGCAACTGGACCTGCCAGCTGCTGACCTGAGCGTGTGGAATGGCATCATCGACGCCATCGAGAACCCGGACCACACCGTGAACATCGCCATGGTGGGCAAGTACGTCGACCTGACCGAATCGTACAAATCGCTGTCCGAGGCGCTGAAGCACGCTGGCGTACACACCCGCACCAACGTCAACATCATCTATGTCGATTCCGAAGAGATCGAGCGCGACGGCGCCGAGTCGCTGAAAGACATGGACGCCATCCTGGTACCGGGCGGCTTCGGCAAGCGCGGCGTGGAAGGCAAGATCAAGGCAGTAAAATTTGCCCGCGAAAACAATATCCCTTACCTGGGTATCTGTCTGGGCATGCAGATCGCGCTGATCGAATACGCCCGTGACGTAGCCGGCATGCAGGGCGCCAACTCGACCGAGTTCGACCTGGAAACCGACTACCCGGTGGTGGCACTGATCGATGAGTGGGTAAACCACGACGGCAAGATCGAAAAACGCGACGAAAACTCCAATATGGGCGGCACCATGCGCCTGGGTAGCCAGCAGTGTGACCTGACCGCAGGCTCGCTGGCCGCACGCGTTTACGGCAATACCGAGATCACCGAGCGCCACCGTCACCGCTACGAAGTGAACAACCACTACGTACAGCGCCTGTCGGAAGCCGGCCTGACCATCAGCGGTGTCTCCGCCGGTCACGAGAAACTGGTAGAAACCATCGAGCTGGCTAACCACCGCTGGTTCTTTGCCTGCCAGTTCCACCCGGAGTTCACCTCTACCCCGCGTGATGGCCACCCGCTGTTCATTGCCTATGTGAAGGCAGCGCTGGCACATCAGCAGGACAAAGCCAAGGCTTGATAAGCGTTTTGCCTTATTCCGCCTGTTAACGGTTGGCCGCAGCTCATGCAGACCCCTGCAGGACTTGCGGCCAACCTTGCCTTGAAAGGACACACCATGAAACTAGCCGGTTTTGAAGCAGGCCTGGACCAACCACTGTTCCTGATTGCTGGCCCCTGCGTAATCGAAAGCGAACAGCTGGCCCTGGATACGGCTGGCCAGCTGAAGGAAATCACCAGCGCGCTGGGCATCAACTTCATCTACAAATCCAGCTTTGACAAGGCCAACCGCTCCTCTGGCAAGTCCTTTCGCGGCTTTGGCATGGAAGAAGGCCTGCGCATTCTGGACAATGTCCGCAGCCAGATCGGCGTGCCCATCCTGACCGACGTGCACACCGAAGAACAGGTACCGCACGTCGCCGCCGTGGTA
The DNA here is from genome assembly GCA_027489245.1 of Neisseriaceae bacterium. Classification (GTDB taxonomy): domain Bacteria; phylum Pseudomonadota; class Gammaproteobacteria; order Burkholderiales; family Chromobacteriaceae; genus Vogesella. The sequence continues at coordinate 139,726 of JAIYAC010000010.1, read as the reverse complement.
GACGTGCTGCAAACACCAGCCTTTCTGGCGCGCCAGACCGACTTCATCCGTGCGGTCGCCGTGTGCGGCAAGCCGGTGAACATCAAAAAAGGCCAGTTCATGGCGCCTGGCGACATGAAACACGTGATCGACAAAGCGCGCGAAGCCGCACTGGAAGCCGGCCTGAACGCCGACAACTTCATGGCGTGCGAGCGCGGCGCATCGTTTGGCTACAACAATCTGGTATCCGATATGCGCAGCCTGGCCATCATGCGCGAAACCGGCTGCCCGGTAGTGTTTGATGCCACCCACTCAGTACAGCTGCCCGGCGGCCAGGGCACCAGCTCCGGCGGCCAGCGCGAATTCGTCCCGGTGCTGGCGCGTGCCGCCATTGCCACGGGGGTTGCCGGCCTCTTCATGGAAACCCACCCGGACCCGGCCTGCGCCAAGTCCGACGGCCCCAACGCCTGGCCACTGGGCCGCATGAAAGAACTGCTGGCCACGCTGCAGGCAATTGATGCCCTGGTAAAGGGCCAGCCCTTCGCAGAACAATCGCTGTAACAGGTTGACTCCACGGCCAACCTGCCCCAAGGTTGGCCGCACCGTATCCGGTTTGACTAACCTTGACACCCTGAAGGAAACACTCATGAGTGCGATCATCGATGTGATTGCCCGCGAAATCCTGGACTCGCGCGGTAACCCCACTGTTGAAGCTGATGTATTGCTGGAATCCGGCGTGATGGGCCGTGCTGCCGTACCGTCCGGCGCCTCCACCGGCGAGAAAGAAGCGCTGGAACTGCGTGACGGCGACAAAGGCCGCTACCTGGGCAAAGGCGTGCTGAAAGCGGTAGAGAACATCAATACCGAAATCTGCGAAGCCATCATCGGCCTGGACGCCTCTGACCAAGCCTTCATCGACAAGACTCTGATCGAGCTGGACGGCACCGAAACCAAAGCACGCCTGGGCGCCAACGCCATGCTGGCTGTCTCCATGGCTGTCGCCCGTGCTGCCGCCGAAGACGCAGGTCTGCCGCTGTACCGCTACCTGGGTGGCGCTGGCCCGATGGCCCTGCCGGTACCGATGATGAACGTGATCAACGGTGGCGCGCACGCCAACAACACCCTGGATATCCAGGAATTCATGATTGTGCCGGTAGGTGCCGCCACCTTCCGCGAAGCCCTGCGCTGTGGCGCCGAAATCTTCCACGCGCTGAAAAAGCTGTGCGATAGCAAAGGCTACGCCACCACCGTCGGCGACGAAGGCGGCTTTGCCCCTAACCTGACCAGCCACGAAGAAGCCATCAAGCTGATTCTGGAAGCCATCGACGCTGCTGGCTACGTAGCCGGCCAGGACGTGATGCTGGCCCTGGACTGCGCCTCGAGCGAGTTCTACAAAGACGGCAAGTACCACCTGACCGCCGAAGGCCTGGCACTGAGCTCCGAGCAGTTTGCCGACTACCTGGAAACCCTGGCCAACAACTACCCAATCATCTCCATCGAAGATGGCATGAGCGAACACGACTGGGCTGGCTGGAAAGTGCTGACCGACCGTCTGGGCGACCGCATCCAGCTGGTCGGTGACGACCTGTTCGTGACCAACCCGTCCATTCTGGCAAAAGGCATCGAAGGCGGTCTGGCCAACTCGCTGCTGGTAAAAGTAAACCAGATCGGTACCCTGTCCGAAACACTGAAAGCGGTTGATCTGGCCAAGCGTTCCCGCTATACCAGCGTGATGAGCCACCGCTCCGGCGAAACCGAAGACAGCACCATCGCCGACCTGGCTGTGGCCACCAACTGCATGCAGATCAAAACCGGCTCGCTGTCGCGCTCCGACCGCATGGCCAAGTACAACCAGCTGCTGCGTATCGAAGAAGAGCTGGGTGATGCCGCCTACTACCCGGGTAGCAATGCCTTTTACCACCTGAAGAAATAATCATGCGCCGCCTGACCCTGATGCTGATCATCTTGCTCTCTGCCTTGCAGTGGCCGTTATGGCTGGGCAAGGGCAGCTGGCTCAGGGTCTGGCAGCTTGATAAACAGGTAGAAGAACAGCGTGCGGCCAACCTGGTACTGGTACGCCGCAACGCTGCTCTGGATGCAGAAGTTCGTGATCTAAAGCAAGGAACAGCCGCAATTGAGGAGCGTGCACGCAATGAGCTTGGCATGATCCGCAAAGGTGAGGTATTTTTTCAGCTTCTTGATACGGCCAACGCTCCTCCCGCGCAGCAATAGCGTATATTGAAGCGCCTCAGGCCACTACCGATAACGATATAAATGGCAGGCTATAAAGGCTACAGGGTCTGGTCTATGACGACACACAATCCCATCGATACCGCACGGGAAACCCTCAAACAGCTCACCATGCGCAAGCTGTTGCCCACCCCGGACAACTTCGAGCGCGTCTACTGCGAAATCGCCCAGGTACCGCAGGAAACCCGCAAAAACAAGCTGGCCGAGCTGATACTGCGTGCCTTTGAGAACCTGCCATCCGGCGATTCCAGCTACAAGATCGCCCTCACCAAACTGCGCAAAGCCATTGAAGACGAAAAGTGGGAGCTGATCCCGCAACTGGTCATGGATTTATCCACGCTGCACCAGCGCAGCCGTGAAGTGACCCAGAGCTGGGGTCAGCTGGTACTGGACCTGATCCGCGCTTGGGAAACCCGCACCCCGGAAATGGGCCAGCGCTATAAACAGTCGGCGCTGGAACGGGTAATTGCCACCTTTGGCAACGCACCAGACGAGCTCAATGAAAAGCTGGTCAATCTCGCCAAAACCTGGCTACAGCCCGGCAGCAACAACAGCCCCGGCATTGAAGTAGCCGGCCTCGATAGCGAAACCGACACCCCCGCCACGCCCACCATGCCTGCGAGTGGGGACAGCGTTGTCGTGAGCAGCAGCCAGTGGCGTGCCTGGATGGAAGTACTGCAATACGCCCTGAAATTCGGCATCGAACCACGCCTGGTGCACTATCCGGAAATGATGCCGCTGTTCGATGAAGTACAGCAGGCCCTGCAGCATATTGCTGCCGATGATGAAATCGGCAGCTTCTTCCCGCGTTTGCGCGCCTTCCTGATCCGCCTGGAGCTGATCTCGCAGGACGACAAACGCCTGGTATCCGGCTTGTCCGGCCTGATGCAGCTGATGCTGCAGAACGTGGCCGAGCTGAACCGCTCCGACAGCTACCTGGTCGGCCAGATTGCCAGCCTGCAGCAAATCCTGTCGCAGCCCAATATTTCCATCCAGCACATTTACCAGCTGGAATCCAGCCTGAAAGAAGTCATCCACAAACAGGGCAACCTGCGCCACTCGCTGGACGAAGCCACCAGCTCGCTGCGCGCCCTGCTGGATACCTTCCTGGACAAGCTGTCGCTGATGACCGACCACACCGGTGATTTCCACCAGCGTATCAGCAGCCATAGCGACCGCATCAAGCACTCGCAAAACGCCAGCGAGCTCACCGGCATCCTGCAAGACCTGCTGTCCGATACCGCCAGCATGCAAGACAACCTGAAGCAGTCGCATAGCGAATTGCTGGCCGCCAAGCAGGATGTGCAGTCGGCACAAAGCCGTATCGGCGAGCTGGAAAAAGCGCTGGAGGCCGCCAGCGCCAAGGTGAAAGAAGACCAGCTCACCGGCGCGTTCAACCGCCGTGGCCTGGAAGAGCACTTCGACCGCGAAATCCACCGTGCCGAACGCAGCGGCCAACCCCTGTCGGTAGCGCTGATCGACGTGGACAACTTCAAGCAGCTAAACGACCGCTACGGCCACCTGACCGGTGACGATGTACTGAAATATCTGGTCGACATGATGCACCACTGTCTGCGCACCTCGGATATTGTGGGGCGCTTTGGCGGCGAAGAATTCGTCGTGATCCTGCCGGACACCCCGGTAAACGAAGCCGTAGAGCTGGTACAACGCCTGCAACGCGAACTGACCAAGAACTTCTTCCTGGCCAACCAGGACAAGCTGGTAGTGACCTTTAGCGCGGGCGTAGCGCTGTGGCACCGCGGCGAGCAGGATTGCGATGTGATCGAGCGCGCCGACCGCGCCATGTACCAGGCCAAGCTGGCGGGCAAAAACCGCACGCTGTCGGCGGAAAACTAAACCCGCCCTGTCCTACCCACGCAAAACGGCGCCGCGGCGCCGTTTTGCTTTACCTGCGGCCAACCTTTGGCCCGCCTCTCTCTGCTACCGGGCTAATCACCACCTTTTTTCATGGCCAGGCCCGCTTCGGCACGCTGGCGGCGTACGGCTTTCGGATCGGCCTGCAGTGGGCGGTAGATTTCCACCCGATCCCCCTCGCGCAGCACGGTATCCGGCTTGATCGCCTTGCTGAAAATACCCAGCTTGAGGTTGGCCATATCGATATCGGCAAACTCGGCAGCCAGGCCCGATGCCTGCACCGCCTGCAGCGCCGTGCTACCAGTCGCCAGCGTCAGGCGCACGATCTTTTGCCGCGCGGGCAGCGCGTAGGCCACCTCGACTGCAATGCGCTCAGTCATCGCCGTACACCCGGTCGGCTTCCTTGATGAACGCATCCACCAGCGTGCCGGAGATATGGCCGAATACCGGGCCGATAATGGTTTCGAGCAATTTGCTGGAAAACTCGTAGCTCAGGCGAAACTCCACCTTGCAGCCCACCTCACCCAAAGGGTGAAAGTGCCAGCGCCCTTCCAGAAACTTGAACGGCCCATCCACCAGCTGCATCAGGATGGTAGACGGCGGCTGGTTCACATTGCGCGTGGTGAAATGCTGCTTTACCCGCAGGTAATCGATATGCAGGCTGGCCACCAGCGTATCGCCTTCACGCGAGTGCTCCTCGCCCCTGGCACACCACGGCAAAAAGCGCGGGTACTGGCTGACTTCGTCTACCAGACGGAACATCTGCTCTGGCGTGTGCGCCACCAGCACGTTTTTTTCGACGACTTGCATGGTTCAACCGGCAAAAGAAAGGTGGAAGGTTACACAATGCCCACCCCTGCGGGCAAGCCGCCAGGACAAGCCCCTGAATTTTCGGCACTTTGGCGAAAGCACCGAATCTGCTAGAATGCGCGATTCCCTGCAAACCTCTTTATCTGGCAGCCATGAGCATTATCGACAACCGCAAGGCCTTCCACGACTACTTTATCGAGGAACAACTCGAAGCCGGTCTGGTACTGGAAGGCTGGGAGGTCAAAGCGATTCGCGCCGGGCGCGTACAGCTGAAAGAAAGCTACGTCATTTACCGTAATGGCGCTTTCTACCTGTTTGGCTGCCACATCACCCCGCTGCAATCCGCCTCTACCCATATCAAGCCTGACCCGGTGCGCGACCGTAAACTGCTGCTGAAGCAAGAGCAGATCAGCCGCCTGATCGGGAAGGTAGAACGCGCCGGCTACACCATGGTGGCGCTGAACCTGCACTTCAGCAAAGGCAATATCAAGGCCGACATCGGCCTGGCCAAAGGCAAGAAACAGCACGACAAGCGCGAAACCGAAAAAGAACGCGAATGGCAGCGCGAAAAACAGCGCCTGATCCGCAACAAAGGCTAACCATGAAATCCAGCGCCTTCCAGCCGCTTATCCTCATCGTACTGGGCCTGCTGTGGTTCCTGAAAAGCAGTGCCCTGCTGCCCGACACCACCACCCTGCTGGCCCTGCTGCTGGCCGCCAGCGGCATCGTGCTGCTGGTGGTAGATGGCCTGACCAAATCCACCGTCGTTACCGCCCCCATGCTGATGTACGCCGGCGTAGCGGTTTACCTGTTTGACGAAGACAAACTGCGCCTGAGCCACATGCTGTCACTGGGCATGATCCTGCTGGGCTTGCTAATGCTCATCGCCCGCAGCGAACGCATCCCGGAAAGACGCCAGCGCCGCGTAGCCGGTAACGACTAAAGTAAACGTATTCCAAGCATTACTGGCTACCTGCCAGTTTTTTACCTTCAAGGACAGTCATGGACAAAATCCTCATCCTCGATTTCGGCTCCCAGGTCACCCAGCTGATCGCGCGCCGTGTACGTGAAGCGCATGTTTACTGCGAGCTGCACCCGTTCGACATGCCCATAGACGAGATCCGTGCCTTCGCCCCGAAAGCCATCATTCTGTCCGGTGGCCCCAACTCGGTGTACGAGTCCGACTACCAGGCCGACCCGGCCGTGTTCGAGCTGGGCGTACCGGTACTGGGCATCTGCTACGGCATGCAGTTCATGGCCCAGACCCTGGGCGGCAAAGTAGAAGCTGGCGACAAGCGTGAATTCGGCTACGCCCAGATCCAGGCTCGCCACCACTCCAAGCTGCTGGAAGGCCTGCAAGACCACGTAGACGACGCTGGCAACGGCTTCCTGGACGTCTGGATGAGCCACGGCGACAAAGTCACCGCGCTGCCAGCCGGCTTTAACGTGATTGCCGAAACCCCGTCCTGCCCGATCGCCGCCATGGCCGACGAAGCACGCGGTTTCTACGCCGTACAGTTCCACCCGGAAGTCACCCACACCAAACGCGGCACCGAAATGCTGCACCGCTTCGTACTGCATGTCGCTGGCGCCAAGCCTAGCTGGACCATGCCGAACTACATCGAAGAAGCGGTACAGAAAATCCGCGACCAGGTAGGCGACGAAGAAGTCATCCTCGGCCTGTCCGGCGGCGTAGACTCGTCCGTAGCCGCTGCCCTGATCCACCGCGCCATCGGCGACCAGCTCACCTGCGTCTTTGTAGACCACGGCCTGCTGCGCCTGAACGAAGGCAAAATGGTGATGGAAATGTTCGCGCAGAACCTGGGCGTGAAAGTCATCCACGTCGATGCCACCGAACAGTTCATGAGCAAGCTGGCTGGCGAAGCCGACCCGGAGAAAAAACGCAAAATCATCGGCGGTGAATTCGTCGAGGTCTTCCAGCGTGAATCCGGCAAGCTCACCAACGCCAAATGGCTGGCCCAAGGCACCATCTACCCGGACGTAATCGAATCCGCTGGCGCCAAAACCGGCAAAGCCCACGCCATCAAGAGCCACCACAACGTGGGCGGCCTGCCGGACGACATGAACCTGAAGCTGCTGGAGCCGCTGCGCGACCTGTTCAAGGACGAAGTACGCCAGCTGGGCGTCGCCCTGGGCCTGCCGCACGACATGGTGTACCGCCACCCCTTCCCGGGCCCGGGCCTGGGCGTGCGCATTCTGGGTGAAGTGAAAATGGAGTACGCCGACCTGCTGCGCCGTGCCGACGCCATCTTCATCGAAGAGCTGCGTAACACCATCGACGAAAAAACCGGCAAAAACTGGTACGAGCTGACCAGCCAAGCGTTTGCCGTGTTCCTGCCGGTCAAATCGGTAGGCGTGATGGGCGACGGCCGCACCTACGACTACGTGTGCGCGCTGCGTGCCGTGGTCACCAGCGACTTCATGACCGCACACTGGGCCGAGCTGCCCTACAGCCTGCTGGGCCGCGTGTCCAACCGCATCATCAACGAAGTACGCGGCCTGAACCGCGTGGTTTACGATGTATCGGGTAAACCGCCGGCAACCATCGAGTGGGAATAAGCCCTTGCGGCCAACCTTAACGTTGGCCGCGGCCCCTGGCTAACTCACCCAGCCCGCCCGATGGCGGGCTTTGTCTTGCCCTGACACACACGACCCATGCATACACTCGAACAGCTACGCAGCGGCGCGCTGGCCGGCATTACCCGCCTGAGCCTGCACGCCGGGCTGGACACCTTTCCGCCCGAGATCTACAGCCTGGCCGATAGCCTGGAGATTCTGGATTTATCCGGTAACCAGCTCAGCACCCTGCCAGACGATTTGCCACGGCTGCACAAGCTGCGGGTGATCTTTTGCTCGGATAACCCGTTTACCACGCTGCCCGCCGTGCTGGGGCGCTGCCCATCGCTGACCATGATCGGCTTCAAAGCCTGCCGCATCCGCCACGTGCCCGCGGCGGCGCTGCCACCACAGCTACGCTGGCTGGTGCTGACCGATAACCTTATCGAAACGCTGCCCGACGCGCTGGGCCAGTGCACCCGGCTGGAAAAGCTGATGCTGGCGGGTAACCGTCTGCGTAGCCTGCCCACCAGCCTGGCGCAGTGCCGGCAGCTGGCGCTGCTGCGCATTGCGGCCAACCAGCTCACGGCCTTGCCCGCCTGGCTGACCACCCTGCCCCAGCTGGCATGGCTGGCTTACGCGGGTAACCCGTTTTGCCAGGCGCAGGAGCAGCAAGCCGCACACGGTGCCAGCCTGCCCGCTATCCCGTGGGCGAGCGTGCAAGTGGGCCCGCTGCTGGGCGAAGGGGCCTCCGGCCACATTTACCAGGCCAGCCTGCTGGACGAGCACGGCATGGCCACAGCCGGCCGCGTGGCGCTCAAGCTGTTCAAAGGCGGCATCACCAGCGACGGCCTGCCGCAATGCGAAATGGCCGCGGCGCTGCACGCCGGGCAGCACACGGGGCTGATCGCGCTACTGGGGCAGCTCAGCGGCCACCCGCAAGCCCGCCAGGGCCTGGTGATGGCACAGATGCCAGACGGTTTTGACAACCTGGCCCAGCCCCCTAGCCTGAACAGCTGCACGCGCGACGTCTACCCGCCCGAGCGCCGCTTTGCCTTACCGGTGGTGTTGCGTATCGCCAGCACGGTGGCGGGGGTGATGCAGCACCTGCACGAGCGGGGGATGCTGCATGGCGACCTGTACGGCCATAACGTACTGTACCGGGCCGACGGCGAAACGCTGCTAAGCGATTTTGGCGCCGCCTCGTTCTACCACCCCGGCCAGGCGAACGCCCGCGCACTACAGCAGATCGACGTGCGGGCTTTTGGCTACCTGCTGCAGGAGCTGCTGGCGCATTGCCAAGCCGACATGGCCACGCGGCCAACCCTGGCGCTACTGGCTACGCTACAGGCTGAGTGCCTGTCAGCCGAGCGGGCACAGCGACCGCTATTTACTGATATCGTGCGCAGGCTGGCGGCGATCAGCACAGTGCCATGGTAAGCACAGCAAGCCTGCGCCAGATCAAGGGCACCTTGCCAGTTATGTCGATAAGCTATAGCGTTACGGCTACATAGCGCACACCATTTGCATACAGGAGCTGTCTTGCCCGCCCCACGCCCCAACCACAGCCCGCCCGCACACAGCATTACCAGGCAGCTTCAGCTCGCCATTCTGGCCCTGCTACTGCCTGTACTGCTGACGGCTGGCGTGGCCATGTGGGGCTACCAGCACGTGGCACAGCTCTTGGCCAGCCAGCCCGACGCCCGCCAGTTGGCCGCACTGCAACCACTGCTGGCGCAAGGCAGCGCCATACTGTGGCTGCTGGTGCTGCTGAGCCTGCTGCTGATCGTGGTGGTGGCGTACTACTATGTGGAACGTATCCTGGGCAGCCGGCTGCGCCAGCTGGCGCGCGCCATGCAGCAAATGCAGCAGGGCGAGCCCGGACAGGCGCTAGAGGACCAGCACCCCGACGAGCTGGGCAGCATGGCGCAGTCGCTGGATGCTTTTCGTGATGTGATGCTGCAGCTGAACGAAAAAACCGACGCGCTGCACATTGCCAAAGAAGCATCCGAAGCCGCCACGCGCGCCAAAAGCGATTTTCTGGCCAATATGAGCCACGAAATCCGCACACCGCTTACCGCCGTACTGGGCTATACCCACCTGACGCTAGACAGCAAGCTCCAGCCCGAACAGCGTGAAAATCTGCAAAAGGTGGATGCCGCTGCCAAAACCCTACTGGGTGTCATCAACGATATCCTGGACTTTTCCAAGATAGAAGCCGGCAAGCTGGTACTGGAAAACGTCAGTTTTTCGCTGGCAGACGTTATACGCAACCTGCAAGACATTATCCGGATGCAGGCGGCGCAGAAAAACCTGATGCTCACGCTGGACGTCAGCAACACGATTCCGCCCTGGCTGCGCGGCGACCCGCTACGGCTCGGCCAGGTACTGCTGAACCTCAGCAATAACGCCCTGAAATTCACCGAGCACGGCCAGGTACGCATTGCCATCCATGGCGAGCCAGGCCCGGGGCCGGACTACACACTGCACTGCGCAGTCAGCGACACCGGCATAGGCATGACGCCAAAGCAGGTAGACAAACTGTTCCAGTCATTCAGCCAGGCCGATACCTCGACCACACGGCGCTTTGGCGGCTCGGGCCTGGGCCTGGTGATCTGCCGCCAGCTGGTACAGCTGATGCACGGCGACATCCACGTGACCAGCGTGCCGGGCGAGGGATCGACATTCCGTTTCAACATCCGCCTGCAGCCAGGCGAGCCCCCCGCCAGCCCTGACCAACCGCAACAAAGCCCCAGCCTGGCCCACGACCAGGCGCTGGCTGGGCTATACCTATTACTGGCAGAAGATAACGAGCTATTGCAGGAATTCGAGTGCCACCTGCTACGCTCGCTCGGCGCCCGGGTAGAAACGGTTAACGATGGCAAACAGGCTATTGCTGCCGCCTTGCACCCGAACAAACGCTTTGATGCCATTCTGATGGACATCCAGATGCCGCAGATAGACGGCCTGCTGGCCACGCGGCATATCCGCCAGCAGTACAGTGCCAGCCAGCTGCCCATTATTGCCATGACTGCGCACGCCATGGAAAGCGAACGGCAGCGCTCGCTGGATGCCGGCATGAATGACCACTTGAGCAAGCCCATCAACCCGGAAGCGCTGGTGGCTACCCTGCTGCGCTGGGTACAGCCCAAAGCCACCGCAAAAGGCCAAACCATGCCCATGATGGAAAGCCCGCCCCCCTTGCCCGAGCTGCCAGGCTTCGACTTGCAGGCGGCGCAGCAACAGCTAGGCGGCAAAACCAGTCTGCTGTACAAGCTGTTACTACGCATGCGGCAGGACTACACGCAGGCAGCGCAGCAGATCCAGGCAGCACTAGACGCACAGCAGCCGCAAGAAGCCATGCGTCTGGCGCATTCCCTGAAGGGGGTCGCGGCTACGCTGCACATTGCCCAGCTGCAAAAGGCCGCCGCCTCGGTAGAGGTTGCCCTGGCCAACGGTGATAACGAGGGCGCCAGCATCCTGATGCCGGCGCTGCTACGCGCCATGGACGAAACCAATGCCAGCCTGGCCCTGCTACCCGGCGACCAGACGACCCCTGCGGCCAACCCCTGCGCCGCAGGCACCCTGCCGCTGGCGGCGCTGCAAACACTGGACCAGCTGCTGCGCGAGCGCAATATACGCGCCAAACGCGTCTACAACGAGATAGCCAGCCAGCTGGCCGCACATGATGCTGCGGCCAACCAGCGCCTGGGCGATGCGCTGCAACAGCTGGACTTCATCAGTGCTCGCCACCAGATGCTGTACTGGCTACAGCAAGCCGGTGCACCAGCCGATCGCCCCAGCGCCTGAGCGTCTGCCGTACCAGACAAAACCCCCTGCTGCCAGGCAACAGGGGGTTTTGCTTTGTACGGCTACGTAGCAGCCTAGACGTCTTCGGTGTCCAGCCAGCCTTCACGGTTACCCACCGTGTATACCTTGTCTGCGGTATCGATATCGCCGGCACCCAGCAGCGCTGCCGCCTCGACCTGCGGGTAGATCGGCGTGAAATCCGGCGCGGTGGCGTCGAACAGCTGCTGGAAGCTGTCGATGACAAAATAGGTTTTCTGGAAGGTATCGATGCGGTAACGAGTACGCATGATGCGCTGCAGGTCGAAGCCCACGCGATTGGGGCTGGCGCTGTCCAGGCTGTATACCGACTCGGACTTGCTGGACACGATGCCGGCACCGTAAATGCGCATGCCTTGCGGCGTGTTGATCAGGCCAAACTCCACCGTGTACCAGTACAGGCGCGCCAGCAGCGGCAGGTAGCCCAAGCCCTTGGCCTTCATGCCACCCCGGCCGTAGGCCTGCAGGTAATCGGCAAACACCGGGTTGGCCAAGAGCGGCACGTGGCCGAACAGATCGTGGAACACGTCCGGCTCTTGCAGGTAGTCCAGCTGATGTGGTTCGCGCAGCCACCAGGTCACCGGAAAGCGGCGGTTGGCCAGGTGCTCGAAGAACACATCATCGGGAATCAGGCCCGGCACCGCCACCAGCTGCCAGCCGGTCGCAGCGGCCAGTTTTTCGTTGAGGCGGTTGAAGTCCGGCACGCGGTCGGCGTCGATGGTAAGCAGCTCAAGGCCTTGCAGGAATTCGTCACACACGCGGCCGGGCAGCAGGGCGCACTGGCGCTGGTACAGCGTCGCCCAGGTACGGTGGTCTTCCTCGCTGTAGCGGTCCAGCGGCTGCGGCAGCGTAAAGTCGGCACCGTGGCTCAGGCCGGCGTTCTTGCGCACGGTGATATCCGGTACGGTAAAGGTGTTCATCTCCATCATTTTTCTCTTGTGTGTGCGGCAGGTGCCAGTAGCACCAGTGTAGAAGCAGGCGCGTGCGCGTTGGCCGCATCATTTGCCTGTACGGCACTTTTTTCGCATACTTGCCGCACCAAATCGATGGAAATGCACGATATGCGCAAATTGGAGTTTGATCGCTTTGATTTCCAGATTCTGGAGGCCCTGCAGCGCGACGCGCGCGCCACCCACCAGAAGCTGGCACAAGAGGTAGCACTGTCGGCATCGCAAATCGGCCGCCGTATCCAGCGGCTGGAAGAAGCCGGCGTGATTCAGGGCTACCACATCAGCCTGCGCCCCGACCTGCTGAACCTGTCGGTCACGGCCTTTGCCAGTGTCAGCCTGGAGCGCCACGGCGAGGCGTCGATACGCGAGTTTGCCGCCGCCATCGCCAACCTGCCGGAAATCCTGGAGTGCTACGCGGTAGCCGGCGAGGCCGACTACTGGCTGCGTATCGTGGTGGCCGACCTGCCCTCGCTATCGCGTTTCGTGATGAACAAGCTGATGACGCTGCCGCTGGTACGCAGCGTGAAATCCACCGTGGCGCTGGAGCCGATCAAGCACAGCCAGCGCCTGCCACTGGCACAAGCCATGGGGAATTAGGCCGTGCTGCGGCCAACCTTAGCCACGGCGCAGCGCACGTAGCGAAATCAGTATCAGGGCCGCCGCAATCATCAGCATGCCGCTGGCCTCCGCCAGCGACGGCTGCTCGCCCAGCAGCAGCCACGCCATGCCTACCGCCACGGCAGGGATGGCCAGAATGCTGATACTGGCCATGCCGGCACTCAGACGCGACAGCAACACCATCCACACCAGCCAGCCCAGGCCGCCAGCCAGTACGCCGGAAAACAGCAACACACCCAATAGCGGCCAACCCCACACCAGCTCGCGGGTGGGGAAAAAAGGCAGCAGAACCAGCAGCGGCACCGTGCCCCATACCATCTGCCAGAACGTCAGCGCCAGCGTATCCACCTGGTGCTGCGCCCGCAGGCGCTTGGCGATAATGGCCGAGCTGGCCCACACCAGGCCACCGGTAATGGCCAGCAGGTCAGACTGCCAGGTACCGCCCAGATCCCACGGTTCCAGAATGGCCAGCAAGCCGGCAAACGCCAGCGCCACGCCCAGCCACTGGCTGAGCGCCAGCTTTTCGTGCAGGAAAATACGCGCCAGCAGCAGCGTCCAGAACGGCATGGTGTAACACAGCACCGACACCTTGCCCGCCCCGCCCGCCACCAGCGCCAGGTTGGTAAACACCACAAAACCGGCGGTTTGCGTCAGGCCCAGCCAGAAGGTTGGCCGCATGGGGGTAGGCTGAAAACCGCGACCGGAGAGCCGCATCACCAGGCCCAGAGTGGCGATGGCAAACAGGGTGCGCAGCAGGCCCAGCTGAAAAGCGGTGGCGTAGGACAGGCCCAGCTTGGTGACTACCCAGTTGGTCCCCCAGGCAAACCACAAGCCCAACAACATCAACACACTGGCAAGCGGGGAGGCAGAAACAGGCATAGAGCGATGGCCACAAAATAAGCCGGTGCACGCACCGGCTTGAGAGGGATAACAAACCCGGCTGGCAACGCAAACCGGGTTTGCTGGGTAAACAGCAAGGCTGCAGACTCAGCAACGTCCAGGGTGCGGCACGGCTGTGCCGGGCCCGAAACTACTTAGACGTGCACGGTGTCAGCAGCCCCAAACCGGCGCGCGCACCGGCTTGGGGCAAAACAGCAGTATACCCGCTTATGCCGACAGGTTCTTAGATACGATTTCGTAAACATCCTTGGATAGGCCGTCTTTGGCCAGAATGCGCTGCAGCTCGCGGGTCATCAGCGCCTGACGTTGTGGCTCCAGCTTCTGGCGACGGTTGAACAGCGACACGATGCGGCTGGCCACCTGCGGGTTGATGGCGTCCAGTGCCAGTACCTGGTCAGCCAGGAAAGCGTAACCGGAGCCGTCCGCCGCGTGGAAATGCTGCATATTGCGGCCAAAGCTGCCCAGCAGCGCCCGCGCCTTGTTCGGGTTTTTCAGGGTAAACGCCGGGTGGCTCATGGCGGCTTTCACGTGCTCCAGCACACCGGGCAGCTGGCTGCTGGCGACCAGGCTGAAGAACTTGTCCATCACCAGTGCATCGCCCTGCCAGCGGCTGGCAAACGACAGGTAGCAGTTTTCACGCTCAGCCACATCGCGGTCGCGCAGGGCCAGCATGGCGCCCATCTGGTCGGTCATGTTATCTGCGTCCAGGCACTGTTTCTCGGCAGCTTCCAGCGGCCAGGCATCGTGCAGGCGGGTCAGCATGGCCAGCGCCAGGTTTTTCAGGCTGCGGCGGCCGCCGTCAGCAGGCTGGTAGCGCTGGGTCTGGTTCAGGTCGTAGGCTTCGTGCCATTCGCCGCGCAGCGCCTGCGCCAGGCCATTGAGCACAAACTCGCGCACGGTGTGGATGTGCGCAGGGTTGGCCGCATCGACCATTTCCAGGATGTCGGCTTCGGAGGGCAGGCTCAGCATCAGTGCCTTGAAGGCCGGGTCGGCGGCGTGGTCCTTCAGCACTGCACGCAGCGCGTCCACAAAGCCAGACGGCAGCTGCAGCGCACGGCCGGCGGCCTGGTCGGCCAACAGGGCTTTGAGCAGGCGCTCGGCGTAAGCCTGGCCAGCTTCCCAGCGGGCAAAGGCGTCGCTGTCGTTGGCCATCAGGAACGACAGCTCGTCGTCACGCCAGTCGAACTGCAGGCGTACCGGCGCAGAGAAACCACGCAGCAGCGACGGCACCGGCAGCTCGGGCACATTCACAAAGGTAAAGCTTTGCGCAGCGGCGCGTACATCCAGCACGCGGGTACCGGCACCAGGCGCAAGCTCGCCGGCCAGCTGCAGCGGCAGGTCCTGACCGTCGCGGCCCAGCAGGCCCACGGCCAGCGGGATGTGGTACGGCTGTTTGCCACTTTGACCCGGGGTATCGGGGCAGCTTTGCTTCACGTGCAGGGTGTAGCTTTTCGCCACGGCATCGTATTCGCCGCGCACGTGCAGCTGCGGGGTACCGGCCTGGCTGTACCACAGGGCAAACTGGGTGAAGTCGGCACCGTTGGCGTCGGCCATGGCGGCGCGGAAGTCGTCGCAGGTGACGGCCTGGCCATCGTGGCGCTGGAAGTACAGCTTCATGCCCTTCTGGAAGCCTTCTTCACCCAGCAGGGTGTGGTACATGCGTACCACTTCGGAGCCCTTTTCGTACACCGTCATGGTGTAGAAATTGTTCATCTCGATGTAGCTGTCGGGGCGGATGGCGTGCGCGGTCGGGCCGGCGTCTTCCGGGAACTGCAGCTGGCGCAGTTTTTTCACGTCTTCGATGCGTTTCACCGGGCGGCTGTGCAGGTCGGCGCTGAATTCCTGGTCGCGGAACACGGTGAGGCCTTCTTTCAGGCTGAGCTGGAACCAGTCGCGGCAGGTCACGCGGTTGCCGGTCCAGTTATGGAAGTACTCGTGGCCGATGATGGCTTCCACGCGCTCGAAGTCGGCGTCGGTGGCGGTGTCCTGGCGCGCCAGCACGGCCGAGGTGTTAAAGATATTGAGGCCCTTGTTTTCCATGGCGCCCATATTGAAGTCGCCCACGGCCACGATCATGTAGATATCCAGGTCGTATTCCAGACCAAAGCGGGTTTCGTCCCACTGCATGGAGCGTTTTACTGCCCCCATGGCAAAGTCCACCTTGTCCTGGTCTGCCGGTACGGTCCAGATTTCCAGTGCCACCTTGCGGCCGCTGGCTGTGGTGTAGCTGTCTTTCAGGGCCACCAGCTTGCCGGCGACCAGGGCAAACAGGTAGGCCGGTTTGCGGTACGGGTCGACCCACTTTACCCAGTGGCGCTTTTTGTCGGCCTGGCCTTCGCCTACCTTGTTGCCGTTGGACAGCAGTACCGGGTACTTCTGTTTGTCGGCAATGATGGTAGTGCTGAACTTGGCCATCACGTCTGGCCGGTCCGGATAGTAGGTAATCTTGCGGAAGCCTTCGGGCTCGCACTGGGTGTACAGGTTGCCGCTGGAGCCATACAGGCCGTTGAGGCTGGTATTGGCGACCGGGTCGATTTCGGTTTCGATATCCAGGATAAAGCTGTCCGGCACACCGGGAATCTCCAGGCCTTCGGCGTGCTGCCGGTAGGCGCCTGGCTGCAGCTGGTCACCATCCAGCACCACCGATAGCAGGGTGGCGCTGCCGTCCAGCTGCAACACGTTGGCCGCAGTGGACTCGGGGTTGCGGTGAATCACCATGCGGGCGCGCACACGGGTTTGGGTGTCTTCCAGGACATCGAACGTCAGGTCTACCTTGTCCACCAGATAGGCGGGCGGCAGGTAGTCCTGGCGGTATTTGATCTGTGGCTGTTGTTGGCTCATGAACGGGCATCCTCAGTAGGCTTGCAAGGCGGGTCGGCTATGCCGCCCCCTTGTCTTTATCAACGCAAAGCGTCCCTGGTTATGGTTTGATCCACGCTGCGGCACCGGGTGCCAGGCTCAGGCGGCAGGTATCGGCTTGCGTGGCACGCAGTGTGACTTTGTAAGTAGCCAGCTCGTCGCGGCGGAAGGCGTGTACTTTGACGGTATCGCCTACCTTGTGGCGAGCGATGGCTTTATCAAGGTCACTGGTTTTCAGGCCGTTTACCGCCACGATGACATCGCCACCAGACAGGCCGGCAGCCTGCGCCGCGCCCCCGTCCAGCACTTGCACCAGGCGCACGCCCAGGGCGTCTGGTGCGGCCTTGACGCCAAAGGTTGGCCGCAGGGCGGCGGGCTTGATCTGCTCCACGACGCTGCCGCTATCAGCCGGGCTGTCGGCTGGCACCATCTGCAGGCTGACACCTTGCGTGGCCAGCAGTTCAGCCAGCGGCAGGTCTTGCGTGCTGCGGATGGCGTGGTCGAAGAACGGGCCCAGCGGCAGGCCGGTGGCCTGCTCGGCTACCTGCTCCCACTCGCCCTCGGCCAGGCCCTGGCCGTCGGCCAGCCATTTTTGCCACAGCGCCAGCATCACGGTGTCCAGGCTCTTGGCGCCGGCGGTTTCGCGGCGGATGTGCAGGTCCAGCGCCAGCGCAGCCAGCGAGCCCTTGGTGTAGTAGCTCACGATGCTGTTGGGGCTGTTTTCGTCTTGGCGGTAGTACTTGGTCCAGGCATCAAAGCTGGAGTCGGCCAGCGTCTGCTTGGTGCGGCCGTGGCCGCGCATCACGCCGGTAATGGTTTTGGCCAGCAGGCCCAGGTAGCGTTTTTCGTCGATCAGGCCGCTGCGCACCAGCGCCAGGTCGTCGTAGTAGGAGGTAATGCCCTCGAACGCCCACAGCAAGGTGGTGTGGCCTTCGCGATTCAGGTCGTAAGGGGTGAACACCGCCGGCTTCATGCGCTTCACGTTCCAGCTGTGGAAGTATTCGTGGCTGATCAGGCCCAGAAGGCGCAGGTAGCCGTCGCCGATCTCGCCCTCGGCCAGGCCGGGGGCCGGCAGGTCGTCACGGTTGGCCACCAGCGCAGTGGAGGCGCGGTGCTCCAGGCCGCCGTAGATATCGGCGCCGACAAACAGCATGAATACGTAGCGGTCAAACGGGGCGGGCTCGCCAAAGAAACGGATCTGCCACTCGCAAATGCGCTTGGTATCGGCGGCCAGACGCTTGAGGTCGGCCTGGCAGACGCCGGACACCACAAACTCGTGCGGTACGCCGCAGGCCTTGAAACGGATGCGCTGGAAGCAGCCCAGCTCTACCGGGTGGTCGATCAGTTCGTCGTAGTTGGCCGCATGGTAGCGGCCAAAGCCGGTTTTCTTGTGTACATCCAGCGCGGGCAGGCTGGTCGCCACCTGCCAGTCGGCCAGGGCCTTGTCGGCTGGTGCATCGATATCCACCGTGCACGGGTCGTTTTCAAAGCCGTCGGCCGACAGGAACACGCTGGTGCCGTTATAGAAGCCACGGTTGGCGTCCAGGTACGCCCCGCGTACCGACAGGTCGTAGGCGTACACCTGGTAGCGTACGGTGAGCTCACCTTTCACCGGGGCGGCCTGCCAGCTGTGTTTGTCCAGCTTGGTCAGTGCCACGGCCTTTTTGCCACTGCTGGCGCTGATCTGCACGATATGGCGGGCAAACTCGCGCACCATGTAGCTGCCCGGTATCCAGGCAGGCAAACGCAGTACCTGGCCGGCGGCAGCGGGCTGGGCAATGGTAACGGTCACATCGAAAAGATGGGCGTGCGGGTCGAGTACGGCAAGGCGGTAGCTAACGGGGAAAGACATAGTGCAGAACCGTTCTGTGGCAGAAAGATGCTGGATTCTAGCACCGGCTGTACAAAACCACCCCTGACCTTCCGGCTTGATCTTCATCAATAGCAGTACTACCGATGACAATATAATCCATGTCTGTCAAAAGGCTAAAAAGGCCAAAAAGCCAGTTTGGGCAGGGGAAACAGCAGGTCGCCCCGCGTTCTTGACTGGTGGCTGATGCCTGAATTGATTAGAATAGCCTGTTGAATACGCGGGTGAATTAAAGCACTTGTTCTTGCCTGGCAAGGCAGTGGTGCACAGCGGGGCGCACCAGCTACAGGGGTTTTGATCGACACCCAAGAACTTGATACACCTTCCCAACTTGGGGCGGGTGCACACAATTCAAGTCACCAGTTTTACACGTTCTAGTTCGCAACCTTGGAGAAAACCCTAAATGGATACGCAATCCACTTATAACTATAAGGTGGTGCGCCAGTTCTCGATAATGACCGTGGTTTGGGGCATTGTCGGGATGCTGGTTGGCGTCATTATTGCGGCCCAGCTGGTGTGGCCGGAGCTCAACTTTGGGCCCTGGTTCCACTACGGCCGTCTGCGCCCCCTGCACACCAACGCCGTGATCTTTGCATTCGGCGGCTGCGCGCTGTTTGCCACGTCTTACTACGTGGTGCAGCGTACCTGTAACGTTCGCCTGTTTTCCGACAAGCTGGCCGCGTTTACCTTCTGGGGTTGGCAACTGGTTATCGTGCTGGCCGCCATTACCCTGCCGCTGGGCATTACCGCCGGTAAGGAATACGCCGAGCTGGAATGGCCTATCGACATCCTGATCACCGTGATCTGGGTGGTGTACGCCATCGTGTTCTTCGGTACCCTGGCGATCCGCAAGGTAAAACACATCTACGTAGCCAACTGGTTCTACGGTGCCTTCATCCTGGCCGTAGCCCTGCTGCACGTGGTGAACAGCCTGGCAATCCCGGTATCGCTGACCAAGTCCTACTCCATCTACGCCGGCGCAGTGGATGCCATGGTGCAATGGTGGTACGGCCACAACGCCGTAGGTTTCTTCCTGACCGCTGCCTTCCTGGGCATGATGTACTACTTCGTACCGAAGCAGGCTGGCCGTCCGGTGTACTCCTACCGTCTGTCCGTGGTGCACTTCTGGGCGCTGATCTTCACCTACATGTGGGCCGGCCCTCACCACCTGCACTACACCGCCCTGCCTGACTGGACCCAGTCGCTGGGTATGGCGTTCTCGCTGGTACTGCTGGCACCGAGCTGGGGCGGCATGATCAACGGCATCATGACCCTGTCTGGCGCCTGGCACAAACTGCGTACCGACCCGGTACTGAAGTTCCTGGTGGTATCCCTGTCCTTCTACGGTATGTCCACCTTCGAAGGCCCGATGATGTCCATCAAAACCGTGAACGCCCTGTCGCACTACACCGACTGGACCGTTGGCCACGTGCACTCCGGTGCCCTGGGCTGGGTTGCCTTCATCTCCATCGGTTCCATGTACTACCTGCTGCCACGCCTGTTCGGCCGTGACAGCATGCACAGCGTGAAACTGATCGAAGCGCACTTCTGGCTGGCTACCGTTGGCGTGGTGCTGTACATCGCCTCGCTGTGGATTGCCGGTGTGATGCAAGGCCTGATGTGGCGTGCACTGAACGCCGACGGCACCCTGACCTACTCGTTTGTAGAAGCCGTTAAAGCGTCCTACCCGTACCTGTTTGTCCGCTTCCTGGGTGGTTTCCTGTTCCTGTCCGGTATGTTGCTGATGGCTTACAACACCTTCCGTACCGTAGCAGCAGGTCGTCCGGTAGATGCCAAGATCCCGGCAGTTACCGCGCACGCTCACTAAGGTAGCCAAGGAAACATCATGGAAAAGATCCAGAAACTGATTGAAGAAAACGTAGCGTATCTGATCGTGCTGACCCTGCTGGTTATCAGCGTGGCCGCCCTGATCGAGATCGTACCGTTGATGTTCCAGAAGTCCACCACCCAGCCGGTAGCCGGTGTAAAGCCTTACACCGCGCTGCAGCTGACTGGCCGTGACATCTACATCCGCGAAGGCTGCTACACCTGCCACTCGCAGATGATTCGTCCGTTCCGTGCGGAAACCGAGCGCTATGGCCACTACTCCGTAGCCGGCGAATCGGTCTACGACCACCCGTTCCAGTGGGGCTCCAAGCGTACCGGCCCGGATCTGGCCCGCGTAGGTGGCCGTTATTCCGACGAATGGCACCGTGTTCACCTGACCAACCCGCGTGACGTGGTACCCGAGTCCAACATGCCTGCCTTCCCATGGCTGGCACGCAACCTGGCCGACGCTGATGGTGTAGCTGCCAAGATGACTGCACTGACCAAAGTAGGTGTGCCGTACACCGACAAGGAAATTGCAGAGGCGAAAGCCCAGGTTGAAGGCAAGTCCGAGCTGGACGCGCTGATCGCCTACCTGCAAGGCCTGGGTCTTGCACTGAAGAACGCGCGTTAAGCCATGGACTGGACTAATCTGGGGCGCATCCTGTTCACGGTATTCTGCTTCACCGTGTTTATCGTGATTGCATTGGGTGCCTTCGGTAAAAAAGCCAAGAAGCGTTATGACGAAGCGGCCAACCTCGTGATGGACGAGGACGACACGCCAGCGGCGGATAACGCTTCCAACGGAGCGAAGCAATGAGTGATTTTGTGAGTGATTTCTGGGGCGTATATATCGCCGTAGTGGTGATTGTGGGTCTGGTAGGTTTGACCTACCTGCTGTTCTCGCAATCGAAAACCACTGTCAAGAAAGGTGAAGAAGTTCAGATCACCGGCCATATCTGGGACGATGACCTGGCTGAATACAACAACCCGCTGCCACGCTGGTGGATGTTGATGTTCTATCTGACCCTGATGTTTGCTGCAGGCTACCTGGTACTGTACCCGGGCCTGGGTACCTGGAAAGGTATTCGTGGCTGGACTGCAGTAGGCCAGTACAAGGAAGAAAAAGCCCAGGCAGAGGCAAAATACCAGCCGCTGTACGACAAGTACCTGAAACAGGACGTCAAGGCAGTAGCTGCCGACCCGGAAGCACAAGCCATGGGTAAACGCCTGTTCCAGACCTACTGTGTACAGTGCCACGGCTCTGACGCACGCGGTGCCAAAGGCTTCCCGAACCTGACCGACAACGACTGGCTGTATGGTGGCGATGAAAAAACCATCCACACCACCATCGCTGCAGGTCGCCAGGGCCAGATGCCTGCATTTGGTGCTGCCTTCGGTGAAGAAAAAGTGAAGGATGTTGCCAACTACGCCATGTCGCTGTCCGGCAAGAAACACGATGCCGACCGCGCAGCACGCGGCAAGGAAACCTTTACTGCGGTGTGTGCAGCCTGCCACGGCCCGGATGGTAAAGGTAACCAGGCCATGGGCGCCCCTAACCTGACCGACAATGTATGGCTGTATGGTGGTACCGAAAAAACCATCATCGAAACCGTTACCAACGGCCGCAACAACCAGATGCCAGCCTGGAAAGACTTCCTGGGTGATGGCAAGGTTCACCTGCTGACCGCTTACGTTTATGGCTTGTCCAATAACGCCAAAGCCCAGTAATTGACCCTGCTCAATACTGCCCGCGCAAGCGGGCAGTATCTTTTGTGCTAACATTTTATTTGTTTGTGAATTGTTTTAGCATCAAGCATGCTTCATAAAGACCCTAGAATACGCTGGGTGCTTTATGAAGCGTTCTCCAAGGAAAGCCAGATGAGCAACAAGCTGAAAGATATCGGGGTAAAGGTAGAAAAACCCCAGGGTGAAACCGTTTCGCTGTATGCAGCGCAAAAGAAAATTTATCCGCGCAGCGCAAAAGGCGTGTTTGCCAACTGGCGCATCCTGTTTGTCATTGCTACACAGCTGGTGTACTTCGGCCTGCCCTGGCTGCAGTGGAACGGTCGCCAGGCCGTGCTGTTCGACCTGGTTAGCCGCAAGTTCTACCTGTTCGGCCTCACCATCATGCCGCAGGACTTCGTCTACCTAGCCGCCCTGCTGATGTGTAGCGCCTTCGGCCTGTTTACCTGGACCACCATTGCCGGCCGCCTGTGGTGCGGTTACTCCTGTCCGCAAACGGTGTACACCGAAATCATGCTGTGGATCGAAGAGAAAATCGAAGGCGACCGCAACAAGCGCATCAAGCTGGATAAAGAACCGTGGAGCCTGCGCAAGCTGCGTATCAAAGGTACCTCGCACGGCATCATGATCCTGTTTTCGCTGTGGACCGGCTTTACCCTGGTAGGCTACTTCACCCCCATGCAAGACCTGCTCAAGGCCATGCCGACGTTCAACTACGGCACGTGGGAAACCTTCTGGATGTTCTTCTACGCCGGCTTCACCTACCTGCTGGCCGCCCATATGCGCGAACAGGTGTGCATGTACATGTGCCCCTATGCCCGCTTCCAGAGCGCCATGTTCGATGAAGACACCCTGATCATCTCCTACGACGAAAAACGCGGCGAACCGCGCGGTGCCCGCAAAAAAGGCCAGGAGCAAGCCAACCTGGGCGACTGCATCAACTGCGGTATCTGCGTACAGGTCTGCCCTACCGGCATCGACATCCGTAACGGCCTGCAATACGAATGCATCGGCTGCGCCGCCTGTATCGACGCCTGCGACGAAGTCATGGTGAAAATCGGCAGCCCCAAAGGCCTGATCCGCTACACCACCGAAGCCGCACTGGAAGGCAAATACCCAGAAAGCGCCATCGTCTCCCGCCTGAAACGGCCACGGGTTGTCATGTACATGCTGGTGCTGTCGGTCATCTTCATCGCCGCCATCGCCTCGCTCAGCATGCGCAAACCGTTCAAGGTAGATATCATTCGGGATCGCGCATCCCTGGTACGGGAAACCAATGACGGCCTGCTGGAAAACACCTACAGCATCCGTATCATGAACGTATCGGAACAAGTGCAGACATTCCGCATCAAAGTAGAAGGTCTGGAAGGAATCAAGCTGGTTAGCGAGCACCCGCAAGTGCGCGTAGAAGGCATGAGCAACGAGCTGGTGTCCGTACGCGCCCAGGTTGCACCGGAAATTGCCACCAAAGGCAGCCACGAGATTCACTTCACCATCGAGTCGCTGACCAATCAGGCCAGCGTAGAAGAGAAATCCAGCTTTATCGGGGAATAAGGCATGCAAAACCACACCGGGGCCCCGCGCCCCTGGTACAAAGACCGCTGGCCATGGCTACTCATGGCCGGCCCTTTTCTGGCCGTAGTGGCCGGCATCATCACCTTTCGCATTGCGGTCGTGACCGCAGACGACATGGTGAATGACGACTACTACAAGCGCGGCAAAGACATCAACCTGGAACTGACACGCGATAAAGCCGCCGTCAGCCTGGGTATCAGCGCCCAAGCCATGTTCAGCGACGACCAGCAGTCGGTGCGCATCGTCACCACCAGCCAGGCCCCGCTGCAGGGCGACCTTACCCTGACCCTGCTGCACCCTACCCGCCAGCAAGACGACCAGCGCGTCCTCCTTACCCGCCAGGCAGACAACATCTACCAGGCACGCATCACCCCGGGGAATGCCAAACACTGGTATCTGCGCCTGGAAGACAAAGCCGGTAGCTGGCGCCTGCAAGGCGAATGGCGCCCTGGCGAAAGCGCCATGGTGCAGCTGGGCAACCCCAAACTGGAACCGGTAGAACACTGATGAGCCACCTCGACCGCCGCCACCTGCTACTGGGCCTGGCAGCCAGTACCCTGGCTGCCTGCGCCACCCGCCCCGGCATGGGCTATGTCACGGGTAGCGCCTTCTACCAGGAGCGCATCGCCTACCCGCGTGACAAAACCCTGCTGCGCGTACGCCTGCTTGACGTCACCAGCGGCGCCCCCGCCGTACTGGCCGAACAGACGCTGGAAAAAGTCGGCACCCCCATCGCCTTCTCGCTGTGCTACGACTACGCCGCGGTCAAGCCCGGCCGCCAGTACGCAGTGGACGCCCGCCTGTTTGTCGACGGCGAGCTGCGCATGCAAGCCGCCGAGCCGGTAGGCAACCTGGCCAACAAGCTGGATCTGCGGCTGGTGATGGTGGGGCAGTAAAGCCGCCACGCATCGCAAAAAGGCAGCCAGACGGCTGCCTTTTTCATTGCCTGGATAACACAAGGTTGGCCGCAAACCACCCGGCAAACATCACGCCACGCGGTACACCGCCCCCAGCCGGCAACACAACGCAGCCAGCACAGACAGCAGCGCTGCGGCCAACATCAGCTGCGACAGCGGCCAGCTGCCGGCCAGCGCACCCGACAGCCACAGCCCCAGCGGCATCAGCAGCTTGAACAGCGAGCCGGTGATACCGGACACCCGGCCTATCAACGCCAGCGGCGTGCTTTCCTGGCGGTAACTCCACACACAGACATTGCCGCATACCACCACAAAGCTGCTGGCCAGCATCACCAGCCCCAGTAGCCATACCTGCTGCAGTATCGCCATTGCCACCATACCCAGCCCTTCCAGCGCAAACGCCAGCATCACCACCCGCCCCAGGCCGAACCGCTGCCGCAGCCAGGTCACGCTCAGGCCGGCAGCAATACCACCTATGCCAGCCACGCCGTACAGCACACCCAGCTGTGCCGGGCTCAGCCCCAGGCTGTCGCGCAGGCGGAACAGCTGCAGCACCTCGGCCACACCACTGGCGCCGTTGGCCAGCACCACCGCCCACGCCAGCTGCCACAGCGGGCGGTTGGCACGCAGCGCGGCCCAGCCTGCGGCCAACTCAGTGGCGAAATGGCGCTCGCTGGCCGCCAGCGGTGGCATGGCCGGTACCCGCAGCAAAGCCAGCGACGACAGCACAAACAATAGCGCCGGCAACCACATGCCCCACGCCAGCGAGGCAAAAGCAATCAGCAGGCCGGACAGCATCGGCCCGGTCACGGCAAACAGGTTGAACAGCGTATTCAGGTAGCTGGTGGCCGGCATCAGCAATGCCTGCGGCACGCTGTGCTTCACCAGGCCAAAGCGGCAGATGGCCGTAATGTAGTTGCACAGCATCATCACGAAAGCCAGCGGGTAAAACAGCCACACGGGCAGCCAGCCTTGCGCCAGCAAGCCGCCCGCTATGCCCAGCAATAGCGCCATCGCCAGCAGGCTGCGCTGCGCCCAGCGGCGGCGGCACACGCGATCTACCCACACGCCGATGAATACCGCCAGCAGCAAGTTGGGCAGGAACTCCACCGCCCGCAGCTGGCTCATGGCATTCAGCGAATGCGTCAGCTCGTACAGGATCAGCGGCAAAGCCAGCTGATAAATCTGGCTGCCCAGCGCCAGAAACAGCGTGCTGGCAAACAACCCCACAAACACCGGCTGCTGCCACAGCCCCCCGCCCTGCCCTGCTTGCTGCATGTCCTGTTCCTTTCCAACGCGATATGGCTGGACAGCATGCCCGCAAAAAGCGGAAGCTAAACAGGAGACAAATTCACCAGGCGTTCCGCTTTTATGCAAAAGGCCCGTCAGTACTACCAGCGCCTGTACCACGCTCGCCACGGCCAGAGCGGCCCCGCCCGGCTGGAGCAGGTGGCCGAACAGCTATGCTGCAGCCCGCGCCACGCCCGTGCTGTACTGGCCACGCTGGCCGGCCACGGCTGGCTGCAATGGCAGGCCGGGCGCGGGCGCGGCCAACTGTCGCAGCTGCAGTTCCACACCCACCCTGCCACGCTGGAAGCCGACGCGCTGCAGCAACACCTGGCACGCGGCGACATCGAAAGCGCCATGCAGCAGCTCACCCCCGCCAGCCGCCAGCGCCTGGGCGAGCTACTGCCCGCCTATCTGGGCGTACAGCCCGGCAGCGAACAGCGGCTACGCATCCCGTTTTACCGGCCACTGCACAGCCTGGACCCGGTGCAGATCAACCGCCGTACCGAATGCCATCTGATACGCCAGCTATTCGACGGCCTGACCTGCTACCAGCGCGACAGCGGCCGCATCGCGCCAGCGCTGGCCCACCACTGGCAGCACGACGCCAGCCTGCAACAATGGCGCTTCGTGCTGCGCCCCGGCGTGCTGTTCCACCACGGCCGCCCACTGGAAGGCGAAGACGTGCGCCAGACGCTGTACCGCCTGCGCGACGAGCCCGGCCCGTTCCAGCGCCTGTTCGCCCACCTGGTATCGGTACAGCTGCCCGCGCCGCATGAAATACACATTACCCTGTCGCAGCCGGACGCCCTGCTGCCACACCGGCTGGCCGATAGCTGCGCGGTAATCCTGCCACGCGAACGTTGGCCGCAAGCCGACTTTGGCCGCCTGCCCAGCGGCACCGGGCCGTTCCGCCTGAGCGTCAATAACGCCCACCGTGCCACGCTACGCGCCTTCGAGCGCTACTGGCAGGCGCGGCCGCTGCTGGACGAAGTGGACATCTGGGTAGTGAACGACGACGCCACCCGCGCCAGGCTGGACGTGCGGTTGGGCTACCACGGCCACACCCCGCCACAAGGGCAGTACACCCTACAAGCCGAGCCCGGCTGCAGCTATGTGTGCGCCAACCCTGCCACGCTGAACACCAGCCAGCGTGCTGCCCTCGCCGCCTGGCTACACCCGGCGCACTGGCCGGCCGAGCTGGGCGGCCAACGTGCACTGGGCATGCTGGCGCAGTGGCAGCACTGGCCCGCCCCCGCCACCGCGCCGCGCCCGGTACTGCCGCCACGCTTGCGGCTGGTCACCTACAAGCTGGCCACCCACATCCAGCTGGCCGAGCAAGTGTGCACACGCCTGGCCGCTGCCGGCTGTCAGGTAGAGCAACAGGTGCTGGATTTCCCCGAGTTTGCGGCCAACCACTGGCGCCACAACGCCGACCTGATGCTAACCGGCGAAGTGCTCAACGATGACCTGGACTACAGCTGCCACCAGTGGCTGGCGGGTGAATCCGGCTTCCACCCCTGGCTACCCGAGCCCACCCGCCACGCGCTGCAGGCGTGGGTAAGCCGCAGCCAGGCCGAGCCGGACAGCGCCACGCGCTGGCAGCACTACGCCGCGGCCGCTAGCCTGCTGGTGCGCGAGCACGCGCTGATCCCGCTGCAGCACAGCACCATGCGGCTGGAGTTCGACCCGCAGCTGCGTGGCATCGCGCTAACACAATGCGGCTGGATGGACTTCCGCCAACTGTGGTTCGATAGCGCAGCGTAGGGCGGCCAGGCAGCTGCAAGGTTGGCCGCAGGCGGCAGTGCTGTGCGAGGGAGGCTTCACGAATGGCAGGCAACCACGCGGCAGCGGCGCCAAATGCCAGCCTCGGCAAAGCACAAGGGCAAGCCTGCGGCTTGCCCTTGCTGTTATCCATGCGGCCAACCTTGGCCACTGGCCACCCGCGCTACGCGGCAGGCGGCGCGGGCCACAGGCAGTGCGGGCCGATGTCGGCCAGCGTGCGGCAGCCGGTCAGCGCCATGGCCACTTCCAGTTCTTCGTGCAGCGTGCGTAGCAGGTGGGCCACGCCCAGCGCGCCGGCCACTGCCAGCGCGTGAATGAACGGGCGGCCGATCAGCACCGCGCTGGCCCCCAGCGCCAGCGCCTTGAATACGTCGCTGCCGCGGCGCACGCCGCCGTCCAGCAGCAGCGGCACACGGCCCTGTACCACGGCGGCAATGGCGGGCAGCGCGTCCAGCGCCGCCGGTACGGTGTCCAGCACGCGGCCGCCGTGGTTGGACACGATCAGGCCGTCCACGCCGTGTTGCAGCGCCAGCTCGGCGTCATGCGGCGACAGGATGCCTTTCAGCAAGATGGGCAAGCGTGTCTGGCTGCGCAGCCAGGCGATGTCGGCCCAGCGCGGGGCGATGGCCATCATGCCGTCGAACACCGCGCTCTGCCCTGCGGCCAACGCAGGCTGGTACGGCACCATGGCGGCCAGGTTCACTGCGGCCACGCCATCGGGCAGCGCAAAGCCGGCGCGCTGTTCGGTGTTGCGCACACCGGCCAGCGGCGCATCGACGGTCAACACCAGCGCGGTATAGCCGGCGGCTTCGGCGCGCTGCACCAGCTGCGCCACCACGGCGCGGTCGTGCTGCCAGTACAGCTGAAACCACAAGGGCGACGGCGCGGCGGCGGCGATGTCTTCCAGCTGGGTACTGGCCAGGGTGCTGACCAGCATGCTGCTGCCCATCACGCTGGCGGCGTAGGCGGCGCTGCGTTCGGCGTCGGGGTGCACCAGCTTTTGGTACGCCACCGGTGCCAGCAGTATCGGCATGGCCAAATCCAGCCCCGGCAGGTGGCAGCGGCTGTGGCCACCCTGCACGTCGGCCAGTACGCGGGTGTGCAGGCGGTGGCGGGCAAAGGCTTGCAGGTTGGCCGCATGGCTCAGCTCGTCGGCGGCGGCGCTATCGATATAGGCGCGGGCGTTGGCCGACATCATGCGCTGGGCGTAGCGCTGGTAGTCGGCGGCGGATACCAGGTCGGCGGGGATGTGGTCCAGGTGCGGGCTCATGGCGGTAAGGCAGCGGGTAAAGCGCCACCCTACCCTAGATGGGAATAACTATCAATCACCCAGCACAGACAGCGGCAGTGGCTGGTCGCTGGCGCAGTCGTACAGCAGGTCGGTGACACCCCCGGCGGGCAGGCAGCCGTAGCGCTGTGGCGACACGATCATCAGCAGGCTGTCGTTGGCCGGGCGCGGCAGCCAGCGCTCGCCCTGGCTGATGGTGATGGGCCCCACGCCAAAGTGGCTCAGCATGGGCAGCGAATAACTCCAGGCGTTATAGCGCTGCATGATGCGGGGAAAGTGGCGGTAGCCGTAGCTGGTGATTTGCGGGTCCACACCGATGCGGGCAAAGAAGGCCAGCTCGCGCTGGCGGGCTGCTTTTACTTCGGCGGCAAAGCGCTGCCGCGCCTCAGCCTGGTGCTGGGCAGGAAAGCGCGCCAGGTAGGCCGCGCGCTGGCGATGCGCCTCGTCCATGCCGCCGTGAAAAGCCAGCAGCGCGTGATAGCCCAGCTCGCGGTGGCTGGCGGCGGTAAACACGTAGTTGGCGCAGGCCGAGTTGCAATAGCGCGGCACGTGCACGCGCAGCCGGTGCTGCGCCACCCACTCGCCCAGCGCCAGCCCCAGGTTGAAGGCACCACCGCTGCTGCTGATCACCAACGTGTGCGGCTTGACCGTGGCGGCGTCGAACAGCGCAAACAGGCGCTGGTTGGCTGCTGCCGACAGCTCGCCGTCGTACACCAGCGCCTCGCCGGTATACGAAATTGTTACGCTGGTTTCGCCACGGGCCACACCGGCCAGCAGCGTTGCACCCAGCACCATGATGATCTTGATGGCCATGCCTGCTCCTCCTGCCTGCACTATACAAGGCCACAAAAAACCCCGCTGCATGGCAGCGGGGTGGCTAGAGGTGGCAATAAAACGGCTTACAGCGGGTGCAGCCGTGCGGTGAAGTGGCGCAGGATGGGCGGCTCGTAGTCAAAACCCAGGCCACGGATGCTGCTGGCGCGCTGCTGGATGTCGATCAGGCAGTCGGCGATGTAGTCCATGTGGTCGTTGGTGTACACGCGGCGCGGGATGGTCAGGCGCAGCAGCTCGAACGGCGACGGCTCCTGCTCGCCAGTAGCCGGGTTGCGCCCCAGCAGCAGCGAGCCGATTTCCACGCCGCGAATGCCGCCTTCCAGGTACAGCTCGCAGGCCAGCGCGTGCGCGGGGAACTGCCCGGCCGGGATGTGCGGCAGCAGCTTTTTGGCGTCCACGAACACGGCGTGGCCGCCAGTGGGCGTCTGGATCGGGATACCGCCTGCGGCCAACCTGTCGCCCAGGTAAGCCACCTGGCCGATACGGTAGGCCAGATAGCCCTCGTCCATGCCTTCTTTCAGGCCCACGGCCAGCGCCGCCATGTCGCGCCCGGCCAGGCCGCCGTAGGTGACAAAGCCTTCCATCGCCACACAGCGCACCTGCACGCTGCGGAACAGGTTTTCGTCGTGCTTGAAGCAGCACAGGCCACCGATATTGACCAGCGCGTCTTTCTTGGCCGACATGGTGAACATATCGCCGTGGCTGAACATCTCGTACACGATGGCCGGTACCGACTTGCTGGCGTAGTCCGGGTCGCGCTGCTGGATGAACCAGGCGTTTTCGGCAAAGCGCGCCGCGTCGATGATCACCGGAATACCGTGGCGGCGCGCCAGCGCGGCCGACTCGCGGATGCTGGTCATGCTGACCGGCTGGCCACCCGCGCTATTGCAGGTCACGGTGATGATGAGGCCAGCCACGTTGGCCGCACCGTGCTCTTCGATCAGCGCGGCCAGGCGCGGCAGGTCGAAATCGCCCTTCCAGTCGTAGGCGGTGGTGGTATCCAGCGCCTGCGGCGTCAGCACGTTGATGGCGCGTGCGCCGGCAATCTCTACGTGTGCCTTGGTGGTGTCAAAGTGGTAGTTGGACAGGAATACCGGCTGCTGGCTGCCGCAGCGTTTTACCAGCTCGGGGAACAGGATCTGCTCGGCACCGCGGCCCTGGTGGGTGGGCAGGGTGTGGGCGTAGCCGAATACCTCTTTGACCGTGGCCTCCAGCTCGTAGAAGTTGCGACTGCCGGCGTAGGCTTCGTCGCCCATCATCACGCCGGCCCACTGGCGGTCCGACATGGCGCCTGTGCCGCTGTCGGTCAGCAGGTCGATGTACACGTCTTCGCCACGCAGCAGGAAGGGGTTCCAGCCGGCTGCGGCCAGCGCCTGGCGGCGGTATTCCGGGGTGGTCTGCTTGATGGGCTCTACCATCTTGATGCGGAAAGGTTCAGGAATGCGTCGTGCCATGTTGATGCTCCATACCTGCGGCCAACCTGGCTGCCGCGCAGGCGCCACCGGCACGTAGCATGGGCGTGACGGGGCGGCGCGGCGGCACACTGCGGGCGCGGCAATAACGCGCAGCAACGCAGCGTGGCAAGGCTACAGGTGTCAGTTGATTGTTTAGTTTGGCTTTAAAACAGACGGGCAGCCGGGTGGCTACCCAGGGGCATCAGGCACGGGGAAAGTCGTTGGCCAGTACAACGTCGAGGTTATACCAGTTGGGCAGCAGGCTGCGGCAGGCGCTGCTTGCTGCGGGGCAAACTAGCGGTTTCATGCACGTTCTCCAGTGTGTCGGGTGGCCGCACGGGCCACACTGCAGCCTACGCCAGCCGCCATCCGGCAGCAAGATTTATTAATGCTACACCGCAGCAATTCGATAGTGAAAACCACACAGCCACGCTGGAATATTTACACTATACAACCATGCATATCAAATAAGTTTCCGCAATTTATTACAATATAACGCCATAAATGTTCAATTTAGCGCATTTTTCTATTGCATTAGCGCCAAACCATCAGCACAATCCCACCCCTTTGCCAAAGCCCCCCCACAGAAAAAAGGGCTGTGCACTTCACTCACCACTAGAGAAAGACCCTCATGTACCGACAACACCCTCGCGGTCTGTACCTGCTGTTTGTGACCGAAATGTGGGAACGCTTCAGCTACTACGGCATGCGCGCCATCTTTGTGCTGTTCATGGTCAAGGCGCTGATGTTCGACAAAGCCTACGCATCCGAGATTTACGGCAGCTACACCGGCCTGGTGTACTTTGCGCCGCTGCTGGGCGGCTATATTGCCGACCGCTACTGGGGCAACCGCCGCGCGATTGTGAGCGGTGCGCTACTGATGGCCGCCGGCCAGTTTTCCATGTTTTTTGCCGCCACGCTGTACCAGCAGCCGGCTACCGCCACCCCGCTGATGTTTGGCGGCCTGGCGCTGCTGATCGCCGGTAACGGCCTGTTCAAACCGAATATTTCGTCCATGGTGGGCCAGCTGTACCCGGCAGGCGACAAGCGTGTGGATTCCGCCTTCACCCTGTTCTACATGGGCATCAACGCTGGCGCGCTGCTGGCACCGCTGGTGTGCGGCACGCTGGGCGATACCGGCCACCCGGCCGATTTCAAATGGGGCTTTCTGGCTGCCGGTATCGGCATGCTGGTGTCGCTGGCGCTGTTTCTGAGCTTGCGCAACCGCTACCTGGTCACCCCGGAAGGCGCGGCCATCGGCCTGCCGCCCAAGCGGCATCACGAGAGCGGCGAGAAGATCCGCCACGCGCCGCTGACGCGCCAGGAAAAAGACCGCCTGGCGGTGATCATGCTGCTATCGGCGTTCGTGATCTTTTTCTGGTCCGCCTTCGAGCAGGCCGGCGCCTCGCTGACTTTCTTTGCCGAGGAACAAACCAACCGCCAGCTGCTGGGCTGGACCGTGCCGGCGTCGTTCTTCCAGAGCATCAACCCGGTGGTAATCGTGGTGTGCGCGCCGCTGTTTGCCTGGCTGTGGCTGACGCTGGGCAAAAAAGGCCTGGAGCCGAACTCGCCGATGAAAATGGCCATCGGCCTGCTGCTGCTGGCCATCGGCTACCTGATCATCGCGCTGGGCGTGAACGGCCTGGCACCGGGCGTGAAAGTGAGCATGCTGTGGCTGATCAGCCTGTACAGCATCCATACCTTTGGCGAGCTGTGCCTGTCGCCTATCGGCTTGTCGCTGGTGGTGAAGCTGTCACCCGCCCGCCTGGTGTCGATGATGATGGGCGTGTGGTTCTTGTCCAGCGCGCTGGCCAACAAGTTTGCCGGCGTGCTGTCCGGCCTGTACCCGGAGCCGGGCAAGCCGCTGCCGGTGTTCCTGGGCTACACCGTGGCCAACCTGCACGACTTCTTCATGCTGTTCGTGATCATGGCGGGGAGCGCCGCGCTGGTGTTGTTCCTGCTGTCGGGCAAGCTGAAAAAGATGATGCACGGTCTGGGCTAACTGCCTCTGCCATGAAAAAGCCGGTTCGCCCACGCGACCGGCTTTTTTCATGTTTGCCTTGGCGGGAGCAAGCGCCTACAGCACCGGCCACGGCAGGCTGGTGGGCGGGTTGGCCGCCAGATAATCAGCGAGCGCGGGCTGCGGCCAACGTTCGCCCCATTGCGGCAGGCAGCTAAAACGATGCGTTTCACCGTCCAGGGTAAAGGCCAGCGCATAGGCGTGCAGGTAGCCCCGGTCGGCGGCGCTGCCGCCGTAGAGCGCATCGCCCAGAATGGGCGCCCCCAGCGACTTCATCGCCACGCGTAGCTGGTGGGTTTTGCCGGTGCGCGGGCGCAGTACAAACAGGCGCAGGTCGGGGGCCAGGCTGTGGCTGAAAAACTGGGTGACGGCCGGGTTGGCCGCACTTTTGCACAGCTTCCAGGCGCCGCCACGGCCTTTGTCCATATCGCCCTTGATCAGGCCCTGCTTGCGGGCGGGCTTGGCGTCGGACAGCGCCAGGTAATATTTTTCCACCTCGCGCCCGGCAAAGGCGGCGCCCAGCGCGGCGGCGGCGGCCTGGCTACGCGCCACCACGATCAGGCCACTGGTGATGCGATCCAGCCGGTGTACCGGCCACAGCGCGTCGTCTTGCAGGCCGTCGCGCAGGGCGTCCATCAGGCCGGGGGTATCGTCTTCGCGGTGAAAGCTGACGCCGGGGGCTTTATCAATCACGTAAAACTGCGGGTGAGCATGCACGAGCTGGTAGGCAGACATGGCGGGCTTTCGGTCAAAGAGGCGCGCATTGTAGGGCAAAGCCGCGCCCGCCCCAAGCTGGCCGGGCTGGCGCTCAGCCTGCCTTAGCCTGCGGCCCTGGCCATTCCAGATTGAGAAAGTCCGGCTCCATGCCGGCGATGTGGTAACCCATTTCGGCATAGAAAGCCCGCACGGGTTTGTCGTCGCGCAAGCAGCTTAGCGTCACGCGGCCACGGCTGAGGCCATGCAAATGCGCCAGCACGCGCCGCCCCATGCCCTGGCGGCGCCAGGCGTCCAGCACCACCAGCAGGTGTACGTGCAGGCCATAATCACGGCGCGACATGCTGACCAGCGCCACCTCCTGGCCCTGGTGCCGGTACCAGAACAGCGTACCGGCGGTAAAGCTGTGCTCGAAGCCCTGCCGTTGCAATACCGGGTCCCACCCGGCGCAGCGGCTGAGCTTGCCTTGCATACCGGCGCAGTAGATGTCGTAAGCGCGTGGCTTGTCTAGCGCGGTGAGCGGAACCAGGCCTTCTTTCATGCAGTGCCTGCCTGCTGCATGCGCTGCTCGGCCTCCAGGCGCATCTGCTTGCGGATTTCGGCTTCGCGAAAGCGCTTTTTGTGGGTGTCGCTTTCCAGCGCCAGCGGCGGTACCGGCATGGCTTTACCGTCGGCCCAGGCCACCATGGTGAAGTAGCAGCTATTGGTGTGGCGCACAGTGCGCTGCTGGATGTTTTCGGCCACCACCTTGATGCCGACTTCCATCGAGGTGCGGCCAACGTGGTTCACACTGGCCAGAAAGGTCACCATCTCGCCCACGTGGATGGGCTGCTTGAACAGTACCTGGTCTACCGACAGCGTGACCACATAGCAGCCGGCGTAACGGCTGGCGCAGGCGTAGGCGACCTGGTCTAGCAGTTTCAGCAGCACACCGCCGTGGACGTTGCCGGAGAAGTTGGCCATGTCCGGCGTCATCAGTACCGACATGGTGAGCTCGCGCTGGTTAACAGAGTGTTCAGTCATTGCTAATTATTCCCGTTTCATTCTTCTGGTATGGCGGCGTACAATCGCCATCCCCCCCATTGATACCCGCCAGATACCATGTCATCCCTGTCACGGCTCTTTCATTATGCCCGCCAATACCGGCGCGATGCCTATCTTGCCTCGGCCTTTTCGGCCATCAACAAGTTTTTCGACATCCTGCCCGAGGTGTTGATCGGCGTGGCAGTGGATGTGGTGGTCAGCAAGCAGGACTCTTTCCTGGCCCGCCTGGGCATTACCGACAGCTTTGAGCAGCTTTTGTGGCTGGGCGGGCTGACGGTGCTGATCTGGGCGGGTGAATCGTTATTCGAATACTTGTACCAGCTACGCTGGCGCAACCTGGCGCAAAACCTGCAGCACGTGCTGCGGCTGGATGCCTATGACCACGTGCAAAAGCTGCCGCTGTCTTACTTTGAAGACAAGCGCACCGGCAGCCTGATGTCCATCCTGAATGATGACATCAACCAGATGGAGCGCTTTCTGAACGGTGGCGCCAACAGCATTATCCAGGTGGTGTGTTCCTCCATTATGGTTGGTGCCGTGTTCTTTTACCTGGCCCCGCAGCTGGCCATGCTGGCGCTGTTTCCGGTGCCGCTGATCCTGGTGGGCACGTTCTGGTTCCAGAAGCGTATTGCCCCGCGCTACAGCGCAGTGCGCGAAGCCGCCGGGGTGATTAACGGCCGCCTCAGCAACAACCTGCTGGGCATTGCCACCATTAAAGCGTTTACCGCCGAGGCCTTCGAAGCCGAGCATATCCGCCAGGCCAGCGAGCACTACCGCCAGGCCAACGCCGACGCCATCCGCCTGTCGTCCGCCATTATTCCGGTGATCCGCATGGCCATTCTGGCCGGCTTTGTGGTGACGCTGGTGTACGGCGGCTGGCTGGCCCTGCACGGTGATATCGGTGTTGGCAGCTATTCGGTGCTGGTGTACCTCACGCAGCGGCTATTGTGGCCGCTGGTGGGGCTGGCCGATATTGCCGACCTGTACCAGCGCTCGATGACGGCCATCGACCGTGTGCTTGACGTGCTCTCCACACCCGTCTCGATACCGTACGATGGCAAAGCGCTGCCAACCGGTACAGTATCCGGCAGCCTGGCTTTCGAAAACCTGTCATTCGGCTACGGCGACCTCACCGTGCTGCACAATGTGTCGCTTACCATCCCCGCCGGGCGCACCGTGGCCTTTGTCGGCGCTACCGGCTCGGGCAAGAGCACACTGGTCAAGCTGCTACTGCGTTTTTACGATGCCCCAGCCGGGGCCATCCGGCTGGATGGCCACGATATCCGCGAGCTGTCGCTGACTGCCCTGCGCCGCCAGATCGGCTACGTGAGCCAGGATGTCTTCCTGACCGATGGCAGCGTGGCCGACAACATCGCCTACGGCATAGGCCAGGTTGGCCGCAGCGCCATCGAGGCCGCCGCCCGCGCCGCCGAAGCGCACGAGTTCATTACGCGGCTGCCGCAAGGCTACGACACCCCGGTGGGTGAGCGTGGCCAGAAACTGTCTGGCGGCCAGCGCCAGCGCCTGGCCTTGGCGCGCGCCATTCTGAAAGACCCGCGCATCCTGATACTGGACGAAGCCACCAGTGCGGTAGACAACGAAACCGAAGCCGCCATCCAGCGCTCGCTGGACGTGGTATCCCGCGGGCGCACCACACTGGTGATTGCCCACCGCCTGTCCACCGTGCGCCACGCCGACTGCATCCACGTGATGGAGCACGGCCAGATTGTGGAGTCGGGCACCCATGCGCTGCTGCTGGCGCAAAACGGCAGCTACGCCGCGCTGTGGCGCCTGCAAACCGGCGAGCGCCAGGGCTGAGCTGCCTGGCCCTTGTCATACACGGCCTGCGCACAACAGCAGGCCGTTTTTTATGGTCTATGCTTATAGGCAACAGCCAAGCACCTGATAGAAATGAGCATAAGCGCCCCCTCTGCGGCCAACTACGCTAGCGCCTACACCCCTACAGCCAGCCAGGCCGGTAGCACCGACCGTGGCCAAAACGGCACGGCGGCGTTGAGCGAAGAGGAGCAAAAGCAGGTAGACCAGCTAAAAGCACGCGATAGCGAAGTGCGTGCCCACGAGCAGGCGCATATCGCGGCGGCGGGCGGCGTGAGTGTGAGCGGCCCCAGCTACAGCTATCAGCAAGGCCCGGATGGCAAACGCTATGCCGTAGGCGGCAACGTGAGTATTGATGTCAGCCCGGGGCGGGCGCCAGAAGACACCCTGCGCAAGGCCCAGGCCATACAGCGTGCCGCGCTGGCCCCCGCCGAGCCGTCCGGCCAGGACCAGGCCGTGGCCGCGCAGGCACGCCAGATGGCATTGCAAGCCATGGCCGAACAGGCCGCTGCCCGCCAGGCTGGCAACAACATTGAGAAAACCTACCAGCCGCAAGACAGCACGGCCCCCGCCCTGCAAGGTCGCGGCATTGATACACAGGCATGACACCATGCATCACTACCTTTACCTGCTACGCCCTACCCGCCCCGACATGCTGCGCGCCGGTTTGAGCGACCACGAGGCAGAGTGCATCAGCAAACACACCTGCTACCTGGACGACCTGTGCCTGGCGGGCAAGGTCACGCTGTTTGGCCGCACCACGGCAGACAACGCCCAGGCCTTTGCCATGGTGCTGATCATGACCGGCATAGAAAGCGAGGCCCGCGCCATCATGCAGGCCGACCCGGTGGTAGCCGGTGGCGTGATGGTGCCCGAGCTGTACCCGTTCCGGGTAACCGGCATGCGCGGCATGAAGGTATAGGCGCTACAACCAGCGCCGTACCCGGCGGCAGTACGCGGCATAGCGGCTGCCAAAGCGCGCCAATAGTGCCTGTTCTTCCGGGGCAATCTGGAAACGGTTTAGCCACAGCACAAACACCAGCGGCCCGGCCAGCGCCAGCCACTGCCCCAGCCACACGGCCCATGCCAGCAAAAGACACAGCATGCCCAGGTACATGGGGTTGCGGCTAAAGCGGTAGAAACCGTCTACCACCAGTACGCTGCTACGCTGCGGCTGCAGTGGGCTGATGGTGGTACGCCGCTGCACGAAAGCCCACACCGCGTCGCCTTCCAGCAATACCGCCGCCAGCAGCAATACCAGTATCAACACAGTACGTAGCCCCGTCGGCCATTGCGGCCAAGCTGGCGCCAGCTGCGCCATCCCCCAGCCGCACAGCAGGGCCAAGAGCGGCGGCGGCAGCTTGCACGCCAGCCACCCCATCATGCTTTTCCCCCTGCCCGCGCCAGACGCAAGCCGTTGAAAATCACCAGCAGGCTGGCGCCGACGTCGGCAAACACGGCCATCCACAGCGTAGCGATACCCGCCAGCGCCAGGATGAAGAACACCAGCTTGATCGCCAACGCCAGCACGATATTGGCGCGCAGCACCGCCATGCTGCGCCGGGCGTGGGCAAACAGCTGCGGCAGCTTGTCCAGGCGGTCTTCCATCAGCGCCACCTGCGCGGTTTCCAGCGCGGTATCCGACCCGGCCGCACCCATGGCAATGCCCAGCTCGGCCTGCGCCAGCGCCGGTGCGTCGTTGACACCGTCGCCCACCATGGCCACCGGCCCCTGCTGCGCCAGGCGGCGGATATGCGCCAGCTTGTCGTCGGGCAACAGGCCGCCCAGTGCCTCGCGAATACCCACCTGCGCTGCCGTGCGGCCAACCACCGCCTGCTGGTCGCCGGACAACACCGTCAGCTGGATGCCCATCTGCTGCAGCTGGGCTACCGCTGCCTGCGCGTCCGGCCGCAGTGCGTCGGCCACCAGCAGCACGGCTTGCGGTACGCCATTGCGGCACAGCCACATCTCGCCCATCCCTGCCGGTACTGGCACGGCCTGCGCGGCCGCATCGGCCCCCAGCCGGGCCAGCAGGCGGCGGTTGCCCAGTGCCCAGCTGTGCCCATCCAGCTGTGCCGTCACTCCTTCGCCAGCGGTTTCCTGCAGCTGGCTGGCAGCCAGTAGCGGCGTATCACCGGCAGCCTGCAGCACGGCACGCGCCAGCGGGTGGGTGGAGTGTGCCTCCAGACTGGCCGCGTGCTGCAGCACGCTGTGGCGGCTGATACCGTCTTGCAGCAGCAGGATGTCTTCCACTACCGGCTGGCCGCGGGTCAGCGTGCCGGTTTTGTCCAGCGCCAGGTAGCGGATGCGCGCAGCGGCCTCTAGCGCGGCGCCGCCTTTTACCAGCATGCCGCGCCGTGCGGCCGACGACAGCGCCGACACCAGCGTCACCGGCGTAGCGATGACCAATGCGCAGGGGCAGGCAATCACCAGCAACACCAGCGCCTGGTACAGCGCGCCCTGCCAGCTCATCCAGCCGGCCAGCGGCAGGCCCACGGCCAACAGCACGGCCACGGCCACCACGATGGGGGTGTACACCGCGGCAAAGCGGTCGATGAAGCGCTGGGTGGCGGCTTTGCCGGCCTGGGCATCGCGCACGCTGCGGATAATGCGCGCCAGCACGCTACCGTCGGCAGCGGCGGTCACCCGTACCCGCACCAGGCCCTGGCCGTTGATGGCGCCGGCAAACACGGCGTCGCCTTCGCCCTTGTCCAGCGGCAGGCTTTCGCCGGTGATGGGTGCCTCGTTAAAGTCGCTGCGGCCGCTCACGATCACGCCATCCAGCGGCACGCGCTCGCCAGGGCGCACGCGGACCTCGCGGCCAACCTGTAGGCTGTCGCTGGGTACCGCTTGCCACTGGCCACCCTGCTCTACCCAGGCGGTGTCGGGTTTTAGCGCCATCAGGCTGCGTACTGCTTCACCGGCACGGGCCAGCGACATGGCTTCCAGCTTTTCCGACAGTGCAAACAGGAACAGTACCATCGCGGCCTCGGGCCACTGCTGTAGCACCATGGCGCCGATCACGGCCAGGCTCATCAAAAAGTAGATGTTGAGCGTGCGCAGCTTTAGCGCGTACCAGCCTTTGCGCGCCGTGCTGCGCCCGCCCGCCAGCATCGACGCGATGGCCAGCGCCGCCACCCACCCGGCGCTATCGCTGGCACCGGCCAGCACCGCGCCTTCGGCAGCGGCCGCCAGCAGGCCCGCCAGCCATAGTTGGCCGCGGCTTTCACCGGCGGGCACCGCGGCGACAGGGGCATCGGCGTGGCTGAGCAGCCGGCCTGGCATGCCGGTGCTGGCCAGCGCGGCCTGCAGCTGCGCCAGGCTGGCGTCGCGCTGGTGGACGGTGATGGTACGTTCGATGTAGTTGAAATCCACGCGCAGCACACCGGGTACTGCGGCCAACACCTTGTCCACCAAGCGCCCTTCGGTGGGGCAGTCCATGGCAGGGATGGCGAGCCGCCAGGCGCTGCTGCCCACCGGTGCGTCACCGGCTACCGACGCGGCGGTGAGCGTGCTGCTGCAGGCGTCGCCACTGCAGCACGCGGCCGGATCGTGGCTGTGGCTGTGGTCGTGGTCGTGGTCGTGGTCGTGGTCGTGGTCGTGGTCGTGGTCGTGGTCGTGGTCGGCAGAGCGTGCGCCGGCGACGGCCAGGGGGATAATCTTGCTGCCAGGTTTGGGTTGGTACAGGGCCATGCTGGTCTCCACAGAAGCTTGCTTGTCTTATTGCAAACCCTGTAGCTACTATAAGGTCAAGCCCCGAAGGAGAAAGATGATGCAAATCGGCGAATTGGCAAAACGCACCGGCTGCGAAAGCGAAACCATCCGCTATTACGAACGCGAAGGCCTGCTCCCCGCCCCTGCACGCAGTAGCAGCGGTTACCGCCGCTACGAACAGCCGCATCTGGAGCAGCTGGCGTTTATCCTGCACTGCCGCTCGCTGGGCATGCCACTAGCCGATATCCGCCTGCTGGCGGGCTTTCACCAGCAGCCGGCGGCCGAGCCGTGCGACCGCGTCAACGCCCTGATCGACCAGCAGATCAGCCGCGTGCACAGCCAGATTGAAGCCCTGCAAAAGCTGGAAATACAGCTGCAACAGCTGCGTGCCCGCTGCGACAGCCCGCATACGCTGGCGGACTGCGGCATTCTGAAAACCCTGGATGGCGCGGCCGCGGGTGAGGCCTGCGCCTGCCACGATGAGTCGTAGCCTGGTTGGCCGCAAGGCGCGCTGTACAAAACAGACAGGCAAAAAAAAAGCCGGCTTGATAGCCGGCCGAACAACGCTCGTAAGGGGAAAACAGAGGATTCACCTCGTACACAATCCCCGGATGTACGAGGCACCAGATAATCCTGAACCAGCACTAGGCTGGTGCCTGTACCAAAAGTGGCAACGCCACCTGTGGCAGACAGCGGGTGTTTCGCAGCTGCGTCGGGAGGAGAATCCTTGGCAGCCTTAAGCGGTCAACACCTGCTGTGTTTACGAGCCACAACACAACACAGAGAGTGAGACGGAGTATACGTAGGTTTATTACATTCTAAAAATGAATTAAAATTATCAAAACTATTCTTTTTTGGAATGATAATGGACATCAAGGCGCTGCGCTATTTTGCCGAGCTGGTACGCCAGCAAAACTTCACCCGTGCCGCAGAGGCACTGTTTGTCACCCAGCCCACCATCAGCAAAATGGTGAAGCAGCTGGAGGATGAGCTGGGTACGCCACTGTTGATCCGCGAAGGCAAAAGTTTTCAGCTCACCGACGCCGGGCGGGTGGTCTACCTGCGCGGGCAAGACGTACTGGCCGCCCAGCTGCGCCTCAAAAACGCTCTGGCCGACCTGGCCTCGCTCGCCCGCGGCGAGCTGGTGGTGGGTCTGCCACCCATGGCCGGTGGCGCTTTCTTTGCCCCGGTGGTGGGCGCGTTTCGCGACCGCTACCCCGGCGTAGAGCTGAAAATGGTGGAAGACGGCGCGCTGGCCATTGAAAGCAGTATCCGCTCGGGCAACC
Organism: Neisseriaceae bacterium; assembly: GCA_027489245.1. Classification (GTDB taxonomy): domain Bacteria; phylum Pseudomonadota; class Gammaproteobacteria; order Burkholderiales; family Chromobacteriaceae; genus Vogesella. The sequence goes on along the minus strand of JAIYAC010000010.1, from coordinate 97,865 downwards.
TGGAAATCGGCGCGGCCGTGCTGCCGGTAGACCACCACACCTTCAACAGCCTGAGCCTGGTACGCGACCGCCTGTGCCTGGTGGCCCCGGCCGGCAGCCCCTGGCATGGCCGCGCCATGCTGACCCTGCCCGATGTAGCCGACCAGCCCATCGTGTTTTACCCCGAGGACTTCTCGCTGACCACACGCATCAGCGATGCCTTCCGCATGATGGGAAAAAACATCAACATTGCCGGGCGCAGCGCGCACTGGGATTTTATCGTTGCCATGGTGGAAGCTAGACTGGGCATTGCCCTGCTGCCCCAAGCCATTGCCAGCCAGCTGGAGCCGCACCGCTTCGACGTGATCCCCATTGATGATGAGCGCATCATCTGGCACATCGGCCTGATCTGGAAGAAAGACAGCTATCTTTCGCACGCAGCCCGCGCCTGGATCACCCTGACCCGTGAACTGTTACTGGATAGCCACCATGCCAGCCCGCCTTAAACTGTTCTTGTTAGGCCTGTTCATCGGGGCAAGCTGTTACGCGACCCCGGTGCTGATCAACTACCCCATTCTGCCCGCCAAGGGCGACCCGCAGCTGCACTACATGCTGTCCCTGCTCAAACTGGCTTGCGGCAAAGCCGGTACCACCTGCCTGCTGCGGCCTGGCCCGACCATGGTGCAAGGCAGGGCCATCATGGAGCTGCAGCGCAAACAAAGCCGCATCGATGTGATGTGGACCATGACCAACCGCGAGCGGGAGCGCCTGCTGCTACCTATCCGCATCCCGCTCTACAAGGGCTTGATAGGCTGGCGAGTGGCGCTACTGCCTCCCGGCAAAGCCCACCTGCTGGCCGAGGTGAACAACCTGAAAACCCTGGCCAGGTTTACCGCCGGCCAGGAGCACGACTGGCCGGATACCACCATCCTGCAAGCAGCCGGCCTGCCGGTAGTGAGCACCCCGGACTACGAGCCGCTGTTCACCATGCTGGCCAAGCACCGCTTTGACTACTTTCCGCGCAGCGTGATCGAGATCCAGAACGAACAGCGTACCCATGCCGATCTACGGCTGGAAATAGACCAGCACATCCTGCTGCACTACCCTACCGCGTTTTACTTTTTTGTCAGCCCCAACCGCCCCAAGCTGGCGCAGATGATTCGCCAGGGGCTGGAGCTGGCCATCAGCGACGGTAGCTTCGAAGCACTGTTCCAGCAGCATAACGGCAACACTCTGCGCGCACTGCAGCTGGATAAACGCCAGATCATCCACCTGGCCAACCCCATGCTGCCGCCAGAAACCCCGCTAGAGCGCAAAAACCTGTGGTATCAGCCGTAAAGGTTGGCCGCAGGCAATAAAAAACGCCACCGCATGCGGTGGCGTTGTGCTGTTCTGGCCAGGCAGAAAGCTTAGATCATGCCCTTGCTTTTCAGCAGTTCGAACATGGTCTTGCCGATTTCAGCCGGGCTGCGGGTGTAGGCAATGCCTGCACGCTCGAAAGCCTTGAACTTCTCTTCGGCAGTACCTTTGCCGCCAGAGATGATGGCGCCAGCGTGGCCCATGCGTTTGCCTTTTGGTGCGGTCACACCAGCGATGTAACCTACTACCGGCTTGGTCACGTACTGTTTGGCAAACTCGGCGGCTTCTTCTTCGGCGGAACCACCGATTTCACCGATCATCACGATCGCGTCGGTATCCGGGTCATCCTGGAACAGGCGCAGCGCGTCAATGTGGCTGGTACCCGGGATAGGGTCGCCGCCGATACCGATGCAAGTGGACTGGCCCAGACCCAGAGCGGTGGTTTGTGCCACTGCTTCGTAAGTCAGGGTGCCGGAACGGGACACGATACCGATGCGGCCCGGGTTGTGGATGTGCCATGGCATGATGCCGATCTTGCACTCGCCCGGGGTGATGATACCTGGGCAGTTCGGGCCGATCAGGCGGATGCCGGCTTCGTCCACGGCTTTTTTCACGTACAGCATGTCCAGGGTAGGCACGCCTTCGGTGATGCACACGATCAGCTTCACGCCGCTTTCAACCGCTTCCAGGATGGAATCCTTGGCGAAAGCTGCCGGTACGTAGATAACCGAAGCATCAGCCTGGGTTTCACGTACAGCGTCTTTCATGGTGTTGAACACCGGCAGGCCCAGGTGCTCGCTGCCACCTTTGCCCGGGGTTACACCGCCAACCACCTTGGTGCCTACTTTCAGCGCCTGTTCGGCGTGGAAAGTACCGTTTTTGCCGGTGAAGCCTTGCACCAGCACTTTCGTATCTTTGTTTACCAATACGCTCATTTTGAAATCCTTATGCGGTGCAGGTGATTACAGGGCGGCAACAGCAGCAACGATCTTCTCGGCTGCGTCGTTCAGGCCCTGGGCGGAGGTCAGTTTCAGACCGGAATCGTCCAGGATCTTGGCACCCAGTTCGGCGTTGTTGCCTTCCAGGCGCACAACAACCGGTACGGTCACGTTCACTTCTTTTACGGCAGCGATGATCGCTTCAGCGATCATGTCGCAACGTACGATGCCGCCGAAGATGTTGATCAGCACGCCTTGTACCGAGGTATCAGCCAGAATCAGCTTGAACGCTTCGATCACGCGCTCTTTGGTTGCGCCGCCGCCCACGTCCAGGAAGTTGGCAGGCTGGCCGCCTTTCAGCTTGATGATGTCCATGGTCGCCATGGCCAGACCGGCGCCGTTTACCATGCAGCCGATATTGCCTTCCAGGGCTACGTAGTTCAGGTCGAACTCGGAAGCTTTCACTTCGCGCTCGTTTTCCTGCGACTTGTCGCGCTGGGCCAGCAGGGCCGGGTGACGGTACAGGGCGTTGGAGTCCAGGTTGATCTTGCCGTCTACGCAAGCCAGTTCGCCGTTTTCGCGCAGTGCCAGCGGGTTCACTTCGAACAGGGCAAAGTCGTTTTCAACGAAAGCGTTGTAAGCACCCAGCATCAGTTTGCTGAACGCTGCGATCTGCGAACCGGACAGGCCCAGGGCGAAGGCTGCGTCGCGGGTCTGGAACGGCTGCATGCCTACCAGCGGGTCCACTTCGATCTTGATGATCTTTTCCGGGGTTTCTTCGGCTACTTTTTCGATTTCCACGCCGCCTTCGGTGGACACCATGAATACCACGCGCTGGGAACCGCGATCTACCACGGCGCCCAGGTACAGTTCGCGCTGTACCGGGTACATGTCTTCACATACCAGCACGCTGTTTACCGGCTGGCCGGCTGCGTCGGTCTGATAGGTTACCAGGTTGGTACCGATCAGGGTTTTGGCTACTTCGGCAGCTTCTTCGCGGGTTTTCACCACTTTTACGCCACCGGCTTTGCCGCGGCCACCAGCGTGGACCTGGGCTTTGACAACGGCAAATTTACCGCCCAACTGGTCGTAGGCAGCAGCGGCTTCTTCCGGCGTAGTGGCCAGAATGCCTTTTTGCACCGGCAGGCCGTATTTGGCCAACAGCTCTTTCGCTTGGTATTCGTGCAGGTTCATTAAGTTTCCTTTCGGGTGGATAGTTGGCTGGCTTTGCGGCCAACCTTGCTATGCCTGAGATGTCGCGATTGTACCGCCTGGGCTACAAGCGGTGTGTTCTATCGATATCGGCAACAAAACCATAGAGGCAGCGGGCCGGCACTTTACCCTGAAAGTGCCCTGCCTGCTGCCTGTTCTTTTAGCCGTGCAGGGCGCGCTTGTCGGCGGCCAGGGCGGCTTCGTGTACCACTTCGGACAAGCTAGGGTGGGCATGGACAATGCGTGCCAGGTCTTCGCTGGCAGCTTTGAATTCCATGGATACCACGCCTTCGGTCACCAGTTCGGACACCATCGGGCCGATCATGTGCAGACCCAGGATACGGTCGGTCTTGGCGCAAGCTAGGATCTTCACGGTACCTTGTGCCTGGCCCAGACCCAGCGCACGGCCGTTGGCCGCAAAACCGGAGGTGCCCTTCTTGTACTCGATGCCTTCAGCCTTCAGCTGCTCTTCGGTCTTGCCGACCCAGGCGATTTCCGGGCTGGTGTAGATCACCCATGGAATCACGCCAAAATCTACGTGCGGCTTCTGGCCAGCAATACGCTCGGCCACGGCCACGCCTTCTTCCGACGCCTTGTGCGCCAGCATCGGGCCGCGCACCACGTCACCAATCGCCCATACGTTCGGCAGGTTGGTGTGGCAGTGGTCGTCTACCACGATGAAACCGCGGTCGTCCATTTGCAGGTTCACGTTGGCGCCACCCAGGCCCTGGGTGTTCGGCACGCGGCCAATGGACACGATCAGCTTGTCGAACTCGGCTTTTACGGCTTCGCCGTTCAGCTCGTAGTTCACTACCACGCCGTTGTCAGCCTTGGTGATCTCGCCAATTTTCACGCCCAGCTTGATATCCAGGCCGGTGTCTTTGGTCAGGGTCTTGAAGGCTTCCTTGGCGATTTGCTGGTCGGCAGCGCCCAGGAAAGTCGGTGCGGCTTCCAGAATGGTGACGTCGGCGCCCAGGCGCTTCCATACCGAACCCATTTCCAGGCCGATCACACCGGCGCCGATCACGCCCAGGCGTGCCGGTACAGCGGTCAGCGCCAGGGCGCCTTCGTTGTCCAGTACGATCTGGTTGTCGGTCGCCAGGCCAGGCAGCTGGCGCGGGCTGGAGCCGGTAGCGATGATGACGTGGGTGGCTTCCAGGGTATCGACCACGGCGCCGTTATCGGCAACCTCGATCACCCATTTTTCGTTCTGGCGGGCTTTCAGCGTGGCCAGACCGTGGATGTTGGCGACCTTGTTCTTTTTGAACAGGAAGCTGATACCACCGGCGTTTTTGGTGATGATGTCGTTCTTGCGGGCCAGCATTTTGGCCACGTCCATCTGCGCGCCTTCTACGCTGATACCGTGCTTGGCAAAGTCATGCTGTACGGCGTGGAAGTTTTCCGACGACTGCAGCAGGGCTTTGGACGGGATGCAGCCTACGTTCAGGCAGGTACCACCCAGCGAAGGCTTGCCTTCCGGGTTTTTAGTAGCGTCTACGCAAGCGGTGCTGAAGCCCAGCTGGGCTGCACGAATGGCAGCTACATAGCCGCCTGGGCCGCCGCCGATCACTACTACGTCGAATTGTTGGGACATGGTGTTCTCTATCCTGTAGCAAGTTGGCCGCATACGGCCAGCTTGCCAGTTCGTCGTGAATGGCGGATGACAGGCTGCGCCTGCCCTCCGCCTGCGGTGATTACAGATCCAGGATCAGGCGAGCCGGATCTTCGATGGCGTCCTTGATGGCAACCAGCGACAGCACGGCTTCGCGGCCGTCGATGATGCGGTGGTCGTAGGACTGCGCCAGATACATCATCGGGCGTACCACAACCTGGCCGTTTTCTACCACAGCGCGCTCTTTGGTAGCGTGCATGCCCAGAATGGCGGATTGCGGCGGGTTGATGATCGGGGTGGACATCATGGAGCCGAAGGTACCGCCGTTGGAGATGGTGTAGGTACCGCCAGTCAGCTCGTCCACGGTCAGCTTGCCTTCCTGGGCGCGCTTGCCGAAGTCGGCGATCTGTTTCTCGATGTCAGCCAGCGACAGCTGGTCGGCGTTACGGATAACCGGTACCACCAGGCCACGCGGGCTGCCTACTGCCACGCCGATGTCGAAGTAGCCGTGATAGATGATGTTGTTGCCATCTACCGACGCGTTCACGATCGGGTATTTCTTCAGTGCGGCAACGGCGGCTTTCACAAAGAAGCCCATGAAGCCCAGCTTCACGCCGTGCTCTTTTTCGAACTTGTCTTTGTATTTGTTGCGCAGGTCCATCAGCGGCTTCATGTTCACTTCGTTGAAAGTGGTCAGAATCGCGTTGGTTTGCTGCGACAGGATCAGACGCTCGGCCACGCGCTGGCGCAGGCGGGACATCGGCACGCTCTGCTCCGGGCGGCCGGAAGTCAGCGCAGCGGCGTTGACAGCCGGGGTGGACGCCAGGGCTACGCCAGCAGACGGAGCGGCAGCAGCGATCACCGGGCCGGACTGGGCCGGGGCAGCAGCCGGTTTGGCGGCAGCGACGTCTTCTTTCAGGATACGGCCTTCACGGCCGGTGCCGGCTACGTCAGCCAGGTTCACGCCGGTTTCGGCGGCCAGCTTGGCAGCGGAAGGCATGGCAGCGCCGCCGGTAGCAGCAGCTTGTACCGGGGCGGCAGCCGGGGCAGCGGCAGGCGCTGCAGCAGCGGGCGCAGACGCACCAGCGGTGGCTTCGGTATCGATGTGGGCGATCAGCTGGCCGGAGGTCACGGTCGCGCCATCCTGCTCGATGATTTTCACGATCACGCCTGCCAGTGGCGCTGGCAGTTCCAGTACCACTTTGTCTGTTTCCAGATCGATCAGGTTTTCATCGCGGGCTACAGCCTGGCCTACTTGCTTGTGCCAGGTCATCAGGGTGGCTTCGGACACGGATTCCGGGAGCTGGGGGACTTTGACTTCGATAATGGCCATTGTTCTTCTCCGTTGTGGGGCGGCTTGCTGCCGCCCCGTTCTTTTGTGCAGGTGTTATTTATTGAGCGAAAACGCTTCTTCGACGAAGGACTTGAGCTGGGCAACGTGCTTGCTCATATAGCCCACGGCTGGGGAAGCCGACGACGGACGACCGGCAAACTCCAGCGTCTGCTTGGCTTGCAGCAGGCCTTCCAGGCGGTGGCGGATCTGGTACCAGGCACCCTGGTTACGCGGCTCTTCCTGTACCCACAGCAGCTCTTTCACGTGCGAGAACTGGGCCAGCTCGGCTTGCAGCAGCTCGGTCGGGAACGGATACAGCTGTTCGATACGGATAATGGCCACGTCTTCTTCCATGCCACGCTCTTTGCGGCCGTTGACCAGGTCGTAGTACACCTGGCCAGCGCACAGCAGTACGCGTTTCACCTTTTTCGGGTCCTGGATGGTGGCGTCGCCGATCACCGGGCGGAAAGAGCCCTGGGTGATGGTTTCGATCGGGCTCATCGAGTCTTTGTAGCGCAGCAGGCGCTTGGACAGGAAGATCACCAGCGGCTTGCGATACGGGCGCAGTACCTGGCGACGCAGCATGTGGAACATCTGCGCGGCTTCGGACGGCATCACGATCTGCATATTGTGCTCGGCGCACAGCTGCAGCCAGCGTTCCAGACGGGCGGACGAGTGCTCCGGGCCCTGGCCATCGTAGCCGTGCGGCAGGATGGTGGTCAGGCCGCACAGACGGCCCCACTTGGTTTCGCCGGAGGAGATGAACTGGTCAATGGCTACCTGGGCGCCGTTGGCGAAGTCGCCGAACTGGGCTTCCCAGATCACCAGCTGGTCCGGGGCGGAGCAGGCGTAGCCGTACTCGTAGGCCAGTACCGCTTCTTCGTTCAGGATCGAGTCGATCACACGGAAGTCGGCCTGGTTTTCGCTCATATTGGCCAGCGGAATGTAAGTACCCTGGTCCCACTTTTCACGGTTCTGGTCATGCAGTACCGAATGGCGGTGCGAGAAGGTGCCACGGCCCGAATCTTCACCGGAAATACGTACGGCGTAGCCGTTGGTCACCAGGCTGGCGTAGGCCAGGGTTTCAGCCATACCCCAGTCCAGTGGCTGCTCGCCGCGCGCCATGGCCTGGCGTGCTTCGATAACGCGCTTCACGGTAGGGTGCGGTTTGAAGTCGGCGGGTACGTGGGTGAACTTCTCGGCCAGACGCTGTACATCGGCTTGCTGCAGGCTGGTATCGGTAGGGTGTGCCCAGTGGGTACCCTGATACTGGCTCCAGTCCAGCGCGTGTTCGCGGCGGTAGTTGGACAGCACGGTCTGTTCTACGTGTTCGCCTTTGTCCAGCGCATCACGGTAGGCACGAATCAGGTCGTCTGCGGCTTCGGCCTTCAGTACACCCTCGGCCACCAGACGCTGTGCGTACATGGCGCGCACACCGGCGTGCTTGGCGATGCGCTTGTACATCATCGGCTGGGTCAGGAACGGATCGTCGCCTTCGTTGTGGCCCAGTTTGCGGTAGCACACCAGGTCGATGACCACGTCCTTCTTGAACTGCATGCGGTATTCCAGCGCAGCCTGCATCACGTAGCAGACGGCTTCCGGATCATCCCCGTTCACGTGGAAGATCGGTGCTTCGATCATCTTGGCCACGTCGGTACAGTACAGGGTGGAACGCATGTCGCGGGTGTCGGAGGTGGTAAAGCCTACCTGGTTGTTGATCACCAGGTGGATGGTACCGCCGGTACGATAGCCACGGGTTTGCGACAGGTTGAAGGTGCCCTGGTTGACGCCCAGGCCGGCAAAGGCGGAGTCACCGTGAATCAGCAGCGGCACGACCGATTTGCCTTCCACGTCGTTGCGGCGCTCTTGGCGGGCACGCACGGAACCTTCTACTACCGGGTTCACGATTTCGAGGTGGGACGGGTTAAAGGCCAGCGATACGTGCATCGGGCCGTTGGCGGTAGGGATATCGGACGAGAAGCCCATGTGGTACTTCACGTCACCCGAGGCCAGCTCTTGCGCTGCTTTGCCTTCGAACTCGGCAAACAGGTCGCGCGGCAGCTTGCCCAGGGTATTCACCAGCACGTTCAGACGGCCACGGTGGGCCATGCCGATGATCAGCTCTTCCACGCCGTAGGCGCTACCGTTCTGGATCAGGTGGTCCAGCGCGGCGATGGCGGATTCGCCGCCTTCCAGCGAGAAGCGCTTCTGGCCTACGTAGCGGGTATGCAGGTAGCGTTCCAGCGTTTCTGCCGCAGTGATCTGCTTCAGAATGCGTTGTTTTTTCTCTGCGTTGTAACGCGGGGTGGACAGGTCGCCTTCAAAGCGCTTCTGTACCCAGTGTTTTTCTTCAGAGGTGGTGATGTGCATGTATTCCACGCCCACATTGCCGCCGTAGGTCTGTTTCAGACGGGCGAGAATGTCGGACAGTGGCAGCTTTTGCGGGGCAACCAGCGAGCCTACATTGAACTGCACAGCCATATCGGCATCGGACAGGCCATGTTGAGCCGGGTCCAGCTCACGCATGGTCGCCTGGTCCATACGCTTGAGCGGGTCCAGGTTAGCCTGGCGGGAACCCAGTACGCGCCAAGCCGAGATCAGCTTCAGTACGCCTACCTGCTTTTGCATGGATTCCCAGTTGGCTACATCGCTGCTGCGCTGGCCAGCCAGCGGCTTTTTGGCCAGCTGAATGAACGACTCCTGGATAGGCTGATGCGCTACGTCGCGCTCTGCCGCACCCGGTGCCATTGCCAGCTTATCGAAGTAATCCCGCCATTCCGCCGGAACCACGTTCGGATCAGCGAGATACTGTTCGTACAGTTCCTCGATGAACGGTGCATTTCCACCAAACAGGTGGGAATGACTGTACATGGATTGCATCATTATTCGACCCTTTTGTCTGCGTTGCTGCTTTGCAAAAACCGTTTTGACAAAAAGAGCTATGTGGACACGGCGTCGCACACGCCTCTTTTTGACAGAACGCTCTTCACCACAAAAAGGTTGGCCGCATTGCGGCCAACCTTTTGCTAGCGATTAACGCTGTTCCTGCGGGATGTAGTCACGGCGCTGGGCACCGGTGTACAGCTGACGCGGACGGCCGATCTTCATTGCAGGGTCGGCAATCATTTCAGCCCAGTGGGAGATCCAGCCCACGGTACGTGCCAGGGCGAAGATCGGGGTGAACATGGATACCGGAATACCAATGGCGGACAGCACGATACCGGAGTAGAAGTCTACGTTCGGGTACAGCTTGCGCTCGATGAAGTACGGGTCTTCCAGGGCGATTTTTTCCAGCGCCATGGCCAGTTTGAACTTCGGATCGTTGTGCAGGCCCAGCTCGTTCAGCACTTCGTCGCAGGTCTCTTTCATGATGGCTGCGCGCGGGTCCATGTTCTTGTACACGCGGTGACCAAAACCCATCAGTTTGTGGGTCTTGTTCTTCACGCCTTCCATGAACGCCGGTACGTTTTCTACCGAACCGATTTCGTCCAGCATCTTCAGTACAGCCTCGTTGGCGCCACCGTGGGACGGGCCCCACAGGCAAGCGATACCGGCGGCGATACATGCGAACGGGTTGGCACCGGAGGAACCAGCCAGACGCACGGTAGAGGTAGACGCGTTCTGCTCGTGGTCGGCGTGCAGGGTGAAGATACGATCCAGGGCCAAGGCCAGGGTCTTGTTCACCTTGTACTCTTCGCACGGGGTAGAGAACATCATGTGCAGGAAGTTCTCAGCGTAGGTCAGGCCGTTTTTCGGGTAGGAGAACGGCAGGCCCTTGTTGTAGCGGTACGCCTGGGCTGCAATGTTCGGCAGCTTGGCGATCAGGCGGTGTGCCGAGATCTTGCGGTGTTCCGGATTATTGATGTCCAGCGAGTCATGGTAGAACGCAGACAGCGCGCCAACCACACCCACCATCACGGCCATCGGGTGGGCATCACGACGGAAGCCTTTGAACAGGCTCATCAGCTGGTCGTGCAGCATGTTGTGACGCATGATGCCGCGCTCGAATACCTTGCGCTCTTCTGCGGTAGGCAGCTCGCCGTTCAGCAGCAGGTAGCACACTTCCAGGTAGTCGCTCTTCTCGGCCAACTGTTCGATAGGGTAACCGCGGTAGTACAGCTGACCCAGATCACCATCGATAAAGGTGATTTGCGACTCGCAGCTGGCGGTAGCCAGGAAGCCGGGGTCAAAGGTGAACATACCGGTTTTGGAGAACGAACGGATATCGACTACGTCCGGACCCAGGGTACCTTTCAGTACCGGCATCTCCAGATTGTCTTTGCCATCGTTGTAGGTGAGCGTCACTTTACGATTGTTTTCCACAGCAATACTCCCAGTTCAGTTTGTGGTCGTTGTAATTTGTTTTGCTGCTTGCAGGCCTTAAACCGCCCGCAAAATCCCGATGATGTGTGCCAGCTCGGGATCGTCTACTTCCGCTTTGCCGTTTACGTAGTCCAGGAAGTCGTTATCGCCCAGCTCCAGGCACTTCCTGTACGCGGCAAGCTCGGCCATGGTGAGCTGGTCAAAGCCATTAGCCAGAAAACGCTCCAGCACAATGTCCAGTTCCAGCAAACCACGGCGCGAGCGCCAGCGGATCCGTTTTATTTCAACCGGATCGATGTCGGTCATACGGCACGCTTAACCATCATGTCTTTGATCTTGCCGATCGCCTTGGTCGGGTTCAGACCTTTCGGGCACACATCCACGCAGTTCATGATGGTGTGGCAACGGAACAGACGATACGGGTCTTCCAGGTTGTCCAGACGCTCGTTGGTCGCCAGATCGCGGGTATCGGCGATAAAGCGGTAGGCAGCCAGCAGGCCGGCCGGGCCAACGAATTTGTCCGGGTTCCACCAGAAAGACGGGCAGGAAGTAGAGCAACAGGCGCACAGAATGCACTCGTACAGGCCGTCCAGCTCCAGACGGTCTTCCGGCGATTGCAGGCGCTCGCGCTCTGGCGGTGGCGTGTCGTTGATCACGTAAGGCTTGATCGAGTGGTACTGCTTGAAGAACTGGGTCATGTCCACGATCAGGTCGCGGATAACCGGCAGGCCAGGCAGCGGGCGCAGCTCGATAGGCTGTTTCAGGTCAGCCCAGTTGGTGACGCAGGCCAGGCCGTTCTTGCCGTTGATATTCATGGCGTCAGAGCCACAGATACCTTCGCGGCAGGAGCGACGGAACGACAGTGTGTCGTCCATGGCTTTGAGCTTGACGATCACGTCCAGCAGTTTTACGTCGTTCGGGCCCAGCTCGATCTCGTAATCCTGCATGTACGGCTTGGCGTCCTTGTCCGGATCGTAGCGGTAAATGGAAAAACGGGCTTTGGTCATGTTGATCTCCTGGTCGCCGCTTAGAAAGTACGCTCTTTCGGCGGGATGTAATCCACCGACAACGGTTTGGTGTGCACTGGCTTGTAGGTCAGGCGACGGTCATCGCCGTAGTACAGGGTGTGCTTCATCCATACCTCGTCGTCGCGCTGCTGGAAGTCGGCGTGGGCATGGGCGCCACGGGACTCTTTACGCGCATCGGCGGAGATCAGGGTAGCCACGGCCACTTCGATCAGGTTTTCCAGCTCCAGCGCCTCGACACGCGCGGTGTTGAAGACTTTGGATTTGTCCTTGATCTGGATGCGTTTTACACGCTCGGCCACTTCCTGGATTTCCTTCACGCCCAGTGCCAGGTTTTCCGAGTTACGGAATACGGCAGCACGCGCCTGGACGGTACGCTGCATGGCGGTACGTACTTCGGTCACGTCTTCGCCGTTGGTCTGGTTGTCCAGACGGCTGATACGGGCCAGGGAACGCTCGGCGGCGTTGGCCGGCAGCGGTTTCCAGTTAGGCATTTCGTTGCGGATGAACTCGACCATGCTGTCGCCGGCCGATTTGCCGAATACCACCAGGTCCAGCAGAGAGTTGGTACCCAGACGGTTGGCACCGTGTACGGAGGCACAAGCGCACTCGCCGGCTGCATAGAAGCCGTTTACGCGGGCTTCCGGGTTGTCGCCTTGCGGGATCACCACTTCGCCACGGTAGTTGGTCGGAATACCGCCCATCATGTAGTGGCAAGTCGGGATAACCGGAATCGGCTCCTTGATCGGGTCTACGCCGGCAAACTTGATGGCGATCTCGCGAATGCCAGGCAAGCGCTGTTTGATGATGTCCGGGCCCAGGTGGTCCAGCTTCAGCAGCACGTAGTCCTTGTTCGGGCCGCAACCACGGCCTTCCAGCACTTCCTGCTCCATGGAGCGGGCCACGAAGTCGCGTGGGGCCAGATCTTTCAGGTTCGGTGCGTAGCGCTCCATGAAGCGCTCGCCGTTGGCGTTCAGCAGGATACCGCCTTCGCCACGCACACCTTCGGTAATCAGTACGCCGGCACCGGCTACGCCGGTGGGGTGGAATTGCCAGAATTCCATGTCTTCCAGCGGGATACCTGCGCGAACGCACATACCCAGGCCATCACCGGTGTTGATGAAGGCATTGGTGGAAGCGGCGTAGATACGGCCAGCACCGCCGGTAGCAAACAGCACGGCTTTCGCGTGGAAGATGTAAACCTCGCCGGTTTCCATTTCCAGTGCAGTCACACCCACCACATCGCCAGCTTCGTCACGGATCAGGTCCAGTGCCATCCACTCGACAAAGAACTGGGTGTTGGCACGCACGTTACGCTGGTACAGCGTGTGCAGCATGGCGTGGCCGGTACGGTCGGCTGCGGCACAGGCACGCTGAACCGGGCTCTCACCGTTGTTCTGCGTATGGCCGCCAAACGGACGCTGGTAGATCTTGCCGTTTTCCAGACGGTCGAACGGCATACCGAAGTGTTCCAGTTCGATAACGGCTTCCGGTGCCTTGCGGCACATGAATTCGATGGCATCCTGGTCGCCCAGCCAGTCCGACCCTTTTACGGTGTCGTACATATGCCATTCCCAACGGTCTTCCTGCACGTTACCCAGCGAGGCGGAGATACCACCTTGAGCAGCAACGGTGTGCGAGCGGGTCGGGAATACTTTGGAAAGTACGGCGGTTTTCAGGCCGGACTCGGACAGTTGCAGGGCAGCACGCATACCTGCGCCACCGCCGCCAACAATTACTGCATCAAATCGACGAACGGGTACAGTCATTACAGCCCCCAGACAACCTTAAGCGAATAAATAAAACAGGACACCAGCCATACTGCAGTTACGGAGTGCAGGGTCAGGCGCACGCCGACCGGCTTGATGTAGTCCATCCACAGGTCACGAATACCTACCCAGGCGTGCAGGAACAGCGCCAGCAGGGTAGTTTGGGTCAGAACCTTTACCCAAGTCAGGCTGAACAGGGCTTTCCAGCCTTCGTAGCCAGCCGGCATGGCCAGCAGGAACAGCACCAGCATGACGGTGTAAGCCAGCATGATCACGGCAGTCACACGCTGCATGATCCAGTCGCGCAGGCCGTAGTGAGCACCAACGACGTTGCGGTTTACCATAGGATGGCCCCCAGAATCACAGTCAGAGACAGGCTGACTACCAGCACCAGCTTGGCAGTAGCGCGGGCGGTCTGCAGTTCCAGACCTTTATGAATATCAAGCAGCAGGAAACGGATGCCGGCCACTGCGTGGTGCAGGAATGCCCAGAGGAAGCCGATCAAAATCAGTTTCATCAAGGGATGGGCAACTACGGCGCGATAGCTGTCGAAGGTTTCTGCGGAACTGAGCGAGCCGCTCAGAAGATAGATCAGGAGTGGCAGCGAGAAAAACAGTGCCACACCGCTGATTCGGTGCAGGATCGAGACAATGCCCGGGAGAGGCAGCCTGATCTTGCCCAGATCTAAGTGCTTAGGTCGTTGCTTCTGCATAGAGCTTCCTTGGATGTGCATGTACCAAGTGGTTATACCCGGCCCCCACCATGGTTGCAGGGGCCATCGGAACGGGAGCCAGCACGGCACTCCCACCCATCAAAACATGTTGAACCAATGCTGCAGGTGCAACATGTCCCAGAGATTCTATCAAAACCGCGCCCTGCTGCGGACGCCAAACAGTCAGACAAAGACCATCCAGCCACATAATCTGCCCGCAAATCAGGGATTTCCCTGACGTATCAGGCCAAATTTGTCCGTCACACACCAGCGCTCGCGCCATTCCACCGGCACGCCCTGCATATCGCAAGACAGCCGCAGATACTGCAGCAGCGGCACACCGTCGGCCACGGCCAGCAGCTGCATTTCTTCACGCCCGGGCAGAATCGCCCGCCACTGCTCTGCCTGTACCCGCAAGCGCACGCCAAAGTGCTGCTGCAACAGCGACCACACACCCGGCATCTGACGCAACCAGCGGGTATCGATGGCATCAAAGCGCTCCACCGGCAGCATCACATCGTCCAGCGCCACCACCTGCCCCTGCATACGCCACAACATGCGTATGCGGTGTAACGGCGCGCTGCGGCGCAAACCCATGGCTGCGGCCAACTCCTCATGCGCATGCACCCGGCTCACGCCCAGAAACTCGCGCAACAAGCGGTCCGGCTTTTCGGTGAGCAAGCCGGGCGACACCATCGCGAGGCCTGCCCAGTCATCCAGCGGGGCAGACACAAAGGTGCCCCTGCCCTGCTGGCGGTATAGCACACCGTCGTTGACCAGTTCGGTCAAAGCCTTGCGTACCGTGCCCTGGCTGACAGCAAACTGGTCCGCCAGATCCCATTCGCTGGGTAGCAGCTCGTTACTGGCCCACTCGCCCTCGGCAATACGTTCTAGCACCTGCAACTTTACCTGCTGGTAAAGCGGTAACCGATGTAGCGATTTTGCGTGCATGTGTTCTTTTTAACATCAAATAAATCAAGCGTAAAGGTTAGTCTTATATAAGACACAAGACAAGAGCAAATCATGCTGCGCCGCATCACCCGCCTTGATGCCCACAAACCGCACTTGGCGTGCTACACTCGAAGCCAGTATTGCAAAGCAGCATGCGCAAGGAAGAGCATGCGCTACGCATCCATCGCCAAGTCCAAAGGAGAGTACATCGATGAAAGCCCCCGTTCGCGTTGCCGTTACTGGTGCAGCTGGTCAGATTGGTTACAGCCTGTTGTTCCGCATTGCCAGTGGCGAAATGCTGGGTAAAGACCAACCGGTCATCCTGCAGCTGCTGGACCTGCCACAGGCACAAACCGCTGTAAAAGGCGTGATGATGGAGCTGGAAGACTGCGCCTTCCCGCTGCTGGCCGGCATGGTCGCTACCGATGACCCGGAAGTCGCTTTCAAGGATGTACAAGTTGCCCTGCTGGTGGGCGCACGCCCACGCAGCAAAGGCATGGAGCGCAAAGACCTGCTCACCGCCAACGCTGAAATCTTCACCGTACAAGGCGCTGCACTGAACAAAGTGGCCGACCGCAACGTAAAAGTACTGGTAGTAGGCAACCCGGCTAACACCAACGCCTACATCGCCATGAAGTCGGCACCGGACCTGAACCCGAACAACTTCACCGCCATGTTGCGCCTGGACCACAACCGTGCGCTGTCGCAACTCGCTGCCAAAACCGGCAAAGCCGTGGCCGACATCGAAAAATTGGCCGTATGGGGCAACCACTCCCCAACCATGTACGCTGACTACCGCTACGCCACCATCAACGGCGAATCGGTAAAAGACATGATCAACGACCACGAATGGAACCGCGACGTGTTCCTGCCTACCGTAGGCAAACGTGGCGCCGCCATCATCGAAGCCCGTGGCCTGTCGTCCGCTGCCTCTGCGGCCAACGCTGCCATCGACCACATCCGCGACTGGGTACTGGGCACCAACGGCAAGTGGGTTACCATGGGTATCCCGTCCGACGGTTCCTACGGCATTCCGAAAGATGTAATGTTCGGCTTCCCGGTAACCTGCGAAAATGGCCAGTACACCATCGTACAAGGCCTGGAAATCGACGAATTCAGCCGTAGCTGCATCAACGTTACCCTGAACGAGCTGGAAGAAGAACGCGCTGGCGTAGCCCACCTGCTGGGTTAACAAGCGAGCTGTTCAGCCCAAAGCGCACCGCAAGGTGCGCTTTTTGTCTTTACTGAAATACCCTGTCATCTTGTTTATATTGCTCTTTTTGGAGGTCGCAATACCATGATTGAAGCTGAAGTACTCAATCAAATTCAGGCTCAGATCGACGATCTGACTACCCGCAACACCGATATCCGGGGGTATCTTTGACTACGACGGTAAAAAAGACCGTCTGGAAGAAGTAAGCCGCCTCACCGAAGACCCCGATATCTGGAACGACCCCAAAAAGGCACAAGAACTCGGCCGTGAACGCAAGCAGCTGGAAGACGTGGTACTGGTGATCGAAGGCATCGCCAACACCCTGGCCGACTGCGGCGAGCTGTTTGAGATGGGTAAGGCCGAAGAAGACGACGACACCATCCTGGCGGTAAAAGCCGACCTGGACGCCGTGGAAGAAAAGCTGGCCAAGCTGGAATTCCGCCGCATGTTCCACGACCCGATGGACCCGAACAACTGCTTCCTGGACATCCAGGCCGGCGCCGGCGGTACCGAAGCGCAAGACTGGGCAGGCATGCTGCTGCGCATGTACGTGCGCTACGCCGAACGCAAAGGCTTCAAGGTAGAGATCCTGGAAGAATCCGAAGGCGAAGTGGCCGGCATCAGCAGCGCCACCATCAAGATCGAAGGTGAATACGCCTACGGCCTGCTGCGTACCGAAGTGGGCGTACACCGCCTGGTGCGCGTGTCGCCATTCGACTCCAACGCGCGCCGCCACACCTCGTTCTGCTCCGTGTTTGTGTACCCGGAAGTAGACGACAGCTTCGAGATCACCATCAACCCGGCCGATGTGCGTACCGATACCTACCGCGCCAGCGGTGCCGGCGGCCAGCACATCAACAAAACCGACTCCGCCGTACGCCTGACCCACGCCCCGACCGGCATTGTGGTGCAGTGCCAGAACGACCGTTCGCAGCACCGCAACCGTGACGAAGCCTGGCAGATGCTGCGTGCCAAGCTGTACGAGCGCGAACTGAAACTGCGTAACGAAGCCAAGCAATCGCTGGAAGACAGCAAGACCGACGTAGGTTGGGGTCACCAGATCCGCTCCTACGTATTCGACCAGTCGCGCATCAAGGATCTGCGCACCAGCTACGAGGTAGGCAACATCAAAGCCGTCATGGACGGCGACCTCGACGGCTTTATCGAAGCCAGCCTGAAACAAGGCGTGTAAGCCATACCCAAGGTTGGCCGCAGGACAGCGGCCAACCTTTTACATTAACGGAGATCCCCCATGTCGGAACAAGAATCCAGCCTGCAGCAGCACGACGAAAACCACATCATGGCCGAGCGCCGTGAAAAACTGAAAGCCATCCGCGAAGCCGGTGTTGCCTTCCCCAACGACTTCAAGCGCGAACACCTCAGCGGCGACCTGCACGCCGCCTACAACGACAAGAGCAAAGAAGAGCTCGAGCCGCTGAACATCCAGGTCGCCGTTGCCGGCCGCATGATGCTCAAGCGCGTCATGGGCAAAGCCAGCTTCGCCACCCTGCAAGACGTCGCCGGCCAGATTCAGCTGTACATCAACGACCAGGGCGTCGGCGCCGACATCCACGCTGCCTTCAAACACTGGGACATGGGCGACATCCTGTCCGCCAAAGGCACCCTGTTCAAAACCAATAAAGGCGAGCTGTCGGTAAACGTCTCCGAGCTGCGCCTGCTGTCCAAATCGCTGCGCCCGCTGCCGGACAAATTCCACGGCATGACCGACCAGGAACAAAAATACCGCCAGCGCTATGTTGACCTGATCATGAGCGAAGAGAGCCGCAGCACCTTCATCAAGCGCTCCAAGATCGTACAAACCGTGCGCGACGTGATGGTAGGCCAAGGCTACCTGGAAGTAGAAACCCCGATGATGCACCCCATCCCGGGCGGCGCCGCAGCCAAGCCGTTTGTTACCCACCACAACGCCCTGGACATGCCGCTGTACCTGCGCATCGCCCCAGAGCTGTACCTGAAACGCCTGGTGGTAGGCGGCCTGGAGCGCGTATTCGAAATCAACCGTAACTTCCGCAACGAGGGGATGAGCACACGCCACAACCCCGAGTTCACCATGATCGAATTCTACGAAGCCTACAGCGACTACCAGCGCATGATGGAGATGACCGAAAACATC
This sequence comes from Neisseriaceae bacterium, assembly GCA_027489245.1. GTDB lineage: Bacteria > Pseudomonadota > Gammaproteobacteria > Burkholderiales > Chromobacteriaceae > Vogesella. The sequence goes on along the minus strand of JAIYAC010000010.1, from coordinate 79,305 downwards.
ATCCGCCAATGCGCCATCACCGCCACCGGCAGCACCACCGTGACTTATGGTGGCAAAGAAGTCGACCTGGGCAAGCCGTTTGACCGCTTCACCATCGTGGGCGCCATCCAGCACTACAACCCGCAATACACCAACGAACAGCTGGCCGACGCCGAATGGGTCGCCGCCGAGATCAAGCGCCTGGGCGGCAAGCTGCCACCGGCACCTGGCCTGGGCAGCCTGCAGCTGGCGCTGTTTGAAGAATGTGCGGAAAGCCTGCTGTGGAACCCGACCTTCATCATCGACTACCCGGTGGAAGTCTCCCCGCTGGCACGCGGCTCCGACGCCGATGCCAACATCACCGAGCGTTTCGAGCTGTTCATCGTTGGCCGCGAACACGCCAACGGCTACTCCGAGCTGAACGACCCGGAAGACCAGGCCAACCGCTTCCTGTCCCAGGTAGCACAGAAAGATGCCGGCGACGACGAAGCCATGCACTTTGACGCCGACTACATCCGCGCCATGGAATACGGCCTGCCACCGACTGGCGGCTGCGGCATCGGTATCGACCGCCTGGTGATGCTGCTGACCGACGCCCCGTCGATCCGCGACGTCATCCTGTTCCCGCAGATGCGCCACGAAGCCTAAGCCACACCGGCCAAGGCCAGCACCTGTAGGTCAGCAGAGTTTGTGAAAAAAATCAGCACAAACTGAAAAACCAAGAGGTAGCGAACCAAAGCCCCAGCAGAGATGCTGGGGCTTTTTTGCATTTAGCCAGCTAAATATAAATATTTACAACATCTGTCGTTATAGAAATTTTCGCCGCGAAAATGTGCATCAAACTATGTATAAACAGGTCTATTTTTCTGCACCGAATTAATGCGAGATCTAGCGATATCCAATAGAGGCAATGAACACAGCCTCACCCATGCTATTTTTTTTATTTTTTCACCAGTGAAAGTATATAAATTAAATTTTTATCAAAAAAATAAATACTGACCTATAATGGGAGGTACCTCACCACTTAGATTTCGTGATGAGTTTGTGCACTCAAGACTGGGAAGGAGAACGACTATCGAAGAAAACGCAAAGAGGAAGTACTGGAAACAAGAAAGGGCAAGCGACTAGCGCTTGCCCCTCACTTGAACCTTAGGACCGAAGAGATCGATCGCAAGGGCGGACACCCAAAGTATCGTCTCTTCCCCCTCCGTAGGTCAAGTCTCCGTTCGTCATTATTTTTGGATCTCGTCAGCAGGAGAGGCGCTGATGCGTCTGTTGCTAGGCGAGGCCAAGGAGACATCATGGCTTATCACTTATGTGCTACTGGCCCGTGGCCAGGCTGGCATAGAGACTCTCACACGCCCGTTCGCCAGGTCGTCGCTCCGACTGGCGGCTGTATTCGCGGCTATTTCCCCTCCATCAAGACAGGAAGAATGATCGGGTATGAGCAGTTGCTTGAACTCGATGCCCTCTATTTGCTCGAGTTCAGCCCGCAAGTGCTGGATATCAAGGAGCAACCGTTCAAGTTTCACTATGGGCTCTCAGGGCGTATACGGCGCTATACCCCAGACTTTGCTCTGACACTGCCTGATGGCTCTGTGCTAGTGATCGAAGTCAAGCCCTCTCGTTCTTTGACGAAGCATGAGGTACAGGCAAAAATGGCGGCCATTGATGAGGCCATGGGCAGGCAAGGCTACGACTTTCTGATCAGAAGCGAGGTTGAGATTCGTCGCGAGCCACGGCTTGGCAACCTGAAGCAACTCTTCAAGTATCGCCGTAATGCAGTTACTGCAGATCTTCTCATTGGTCTGCAGAGACTGATCAAGCTGCATGAGCCGAACCCAGTCATGATGCTTGGGGAGTTTGCGGATTTGCTTGGGTCAATGGAGCTGGCCATGACCCTGCTGGCACATGGCCAGGTCAGTTATGACTCAGATGCCCCCCTTGGCAGCAATCTGGCTGTAACCATCAACCGACGGGAGGTGAGCCATGGCCTCGAGAATTGGCTTTAACCACGGCAGTCACTTCCTGCTTGATGGTAGGGAGGTCAGGATTACGCGAGTGATTAGTGGCAACTTGGTCACGCTTGAGGATGTGATATCTCTTGTTGTGTATCAGCACCCTGTTGAGCAGCTGCTGGCTTGGTGGACTTGTGGCCGTATAACGCCCAAAGCTCCACTACATCATGATGCCAGACATGCTGAACGACCAAGTTTGACAGTTTATTTAAGTAACTTTTCTCAAACCCTGACAGACAAGGCATTCAGAAAAAAACGCTACCTCGATACCCTGATGGCGCGGCAAGACAAGGTTGTTTTTAGTGCCAACAAGCTCAAGCCGATCTTGTCAGAAATTGCCCAGCAATTCGGTGATGAACATCCTCCTAGTCCGTCATCCGTTTATCGCTGGTGGCAGGCGCTTGCAAATCGTGGTGAAGCGCCGCTAAGTCTGATCGATCGTACAGCACAACAAGGCTGGTTTGGCTGTCGCTTCTCCGAGGAAGTCCAGGAGCATCTTATCGATCTCATTGAGCATCGATATTTGGAGCCTCCTGGATGCAGCGCGGTGGACATCCATGATGCCCTACAGGTTCGACTCAGCCAGATAAATGCGTTACGCCCTTTAGATAGCCAGCTCAAGCTGCCAAGTTATGACACCGTTCGTCGTGCCATTAAGGCCTACCCCGCGTACGAGCACGCCATGGCTAAGTATGGCAAACAAGAAGCTTCTATTCGCTTCCGTACCAGCATGTTCAGTCCAAAGACGAAGCACATTCTGGAAGTTGCGGAGATCGATCACACACCTGTCGATCTGTTCATCGTCGATGAAAACACCATGCTCCCCTTGGGGCGGCCAACCCTGACGCTTCTCATCGACCGCAAAAGCAAGATGATCTTGGGCGTCTACGTCAGTTTTGGAGGGCCAAGCACCGAGGCTGTTTTCAAGTGCCTTCGGCATGCGATCTTGCCGAAAGACTATCTGCGCGAACGTTATCCGCGGGTTGAAGGAGTGTGGCCTTGCTATGGACTAATACAGACTCTGGTTTGCGATAACGGGCTGGAATTTCACAGCAAGGCGTTGGAACAGGCGTGTTTCGAGCTTGGCATCGTTCTGCAGTTCTGCCCGAAACGTAAGCCCTACTTCAAGGGCATGGTGGAACGTGCCTTTCGTTCGATTGCGAATGGATTCTTTCACGCTCAGAAAGGTACCAGCCTGTCGAACTGGATGGAGCGCCATGGCTATGACCCGCTGAAGACAGCTGTAGCAACATTTGATGAGTTCATGCACGCGTTACACATCTGGATCGTGGATGTCTACTCGGCCCGGTTTCATCGTGGGTTGAACCGACCGCCACTGGGCGTCTGGCAGGATGGTGTTCATGACAACCCTCCCCAGCTACCGGACCTTCATGTTTTGGATGTGGCGCTGATGGAATATGAAGAACGCGTGCTATGGCACTACGGCGTGGAGCTTCACAAGCTTCGCTACAACTCGAAGGAGCTCTATCCCATCCGACATCAGCTAGGTGAGAAAGTAACTGTCCAGGTGCGTTATAACCGCTCAGATCTGGGGCATATCTACGTCATTCATCCCAATACTGGTGAGGCGATCAAAGTGCCTGCTGTCGAGCTCGACTATGCCAAGGATCTGCGGCTGGAAGTCCACGAGCTCATTTGCCGTGAAGTACGCGACGCAGGCATGGCTGATACCAACCCGCTCAACGTAGCCAAAGCCAAGGAGCGCATACGCGAAGTCATCGGGCAGCAGTTGGGTAGCAAGAAGCTTCAGAAACGGAAAAAGGCAGCCCGCTTAACTGGGCACAACTCTCAGGAGTTGCACTCCACAAAGCCAACATCTACTTCTCAACCGCCGCACGGGATGCAACAGATAACCGTAACTCCCAAGCAGTTCAAAACCAGCTCCCATCCTCTAGGTAAAGGAAATCGGCCATGACCACTTCCAGCACAGACTTGTATGCCGAAATTGGCAAGGTCGAACAACAGCGACTGCTTTTCCCCGATTTTGATATGGCGCATCAGCCGTATCCACAAGAGATCACTCGCCGGCAACCAGCCGCATCACCTGATGATTCTAGGTCCATCAGGAGCGGGCAAAAGCTCCGTTCTGGAAGAGTACGTTCGTTACTTCCCAGTGATCGAGGAACCCGAACAGCGTCGAATTCCGGTACTTCTGGTCGAAATTAAATCTTCGCCTACAGTACGTAGCCTGGCCGAAGACATCCTGAAGGCAATGGGCCTCCCGATGGCCTACATGGGTACCGTCAACGAAAAGACCGACCGGGTCATTTCTTCGCTGCAGAAACTTAAGGTCGAACTATTGATGCTGGATGAGGTACAGCATTTGCTCGGTGCCAACAAGCGTAGCTTCGGGTCAAACGATGAAACCGAGTGGCTCAAGACCCTGCTCAATCAGATCGATATCCCAGTCGTACTAGCAGGGCTACCCTATGGACGGGCTCTGTTGAGCACAAACGAGCAACTGCGCAGACGCCTAGAGGGCATCCGTAACCTTAATCCCTTTTCAGTCGGGGACGAGGACTCAGCCGCAGATTTCGCAGGGGTCATTAGCTGGTTTGACCGCGAAATTCACTCGGGTCACCCGATCGGCCTACACGAGGGTGACATGCTTTACCGGCTCTATTACGCAACGGACGGCTTGATCGGTTATCTCAGCAAGCTGTTGATCGGTGCGATGGAGATCCGCCTAGAGCATGGCCACAAGCGGGTAGAAAACTGGATGCTCGAACAGTCATTCACGGAAAACCTATGGGACGAGGGCGTTGGGACCTTGAACCCATTCCATAAGAAATTCGTGCACCGAAGACTTAACAAAACAAACGAGCTCTTTGCCCCGACGGCCTTCTCAGCCATGGCAGTTTCTGCAACCTAACCTCTAGGGCCCTTGTCGGGTATGTCACCTGACGAGGGCATTTTCTATGCTGCTTCCACTTCTTCCAATTCATCCTCTTCCGCTCCCGCTGGAGAGTGCGATCGGCTATCTACTGCGGTTGGGCGCGGCCAACGATTTGCCAACATTGCCTTGGCTACAAACCTTCCAAAGGTCTATAGAGCGGCCTACTCAAAGTCTCGAAGACTTCTTCGCACAAGCGACGGGACATGGCGCTACGGAAATGAACTGTTTATGGGGGCCCTCCATCCCCACTCTACCGATCAATCCAGAGCGCAAGCTTGGCATTAAGACCACCTACTGGAATCTCCACCATCGGCGCTGGTGCCCCGATTGCCTGCGAGAGAATGGCTATTGGAAGGCCGAATGGCTGCTGACGCTACAAGTTGTCTGTCCCATCCACCAGTGTCTGCTTCACGAACAGTGCCCGGCCTGCCAACAACCGGTGAGCTGGTATAGCGGTGGATTGCAACGCTGTCGTTGCGGTCACGAGCTTACCTCCGTCGCCGTTTCAGTCCCAGCTTCAACTGCGTTGTGCCAAGTTGCTCAGCTGGTTAGTGAAAAGCTTGCTGCAGCAACCGATACTCCATTCTCAGCCGGGACCAGTGATCTTGCTCATTTGGTTGAGTACGTGCACTTGCCACGGTTACTCGACCTTCTATGGGTACTCGGGTGCTATGGACATTTCCGCGCACTCAAAAAATCATTGAAGGTGCAGGATCATCACCGACTAGCTGTCGCGTTGCCTGTATTAGAGAGTGCCAGCCAGATGCTGACGCAATGGCCCCATACCTTTCATGTCTTGCTATCTGACTCCTGCGATCAGGCCCAGGTACAGGCTTTGCACTTACACAAGTTCGTGGGACCCAGGTTGCTTGCCCTCAATCGAGCGCTCAACCACCCGGAGCTGCATTTCGTCCGGCACGAGTTCCAAAGGTTCGTCTCCACGCATTGGAAAGGCGTTATTGCGGACCGTCATAAATTCTCCGAGGCCATCACTAGCGAGCACACGACCATCCTTGCCAAGGAGGCCGCTGAAATGCTTCAAATTTCGCGCAAGAAGCTGAATGTGCTGGTCCACCAAGGACGCATCCAAGGCTGGTATCAGCAATCCAACGGAGCTCTTCGCTACTTGGTCGTCGATCGAAAATCGGTAGTTCGCTTTCAGCAGGGCAGTGCCGGCGCTCTCTACACCCTGGCGGACGCCGCTGATTACCTCGGGCTCTCACATCCACGACTCAAATTACTAGTTGAGGCTCGCCTACTAGATCCTGTACGCCAACCCGAAGGAAATAATGCACGGCACCTACACTGGGCATTTGAAAAATCGGAGCTGGACAGAGTACTCGGAGACCTGCAGATCCAAGTCCATTCGACCCCCGCATGCAGTAGCATGATCTCCTTGGAAACCGTTTGTCGCTCCCGGAGCCGAACTGGTGCCGATTTCATAACGCTCATTCGTGCCATGCAGCGCGGAGAACTCGACTGCATCGCCCGAGATCCCAGTCAGCCAGGCCTGAAAGGTCTGCTACTCAACCGAACCCAGTTTGAAATTTGGTTCGCAGAGTACCTGCAGTCACAGCAGTTGTACTCCATCTCGCCTGCCGCCCACTACCTGGGGCTCAAGGAGCATGTTCTGTACTGGCTGCGTGATAAAGGGCTACTGTATGGCTTCGAATATCCCGAAGGTGCCAAAAGCCCCAAGTTACCGAGGTCGGCACTGGATAGCCTCAAGGCTCGCTACGCCTGGGGATTAGAGCTAGAGAGGATAACGGGATATGGTAGGAAGTCTGCAGCACGTGCACTGATCAACCGTGGGGTATGGCCCGTTACGGGTCCTGCGGTAGACGGAGGAACGACTTACCTGTTCATACGTTCGGATATCGAAGCTTTTCAAAGACGCCAGGCTCAGCTCACACGGCACGGCTTCCATGAAGCATTGCCATGCAAGGCTGTCGGAGGAGGAAGAAGCACATGTTGATTTTTCTCGATACAGAGTTTGCTGACTTCGCTGACCGCGAGCCGATCAGCATCGGTATGGTGTCCGAGGATGGTCAGCACGTTTTCTATGCGGAGCTACAAGACTTTGACCGTGATCGCTGTAACTCTTTCGTACGTACGACAGTCTGGCCACTGTTGGGCCAGATTGATGGAGCGACGGTCAGGAGGATCGACCTGCCGGACCGGTTACGCACCTGGTTCGCCACCTTGCCCAGCAGGGTGACGATTGCGTGCGATAGTCAGTTTGACCGTGATGTACTCGGAGCAATGATAGGTGGACCGTGGCCACCTAATCTGGTTGGCTGGTTTGACTTACGCCCATTGATTGACTCTACAGCTTTTGACCAAGCGGTGAGCGCCTATCACGATTATCCGGGTAGGCCGTCGCATCATGCCCTGCATGATGCTCATGCTCATCGCTCAGGTTGGCTGGCATGGATGGACAAACGCCGGCGCGACAATCTCCTGCAGAGGTGGAAGCCATCTAGGCTATTTCACCTCGACCGGTAGAGATCACTACTGACGCGTAACTTCTACAAGTACCGTGTTCCCATTATCCAAGGCAAACCGGTTCAGACCATTTTTGGCCGGCACTGTGAAATTCTGAGAGAACAACACGTTCTGTTTTCCGTGAATGGAAGCCGGGCAAGCTTTAGCCTTGGCAGCTTTGAGCACCGCTTCAGTCTGTTCGGTGAATCCGAGAATCTTTACGTTCAGACTCAATGCCTCTCCGCTCGCAGATAGGCTGGCCGTTGTTCCTGAGCGCAAAAGGTCTTGGCCTAACGTCATGCGAGTGATATCGCCTTCTTTCGCGCAGTCCCAGGAGACTACGCCTTTTTCGTGGTAACTATTGTTGACCGATGGGTGTCCTTCAATAGTGGAAAGAATACCTGTAACTTGCTGCTCTTCGATTGTGGATGGTTTTCCTTGCGCATCCACCACTTTGTACGCAACCCAGAACAATGCCGGGTCGGCTGCGGAGGCAACAGAGGCCATGGATATAGCGAGTGAAAGAAGCGTAGCGCTCATTACCTTGTTCATTGTGTTCACCTCTGGGTTTTGAAGCAAATATCATAACAAACAAATTAGTTTTTATGAATATAGAATTTTTCGTTGGGATTTGTGCACCATAGTGGCCAAAAAAGTACGGAGAAATCGGATACCTTGCCTCAACTCAGAGAGTCAAGGGATATAGAGCCGCTCGAAATCTCTAAATAAGACCGCTCGGTTAGCCAGGATGGGCCTCTATGCCAATAGTATTCTTATGGAGTACCATGGGTCTACACAGCGGAGCTATGACAAGGGGACTCAGGTAGATGTTCACACCTCAGGGGGAAAACAACCTATCGCACAGCAGAACAACCGAAGCCGGATACGTTTATCGAGATGCGCTTCGGCTTCTCTGTATCCTTGTTAAAGGTAGTGAATCCATTGACAAGCCATTCGAGGGGTGGGACCACATTTTCCGTGGTGAAAAACGGGCGCTGGCAATCGATTTCTGGCTTCGTTATCCCGACTATCTTGCTGACCAGTTACTCAATCTTTACGTGCAGACCGGTGATGTGTCGATATTGGAAGCTGCCGAACAGATTTTCGACAACAACGAACCAGACATCCGTATCGTCAAGATGATCAGGTGGCGACGGGGCGCATACGACGACTTGCAGACCTCCCTCTCTGTTTTGTCGTATCGAGGCCTCTTGCGCACCATGAAGCGGAAACTTCCGACCGGGGGCTACCAGTTCGAATACCTCACAGGTCCCAAAGCGCGCGAGTTTTTGAAGGACGCCATCATGGAGCAGCCAAGCTTGAGATGGTATGAAACTCAGACACAGCTTGCTCTGCTGGTCGCTCAGGGTAAAAGCGGTAGTGCACTCAAGGATATCCATTACGCCGAAGAAGAGTACGCCACGACGCCTTTCGGGGCGACAATCCCATCGATCAAGAACAGGGTACTCTATCGAATCGCCAAAATCCGGAGAGATTAGAATATGGAAGACAAGCCTTTTTCGATGACTGTGACTGAATGGTATGCGGCAATTGCGACTGAATCCGACACGACAGCGGAAGCTGTCACCACCATTCTAGACGCACACGGAGTCAAGCCACAGTCGGTACTACCACGCGCTCGGACTCTGAACATCAAGGCGATTCACCTTGAAGGGCTGAAGCTCACTACCGAAGGGGCTGAGCGCTTTTCGTTTGAATGGTCCGAACTGAGCGACGGCATTTGGGCACTGCTTTCGCAAGGGAACTCCAAAGGAAAGTCGAGCATCCTGTCAACCATCAAAGCCGCACTGCAGGGCCGGTTTCCAGGCAATATCAAACGTGACGTGTGGAGCTGGATCGACGCACTACGCCTGACCTTTACCATTGACCACGTCTGCTATTCGATCTCGCTCCAAAAAGAAGCAGGCGAAACCGACCCGGTCAAGGCGGTCGCCATCCTTGTACGCTTCCAAGATGATGCGGAGGTTAGCCTTTACCAGGGATCCGCTGGGGATGGGCTGAAGGGTGCAATGGAAGACTTGTTCATGGACGAGTTAGGTTTTGATCACTTTCATGCCTACAAGAAGGCAAAGGACATCGTGGTCGAGCACGGCTGGCCGACTATGTCCTCTGCGTTTTTTATTGCAGGGCCAGGGCCGGCTATCTTTGGCGATCACATCGAGGATGGCATGCCCATCCGTCTCATCCAATTGTTTATTGGATTACCATGGATATCGACCTATACGGCAATATCCACTGCACTCAAGCGCACGCAAAACGTATACCAAAAGGCGGTCATGCAAGCGGCCTCAGCTAAGGCCAAAACAGCAAGCCGAGCGGAGGAACTCGACCTGCAACTGGAGACGCGGCGTAACGAATTGGCCAAACTACCCGATCGTAGCAAGCTACGGTCTGAACTCGGCAGGCTCGATGGCGCGCTTGCTCTCGCACAAGCAGATGTTACGACCTTACGAAACAAGCTGACAACAACCCGCACAATCGCACAGGAGGCCGCTACTGCCTTTACAGAGGCCAGCCGGCGCCTGCAGCAAGCCAAGGATGAGGTTGCGGCCGGCTATGTGTTCCGTAAATTGAAACCAGTGTGCTGCCCTGCATGCGAGACCGGCTTCGCACCAGATCGATTTGAAGCAGCCGAAAGCACGGCTTGTGGGCTTTGCGGGAATTCCAATTTGCAGGACAGCGAGGATAGCGGCACGGACTTGGCGGCCATCGAAGCCGCAGTACGGGATGCCGATATTGCGAGGAAGACCGCAGGAGCAGCTGTCCGCGCGGCCGAGGCGGAGCTAGAGCAAGCAGAAGCGTCTCGCGCGGTGTATTTACATGATCTCCGAGAGACTGAACTGGTGCTAGCCAGCTCGGATAACACCAACTCGCTAGAGCTGGAAATCGCAAAACTCGAGGGCCGGCTAGAAGAACTGAGAACGGATACCACGAGCGCATTGGAGGTCACGAGCGCGCCAAGTGATGACACATTGCGCATTCTTCAATCCGCCGAGAAACTCACAAAAGTCATGATGGACGCACTCCAAACAAAACTCATGTCAGAGTTAGAGCGAGAGGTCTTCGGACTGACCGAACGCTTCGGCGTGCGCAACCTTAGCTCCTTCTCCTTCAAAGCCCACAAGATGGCAATGACGCAGGGAGGGGTCGAGACAACATTCTCGGGCCTGAACAGCGGCGAGAACCTGCGCATGCGCGTTGCGACCGCGCTGGCAACGTTGAAAGTCGCGCGCTCTAGTGGGTTTGGCAGACACCCTGGTTTGATCGTCCTCGACTCGCCTGCGGCATCCGAAATGAGCCCAGAGGATTTTACGGCCCTGCTTGGTGCAGTTAGCACAACGGTAGAGGAAATCCCGGGGATTCAAGTCCTCGTTGGTGCCCTGCTTCGCCCCGAGCTTGAGCCGGTGATCCCAGCTAATCATCGTCGGGTTGCATTGGGAACGTCTGGACTCTTCTAAGGAGACAAACATGGGCGAGCTAGCCCGTCAATTTGTCGAAGCAAGCCGTCTCGGAATGTGCATCGAACTAGGAGACTACTCTGCGACAGCGCTCGCGGAACTATCTGCTGATCTTGCAGATACCCCAGAATCCGCCGAGCTTTTCCGTACCCTCAGCAATAGCCACGCAGCAGCCTGCCAGGCTGAAGCTTTAAGCTTAACCTCCAATGTAACAGACCCAGGAGTGGCGGCAGAAATCGTTCGGCTTCTCCCAGCTTCCACTCAACAGGATGAAGGCTTTGCACGTCGCCTCCATACTGTGCTGCTAGCGCGATCGGAGGACAGTGGCCTGCACTATGCGACCCGCGCTCAATTACTTCTTGGAGCGCTCTATTTATCGCAGAAGCGGCCCCCCCTGTTGAGGAAGTTGCAAGCACATCTGCTCGATATCGATCTCGAAGATGATGAAGAATATCTGCGCCATGTGGCCAGAATTGCCGGGCTCGTTCTCACGCATGTGCAGGATGATGAGCTGCTCTGCATGCTTGAGGCCTTGGTCTCCGTGCCGGGAGCAGAAGATGAAGCCGCTTTTGTCCTAGGTCAACTTGCGGTCGCCACCGCACTCGACACACACGATCGGCCAGCCGCACTGGCGGCTTTTCATCGCGCTCACGATTACATGCAGCGCGCCATAGCAGCAAGCGAGCACAGGCAAGATGCCGCCCTGTACCAAACCTGCCTTAATGTACTGCTCACCTTCCAGGAAGGAAGGCAAGGCAGTCATTTGGGAGGGATGCTGGTCGAGCTCAGCAAGGCGGCATTTGAGTATGCGGCCTGCCTGCTACCGTCCGATCGTCAAATCGATCGCGACTCGTGGCTTGGTGCCTCATTACTGGAAGGGCTCCGCTGGTCAGAATTGGCAACGAGACTGGCACAGCTTGACGTTAGCCTTCTGAAAAAAGCGTGGCTAAATGCATCACGGGTCATCGAAGAAGAATTGTGCAAAGTATTCGAGGCTAGCCGGTCGATCCTGCTACGTACATCATCAGGTGGTATCGAGGCGCTTGTTCGCCCGCGGATTGCTGGTTCGATTCAGAAGAATACCTACCAGTTAGACGTCTTGGATCAATGGCTGGAAGAAAACAGTGATTCGCTCGACATACCGATTGCCATGAAGATACGAGCGGACATTACTTCGGCGATGGAGGCTGCCATCTGTCGAAACCCTACTAAGGCGGCGGCTGCACCAGCGACCGCCGCCGAGATTCTCGCCCAAACGTCCCTACCGGCTGAACTGGCCGCAAATGCAACTCGGACTCTAGAGGCTGCGATCTTGACCTTGGACCTGGCCGCCACGGATCCCTTTGTGGTGGAAATTTTCGAATCCCTCCACGAGCAGCTTCTCAACAACCCAGACTATCGCCAGGGTGACAGGCAGCAGTTTTTTATTCAGATACTGTATTACACCCTCTCGTTCGTCGCCTCACGGGAAAACCAGACCCCTTCGGCAGTAACAGGAATCGACTATCTGTTCAATCGGAGTACCGATCATCCTCCGATAGAAGCAGATCTGCATAAGGATTATTTTGGATTCCTCCAGGCCACGCCGCTGCGAGAACTTACTCAGCGTGAGGCGACCGGGGTAGCACATGGTCGCGTTGATGTTCATTTCACCCGGAACGCAGTGAAAACCGTAGCAGAGCTCAAGAAAACACACGAGGATCTCACCCTAATAGAGCTGGTCGACAAATTTGGCCTCCAGACGACCGCCTATCAGAGAACAAACGTGACCTTCTGCATCCTCATGGTATTGGATCTTGCCGATCGCGGAGGAGGAAGTGACCATCTACGTAATCTAGCTACGGTACGCCAGAAAACCCCGCCAAGTGGGAATGCGGAGTATTCCGTGGTCGTCCTGAGGGTACAAGGACGGAAGAGGCCTCCTTCCTATCTCTAATCTCGACTATGGATACGCATACGGCTAGAGAGAGCAGGAAAGTTGGCAGCATACCTCCCATAATTTCTCTTATATCTGCGCAACTAGAGTCATCGGCATTGACCTCATTAAGCACTTACAGTCGTTGCCAATGTATTTAGAGTCTGAATTAATATTAGCTACGGAGATAATATGACTGGCAGAGAGGACAGTGTCATCGAGCGATTTAGAAAAGACTTGCGAATTTCTTGTGTTAATGCCGGGAAAGTTGACATGAATGCGCCTGTTAATGGTGCGGATCGACACTTTAATGCAGACGAGTTTTTTGCGGTTGATGGTCGTTTCTTTATCGTAGAGTTTAAGTCGTCAAAACATAATTTAAAAGACGAAGAAAGAAAAACATCTGCATGTGTGCTTTGTGGCCGCCTTTCACAATCCCCTAATGCACGGGCGCTGCATGATCGTGGACATTTTGCAGCATGGGGAAAGAAACAGCCGAATAGTAACTTAAATGTCACATTCGGCATATATCGCATTCTAGTATGCAGCGAGAGAACCCTACCCAACTGCCGTCATGTCAAAGGAGTATTTACGAATGAGGTAGTATATGGATCCGCAAAATTACTAGATAACATCACAAATCAAAAAGCTGGGTTAAATGCAGAAGAATTTAAATGCTACTTAAAGTGGTTGCTGAATCATAATAAAGATGAATTTTTTCCGCATGTATTGTTCGGCTATACGTATACAGAAGGTGTCTTTGATAGAGAATTCTCTTCTTATGATGACTTCTCCAAATGGGCCACTACAGCAGTAGAGCATGCAAAAAAGCTTGACTCAATTAAAAAACACTATCCCGGGCCATGATGTTTCCGTAAAAGAGCGTAGTCGGATGTCCGACCAGATACTCGCGACAACCGACAGACAGCCTCCCCCCTTTCTTTGCCTCGAAACACTAGATAGAAAAACCATACCAACTCAAAAACTTACGCTGCCAGCCCTGAATAATTTGGAATAAAAACACTATGGCCATCGACCTATTTGCCGATCTTGGCAAACCTAAAGATAGCTTACACCCTCAATTTTTTACACTAAGGGATGCACCATCTTACTCCCCTGCTAGAGGTCAGTTACGAGAGTTGCAATCTATTTTTTCTGATCCAGATGGAAACTTTGTCGAGCAATTTCAAACCACTGGTTTTGATGCACGTACTTTCGAGCTATTTTTATTTGCAATGTTCATTGAATCTGGACATCAAATTGATCGTAGACAACCGCGCCCTGACTTTCTAATTTCACGAGATAACCTCACTGTTGCCGTTGAGGCCGTCACGGCAAGTGAGCCCGCAAATGATGGGATACAACCCTATTTCGCGATTCCACAATTACAGACCCAACAAGAGCGTATTGAATACATGCAGAACAACCTGCCCATCCGCTTGGGTAGCCCATTATTCTCTAAGCTTCGAAAACGCTACTGGCTGGACGAAACCGTAAAGGGCAGGCCATTTGTGATCGCAATTCAAGATTTTCATGGGCCGGGCTCACTAGCCAACACCTCATCGACTCTCAGCCGATATCTCTTTGGGATTGATCATAACTGGTTTCACGATGAAGATGGAAAGCTAATCATCAATGAGAGCACCGTTGATTTTCATCAAATTGGCACAAAGAAAATTCCATCTGGCTTTTTTAATCAACCTGAAGCGGAGAATATTTCTGCTGTTTTGTTCTGCAATAGCGGCACGATACCAAAGTTTGCCCGCATGGGTCACGAGGGTGTTTATCGCAGTCGCTCTACAAGAATGATTCGTTTCGGCAATTGCTACCAGCATGATCCTAATGCAGCTATGCCAAACGGCTTTGTATACGAAGTTGGAGACCGACGTAATGAACGCGAAACTTGGCGTGAGGGGACTGCACTAATTCGCAACCCCAATGCTATACATCCACTACCAGAGGAGTGGTTCGGCGCAGCAATAGAAGAAGACTTGGTCGATGGTAGAATAGTAACCACCTTCCGGGAGCCATTCATGCCATATTGGTCCTTAACACATATATACTCAGGCTATCCGACTAATAAAATAATACGAAATAAAATGGAAGAGATTTATTGGGAAATGTCCAAGACTTACCCAATGCTTTGAAAACGAGAATCATCAAAGATGAGTTATTACCAGCTCTCTCAGGGTATACCACTCAAGCTGAGAGAAGTCCTTGGTGGTGAACTTGCTCAAGCAGTGAAAATCGATGGTCGTCCAAAGCAATAGCTCGCCTCCGTCTCATCCCCTTAGCAACAAGTTTGAATGGGAGTTCAAAATGCAATTCTATTTAGAGACCAATGCCCTTAGGGCTTTGGGGAGCGAAATTGAAAAAAATAATGAAGTCTTGGAGAAATCATACACATCAATATTTTCATTATTTGAGATTTCCAAAGGCATTGGTCGGTCAACGGATAGTGACAAAAGAAAAAAAATATTAATGAAACTAAAAAAGGTAGAGTTAAAATTTATTGAATTAATGCCGTTGGAAATGATCGAGACTGCTTTTGTGGATACGATTGATACTACCGAATCAGAACACATACATAAAACAATTGCTAGCAATATGGCGGGAAATTCAATTAGTGCCAATGCTTTTAATGAAATAGCAAGACAATATGAATCCAATACAAAAATTTTTCAGAGCAAAATAACAGAACTGTATGCAACTCCTGAACCAGAGCCAGAAAAAATAACGATGAATCTTGAGATTATGTTTTCTGACCCAAGTCCTAGTGACATTTCAGCGTTAGAAAAATTGCCAAAGGATGCGCATCCATCTAGAGTTGCAATGGAGTATTTTAAAAGAGAGGATGCCCCACTATTCTACAGGGCCGTCACTGGAAATTACTCTCTAGGCAATGAAGAAATAATGGAAATGTACAACAATAGTCTTGATCTGTTTTTCTTTGCATACCGCTCCTTTAATCTAAAAAGAAGATGCCTAAGAGAGGCTGCCGCTAAAAATGATTGGCTAGATATTCTTCACACAACCTACCTAAGATCTTATGATGATATCATTGTTAGCGATGATAAAATATTTGAAACCATATTGCCAAATATAAATATCATGTCAGTGATGGAATTTAAGGATTTGATGAAACAATAAGAATAAAATCTAGAACTGAATCACCTTAGCCTCTCTAGACACTTTGTGAGTCGTTGTTGACTGTCCCGCTTCCTATGGAAAGCTGAAAGCAGGAGAAGTAAGTACATGAATGAAACTAGCAAGATTGCTGTGCAATCGCCCCATGAGGTGGCATCTAAAGAACCTTTGGCTGAGGTGAGTATTCAAACCGCAAAGGTGAATAGAGAAAAATTTCTAGCTGCTGTTCCCTCCAGGCTTGAGCAACGCGAGGATGTGATCGAGCGACAGCTATCTCTGGAGAATGCATCCGCTTTCAGTAAACTGCGGAGGTTATATCAGCTGCTAAATGAATTGGGAGCTATCGCCGCACCCTATATCGCCTGCGGAAAAGGCTGTTCTGCTTGTTGCCACATGAACGTGATGGTATCTCAACTAGAAGTGGCGCTTATTGAGAGAGAGACTGGAGCTAGGCCCATTCATTTGCATAGTAGCAAAGTTCATGATTTGGACACATTTAATGGCGTTCCTTGTCCCTTCCTGAAAAATGGTGCTTGTTCAATTTATGAAGTTCGTCCCTTCGCCTGTCGGAAGCATATGAACTTTGATTCCTCGGCATACTGGTGTTCTCCAGATCGGTCACTCAACGTGGAAATGCCACTTGTTAAGTTCTCAAGTGCAGAAAGTGCCTATATGGGGCTGGCGCGTGTTTGGGGAAATGGTTGCTTTGCAGATATCCGGGATTTTTTCTCTGGGACAGTCCAATCATAGTGCAGGATTGCCAACAGGAGCCGGGGCGATTCACTATTCAAACACTTTCAACTTATGAGTTTATGAACATTACCAAGCTCTATATTATTGGCAACGGATTCGATCTGTGGCACGACATTCCCTCAAGCTACTGGCAATTCAAGGAGTTCGTGCGGAATCACGACCGTGATCTGCTGGATACCGTGGATAATTATCTACCAGCAGGCAACGACTGGAGCGATCTTGAGTCCGCGCTGGGTGAGATCGATGCGGACGGGATCATCGATGATCTCGGACATTTTATGTCTTCCTACGGCACCGACGATTGGAGCGAGTCAGGCCATCACGATTTCCAGTATGAAGTCGATCGCCTCGTCCAATGCCTGTCGGCAAGACTCAGGCTGCGATTCGGTCAATGGATACGTCAATTACCAATTCCAACGCTGGCGACAGCGCGGCAGCGACTGCAGACCATCGATCCTAGTGCCCGTTTTTTAACTTTCAACTACACAGCTACGCTTCGCGATCTGTACGACGTCCCTGATGCGCACGTTTTGCATATCCACGGTAGAGCCGACCTTCTGGACTGCGACTTGGTATTGGGACATGCTTGGAATCCCCTAGAGCGGAAGTCACTTAACAGTCGCCCGGACATCGAAGATATAGATACTCGGCTCATAGAGGCTAACGACATCCTCGATGCATATTTTTCCTCTACCTTTAAACCCTCGGCGGAACTGATCCAGATACATCGTCCATTTTTCGAACGGTTGTCCCGTCTCGAAGAGGTGGTCGTATTGGGACACTCCTTGTCCGAAGTGGACGCGGCCTATTTCAAGGCATTGCTCGCGATACCAAGTGTGGCAGCTGCCCGATGGCAAGTAGCCTGTCGTTCCAATGATGATGCGGATAACAAGCAGGCTCGGCTTCTGGAACTGGGTGTACAAGCTACCAATATCGTGGTCTCTTCGTGGGCCGACGTATAACCGCGACGTAACGTCAGCTTTAGCTGAGGTTCTGCCGGATATTGTGGCCTGGTGTTAATGCCTGCGACCTTACGTAGCAACCAGAAGGGCCATGCATAAGTCATTGAATTTGCTTGCTTTGCGACTTATTTTTCACAAATAGCGCAAATTTTGTAGGAATTTTTCATGTAGTCTGCTCTCTGACAGGCCCATCACATGTGCACCGCAGTGAAAAAATCCTTTGAAATCAAGGGCCACGTTTTTCACGAACTCTGCAAACCTACAGCACCCAACCCCGCCTCGCCCCGCGCGACGCGGGGTTTTTCATGTCTAGCGTCTGCTGCTGCGGTAAGCCCCCACGCCACGAAAGCACGGCAGGCCCAGACACACCGCCTTGCTCTAGCCTGCCACGCCATCTCTTATTTGCCCGGCGACACCCTGAGCAGCATGACAGTTACCACCCGCCGCTGCGGCCAACCTTCCTCGCGATAGTGCTAACCACCCTACAGGCACAAGCAAGCCAGCGATGCCTGGCGGCATAAACTCCACGGACATGGTGAGCGTTTTAATCCAACCTTATGACAATCCAAAATGGTTTATGGCAAGATCACAGCAGTGACAACAGAATGAGCGCCATATATCTAATACTCCGGTCAACGTCGTTGTGGCCTTGGCTAGCTCCCGCATGCGGGCCGCCCTTTACCTGCAACGTTAAGCTTGATGCACATGTCGACTCCACCCCCCAATGAAATAATGATGGCATACGCAGAGGATGCGGTTGATTTCGCTTTCAGCAAGTTTGGTGTATCGCTGGACTACGCCAACGACAGTATCCGAGATGTCGAGTCCATTGCCGAGAAGCTGTTCCAGACTCGCCCCAAAGGCTTCTTGGGTAAGCTATTGCGGAGGGGACCTTCTGACGACGAAGTCCAGATGGTCTGCAAGATGCTTGGAGGCTATATTGGCGAGATTTATCGCCGGAGCAAGGGTGGTGACTGGGCCATCAATGATGAACTCCAGGCCTTGGGCATCAATCACGGCGAGAGCTGGGTTTTCCCACCATCAAAAGTGTACAAGCGTTTAACGAATGGCACAGAGGATAACCTGTGATTGTACTTCACCATACTGGTTCAAGAGTCTTCGTCCCGTAGTGACACCTAACCCTTCTCCAGAAACGGCGCCCTCATGACTTACCGCGTTACTCAAGAGCAAATTGAGCAGGTTTCAGCACTTGATGGCCCGGCCAGATATACACACTTTATAAAACGAGTTACAGACTGGGAGCAAGTGTGGGGGCTTCGCACTACAGGCGGGTGGGCCTTAGCTGGCGATGAAGGGGCAGAAGCTTTTCCACTATGGCCTCATCCAGAATACGCCAAGTGTCAAGCACAAGGCCCGTGGCAAAACTATGTGCCGGAGCCTATTGAGCTAGAAGCCTTCTTAGGTGACTGGTTACCTGACATGCAAGATAAACTTGTTCAGCTCGCAGTTTTTCCAGTCGGAAACTTCCAGGCGGTCATCATCCCCGCCAGCCAGTTGATTCAAGACATAAAAGCAGAGCTACACAATTATGAGTAAGGATTAACAAAGTGCTCAACTCTCGCTCACTTCAGTGCTCAGGCATTAACAGCTGATCTGGTAGCAGGAAGAGAAAACAGCCAGCAGTCCCGTTTGGTTGTGTATTTTACGACTTGCTTAATTCCATGCCATTAAAAATTAAAGGGAAACAAGTAGGCGCTTGATTTATGCGCATTGATTAAATTAATATGCACTTGCATAGGTGTATATTTCACGTTAGCGCTATCTTCCAATGACGGAGCAAAGCTACCCATGTCCTTCTTGTGGCTTCCTCGCATTTGACGAGCGGCCAGGAACGTATGCCATATGCGTTGTCTGCGACTGGGAAGATGACCCAGCCCAACTCCGTCATCCGTCGATGGCTGGCGGTGCCAACAAACTGAGCCTTTTTGCACACCAATTGGAAACACTTTCCAAGGTACCAATAGGCGTTACATCATTCAGGGGCTTTGAGCGTGCAAGTACTTGGCGGCCACTTTTACCCAGTGAAGTTCAATCCGCTAGTGTTCCGAACGATGGCCATTTTTACTTTAAGGCCGCAGCTGATAAAGCGCCGTTCTACTATTGGTTGAGAGAAGCAAGTGAGCAAACCTTTTGTCTGCCATCGCCCTAACCCGTCATTCTACGGGACGCCTTGCGGCGCCCGTTAATTCGAACGTTAGGCTCTTTAGATGAAAAATCCGGAATGGACAAGCCGAGGAAAAACGATTGCTGGTCTGATTAAAGAACTTCAATCGTTTGAGGATCAAACTCTTGAGGTCCGCATTTCATCCGACGATGGTGCTACTTCACTTCCGATTTCACTTGTTGGCAAGATAAGTGGGAAATATGCCGTATTACAAAACTGTGAAGATGAACCGAGTGTTATCAAGCATGGGTAAATGGCCCAACAATTCCGTCAACAGGACCTCCGCATCGCTTCGCGCTGCGTCGTCCGGTTACGTCCAACGTTAGGCCATCTGCTGTCAGGGATCTGCTGTGAACAATGATGTTTCAGTTTCCGTTGTTTCCGCCCTCAAAGACGGACAACAACATCCAATTCCAACTGCTTGGCGACAGACGTTCGAGCAGGTCGTAGATGCGTTGGCTGACGGTGACTTTGAACTCGCATCTTGCGGGTCAAACATTAGCCTTCGCTTTCCCGATACCGCTTCCCAGATGCGGGAATACATCCAGGAATATGGCGCGAAGCTTATTGCGCTTCCTCAGGCGTCATGGCTTTCTTCCGCTTGCATTTGGTACGGTAATCATTGGGATGCTCTCATCGACCTTTGGACCAAAGAAGAAGGCAGAAGTGACCTTGTACTAAAGGCCCGGGTTACTGATGCAGCATCGGGTATCAACGTCCAAGTTGATATGGTGTATGTGCCGTAGCCTAGACGTGGCTAAGGAAATTCGAACAGGCCGATATATGCCCAAGCATTCTGCTTCCCCACAAATCCGGCAAGGCTCAGCCGGTTCTTCCCGCTTCCACTTCGCGTGCCAGCCTAACCGGGCGGTAAAACGGATACCAACAAGGGCCATGGCTTCACCATTGTCCTTTCCCTCGTTGATCCCCTTCAGTCGCGGCGCTCCTTACGGCACCGCCTACCTTGGACGTTAGCTTTCACCATGCCTATGCCACACCTTGCGAGGTGCCTCATTGTGGGATTTCTTAGTGCGCTCTTTGGAGCAGCCAATGGCAACGAGCCGACTGCGGGCCGCTTATCCACCGCTGAGGGATTCGTCGATATCGACCTTCCGATCGTCCAGACTGACTCAAAATCGCCAAATTTAGTGTCGGTTGTGGCCCGAGGGAAGATTCAAGGGGCAATAGTAGGGCTGGCCGTTGATCTATCCCCCAACTGGATAGCGAAGCCAATCGAAAACACCAACACTTTCGTCTATTGGGGCAAAGTTCACCTGCACAGTATTGGTTCAGATAGCGATGCTTTTTCCAAGTTACTTGCCAGTTATTATCAATTACCTTGTGCGACAGCCAAGATGCCATCGCGCATTGAGGTCGATGCTGTTGGTCTTTCCAGTGATCCGCGACTCGTAAAGTCCAATCCGATCAAGATGAAACTTTTTTTCAGCGCCAATTCGGAGAAAAACTACGCTGAGGTCTACTTGAACCTCGACCTCAACTCCAAGGTTCTTCAGTTTCACGAAAAAGACCCTGGGTACCGCGCACCATTATTGCGAGGTCTTTGCGATGAAAGCTAACACTGCGGTCAAGCCCGCTTCGGCCTTCGACCTCCGCTGGACGCTGCGCGATAAATCACAGGGCAGCGCCCCTTACCTACAACCTTAGGCTCACATGGACCCACTCCGCTTTCTACCTATATCACTTCGCGAGCGCTCAATCTCGAAACGAGAGATCGTCCTTCCGCTTGAGGCCGCACTGCAGGCGCTTGAGATCCTTGAGCGCCAGGGCGTCCAGATTCTTGGATGGGAGGGCTGGGTGAAGTGTGCCGACGGCCGGGTTGGTCACGGTAGCGCCCCGCAAGGCACGGTTAGCCTTTCGCACATGTCTGCTTCTGAGGCGGCAGCGTTCTGCCGATCAACGATGCGCAACGATGCCGCTCAGTGGGCGAGCGACAATCCGGCCACTACCGACCAGCTGCATTTCTGCATTACAGTTCAAGCCTAACTACTCGCTCAAGCGTTAGCCCACAAAGGCAAAGCATGTCTCAGTTACTCCGCCCAAATGCCCAAATCCTGATCCTCAAGGACGCAGATGATTTCTGGAAGCACTGCAACCAGACCCAGCTCAACCAACGCACACCAGACGGTCCGGACGCCGAAGCAGAGGAACGCCTCGATCTGCGTGCAGGCTTAGCGATCAAGTCGCTTCTTGAGGCTGAGGTTGGTCCGGAGGAAGGTCCATCGTGCGTTCACATGCAAAACTGGGACTGGAATGACGACCGATGCCGCGGCGTCTACATTCTCAAGACGTCTTTCACGGCCGAGCTGATACCCAAGCTGCTATCGCTGCTCACCGGCGAATTCGCAGACTTCCAGATCATCCTCATGCTGCACGAGGACTGGAACTCTGACGCTTGGGGCCATCTGAAGCTCTGTGCAAATCAAATCGCAGTACAGCAGAACGTCGCTCAGGCGTATGCGATTGCAGTCTAAACCCTCGCTCAAGCTGACCCGCTACGGCAGCTTAGCTCGACCATTAGGCACCTCATTGATGAAACGCACTCTCACCTTTATCGTTGCCATAGCCATCGCTTCCAGCGTATGGGCGCAGCATGCAACAACATTCGTATTCGTGAAGATCACAGAGTCAATAATGCCCCTTCAGCGCGGCGAGAAGTACGAGGATCCGCTGGACGAAGCCCTGAAAAAGGCCGGTCTCGGCGAGGTAACGGGAGGAGGGAGCATGCTGTCGGAAGAGAAGACCATTGAGTGGGTCGGCGTTGATGTAGAGTTGACCGATCTCACAACG
This sequence comes from Neisseriaceae bacterium, assembly GCA_027489245.1. Lineage (GTDB taxonomy): Bacteria > Pseudomonadota > Gammaproteobacteria > Burkholderiales > Chromobacteriaceae > Vogesella. Next base: position 56,658 of record JAIYAC010000010.1, on the reverse strand, counting down.
GGCATCCCGTTCCTTCGCAAGAAACTCACTGAACTGGGCGCGCCAAAAGGCAGTGTGCTGGAGTACGAACACAATGGAGAAACAGTTCAGGTGCCGGTGCGTGATTGAGGCACCGAACATGCCCGTCAAAGAGTCTTCCCGCACGCGCGCCTCTCCTTACGTCTGGTCTTAGACCACATGGAACGTCACACGCTGCCCCTCTCCCTAGCCCGTGGGCTTCTTGGCGAAGTCCATCCGGTGCTTCGTGCGGCATCTGCTGAGCTGGATGCAGCTAACCATGTGGTTCGCATCCGCTTCGAGTACGACGGAGAGCCGTCGCTTGCCGCTCGGGAAAGCTGCTCGTGCGCAGCAACAGAAGTCATTGCAGATTTTGTGACGCCGTGGGGCCTTGACGAGCAACACGTGATCCGGCCCCGGACACAGCCAATCGCACCGTTGGCCCTGCTTGCCTACCAGCGGTGGGAGCCCGAAGATGCAAGCTGACATTTTGCTCAAGCGTCAATGTCCACTTGGCTTGTAGGCATCCTGGGTGGGTAGTGCGCCAGCTGCTTTTCGTTCACACGTGGGTCCCAGCCTGCCTCATCCAGCGTGGTAGCACGCCAACGTACGGAAGCTGTCTGCGGTAGCATCTCTTTGCCACTCCATGCGGCCAACCTAGCACTTCTCCCCGCCTTTCCCACCACCTGCCAACCGCAGCGCCATCGCGTATGCTGTGGTATTCCTTTGACGGTGCACACCGATGACGCAAGCGCTTCGCCTGGCCGCGCTGGCTTTGTGGCTGGCCAGCCTGCTGTGGCCGGCGGCTACCTCACCGCATGGCGATACGCTGCTGGGTATCCAGCTGCTGCTGGGCGGCACGCTGCTGCTGGCGGCGTGGCTGCCGGTCACCTTGCTGGCTTCGCCTTGGCTGTGGCTGGGGGTGCTCAGTAACGGTCTGATGCTGGCCGAGCTGCGCCGCCAACGGCAGCCACTGCGGCCAACTACCGGCTTGGGCACGCTGCTGCTGTTGCTGGCGGCGGCGGTGCATAACGTGATGTTGATACGGCCGCTGGTGGGGCTGCTACCCAGCCTGCGGCTGCATGGGGCGTATTACCTGTGGGCGGCAGGCTTTGTGTTGCTGGCGTTGGCGGCAGTAAGCGAACACCCGGCGCTGGCGCGTGGCGTGTTACTGCGCAGCCTGCTGTTGCTGGCGATTGCGCTGCTGACGGGCGTAGCTGGCGTGGTGGCTATCGTGCTATGGCATTGACAAAAGTTGGCCGCAGCGCGCGGCCACGTTAGCACCACGGCACCCTGTCGGCGCGGCGGCGATCCGCTGCCGATCAGGCGCGTTGTCCAGCCGGCGACTAACTGGCACCCCCAGGTCGGGACAACCCTGATTTTGTAAGCAGCCCGTGCCTGGCGATGTCGCAGCACTACGCTGGCTGCAGCACCGGCAGCATCAGCTGGCCATCGTGCTGGTACGCACGGTTGCGGCCGGCGTGTTTGGCGGCGTACAGCGCCTGGTCGGCGTGCTGGTAGGCGCGCAGGTAGTCGCTGCCCCCCAGCAAGGGGCTGATGCCGATACTGAGGGTAAAGCCGCCGCCCTGCCCTGCAATAGCGTGCTGCAGTTGGCGGACGAAGTTGGCCGCACGCTGCGGGTTGCCATGCAATAGCACGGCCAGTTCGTCGCCGCCCAGGCGGCCGGCCAGCTCGCCTGCGGCCAACTGTGCCTGCAGCAGGCTACCCAGCAAGGCCAGGGTGCGGTCGCCGGCGTGATGACCCAGGCTATCGTTGATGTGTTTGAAGTGGTCGATATCGATCAACAGCAAAACATGCTGTGGCGGCTGGCTTTCGGGCAGTTGCTGCAGCGCGTGCTCGAAGGCGTGGCGGCTGGCCAGGCCGGACAGGCTGTCGGTATTGGCACGTTGCGCCAGTGTCGCCTGCGTGGCCAGCAGCGCCGCTTCCAGGCAGGCGTGCACCAGCACCAGATCGGTCAGGCTGCGCATGATGGATACCATCAACGACAGCAGTACCACCAGCCCCACCAGCGTGTCGTGCGCTTCCACCTGCCCGGAAAGTGATTGCCGGATGTCGTCGTACACCCGCCAGCCTTGCAGTGCGGCCAACAGCGCCAAGCCCCACAGCAAGGCCCGCAGCGGATGGGCATAGGGCCGCGACCGTCTGGCCAGCCACACTTGCGGCCATAACCACAGCAGTTGCAGCAGCGAGCTACCGTTGACGGTGGCGCGGCGCAAAGCTACGTCATCCACCCATGCCATGGCGGCGGCCTGCAGCAGAAAGCCGACAGCGGCAATGGCGTAACCGCCCCAGGCCGGTAGCAGGCGGGCATCGTCAAAAAAGCGGCGCAAGCCGTGCTCGTACGCCAGCGGGCTGAGCGTGAGCAACAGCGTGCTGGCCAGCAGGATGGCATGATAGGGCAACAGGAAAAACACCAGCATCACCAGATAGGCCATACCGAGCAAGCCTTCGCTCCAGGCCCAGAACTGAAAACCCGGTGCCGTCTGGCGATGGCGCCAGACGTAGCGCAGCATACCGCCCAGCCAGCTATGCAGCAGCGCCCCGAATAACACCAGCAGCAGCATCTGCTCGTTGCTGAACATCCAGCCCCCCTTCATTACTTTGGTTGATGACCCCGCCGCCATCTCACCATGTGCTTCGTCTTTTGGCGAGTAGCCAAATCAATGGCTGGTAATTTCATGCATATTCATTAAATACATCAGCACAAATAGCATTATTAGTTACAAGTTAACGCTAGCCAGGCGCCTTGCGGCAAGTATCACCGCGCATCACAGGTGGCCATCCCCACGCGGCGGCGGCGCATGAAAAAACCCCGGTCACAAGACCGGGGTTTTGCTTTGCTGTGTATCGCAGCAAAAAGCTTAGCCGTGCAGCTTGGCCAGCTGTTTGGCGATGATGTCGTGGTTCAACCACAGCACCGGGCCGGCAGGGTTGGCCGCTTCGCCGAACATCAGCGGGCCGGTACCTTCCAGCACCAGGGCGCTGAGGTGGTCGGTAACCAGTGCGCTGCGCTCTTTGTGCTTGCTGGTGATGTCGTCGGAGGTGCCGATCATCACGTCAGCCAGCGCCGGGGAGTTGTCCATCGGCCAGGCGGCAAAGTCGCGGAAGGCCAGCATGGTGGCGTCGGTGTTGTAGGCTTCGATCTGCGCCAGCAGGTCTTCAATGCTGTAACCGTCTTGCAGCAGCGCGTGGCAGGCGGCCCATTGTGCTTCGGTCCATGCGCCCGGGGCTTCCTGGCGCAGGGCTTTCAGTAGCGGGAACAGCGACAGCTCCACGCCAACAAAGATGTCGGACGAGTTGGTGCGGATTTCCGGGCAGTTGAACACGGTGGCTTTGACACCCTGCTCCCACGCGGTGCGGGCGTGGTCTTCCAGGCGTTTTTTGGCGCCGCCCTGGGTGTAGTTGGTGTAGGTCTGCCACTGGTACTGGCCGTCGATCAGGATCTCGGTGCCGTGGTAGCCGTAGGCGGTGTAGCGTACCTGGCCACCGGTGGCTTCCAGGCGCTGGCGCAGCGCGGCGCTACCGTCGATCAGGTACTGGAAGGTGTTGGCGGTGACTTCGTCGAAGTTCATCAGGATCAGCTTGCCCAGGTCGCTATCCAGCAGCGCGCGCGAGGACATGAAGCGGTCGCCACGGCCTTTGTAGATGCGGTTGGCAATGGCCAGGAAGACTTTCACCTTGGGGATGCCGCCGGCCATGGTGTGGGCAAAGAAGACATTGCTGCCGTCGGCTACCAGCGGCTCCAGCTGAGCCATCACTTCGGCTACGCTGTTTTTGAAGCGGGCCACGCCGGCTTCGCGGCAGCGTTCGATCTGCGTCCAGTCCAGCTTTTCGTCCTGCCAGTTTTTCAGGGTCAGTACCGACAGCAGCTCGGTGGGGGTGGGCTCGCCGGCTGGGGCGTCCAGGTCGAAACCAGCCATCAGCGGCACGTTGATCACCTTGCCACCGATGCGGGCTTCGGCTTCGGCCAGCTCTTCGGCATTCAGCGGGCGCAGGCTGTTATCGGCTTCGCGTCGGCCCACGGTCAGGCCGATGATGGTCATGCCGGCGGCGCGGGCTTCATTGATCAGGCCGTTGGCGTAGCCACGGCCGAACAGCTCGCCAAACAGCACGAATACGTCGCCCTGGCGGAAAAGTTTGCCTTGCGGGAGGTCGCGAAGAGAGGTCGGTGCGTTCACTGAACAGGTCTCGAATTAGGTTAATGGCTCGAATTCTAATTTGAACAGGGCAAGCTATCAAATCTGCCACTGTTTAGTTTGTGTAACCATGCGGCCAGCCCGCGCATGCCAGGCATGAAAAAACCCGGCCGCAGCCGGGTAGTTGGCCGCACGGCACACTATGCCGGCGGGCGCAGGGTTTCTTGCCGCAGCAGCGGCTCTACCAGCTCGGCGGCCATTGGCTTGGCCAGCAAGTAGCCTTGCACCTGGTCGCAGCCGTGTTCTTCCAGGAACGACCATTGCTCGATGGTTTCCACGCCTTCTGCCACCACTTGCATGTTCAGGTTCTTGGCCATGTTGATGATGGCACGGGTAATGGCGGTATCGTCCTGGTCGTCCGGAATGTCGCGCACGAAAGAGCGGTCGATCTTGAGCTTGTCGGCCTTGAAGCGCTTCAGGTACGACAGGCTGGAGTAGCCGGTACCGAAGTCGTCAATGGACATGCGGATGCCCATGGACTGGATGGCGCGGATGGTCTGGATGGTGGCATCCATATCGTCCATGATCACGCTTTCGGTTACCTCCACGTCCAGGCAGCTACCCGGCAGCTGGTAGGCGGCCAGCGCGTTGCTGAGCACCTGCACCAGGTCCTGGTGGCGGAACTGCAGCGCCGACAGGTTCACGCCCACGGTCACCAGCGGCAGGCCGGCAGCGTGCCACGCGGCAATCTGGCGGCAGGCTTCGCGAATCACCCAGTTGCCGATCTGTACGATAAAACCGCGCTCTTCGGCTACGTCGATGAAGTGCATCGGCCCCAGCAGGCCCAGCGACGGGTGGTTCCAGCGGATCAGCGCCTCGGCACCAATGATCTTGCCGCTGGCGATGTCTACCTGTGGCTGGTAGTGCAGAATGAATTCGTTGTGCTCTACCGCGTAGCGCAGCTGGCTTTCGATGGCCAGGATTTCACGCGCGCGGGCGTTCAGGTCGGCGGTATAGAACTTGTAGTTGTTACGCCCGCTGGACTTGGCGTGGTACATGGCCGCGTCGGCGTTGCGTACCAGGGTATCGAAGTCGCGGCCGTCTTCGGGGAAGATGCTGATGCCGATACTGCCGCTAATGGACAGGGTGTGGTTGTACACCTCCAGCGGGATGCCGAACTCGGTGAGGATGCGCTCGGCCACGTGGGCCGCCACCGCGGCATCGCTGATCAGCGGCAGCAGCACGATGAATTCGTCGCCGCCTTGGCGCGCCACCACCTCGCCGGTGCCCAGCACCTTGCGAATGCGCTCGGATGCCATCTTGAGCAGGATGTCGCCGGCAGCGTGCCCCAGCGATTCGTTAACGGTTTTGAAGCGGTCCAGGTCCAGCAGCAGGATGGCCAGCTTGCCGTTGTCGCGTACCGCGTTCTGGATGGCCAGCAGCGCACGGTCTTGCAGGTGGCCACGGTTGGGCAGGCCGGTCAGTACGTCGAAGTGGGCCAGGAACTGGATGCGCTCGTCGGCGGCCTTGCGCTCGGACTGGTCGCTGAAAATGGCCACGTAGTGCGTCACTTCGCCGGTCGGGCTTTTCACCACGTTGATGGCCAGCCATTCCGGGTACACCTCGCCATTTTTGCGGCGGTTCCATACCTCGCCCTGCCAGAAGCCCTCTTCGCGCAGCTCTTTCCACATGGCTTCGTAGAACTCGCTGCTGTGGCGGCCGGAGGTCAGCACGGTGGGGCGCTGGCCCAGCACTTCGTCCTGGGTAAAGCCGGTAATTTCGGTAAAGGCACGGTTGACCGAGCGGATCAGCACGTCGGCGTCGGTAATCATGATGCCTTCGGCGGTGTTCTCGAACACCTTGGCGGCCAGCTGCATGCGCTCTTCGGCGGCGCGGCGTTCGGAGATGTCGCGCACCATGCGCCACACGGCGGTGATGCGGCCGGCGGCGTCGCGCATGGCCACGGTCTTGACGCTGACCGGGATCGGGTTGCCGACGCGGTTGATGTACTGCACTTCAAATTCGTCGCAGAAGCCGAAACGCATCACCTTGTGATCCAGGTTGTAGCGCTCTTGCGGCTCGCTTTCGCGGTCTAGCAGGCCCCAGAAGTTTTGCAGCTTCAGCTGATCCAGGCTGTAGCCCAGCAGGCTGAGGAAGGCCGGGTTGGCGTCGATGATCTGGCCTTCCAGTGAGCTGATGACGATGCCGTCCAGGTTGGACCAGAACAGCTCGCGGTATTTGTTTTCCGAGCGGCGCAGCGCGTCTTCTACCTCACGGCGGCGTTCGATGTCGGCTTCCAGCGCCAGGGTTTTGGACTTGAGCTCGTCGATCAGGCGTTTGAGCTCGGCACGCATCCATTCCAGGTGCTTGCCCACGGTACCGATTTCATCCTGGCGGCCCCAGTGAAACGGCTCATCCAGCTTGAGTGCGGCCAACTGTGTGGCCTGTTCGGACAGCTGGCGGATGGGGCGCAGAAAGCGCGAATGCAGAATGGTCATGATCAGCAGCACGGACAGCAGCAGCTGCGCGACTACGATCATCAACAGATTTTTCAGCTGGTTACGCTGGTCGATCGCCAGGTGTTCGGTGTCAAACTCTATGCTGACCTGGCCGATGGCCTCGCCGCGGTACACCACGTCTTTCTGCACAAACGCGACGCTGCCAATGCGGCGCTCGCTGCGCAGGGTAGACAGGAAGACTGTGTTGGACTGGGTGTCGGAGACGCGGATGGAAATCACGCGGGTGTCGTCCATTACCGAGGAAACCAATGGTGCGCCAGCTTGTCTGCTCAGGTTCCACAGCGGCTCCTGCATGCCCAGCGCCACGATGTCCAGCAGGCGCTTCTGGTCCACTGCCAGCTGGTTTTCCATGCGCTCGCGCTGCAGGTTGTAGCTGAGCACGGTAATGATGACCGCCGGAATCAGCAAACCCAATACAAGCGCCATCAGGAAAACTTGCCGCAAAGACAAACGAGAACCGATAAGGTAGCTATCGAAGTTGTCTGGCTTCTGGTTCATGGAGTCGTTTACCCTCAGGGCGCTTTGCCGCTGGTTTTATCAGTTATTTGCACAGAATAAGCGCCCTTGCCGTGGTGTGCAAAGACGCTGTATGCATAGTATACACAGGGATGGCCGGTTGCCGAATGCCGAACAGCCCGCCTACAATCCTTGGCTAACTTTATAAAAGGCAGATATCACATGGAAAACAATCGCTTCGACCAATTGCTCTGTGCCCGCTGGATTATTACGGTAGAGCAAGATGGTGTGGTGCTGGAAAACCACGCTGTGGCTATCAAGGATGGCCGCATCGCCGCCATCCTGTCGCCAGAGCAGATCGCCGCCGCCGATGCCAGCGAACGGGTGATGCTGGATAACCATGTGTTGATGCCCGGCCTGGTGAACCTGCACGGCCACAGCGCCATGACGCTGCTGCGCGGCATGGCCGACGACAAGGCGCTGATGGACTGGCTGCAAAACCACATCTGGCCGGCCGAAGGCAAACACGTCAGCGAGCAGTTCGTGTTCGACGGCGCGCTGCTGGCCATGGGCGAGATGTTCCGCAGCGGCACCACCACCATCAACGACATGTACTTCTTCCACGACGCCATGGCGCGCGCCGGCCTGCAAGCCGGCATGCGTACCTTTGTGGGCTGCTCCATTCTGGAATTCCCCACTGCCTACGGCCAGAACGCGGACGACTACATTGCCAAAGGCCTGGCCGATGCGGCCAACTACCAGGGCAACGAGCTGATTACCTTCACGCTGGCCCCGCATGCACCGTATACCGTGTCGGACGATACCTTCCGCAAAGTCGTGGCACTGGCCGAGCAACACGACATGCTGATCCACTGCCACATCCACGAAACCCAGGATGAGGTAAACGGCGGTATGGCCGAACACGGCGTACGCCCGCTAGCGCGCCTGGACCAGCTGGGCATGCTGAGCCCGCGCCTGATCGCCGCGCACATGGTGCACTTGAATGATGAAGAGATCGCCCTGTGCGCCGAGCGTGGCGTGGCCATTGCCCACAACCCTACCAGCAATATGAAGCTGGCCTCCGGCATTGCCCCGGTACAAAAGCTGCTGGATGCCGGCGTAACAGTGGGTATCGGCACCGACGGCGCCGCCTCCAACAACAAGCTGGACATGCTCAGCGAAACCCGCATGGGCGCGCTGCTGGCCAAGGTCGGCACGCTGAACCCGGTAGCCGTACCGGCCGCCACCGCCATCCGCATGGCCACCCAGCAAGGTGCCAACGCGCTGCACATTGGCGACAAGGTAGGCAGCGTGACCGTTGGCAAGCTGGCCGACCTGATTGCCGTGGACCTGGCGCAGATCGAAACCAGCCCCAGCTTCGACCCGATCTCCCACATTGTGTACGCCGCCGGCCGCGAGCAGGTTAGCCACGTATGGGTAAACGGCCGCCAGGTACTGCGCGAGCGCCAGCTCACCACCCTGGACGAAGCCGACCTGAAAGCCCGTGCCGACGCCTGGCGCGTACGCATTCTGGCCAAATAAGCAGGACACGAAATGAGCAATGTAGACGAACTGGAGCTGGATAAATTCAGCCAGATAGCCCACAAGTGGTGGGACATGGACAGCGAGTTCAAACCGCTGCACGAGATCAACCCGCTGCGCCTGGACTTTATCGACAGCCACGCCGGCCTGGCCGGTAAAACCGTGCTGGACGTAGGCTGCGGCGGCGGCATTCTGGCCGAGAGCATGGCGGCACGCGGTGCCAGCGTCACCGGCATCGACCTGGCGAAAAAATCGCTGAAAGTGGCGCAGCTGCACGGCCTGGAAAGCGGCGTGAGCGTGAGCTACCGCTGCGTACCGGTAGAAGAGCTGGCCGCCGAAGCCCCCGGCAGCTTTGACGTGGTGACCTGCATGGAAATGCTGGAACACGTGCCGGACCCGCAAAGCGTGGTACGCGCCTGCGCGCAGCTGGTGAAGCCGGGCGGCTGGGTGTTTTTCTCTACCCTGAACCGCAACGCCAAGTCCTACCTGCTGGCGGTGCTGGCCGCGGAATACGTGCTGAACATGCTACCCAAGGGCACGCATGAGTACGGACGCTTCCTGAAGCCGTCCGAGCTGTCGCGCATGGCACGCAACGCCGGCCTGGGCATCGACACCCTGTCAGGCATGAGCTACAACCCGCTCACGCGCATTTACAGCCTGGGCAGCGACACCGATGTGAACTACCTGATCGCCACCCGCCGTCTGGCCTGACCTGCACGGCGCCCCCTTGCGGCCAACCCTGTCTTGCGGCAAGGTTGGCCGCAAGCCATTCATGGAACCGCCATGCTTACTTCCCCCCCGCTGCCGCCCAAAGCCCTGCACTGGCTGGCCGAACTGGGCATCACCGACCAGGCTGCCCTGCTGGCCTGCGGTAGCGTGCGCGCCTACCTGCTGCTGAAAGCCTGCGGCCACACCGTCACCGACAAGCTGCTGTTTGCGCTGGAAGCCGCAGCACGCGGCGTGCACTGGTCTGCGCTAACCGATAATGACCGCCAGGCACTGCGCCAGGCCGCAGCGGCCCACGCCCCGGTACGGCCGTTACCACCGGAAAACGTGTTGCAGCAGCATATGCAGGCAGCGCTGGCGCTGGCCCGGCACGCGGCCAGCGTGGGCGAAGTACCCGTGGGGGCAGTGGTAGTAAAAGAGGGACAGATTATCGGCCAGGGCTATAACCAGCCAGTCAGCTGCCACGACCCCTCGGCGCACGCCGAAATGGTGGCGCTGCGCCAGGCCGCGCAGGCGCTGGGTAATTACCGCCTGGCCGGCTGCACGCTGTACGTCACGCTGGAGCCGTGCGCCATGTGCAGCGGTGCCATACTGCATAGCCGGCTGGACCATGTGATCTACGGTGCCCGCGAAGCACGCACCGGCGCAGCCGGCAGCGTGGTAGACCTGTTTGCCCTGCGCCAGCTCAATAGCCATACGGCCATCGATGGCGGCATCGCCGCGCAGGAAAGCGCCGCCTTGCTGGCCAGTTTTTTTGCCAATCGTCGCCCGGGAGGCACGCCATGAAACCTCTGCTGGCCACCCTGTTACTGGCCCTGCCCTGTTGGGCCGCCGCCAGCGAGTACCAGCTGGTAGAGCAGCTGCAAAACCAGCCGGTGCAGCCGGTACAGCCCAAACCGAACCCGCGCACCCCCGGCGCACCGTGGATCGAGGTCGGCGTACAAAGCCAGCGCCTGGCACTGTACGACGAACGCGGTATTCCGGTGCGGCAGTTTGTGATCTCTACCGCCAGCAAAGGCGTCGGCGAGCGGGTCAACAGCTACCAGACCCCACGCGGCTGGCACAAGGTGTGCGAGCGCATTGGCGATGGCGTCGCACGGGACACCATTATTTACCGCCGCCAGGTCACCCCCTGGCTGTACACGCCGCAGCTTCACGCCGATTACCCCAATAAAGACTGGATACTGACGCGCATCCTGTGGCTGTGCGGCCAGGAGCCCGGCCTGAACCAGGGCGGCGAGGTAGATAGCTACGACCGCGCCATTTACATCCACGGCGCCGGTGGCCATGTGGCCTTTGGCACCCCCACCTCGCGCGGCTGCGTGCGCATGAGCGGCGACGATATCATCGACCTGTACGACATCACGCCCAACGGCATCGACGTACTCATCAACGAAACCCTGTAACCATGCTGAACCTCACCACACCCGCCCTGCTGTTTCCCGCCATTTCCCTGCTGCTGCTGGCGTATACCAACCGCTACCTGGCGCTGGCGGGCATCATTCGCGGCCTGTACGACGATTACCAGCAACAGCCCAGCGACAAGCTGGTGCAGCAAATCGGCAACCTGCGCCGCCGCATTGCGCTCATCAAAGGCATGCAAAGCCTGGGCGTAGGCAGCCTGTTTCTGTGCGTGGTGGCCATGTTCATGATCTACACAGGTTGGCCGCAGTCGGCGCAGTACATCTTTGGCGTCAGCCTGCTGCTGCTGATCGTGTCGCTGGGCATGTCGCTGCTGGAACTGCGCATGTCTACTGACGCACTGAATATCCTGCTATCCGACCTGGTGGCCGCCGAACGCGAACGGCAGCGCTAACGCTGGATAAGCCATCCAATAGCCTGCGACAGGCAAAAAAAATGCCTCTCCCGCAATGGGAGAGGCAAACACCCGTGTCGTACCTGCAAGGTTCCCAAAGGAACACGCAATAGCATTCACTATTACTCTTGAAGCAGCTGTCCAAACAAAAACCTTGCGAGCCACATTGTGGTGTTAGCCCCTGAATCTCCTCGCGCGGCCTTGCTTAAACAAGCGTTTGAATAGTACGGGTTTTCCCTGGCTTATCACAAGCCCCGCTACCATTTTTTGCTGTGCAATGATGGCTTTACACAACACTTGCCAGCGCAGCTGCCGAAACGTACAGGCGGCGGCTACATAGCCCGGCCAGGCCCTGCAATGCTAGAATCTGTCGAAAGTCCGATTGCCGGACAATATAAAACAACGATAAGTCCCCACCAGGAGGCCAACTTGAGCTTCAAGGCTAACGATTCACTCACCGAACAAATTGCGCAGTATCTGGGCAACAAGATCGTCTCTGGCGACATCGCCCCCGGTGCCCGCGTGCAGGAGCTGCGCATTGCCGCCGAGCTGGATGTCAGCCGCGGCTCCGTGCGCGAAGCACTGCTGATCCTGCAGCGCCGCCACCTGGTAGATATTTACCCGCGCCGTGGCGCGATTGTGTCCAGCATCAACCGTGACGATGTGCGCGAGCTGTTCGAGCTATGGTTTCTGCTGCTGGAACAAGTGGCCGTGCAGCTATCGCAACACTGGCAAAACGACGATCTGGCAGGTTTCATCGAAATCATGACCGAGCTGGGCGAACAGCACCGCAAAGGCGATACCGAAGCCTTCTACTACAGCGGGGTCAATTTCCTCAGCCTGCTGTACCAGCACGCCGGCAACCGCTACACCCAGCAAACGCTGTTCGACCTGCTACCCCAGGCACAACGCAGCCTGTACGCCATCCTGCGGGCCGGCAAAGGCCAGCTGGACCGCACCCACGCTTTTCTGGACAGCCTGCTCAAAGCCATCATCGCCCGCGACCAGGCCGCCATCCGCCAGATGGTGCCCGAGTTCGGCAGCGCCTACAGCCTGCTGGCCCAGGCATCGGCCGAGGCACTCGCCCAGTAAACCTGAGGCGTACGCACCATGAAAAAGGGAGGCCGCAGCCTCCCTTTTTTCTTGCTTTTCGCCCGGCTAGGCCGCTGGCTGGGCCAGCCTCTGGTAGTCGGCAAAACGGTACTGCAGACCACCGGCACCGGTCTGGGGCTCATGCAGGGTGACAGCCCACTCGCCGGGCACCCATGCAGGAAAACAGGCGTCCCCCGCCACATCCAGCTCGATATGTGTCAGCGCCATGGCATGCGCCAGCGGTAGCGCCTGCGCGTACAGATTGGCACCGCCAATGATGCACACCTCGGGCGCGTCGCCTGCCTGTGCCAGGGCCTCCGGCAGCGAGTGCGCTACCGTGACGCCATCGTGCTGCCAGTCTGCCTGGCGGCTGACCACAATATTGAGCCTGCCCGGCAAAGGGCGGCCAATCGAATCAAACGTCTTGCGCCCCATGATCACCGGCTTGCCCAGGGTCACGGCCTTGAAATGCTTCAGGTCTTCCGGCAGGTGCCATGGCAAGGTGTTATCGACACCTATTATATTGCCACGCGCCATGGCGGCTACCAGCGTAATGCGCGGGCTCATACGGCCACCTCGGCCTTGATATGCGGGTGCGGGTCGTAGCCTTCCAGCGTGAAGTCCTCAAACTTGAAGGCAAACAGGTCGGTCACCGCCGGGTTGATACGCATCACGGGCAGTGCACGCGGTTCACGTGTGAGCTGCAGGCGGGTCTGTTCCAGGTGGTTGCTGTACAGGTGGGCATCGCCCAGGGTGTGGATGAACTCGCCAGGCTGCAGGCCGCAGACCTGGGCCACCATCATGGTCAGCAAGGCATAGCTGGCAATATTGAACGGCACCCCCAGGAAAATATCGGCCGAACGCTGGTACAGCTGGCACGACAGCTTGCCGTCGGCCACGTAGAACTGGAACAGGCTGTGGCAAGGCGGCAGCGCCATCTCGTCCACCAGCGCCGGGTTCCACGCCGACACCATCAGCCGGCGCGAGTCCGGATTGCGGCGGATCATGTCCAGCACCTTGCTGATCTGGTCGATATGGCGGCCATCGGGCGCCGGCCAGCTGCGCCACTGGTAGCCATATACCGGGCCCAGGTCACCGTTTTCGTCGGCCCACTCGTCCCAGATGCGCACGCCGTTTTCCTGCAGGTAGCGGATATTGGTATCGCCGGACAAAAACCACAACAGCTCGTGAATGATGGAGCGCAGGTGGCATTTTTTGGTGGTCACCAGCGGAAAGCCGTCGGCCAGGTCAAAGCGCATCTGGTAGCCGAAGACCGAGCGGGTTCCAGTACCGGTGCGGTCGGACTTGTCGGTGCCGTGCTCCAGCACATGGCGCATCAGATCGAGGTACTGTTTCATGGCATAGATAAAAAGAAAGGTTAAACCTTAACATTCTACACATGGCCTGCAATGCGGCCAACCTTGCAGCAAGTCAGAGCAAGCTACGCGCCAATCCGCTAACATGCCCGCTTGACCCACTCAGCCGATACGCCGCTGCACCATGGCCGATAGCGATCAGGAAGATAAAACAGAAGCCCCCTCGGGGCGACGGATAGACCAGGCACGCGAAGAGGGTAACGTCCCCCGCTCGCGCGAGCTGTCTACCTTCGCCGTTACCGCGACCGGGCTGGCCCTGCTGATGGCCACGGGTGAAAGCATTTACCAGTACCTGCTGAAAGTCATGCACGATTGGCTAAGCTTTGACGCCGCACGCGCCAAGAGTACCGACATTATCCTGGAGCAATTTCGTGCCAGCCTGGCCGACGGGCTGCAAGCCATGGCCCCGCTGCTGGGCGGCTTGTTCCTGGTGGCTGCCCTGACGCCCTTGCTGATTGGCGGCTGGAACTTCACCACCAAAGCCATCATGCCGAACTTTGGCAAACTGAACCCGCTCAGCGGCATCGCGCGGCTGTTTTCGATCCAGGCCGCTAGCGAAGGCTTGAAGGCGCTACTGAAAAGCTTGCTGATCGGCGGGGTGGCGACCTGGGTAATCTGGGGCGAGCGCGGCGACCTGATCGGCCTCGTCAGCATGCCGTTGGACCGCGCGCAGATTCACCTTATCGGCCTGATGGAGCATACCTTCCAGATCGTGGTGGGTGCCATGCTGGTGCTGGTCTTGCTGGATATACCTTTCCAGCTATGGCACTACACCAAAAACCTGCGCATGACCAAAGAAGAGGTCAAACAGGAATACAAAGAGCAAGAAGGCTCACCCGAGGTAAAAGGCCGTATCCGCCAGCTGCAACGGGAAGCCGCGCGACGGCGCATGATGCAGGAAATCCCCAAGGCCAATGTAATCGTGACGAACCCTACGCACTATGCGGTGGCCATTCACTACGAAGACGGTATGGCTGCGCCCAAGCTGATTGCCAAGGGCTCGCTAAAGATGGCAGAAAAGATCATCGAGAAAGGGCGCGAACACAAAGTGCTGGTAGTACGGGCCCCGCCCTTTGCCCGCGCTTTGTATTTCAATGTGGAGCTGGGTGAAGATGTACCCAGCAAACTCTACACCGCCGCCGCCCAGGTACTGGCGTATGTGCATCAGCTCAAGCACTATGAGCAACAAGGCGGCATTTCACCGGTTTTCCCCGAAAAACTGGAAGTGCCGCCCGAGCTTGACCCTGAAACCAAAGACACTCAACATACTGCGCCCACCTGAAACTATTGATAAGGCATGGATAAACTGCTGGAATTCCTGAAAAAGATCGACATCAACACCCTGGCCGGCCCGGTGCTCATCATCCTGGTGCTCTCCATGATGGTGTTGCCGCTACCGCCGCTGCTGCTGGACATCTTTTTCACATTCAATATTGCGATCTCCATCATTGTGCTGATGGTGGGCGTCAACACGCGTGAACCGCTGGAATTCTCGTCGTTTCCTACCGTACTGCTGATTACCACCCTGCTGCGGCTGTCCTTGAACGTGGCCAGTAGCCGTATCATCCTGCTGGAAGGCCATAACGGCACCGCCGCCGCCGGTGCGGTGATCGAATCGTTTGCCCACTTTCTGATTGGCGACAACATCACCATCGGTATCGTGGTGTTCATCATCCTGACCATCATCAACTTTGTCGTCATCACCAAAGGTGCCGGCCGTATCGCCGAAGTATCGGCCCGCTTTGCCCTGGACGCCATGCCCGGCAAGCAGATGGCTATCGACGCCGACCTGAACGCCGGCCTGATCGGGGAAGAAGAAGCCCGCACCCGCCGCGCCAAGATTGCCGAAGAAGCCAACTTCTTCGGTTCCATGGACGGTGCTTCCAAGTTTGTGCGCGGCGATGCCATGGCCGGCATCCTGATCATGGTGATCAACATCGTGGGCGGCCTGATCATCGGCATCCTGCAGCACGATATGGCGGTAGCCGACGCGGCAGAAACCTACACCCTGCTGACGATCGGCGATGGCCTGGTTGCCCAGATCCCTGCCCTGATTATCTCCACCGCCGCCGGTATGGTGGTAGCGCGGGTTGGCACAGAACAAGGCCTGTCCGAACAGCTGGTAGGCCAGCTGTTTGCCAACCCGACCGTGCTCTACCTGACCGCAGCCGTCATCGGCCTGCTGGGCATGATCCCCAATATGCCTCACCTGGCTTTCCTGCTGATTGCCGCTACCCTGGCAGGTACCGCCTGGTGGCTGGACAAGCTGGCCACGCAAAAAGCCGCCGCGCCTGCCGCCAGCACTGCACCGCCGCCAGCCATCATGGAACAGCCGCTGGCTGAAGTCAGCTGGAAAGACGTGCAAGCCGTAGACGCCCTGGGGCTGGAGGTAGGCTACCGCCTGATACCACTGGTAGACCGCGACCAGGATGGCGAGCTGTTACGGCGTATTCGTGGCATCCGCAAAAAAATGGCACAGGAGCTGGGCTTTCTTGTGCCCGCCGTGCACATTCGCGACAACCTGGAAATTCGCCCCAACGCTTACCGCATCTTGCTCAAAGGCGTAGAAATCGGCACCGGCGAGGCGTACATCGGCCAGTTTCTGGCCATCAACCCGGGCCAGGTCAGCGGCGAGCTGCAAGGCATGGCCACCACCGACCCGGCCTTTGGCCTGCCTGCGGTATGGATAGAAGCCGGCCGCCGTGACGAAGCCCAGAACATGGGCTACACCGTGGTGGACGCCAGCACCGTGGTGGCCACGCATATTTCCAACTTGCTGCAATCGCACGCTGCCGAGCTGCTGGGCCGCGAAGAAGTACAAGCCCTGATCGACCACGTGGCCAAAGAAGCACCGAAACTCATCGAAGATCTGGTACCGAAAGTGGTACCGGTGGGCGTGCTGCAAAAAGTCTTGCAGCAGCTGCTGACCGACGGCATCAACCTGCGCGACTTCCGCACCATTATCGAAACGCTGGCCGACCACATCGCCATCACCCAGGATATCGACGAGCTGACCAGCGCCGTACGTACCGCACTATCGCGTGCCATCGTGCAACAGCTGTTCCCCGGCGAGCAGGAATTGCCCCTGATGACGCTGGAGCCCTCGCTGGAAGGTATCCTGCTGCAAGCGGTCAATAGCAAGGCTGGTGGCGGGCTGGAACCGGGTCTTGCAGAGAATCTATTGGCCAACGCCGCACAGCAAACAGAAAATGTTGAAAATCAGGGTTACAATCCAGTCTTGCTTACACCGCCGGGTTTGCGACCACTACTGGCACGCTTTCTGCGCAGGGCACTGCCACAACTGCGCGTGATTTCGCATAATGAGATTCCAGACAGCAAATCCATTCGTATAATTGCGGTGATTGGGGGGAGCAAAGGCTAATAGATGGTCGTCAGAAAGTTCTACGGCAAAACCACACGCGATGCACTGCGCCAGGTTCGGGAAGAGCTTGGCGCTGACGCGTTGATCCTGTCCAACCGTCCAACGTTGGGCGGCGGGGTAGAGATCATGGCCGTAGCCGACGCAGACGTGTCTGCGCTGGCCACCACCCTCACCCCGCCCTCGCAGCCCAAGCCGCCGCGTAATGTGCCGCAACAGCCGGCCCCGGTCAGCCCGGCGCCGCAACAGCCAGCCAGCCCCGCGGTAAACCGCGCGCTGGCGCGCACCTATGCCATGCCGGTAGAGCCGCTGGAAGAGCCGCCGGCCCCCCCGCCGCCGCCACCGCCACCGCCACCACCAGAACCGCCGCGTAACCAGCCGCAGCCTTTTCTGGAGCACGTACAAGCCAGCTCGCGCCGTACCGCCCCGCCACCGCAAAGTGCCGCACAGCCCGCCACTGCGGCCAACCCGCGCCGCGCCACGCCCGCGCAGGACGAGCCGGACCGCGAGCAAATGGCACAAGAGCTCAAGCAGATCAGCGACGAGATCAAGCAGCTGCGCAGCCTGCTGCAAAGCCAGCTGGCCGGTTTTGCCTGGTCCGACATGGAGCAGCGCACGCCCAACCGCACCGAGCTGTTCCGCCACCTGCTTACCGCCGGCTTCAGCTCGGCGCTGATCCGCCAGCTCACACAGAAGCTGCCGCCACAGTACGACGGCGACGTGGCACAAAAATGGGCGCGCTCCGCGCTGATCCATAACCTGAAGTGCATGGACCCGCTGCACGACCCTATCGAGGCGGGCGGCATCTATGCCCTGGTCGGCCCCACCGGCGTGGGCAAAACCACCACGGTAGCCAAGTTGGCCGCACGTGCCACCATGCGCTACGGCGCGCAAAGTGTGGCGCTGATCACCACCGACACCTACCGTATCGGTGCGCAAGACCAGCTGCGCATCTACGGCAAGATTCTGGGCGTGCCGGTGTTTTCGGTACAGAACGAAGGCGACCTGCAGCTCACCCTGGCCGACCTGACCCCGCGCAAAGTGGTATTGATCGACACCGTGGGCATGGGCCAGCGCGACGCACGGGTACAAACCCAGCTGGACATGTTCAACCAGGCCGGGCGCCCGGTACAACGCCTGCTGTTGCTGGCGGCCAATGCCGACGGCCACACGCTGGAAGACGTGGTACGCCACTACAAGGGCGATGGCCTGACCGGCGCCATCGTGTCCAAGATTGACGAAGCCCTCACCCTGGGCCCCAGCCTGGACGTGGTCATCCGCAACCGCTTGCGCCTGTTTTACGTGACCAACGGCCAACGTGTACCGGAAGACATCCACGCGGCCCACGCCGAGCTACTGATAGACCGCGCCCTGCGTGCCGCCCAAAACAACTCGCCCTTCAACCCCGCCGGGGACGAAATGGCCATCATGAACGCCGCGCAATCCGGCTGGCTGGGGTAAACATGAGCGATCAAGCCTCCAGCCTGCGCCTGCAGCGAGCCCAAGCCGGCTACCCGCCCAGCTTTGCTTTTATCGGCGGCGAAGGCAGCGGCGTCAGCACCCTGGTGGGCGAGCTGGCCGCCAGCCTGGCCCTGCGCGGTGGCCGCCCCCTGCTGATAGAACACCAGCCGGGCCACCAGCAGGCACGCCGCCTGGGCCTGCCTGCCACCGGCACCTTTGCCAGCCTGGCCATTAGCCTGGGCGGCATCAACGAACTGATGGTGGCCAACCGCTACGGGCTGAACCTGATCAACCTGGCCGCCAGTAGCGAAGAGCGCACCCGCCTGTCGCCACGGCTATGGCGCCGGCTGGCGCACGAGTTTGCCTCGGTCGAAGCCGACAGCAGCGTGCTGCTGATTGATTGCCCCAATATCGGTGACGACCCGGCCCCCGCCTGTATCGCCGATAATCTGGTACTGGTACTGAGCCCGGATGCCGACAGCCTGACCCAAGGCTACGCCAGCCTGAAAAGGTTGGCCGCAGACTATGCCCGGCGCCGGTTTAACATTCTGGTCAACCGCGCACAGGACTTTGAAGAAGCTCAGGCCGTGTTCAACCGCCTCAACAGCGTGGCCGGCGACTACCTGTCGGTAGCGCTACGCTGGGTAGGCTTTGTTCCGGCTGACAGTACCGTGCGCAAAAGCCAGACCCTGCGCCGCCCCACGGTAGAAGCCTTTGCCGAATGCGAGGCCGCGCTGGCCTATAACCAGCTGGCCGACATGCTGCCGCGCTGGCACGCGCCCGACCAGAGCGCACCACGCAACAGCTATCTGGAGCACCTACTCATGACAACCAAATCGCTTGCAGACTTGACAGGGTCCTGACATGGCAGCTCACCACAAAATGCGGGCCTACGCCCAAGCGGCGGATACGCGCCCGGCCATACAGATCGAACAATACACGCCGCTGGTCAAAAAACTGGCCAGCATGCTGGTAGCCCGCCTGCCCGCCAGCGTGGATATCAATGACCTGATTCAGGTCGGCGTGATCGGCCTGATGGAAGCGGCCAAGCAGTTTGACCCGGCCCAGGGTGTGCAGTTTGAAACCTTCGCCAGCCAGCGCATCCGCGGCGCCATGCTGGACGAGCTGCGCCGCGAAGACTGGATGCCACGCCAGACCCGCCGCAACAGCCGCCAGATCGAAGACGCCATCCACAAGCTGGAACAGCAGCTGGGCCGCGCGCCCATCGAAAGTGAAATCGCCGAGCACATGCAGCTGCCGCTGGACGAATACCAGGCCATGCTGGGGGAATGTCGCGGCATTGGCGTGGTGCACTTTGAAGACTTTCAGGACGACGAAGGCAACGCCACGCACAGCATCGACAATATTGCCGACGAAAACGGCATCGAGCCCTCGGCCGTACTCAGCGACGATGCCTTTCGCAACGCGCTGGTGGACGCCATCAAGCTGCTGCCAGAACGCGACCAGCTGGTGATGAGCCTGTACTACGAACAAGAGCTGAACCTGAAAGAAATCGGCGCCGTGCTGGGCGTTTCCGAATCGCGCGTGTGCCAGCTGCACAGCCAGGCCATTACCCGCCTGCGCAGCCGCCTGCGCGAGTGGACCTGAACCTTAACGAAAGCCAAACTTGGACAAGATCAGTATTGTTGCCGTGCTGGGCGGGCTCACCGCCATCCTGGCGGGCCAGGCGCTGGAAGGCGGCCACCTGGGCTCTCTGCTGCAGCTCACGGCGTTTCTTATCGTGATTGGCGGCACCGCCAGTGCCGTCATGCTGCAAAGCACGCCCAAACAGTTTGTCACCGGCCTGCGCATGGTGCGCTGGGTGTTCAGCCCGCCCCCCTTCGAATACGACAAACAGATCCGTGAAATCGTGAACTGGAGCCAGACCAGCCGCCGTGGCGGCCTGCTGGCGCTGGAAAGCTTCGTCAATAGCCAGAAAGACCCGTTCAACAAGAAAGCCCTGCAGATGCTGGTAGACGGCGGCGAGCCGCAAAGCATTCGCGAGGTGCTGGAAAGCGAAATCGACAGCCACGAGCACGGCCGCAAACAAGCGGCCAAGATCTGGGAATCGGCCGGTGGCTACTCGCCCACCATGGGTATCCTGGGCGCGGTGCTGGGCCTCATCCACGTGATGGAAAACCTGTCCGACCCCTCCAAGCTAGGCGGCGGCATTGCCGTGGCCTTTGTGGCTACCGTGTATGGCGTGGGTGCGGCCAACCTGCTGTTCCTGCCCATGGCCACCAAGCTCAAGCACCTGATCCGTCTGGAAAGCACCGGCAAAGAGCTGGTGATGGAAGGGGTCGTCGCCATTGCCAACGGCGAAAACCCGCGCCTGATCGAAGCCAGGCTGCGCAGCCTGGCCAGCATCAACGATTAATCAGCGATACCCCTGCCGCATGCAAAACGCCACCTGAACGGTGGCGTTTGTCTTGTGACTGCACGCAGGCTCAAGCCAGCTCACGCAGCTCGGTGTTCTCCATCGGTTTTTTGATGAACGCGGCCAGCAGCTTGTAGGTATCCACGTCAAAGCGCGGCGTCCCCTGCGGGGCGGCCTGTTCGTTGCGGCGGCTACCCAGGTAACACCAGCGTTCGAACACATGCTCCTCCCACTCGCCGCTTACCGGGTCGGTTTCGCGCACCGCCACCGGGCCGGCGTACGGCCAGCTTTTCAGCTTGACCTTGGCCAACGCATGCAGCAGACGGATATTGTGGTTGGCCGCATCCTCGCGCCCGATGCACGCCCCCTTGCAGCGGCCGATCTGGTAGGCAAAGCAGGCGCCCTTGCGCGCACCACGCTTTTCCAGCTGCAAGCAGGTCTGGCACAGGCCGTTGGCCTCGCACAGCTCACCCAGTGCCTTTTTGGCCTCTTTCTGCGTGCGGAACAAACCATAGAGGGTATCCAGGCGGGCAAAGTCCACATCGCGTGCGTACACGATGCGCGGCAACAGAAAGCCATCCGCGCCCTCGGCAAGCTGCAGGGTACACAGCTCTTGCTCCAGCCGGCCACGCTGGTTGTGCAGCGGCTTTTTTTGCTTGATCAGCTGCAGCTCCAGCAGCAGCGCGCCAAACTCACCGATGGTTTCCACCCACTCCACGTGGCGGATTTCCTGGCTGATGCGCATTTCCTTGTGCTGGCGATGGTCGCCGCTAAAGTGCGACAGCACGCGCGTGCGCAGGTTGACGCTTTTGCCCACGTAGAGCGGCAGGCGTTTCTCGTCGTAAAACAGATACACGCCCGGCACGTCGGGCAGGTTGTCGACCACCTCCGGGTCCAGCCCTGGCGGTACCGACGGCAGCGCCATCAGCTCGCGTGCGGCGTCTTCCACCACCTGCTGGCCCAGGCTGGCCGTGCTCTGGCGCAGAAACTGGTACACCGCCTCGGCGTCGGCCAGCGCGCGGTGGCGCTCGGCCAGCACAATGCCGTGGCGGGCGATGATGCTGTCCAGGTTGTGCTTGTAGTGCTGTGGATAGAGGCGGCGCGACAGTTTCACGGTACACAGCACGTCGCTGCGAAAGCTCAGCCCTACCCGCTTGAATTCGTTCTTCAGAAAGCCGTAATCAAAGCGCACGTTATGGGCAATGAACAGCCGGCCTTGCAGCTTTTCCAGCAGTGCCGGGGCGATATCGGCAAACGGCGGCGCGCTGGCCACCATGTCGTTGCTGATGCCGGTCATCTGTTCGATAAAAGCCGGAATGCTCTGCCCGGGGTTCACCAGAAAGTCAAAGCGCTCCACGTGCTCGCCATCCACCAGGATAACGCCCACTTCGGTTACACGGTCGCGGGTGATATGGCCACCGGTGGTTTCCAGATCCACGATGGCGCAAGGTTGCTCAAACAGCATGAAAATACTCAGGAAAATCAGGGATCAAGCCCGTGCCACGCGCGGGACGGGCAGACTAACACAGCACCACGGCAGGTCAAGTACCCTGTAGCGCCTGCCACACGCGCCAGGCCACCCAGGCATCGTTGGCCGCGTACAGCTGCTGCGCCTCGGATAGCTCGCGCAGCGACCAGTTGGACGTGGACTGCTTTTTGGACTTGCGAAAGTACTGGCCAAACAGCTGGGCTACCGCCTGCACGGCGCCAATGGTCAGGCGCTTGTCCTCGCACTGGAACAGGTTGCCCAGGTCCAGCAGGTTCAGGTCGGTCACGCCAAAGCGGTTTTTCAGGTGGGCGCGGTCCGAGCTCAGGTCAAAACCGGCCAGCGTCAGGCCAGGGCGCGACAGCAGTGCGGCCAACGGCGCCGGCATCGGGCCTTCGCCCAGCGGGAACAGCCAGCCATGGTCGGCGCTAGCCAGCTGCACCAGATGCGGCCCGGTAGGCTTTTGGCCCTTGTGAAAGGTTGGCCGCGACTCGGTATCGAAACCCAGTACGTCGTGCGCCTGCAGGGCAGCAACGGCAGCCAGCAGGCCGGCTTCATCCTGTACCAGGGTAATCTGCGACAGCGTCAAACCGGCAAACGGCGGCAGCGCCTTGATTTCGTCTTTGGGGAGATGGCGGGTAATTTTCATGGCCGTAACAGTACCAAAGCACGGCAGGCTTTGGCCATGAAAACCACCACAAAATCCGTAAAACAGGCTGGATGCCGCTTGGCGCACCGTGCGCGTGATGGGTGCCCCCAAAAACAAAAAGCCGCCCAACCGGGCGGCTTGCGGCCAACCTTTACACTCAGGCCGACAGCTCCAGCATCAGTTTGTTGATGCGCTTCACAAAGGCGGCCGGGTCTTCCAGCTTGCCGCCTTCGGCCAGCAGGGCCTGGTCGTACAGCACATTGGCCAGGTCTTCGCGGCGGCCGTCGTCAGACTCGGCGGCCAGGCGTTTTACCAGCACGTGTTCCGGATTGATTTCCAGCGTGGGCTTGGCGCCTTCCGGTACCGGCTGGCCGGCAGCTTTCAGCATGCGCTCCAGGTGGGCGCTCATGTCCTGCTCGCCGACCACCAGGCAGGCCGGGCTGTCGGTGAGGCGGGCGGTGGCGCGTACGTCTTTCACGCGCTGGCCCAGCGCTTTCTGTACCAGCTCCACCACCGGTTTGGCGGCTTCTTCCACTTGCTTCTGCGCTTCTTTGTCGGCGTCGTCTTCCAGCGCGCCCAGGTCCAGCGCACCTTTGGCCACCGACTGCAGCTTCTTGCCGTCGAACTCGGTGAGCGAGCCAGTGACCCACTCGTCCACGCGGTCGGTCAGCAGCAGCACTTCCACACCCTTCTTCTTGAACACTTCCAGGTGCGGGCTATTGCGCGCGGCGGACAAGGTATCGGCGGTGATGAAGTAGATCTTGTCCTGGCCTTCCTTCATGCGGCCAACGTAATCGGCCAGCGACACGGCAGGCACGTCACCCTCGCTAGTGGTAGACACAAAGCGCAGCAGCTTGGCGATGCGGTCTTTGTTGCCAAAGTCTTCACCCACGCCCTCTTTCAGCACCTGGCCGAATTCTTTCCAGAAGTCGGCGTATTTCTCTGGCTGGTTGGCCGCCAGGTCGTCCAGCAGGCCCAGTACTTTCTTCACGCAGCCGGCGCGGATGGCGTCGATGTCTTTGGATTCCTGCAGGATTTCACGCGATACGTTCAGCGGCAGGTCGTTGCTGTCGATCACGCCGCGCACAAAGCGCAGGTACTGCGGCATCAGCTTGTTGCTGTCTTCCATGATGAACACGCGGCGCACATACAGCTTCACGCCCTGCTTGCGGTCGCGGTCCCACATGTCGAACGGCGCGCGCGACGGGATGTACAACAGCTCGGTGTACTCCTGGCGGCCTTCTACGCGGGCGTGGCTCCAGGCCAGCGGGTCGGTGAAGTCGTGGGCAACGTGCTTGTAGAACTCTTTGTACTGCTCTTCGGTGATGTCGTTCTTGCTGCGGGCCCACAGCGCGGAGGCTTCGTTGACGGTTTCGAAGTCGTCGCTGACGATGACTTCGCCGTTTTCGCCGTAACTGTTGCCCTTTTTCATCTCGATAGGGATGGAGATGTGGTCGGAGTAGGTCCGCACGATGCGCTTGAGCGACCAGTCGTTGAGGAACTCCTCGTTGCCGTCTTTCAGGTACAGCACGATTTCGGTGCCACGGTCGGCTTTGTCTACCTGTTCCAGGGTGAAGTCGCCTTCACCGGCCGATTCCCAGCGCACGCCTTCGCTGGCGGCGGCACCGGCACGGCGGGTGGTCAGCGTGACCTTGTCGGCCACGATAAAGGCAGAGTAGAAGCCCACGCCGAACTGGCCGATCAGGTTGGCGTCTTTTTTGGCGTCGCCGGACAGCTGCTCGAAGAAGGCTTTGGTACCGGATTTGGCGATGGTGCCGATGTTGGCAATGACTTCATCACGGCTCATGCCGATGCCGTTGTCGGCAATGGTGATGGTCTTGGCATCGCTATCCACACTGATGCGGATTTTCAGATCAGGGTCGTTCTCGAACAGGGCCGCATTGTTCAGGCCCTCGAAACGCAGCTTGTCAGCGGCGTCGCTGGCGTTGGATACCAGCTCACGCAGGAAGATCTCCTTGTTGGAGTACAGGGAGTGGATCATCAGCTTCAAAAGCTGTTTGACTTCGGTCTGAAAACCCAGGGTTTCTTTCTGTGCGCTCATAGTGTCTGTCTGTGAGGTTAACAACGGTAGACACTAGATAGGGCTGCTCGCGGCAATTTCAATACCATGTTGGCCGCATTGCCATTGCAGCATTTTGGACACGCGGACAAAAACACTTGGGCTGGCGCACAAGATTCCGCATAAAAGCTATAAAAGCGTGGCGTAATATGAAATAGACACCCGATGAATGGAAGGCTGCCATGCATAGCATCAAGGCAAGACTGCTGATCTGGATCCTGTTTGCCCTGCTGCTGGTGCTGGGTGCTACCGGCTTCGCATCCTATCGCAGCACACAGGCCCAGGAAGAGCATGACTACCTGGCACTGAAAGATGGCCTGAAGCAACGGCTGGCCCTGTCGCTACCGCACGGTGTGTGGCAGCTGGATGACGAGTTCATCCGCCTGACACTGGACGCCGAGCTGGAATCCGCCGCCGTGGTAGGCATGCGGGTAGAAGGCGATGCCGGCCTGTATCTTGGCCGCCAGAACCTGCCGGATGGCCGCGTGGTGAACCTGAAAAAAGACGAGCAGATCAAGAGTGACGAAACGCTGGTACTCCCCGTGCTGTACCAGCAGCGCGACAACCTGGGTTCCATCACCGTTTACCTGTCGCGCGCGCGCATCAATAACCGCCTGGAAAATGAAGTATTGCGCCAGGGCATGCAGGCGCTGCTGGTTGCCGTGAGTTTGTCCATCATCCTGGTACTCCTGCTACGCAGCTATGTGTTCTCCCCCATCAAAGAACTGCACGCTGCCCTGCTGCGGGCATCACAGCTGGAAAGCAATGAAAGTACCCAGCTGCCCGAGGCGCGGTTTTCCGAGTTTTCCGAGCTGGCACACGGGGTGAATGCCATCACCCAGAAAGTCAGCAAAGAGCTGGTGCGACGCCGCGATGCCGAATCGTGCGCCCTGGAAGAAAAAGAGCGTGCCGAAGGCGCATACCAGCAGCTGCTGGAAACCCAGGACACGCTGATCCGCACCGAAAAGCTGGCCTCGCTTGGCGGGCTGGTGGCCGGGGTAGCGCATGAAATCAACACGCCGGTGGGTATTACCCTGACCGCCGCCTCGCACCTGTCGCTGTCAACGCAGCAGGTCGTCAGCCAGTTTTCCAGCGGGCAAATCAAGAAAAGCGATCTGCAAGACTACCTGCTCACCGCCGAAGAATCATCGGCGCTGATCCTGAGCAATGCCGAACGTGCGGCCAACCTGATCCACAGCTTCAAACAGGTAGCGGTAGACCAGACCAGTGAGGCGCGCCGCACCTTTGACCTGAACGAGTACCTGCATGAAGTCATTACCAGCCTGCGGCCCAAGCTGCGGCGCACGCACACCCAGGTAGAAATCGACTGCCCGGCAGGGCTGGACATGGATAGCTACCCCGGCGCCCTGTCGCAGGTTGTCACAAACTTGGTGATGAATGCCCTGCTGCATGCCTATGATGAAGAACAGGAAGGCACCATCCTGATCAAGGCAGATGCACTATCGCGACAAAAACTACGGCTTGTCGTCAGCGACGATGGCAAGGGCATACCAAAAGAAAACCTGGAACGCATCTTTGAACCGTTTTTCACCACCAAACGTGGCAATGGCGGCAGTGGCCTGGGTTTGCACATTGTTTTCAACATCGTCTTCAAACGCCTGGGGGGCAATATCAATGTGGACAGCACGGTGGGTGAGGGGACCCGCTTTACATTGACCCTGCCCTGCGTGGCACCAGAACAACAAGCGTAAGGAACCAGTATGAGCGAGCTTACAGACAACAACGACTGGCTGCTGGACGACCAGGACACACCGCAACCGGACACCCCGCAGCGCCGCCCCTGGAATGTACTGATCATCGATGATGAAAAAGACGTACACAGCGCCACCCGGCTAGCAATCAAGGACCTGCGCTACAAAGACCGCCCACTGGCCCTGCTCAGCGCCTATAGCGCGGCGGAAGGCTACCGCATCCTGCAGCAGCAGCAGGACATCGCACTGATACTGCTGGATGTGGTGATGGAAACCGACGATGCCGGCCTGCGTCTGGTAGAGCGCATCCGCCACGAGCTGGGCAATACCGTGTCGCGCATCGTGCTGCGGACTGGCCAGCCTGGCCAGGCGCCCGAGCAGGAAGTGATCCTGAACTACGATATCAACGACTACAAAACCAAAACCGAGCTCACGGTGCAAAAGCTGTTTACCACCGTGATTGCCTCACTGCGCGCCTACGAAAACCTGATCGCCATCGAGAAAAACCGCCAGGGCCTGTCCAAAATCCTGGAGGGCGCCAGCGACCTGTACCGGCTACGCTCGCTGAAGGAGTTTGCCTCCGGCGTGCTCAAACAGATCAGCGCCATTCTGGACGTAGGGACGGATGGCGTACTGTGCATGGAAAACACTCACAGTACCGGCAGGCCTGAGCTGGAAGTGCTGGCGGCCACCGGCGCGTTCGAATCCCTGCTGAATAAAAACGATAGTGCCATTGCCCAGCAGTTTCCCGAACTGCATACCGCCATACAGGAAGCCCTGGGCAGCAAGAGCAATGTTTACCGCCACCCGCTGGATATCCTCTACATCTCCTCGCAAAACGGCCGTGAATTCGTGGTGCATTTTTCGCCACCGTGGCCGCTGGAAGACGTGGAGCGCAGCCTGCTGGAGGTGTACTGCCAGCGCATTTCATCCGCTTACGACAACCTGTACCTGTATTCGCAGCTGATCAGCTCGCAAGAAGCAACCGTAGTGGCCCTGGCCGACCTGGCCGAATTCCGCGATACCGACACCGGCGAACACGTGCTGCGCGTACAGCTGCTAAGCGATGCCATCGCCACCGAGCTGCAACGCATGGGGGTATACGAAGACGACCTCACACCGCGCTTCATGGACATGATAGGCATGGCCAGTATCCTGCACGATGTGGGCAAGGTAGGCACGCCCGACCATATCCTGTTCAAACCGGGCCGGCTGGACCCGGAAGAGCGCCGCATCATGGAGCAGCACGCCACCATTGGTGCCAATATCCTGCGTAAGGCCAGCACCATGGTAGAGGGCGTCAGCTACCTGTCCATGGGGGCTGATATTGCCGGCGGGCACCACGAGTATTTTGACGGCAGTGGCTACCCGCACCAGCTGCAGGGTCAGGCAATTCCGCTGTCGGCGCGCATTGTGGCGGTCGTAGACGTATTTGATGCGCTTTTGCACAAGCGCCCGTACAAGGAACCGTGGCCATTGCAGGAGGTACTGGACTACATCGCAGGCCGCGCCAGTACGCAGTTCGACCCGCATGTGGTGAACGCCCTGTTGCAGCTCGTCAATGAAAGGCGCCTGCCGGCCCCCTTACTGGGGCCGCTGGAAAACAACTAAGCGGGTGACCAACATGAAAAAAGGCGGGGATCACCCCGCCTTTTTTTGTGGCCATGCGCGCGATCAGGCGCCCAGTGCCGCCAGTACGGTATCGCGTACCGACTCTACCGCCTGGGTACCGTCGATCTTCACGTACTTCGGTGCCTTGGCATCGCCGGAGGCAGCCATTTGCGAGTAGAAACCTACCAGCACTTCGGTCTGCTCGTGATAAACGTCCAGACGTTTTTTCACGGTCTCGGCCTTGTCATCGTCACGCTGTACCAGCGGCTCGCCGGTTTCGTCGTCCACGCCTTCCGCTTTTGGCGGGTTGTATTTCACGTGGTAGGTACGGCCGGAAGCCACGTGTACGCGGCGGCCGGACATGCGGTCGATGATGTTTTCGTCCGGCACGTCGATTTCGACGACATAGTCGATATCTACACCGGCTTCTTTCATGGCTTCAGCTTGCGGGATGGTGCGCGGGAAACCGTCAAACAGGAAACCGTTTGCGCAATCCGCTTCGGCAATACGCTCCTTCACCAGGCCAATAATGATGTCGTCGCGTACCAGGCCACCTGCATCCATGATCTGTTTCGCTTCCACACCCAGCGGGGTGCCGGCCTTGACTGCTGCACGCAGCATGTCGCCGGTGGAGATTTGCGGAATACCAAACTTTTCCTTGATGTAGTTTGCCTGGGTGCCTTTACCAGCGCCCGGAGCGCCCAACAGAATCAACTTCATCGTTTACTCCCATCATTCACTTGTTGTGTTATTCGGAAAGGTTGGCCGCAACGATGGCGCGCACGCGGGCCAGGTCTTCCGGTGTATCGACACCGGCTGGCGGCGCGTCGGCCACACATTCAACCGCAATGTCAAAACCGTGCCACAGCATGCGTAGCTGCTCCAGCGCCTCGAACTGCTCCAGCGGCGCGGGGGCCAGCTGGCTATAGGTATGCAGCAGGCTGGCACGGTAGGCGTACATGCCGATGTGGCGGTACACCGGCAAGCCGGCCGGCAGGGTGCTGCGGTCGGCTGCGAAGGCGTCACGGGCAAACGGGATGGCCGCGCGGCTGAAATACAGCGCCCGCCCCTGTTTGTTCACCACGACCTTCACCACGTTCGGGTTGAACATGTCTTCTGCACTGTGGATGGCGTGCGCCAGCGTCGCCATGGGCAGCGCGCCATCCTGCATTTGTGCGGCCAGGGCGTCGATCAACGCCGGGTCGATCAGCGGCTCGTCGCCCTGCACGTTTACCACTACCGCGTTGTCTGGCAGTACCAGCAGGCTGGCCACTTCGGCCAGGCGGTCGGTACCGCTAGGGTGGTCGGCACGGGTCAGCACCACCTCCACGCCGTGTGCGCGGCAGGCGTCCACAATGCGCGGGTGGTCGGTAGCCACGATCACGCGGCTGGCGGCCGACTGCGCGGCACGCTCGGCAACGCGCACCACCATCGGTTTACCACCGATATCGGCCAGCGGCTTTTCCGGCAGGCGGCTGGATGACAGCCGCGCGGGAATCACCACCAGGAAACCGCTCATTGCACTTCTTCCTCGGGTGCCAGCTCGCGGGCTTCGCTTTCCAGCATCATGGGGATGCCGTCACGGATAGGGTAAGCCAGGCGGTCGCCCTTGCAGATCAGCTCCTGCTTGGCTTTGTCCAGATGCAGCGGGCCTTTGCACAGCGGGCAAACCAGAATTTCAAGAAATTTTGCGTCCATTTGTTTCTTTCAGTCGGGACAGTATCCACGGGGCCAGATCGGGCTCCAGCCGCGCGGCCACGGGCAGAATCCATAGTCTAGCATGATTGACGCACTGCAACTTGACCGCGTCCTTGGCGGTAATAATCACGGCGTCGGCGTCTTGCGGCAGGTCGGCTGCTGCTAGCGGGTAGTGGTCTGGCAGAGCGATGCTGCGCTGCAAGGTCACGCCCAGGCGCAACAGGGTGTCAAAAAAGCGCTGCGGGTTGCCGATACCGGCCAGCGCCACCACGCGCTCCGCGGCAAAGTCCTGCGCCTGGCGGGTGTCGGCAGGGTTGGCCGCACGGTAAAAGGCACCGGGCGCCAGGGTCTGGCGAAACACCGGCACGCCCGCGGGCAAGGCCGGCGTGCCCGCCTGGCCGCCATTCACCACCAGCGCGTCCACGCTGTGCAGGCGCGAGGGGGCTTCGCGCAGGGGGCCGGCCGGCAACAGGTGGCCATTACCCAGACCGCGCTCGCCATCCAGCACCACGATTTCCAGCGCCCGCCCCAAAGCATAGTGCTGCAGGCCATCGTCGCTCAGGATCAGGTCCAGG
This sequence comes from Neisseriaceae bacterium, assembly GCA_027489245.1. Classification (GTDB taxonomy): domain Bacteria; phylum Pseudomonadota; class Gammaproteobacteria; order Burkholderiales; family Chromobacteriaceae; genus Vogesella. The sequence goes on along the minus strand of JAIYAC010000010.1, from coordinate 25,949 downwards.
TCCGGGTGATGCTGCAGCAGCAGGCGTGCGGCAGCGATGCGATCTCGCCCTACCGCGACAGGCGCGCCGGTGGCGGCCAGCAGCAAAGGCTCATCCCCCACCAGGCTGGCGGGCGTGTGGGCCGACACCAGCGTGGCGGCAGTATGGCTGCCCCCGTAACCGCGGCTGATTACCCCCGCCTTGACCCCGAGTGCGGCAAAGTCGCGCAGCAGGGTTTCGGTGAGTGGCGTCTTGCCCACGCCGCCCACGTTGATATTGCCGATAATCACCACCGGCACCGGCAAGGTGGTCACGGTTTTCAGGCCGCTGCGGTATAACAGCCGGCGCAGGGCGGCCAACAGGGCAAACAGCCCTTCGGGCAGGGCCAGAAGGGCTGTCATCCACCAGACAGGGCGGTACCAGTGCTGTTCCAGCCGGCTCACGGCGCCACCGACTGGGTAGAGAAGGTAAGCTGCGACAGGCCGGCAAAGCGCGCGGCTTCCATCACCGACACCACCGACTGGTGCGTGGCCTGCGCATCGGCACTGATGATCACCACCGGGTTCTGCTTGCCGCTAGCCAGCGTTTTCAGCAGCGTGCTCAACGCAGCCACCGACTTGTCTGCCGGGCGGCTGCCATTGACCAGATAGTCCCCTGCCCGGCTTACCTCTACACGCAGCTCGGCGCTTTTCTTCTCTTCGGCCTTGCCCTCTGCCTGTGGCAGGCTGACTTGCAGCTCGGAGAAGCGCGAGTAGGTGGTGGTCACCATCAGGAAGATCAGGATCACCAGCAGCAGGTCGATCAGCGGGATAAAGTTGATTTCCGGCTCTTCACGCTGGCCGCGACGTCGAAAGTTCATGCCTGCTCCTAGTCGCCGTGGCGGTCGCCGTGGATGGCCTCTACCAGACGCACGGCCTGGGCTTCCATTTCCACCAGAAAATCATCCACGCGGGCGCGGAAGTGGCGGTAGAAAATCATGCTGGGGATGGCCACCACCAAACCGAAGGCGGTGTTGTACAAGGCCACCGAAATACCATGCGCCAGCACGCGCGGGTCGGTGCCGGTGGGCGATTGCGAGCCGAAAATCTCGATCATGCCGATCACGGTACCCAGTAGGCCCAGCAGCGGCGACATGGCGGCAATAGTGCCCAGCGTGGTGAGGTAGCGCTCCAGTTCATGTGCCACAATGCGGCCTTCGTCTTCGATGGCTTCTTTCATCACCTCGCGCGATGCGCTGACCTGGCGCAGGCCGGCAGCCAGCAGGCGCCCCAGCGGGGAATGCCCGCGCAGCTCGGCGGCCATATCGCGGCTGGCACCACCACGGCGCAGCTGCTGCAGGGTTTGCGCCAGCAGACCTTTGGGCACCACCAGTGCGCCGCGCAGGCTGTAAAAGCGCTCGATGGTAATGGTGAGGGAGATAACGGAAGCGATAATGATGGTCCAGATCGGCCAGCCAGCGGCTTCAATGATAGACAGCACGAGGGGATTCTCCCTTGATTGAGCAAGCGTTAAACTTTATCGGGTAGGCGGCAGTGGCGCAACACGATTGCATCACCACCGCAGGTGAGACATTGTCCCAAGTTATGGCGCTAAGTGTCGATTTTTTCTAGGCTTTTACCAAGCATCCACAAAAGCTGTGGATAACTCTGTGGATGAAGCCGGAGCAACTGCCTATCCCCTTGTAAAAACAAGCCTGCTGCTACATTGCACACAAATTACACGGCAGAACTAAGGCATTGTTTTTAAAGGTTTTTGATTTTTTCAATTTACCCCACTGCACGCTGCATGCATAAGCAATCAGCCTGTTTTTGTTTTACTCCCCTCTGTGGATGACTTGACAAGCATGTTTTTCGGCGCATCACAAAACGACGTCATCAGCGTCAGCTCGCTCAACCGTATGGCCCGTGACCTGCTGGAAAGCGGCTTGCCGCCCATGTGGATAGGGGGCGAAATTTCCAACCTGACACTGGCTGCTTCCGGCCATGGCTATTTTTCGCTGAAAGATGCCGGGGCGCAGGTGCGCTGCGTCATGTTCCGTAACAAGTTGGCCGCATTGGGTTTTCGCCTGCAAGAAGGCATGCAGGTAGAGCTGCGCGGCACGGTGACCTTGTACGAGGCCAGGGGCGACTACCAGATCAACGTCGACAGCATGCGCTCGGCGGGCCTGGGCCGGCTGTACGAGGCTTACGAGCGCCTGAAGGCGCAGCTGGAAAAAGAAGGATTGTTCGACAATCAGCGCAAGCAAGCCATCCCGGCCAACCCGCGCCGTGTCGGCATTGTCACCTCCCCCGCCGCCGCTGCGCTACGCGACGTGGTAACCACGCTGCGCCGGCGCATGCCATCCATCGAAGTTGTCCTCTACCCCTGCCAGGTACAAGGGCAGACTGCGGCGCAGCAGATCGCTGCAGCCATTCATGCGGCCAACCGCCGCAACGAGGTAGACGTGCTGATCGTGTGCCGTGGCGGTGGCAGTATCGAAGACTTGTGGGCGTTTAACGAAGAGCCGGTAGCCCGCGCCATCGCCGCCAGCACCCTGCCCGTGGTCAGCGGCGTGGGGCATGAAACCGACTTTACCATTGCCGACTTCGTGGCCGACCGCCGCGCGCCTACCCCGACTGCGGCTGCCGAAATGGTCTCGCCCAGCCGCGATGCCATGCAGCAGCAGCTAGACCTGACACGCCGCCATTTGGCGCGCGCGCTGGGCCGCCTGCTTACCGACAAAACCCAGCGCCTGGACTACCTGGCACGCCGCCTACAACACCCCGGCGACAGGCTGCGCCGCCAGCAAGCCAGCCTGCAACAGCTGGAAGCCCGCCTGCAGCGCAGCCTGCAGCAAGGCCTGCAGCAGCGAGGCTGGCGCATCGGCAGCCTGCAGCACCGGCTGCAGCGGCAGCGGCCCGATATCCGTCGCCAGCAAGCCGGGCTACAGCACCAGGCGCAGGCACTGCAGGCCACCATTCACCAGCGCCTGGCGCACAGCACGCTGGCACTGGGCCGGCTGGAAGCGACCCTGCTGGCCATGAACCCGGAGGCCGTACTGGCACGCGGCTACGCCATCGTGCAAAACGCCGTCGGGCAGGTAGTGCGCTCGCCAGGCGAGCTGCAGTTTGGCGAGCATGTACAGATTCACCTGGCCGAAGGTGTCACCGGGGCGCGTATCGAACCCCTGCACGGCACACAAAGCGAGCTGCCGTTCTAGGGCCTGTTAACACTATTTCTTGCTGAGGCGCAGGCCCTGGCCCTGGCCACAGCCTGGCTACCTGTCGGGTGGCCAAGCGCTTGACGACCCACAGCAAATTGCCGACGATGGCATGATTCAAACAGCTGTTTCACAACACACACATGAACCATCGCCTCGCCAAAACCGTATTCAACTTGTGGCCCCCGTTCTGGGGCGCTGGCATCAAGGTGGCGCGCATTGCGCCAGACTGGAAACAGGTAGAAGTCCGCCTGCGCCTGGGCCTGACCAACCGCAACTACGTGGGCGTGCACTTCGGCGGCAGCCTGTACGCCATGACCGACCCCTTCTTCATGCTGATGACGCTGAAAAACCTGGGCAATGACTACATCGTCTGGGACAAGGCTGGCCGGGTGGACTACGTGAAGCCAGGCAAAGGCGTGGTTACCGCGCGCTTCCAGCTGCACGATGGCTGGCTGGACGAAGTCCGCAGCGCCACCGCCAGCGGTGAAAAATACCTGCCCGAGCTGGAAGTAGACGTGCTGGACAGCCAGGGCGAGCTGGTCGCCAAGGTCCACAAGACACTCTATATACGGCGCAAGAAAAACCGCTAAATCCGGCAGCCGGCGCACCGTGTAGGGTGCCGGCTACCAACAGCCGTGCGGCTCGGCGCTGACAGGCAAGGCGCGATACAATACTATCTTTGTCAGACAGGTATGCAGCCTGGCCTGCATGCACCACCCGATATTTGCCCGCACGGAAGACATATGAGCAAGGTAACGCCCGTTCTACTGCTGATTCTTGACGGCTTCGGCCACCGCCTGGAAGGCGACGACAACGCCATTCTGGCGGCCAACACCCCGCACTGGGACGCGCTGAAATCGCGCTACCCCTACGGCACCATCGATGCCTCCGAACACAATGTCGGTCTGCCCGGCGGCCAGTTCGGCAACTCGGAAGTGGGCCACTTGAACATCGGCGCGGGCCGCATCGTGCAGCAGGACATCAGCCGCATCGATTGCGACATCGAAGCCGGTACCTTTGCCAGCAACCCGGTGCTGTCCCAAGCCATTGCCGCCGCCAAAGCCAATAACAGCACCCTGCACCTGATGGGTCTGCAGTCCGACGGCGGTGTACATAGCCACGAAAACCATATTTTTGCGCTGATCCGTGCAGCCGAAGCCGCCGGGGTTGGCCGCATCGCCGTCCATGCCTTCCTGGATGGCCGCGACACCCCGCCGCGCAGCGCCGAAATCTACCTGCAGCGCCTGCAGGACGTACTGGCCAGCTGCCCGCACGCCCGCGTGGCCAGCGTGACCGGCCGCTACTGGGCCATGGACCGCGACAAGCGCTGGGAACGCATGGCAGGCGCCTACCGCGCCGTGGTAGAAGGCGAAGGTGAATTCCACGCTGCCACCGCCCTGCAGGCCCTGGCCGACGCCTACGCCCGTGACGAAAACGACGAGTTCGTGAAACCTACCGTCATCGGCGAACCGCTGAAGATGCTGGACGGCGACGTCGCCGTGTTCATGAACTTCCGCGCCGACCGCGCCCGCCAGCTCACCAGCGCGCTGACCGACCCCGCCTTCGACGGCTTTGCCGTACGCCAGCCCAAGTTTGCGCTGTACACCAGCCTCACCAGCTACGGCGAAGCGTACAAACACCCGGTGGCCTATGCGCCGCAAAAAATCAGCAACGGTCTGGGCGAATACCTGGCCGGCCTGGGGCTGAAGCAGCTGCGCATTGCCGAAACCGAGAAATACCCGCACGTGACCTACTTCTTCAACGGTGGCGAAGAGCAGGTCTACCCGGGCGAAGACCGTATCCTGGTGCCGTCGCCCAAAGTGGCCACTTACGACCTGCAGCCGGAAATGAACGCGCCGGAAGTGACCGACAAGATCGTCGCCGCCATCGAAAGCGGCCAGTACGCGGCCATTATCTGCAACTACGCCAACGGCGACATGGTGGGCCACTCCGGTGTGTTTGCCGCCGCCGTGAAAGCAGTCGAGGCGCTGGATAGCTGCGTGCAACGCTGCGTGGACGCCATGCTGGCAGCCGGTGGCGAAGTGCTCATCACCGCCGACCACGGTAACTGCGAGCAGATGTTCGATAGCGCCAACCACCAGCCGCATACCCAGCACACCCTGCAAAAAGTGCCGTTCCTGTACGTTGGCCGCCCTGCCAGCATCAAGGATGGCGGCGCGCTGCGTGATATCGCCCCATCGCTGCTGGCCATGATGGGCCTTGACCAACCGGCCGAAATGACCGGCCAATCGCTGATTGCGTTCCAGTGAAAAAACTGCTGTGCCTGACCCTGCTGGCAGGGGCCGTGAACGCGGCCCCTGCCAGCAAAGCGCTGGATCCTGCTGCCCCGCAGCAGGATCTGCAAAGCGTGCGCAAAGCCATTACCACCCTGCAGCAAGACATTGCGCAGAAAGAAGCTGCACGCCAGCAAACCGCCAGCGCCATTGCCCAGTCCGAAGAAGCCCTCGAAGCCACCCACGAAGCCCTGAATGCGCTGGAGCAAAAACAGGGCAACTCCAGCAGCCAGCTGGAGCAGTACCAGGCCGAGCTCTTGGGCATCCGCATGAAGGTGGCCGAAACGCGCCAGCGCGTGGGCAAGCTGCTGGCCAGTACCTACAAGCGTGGCCAGCACGACGCCATGAACCTGATGCTGAACCAGGGCGACCCGAACCAGGCCAGCCGCGACCTCACCTACTACACCCATATTTCGCGCGCGCAGCAGGAACTCATCGCCAGGCTGCGCGACCAAGAAATTCAGCTGCAGGCCATTACCGAGCGCCTGGAAGACGAGCTGGTACGCCTGGGGCGCATGTCGGCCGAGAAGGTACAGCAAAAGCGCCGCATCGAAGCCGCCAAGAACCAGCGCCAGGTGCAGGTCAGCCAGCTGGATGCCAGCATCCGCGCCCAGCAAACCCGCCTGCAACAGCTAAAAGAAGACGAAAAACAACTGACGGTGCTGATTGCGCGCATTAATGCCGAAATCGAACGCCGCCGCCAGGAAGCCATCAAGAAAGCTGCCGCCGCCAAGAAAGCGCGCGAAGAAGCGGCCAGGTTGGCCGCAGAAAAACGCCGCCAGCAAGTAGCCGAGGCCAAGAAACAAGGCAAGAAACCACCGCCAGCGCCCAAGCAGCCCGCCGTGGAGCGGGTGGACGAAGTGGTCGACGGCAGTGCATCCGGCCGTGCTTTCAAGAGCCTGCAAGGGCGCATGAAGCTGCCGGTATCCGGAGAAATCGCCGGCCGCTTTGGTGCCGCACGCGGGGAAGGCAATAGCTGGAAAGGCCTGTATATCCGCACCGCGCCGGGCACACCGGTGCGCGTTGTCGCCGATGGCACGGTAGTCTATGCTGACTGGCTGCGCGGCTTTGGCAACGCCATGATTATCGACCACGGTGGCAACTACCTCACCGTGTATACCGGCTTCTCGGCCATGGCCCGTGGTAACGGCGCCGGCGTGAAGGCGGGTGACGTACTGGGTACCAGCGGCACGATGGAAAGCGGCGAAACCGGCCTTTACTTCGAGCTGCGCTATCTGGGCAGACCCATCAATCCACAATCCTGGGCCCGCTAGGCCAGGCGAGACACTGGACCATGACCACACTACGTACACGCAAGATTGCCCTGCTCACCACCGGTGCACTGCTGGGCGGCGCGCTCACCCTCAGCGTGCAAGCTTTTGCCGACAAAAGCGACAGTGTGCTGCCGCTGAACGAAATGCGCACCTTCGTCGAAGTTTTCGGCCGCATCAAGCAGGACTACGTTGAGCCGGTAGAAGACAAGAAACTGATCAACGAAGCCATCAAGGGCATGCTGTCCGGCCTGGACCCGCACTCCGACTACTTTGATCCGCAGGCCTTCAAGGAATTCCGCGAAGGCACGCAGGGCGAGTTTGGCGGCCTGGGTATCGAGATCGGCGCCGAAGACGGCCTGGTAAAAGTGGTCGCCCCCATCGAAGACACGCCCGCACAGAAAGCCGGCATCAAGAGCGGTGACCTGATCGTCAAAATCGACGACACCCCGGTACGCGGCCTGTCGCTGAACGATGCGGTAAAACGCATGCGCGGCAAGCCGGGCACCAAGGTCACCCTTACCATTGCCCGCAAGACCGAGTCCAAACCACTGGTCTTCACCCTGACCCGTGCCGTGATCCAGACCAAGAGCGTGAAGTCGCGCCTGCTAGAGCCCGGCTTCGGCTATGTGCGGGTGGCCCAGTTCCAGGAACACACGGTAGAGAACTTCGCCCAGGCACTGAGCAATCTGTATAAGGAAAACAAGGCGCCGCTCAAGGGCATCGTACTGGACCTGCGTGATGACCCGGGTGGCCTGCTGAACGGTGCAGTCGGTGTCTCCACCGCCTTCCTGCCCAAAGACGCGCTGGTGGTGTACACCGAAGGCCGTGTCGCCGATGCGCAAATGCGCCTGTACGCTAACAGCAAGTACTACATGCGCGGCAATGCGGCCGACTACTACGCCAAAGCCCCGGCCGAGCTGAAAACCGTACCGCTGGTGGTACTGGTGAACGGCGGCTCGGCATCGGCTTCCGAAATCGTGGCGGGTGCGCTGCAAGACCACAAGCGCGCGCTGATCGTGGGCACGCAGACCTTCGGCAAGGGTTCGGTGCAGTCGGTACTGCCCTTGTCCAATGAGGGCGGCATCAAGCTCACCACGGCGCGTTACTTCACGCCAAGTGGCCGCTCCATCCAGGCCAAGGGTATTACACCGGATATCATGGCCGAAGACGGCAGCGAAGCCAGCGGCCTGCGCATCCGCGAAGCCGACCTGGAAAAACACCTGAGCAACCCGGCAGGTGAAGACGCCGCCCCGGCCGCCAAGCCTGCTGCCGGCAAGCCCGCCACCCCGGCGGCCAAACCAGCGGCCAAAGCGGCGGACGACGACAGCAAACCGGTGGATACCCAGCTAAATCAAGCCTTGAATGTCTTGAAAGTACAGCAAATCCTGCTGAAAAAAGCGGGTAACTAGCAGGCTGGCATGGCGTGCCCTCGCGGGGTACGCCATGCCCACCCGCTGCGATTGCCCCTCCCCATGGGCTACCCGCCACACGGTGCTTCGTGCCACCACCGCCTACCCCGCCGCTTTATTCACCGCTACCGCTGCACTATCGCCCCTAGCCTGCCTGTGCCTTGGCTACCCCATCATGGCGAACCTAGCAAAAAGCATGCAGCAGGTGCGCCGGTCTACCCGGCCCGTGGCCATGCCACCACCCCCACCGTACTGCCGCAGGAAAATAGCCTTGCGGCCAACCTTGGCGGCGTGTAACACGGCTGCCATATCAGCCTGCCGGCATTCCTGCTAATCTTGCGTTTTTCCGGCCTCTGCTGTTGGAGCTGTGCATGCTGCATCCCGATTTTGTGCTGGCTTTCCGTGAAGCTGCACCGTACATCAACAATTTTCGCGGCAAGACGTTTGTTATTGCCATCAATGGCGAATGCCTGGCACGCGGCAACCTGTATGGCCTGGCGCAAGACATCAACCTGCTGGTAAGCCTGGGCGTGCGCATCGTGCTGGTGCACGGCGCCCGCCCGCAGATCGAAGAACAGCTGCGCCTGCGTGGTACGCCGCGCCAGTTTCACCACGGCCGCCGGGTAACCGACGCGCTGACCATGGAGGCGGTGAAATCTGCCGTGGGCGGCCTGCGCCACGACCTGGAAGCCTTCATGTCCATGGGCATGCCCAATTCACCCATGCACGGCGCCTGCCTGCGCGTAGCCGGTGGCAACTTTGTTACCGCCCAGCCGCTGGGTGTCATCGACGGCGTCGACATGCAGTTCAGCGGCCGCGTGCGCAAGATCGACACCGCCGCCATCAACAAACGGCTGGACCTGGGCGAGCTGGTACTGATGTCGCTGATCGGCTACTCGCCTACTGGCGAAGCCTTCAACATGACCATGGAAGAAGTCGCCTGCCAGACCGCTATCGAACTCAAAGCCGAAAAGCTGATTTTCATGGTACAGAGCGATGGTCTGGTCGACACAGACGGCGTGCTGCATAGCGCCATCGCCGCCGAGCAGGCCGAGGCGATCTTGCAGCGCGGCATCGATAGCGAAGAAGTACGCGTCAGCCTGCCCTTCGCCATCCGTGCCACGCGCGAAGGCGTGGTACGCGCCCACCTGGTCAGCCACAACGAAGACGGCGCGCTGCTGGTAGAGCTGTTCACCGACTTTGGCACCGGCACCATGATTGCCCGCGACTCGCTGGTAAAAGTGCGCGAGGCCAGCATCGAGGACGTGGGCGATATCCTGGCGCTGATCCGCCCGCTGCAGGAGCAAGGCATCTTGATCAAGCGCAGCCGCGAGCACCTGGAAATGCAGATACGCCAGTACGCCGTACTGGAGCACGACGAGCGTATTTACGGCTGCGTGGCCATGTTGCCATTTCACGAGGATGGCATGGCCGAGCTGGCCTGCCTGGCCATCAGCCAGGAGCGCCGCAATGCGGGCTTTGGCGACCGCCTGCTGAAATATGTCGAAGAGCAAGCCCGGCTGTGCGGCCTGAAAAAGGTGTTCATCCTCACCACCCAGACCGCACACTGGTTTGCCGAACGCGGCTTCCAGCCGGCGACGGTAGACGACCTGCCCGCCGCACGGCGCGAGCTCTACAACCACAACCGCCGCTCGAAAGTCCTGATCAAGCCACTGGCGTCTTGATCTGGCGCAGCATCCACACTGCGCGCACGGTTGGTTACCCGTCATCTCTGTGACACAATTACTGGCTATCGTGTCTCAACTATTGCAAGGAATGCATCATGGCAAGAATGGTTAACTGCGTTAAGCTCGGTCGCGAAGCCGAAGGTATGGATTTCCCGCCGCTGCCCGGCGCGCTGGGTCAGCGCGTTTTCGCCGACGTATCCAAAGAAGCCTGGCAAGGCTGGCTGCGTTACCAGACCATGCTGATCAACGAAAACCGCCTGAGCCTGGCCGACGCGCGCGCCCGCCAGTATCTGGCAGCCCAGCTGGAAGCGTATTTCTACGGCCAGGGTGCCGACCAGGTTGCCGGCTTTACTCCGCAGCCGTAACAGGACAGCCCTCTGACGAGGGCTTTTTTTGCCTCACCCTTTATTAAAGAAGCATTAATCATGTCCATGCCACACGACAATCTGCTAAACCGCGAGCTGGGTCTGCTCGAATTCAACCGCCGCGTCATGGCGCAGGCTGAAGAAGAATACCTGCCGATTCTGGAGCGGTTGAAGTATCTGTGCATCGTTTCGTCCAATATGGACGAGTTCTACGAAGTACGCGTGGCGTGGCTGAAAGATGCAGCACAAAACACCCCGGACCGCATTCTGGCCGACGGCAGCACCCCCGCCGAAGCGCTGGCCAAGGTGTCGTCCGCCGCGCACGAGCTGGTGCGCGAACAATACCGCCTGCTGCGCGAAGAAATCTTCCCCGCGCTGCGTGCCGACAACATTATCTTCCTGCGCCGTAACGAGTGGGACGCCGCGCAAAAAGCGTGGATCAGCGACTATTTCTTCCGCGAGCTGATGCCCATCCTCACGCCTATCGGCCTGGACCCGTCGCACCCCTTCCCGCGCCTGCTCAACAAGAGCCTGAACTTTATCGTGGAGCTGGAAGGCGCCGACGCCTTTGGCCGCGAATCCGGCATTGCCATCGTGCAAGCGCCGCGCATCCTGCCGCGTGTCATCAAGCTGCCGGCAGAGTTGGCCGCAGACGGCGCCGATACCTTTGTGTTCCTGTCGTCCATCCTGCACTCCCACGTCCAGGAGCTGTTCCCGGGCATGCAGGTAAAAGGCTGCTACCAGTTCCGCGTCACACGCGACAGCGACCTGTCGGTAGACGATGACGACGTAAAAAACCTGCGTACCGCGCTGCAGGGCGAGCTGCGCCAGCGCCAGTACGGCGATGCCGTACGCCTGGAAATTGCCGATACCTGCCCGGCACACATGGAAGAATTCCTGCTGAACACCTTTGCCCTGAAAAAGCACGACGTGTTCCGCGTAGATGGCCCGGTGAACCTGGTGCGCCTGATGCAGGTGCCAGACTTTGTCGACCGCCCGGAAACCAAGTTTGCCCCGTTCCAGGCCTCGCTGCCGGACATCCTGGAAAAGAAAACCCCGCTGTTCGAGGCCATCCGCAAGGGTGACATCCTGCTGCACCACCCGTTCCAGACCTTCCAGCCGGTGATCGACCTGCTCACCCAGGCCGCCAGCGACCCGGCCGTGGTGGCCATCAAGATGACGGTATACCGTACCGGCACCGACTCGGTACTGATGGAATCGCTGATTGCCGCGGCCCGTGCCGGCAAACAGGTCACCGTGGTGGTAGAGCTGATGGCGCGCTTCGACGAAGAGGCCAACATCAGCTGGGCCACCCGCCTGGAAGACGCCGGTGCCCACGTGGTGTACGGCGTGTTCGGCTACAAGATCCACGCCAAGATGCTGCTGGTAGTGCGCCGCGAAGAAGGCCTGCTGCGCCGCTACGTGCACCTGGGTACCGGTAACTACCACCCGCGCACCGCCCGCCTGTACACCGACTTTGGCCTGATGACCTGCAACGAGGAAATCGCCACCGACGTGAACGACCTGTTCGTGCAGATTACCGGCCTGGGCCGCGCCGGCGAGCTGAAACACCTGTACCAGTCGCCGTTTACCCTGCACAACATGATTACCAGCGCCATCGACCGCGAAATCGAGCACGCCCAGGCCGGGCGGCCAGCGCAGATTATCGCCAAGATGAACGCGCTGCTGGAGCCACAGGTGATCCGTGCGCTGTACCGCGCCAGCCAGGCCGGGGTAAAAATCACACTGATCGTGCGCGGCGTGTGCGCGCTGCGCCCGGGCGTAGAGGGGCTGTCGGAAAACATCTCGGTGCGCTCCATTGTTGGCCGCTTCCTGGAGCACACCCGCGTGTTCTACTTCTACAACGACAAGGCAGAAAACCTGTTCATTTCCAGTGCCGACTGGATGGGCCGCAACTTCTTCCGCCGCATCGAGACCTGCGTGCCGATTCTGGACGCCAAACTCAAGCGCCGCGTTATCCGCGAAGGCCTGAAGGTCTATCTGGAAGACAACACCAACGCCTGGGAAATGCAGCAGGATGGCAGCTATCGCCGCCGCGTAGCCCGTGGCAAGGGCCGCTGCGCGCAGGATATCCTGCTGCAGGAATACACCGGCTAAACCCCGCCAAAGGTTGGCCGCACACGGCGCCCCCGGAACTTCCGGCGGCGCCGTTTTACTTAGTAGCTCGACACCATAAAAAGCGGATAAGCCAAGATGACTATCGACTGGAGCTGGGCCGGCTATGCGCTGGCCATCATCATGATGCTGGCCGGGCTGGCTGGCACCATCTACCCGGCGCTGCCGGGCCTGGCGTTGCTGGGCGGCGGCATGCTGCTGGCGGCCTGGCTGGGTGACTTTGCCAGCGTAGGTAGCACCGCCTTGATCATCATCGGCGTGCTGGCGGTACTGGGCATGGTGATGGAAAACCTGGCCGGCTTTCTGGGAGCGCAAAAAAGCGGCGCCAGCCGCCAGGCGTTGATTGGCGCGTTGATCGGCGGCCTGGTGGGCATGTTTCTGGGGCTGGTGGGCGCCATCATCGGCCCGATTGTCGGCGCGGTGATCGGCGAGCTGCAGGCACGCCGCTCGCTGCAGCAGGCAGGCAAGGTGGGCATCGCCACCTTCATCGGTTTTCTGGCCGGTACCGTGATCAAGATCGCCTGCGCCTTTGCCATGCTGGCGGTATTTCTGGGCGCCCTGGTGTTCTAGAACGGCACCGGGCTGTGCAGCTGCAGTAGCGCGCCGCTATGCGGGTGGCGCAGCTGCAGTGCGCAGGCATGCAGGCACAGCCGTGGCGCGGCCTGCTGCACGGGTGGCGGCGCGTACAGCGTATCGCCCAGCATAGGGTGGCCCAGCGCCTGCAGATGCACGCGCAGCTGGTGCGTACGGCCGGTGTGGGGGGTGAGCGACACGCGGCTGGTATCCGCCGCGGCGTCGTAGGCCAGTAGCTGATAGCCGGTATGCGAGGGCTTGCCGTCTTGCAGGTCTACCTTTTGCCGTGGCCGCTGCAGCCAGTCGGCCATCAGCGGCAGGTGGATATCGCCCTGAGCAGGCTGCAGCTGCCCCGCCACCAGCGCCTGGTACGTTTTCTGCACATCCCGCCCGGCAAAGCTGGCCGACAGCTGGCGCTGCATGGCCAGGCCGCGCGCCATCAGCAGCAAGCCGGAGGTCGCCATATCCAGCCGGTGTACCACCAGCGCGTCGGGGAAGCGCTGCTGCACGCGCAGGCTCAGGCAGTCTTGCCGCGCGTCACCGCGCCCCGGCACCGAGAGCAAGCCGGCGGGCTTGTCTACCACCAGCAGGTAGTCGTCCTGGTAGTACAGCTGCAGGCCGGTATCCGGCGGCGGCGTATAGTCGTCCAGCGTGTGTACAGCGCTCATCGGCGGCCAAGGCTAAAGAATGAAGGCGCCGATTATCCGGTATTTCAAGCAAACCCGGCAAACCAGCATCCCCTATTGAAATGTATGGCGGGCGGCCTCACGCTATCCGGATAGACTATACCGATCACCCGACAACAGAGAGCCCGCCATGCCAGAACGCTTTTACCTGGACCCTTACCAGACCACCCTCGACACCACGGTGATCAGCCATGACGAGCGCGGCATCGTGCTGGCCGATACGCTGTGCTACCCGCTGGGCGGCGGCCAGCCTGGCGATACCGCCACCCTCACCCTGGCCGATGGCAGCAGCCTGGCGATAACCGATACCCGCCGCGACAAAACCACCCGCGAGATCCTGCACCTGCCCGCCGCGGGCAGCGCGCAGTTGGCCGCAGGCAGTGCAGTTACGCTGCAGCTGGACTGGGCACGGCGCTATCGCCACATGCGCATCCACAGCTGCTTGCATTTGCTGTCGTGCGTGGTGCGCGCAGGGGTAACCGGCGGCAACCTCACCGCAGACAGCGGGCGGCTGGATTTTGATATACCGGAAGGCATGGTGCTGGACGCCGCGCACATCGAGCGCGAGCTCAACGCGCTGATTGCGGCCAACCATGCGGTATCGGTACAGATGACCAGTGGCGCTGCGCTGCGGGCGCAGCCCGAGCTGATCAAGACCATGTCGGTGACACCGCCGCTAGACCTGCCGGAGATCCGCCTGATTGCCATTGCAGGCGTCGACCTGCAGCCCTGTGGCGGCACGCATGTGCGGCACATCGGTGAAATCGGCCAGGTGGTAGTCAAGAAAATTGAAAGCAAAGGTGCACGCAACAAACGCGTGGTGATCGCGCTGGCCGACTAGCGCTTACCCGGCCAGAACAGGCCGGGTATTACCAAGCCGGGTGCCGGGCCTGGCTGGCTGCCTAGAAACGCGGCAACGGCACCTTGGCCCAGGCACTGGCCAACCGGGCGGTCATGGTGGCAGGCATACGCGTGGAGCAGGCAAACCAGGACACCAGCGGCCCCAGCTCGGCGCCGGCTTGTAGCGTGCCCGGCGGCAAGCGCGACAAGGCCGCACGCGTGGCAAACAGCACCCGTACACGCTGCGCCTGCAGCATGGCTACCGCCTCCTGCAAGGACTCGCTATGCGCCACCACGTCGATCTGGCGCTGCGCCAGCACGCTGGCTACCCCTTCGCCAAAGACCATGCGCTGCGCTTGCGGCACGCTAGCCAGCTCGGCCAGCGACAACACATCGCCAGGCCGAGTAAACAGCATGGCCTGCGTGTGCCCCATGGCGGAAACATACTGCATGCTGGCCGGTGGCGGGGCCTGGGCCGCCAGCGTCACCGCCGTACAAGCATTACCCTGGCGCTGCAGCGACTGCAAGATTCTGGAGCGGCTGGCCAGGTAAAGTTGCAGGGTAATACCGGCATGGCTAGCCATATGCTGTAGCAAATCCACGTACAAACCAGCGGGCTGGCCGGCACGGTCCTCATAAATGGCGGGAATGGGGGGCAGGTAGAAACGGATGGTGTCGGCCATGGCCGGCAGGCAAACCAGCCCTGCCAGGCAAGCGACGCGGTGGCGGTATGGCATGCTTCCCCCGTACGGTAACCAGCACAGGTTTTCAGCATAGTTGGCCGCGAAGACGGAGGCAGATTTATCGCACTATTCGTCGGCGCAGGCGCTCTCGGTGCACGCCAGGCTGTGCACGCTCATGTCCTGCAGGCACAGCAGGGTGAGCTGGCGGCCGTACACCGCACCGGTGTCCACATACAGCACATTATCGCGCTGCCGGGCCAGGCTAACCGGCGTGTGGCCAACACACAGCACATCCAGCCCGGCCACGCGCGCCCGCACCTGGCCACGGATACGCTCGCGCGACCAGGTCGCTTCGTGCAATACCGTCTGGCCGTTACTGCAGGCTACCCCTTCGCCCGAGGCC
Organism: Neisseriaceae bacterium; assembly: GCA_027489245.1. Taxonomy (GTDB): domain Bacteria; phylum Pseudomonadota; class Gammaproteobacteria; order Burkholderiales; family Chromobacteriaceae; genus Vogesella. The sequence continues at coordinate 10,417 of JAIYAC010000010.1, read as the reverse complement.
AGGCGAGCCTGAAACACCACCCAGTCATCCTCCGGGCAGTCGGCGTGCACCAGGCCCACCAGCCTGTTGCCGACCGGTAGCTCGATCGCCAGTGGCATAGCGGCAAACACATTGCGATAGCGCTGCTGCTGCGCTGGCGGCAGTGCCATGAACCACTGGCCGCCATTACGGGCATAGCGTTCGCGCCAGGCATCGCTGGCGTCGTAATCGATGGCCATCTGTTCGTGGTTGCCGCGCACGGCAAACAGCCACATCTGCGCCAGCCAGTCCAGCACTTGCCACGAACGCGGGCCGCGGTCGATCAAGTCCCCCACCGACAGCAGGCGGTCACGGGTGGGGTCAAAATCTACCTGCCCGAGCAGCAAGCCCAGCGTGTCAAAACAGCCGTGTACGTCGCCCACGACAAAGTCGCGGCCAACCTGATTGGCAGGCAAGGTTCGGAATAGCATCAGGATGGCATGGCCTGTTTCTGGACTACCGGTTGACAGCGATAAAAGCACATCAAGACAATTCTACTTTCATAAACCCAGCAAGGAAAAACCCATGGATACCCTAAAACGCATCATGTGTGGCCTGCTGCTCATCGCCCTTGCTGGCTGCGCCAGTATGCGCGGCAACCAGCCGAGCGTCATGCTCTCCCCAAATGGCAGTGACATTGTCTACAACGGCACGCTGGAGGCAAGCGCTATTGCACAAGTCCAAGCACTTTACGCGCAAGCTAATGTTAAACCAACCCGTTTGGTCATCAATAGCCAGGGCGGAAGTAGCAGCCTGGGCATGGCGCTGGGGGATTTCATTCACGACAAGCAGCTGGACATACGGGTAGATGGTGCGTGCATGTCGTCTTGCGCCAACTATGTTTTCCCGGCGGCCCGCAACAAATACCTGGGTGAACGCGATGCCCTGTTATGGCACGGTGGTGCCCTGCAGCCCGACTGGGAGGCACTCATCAAGGCAAAGTGGAAAAACAAGCCGGCACAACAAGAGCGGGCACGGGAAGATATCCGGCAGTGGGCCGTCAATGAACAGGCGTTCTTTGAACGTATTGGTGTCAGCCAGCTGGTCACCGTGTGCGGCCAACAACCAGAATGGATCAAAGCCTACCCCCAGGCGCCGGGGTTTTATTACAGCCCGGAGGATATGCAACGCTTTGGCATCCATAATATCCAGTTTATTGCTAACCGCTGGGCACCAGAAGAAACCATCACCGACCCCAAGTTTTTCAAAGCCAGCTTTTGCAGTGCCCCGCCCCCGCCCACCGATGAAATCTTGTGTGGCTGCAAATTTTCCGACTAGGACAAGACCAACCATGGCCAGGCCAACGCCTGGTAATCCGGCAGGCCATCCACGTAGGGGATGGTTACCTCACCCTGTAACAAAGGGCGTAGATAGCGGGCAAAGGCAGCGGTCATCGACAAGCCGTCTGCGGCAATAAAATGTGCGGGCACGGTACGCTCCAGCCCGGCCACGTGCGCCAGCGGTACCGGCACGGCGTGCCAATCATCGCCCTGGCGCTGTAGCCCCGCCATAACCCCGCCCTGCCCGGCCAACGCCCAATGTACGCAGGCAGCGCCGGCCGCATACGCCAGGCATGCATCGGTAGCCGACGCGAGGTGCATGGCCGCGCGCTGCTGGCAGTCCACCAGTGCCACGTGGGCGTGTACACCCAGCGCTTGTTGCAGGCGCTGCGCCAGCCAGGCACCGGCGCCGCCCAGCTGTTCGTGGCCATACACCGCATCTGCGTGCATCTGTGCCACAAAGCGGCCATCTGCTTGCCGCAAGCCTTCCGCTACCGCGATGGCGCAGTAGCCGTCTTGCTGCAGCCTTTGCTGCACAGCCTGCAGCACGCGGGCCTCATCAAACGCCACCTCGGGCAGCAACACCAGCGGGGCAGGCTCGCCCTCACCAGCGGCCAGACTGCACGCTGCGGCCAACCAGCCCACGTGCCGGCCCATGGTTTCCATGATGAACACGCGCCCGCGCCCCATGCTGCGCATATCGTGCGTGACCTCGCGCAGGCTGCTGGCCAGGTACTTGGCGGCGGATGGAAAACCAGGGCTGAAGTCGGTGCCTTCCAGGTCGTTATCGATGGTTTTAGGCACGCCCAGCGCCAGCAGGGGCAAGTCAAAACGCTGGGCCAGCTCACCCAGGCGCAAGGCGGTTTCCATGGAGCCATTGCCGCCGTTGAGCAGCACATAGCCAATATCGAAGCGCTGCAGCACCGCCGCCAGCTGCGCCCACTGCATCGGTGCCTCGCTATACGGCCCCAGCACCTGGCGGCTGGTGCCAAAGCTGGCACCGGGCAGCCAGCCTAGCCGGCTCACCAGCTCGGGTGTGGCGGCGCTGCAGTCGTACAGCTGCCCGGCCAGCAAGCCGGCCAGACCGTTGGCCGCAGCACACACCGGCACGCCCCGTGCGCGGGCGGTTTCAATGACGCCTTGCGCCGAGCTGTTCAGCACGGCGGTAGGGCCACCGGACTGCAGATAAAGTAAACGCGCCATGCTGGCCTCCTGCTTATCAACAAGACCATTGTAGTACCAGCTATGGCTAGCGCTTTGCCTTGGCGCAAACAGGCGTTGCCCATAAACACGTTGGCCGCAACCCGGGGCGGGGTGCGGCCAACTTGCTACGCGGGGTTAACGCCGCGTATCAGATGTCGACTTCTGCCTCGTTACCTTTGGCTTCCATCCAGCTGCGGCGGCTGCTGGCCTCGCCCTTGCCCATCAGCATGATGAACATGTCACGGGTGGCCGCCAGCGCGCCGGGGCGTACCTGCACGCGCGACAGGCGGCGGGTATCCGGGTTCATGGTGGTGTCTTTCAGCTGCTCCGGGTTCATCTCGCCCAGGCCCTTGAAGCGCGAGATGCTCCACGCGCTTTCCTTGACGCCTTCGCTGCGCAAGCGGTCCAGAATGGCGGTCATTTCCCCTTCGTCCAGCGCGTACAGTTTGCGCGGCGGGCGGTTTTTGCCCTGGCCTGGCACGTCGACACGGAACAACGGCGGCTGGGCAATGTAGATATGGCCTTGCTCGATCAGCTTGGGGAAATGGCGGAAGAACAAGGTGAGCAGCAGCACCTGAATGTGCGAACCGTCCACGTCGGCGTCGGACAGGATAGCGATTTTGCCGTAACGCAGGCTGGACAGATCCGGCGTATCGTCCACGCCGTGCGGGTCCACGCCGATAGCCACCGAGATATCGTGGATTTCGGCATTGGAAAACAGCTGGTCCTTGTCGGTTTCCCAGCTATTGAGCACCTTGCCGCGCAGCGGCAGGATGGCCTGGTATTCTTTGTCGCGCGCCAGCTTGGCCGAACCACCGGCCGAGTCGCCCTCTACCAGAAACAGCTCGTTACGCTCGATGTCTTCGCTTTCGCAGTCGGTCAATTTGCCAGGCAGCACAGCTACGCCGGAGCCTTTTTTCTTCTCGACCTTTTTCACCGACTTCAAGCGGCTTTGCGCCTGGCGAATGGCCAGCTCGGCAATACGCTTGCCGGCTTCCACATGCTGGTTCAGCCACAGCTCTACCGGGTCGCGGGCCAGGCTGGAAATCAGCTTCAGCGCATCGCGGCTAGTGAGTTTGTCCTTGGTCTGGCCCTGGAATTGCGGGTCCAGCACGCGGGCGGACAGTACAAAGCGCACGCGGCTCCATACGTCTTCGGCCATCAGCTTCACGCCGCGCGGCAGCAGGTTGTGGTGGTCGATAAAGCTTTTTACCGCTTCGAACACGCCGGCGCGCAGGCCGGCCTCGTGCGTACCACCGCTCGGGGTCGGAATCAGGTTCACATAGCTTTCGCCGCTGGCGCCGTCTTCAAACCACGCCATAGCCCATTGCACGCCTTCGCCACGGGCGAACTGCTCGTGGTCGTCACCGATATAGGCCTCGCCGGAAAACAGCGGTGCGACCGGCTCGTCGTCGCCGCACAGCTCGGACAGGTAGCTTTTCAGGCCTTCGGGGTACTGCCATACCTTCACTTCGTCGCCGCTGGGGCGCTCGATGGTGAGCGTGACCGCCACGCCAGGCAGCAATACCGCCTTGGCGCGCAGCAGGCGCTCCAGCTCGGGCATGGAGTAACGCGGGCTTTCAAAGTATTTGCCGTCCGGCCACACGCGCACACGGGTACCGCTGGTACGCGGGCCGCAGTCGCCGATACGCGCCAGCGGTTCGATCACGTCGCCACCGGCAAACACCAGCTTGTGCACACCGCCTTCGCGTTTGACTTCTACTTCCAGCCGGGTGGACAGCGCATTGGTCACCGACACGCCTACGCCGTGCAGGCCGCCGGAAAACGCGTAGGCGCCGCCGTCTTTCTTGTTGAACTTGCCACCGGCGTGCAGGCGGGTAAACACCAGCTCGACCACTGGCACACCTTCTTGCGGGTGCAGGCCCACCGGAATGCCACGGCCGTCGTCCTCTACCGTCAGCGAGCCGTCCAGGTGCACGGTGACGGCAATCTTGCGGGCAAAGCCGCCCAGCGCCTCGTCGGCTGCGTTATCGATGACTTCCTGGCAGATGTGGGTCGGGTCGGTGGTGCGGGTGTACATGCCTGGCCGCTCTTTTACCGGCTCCAGCCCCTTGAGTACCCGTACCGAGGATTCGTCGTAATTCTGTTGTGTCATGTGTCTGTCAGTGTGGTGCACGGCGCAGCAGCGCCGCGAGTTGTTGATTATGGCGGGCTGCCAGGAACAGCTGCGCCAGAATGGCACCGCAGAGCGCCAGGAACATATCCCATTGGGTATCCCACGGGTCGCCCTGCGTGGCCAGAAAGGCATCGGCGCCCGCCCCAAGGGCGAGTGCGGCCCACCATTCGATCAATTCGTAGAGTGCCGAGAAGGCCAGGCAAAAGCAGGTGGCCAGAAATGCCAGCCAGCGCCCTTGCAAGCCGGTACCACGGTGAATCACCTCACGCGCAAGGATGGCAGGAAAGAAGCCCTGCGCCAGGTGGCCGATGCGGTCATAGTGGTTGCGGCTAAAATCAAATGCCTCTTGCAGCCAGAAGCCCAGCGGCGTGAGCGCATAGGTATAGTGCGCGCCCACCAGCAGAATCACCGCATGCAGCGCCATGGCCCATGCGGCCAACCTGGTCCACGGGTAGCGGCCCCAGCACAGCCAGGCCAAGGGCAGGCCGATCAGTGCCGGGATGGCTTCCATCCACCAGGTGGTGATGTCGGCGGGCTGCCAGGCAGACCAGGCAGCAACAACGGCCACGCCTGCAAAAGCAGTGCGTGGCCGTGGCAAATGGTGTGTCGTCAAGCCTTAGCCCTCGTCTGGCTGCCGGGTCGTGTCTTGCGCGATACGCGCCAGATAGTCACCACGGCTTTCGATCCCTTTCAGGAAACGGGTCAGCTCGGTCAGCGCCCGCTCGTAGACGTCTTTCTTGAATTCGATCACCGCATCAACCGGCGCCCAGTAGTCGTTCCAGCGCCAGCCGTCAAACTCAGGGTGATTGGTTGCACGAAGGCATACATCGCAATCCCGGCCTACCAGTTTCAGCAAGAACCAGATCTGCTTTTGCCCGCGGTAGCTGCCGCGCCATTCGCGGCGCACCCAGTTGGTGGGTACATCGTAGCGCAGCCAGTCGCGGGTGCGACCCAGTATCTTGACGTGTTGTGGCAGCAAGCCCACTTCTTCCAGCAGCTCGCGATACATCGCGGCTTCAGGGCTCTCGCCAGGTTTGATGCCTCCTTGCGGAAACTGCCACGAGTGCTCGCGCACCCGCTTGCCCCAGAACACCTCATGCTTGCCATTGATGAGGATGATTCCGACATTGGGGCGGTATCCGTCCCGGTCCAGCATGGAAAAACCTGCAATATCGTTAGTTGGCTCGATTTTTGCACATTTCGGCCGCGCACGCCACGCGCTACCGTGGCGGGCATGTCACATAGCCGTCTCAATCACGCGCAGCACGTTAAATATAATTGACGAATAGCTGCAATATCGAATAAAAAAATAAACATTCAATCTTTGCAAGGCTGCGACATGCGTCACACCCTTACCCTGTGCACCCTGCGCATTCCTTGCAATGTGTCCCTGGGGGTCTTCGAGCAACCGCTCAGCGCTACCGGCAACCCTGCAGCCCTGCCTGCACGCTACCCTGCCAACCCCTTACGGATACATCACCATGACGACCCTGCTGCACTGGCTGCGTGAGCACGCCATCACCCATATCGAATGCCTCATCCCCGACCTGAATGCCCAAGCCCGCGGCAAGCTGGTTCCGGTCACCCACTACCCGGCCGAGGGTGAGCTGCGCTTTCCGCAGGTCAGCCTGATACAGAGCTGGATGGGCGAGCCACAACAACAGCTGGTACCCGACACCGACCCGGACCTGCGGTTGATTCCCGACCTGGACACACGCAGTATCAAACCGGGGCCGGGGCGCCGTATCGCCCAGCTGATCCATGATTGCCATAGCGAAGATGGCACCCTGCTGCAAACGGCCCCACGCAGCGTACTGAAACGCGTATTGGCGCGTTTTGAAGCCTTAGGCTTCACGCCTATCGTGGCACCAGAGATCGAATTTTATCTGCTGGATGCACAAGGCCAGCAACACGAAAGCGTCGGGCCCGCCTACGCCGTAGACCACAGCGCCCGGCATGAAGCGTTTTTTGCCGAGCTGGAGCAGGCCTGCCACCAGCAAGGCATTGCCACCGATACGCTACTGCACGAAGTCGGTAGCGGCCAGTACGAGCTCAACCTGCAGCACGGTCCGGCACTGGTACTGGCAGACCAGGTATTTTTGCTCAAGCGCACCTTGCGCCAGCTCGCCAGCGCGCATGGCCTGCAAGCCTGCTTCATGGCCAAGCCTTTCCCAGGCCAGCCAGGCAGCGCGATGCACATTCACCAAAGCCTGCTGGATAAGCAGGGCAGGAATGCCTTCAGTCAGCCGGATGGCAGCGAACACCCACGCTTTCACCACTACATCGGCGGCCTGCAGCGCTACCTGCCGCAAGCCATGCTACTGTTTGCGGCCAACCCTAACGCCTACCGCCGGCTATGTGCCCATAGCGCCGCCCCTATTAATGTGGAATGGGGCTACGACAACCGGACCTGCGGCCTGCGCGTACCGGTTTGCCACCCACAGGCACGGCGCGTGGAAAACCGCCTGCCTGGCATCGATGCCAACCCCTACCTGGCTCTGGCCGCTACGCTGGCCTGCGGTTTGCTTGGCATGGAACAAGCATGCGAGGCCACGCAGCCACGCTCAGATAGCGCCTATGAGCACGCAGCAACCTTACCCGGCTCTCAACAGGAGGCCATGCAAGCCTTTGCAAACGCGCACGAGCTGCACACACTGCTAGGGCCGGATTTCGCCAGGGTATTTCTGGCACTGAAACAGGTTGAACATCAACATTTCCAGCAGCAAGTCACCGCGTGGGAATGGCAATACCTTGCCCCGCAGGCATAGACCCATACCACTTGGCGCGGGTATTTTCAGGGAATGGTTGAGGATTTTCCCGTGCCGGTTTTTAATGGACACTACGGCAAGACTAACGTCGTCATGATGAAATAAGCAGACTAACTGCAAGGAGAACCTGATGAAGAAATCAACCCTGACCCTGGCCATCGGCCTGGCCCTGACTGCCGCCTCCGGCAGTGCCCTGGCTGCAGGCAAAGAGCTGAACGTGTACAACTGGTCGGACTACATTGCCGAATCCACTTTGCCCAACTTCCAGAAAGCCACCGGTATCAAGGTTCGTTACGACGTGTATGACAGTAACGAAATCCTGCAGGCCAAGATGCTCACCGGCAAGTCTGGCTATGATCTGGTACACCCATCCAATACCTTCCTGGCCAAGCAGATCCAGGCAGGTCTGTACCAGCCACTGAACAAGGCCAAAATTCCGAATTACAAAGACCTGGACCCAGAGCTGATGAAGCTCATGACCCAGTTTGACCCGGGCAACCAGTTCGCCATCCCCTACTTCTGGGGCATGAACACCATCGGCATCAACAGCGACAAAGTCAGCAAGGCTTTGGGTGGCAAACTGCCGGCCAACGAATGGGACCTGCTGTTCAAGCAGGAAAACGTTTCCAAGCTGAAGAGCTGCGGCGTCAGCATGCTGGACTCTGCTGCAGAGGTTTTCCCGGTAGTCTTGCACTACATGGGTAAAAACCCGGCCAGCACCAACGAAGCCGACTACAAAGCCGCCGCCGCGCTGCTGAAACCGCTGCGCCCCTTCATCACCCGCTTCTCCTCATCGGGCTACATCAACGAGCTTTCCGGTGGCTCGCTGTGTCTGGTGCTGGGTTACGGTGGTGACCTGAACATCGCCAAGACCCGTGCGGAAGAAGCCAAAAACGGCGTAAAAGTCCAGCCGCTGGTACCCAAAACCGGCGTAGGCATCTGGATCGACAGCATGGTCATCCCTAAAGACGCCAAAAACGTCGACAACGCCAACACCTATATCAACTACGTGCTGGACCCGAAAGTCTCGGCCGCCAATGCCAACACTGTCACCTATGCCCCGGGTAGCCTGGCCGCACGCCAGTTCATCGATAAGAAACATCTGGCCAACCCATCCATCTTCCCGGGCAAAGATGTCGTGGCCAAGAGCTTCGTGATGCCAAGCATGGATGCCAAAACACAGCGCCTGACCACACGCTTGTGGCAAGAGTTCAAGACCGGCAAATAAGCCTGACCTTGCAATAAACCAAGGCCCCTGCGCAAAATGCCCAGGGGCTTTTTTATTACATCGAAAAACAACCGGGTAACAGCCCACCCTGCATGTAAAACCAGTTCACTTCTGCAGCACTGATGGTAGGATGCGCTAATCGCATCAATACGCACATACACGCCTCATGCTGTTTTTTCCGCCAACCGATCCACTGCGATCCCTGCCTGGCATCACACTGCATCCAGACACCGTCAGCATACTGCACAGCGCTACCGACTACCGCGAACAGCTGCTTACCCTGATTCGCCAGGCACGCCACCGCATCCATCTCTGCGCGCTGTACCTGCAAGAAGACGAAGGTGGCAAACTCATTCTGGACGCACTGTACGCAGCGGCTGCGGCCAACCCTGCGCTGGATATCCGGGTATTTGTCGACGCCCACCGCGCCCGGCGCGGCCTCATCGGCCATGGCAAACAAGAAGGCAATGCCGGCTGGTATCGCCAGCGAGCCCAGGCGCAGCCGCAAGACAATCTGGCCATTTACGGCGTACCCGTACAAACACGCGAGCTATTTGGCGTCATGCACCTTAAAGGCTATGTGATTGACAACACCGTGCTGTACAGCGGTGCCAGCCTCAACAATGTCTACCTGCACGTAGGCGACAAATACCGTTTTGACCGCTACCACCTGATAAACAGTGCTCCCTTAGCCGACACACTATCTGGCTACATGCTAGAGACCCTGGCAGCCAACCCCGCAGTGATGCGCCTGGATCAAGCCATTACACAAGACAAAGCCAGCCAGAACCGTGCAACACGACAGCTGCGCAAAACCCTGGCACAGAGCCGTTATACCGTGGTGCCACACAACAGCAGCACCACAGGCTTGCAGGCATTTCCCCTCTGCGGCGTAGGCAAAAACAATCCCTTCAACAAGGTACTGGAAAGCCTGCTATACAGCGCGCAGCAACAAATCAGCATCTGCACGCCCTACTTCAACCTGCCACGCCCCCTGCTCAAAGCGATCGACAAAGCCCTGGCACGGCAGGTAAAAGTAGAAATCATCGTGGGCGACAAAACTGCCAACGACTTTTACATCCCCCCCAGCGAGCCGTTCAAAGTCATTGGTGGCCTGCCCTACCTGTATGAAATGAACCTGCGCCGTTTTGCCAAACAGCATCAGGCAGCCATCCAGACCGGGCAGCTCACCCTGCGGCTTTGGCGACACAACGACAATAGCTATCACCTGAAAGGGCTGTGGATAGACCAGCATCTACAGCTGATTACCGGCAACAACCTGAACCCGCGTGCCTTCCGCCTGGATCTGGAAAATGGCCTGCTGCTACACGACCCGCAAGGTCAGCTGGCGGCCATCACCGCACAAGAGCTCAGCAACATCCGCCAGCACACCCAGGTTGTCAGCCACTACCAACAGCTGGAAAAGCTGCAGCACTACCCTGAAAAAGTCCGCAAACTGCTCAGCCGGCTAAACCGTTTCCGGCTAGACAAACTCTTCCACAGACTACTCTGACGCCCATGAAAAAAGCCCGCGCAAGCGGGCTTTTTTACGTCTGTCGATTCTAGTGGCCTCCATGCGGCCAACGTTGGCCGCAGGCAGCGTTCGTCGGCTGCGCCACGCACCAACAACACAGCCCGCGTGCGCGGGCTTTTTCACATCAATACAAAGCACAAAGCCCAGCTCGTGTGAGCTGGGCTTCGGTATCGGGCGTCTGGCGGTGTCCTACTTTCACACAGGTATCTGCACTATCATCGGCGCTGAGGCGTTTCACGGTCCTGTTCG